>JAKOTR010000022.1 GCA_029776225.1 Acidobacteriota bacterium | reverse complement strand
TTCTACTTCCGGACGACGGACGTGACCGGTGTGACGTATCTGCCGGAAGGCGTGGAGATGGTGATGCCGGGCGACAACGTGGAGCTGGAAGTGGAGCTGATCACGCCGGTGGCCATGGACAAGGGGCTGCGGTTTGCGATCCGCGAAGGCGGCCGTACGGTCGGCGCCGGCACGGTGACCGAGATCTTGGAATAGGCGGGTTGCGGGAAACGCCGCAACCAGGAACTTTCTTGAAATGATACGAGAGCGCATTCGGATTCGATTGAAAGCGTACGACCACCGGGTCCTGGATCAGTCGACGAGCGAAATCGTCGAAACGGCCAAGAAGACCGGAGCACAGGTGGCGGGCCCCATTCCGCTGCCGACCATAAAGAACCGTTTCACTGTGAACCGTTCGCCGCACGTGGACAAGAAGTCGCGCGAGCAGTTCGAAATCCGGACTCACAAGCGTTTGCTGGACATCTTGGAACCAACCCAGGACACCGTGGATGCGCTCATGAAGCTGGATTTGCCAGCGGGTGTGGACGTCGAAATTAAGGCGTTCGGGAAGGACCGGAAATGATTGACGAGCGGTTCTCATTGCCGGACCGCGGCCGCCGGCGGCGGGTGGCGCCGGCCGGCCGATGAAGCAATGAAGCAGTCGTCAATTTCCGAGAGGTTAGCATGAGTCCAGGAATTCTTGGCAGAAAGATCGGCATGACGCAAGTGTTCCGCGCCGACGGGCGAGTGGTGCCCGTGACGTTGCTCAAGGCGGGCCCTTGCGTGGTGGTGCAGAGAAAGACGCCGCTGACTGACGGCTACGACGCGGTGCAGCTCGGGTTGATGGAGTATGTCAAGCCGGCGCGCATCAATAAGCCGAGGACGGGCCACCTGAAGAAGGCGAACGTCGAGGGCGTGAAGTTCCTGAAGGAGCTGAGGCTGCGCCCAGGAGACGACGATTTCAAGCCCGGCGATAAGGTGCTGGTGGACCAGTTCAAGCCAGCCGAGAAAGTGGACGTGATCGGGATCAGCAAAGGCCGCGGATTCGCGGGCGTGGTCCGGCGGCATCACTTCCGCGGCGGTGAGGCGACGCACGGATCGATGTTCCACCGCGCGCCGGGATCGATCGGGGCGTCGAGCTATCCCTCGCGGGTGTTTCCGGGGACGAGAATGGCCGGCCACATGGGCAACCACCGCGTGACCGTGCGGAACCTCGAGATCATCGATGTGAACGCAGAAGACAACGTGCTGGTGGTGAAGGGGGCCGTGCCGGGGCCCAACGGCGGGTATGTAGTCGTGCGGCGGGCCAAGAGGTAACAGAACCATGCCAAGGGTGGACGTTGTCGATTTGAATAACGAGAAAGTCGGGGAGGTGGACCTTTCCGACGAGGTCTTCGCCGCGGAAATCAACGAGGCGCTGCTGTATGAAGCCGTGAGGCATCACCTGGCGAGCCTGCGGCGCGGAACGGCGAAGACGAAGACCCGGCGCGAAGTTTCGGGATCGGGCAAGAAGCTGTGGAGGCAGAAGGGCACCGGCCGGGCGCGCATGGGTTCGATCCGCTCGCCGCTTTGGCGCCACGGCGGCACGGTGCACGGGCCGGTTCCTCGCGACTACAGCTACCGGTTGCCGCGCAAGATGCTGTTGGGCGCGCTGCGCTCAGCGCTTTCGGCCAAACTGCGGGACGGCGAGCTGAAGGTAGTGCAGTCGTTCGCGCTGGCCGACCACAAGACCAAGACGATGCGGGCGGCGCTGGACAAACTGGAAGCGGGCGACAAGAAGGTTCTGCTGGTGGATAACGACCAGAACCGGAACCTCCAGCTCGGCTCGCGGAACCTGCAGGGCGTCAAGCTGGTGGCCAGCCGCGAGGTAACCACCTACGATCTGCTGGGGCACCAGCGCGTGCTGCTGTCGGAAGCGGCGGCGAAGAAATTATCGGAGGCGTTGCGATGAACCTGCTAGAGGTAATCCGGCGGCCGGTGGTCACGGAAAAAGCCGTGACGAAGAAAGAAGACGAGCTGACGCTCTGCTTCGAAGTGGCGCCGAACGCCAACAAGGTGCAGATTCGAGCGGCGGTGGAACGGATTTTCAAAGTGAAGGTGGCCGAAGTCCGCACCTCGAATAACGTGGGCAAACTGCGCCGGCGGGGCCGTTTCGCCGGATACCGCCCGGACTGGAAAAAGGCCTACGTGAAACTGAAGCCGGGGCAGAAGGCGCCGGAATACGCGGAGATCTGAGATGCCGATTAAGAGCTATCGTCCAACGACTCCCACGCGGCGGTTCACTACCGTGGTCTCGCGCGTGGAGATCACCAAGAACAAGCCGGAGAAGTCGCTGGTGGTGGGAAAGAAGCGCACCGGCGGGCGCAACAACACCGGCGAGATCACGGTCTGGTGGCGGGGCGGCGGCCACAAGAAGTGTTACCGCATCGTCGATTTCAAGCGCGACAAGGTGGGCGTGCCGGCGAAGGTGGCGGCCATTGAGTACGATCCGAACCGTTCGGCGCGGCTGGCTCTGTTGCACTACGCGGACGGCGAGAAGCGCTACATCCTGCACCCGGTGGGTCTGGAAGTGGGCAGCACGGTGGTGTCCGGTCCGGATGCCGACATCGTGGTGGGCAATGCGCTTCCGCTGAAGAACATTCCGGCGGGCACGGTAATCCATAACATCGAGTTGCGGCCTGGCAAAGGCGGGCAGATGGCGCGCTCGGCCGGGTCCGCGGCGCAGCTCGTATCCAAGGAAGGCGGCTACGCGCTGGTGAAGCTGCCCTCGGGAGAAACGCGCCGGCTGCTGGAAGACTGCATGGCCACGGTGGGGCAGGTAGGGAACCTGGACCACGAGAATGTGTCGCTCGGCAAGGCCGGCCGCAAGCGGTGGTTGGGCCGAAGGCCGCACAACCGCGGCGTGACGATGAACCCGGTGGACCATCCGCATGGCGGAGGTGAAGGAAGAACCTCCGGCGGGCGGCATCCCGTGACGCCTTGGGGCCAGCCGACGCGCGGCTTCAGGACGAGGAACAATAAGCGCACCGACAAGTGGATCGTGAGCCGCAGGGGTAAGAAGTGATATGAGTCGATCGACAAAGAAGGGGCCGTTCACGGACGAGCATCTCCTCGAGAAAGTGCGGGCGGCGATCTCCAAGAACGAGAAGCGCGTAATCCGGACGTGGTCGCGGCGCTCCACCATTTTGCCCGAGTTCGTTGGCCTGACCATTGCCGTGCATAACGGCAAGAAGTTCATTCCGGTCTACATCACGGAGAACATGGTGGGCCACAAGCTGGGCGAGTTCTCGCCGACCAGGAATTTCCGGGGGCACGCCGCCAAGGCGGCATCGGAGAAGTCCGCCAAACCGGCGTAGGAGGCAACATGGAGCGTGGATTGAGGGAACGGCGCGGTGAAGCAATCCTGAGCCTTCCGGAATTTACGATCCGCGATCTCCGGTGGTGAGGTTTTCATGGAAGCGAGAGCAGAAGCGAGATACGTTCGAACATCGGCGCAAAAGGCGCGGCTGGTAGTAGACCTGATCCGCGGGCGGAACGTCGGAGAAGCGATCAACATTCTCCGGTCGACGAACAAGCGGATTGCGCCGGCGGTGGAAAAGGTGTTGCGGTCCGCGATCGCCAACGCGGAGAACCGGTCTGCCGACGTCGATGTGGACAAGCTGGTGGTCTCGGAAGCGTATGTGAACGAGGGGCCGCGGATGAAGCGCATCCGGCCGGCGCCGATGGGACGCGCTTACCGCTACCAACGCCGGATGGCCCACATCGCAATTACGGTATCCGAGAGCTGAGGAAGCAATGGGACAGAAAGTTCACCCGTTTGGGTTTCGCCTGGGAGTCAGCAAGACCTGGAAATCGCGCTGGTTCGCCAAGCAGGAATACGCGAAGCTGCTGATCGAAGATCTGGAGCTTAAGGACACGCTCCGGAAGCGGCTCAAGGCGGCGGGCGTAAGTTCCGTGGAAGTGGACCGGCCCGGCAACAAGCTGCGGATCACCATCCGGACATCGCGGCCGGGCATCATCATCGGCCGCAAGGGCGCCGAAATCGAGAAACTGAAACAGGACCTGGCGAAGAAGACCAAACGGGACGTCTTCATCGACATCCAGGAAGTGCACAAGCCGGAACTGGACGCGCAACTGGTAGCGGAATCGATCGCGCTCCAGCTTGAGAAGCGCGTGGCGTTCCGCCGGGCGATGCGCAAGGCGGTGGATTCGGCGCTGCGGTTCGGCTGCAAGGGGATCAAGGTCCGGGTGTCGGGCCGGCTGAACGGGGCGGAGATCGCCCGCAGCGAATGGTACCTGCAGGGCCAGTTGCCGCTGCACACGCTGCGCGCCGATATCGATTACGGTTTCAGCGAGGCATACACCACTTACGGGGTGATCGGCGTCAAGTGCTGGGTGTACAAGGGCGACTTGCTGGACACGCAGTTGAAGCGCTCCTCGACCGAGCCTGAGCCGAGGCGGCTGCCGCGCGAGCGGCGCGAACGGGAGCGTGGCGAGCGCAAGCAGCAACCCGTTGTCGTGGCGCCGCCGGCGCAGGAGCCTGCCGGACCTATCGTGCAGGCGCCGCCGCCCGATTTGCCGCAACCGGCTCGCGGCCCGGCGCCGATCCTGCCGCCGCTGACGCCGCCGCAGCAGCCACCGTGGAAGCAGGAGATTAAGGAAGGCGAGCCGGAGAAGGAGTCAGGATCGTAGAGCGTAGGTTGCGGATCGTGCGAGGCGATCCGAAGCCACGATCCACGATCGGAGGTTTTTAGCTATGCCATTGATGCCGAAGAAGGTCAAGTACAGAAAGCAGCAGCGCGGCCGCCGTACCGGGAAGGCCTGGCGGGGCGCTACGCTCGCTTTCGGCGATTACGGGTTGAAGGCGTTGGAGCCCGCCTGGCTGACGGACCGGCAGATCGAGGCTGCCCGTATCGCCATGACGCGCTTCATCAAGCGCGGCGGCAAGGTGTGGATCCGGGTATTTCCCGACAAGCCGATCACCAAGAAGCCGGCGGAAACCCGTATGGGCAAGGGCAAGGGCGCTCCGGAAGGCTGGGTGGCGGTGGTGAAGCCCGGCCGCATGCTGTTTGAGATGGAAGGTGTGAGCAAGGACATCGCCGAGGAGGCGCTGCGGCTGGCGGCGCACAAGCTGCCGTTCCCCACCAAGTTCGTGGCGCGGCCCGTTGCCGAGTAGGGCAGGAGCAGGAGATGAAAGCGGAGAAATTTCGGGAACTCGACACGACGGAGTTGGAACGGCAGCTCCAGCAAGTGAACGACCAGTTGTTTCATCTCAGGTTCCAGATCCGGATGGGACAAACCGACGGGCTGAAGAAGTATCGCGGCCTGCGCAAGGACCGGGCGCGAATCGAAACCGTTCTGAACGAGCGGCGGAAAGCGGAGAGCAAGAAGGGTTAATGTGATGGCGGAGCAAAAGGCAAAGGGCCACAAGAACGAAAAGATCGGGACGGTAGTGTCCACCAAGATGCAGAAAACCATCGTGGTGGAGACCTCCCGGCGCGTTCCGCATCCCCTTTACAAAAAGATTGTGAATCGCCGCAAGAAGTTCTACGCCCACGACGAGGAGTCCACGGCGCGGGTGGGAGATGTGGTCCGGATTGTCGAATCGAGGCCGCTGAGCAGGCTGAAGCGATGGCGGCTGGCGGAGGTGATCCGGCGCGCGGCACTGGTCGGCGTCGAGGACACCGCGGCGCCGGGAGTCGAGGGCAAAGCGGAATAACGGAAGTGGAACGTGGATCGCGGCGATCTACGGTTTAAAAAGCAAGGAATTCAGGACGTGGGACGCAAGGATCGAAAGACGGGTAATACAACCGGCGATCCGTGTTCCACGATCTGCGATCGGAAGGAAATGCCATGATCGGAATGCGAACGATGCTGGAGGTCGCCGATAACAGCGGCGCGCGGAAGTTGCAGTGCATCCTGCCGCTCGGTGGCGACAAGGGCCAGCGGGCGGGCCTGGGCGACGTGGTGACCGCGAGCGTTAAGGAAGCGGCGCCCGACTCAGCCATCAAGAAGGGCAAGGTGGTGCGCTGCGTGATCGTCAGAATGCGCAAGGAGACCCGCAGGAAGGACGGCACGTACATCCGGTTCGACTCGAACGCCGCCGTGCTGATCACCCCGGAAGGGGAGCCGGTGGGGACGCGCGTGTTCGGGCCGGTGGCGCGTGAACTGCGCGACAAGCGGTTCATGAAGATCGTGTCGCTGGCGCCGGAGGTGATCTAAATGGCACGTGTATCGCGCTCGCCGCGGCGCTCGACGGGAAAGAAGGAAACCGTTCGCGTGCAGTTGCGGAAGAACGACATTGTTCAGGTGATCGCCGGCAAGAGCAAGGGCAAGCAGGGCCGGGTCTTGCGGGTGGACCGGAAAACCGGCCGCGTGCTGGTGGAAGGGGTGCAGACCGTGAAGCGGCATACCCGTCCGAACCCGCAGCGGCAGATTAAGGGCGGCATTGCGGAACGCGAGCGGCCGATCGCGGTTTCCAACGTGATGATCGTGTGCCCCTCGTGCGGGCCGACGCGGATCGGCAAGCGGGTGGAAACCACCGGCGGCAAGCCGCGGCGCATCAGGATCTGCCGGAAGTGCAGCGCGCCGTTGGAGTCGAAGTGATATGGCGAGGTTGAAAGAGCATTACAAGAAGACGGTCGTGCCGGCGCTGATGAAGGAATTCCAGTACCGGAACGTCATGGCCGTTCCCAAGCTCGAGAAAGTCACCATCAACATCGGGCTGGGCGAAGCGACCCAAAACCCGAAACTGCTGGACGGCGCGGTCAACGAGCTGGCGCAGATCTCCGGGCAGAAGCCGGTGGTGACGAAGGCGAAGAAGTCGATCGCGGCGTTCAAGCTGCGCGAGGGCATGACGATCGGCTGCATGGTGACGCTGCGCGGCGACCGGATGTACGAGTTTCTGGACCGGCTGATGAACGTGGCGCTGCCGCGAGTCCGCGACTTCCGCGGCGTCTCCACCAAGTCGTTCGACGGGCGGGGTAACTACACGCTGGGCATCAGGGACCAGCTTATCTTCCCCGAGATCGACTACAACAAGGTGGACAAAAGCAAGGGCATGAACATTTGTATTACGACCACGGCTAAGACCGACGCCGAGGGGCTCGCGCTTTTGCGGCACCTCGGAATGCCGTTCCGGCAGTAGCCGGAAAGAAGAGGATACGGAATGGCGACAACGGCCAAGATTGCAAAGGATTTGAAGAAGCCGAAGTTCAAGGTCCGGCACCGGAACCGGTGCTGGAGGTGCGGCCGGCCGCGCGGGTTCCTCCGGAAGTTTCATCTCTGCCGGATCTGTTTCCGCGAGCTGGCCCTGGCGGGAGAGATTCCCGGCGTGATCAAGGCGAGTTGGTAACGGCAGGCGGGAGGCCTGTCCCACCGGCCTGAGTGCGCGTAAAAAGCGTCAGACCTGGCCGGGCAAGGAGCGGGAAGAAACAAATGCTATCGGATCCGATTGCGGACATGTTGACGAGAATCCGGAACGCGATCAAGGCGCGGCACCCGAAGGTGGACGTGCCGGCGAGCCGTTTGAAGTTGGAGATCGCGCGGATTCTGAAAGAAGAAGGCTACATTCTGAACTACAAGGTGGCCGAAGAGGGCGCCAAGAAGACCATCAAGATTTATCTGAAGTATCACGCGAACGCGCGGCCGGTGATTACGGAGCTGACGCGGGTGTCGAAGCCGGGCTGCCGTGTGTACGTTTCGCATGACGAGATCCCGCGCGTTGTCGGCGGGCTCGGCATCAACATCCTGACCACCCCTCGGGGCGTGATGACGGGACGGGATGCCCAGAGGCAGCGCGTCGGGGGAGAGATCCTTTGCCAGATCTCGTGATGTGAGGGAGAGCCATGTCGAGAGTGGGAAAGAAGCCGATTCCGCTGCCCCAGGGAGTGAAGGTGGAGATCGGCCAGGAATTGAAAGTGGAAGGTCCGAAAGGCAAGCTGACGGTGCCTATACCGCAGGGCGTGACCGTTCGCCAGGTGAACGGCGCGCTCCATCTGGAGCGGGAGAGCGACAAAGCGGCCGCGCTCCACGGCTTGACCCGGGCACTGGCGGCCAACGCGGTGCAGGGAGTCTCGACCGGGTTCACCAAGGAACTGGACATCGTCGGGATTGGCTACCGCGCGGAGATCAAGGGGCGCGTGGCGACGTTCACCCTCGGTTACTCGCATCCCATCGACTTCCTGCTGCCCGACGGAGTGGACCTGAAGATCGACAAGCAGACCCACTTGGTGCTGAGTGGGGCCGACAAGCAACTGGTTGGCCAGGTGGCGGCGAACATCCGCGCGCTGCGGCCGCCGGATCCCTATAAGAACAAAGGGATCCGCTACACGGGCGAAGTTTTGAGGAAGAAGGTCGGCAAGACCGGTGGTGGCAGATGATTAGGAAGATTTCGAGAAGCGAGATCCGCCGCAAGATTCACAAGCGGATCCGCCGCCGGGTCCGTGGAACGCCGGAGCGGCCCCGGATGGCTGTGTTCCGCAGCTTGAAGCACATCTACGTGCAGGTGATCGACGATACGGCGGGGCGTACCCTGGCGGCGGCATCTTCGGCCGAGAAGAATTTTCCGGTGAACGGCGGCAACATCAATGGCGCTAAGGAAGTCGGCAAGCTCATCGCGGCCCGCGCCAAGGAGAAAGGCATCAACAAAGTGGTTTTCGACCGCGGCGGGTATTTGTACCACGGGCGCATCAAGGCTCTGGCCGACGCGGCGCGCGAAGGAGGACTGGAGTTCTAGCGCATGCCAGCGATAACAACTAAGCCGATCGATCCGCAGGGATTGAACTTGAAAGAGCACGTGGTTTCGATCAACCGCGTCACCAAAGTGGTGAAGGGCGGCAAGAACCTGAGCTTCTCGGCTCTGGTGGTCGTGGGCGATCCCGAAGCGCGCGTGGTGGGGTATGCCACCGGCAAAGCCAAGGAAGTTCCGGCGGCGATCAAGAAGGCCATTGAAGCGGCCAAGAAGAATTTGCGAAAGGTGAACGTCAAGGACACGACGATTCCGCACGCGGCGCTCGGCGTCTACGGCGGCGGGCGCGTGCTGATCAAGCCGGCGCCGGAAGGCACGGGCGTGATCGCCGGCGGGCCGGTGCGGGCGGTTATCGAGGCGGCCGGAATCGCCAACGTAGCCACCAAGTCGATTGGCTCGCACAACCCGCACAACGTAGTGAAGGCGACCATCGCCGCGCTTGACCAGTTGCGCGACAAGAACGCGGTTGCCGAGCTGCGCGGGCTGCCAGTCGAGAAGCTGTAAGTGTTCAGGTGACGGTCATGGCGGACGGTACAATAAGAATCAAGCTGGTGCGCAGTCCAATTTGCGCTCCGAAGAAACACAAGCAGGTCGTGCGCGGCCTGGGACTCCGCAAGGTGAACCAGGTAGTGGAGCGGCCGGACAACCCGGGCATCCGCGGCATGGTGCGCATGGTGCCGCACCTGGTCGCGATCGTGGAGTAGAGGAACCATATGAACCTCAGTGCATTAAAGCCTCCGGCGGGCCAGACGAAAAACAAGCGGCGTGTCGGCCGCGGCATGGGTTCCGGACGCGGGAAGACCTCCGGGCGCGGCCACAAGGGCCAGCACTCGATCAGCGGGTTCAGCCAGAAGCGCGGATTCGAGGGCGGCCAGATGCCGCTGCACCGGCGCCTGCCGAAGCGGGGTTTCCGGAACATTTTTAAGAAGGAATATGCGGTGGTGAACGTCGGCGTTCTCCAACGCCTCGAAGGCGACCAATTCACCCCCGAGCGGTTACTGGAGCTTGGCGTCATCAAGACGCTGGGCGACGGCCTGAAAATATTGGGTTCAGGCGAATTGACGCGTCCCATCCAGGTACAGGCACACCTGTTCTCAAAATCTGCCCAGGAGAAGATTCAAGCTGCGGGGGGAAGCGCCCAGATTATCGGCGCCGGCGAGTGATGGCCGGCGGATGAGTCGATCATGAACAAGTTTTTCGAAGCCATTGCGAATATATTTCGCATCCCGGACCTTCGCAAGCGGGTTCTGTTCACGCTTGCGATTCTGGCAGTCTATCGTCTGGGCGGGCATATCCCAACCCCGGGAATTGACGGCGCCAAGCTGGACGAGTTTTTCCAGCAGAACCAGGGCACTGTCTTCGGATTCATCGATCTGTTCAGCGGCGGCATGTTCCGCCGGCTGACGATTTTCGCCCTGGGCATCATGCCCTACATCACGGCGTCGATCATTCTCCAGTTGTTGACGGTGGTCATCCCGACTCTGGAGAAGCTGCAGAAGGAAGGGGAGCTGGGGCGGCGCAAGATCACGCAGTGGACGCGGTATCTGACGCTCGGCCTGTCGATGGTGCAGTCGTTCGGCATCGCCACCGCATTGATGTCGAGCGAAGGCGGCTTCGTGCTGAACCCGGGTGTCGGATTCATCGCGATGACGGTGCTCACTCTGACCACCGGTTCGGTGTTCATCATGTGGCTGGGTGAGCAGATTTCCGAACGCGGCATCGGCAACGGCATGTCGCTCATCATTTTCGCCGGTATTGTCGTGGGGCTGCCGCGGGCCATTGAGGAAATCTATACCCACGTGTTCGTGACGCGGCAGTGGACGGCGCTGCACCTGATCATCATTCTGACCGTGATGCTGGCGGTGGTCGCCTTCATCGTGCTGGTGGAGCGCGGCGAGCGGCGCATCCCGGTCCAGTACGCCAAGCGGGTGGTGGGCCGGCGAATGATGGGTGGCCAGGCGACGCACCTGCCCTTGAAAGTCAACGCGGGCGGCGTCATGCCGGTCATCTTCGCCTCCTCGATTCTGACCTTCCCGCAGACGCTGGCGCTGGTGCCGGCCGTAAAGAACAACCCCTGGCTCAGCGCGATGCTTGCCTCCATCCAGCACTCGCAGCCGCTTTACGTGTTGCTGTATGTGGCCGGCATCATGTTCTTCGCCTTCTTCTACGTGTCGATCATCTTCAACCCGAACGAGGCGGCGGACAATATGCGCAAGTACGGCGGGTTCGTCCCGGGCATCCGTCCGGGCAAGAACACGGCCGAGTACATGAATCGGATTCTGACGCGCATCACGGTGGTCGGAGGGTTGTACTTGGCGCTGCTGTCGCTGATCCCGGAAATCATGATTTCCGGAATCAAGCTGCAATCGCTGCCGCTGATCGGCGACTGGATCGACACCTGGGCACCCCGCTGGCTGCTGGACGGATTGGGAGTGAATTTCTACTTTGGCGGCACCTCGCTGCTGATCGTGGTCGGCGTGGCGATGGATACCGTAAACCAGATCGAGGCGCAGTTGATCATGCGCCACTACGAAGGGTTCTCGCCGAGAGCCGGAAGGATTCGTGGCCGGCGAAGCGTGTTTTAGTATCGAGGAATTCTAGGATCGAGGAAGGTGGAACGTGGACGGGTGGCGGAGTGCCCAGGGATCCACAATCCACGAGCTGCGGTCAACGTTCATATGCTCAATAATTCCGCGTTGCTTTTATTCGGCCCTCCGGGGTCGGGCAAGGGAACCCAGGCCGTTCTGTTGAGCGAGGCCTTGAAGGTTCCGCATATCTCGACCGGGGATATCTTCCGGCAGCATGTGAAGGACGGGACGGAGCTGGGCAAGCAGGTCCAGGCCATTATGCAGTCGGGAGCGCTGGTTCCCGATGAATTGGTGAACCGGATTGTCGAGGACAGGCTCGCGCAGCCGGACTGCGCGCATGGATTCATTCTGGACGGCTATCCGCGCACGCTGCCCCAGGCGAAGATGCTGGACGAGATGCTGGACCGGCTCGGGAAAAGCAAAGTGGTAGTGAATCTGCTGGTAGATTACAATATTATTGTTGCCCGACTCGCTGCCCGCCGCCAGTGTCCCGTGTGTGGGGCCTCCTATAATCTGGTGTTCAATCCTCCGAAGAAGGACATGGTTTGCGACCGCGACGGCGCCGCGCTCATACAGCGCGAGGACGACAAGGAGGAAGTGATCCGGAACCGGTTCGAGGCCTATAACGCCCAGACGCTGCCCGTGATGGATTTCTTCCGCCAGGCCGGATACAGGCTGGTCGAGGTGACGGGAGGCAACGGCGCTCCGGAGGAGTTGACTGCCGTGATTCGGGCGCGGCTGAACGGCTAATGATTGTCAGGAAGACCGCTGCGGAGCTCGAAAAAATGAGAAACAGCGGTCTTCTTGTATGGAAGGTGCTCCAGGAGCTTGGCCGCATGGTCGGGGAAGGCGTGACCACCCTGGATCTGGAGCACGCGGCCGAGAAGATGATTCGGGATGCGGGCGCCAGGCCGGCTTTCAAGGGTTACTATGTGCCGGCGGTGGGCGCCAAGTATCCCTTTGTGTTGTGTACCTCGGTGAACGACGAGATCGTCCACGGCATGCCTTCCGCCAAGCGGGTGCTGAAGAGCGGCGACGTCGTTTCGGTTGATATCGGCGTTGAGCTGGAAGGTTATTACGGCGACTCGGCGGCGACGTTTCCGGTGGGGAAGATCTCGCCGGAGGTGGAGCGGCTGCTGCGGGTGACGCGGGAAGCGCTGGAACTGGCGATCGACAAGGCACGGCCGGGCAACCGGCTGTTTGACATCTGCGGCACCGTTCAGCGGCATGTGGAATCGAACGGGTTTTCCGTCGTGAGGGAGTACGTGGGGCACGGGATCGGCACGCAGCTTCACGAGGAGCCGCAGGTTCCGAATTACGTGGACCGCAGCAACGAAAACCCGCGGCTGAAGGAAGGGATGGTGCTGGCGATCGAGCCGATGGTGAACGCCGGCAAGCCGGGATCGCGGTTGCTGCCGGACCGCTGGACGGCGGTAACCAAGGATGGATCCTACTCGGCCCATTTTGAGCACTGCGTGGCGGTGACTTCGAATGGGCCATGGGTTTTGACGCGGCCGTGATGGCGGGCCAAAGCAGGGAAGTGACGGCGACGGTGATCGAGTTGCTGCCCAACGCTATCTACCGCGTCGAGTTGGAAACGCGGAAGCAGGTGCTGGCTCACGCGGCCGGGGTAAAGGAGAGGAATTTCGTCCGGATCCGGCCGGGTGACCGGGTGAGCATCGAGCTTGCTCCGCACGACCCCGGACGCGGGCGGATCGTTAAGATATTGAAGGATTAGCAGACATGAAAGTCCGAGCTTCGGTGAAGAGAATTTGTGACAAGTGCAAGGTGATTCGCCGCGAGGGAGTGGTGCGGGTCATCTGCACGAACCCCAAGCATAAGCAGCGACAGGGGTAAAGGGAGCGAGATATGGCGCGTATTGCAGGTGTGGACCTGCCCAAC
The DNA here is from genome assembly GCA_029776225.1 of Acidobacteriota bacterium. Classification (GTDB taxonomy): domain Bacteria; phylum Acidobacteriota; class Terriglobia; order Bryobacterales; family Bryobacteraceae; genus Fen-330. The sequence continues at coordinate 350,740 of JAKOTR010000022.1, read as the reverse complement.
AAAAAAAGAGCCGAGATCGGGTTGACGTACATCTACGGCATCGGCCGGACCCGTTCCAAATCGATCCTGTACCGGGCCGGGGTGGACCCCAACAAGAAGGTAGCGGACCTCAGCGAGGAAGAGGTTAACCGGATCCGCCAGATCATCGAGGAAGAGGGCGCGGTTGAGGGCGATCTCCGCAAGGAGATCTCCATGAACATCAAGCGCCTGATCGAGATGGGCGCTTACCGGGGACTCAGGCACCGGCGCGGTCTGCCCGTCCGGGGCCAGCGCACGCACACCAACGCGCGCACGCGGAAGGGCCCGAGACGCGGCACGATCGCCAACAAGAAGAAATCGACGGCGAAGACGTAAGGATCAGAGTCCTGAGGGTTTGAATGGCCAAAGCACCAGCGAAATCGTCTAAGAAGAAGGTTTTCAAGAAGAAGGAAAAGAAGAACGTTCCGGCCGGGATCGTGCACATCCAGGCGACCTTCAACAATACGATCGTCACGGTGACCGACCCGAACGGCGGCACCATCGCATGGTCGAGTGCGGGTGCGCTCGGGTTCCGCGGTTCGCGGAAGGGAACCCCCTTCGCCGCGCAGCAGGCGGCGCTCACGGCGGCTAACAGAGCGAAGGAAGCCGGCATGCGCACCGTGGAAGTGAGGGTGTCCGGGCCAGGCGCCGGACGCGAATCGGCGATTCGAACGCTGGCCACGGTGGGGCTTGAGGTCCGGAGGATTGTGGACGTCACGCCGATCCCCCACAATGGCTGCCGTCCGCCGAAGAGAAGAAGAGTTTGATGTCGAACGCGAAGCAGGAAGACGGCTCTGCACTGCGGGGCTGTAAACTGCACCTGAAAAGGTCAAGGAGGAAGTAATTTGGCTCGATATATCGGCCCGGTCTGCCGGCTATGCCGGCGTGAGGGCATGAAGCTGTTTTTCAAAGGCGAGCGCTGCCACAGCGAAAAGTGCGCGATCGAAAAGCGCAACTTCGTACCTGGCCAGCACGGCAAGGATCGCCGGTCGAAGGTTGTGGGCTATGGCCTTCAGTTGCGCGAGAAGCAGAAGGTAAAGCGCTACTACGGCCTCACCGAGAAGCCGTTCCGCAACCTGTTTGAGAAAGCCGAGAAGATGAAAGGCATCACCGGCGAGAACCTGCTGAGCATGCTGGAGCGGCGGCTGGACAACGTGGTGTATCGCATGGGATTCGCCACCAGCCATCCGCAGGCGCGGCAGATCGTCAGGCACGGCCATATCAGCGTGAACGGCCGGAAGGTGAACATCCCTTCGTTCCTGGTGAAGCAGGGCGACACGGTGGAAGTTCGCGAAGGCAGCCGCAAGAATCCTACGATTTTGTCAGCCCGGGACGCCACGGCGCATACGCCCGTCCCCAACTGGCTGGAGGTGGACCGGGAAGCTTTGCAGGGACGCGTGATCGGAATGCCGAAACGCGAAGAGCTGGTTCAGATCCAGGTGAACGAACGGCTCATCGTGGAACTCTATTCGAAGTAATACAAGGCCCCCGCTCCAGCCGGCCTCGCAGGGGGCCGGCGGCGCCGGCGGCAACGCCGGGTTCCGGGGAAAGGATGCGAGCTTATGTTTAAAGGCTTTCAGAAACCAAAGCGATTAGTGGCCAACACCGATACGCTGACCGATCGCTATGGAGAATTTACCGCGCAGCCCTTCGAGCGTGGTTTTGGCACCACCATCGGCAACAGTCTGCGGCGCGTTCTGCTCAGCTCGATCGAGGGCGCGGCGATCACCGCCGTGCGGATCGAAGGCGTCGCCCACGAGTTCAGCCCGATTCCCGGGGTGGTCGAGGACGCCACCGACATCATCCTCAACCTGAAGCAGGTGCCGTTCAAGATGACCGGCGAGGGCACGCGCACGGCGCGGCTGACGGTCGACCAGCCCGGCGAAGTGCTAAGCGGGCAGATCGAAACCGACCCCGACGTGGAAGTGCTGGACCGCACGATGCACATCGCCACGGTGAGCGACGGCGGCCGCCTGCACGTCGAGATGCGGCTGAAGCTCGGCCGCGGATACGTGAGCGCTGACCGCAACTATGACGAGGACCTTCCGCTCGGATTCATCCCGATCGACTCCGTACACTCGCCCGTGCGCAAGGTGAACTTCTTCGTCGAAGCGGCGCGCCTCGGGCAGATCACCGATTACGACAAGCTGACGCTCCAAGTCTGGACCAACGGCGCCATCTCTCCCCAGGACGCCATCGGACAGGCAGCCAAGCTCATCAAGGACCACCAGTCGATCTTCATCAACTTCGAGGAAGTCCCCGAAGTCGCCGAAGAGCCTGGCGAGCGGGCGTTCGATCAGATGAACGAGATTCTGAACCGCTCGGTGGACGAGCTGGAGCTGAGCGTCCGGTCGTACAACTGCCTGAAGAACGCCAACATTCAGACCATCGCCGACCTCGTGCAGAAGACCGAGGCCGAGATGCTGCGCACGAAGAACTTCGGGCGGAAGTCGCTGAACGAGATCAAGGAAATCCTTGCTGGAATGGGCTTGCAGTTCGGCATGAAGTTCGACGCCCAGGGCCGGCTGATTACTGGCTCCGGAACGCCGGTCACACCGACTCCTCCGGCGAGCGTTGCGCCGGCAGAGGGAGGAGAGGGCTTTGGCGGTGAAGGCGGCATCCAGCCGGAACCTGGATCGGACGCCGACCGCGATCAGTTCGAAGGAATTGGCTAGGAGGACACCGTGAGACACAAGCGTGCAGGATACAAATTAGGCAGACCGCTCGACGCGCGTTGGATGCTGTTCCGTAACCTCGCGACCAGCGTGATCGAGCAGGAGCGCGTGATCACTACGGTGCCGAAGGCCAAGGCGGTCCGCCCGCTGGTCGAAAAGATGATCACGCTGGCCAAGCGGGATACGCTGCATTCCCGCCGGCAGGCGGCGGCTTTCCTGAAGACTCCGGGCTCGGTGAAAAAACTTTTCGAGACGCTGGGCCCGCGTTTTGGGCAGCGGCAGGGCGGCTACTGCCGCATCGTGCGGCTTGGGCCGCGCAAGGGCGACGGCGCCGAGCAGGCAATGATCGAGCTCGTCGGTTCTCAGCTCGTGAAGCGAGCGGCGGAGCGCGCCAAGCGTAAGGAAGAAAGGCTCAAGGCGCTGCGCGAGGGCCGCGAGGAAGAACAGTCCGAGTAGGTACCGTCCGGTTTTCAGAGGAATAAGGGGCGTCCGGCTCACGGCCGGATGCCCCTTTTTCTTTGTGCCTCAGCGCGGAGGCGCCACGGACTGCCGTGCCGAGTTCGCCAGCGCTTCCACCCCGACGTGAATGGTCTCGATGTGCCCGCCGGCGAACGCCTGACGGATGCGGTTTTCCTTTTCGGCCAGCGCCGCAAGCCGCTGTTTCAGCGCCTCCCGCCGCAACTGGCGCTCGAACTCCGCAATCTGCGCGTCGATCTTTTCCTTCTTGCGCCTGGCGTCCACCAGATCTTCACGGTAGCGCTTGAGGAAGTACGCGATCGTCTCGACGCGGATCTTGATTGAGCCGCTCGGCTTGTTCTCGTCGGTATCTTTGAAGCAGAAGTACGGCGTCCCCGAGTGCTCGATTATTTCCTCGACTGCGGTGTAGATCGGCGCATCGTGCCCGCACTTGAAGTTGGAAAGCTCCAGCGCGACCAGGTTCGGGTGCCGGGCCACGTACTTCGCCGCCCAGAGCTTCCGCGACGTGTTCTCGCTGTATGAGTTCTTCCAGACATCGGTAATGGCCATCGGATGAGGTATTTCGCCCGCCCGGACCTCGTCGCCGAACAGCCGCTCGAGGATGTCGTCGTCAATCGGCAGGCTGTCCTGCGTAAAGACGGGATAGCCGAGCTTCTGGAACTCTTCCGGGATGCCGTGATTGATGCCCGGGTCGTTGTGGTAGGGCCGCCCGAGCAGCACCACGCCGATCCTGTCCTCGCGTTCCAACTGCTCCAGCACTTCCCTGGCCCGCGCGCGAATCGAGCGATTGTACTCTTCCAGGCAGCGATACCCCACGGTGACCGCGCGCTCGTTCTCTTCGGGCGACAATCCCAGAATGTCGCGGAACTGGTTGTACATCTGGCGCTCGAACATCTTCCGGTCCGCCAGGTTCAGGAACGTATCGAGAAAGACGACGCCCATCTCCCGGAAGAGATCGCCCTCCTTGGTGAATGCGGCCTTGACGGCTTCCGGGGTCGCCGCCACGGTCGGACAGGAGCGGTGGCCGACCGTGCACGCCAGGTCGCTGGGGAGGTCGTCGATCACCGGGAAGAAGATGTAGTCGAGCGGGCGCTTGGCGTGCGCGCGGTAGAGGAGGTTATGGATGTGCGGGATGCCGAGCTTAGAGGGGAAGCACGGGTCGATCGCGCCGCGCTTGGCTCCTTCCTTGTACAGCTCCTCCGAGGTGTACTCCGAGAAAACGATGTTCTGTGGCTTGACACCCAACGAGGTCAGATACCCCGTGAACAGCGGCGCGGTGGAATACAGGTTCAGCACGCGCGGAATTCCGATGCGCAGCGAGCCGCGACGCTCCATGAGCGCCGCCCGCTGTTTCTGAGCCGGCGTGAGCCGGAACCGCGGCGGGGGATCGGAGACGTTGGGCGTGTCGGGGATCCGGAACACGGCCCGGGCGGCGATCTCGGCGAAGTTCGGGTTGGCTTCCTTCACTTTGTCGATCTCGCCCTTGATCGTCTTCATGTGGTCGAGATCTTCCACCGTGCCTTTTTCGCAGGTGGCGATGATCAATCGCTGAGAGCCCGGCTCGAGCGGCACCTTGGAGTTCACCGGCTGCACGGTCGAGATCAGCGGCGTCTTCACGTCGATGAAGGTGCGCAGGCAGTTGTTCTTGCAGAAGTAACAGCGGGTGTCCTCGTTGCGGGTCGTCTTGTAACTGACCTTCCGCACCGCGTCCATGCCGATGAAGGTCGTCTGGCGGCCGCGTTCATACAGCCGGGCCGCTTCGAGCGCCGCGCCGATAGCGCCCGCCTCCCCGCAGAACTCGTGAACGATGATCTCAGGCCGTACGTTTCCCTTAAAGCGTGCCTCGATGAAATCCACCTGCGCCTTCACCGCGGCAAGGTTGTACTGTGTGCCGCCCTGCAGCAGGAACCGGCTGCCGATGGAGGGCAGATTCGGAATCTGCGAGACGTACAGCCAGATATTTTTCGGCAGCACGTTGCACAGCCCCGCCATAATCTCTTCCGCCTGCCAGCCCTGCCGCTGGAAGTCCACGATATCGGACTGCATGAAGACCGCGCAGCCGTAGCCGAACGCGGGGAACGCCTTGGCGCTGAAGGCGGCGTCGGCGAACTGCTCCACTGAAAAGCCGAACGACTGCGCCGTGGATTGCAGGAAATAACCGTTGCCCGCCGAACACTGCGTGTTCAGCTTGAAATCCTTCACTCGCCCGTTCTTCAGGATGATGATTTTGATGTCCTGGCCGCCGACGTCGCAGATGACATCGACGTTCTTGTAGAAGTGCAGGCCGGCCTCGGTGTGCGCCACGGTCTCCACCAGCGCGGCGTCGGCCCCGATCACGTCCCGCAGGATGTCCTTGGCGTAGCCGGTGGTTCCAACCCCCAGCACCTTCAGCGAAGCGCCCTGCGCCGTCACCTGTTCTTCGAGCTTCGAAAGGACTTCGATGGTGTCCTCGATGGGGTTGCCTTTCGAGAGCTGGTAGCACTTCGTCAGCACACGGCTCTTGTCGCTGGAGAGCAGCACGGCCTTGGTCGACGTGGACCCGCCATCCAGCCCGATGAAGCCTTCTACCACCTCGCCCGGCGAAAAACGGGCCGGGACGAACGGCTTTCTCCGGTAGCGCTCTTTAAAAGCCGCGAGTTCCTCCGGGCTCTTTGCCAGGCCGCCGCCTCCGGCTTTCTTGATCTTCTCCTCGTGGCGGCCGTGCTCGATGTACCACTCGAGCTTGTCCCGCCCCCGGTAGCAGCCGACGCAGTCGTCTTCGTTCTTGCCGAATTCAATCGCTCCGATCGCCGCGAAGTACTGGGCGTTGTCGGGCGTCCGCACAAGGTCCTCCGGCGGGATGCCTTCGGGCAGCGGGAACTTGCGCTCCTCCCAGATCTTCGGGATGTTATGCTTCCAGCACTCGCGCATTCCGCGGATGTAGGTGTTCGGACCGCCGAGCAGCAGCACCACCGGGCGCAGCGTGTTCCCGCGCGTCAGCACCGACAGGTTCTGCATAACGATGGCCTCAAAGAGCGAGGCCATCAGCTCCTCCGGCGGAACGCCGGCCTTTTGCAGCCCGTTGATGTCCGTCTCGGCGAACACGCCGCATTTGCCGGCCACCGGATGCAGGCGCAGCCCGTTGTACCCCATGTCGCACAACTTCTCCGGCGGAATGCGCAGCTTGGCGTTGATCTTGTCGATCACCGCCCCGGTGCCGCCGGCGCACTTATCGTTCATCGAGGGGATTTTCTTTTTGCGCCCGGTCTCCGGATCTTCCCGGAAAATGATGATTTTGGCGTCCTGCCCGCCCAGCTCGATCACCGAGCCGCACTCCGGGTGCAGTTTCTCCACGGCGAGGGAAACTGCGTTCACCTCCTGCACGAACTTCGCGCCGATATAGCCCGCCAGAGTGTTTCCGCCCGAACCGGTGATGAAGATCCGGGTGCGGTCGGGGGCGAAGCCCTCGATCTCGGTCTCGAAACGCTTCAGGAATTCGAGAACCTTTTCCGGCTGCCGGGTGTCGTGGCGCTGGTAGTCGCGCCAGAGGATCTCATCAGTCCTCGCGTCCGCCACCACGGCTTTGACCGTTGTCGAGCCTACGTCCATTCCCACGATAAACTGGCGATCACGCATGCGTTAACCCCTGACTCCAACTCTTTCGGCGATGTGCAGCACCATGTTGGCCGCGTCCCCTACGACCCCCTTGCGCCGGGGGACTTTGTACATGGGGCGTTTCATCTCGGGATGGGCGTCCAGGTACGCCCGGCACTGCTCCAGCGTCAGACCGGTCTTCGCCAGGCACTCCTGGAATTCGCGCTTCGCTTTCGCCTTCGCCTCACCGAGCGCCATCTGCACGCGGCTGTGCGCGTTAATCTCGCCCTCTCCCGAGGTCTCGATGGGCAGGAAAATCATGTCGCGGTAGTGCGAGACTACCGCCGCCTGCGCGCCGTCGGACTGCGTGGACGGCATGCACCCGAACGGCTTCAACGAGAGCACCATATGGCACAGGTCTTTGTTGGAGTAATAAATGTTCTTGGCGACCTCCAGGTGGCCCTCACCCCCGCCTGACCGCGAGTTGTAATACGGGTGGCCGAGCCGCTGCATCTCGTACTGGTCCACCAGTTCGTGCGCCAGCCCGCCCAGAGCTTTCACGACGCGGTGGTATTCGCGGCGGAAGATCGCTTCGGCCAGCTTGAGCTTTGCCACCTTGCGGCGGTAGTCAAGCTCGATTCGCGCGCGCTTGTCCACCCTCCAGATGGGCGGCAGCGCGGCGCCTTCGTCGAGCCCCTTGCGGTCCCGGTACTTCTGCACCACCTGGTGCAGCATATAGGTGATCCAGGTTCCCACCGGCTCCACCAGCACCTGCGCGCCCTCCCGCTCGAGGAAACGGAACATGTTGAAGTTTCCGTCGCCTTCGGTGGTCTGCGCCCAGAACTCGCCCGTGATCTTAACGATTGGCTTTACGCGCAGGCGGTCCACTTCGATCGAATCGAAACGGTCGCGGCACTCCTGGAGGACGCGGGTGTACTCGTCGCTCAAAAGCTGGTGGAGGAATTTCCCGGCGTACTCCGTCGCACTCTTGAGGCGCCCGTTGAGCTTCGCGCCGAGCTGCCACGGCCGCCGCGTCCGGAAAACCTCGGCCAGGCGCTCGACGGAGTCCTTGAGCACCCGGTCGCATGCGCCCGGTTCGACTTCGTAGGGTCGGATGGCGTAGGCAACCTCGTTGAGGACGTCGGCGCAATTCATGGCGTTCAGGATGCCCAGAAAAAAGTCCAGGTTCATCTCGAGCCCGGCCTCGGCACCCGACTGGTTCAACCCGCCCCCCTGCTGGAACAGCAACACGCGAAAGCCGCTGAACCCGGCGTTCCTCAGCGCCAGCCGGTATTCGGATTCGTACATGCCGAAGCGGCAGGGGCCGCAGGAGCCCGCCGTGAAAAAGACATAGCGGTCAATGATTTCCTGCCGGCTCATGCCCTGGGCTTCGAGGTGCTGCAGGTACTGAACAAGATTGCCGACGGTGAAATACGTCGGGTTGCACTGCCCGTTGTTGCCAAACTCCTTGCCGGTCTGAAAAGCCGCCACGTTGGGTGTGGGCAGCGGCTCCGCTTTGTATCCCAAGCCCTGAAGTGCGGCCTGGATCAGCCGTTCGTGCTTCCAGGTGAGACCGCCGAACAGCAGCGTGGTCTGCGCGCGCTGGTCTTTCGTGAAGCTCCGCTCGGGTTCCCGTTTGAAATGGCGGAAGTCGCGGGCGATGCCGGCCTCGCGTTCCAACCGCAGGCGTTCCTCGGCCACCTGCCTGCTGACCAGTTCATCCACACTTATCAGCCCCATCGGATTCGTCATTGAGTGGTACACCTCCTCACGCCGCCTCTGAGCAGCTTCTCGCAATAGTTTGCGGCTATAAGGAAAAGCAATCAAAACAGAAACACGGAACGGTGGAATTTCGGAGGTAAGCCTGTTTCCGGGGCGGGCGACTGGGGGTATGGGGGGCTGGCGGGGCGAATACGCGCCCAAACATGAGCAGATTAATATAAATTTTGCTTGACAATGTTATGCTCATGTTTTATGCTCAGGTTAGTAGTTGGTTTTGAGGACGATAAAACAGCGGTTATGACGATCACCAGACATTACGACCCCTTCACCGATGTCGCTTTCCCCACCGTGCGCCTGTTCCAGGACGCCGTGAACCGCCTTTTCAGCGAACCGCCCACCGCGCGTCCCTGGGCCCCTCCGTTTGACATCCTGGAAACCGAGAACGAGCTTGTGCTCAAAGCCGACCTGCCTGACGTCGACATGAAGGATGTGAGCATCGAGATCGAGCAGGGCACCCTGACCGTCAAGGGTGAGAGGAAGTTCCAGCGTCTGGACGGCAAGTCCGCCGGCTATCACCGCATCGAGCGCAGCTACGGAGAGTTCATGCGCTGCTTTGCTCTGCCCGATACGGTGGATACCGAGCGGGTCAAGGCGGATTACAAGGCCGGTGTCCTCACCGTGACTCTTCCCAAGAAGGAAGCCGCCAAGCCGCGGACCATCAAGATTGAAGTCACCGAGTAATGCGGGTGCATTCGTTGCCGGGGGAGCGGTCCGAGAGCCGCTCCTTTGGCAGAACCTCCAGGCGCCTTCGAAACCTCATCGCGGAACACTGCATCGGAGGGGTGTAGGAGCTAAAACACCGCGTAGAAGCGTTGGAGTTAGCGTCGAAGCGGTGTAGTAGCCATTCCCATGGCACAATAATATTTAGAGTATTTCAGGTGGCCAGATGAATAATCTGAAGACAGTCCTGTTGCTTGGTTTGCTCAGCGGGCTGCTCGTGCTGGGCGGAGGGTATCTGGGCGGCCGCGACGGCCTGTGGATAGGGCTGGGGCTGGCCGTGGCGATGAATTTCGCCAGCTACTTCTTTTCCGACAAGATTGCCTTGTCGATGTACTCGGCGCAGCCGGTGAACGAGAGCCAGAACTGGGAAATCTACCGCCGGATCGGCCCCATGGTTCAGAACCTGTGCCACAAGATGGGTCTGCCGATGCCGAAACTGTGGGTGATTCCCGAGCAATCCCCGAACGCGTTCGCGACGGGACGGAACCCGAAGCACGCCTCGGTCGCCGTCACACACGGAATCCTGCAGGTGATGGACGACCGCGAGCTGGAGGGGGTGCTGGCTCACGAGCTGGGCCACGTGAAAAACCGCGACATCCTGATCAGTTCGGTGGCTGCGACCATCGCGGCCGCGATCACGTTTTTGGCGCGGATGGCCTTTTTCTTCGGAGGCTCGCGAGACGAGGACAACCGGGGCGGCGCGGCGGGCGCGCTGCTGATGCTGATCCTGGCGCCGATCGCCGCCATGCTGATCCAGTTTGCGATCTCCCGTACCCGCGAGTACGCCGCAGACGCCTCGGCGGCGAAGTACACGGGCGATCCGAACCAGTTGATCTCGGCGCTGCGGAAGCTCGAGAGCTATTCCAAGCGGATCCCGATGGAGGCCAACGCCGCCACCGCGCATATGTTCATCATCAAGCCGTTCAGCGGCGATGCGATGATGCGGCTCTTCTCGACCCACCCGCGCACGGAAGACCGCATCGCCCGGCTCGCCCGTATGTCCGTTCCCAGGCCTATCTAGTGTGACCACGCAACCCGCGCCTGCGGTCCGCATCTCACGCCGGGGGGCGGAGCGTGTCGAGTCGGGCCATCTCTGGATCTTCGCTTCGGACGTGACGGACCGCGGGGCGGCTTCTCCCGGGCAGGCCGTCCGGGTGGTCGACCACACCGGGCGCACGCTCGGAACCGCCCACTACAGCGCCGCTTCTCAAATCTGCCTCCGCCTGCTGAGCCGCCGCGCCGAGAGCATCGATCGGGATTTCTACCAGGCACGGATCGCCGCCGCGCAGGAGTACAGGCAGCGCGTGGTGTGCGGCACCGATGCTTACCGGGTAGTTTACGGCGAAGGCGATTTACTGCCCGCCTTGATCATCGACCGCTACGGCGATTACCTCTCCGTGCAGACGCTCGACCAGGGCATGGACCGCGACAAGCCGCTGATTGCCGCGGCGCTGATAAACCTGTTCGCGCCGCGGGGCATCATCGAGCGGAACGACGTGCCGGTGCGAAAGCGCGAGGACCTTCCGCTCACGAAAGGCGTTCTGACGGGCGAAGCGCCCGGAGTGGTTCCCTTCCGGATGAACGGGCTCGTTTTTCACGCCGATTTGTTAGGCGGGCAAAAAACAGGCGTCTTTCTCGACCAGCGGGAAAACTACCTGGCGGCGGCCCGCTACGCCCGCGGCCGCGCACTGGACTGCTTCACATCGACGGGCGGCTTTGCGCTCCACATGGCGGCGCGTTGCGAGTCGGTGGAGGCGGTAGACAGCTCGGAGGCGGCGCTATCGATCGCGCGGCGGAACTGCTCGGCCAACGGTATCGGAAACGTCGAGTTCCGCGAGGCCAACGTCTTCGACCTGCTGACCAGTCTCAGGGCGGCAGGCAGGCGCTTCGGAACCATTGTGCTGGATCCGCCGGCGTTTGCGAAGTCGCGGGACAGCCTGGAGGGGGCCGCGCGGGGCTACAAGGAAATCAACCTGCGCGCGATTGAGCTGCTGGAGCCGGGAGGCTGTCTGGTGACCTGCTCGTGTTCGCACCACATGAGCGAAGCGATGCTGCTTGAGATCGTGGCCTCGGCTGCGCTCGACGCGCGGCGGACGCTGCGGGTGATCGAGCGGCGCACGCAGGCGCGGGACCATCCGATTCTCTTGACCGTGCCCGAAACGCACTACCTTAAGTGTTTGATCTTACAGGCGGTTTGACCCGCCGGCCGGCCGTTCCACTTTTTCCTTGAAATCCGATTTTTCCTGCCGATAAGCCTCTGTGGAAACCACGAGGAATCAAATGAAGAACTTACCATCCAAAGTGCTCACTCTCGTTGCGTTCGCTGCGGTTTGTCTGCTTTTCGCCGGACAAGCGGCAATGGCCGCCGAGCGGATACCGGCGGCCACGGCTCTCGCTGCGGTTGCTTCCAAGGTTACGCCTGAAATGCCGCCGCTCGCCAAGCAACTGAAACTCTCCGGGCTCGTTGAGATGGATGTGACGATCAACGAAGAAGGCGACGTCGAGAAAGTCACCGTTCTGCGCGGCAATCCCATCCTGTCGCGGGCGGCCGAAGACACTATGAAGAAATGGAAGTTCAAGCCGATTAAACAGGGTGACAAGGCAATCAAGGCAATCACAACCTTGACCTTCGAGTTCAAGTACAAGGAGTAATCGGGCGCATCGGGCGGGCTTGTCTGAGGGCACGCCCGAAGTGTGTCTCTATGCCAATTCCAGTGGAGATGAGGGTTCGGGAATGAAAATCGGCACGAAGTTGATGGCCAGTTTCGGCGTCATGATGGCGCTTGTTTTGTTGCTGGGGATCGGCGGGATAGCCAGTGTCGAGAGGGTGCGGTCGGCGATGGACACCACCGTGAATGTTGCGGCGAAGCGGACGCTGCTGGCAAACCAGATTGCCACCGAAGCCGCCAATTTGGTGGCGCTGGAGCGGGGCATCGTGCTGCGCTCGATCCTGCAGCAGACGCAGGCCGTGGAGACGCACAAGCAGGAGTACCGGGACGCTTCCGCCAGGCTGGAGCGGGCGCTGGCGCAGCTAGATCCTCTGCTGGACACGGACGCATCGCGCCGCAGCCTGAGCTCCTTGAAGGGGCAAATGGCGGCCCTGAGCCAGGCGCATCAGGAAATGATCGAAGCGCTGAACCAGCAGCAGTTCGACGTCGTGCAAAAGATCTCCGAGGAAAAGGTGATGCCGCGGGCGATGGAGATCAGCGCGGGCGCCGTGGAATTTTTGGACGAGGAGAACCGGCAAATGGCCGCGTCCCAGCGCTCGGCCGACGCGACGGCGCAGGCCAGCCGCTGGTTGGGGATTTGTGTGACGTTGGCCGGCCTCGCGATCGGAGTGTTTGTGCTCGCGACGGTGCGGAACATCAACCGGGTCTTGCGGGATCTGTCGGCGGCGATGGCGGAACGGGCAGAGCAGGTGGCCAGCGCGGCGTCACAGGTGAACTCCTCCAGCCAGGCGCTGGCGCAGACGGCGTCGGAGCAGGCGGCTTCGCTGGAAGAGACGGCCGCCTCCAGCCAGGAACTGGCCTCCCAGACCAGGAAGAACAGGGAGAATTCCCAGCGCGCCGCCCAGTACGTGGAGGAAACCGACGCGCAAATGGCGAGCGCCAACCGCACGCTCGAGCAGATGGTCGGCTCGATGCAGGAAATCATCGGTTCGAGCGGGAAGATCTCCAAAATCATCAAAGTGATCGATGAAATCGCCTTCCAGACAAACATCCTGGCCCTGAACGCGGCGGTGGAGGCGGCCCGCGCCGGCTCGGCGGGCATGGGCTTCGCGGTGGTGGCGGACGAGGTCCGCAATCTGGCGCAGCGTTGCGCGGAGGCGGCGGGCGATACGGCCGCGCTGATCGAGGAATCCATCGCCACTTCCAATGGAGGGAAGGAAAAGCTGGCGCAGGTGGTCGAAGTGATTCACTCCATAACGGCCAGCTCCAGCAAGGTGAAAGACCTGGTCAGCGAGGTGGACCAGGGCAGCCGCGAGCAGGCGCGGAGCATCGAACAGATTTCGGCGGCCATCCGGCAGATGGAGGAAGTGACGCAGACCACGGCCGCCAATGCCGAGGAATGCGCATCAGCCAGCATGGACATGAACGCGCAGGCCGAAGCGATGAAGGAAATCGTGGAGCGGCTCGAGGCCCTGGTGGGCGGCACGAAAGAGCGCTCCTGGGCGCCGCTGCGGCGCCAGTTGAAGCGGTCCGCGGCGTAGCTCAGCCGGAAAGGTCCACCCAGACCGCGCCGCCGCGGATCTCGACCGGATAGGTTTTCAGCGGAGCCACCTGCTCGCGCAGGTACTCCGCCCCGGCCGGATAGACGTTGCTGGGATAGCGATTCTCGCCGGTGCGAAGGTCGTATTGAAAGTTGTGCCACGGGCAGGTGAGCAGCCCGTCCCAGATCGTAGCTCCGGCCAGAGGCTTCCACTGGTGGGGGCACAGCCCGCTCAGCGCGTAGATACGCCCTTCCCAGCGGGCGAGCACCAATGGCTTGCCCTCCACGTTCAAGAAGCGAGTCTGCCCGGGAGGTACATCAGCCTCCCGGGCAACTTCCTGGAATGCCACCTAAGCGTCAAACTCCGCTGTCATGAACCGCCGCACATAGGGTGAAGCTCCCGGCGCGCCCCGGCGGAAGTGCCCTGAGGGACCTTCGCCGAGGTATTCGGAAAACCAGGCCTCGTGCTCCACTTCCTCGTGTAAGATTGCGGCCGAAAGCTCGTAAGTGCGCGGATCCTTGCCCGCCGTGAAAGCGCAAATGTCAGTGTAAATCCGAATCGCGCAGCGCTCCGCCTCCACCAGCACGTTCAGCAGAGACTTCGCGTCGTGCGGATTCGCCGGAAGATAGGCGTCGGGGCAGCCGGCAACGTCGGCGAACTGGCGGATATCGCGCGGCAGCTCGCCGCCCAGTTCGTAAATGCGCGGCGTCAGCGCCTCGAAGTGGTTGCGATCCTCAATCCGCGCGTCTTCGATGATCTCCTTCAGGCCTTCCCCCTCAAAGCCGATGGCGTTAACGCGGAGGATTGTGTAGTAGTAGAAGGTTGTAAACTCGGCGGCGGCGGCGCGCACCAGTTTGTCTACGAGCGCGTTGACGTCAACGCCCGCTTGCTCGACAACCTGCCGTGCAACTTTCCCCATAACGATCCCCTCCTCTGAGTTGAATGATGCCCCAGAATCCCCTTTCCCCAAAATAGCGAAAAACGGCACGGAGCGCTCCCGTGCCGTTCCACCGCGGAATCTTCTATGCTTCAGGCGCGCTTAGAGTCGGGGCGGCGCTGGATCAGTTTGCGCGGCTACCGCTGGACGGAAGCAGACTCGCGGGCCAGTTGCATCCGCGCGCTTTCGAGTTTCTTCTGGACCTTGGCAACCTCGTTGGGGTCGCGGTCGGCGACGGAACTGGCCTCCCAACTCTTCAACGACAGCTCCCACTGAGCGATGGCCTCTTTCAGCTTGCCTTGCTGGAAGTAGACGTCGCCGAGATGGTCGTGGATCGTGGGGTCCTTGCCCGAGCGTTCGAGCGCTTTCCGCAGCAGGATCTCGGCGTCCTCGAGCTTACCTTCGCGGAAGCTCACCCAGCCGAGACTGTCGAGAAACGCTCCGTTGTTCGGCTCCAGCTCCAGGGCGCGCGTAATGAGCTCGCGGGCTTCGGCGAGACGGATATTGCGATCGGCGAGCATGTAGCCGAGGTAGTTCAGCGCGGCCGCGTTGTCGGGATTGATGGCCAGGACCTTTCGGAATTCCGCCTCGGCCAGGTCGATCTTCTGCATCCTCTCGTACATGGCCCCGCGCATGAAGTGAACGCCTTCCTTCTCCTCGTCGCTTTCGGAGAGTTTGTAGGCTTCGTCGAGCGCCTGCGCCATCTCGGAATACTTCTTGCCCTTGTCGTAGATCTGGGCAAGGGCGAGGTAGGTTTCGCGGTCGCTCTTGCCGTCCAGAAGCTGCCGGGCGGCGGCGGCCGCTTCCTCCGTGCGGCCGAGTTCGGCCAGCAGTGAGGCGCGGACGATCTTCACCGTGCGGTTGTCCGGGAATTTTTTAAGAGCGGCCTCGGCTTCCTGCTCAGCCTTGGCGAAGTCCCCTGCCTGCCGCCAGGTATCGATGATTTGGGCTGCCGCGCGGCCGGCCGAAGCGGAATCGAGCTGCGCCGCCTGCTGGAAAGCGTCCACGGCAAGCTCATACTGATGGCTGGCACGGTACAGAAGCCCGAGCCGCTCCAACAGAATCGCGCGGTTGCCCCGTTCAGCGGACGTATATACGCGCTTGGCCGTGCTGTCCAGCATCGCTTTCAGAACGGTTATGGCTTCGGCGTACTTGCCCTCGGCATCCAGCAGGTTGACTTCGTTGTAGCGAATTTCGAGATTGTCGGGATCGATCGCCCGTGCCCGTTCATGCGCTTCCCGAGCCTGAGCCAGGCGGCGCTTCTGCCTGTAGATCTGCGAAAGCCGGAGATGCAGGAACGGGTCCTTCGCGTTTGCCTGCGCCAGTTCGGAATACAAAGTGAGCGCCTCGTCCACGTCGCCTGCGAGCAGCAGGTCCTCGGCCAGATTCCTTTTCAGATCCTGGTCCCGGGGGGCGAGCTCCAGCGCCCGCCGCAGCGTGTTAGCCGCGCTCTTGTAATCGTTGACCTGTTCGTAGGCGCCGGCCAGCGCGCGCAGAGTGCGCGGGTTCGGGTTCCGGTCCGCCAGGCGCTTCCACATCTCCACCGCGGCGTTGGTGTCGCCGAGGTCGGAATAGACCAGCGCGAGGCCCGAAAGGGCGAATTCGTTGTCCGGCTCGATCGCCAGCGCTTGCTTGTAGGCCTTTTCGGACTCCACCGAGTTCTGCGCGATCTTGTAGAGGCGGCCCAGCATGAGCCACGAATCCAGGTCCTTGGGGTCCTGCTCGGTGATTTTGCGGAACTGTTCGATGGCCTGGCGCAGCCGCTGCTCGTTAATGCGGTTCTGCTGCGGGTCCTGGATCAGCCGCGCGTAGATGCGGCCGAGCATGCGCCGCGCTTCGAGGTTCTGGGGGTTGCGCTTGAGCATTTCCTCGGCCTCGGCGACCGCATCGGCGAGCTTACCGGCCTGGATATAGAGGTCCGTCAGTTCCTCGCTGACGTCGCTGGCTGCCGGATCGGCCTTCAGGGCGGCCCGGTAGTGCTCGATCGCCTTGTCCACGTACTCGCGGTATCCGTACCGGGCGGCGAGGTCGGCGTACAGATGCCCCATGGCGAAGTTGTAGTAGGCTTCCGCCCGCATGTCCTGCGGGGCGGGCGCGGAACCCGGCGTTTGTGCGAAGGCGGACCATGCCAGCGCGCAGGTGAGGCCGGACGAGACAAAAAACCTTCTTGCTCTCTTTCTCATGGGATTATGCTTTCCTCGCATGGGGATGTGTTCGACCCTGGGCTGATCCGGATCCCTCTCCTCAATAGTATATCCATTAGCTTATTGGACGTGTCCCGCTGAAAGGGGATTACAGCTTACGGCCGGCCGCCGATTCCGGATCGCCTAAACTGAAATACGTGGGCGAAGGAACGGCGATCCCCCTGGTGGCCATAGTCGGGCCGACCGGCTCGGGCAAGAGTGAACTCGCTTTAAACATTGCCGCAGAGTTGGATGGCGAAATCGTAAACTGCGATTCGCTGCAGGTGTACCGGTACCTGGATATCGGCACGGCGAAAGTGCTGCCCCACGAGCGCCGCGGGATTCCTCACCATTTGTTGGATTTGTTAAACCCCGACGAAGTTTTTGCGGCCGGCGAGTACGCCCGGCTGGCGCGCCCCCTGCTGCGGGAGATCGCCGCGCGCGGCCGGTTGCCCGTGGTCGCCGGAGGCGCCGGCTTCTACCTGAGCGCCCTGATCGACGGCCTGTTCCCCGGTCCCACACGGAGCGACAAGCTGCGGCGGCGGCTGGCGCGGCGCGAGAGGAACCATCCGGGCTGGTTGCACCGGCTGCTGGCGAGATACGACCCGCCGTCGGCCGGACGCATCCACGCGACCGACGTCCAGAAGCTCATCCGGGCTGTCGAGGTGCTGCTGGAGACCAGGCGCCCGCTGTCCTCGTGGTTTGCCGAGCCGCGGGACGCGCTTGAGGGCTTCCGGGTCCTCAAGATCGGCCTCGACCCGCCCCGCGACGCGCTGTATGAGCGCCTGAACGCCCGCTGCGCGCGCATGTTCGAGAGCGGTTTGCTCGACGAGGTCCGAAGGGTATTGGATATGGGGTACCCGCCGGACAGCAAGGCGCTGCAATCACACGGCTACCGCCAGGCGGTTCAGGTCCTTGAGGGCACGCTGGACCTGAAAAAAGCGCTGTACATAGCGCAAAGGGACACCCGCCGCTACGCCAAACGGCAATGGACCTGGTTCCGCCGCGATCAGGAGATCCGCTGGCTGCGGGGTTTTGGGGATGACCCGGAGGTGCTGGAGGGGGCCCTGAAGGAGGTTCGGGAGTTTTTGGGAAGGTTGTAGTCACGCACTGTTTTTTTTT
Organism: Acidobacteriota bacterium; assembly: GCA_029776225.1. Lineage (GTDB taxonomy): Bacteria > Acidobacteriota > Terriglobia > Bryobacterales > Bryobacteraceae > Fen-330. The sequence continues at coordinate 333,043 of JAKOTR010000022.1, read as the reverse complement.
GCGAGCCCCGAAAGAAACCCCACCTTAGAGTCGCAGCCAGTCGCGACTGCATTGACACAGGCTTGAATGAAGAGAGTGCTCCTTTACCTCATGGGGCGGCGTAGGGCGCGATGACAAATCGACCATTCTCGTGCGCGATACTCCAGCCACTCGCATCTTGAACAAACCTCGACCAGGATTTCAGACCGGCATGCGACAGTGCTACTGGCTGCGGAAAATTCTCACGTGTTGGAGCCGGAATAGTTGGATTGCCTCGGTACAACGTCCTCGCCAGCGCCTGTTCAAGCGCGATCCTATCCGTCACTGGAACGACTTCTACAGGTTCGATCGCCGGGTAGTATCCAGCCTCCGTCCTCGCCATCGTAGGAATGTAAGCCAAGCCTTTCCGAACGTAAAATTCCCATACCATAGGGATGATCCTCTCAGCGGACCGGCACAACTATCACCTGCACGCCACGCTGCGCTGCCTTGGCTGCAACGCTCTTGAACACACCCTGCTGGCCGGCCGTCATTGCCCTTCCGGGACTGCTATCACCAGGGTGCCGCTTACACGTCCTCCGCCATACTTTTGCGACGAGGCTGGCGGAGAACGGGGTCTTGGAGTCCGCCATGCTCGCTCTGACGAGCCACATAAGCCACTCCATGTCGGAACGATATTCTCACATGATCCGAGATTAGTAAGACAATCCTGGGAGACGTTAGAGAGAGTCCGGGCGAGGAGTCTCACCCCAACGCGATGCTTGTCCTTAAAGCCATCGTTGATACGAAGTTGCCCATTAGGCTTTCTACGAAGCCCGGTTTCTCTGACTCTGTTAGCCCGTCAGGCGGTCCTCGGCATTGACGCGGAGTTCCTGGAATAAGTAGAGAGTCAGGCCTTTTGGGTATATATAATAGCCCCGATGCCGCTGCGGAGACTACTCAAGCTCTTTCTGGTGCAGTCGTTTTCTTTGGTGGTCCTCAGCCAGGCGATATCGGCCCAGCCATACGTCACTGAGACGTTGGTAGGCCTGGGGACGGCCGTGAGTGGTCCCGCGATATCGGCCGAATTGCCGTCCATCACAAGCCTGACAAGCGACAGGTCGGGCAATATTTATGCCTCGTGGTCGGGGGTTGTGGTGAAGATCGATGCTTCCGGCCACCTAGCGCGCGTTTTTGTGAATGGGCCCCTGGCAGCTCAGTCCGACGCGGCTGTAGATCAACGTCAAAGTGCCCGAAAATTTGCCGGACGGAGATGCTCCCGTCGTTGCCGAATACTTGGGGCAATTATCGCAACCTAATGCCTTTATCCCCATAAAGCGTTGAAATGGCGCCCGCTCACATCCGTTGCTCCTGGGACCGTTGCTGTAAGGTTAGTTTTCGGACGGAAGCGATTGATTTGTGGTGAGCGCGGAAGGAATCGAACCTTCAACCTACTGATTAAGAGTCAGTTGCTCTGCCAGTTGAGCTACGCGCCCTGATTCTGTTGGATTTGGAAGAACCGCTCCGTTCCGGGCGGACGACTCCCCCGAAACATTGCGGTCTTCTCAAATAATACGCCATCCGGGAACCCTCCGGCAACATCCTGGGAGGAACCCGGCGGAGCCGCGCGCCTTAGTCTGGCGGCCGGTCCGCGGTGGGGGGCGCATCCAGCGAAGCCGCCGCGATCTGCGCGATGTCGAGTAGTGGAGGCGGCTGGGGGACCGCCGCCGCCAGGCCGTCCCTCAGCATCGTGTGGCAGAAGGGGCAGGCCGCCCCCACCACGTCCGGCCGGGTTGCGAGCAACTGCTCGGCGCGCTCCAGGTTCACCCGTTTCCCTTTCTCCTCGCCGAGAAACGCCAGCCCGCCGCCCGCGCCGCAGCAAAAACCGCGCTTCCGCGACCGCGCCGGGTTCACCACCTCGGCCGAGCGCGCGATCACCTCGCGCGGCGCATCGTAGATCCCGCGATACCGCCCCAGGTAGCAGGCATCGTGGAACACGATCCGCGAGCGGCCCGCTTGGTTGGCCGGCAGTTGCGCGCTGTAGCGGGCCAGCAGTTCGCTGTGATGCTCGATCCGGAATTCCGCGTCGAACTCGCGCCAATCTTCCAGAATCGTGCGCACGCAGTGTGGGCAGATCGAAACCAGCCGCTGCACGCCGCTCCGCCGCATTTGCTCGATGTTCGCCTGCGCCATCTCGCCGAACAGATAATCGTTGCCGAGCCGCCTGGCCGGATCTCCGGTGCACTTCTCCCGCCTGAGCACGCCGAATCCGATGCCGAGATGTTTCAGCACGCGCGCGAGGGCCAGCACGATTTCCCGGCCCTGCGGATCGTACGAACCCATGCAGCCCATCCAGAGGCAGTATTCCTGCGAGCCGTCGAAATAAGGCAGACGGTTTTTCTCGATGAACTTCTCGCGCTCGGTGTGGGCGAAACCGAGCGAGTTGCCGTGGCGTTCGAGATTGAGAAAGAGGTCCGTGCCGTGGGTGTCCTCCCACTTGCCGGTGTTTACCGCCCCGCGGCGCAGGCCGATGATGAACGGCAGGTGCTGTATGCCCACCGGGCACTGGAACTCGCACGCGCCGCAGGTGGTGCACTGAAACGCCGCTTCCATCGAGATGTGCTTTCCGAGCAGCGGTTCCGTGCCGCGCGGTCCGTACTCCTTCAGATAAGAGCGCGTGCCCAGGATGATCTGCTTCGGATCGAGAATTTTTCCGGTGTTGTTGGCCGGGCAGTGTTCGGTGCAGCGGCCGCACTCGACGCAACTGTATGCCTGCAGGCTGTAAATGCGGGTAAGGTCCTTTCCCGTGTCGAGCCCGAAATCCTCGTCTCCGGCCAGCGGCGGGATGCGGCTGAAGCCGTGCCGCTCCAGAAAAACGGTCAAGGGACTGAGCACCAGGTGCAGATGTTTGGTGTGCGGGATCAGGGGAAGGAAGAACAGCAATACCGCCGTGTGCGCCCACCAGTTGACCTTGGCCGCGGCGCTGCTCTCGGGAAACTGGAATTCGAGTAGGTAGGTGACCATCAGCGCGAAAATCAGGAAGGCGATCAGCCCCGATTCCGCTGACACCGGTTCCAGCCACCTCGGGCGGATCACGAACCGCCGGAAGGTCAGACCGGCGATCGCCGCCGCAACCGCCAGCGCGAACGCGGCAACGAACAATTTGTAACCGCTCCCGGCCGGGATGAAAGCGGCGCCGAAGGCAAGCGCGATGTGGTTGATGGTGATGGCGGCGAACGCCAGGAACCCCCAGAACACGATGGCGTGGGCCAGTCCCGGGAGCGGGCGCTGGCGGATCACCAAACCCTGCGCCAGCACTTCCCAGAAAAATTTGCGGAAGCGCGGCCCGAGCGGCCGGAGACGGAAGTCGGAGTCTTTCTTGCTCTCCAAGATGTTGCGCAGCGCGGCGCTGAAGGTCCGCCAGAACGCGGCCACGGATGCGGACAAAAGCACAAGAAGGATGGCTTTTTCGACCCAGGAGAAGTGCATGGGGGCCCGATCCGAATTTAGCACGCAAGCCGATCGGATAGAATTTATAGGCGGGGGATATCTGACTTGCACTTACTGATCGCGGGCGCTGCCGGCTTTATCGGATCTCACCTGACTGACCGCTTGTTGGCGGACGGCCACACGGTTACGGCCGTAGACAACCTGCTCACCGGTTCCAGAGCCAACCTGGCGCATCTTGAGGGGCACCCTCGTTTCCGCTTCATCGAGCAGGACATCACCAAGAATTTCGATTTCGACGAGCCGGTGGACGGGGTGCTTCACCTCGCCTCGCCCGCGAGTCCCAAGGATTATCTCGAACACCCGCTCGAAACACTCGAGGTCGGGGCCGTCGGCACGCGCAACCTGCTCGCAATCGCGCACCGCTTCAACGCGCGCTTCTTGCTCGCTTCGACTTCGGAGTGCTACGGCGACCCGCTGGTGCACCCGCAGGTGGAGACTTACTGGGGCAACGTGAACCCGGTGGGGCCGCGCTCCTGTTACGACGAGAGCAAGCGGTTCGCCGAGGCGCTTACGATGGCCTACCACCGCGTCTGGGGATTGCGCACGAACATCGCGCGCATCTTCAATACGTACGGCCCGCGGATGAAACTGGACGACGGCCGCGTCGTGCCGTCATTTATCGATCAGGCCTTGCGCGGCCAGCCGCTCACCGTTTTCGGCGACGGCTCGCAGACCCGAAGCTTCTGCTATGTGAGCGACCTGGTGGAGGGCCTCTGCCGCCTGATGCTCTCCGACGAACGGTATCCGGTGAATCTGGGCAATCCCAGCGAGATCACGATCCTGGAGTTCGCCAACGGCGTACAGAAAGCTGTGGGCACCGACTGCCGCATCGAATTCAGGCCGCTGCCCCAGGACGATCCGAAAAAGCGCCGCCCGGACATCACCAAAGCCCGAACGCTGCTCGGGTGGGAACCCAAGGTCGGGCTTGAGGAAGGGCTGAGGCTCACCATCGCGCACTTCAGAGAAAAAATGACGGCTGCCGCTTCCGTCCGCCCGGCGCAGAACGCCGGTTGAACTTTCGGCGCTCTTCAGATTGTCTTGCCGATCGGGCCGGGGCCGAAGTCGAACCGGGCCTCGTTGATGCTCAAGCCGGCGATCTCTATGCGATTGAGGTCCGCCGTGCCAATCCCGACCTGTTCGGCGAGCAGCATGGTATTGTCGCCGCGAACGAAGGGAGCGGTACCACGGGTGGCGCGGGGATCGTAGCCCATCACCGCCGTGCACACCGCGTCCACGCAAACGGGATTGCGGCCCACCAGCAGCAGGTTCGGCTTCAGCCTCTGCACGCCCGGGTTCCATGCGCCCTCTCCGCCGCGGATGGTATCGATGCCGTCCACGATCGCCAGGTCAATTGGCCGCGCCCCCACGAGGTCGACCGTGATCCTGGGCACGCGATAGCCGGGATCGCGCGGGGAGTCGGGATTCAATTCCTGCGGGACGCCTTTGGGCGGCGTCGCCTTGCCCGTATGGCACACCGGGCCGCGCTCCGACTGCGGGTTCTCGTTGCCGTCCGGCCCTGCATCGCCCCCGTACAGCGAGCACGGCGTGTTGCCGAAGTTGTTTTTCATCGCCATGGTGACGCCGGCGATCCAGTGGTTCTTCAGCTTCGAGAGCGACACATAGACGTCGCAGTCCACAAATGAGTGGTTCAGATCGTAGGCGGGGAAGACGTAGCCGCCCCATGGCACTTTCACCCGCGAGTATTGTTTCGCCAGCCCCCGGTTTTGCACGTTCTCCCACTCCACCTTGCATCCGACGTTGTTGATGGCGTTGACGTCCAGGCCGTAGCGGGCCCACAGTTCAAGATCCTGGCGCGCAGGGAAGAAACTCTCGATGATGCGGATGCGGCGGGCGCCGGCGCGGGCGAGCAGGTGCGCTACCGCCAGCACGGTCGCAGGGTGGTTGCGGTAGGGCAAGTCCGGCCTCTCCGGAAACCTCGCGGGATTTCCCGTCAGGTTCAGCTTCAGGGCTACCGTTTTGTTCTTAACCAGCGAGCCGATCCCGCCGATTTTGTCGAGCAAATCCTTGAGTACCGGCTCCAGCTCCTTTCCGTACCCCGTGCAGCGTCCTATGGCCACCGGCGCGGTCGGGGCCTCAGCGGCAAACGCTTTCCGCCCGGCAAGTAAAGCGCCCCCGAGACCGGCCATAGCTGTGCGCCGTGAGATTCCGTGTGCGATTTCCATAGTTCCTCCTGCGGGTTTTTGGAAATTGTACAATAGTGTCATCGTTTACCGAAGTTCACATGCCCCCTCGTCGTATCATGGCTGAAGCGCCTCGCGCTGAGTGATTCTGCTGGGGCAGAGCGGTTAAGCGGGCGCCAGGCCGTCAATAAGGTGGTCCAGGCATATGAGTTTCACGCCGTCTCCCCGCAAGAACCGTGTCTGGGAGCGGCACCCGCCATCGCAGGAAGAGGCACTGAAACATTTACGGTTGTTACAGGCCGCCCTGGATGTCTGCGGCAGTGCCGTGATGGTCGTTGACCCGCAGGGGAAGGTGGTGGCCGCGAACTCAGTTGCCGCAAGCCTTTGCGGAATCGAGTCCGGCGACACGCTGCCTGCGGCATGGATGCAGGCCGGTTCCCCCGTACTTCAGGCGCTTTCCGGCAGAGCTCCTCGCAGTTTTACTTTCCTGCCCTCTCCCGCGGGCACACGCGTGCAGCTTTCGGCCGCTCCGGTGACGGAGCCTGGCCTGGAGGGAATGGCCGCCGTCGTGGCCCGCGCCGTTCCCGAAACGAGCAACGGTGTTGAGAAACTGCGCCGCGAGCGCGATTGGGCGTGGTCGATTATCGAGGCGGTGGGCAGCCCGATCGTGGTGCTGGATCGCGAGGGGCGGATCATCAGCTTCAACTCGGCGTGCGAAGCCGTTACCGGCTACAGCGAGGCCGAGCTGCGAGGCAGAACGCTTTGGGAACACCTGATTCCGCCGGAGGAAGTGGAGGAGGTCCGCGCCGTTTTTCGGGACCTGCGGGCGGGCCGGTTCCCGAACCGGCATGAGAACTATTGGGTCGCCAAGGACGGCAGCCGCCGCCTGCTCTCGTGGTCCAACACCGCGCTGGTCGATGACAGCGGCACAGTGGAGTACGTCATCGGCACGGGAGTGGACATCACCGAGCAGCGCCGCTGGGAAGAAGAGCTGCGGCAGGCGAACGAGACGCTCAGTGCGGTAATCAACACCGGTCCGCTGGCAATCATCGCCATGGACTTGGAAGCCAGAGTGATCAAATGGAACCTTACCGCCGAGCAGATTTTCGGCTGGCGCGAGGAGGAGGTGCTCGGCAAGGTGCTCCCGGTCGTGCCGGCGGACGATTTGGGGTTTTTCCATGGCTGCCTGGAACGAGTCCACCGTGGCGAGACGCTGGCTGCCGCCGACCGGCGCGGCGAGAAGAAGGACGGCACGCCCGTGGATATCGCCATCTGGCACGGGCCCCGGCGAAACGGGGCCGGCGAGGTCGTGGGCACCGTCTGCGTCATCGCGGACGTGACCGAGCGGAAGCGGCTCGAAGAGCAGTTCCTGCACGCGCAAAAGATGGAGGCGGTTGGACGGCTGGCCGGCGGCGTGGCGCACGACTTCAACAACCTGCTGACGGTAATTACTGGTTACAGCCAGATGGTCGCCGACTCCATGAATGCCGCGGACCCGCTACGCGGATACGTCGAGGAAGTGCTGCGGGCGTCTGAGAGCGCGGCTGCGCTCACGAGCCAGTTGCTCGCCTTCAGCCGCAGGCAGGTTGTGCAGCCCCAGGTGCTCGATCTGAACACGCTGGTGGCCGGCATGGAAAAGATGCTGCACCGGCTGATCGGCGAAGACATCGAACTCGTGACGCTGCTCAGCCCGGACGTTCCCAAGGTCAAGGCCGACCTCGGGCAACTCCAGCAGGTGATCATGAACCTGGTAGTGAACGCCCGCGACGCCATGCCCGAGGGCGGGCGGCTCACCATCCAAACCTCCGCGGCCGACGCGCCGCAACCGGACACACCTCCGAATCTGGCTTCCGGCCGCTACGCCGTTCTGTCCGTCGCGGACACAGGGAAGGGCATGGACGAGGAAACCCGCCGCCGCATCTTCGAGCCCTTCTTCACCACCAAGCCGCGCCATAAGGGGACCGGCCTGGGTCTCAGCACCGCCTATGGAATCGTCAAGCAGAGCGGAGGCGAACTTTGGGCGACCACGGTACTGGGGAAGGGGTCACAATTCCAGGTCTACCTCCCCGCGGTGGAAGAAGACGCCGAGGCCGCCGCGCCCCAAGTTGCCGTTCCCTCCGCATGGAGCGGAACTGAGACCGTTTTGCTCGTCGAGGACGACGCCGGTCTGCGCAAACTGATGCGTGAGGTGCTTCGTGCGAAGGGGTTTGCCGTCTTGCAGGCCGGTGACGTAAATGAGGCGTTGCGCATCTGCGAACGGCACCTCGGTCCCATTCACCTGTTTCTGACCGATGTCGTGATGCCTTGTATGAGCGGCCGCGAACTGGCCCAGCGCGCCACCGTTCTGCGTCCCGGCATGAAGGTGATCTACATGTCCGGCTACACCGACATCATTGCCGGCCAGCCCGAGGTTATCGAACGGGATACTCCGTTTCTGCGAAAGCCGTTCACGCCCGATGAGCTGCTTTCGAAAGTCAGGGCGGTTCTTGACGCGGATTGAGCCGTAAGCGGCTGCCCTGCTCCCCGCTTTCAGGTCGGCGGCGCGCCGGATTGCTCCGAACGAAGGCGCGCGATGGCCGCGCGGAGCGTCCCGGCGACTTCGGCGGCGTCGCGTTCGTCGCGATACTTCGTGCGCGGCCAGAAAAAACCCCGCAATCCATCCTTGCGCCGCCTCGGGACGATGTGGATGTGAAGGTGAGGCACGCTCTGGCTCACTTTGTTGTTGATCGCAACGAATGAGCCTTCGGCTCCGAGCCCCGCCTCGACGGCGCGCGAGAGCAGCCGTGCATTGGCGAACAGCGGGGCGAGAAGGTCATCCGGCAAATCCGCCAGAGTCTCAAAGTGTTGTCTTGGCGTGAGCAGCACGTGGCCGGGAAACAGCGGACGGTGATCGAGAAAGGCAATGGAGGCCTCGTCCTCGAGCACAATCTCGGCCGCCAGCCTTCCGCCAGCTATCTCGCAGAAGTTACAAGACATCCCTGACAGATTGTACAAACGTTCATGCTCGCTCGGTAAAAAGTATGTACTCTGCCTGCGCCGCGCAACAGATATGCGGATGCGGATCGGACAAACCTTTTTATATCAACGAATTGTGAATTAATGAAATGCAATTTTGTATGGCCGCAAGCGTGCAAGTGCCTTTTTGCAGAGGGTTTCGAGTGGGGAGTGTATGGTCTACTTCATTGTAAATTGGGTTTCCAGCGCCGTGGGACTGCTATTAGTGGCGGCTCTCTTACCGGGTTTCCGCATCACCGACTTCCAGTCCGCGGTGATCGCCTGCGGCGTCGTGGGGCTCTTGAGCGCGGGACTGGGGTCACTCCTGAAACACGCCGCCAGCTCCCTGACGGTTGCGCTTTTCGGTGGTCTTTTATTAATCGTTGACGCCTTCCTCTTCCGGCTTTCGGCGCTGCTGGTGCCGGGTTTCGCGATGCTTGGCTTCCTTCCCGCACTGGCCGGCGCGGCGCTGCTGCTGGCGCTGAATCTCGCTCTGTTGAGGATTCCGCTGAAGGAAGACCCGCTCGATTCAGGTTCCTGGCTCAGTTCGTAGCGGGCGGCTATATTAGCTCGGCGCGGATGCGCTCGATCGCCTCCATAAGGTTCTCGTAGGAATTGGCGTAGCTGAAACGAAGATAGCCGTCACCGTACTCCCCGAAAGCCGTTCCGCTCAGGCAGGCCACGCCCGCATTGTGAAGCAGCCGGCTGGCGAGTTCCTTCGAGGGTATGCCCGTCCCCTTGATGTTGGCGAAGGCGTAGAAAGCGCCGCCCGGCAGGGCGCACCGGAAACCGGGTAGTGTGTTCAGCCCGGCGCAAAACGCGTCGCGGCGGCGGCGGAACTCAGCCACCATGCTGTCGACCTCATCCTGCGGGCCGGTGAGGGCCGCCAGTGCCGCACGCTGGGTAAAGCTGGCGGTGCAGGAGTTGGAGTTCACCATCAGCTTGTTGACCGCATCCACGAGCCACTCCGGCATCACGCCGTAGCCGATGCGCCATCCGGTCATTGCGTAAGTCTTTGAAAAGCCGTCCAGAATGATGGTTCTTTCCAGCATGCCAGGAAAGCTGGCGATGGAAACCGGCGCGGCGCCGTAAACGATGCGCGAGTAGATCTCGTCGGAGAGCACCATCAGGTCGCGGTCGCGGACCAAGCCGGCAATCACCTCCATGTCCGCGGCAGGAATGACGCCGCCGGTCGGATTGTGCGGCGAATTCAGGATCAGCAATTTGGTTTTCGCGCTGATCTTGCGGCGCAGAAGGTCGAGATCGAAGGAGAAGCCGCGCTCCTCGACCAGCGGCATCGGCACGGGTACGCCGCCGAGGAAGCGGATCATCGATTCGTAAATTGGGAAACCCGGGTTGGGATAGATCACTTCATCGCCGGGCTCGATGAGCGCCATCAGCGTAAAGAAGATGACCGGCTTGCCTCCTGGCACCACCGTCACGTTCTGCGGGCCCACCCGCACGTCGCGCGTACGACAAATGTAGGCGGCGATGGCCTCGCGCAGGTCCGGATAGCCCTGCGTGGGGCCGTATCGGGTCCAGCCGTCGTCGAGCGCCTTCTGAGCGGCTTCCACGATGTGGCGCGGCGTCTTGAAATCGGGTTCGCCGATCTCCAGATGAATCACGCTGCGGCCTTCGGCCTCGAGCCGCCGTGCCTCCACGAGCACATCGAAGGCAGACTCCACAGCAATCCTGTTCATCCGTTCCGCAAGTCTCATAGCAAAAGAGTTAACGGCTCGATGCCTTTTTGAAATAAGGAATTCCGTCCCGAAGCTCGATCAGCTCGACCTCGTCTCCGATGGCCACGCGCTCGCCCAGGATGCGCCCGGTCACCCGGCTGCCGTCGTCCTTTTCGATGATGGCGATCTGGTAGGGCGCGTCCTTCACAAACGCCTCGGGCGCCGAGTATACAACAGTTTCGGTGTAGACTTTCATGCCGCCCTCAGGAGGGTGACCACGGCGGTGGCTCCCGAACCGCCCAGGTTCTGCGCCAGCCCAAGCGAATGCCGGGCCAGTTGCAACTCGCCCGCCTCGCCGCGGATTTGCGCCACTACGTCGCAGATCTGCGCCACGCCCGTAGCGCCTACGGGGTGTCCCTTGGCCTTCAACCCGCCGCTGGCGTTCACCGGCTTCGGCCCCGTGGGAAGCGTGCAGCCATCGGACGTATACGGGCCGCCCTCGCCGACTTTGACGAAGCCCAGATCCTCGAGGGCGACGATTTCGGCGATGGTGAAGCAGTCGTGCACCTCGGCGAATTCGACTTCCTCGGGCCCAACGCCGGCCATCTTGTAGGCCTTCTGGGCCGCTTTGCGCACGGCCGGAAATGTGGTGATGTCTTGCTTCTCCGCGAGAGGGAGGCGATCCGAGGTCTGGGCGATGCCGGCTACCACCACCGGTTTCGAAGTGAACTCGGAGGCGCGCTCGAGCGGCGCGATCAGAACCGCCGCCGCGCCGTCGCTCACCAGAGAGCAATCGCAGACCGTCAGAGGATCGGCGACCGGTTTGCCGGCCAGCGCCTGTTCGATGGTGATCACCTTGCGCATGTGCGCGTAGGGGTTTTTTGCTCCGTTGGCGTGGTTCTTCACCGCCACGGCGGCCAGGTCCTCGCGGCGCGTTCCGTACTGATGCATGTGGCGGCGCGCGATCATGGCGAACAGCGCCGGGAAGGTAGCTCCCGCCTTCACTTCCCCGGACAGATCTCCAGCGCTTGCAAGGATTTCGGCGACCCGCGGCGTCGTCTGGCAGGTCATCTTTTCCACTCCGACCACCAGGACGAGGTCGTAGATCCCCGCCGCGACGCTCATCACCGCGTGGAAGAAAGCCGAACCGCTCGACGCACAGGCAGCCTCGAAGCGGGTGGCTGGTACTCCGGTTATCCCGAGGGCAGCCCCGACATACGGCGCGAGGTGATTCTGCCCCGTGAAGGATGGTCCGGCGAAATTGCCCAGAAAAAAGGCGTCCACCTGAGAAGGCTTGATGTGCCCGTCTTCCAGACACTTACGGCCTGCTTCGACGGCCAGGGAACAAAGATCGCGATCCGGAAACGCCCCAAACTGAGTTTTGCCAGCCCCGACGACGGCAACTGGTTTCATATAATCAGGATAGCGCTGTAAATGCGAGGGCGGATTCAGGACCGCATTGTCCGCAGGGAGTTTTCCCGCGCTCCTCGCTTATCTCAAGTTCCTGCTCCACGTTCTGAAGGTCATCGGCGTCATCCTGTTGTAGGCGCATGGTTACCGTTCCGATGCCCGCTATGAGCGAAACCGTCGAGCCGATTCTCGAAGACACGGCAGAGTGGCAGAACCGCTTTGTTTCCGACAACCTGCGCCGGATCTTCCTGCTGATCTACCGCATGCTGGGCAATGTCGCCGACGCGCAGGACCTCACCCAGGAGGTTTTCATTAAGGCCTTGCAGCGGCAGGACCAGCTCAGGGACGCCGAAAAAGCCGCCCACTGGCTCTCGCGCATTGCCACCAACACCGCCATCGACCACCTGCGCCGTCACGGCCGGGTCAGCTTTTGCGAAATCGAGGGGATCCCCGAGCCGGCCGCGAACTCCTCGCACGAAAGCCCGGAGCAGATCCTGCTGCGCGCCGAGCGCCAGGCTTTCCTCAAGAACGGGCTTCAGGTGCTGACAAGCCGCGAGCGCGCGGCGCTGCTGCTGCGCGACGTCGAGGGACTGCCCGCCGAGGAGGTGGCCCGCTATCTGAAGTGTTCCAAGGCGACCGTGCGTTCGCACATCGCCAACGCCAGGGTCAAGTTTCGCCGCTACATGATGAGGAGGAAGTCGTGACCCATCCGCTGGAGTCAAGGCTGGCTCTCTATGCAGGGAAGGACTTGAGCCTTCCGTCACGCTTCCGCATCGCGCTTCATCTCCGCGGGTGCTCGCGGTGCAGGCGCGTGGTGAAGGAGTTTCAGGGTCTGCGGCAACTGGCCGGCAGCTGCGCGCAGGAACTGCCGCCCGGAGTGAACTGGGATGTGCTGGCGGCCGAGATGAAGGCCAACATCCGCCTCGGGCTGGCAGCGGCGCGCTGCATTACGGCGACAGTTGTGGAGCCGGAGTCTCCGAAAGCCCGGTGGCGCGCGCCCGCGATCGTGCTGCCGGTGCTGCTGTTGATTGTCGCGGGCTGGATTTTGCAGAGCCTCAACCCGCCGCTCCGCCCGGCGGGGCCCGAGTTCGTGGTTGAGGTGAGTTCCGCCGGCATTGGAGTCCAGCGGGACGGCCGCGGCTTCACATTGTTGCAGCCGCACACCGAAAACGTTGTTTATTCCGTGAGAGGAGAGGCCGCCGGAGCCCGCTACGTGGACGAAGAGACGGGTCAGGTGACGATCAGCCATGTCTACGCGTATTAAGTGGGCGCTGGCTGTGTTGGGCGGCGTGCTCGCCGCATGGGCGCAGGAGACGCCCGCATCGGCCAGTTCCCTCAAGGTCAATTTCCCGGCGGATTCCCCGGTCACCCTGGTTTCGGCGGGGTGGGGCGAGTCCCGCACGGATGCGCGCGGCGGCGCGCTCGTGCTGGATCTGCACACGTCGCTCACGCTCCGCAACTCGAGCCAGCGCCGCATCCGGGGGATCACGCTGCTGGTGCAGGCCCAGGAAGTCACGCCCGGCGGAAAAGGGTCGGTAGCGGTTCCGAGTCTCGATGTGGGCCCCGGGGAGACGTTCCCGATCCGCATCGACCTGAGGCTGCTGCGGCCGCTGATGGCCGGCAATGGGCCGCTGGCGGAAATTTCGCTCGACGGCGTATTGTTTGAGGACCTCTCGTTCTACGGGCCGGACCGGCTGAATTCGCGCCGGACGATGACGGTGTGGGAGCTGGAGGCGCGCCGCGATCGCCAGTATTTCAAGTCCGTGCTGGAGGCGCGCGGTCCGGAGGGACTGCGTGAGGCCATGGTGAGCAGCATTGCCCGGATGGCCGAACGCCCGAGGCTCGACGTGCAGGTAATCCGCCGCGGGCGCGCCACCGCCGTAGCGGCGCAGGAGTGGGAGTGCCAGTTCGCGTTTGTTCAGATCCCGGAATCGCCCCTGGAGCCGGTGAGCGGCGTGGCCAGGGTTGCCGGAAGCGAAGCCCGGGCGCCTCGCATCGAGGTGAGGAACCGCTCGGACCGGCCGGTGCGCTATTTCGAGATCGGCTGGATCATCCGGGACCGCGACGGCCGCGAGTACCTGGCGGGGTCGGTGCCGGCGGCCGGTTCGGGGCTGACGCTGGCGCCGGGCGCCAAGGGACGGGTAGGCGAGGATGCAGCGCTCCGGTTCACGCGTCCGGCCGGGCAGCCGCTGGCGATCGAGGGAATGACGGGATTCGTGAGCGAAGTGGAGTTCACCGACGGAACGATGTGGATTCCGGACCGCGCGGCGCTCGACGACCCGAGGCTGCGGTCGGTGCTGGCGCCCTCGGCCGAAGAGCAGCGCCTGGCCGACCTGTACCGCCGCCGCGGTCTGGCCGCGCTGGTGAACGAACTTAAGAAGTTCTGAGCAAGCTGCTACAATCTTTATAAGAGATGTTTTCATCCCGTTTCGAACCGGCCCAGGCGGTGGGTTGCGCTTACGAGCAATTGAGGCCGCAGCAAGCTGCCGCGCTGGCAGGTTTGTTCGCGGCATTCGAGATCTACGAGCCGTCTACGGCGCCGCTGAGGCGGATTGAAGCGATCGGGAAAACGCCGGAGGAGTGCATTCGTGAGCTGGCGGCCCGCGGCCTGGACCCGCGCCGCTACGAAATCAGACGGCTCAAGCCACCTTTTTAGGTGGTGTGGTAGACTGAATCTGGTTGAGCGAAAGCTCAGCCGGGCAACCAAACAGGATCGGGGCGTGGCTCAGCCTGGCTAGAGCGCCTGGTTCGGGACCAGGAGGTCGGTGGTTCAAATCCACTCGCCCCGACCATTTTTTTTGCCATTCTGCGACCGAGCGGCCTGCAATCTACGGTGACCGATGCCCTCGCGCTGGAGCCAACCGGCTGTGGTGGATGCCGTTCTGATGAGCCTTCACCGATCTGGCGGTCCTTCAGCGGCCTTCGGCTATTTCTTTGAAACCTTTCCGACCACACGCTCCAGCCGCCGCTGCTCGTCCGCCGGAAGGCGGTCGAAGAAATCCAGTCCTGTGTAGCGTTCAATCAGATCCACGCTGAAAGTGTGCTCTTCGAGGCCGCTCTTTACCTTGTCGAGGTTCGGCATCAGGAAGGCGAACATCTCCTTGCCCCGATCACTCACGCAAAGAATCACCTTAAAGGTGTGGGTGGGCACCGCCACGCGGTTCGCGCCGATAGTCCTCAATGGCCGCTTGCCTATGAAGACCGGTCCGGTGAAGATCCAGGCCTGGCCGTGAATCTCAGTCTGCTCGCGAACGAAAGCCTCAAGCTGGGCCCACTGCCCCCGGTTCAGGCCAGGCTTTTGGGGAACGGCGTTGGAGAGGATAAACGTCGCTTTCATCGCCTCGACGCTGCGGGTGAAGTCGGCTGCCGGCGCCATGTGGCCCTGGTCGTATCCGCTCTTGGAGTAGTCCGAGGGTTCGGCGCGACGGCCGCGCGGAAGTTCCGGGTCTGCCCGAAAGCGGAAGTTCCCCTCCTTCCGGTTGGCGACGGCCGCCGCCAGGTCTTCCCTGGTGAGCGCGTATCCGACCCAGAGGGGGATTTTGCGCTCGGGGTCATGGCAGACCACGAAGTACTTCTTGTCGAGCACAGGGGTGGGGCAGTCCGGCTGGCCGAACTCGAGATGATCTGCGGCAAATACGGGAAGCAGGACGGCGGCGAGCAATACCGAGAGCCAATAGAGACGGCGAGGCATCACGGAAAGAGAGTACCCTACTTCCTCTTGAAATAGGAGCAGATGTGTTTGGCCTGCGGAAAAAGGGGGCTGGGCGTATCCGCGTCCGTGTGCTCACGAGCGCAGCAGCGGCGGTCCTGGCTATCCCATCTCAACCGCGGCGTGAGCCGGTTCGCGCGGCACTGGCCCTCCGTGGATTACCGGCCAATGCGCGGTCCGGTGTACACTCGAAGGCCAAAGCGGAAATCCTGGGTAAGAGCAGCCATGGCCAGGGAACGAAGACTGATCCTGTTGCGCTCGGCGGGCATGTGTGCGCTGATCGCGTTGATAGCGCATGCCGCGGTGCAGAGCCCCGCGCGGTTTGTCGGCCGGATTGTCGACGACGAGACGGGCCAGCCGGTAGCGGCGCGGATTGTGGTAACGGATGCACAAGGGCGGCCGGTGGAGATCGCCGGCAAGCACGATCACGTGCAGTACCTGCAGAAGCGGTGGTGTTACGTGGATGGGCGCTTCGAGGCTCCGGGCAGCGGCCAGGGGCTGAAGGTGGAGATCTGGCGCGGCCTGGAGACAATCCCGCTGGAGCAGACTGTGACCTCGAGCGCGGGCGAGCAGACTTTCCGGCTCCGCCGCTGGATCAATACACGGGAGCAGGGATACATGAACGGCGACACGCACGTACACTACCTTGCCCTCGACCAGTGCCACTTGCAGATGCGCGCCGAGGACCTGGAGGTGCTAAACCTGCTGACCAGCGATTTCACCAACGACCGGGAAAAGTTCACCGGGAAGCTCGCCACAGTTTCGACGCCGGGCAGTTGGGTGTGGGTGGGCCAGGAGTTTCGCGACTGGCAGCAAGGCCATCTGAACCTGCTGCGTCTCCAGCATCTGATTGAGCCGTTCCAGCCGGCCGGCGGAGTGTTCCGGAGTACGTCGGAGAGGCACCTGCTGCTGACACCGGCGGCGAAGCAGGCGCGAGCGCAGGGCGGGACGGTTACCTGGGCGCACTTCGGCGATATGCCCGGAGCCGAATCGCCGATTGCGATTGCGATGGGAGTGATCGACGCGCTGGACATGCTCACTTCGTGCGATCCGCTGGTGGTGGGGACGCATTGGGAGCCGTGGGGGATGACGGTAGTGACCGGGCGCGAGGTTCGCCGCGAGCCGCTGATGGACCAGCCGGCGGATTTGCCAAGACTGCCGGCGCTGACGGCCATCGACCGGTATTACCAGTTTTTAAACGCGGGATTCCGCATTCCGCTGGCGTCGGGGACGGACAAGATGGGGGACGACATCCCGGTGGGCAGCAGCCGTGTGTACGTGAAGGCGCCCGGAGAGCGTTCCTTCGATGCCTGGCTGGCGGGTTTGAAGGCCGGAACCGGCTTTATCACTAACGGTCCGATCATGACATTCGAAGTGGACGGGCACGGACCGGGCGAGGTGGTAAACTTCAGCGGATCGAGGACGGTGACGGCACGGGCGGCGGCGCGATCGATACTGCCGTTTGGCAGGCTGCAGATTGTCGTAAACGGGGAGGCGGTGGCCTCGAGCGGGGAGCCGTCCCGAGATAAGTCAGGCGTCTACGAAGTGAAGCTGGAGGCGAAGATACCATTGAAGGCGAGCTCGTGGCTGGCGGCGCGGGTGGCGGAGCCAAGCCGGCAAGGCAAGACAATCATGCCGCGCCGGATGACGGTGTTCGCGCATACCAATCCGGTCTACTTTCTGCGGGACGGGGTCAAAGTAAGGGTGCAGAAGGCGATCGATTACCTGAGGCTGTACCTGCGATATAGCGAGCGGTGGTTCCAGACGGGGGCGAAATTCGATAGCGAGGCGACAAAGCAGCAGGCGCTCGAGCAGGTGAAGTGGGCGGTCGATTACTACAGTAAGTTGTAGCGAGGGGGCTGGCACGTCGGCAAGGTGACGTACCGTAGGATCCGCGCCACCAGCCCGCCTGCGTTTGTAATCCACACACCAAAGATCGTTCGGATCAGGCCCTCCGGCGGCTCTGTTCCTTCGGCGCTTGTTCAGGGCAGCCATGCTCTCGCGATCCTTGAGCAGAATCGTATAACGCATCCGTTCGTCCACGACAGAACTCTCCCTCTATGGCGCGGTCTTCTTCGCCCCTTTTTGCGGGACAAAAATAACTTATTCACCCAGTACGTTTTGTTACCTGTGTCTCGGAGCCCGAAAAATCATTTAGATGGGGCAATTCGCAACATCGAAACCCTTTGACATAATCCCCTTCCGCCATGCGATGGGATGGCAGTGAACCGTGATCCCGACTAGAAGGAGGTCTGCTTCAGTGCAAGGCTACGATGTTGCACAGATTTGCCTGAATGGACACGTGACGAATAGTTCAATTCGTGACTTTCCCCACCACAACCAGGAATATTGCAATATCTGCGGAACAAAGACAGTTACGGCGTGCCAAGGCTGTCAGAAAAAGATTAGAGGACGACTTCGAGGTGTGCTCACAATCGAACCAATGTCCGCACCGGCATTTTGCCAGCATTGCGGAAAGCCGTTTCCATGGACTGAAGCGAGAATCGAAGCTGCCCGTGACTTAGCAGACCAGCTTGGACTGGATGTTCCCGACCGTACGCTGCTTGAAAAGAGCATCGACGAGCTCCTCCGGGATTCTCCGAGGGCCCCTGCGGAGGCAGTCCGATTCCGAACAATTCTATGCAGGGCTAAGCCTTGGGGCCTGGAGGCGTTCAAACAGGTGCTTGGAATGATTCTTAGCGAGGGCGTGAAGAAGTTGATTTGGCCGGCCTAGCGAAAGGGGCAGCATGCGATGGCACTCACCGAAGAACAGTTGGATAACCTTACAGCACAATTCAACTTGAGAGTTGTGCTCGACCCAGAGACTCGCGAAGAGAAGACCTTCACGAACTTTTCTAAGGCAATAACATTTTTCAAGCACGAACTTGAGTTCTGGCAAGCGCAGAGCGGTGGTCTTACCGACATAATCAGCAAATATCAAAGTGTCCTCAGTTCGCTTGAGGCTGCTAAGGACCAGCCTGATGAAAACCAGGCCCGTCGCTTATATCCGAGGCAGCTAACAGATTGCGGCAACGCGCCTCATTATAGGCTCTGGAACCGCGTTTGGTCAGTTTCTCGTCAGGCTTAACCAGGCAAATCCCCAGGCAGCGAAAGCAGCAGTTGAGTTCCATGCGGGCATATACAACCACAATCAAGGTTGGATAAACAAGCCGCGCGAGTCTGTGTTCGGGCTCATGGCACTAATCGCCTTCAGGCACCCTGAAGTCTTTGCACTGGGAACGGAAGCACGTATTCAGGCATTCGATAAGAAGAGTTCTGAGGTATCTGCATTGGCCGAGAAGCTGGCAGACAGCTATGAATGTGCGAAGAGGGACGTTGAGACCTGGAAGGCGACGAGCGAAGCGTCACTGCAGGGAATCTATCGCACAAATCGATGCCGCACTGGGTCAAACGAGATTCACACCCCGCGCACGACGGCGCCGACCGGTTTCGAGCCCACCGGAATCATCGTGAACAGCGGGGCGGACCGGCTCCGCGTTGCCGTGATCGCTCCCAGGCGGATCACCGCCATGTCTCCCGAAACCCGGTTCAGCACGAGCGCATACTGCCCGTCGGGGGTGATCGTAATGGCGCCCGGCTCCTGTCCTACCGCCACGACCGCCACCACGCGGTGAGTTTCGATATCGATAATCGTGACCTCGTTCGACTGGGCGTTTGCCACCAGCAGGAAATCAAAGTTCTCGCCAACTGCCTCGGCCATTGCTCCGGGAGACTTGCCGGCCAGAATCGTCTCGGCCACCTCGGTGAGATAGGGGTAGACAATCACCACTGAGTCCATACCCTCGCCGGTGATGAACAACTGGCCCTGGCTCGCGCCGAAGCAGAAGTGATCCGGCCGTACAACCAGGGGTAAGTTCACGATGACGCGTCCGGCCGGAACATCGAGAATCGTGAGGGCCCGGTCTTCCGTGTTGCCGGCGAGCAACTGCCTGCCATCCGACCGAAACCTGACAAGTGACAAATTTTTGCCTAACCCGGTCCAGGAGCACGTGCCGCGGCTCAGATTCACGATGCCGACAGCCCCAGCCGCGCCGAAACTGACCGCGGCCAGCTCGCCATTCGGAGACAAATCGAAATCGACAGGCTCGGCCGGCAGCGCGATCCGGGATTCAACGCGAAGGTTTTCTGTAGAGAGCCGCAGAAGCTGCCTGGGCTGGTTGGCCAGCAACCACAGAAAATGGCCGTCGGGGGATATCCGCATCGAGACGGCGGTGCGGGCCGCCCTCAGGCTGCGCCGCAAAGCCAGCGTGTCCGCGCCAATCTCGTGAACCGCACCCGTTTCCGCCGTCAGCGCGTAGACCGACGGGCGCAGCGGATCGGCCACGATCGCGGTCGGGCCGGCGTCCAGCCGGATGTGGCGCGCCACGGCGAACGCGATCAGGTCGACCGCGGCCACCGCCCTGCCCTCCTGGGCAGCCACGAAAGCGTAGCCATCGAACCCGGAGCCCCTACGGCGCCCGCAGGCGGCCAGAACGGCAGGTGTAAGCAGAAAAGTACGTCGGGTAATCAAGGACTCATTCTACCCCGCAATAGGGGCTACACTGGCTCAGGCTGCCGCCGGCTCAGGCAAATGATCGATTCGACCGGTGCACGCCCGCCAGATGCGCACGCGCCGAAAACGCGGACTGTTACCATAGACGAAAGTGCAGCCATTGACATCCGAAACCAAAACCCGCCTGCTGGTGGCCCTGCTATGCTACGCCGGCCTTGCGGCGATGGCTGGCCTGACTCTGGACGACTGGCGGATTCGCGCCGCCGTCTGGGTCCTGCTTGCCGGCCTGGGCGTGAAGACCTGGATCGCGGCCCTGCGCCGCGACGAGTAACACACGCCGCCCCGCCTCATACCTGCATTCCGAACCGGAACGCGCGTTTCAAAGTGGAACACGGGAAAGTACCGAAGTGAAACACGACCGATCGGGCAAGGATGAGTGTCAGGATTTTGTCAAACTAGGCGAGACACCGTAGAAACCTTATAAGTATCTCAGACAAAACCACTAACTCAACTAAGAAAAGATTCTCGCCACAACTAAGTGTATTCTCCGTTTCGCCACGGGCCTTCCTGGCATCAAGCTTGCACTTAGGCGTGGCATGCCGCAAACGACCTTACGACAGATTAGGGAAGACGGGAACTCCCCTAGCCGGAGGCGGATGTCAAAACCGCGTCCGCCCGAGGCGCAGAATGCAGAGCGCGACCGCCTCATCCTGGAGCATCTGCCGCTGGTGAAGGCGATCGCCGTCAGGGTCCATGAAAACCTGCCGGTGCACGTGGACCTGGACGATCTGGTACACGCGGGCATTCTGGGACTGTTCGACGCGGCGGAGAAATACCGGCCGGAAAAGAACGTCGCATTTTCCAGTTACGCGAAGCACCGCATCAAGGGAGCGATTCTCGACAGTCTGCGGCAGTTGGATTGGGCGTCGCGTGACCTGCGCCGGCGGCACAAACAGGTCGAGGCGGTCACGCGGGAACTCTCCGCGGCGCTTCAGCGGAACCCGACGGAAGCGGAAATGGCGGAGAAGATGGGCGTGGATGTGGAGCGTTGGCGGCAGATGATGGCGGATCTGCAATGCGCGGGGCTGATCTCGCTTTCGGGACGGCATCCGGACCAGGAAGATCTGCCCCTGCCCGACTATCCGGCCAAAGAAGATACGCATCCGGATGCCATCTGCGTGCGGGGCCAGATGAGGAACGTGCTTTGGGGGGCGATGAAGAAGCTTCCCGAACGTTATCAGAAAGTCGTGGTGCTCTACTACAGCAAAGACCTCACCATGCGCGAGATCGGCGGCGTGCTGGGCATCAACGAGAGCCGCGTGTCGCAGATCCACAAGTCCGCGCTCGCGAA
Source organism: Acidobacteriota bacterium (assembly GCA_029776225.1). GTDB lineage: Bacteria > Acidobacteriota > Terriglobia > Bryobacterales > Bryobacteraceae > Fen-330. The sequence goes on along the minus strand of JAKOTR010000022.1, from coordinate 311,778 downwards.
GATGGCGTGCGCGCTGCAATCCTCGGGGATTTACTCGAGCAGCGCGTTGATGTAGGGCGGCGCACCGTGAAGGCGTTGCGGCAACCGCTCGCGCTTGCTGACACCGCCGACCTGCTGAGCGGCCAGTTAATCGTCGAGATACGGCGGCTGGCCCGCGCGCTCAGGCCGCGGACGCCGAGACTGGAACGGCGATTTCTCACCGAGCTCCGCAAGCTGGGGTTTTCTCCGGAACAGCGGCAAGCGCTGGCCAGGGTGACGGCGGGTGCGGCGGCGGAGATGCTCGAGGGACGCAGGCCGCTGGCGCGCTTTCTCGAACACGTCGAGTATAACGGGCGCAGGCTGGCCAAGCTCGGGCTGGAGCGGAGCGCGGTCGTCTCGGCATTGCAGGTCTACGACCGGCTGGTCGCGGATGAGTTCCGCAATCTCGATCGGGCCGAATGGGCGAACCTCCGATGGGCCTCCGAGCAGTTGACCTTCTGCATCGTGCTCACGCTGAACGATGCGTTCTATCAGGTGCGGGAAGCCGAGACCGCGACGTTTTACGAGCTGTTCCAGGCGGAACTGGAATCGAACGGACAGCGCGAACTGCTCGAGAGGTCGCTGGCGACGCTGTCGCGTTTTTGCGGGGCCGACGCCGGGCGGCTCTTTTTGTTCGACCGCGAGAAGCGCACCTGGCTTTCGCTCGGGCTGCCGGACGGCGAGGAGCCGCGCCTGGTGAAATCGGCGGAGGAGCTTCTCGGCAGGCTTTCCAAACCGCGCCTCATCCGTCGGCGCAGCGCATCCGAGCGGCTTCTTCTCGACAGAGGCTGGCGCGGGCGCTACGCTTCGTGCTGGTCGATACCGCTGGCTTCCGGGTCGCGCCTTTCCGGCGCCATTCAGCTCGGATTTCGCAAAACGTACGAGTGGCTGCCGAGAGAACGGCAGTTGCTGGTGGGGGCGGCGGAGCGGTGTCTGCTGGCATCGGAAAAGCTGCGGCTGGCCGAGGATCTGGCCGCGCGCGAGGAGCAGGTGCGGCGTCTGGCGGCGCACATGCTTGAGGTCGAGGAACGGGAGCGCCGCCGGATCAGCCGCGAGTTGCACGACGAGGCCGGGCAACTGCTGCTCTACCTGCGCTTGCGGCTGGAGCAGGCCGAGCGGGCAGCGCTGAAAAACGGCGCCGTTGGCGAGGCGCTGGCCGAGGCGCGGGAGCTGGCCGGGCAAACGGTGCTGGAAATCCGAAGAATCTTGGCCGATCTCAGTCCTGCGGTGCTCGAGCAGTTGGGGCTGGGGGCGGCGGTGCGGCAACTGGTGAATCGTTTTCGCGAGATGCATGGCATCCGCGTGGTGCTGGATATGCCGAAGCTGCGGCCGCTGCCCAAACAGACCGAGCTGGTGGTTTACCGGCTCGTGCAGGAGTGCTGCAGCAACGTGGCGCGGCATTCGGGGGCCTCGAAGGTAAACATTTCGCTGCGCGCCGCCGATGGAGTACTGAGGCTGCGGGTCGAAGACGACGGCGTCGGCTTCCGGCTGAATGAAGCACTGGCCCGGCGGGAATCTTTCGGCCTGGCAGGCATGAGGGAGAGGGTGGCGTTGATGGGCGGGCGTTTCACGCTGGAGAGCCGGCCCGGGCACGGTTCCCGGGTCAGTATCGAGTTGCCGCTTCCGGAAAAGGGCGAATCCGAGCCGGCTCCCCAGCGCGCCGGCCGGAGTGAAAAGCACCGCGCTGTGATGCAGCGACGAGTAAAAGAGGATGTGTGACTATGGCCAAAATTCGAATTCTGCTGGCTGACGACCATACGCTTTTCCGCCAGGGGGTGAGAAACCTGCTGAGCAGCGAGCCCGATATGGAAGTGGTCGGCGAGGCTTCTAACGGCGCCGATGCCATTGAGAAGGCCGCCGAACTGCGGCCCGATGTCGTCCTGATGGATATCGGAATGCCGGGCTTCAGCAGTTTCGAAGCCACCCGGCAGATTAAGAAGAACCGCCCCGAGTGCAAGGTGCTGTTTCTCACGATGTATGACGACGAGGACTACCTGGTCGAGGGGATGGAAGTCGGCGGGAACGGCTACGTGCTGAAGGACAGCCCCGCGCCCCAGTTGCTGTCCGCGATCCGCGACGTCTATCGCGGCGGCAGCTATCTCAGCCCGCGTATGCTCTCCCAGCTCGTGGACGATTTCCGCTCGCGAATCAAGTCCTCCGCCCGCACGCCGCGATTCGCCACCCTGACGGCGCGTGAGAAGGAAGTGCTGAAAATGCTGGCCGAGGGCCAGTCGGTGAAGGAGATCGCCTGCGATCTGAACCTGAGCGTGAAAACGGTGGAGGCGCACAAGTTCAATCTCATGCGAAAGCTGGACATCCATAACAAGGCGCAACTGGTGCAGTACGCCATTCAGAAGAAGATCATCAAACTTCCCACGCTTGCCGTCTGAGACGCCCGGCCGGCGGATGTACAATCGTGGCCATGGTCACGAACACCTCCCGCCGTGGTTTTCTGGCCGCGATGAGCGCCGCCGCAATGCCGGCTCAAGGCACTCGGCCCATCAGGCTGGGCGCGCCAATATTTCTGAAGAGCGACGATCCGCGGGAACTCGCCCGCGAGCACCGGCGGCTGGGTTACAGCGCCGCGTATTGCCCGCCGGCCAAGGTCACAGACACGGCCCGGGTCAAGGAAATCGAAAAGGCGTTTGCCGCGGAAAACGTTGTGATCGCGGAGGTCGGCACCTGGGTCAACATGCTCGAGGCCGATCCCGAAAAGCGCCGCGCCAACATGCAGTTCGTCATCGAACGCATGGCGCTGGCCGAGGCGGTGGGGGCGCGCTGCTGCGTGAACACGGCCGGTTCGTACAATCCCAAAGTCTGGTACGGCCCGCATCCGCGGAACTTCTCGCAAGAGTTTTTTGACGCGACGGTGGAGAACTGCCGCCGCGTGATCGATGCAGTCAGACCCAAGCGTTCCCGGTTCACGCTGGAGATCATGGGCTGGGCGCTTCCGGAGGGGCCCGATTCCTACCTGCGGCTGATCAAAGCCATCGACCGGGAGGGCTTCGCCGTTCACTTGGACGTCTGCAACGGCATCAATAGCCCGGAGCGGTTCTATAACAACTCCCGGTTTATCGCCGAATGCTTCGAGAAACTCGGGCCGTGGATTGTTTCCTGCCACGCGAAGGACTTGCAATGGGAAATCGAGATGAACGTGCATTTCGTGGAGGTGGTCCCCGGCCGCGGGCAGGTGGATTACGGCGAGTACCTCAGGCAGCTCGCGAGGCTGAAGGTGGACGCCCCGCTCATGCTCGAGCATCTCAAGACGCCCCAGGAATACGACGAAGGAGTGAGATACATTCGAGAGGTGGCCCGCAAGGCGGGTCTGAGCTTCGCCTAGAGCCGACAGGAGGACAAGGATGAATCGCCGTGAGTTTCTTGCCGCTTCCGCCGCAGCCGCCGGGGCCGGATTGGCCGCCCCCGCGCGCTTGCCCATCACGAAAGCCCTTTACATCGGGATGCTGCCCAAACAGCTCAGCTACGCCGACCGCTTCAAGCTGGCGCGCGACACGGGCTTCGAGCAGGTGGAGTGCGCCACCGTCACGGACGAGAAGGTGGCCGAGGAAATCAAAAAGGCTGCCGAATCGGCCGGCGTCCGCATACATTCGGTGATGAACGAGTCGCACTGGCGCTATCCGCTCTCCTCCAGCGACCCCGAAACGGTGGCCCGGAGTATCCAGGGCATGGAAACCAGCCTGAGGAACGCCAAGTTCTGGGGCGCGGACACCGTGCTGCTGGTGCCGGCGGTGGTGAATCCACAGACGAGCTACCAGGATGCCTGGACGCGCTCGCAGCAGCAGATTCGCAAGCTGATCCCGCTGGCGAGCGAACTCAGAGTGATCATCGCCATTGAAAACGTCTGGAACAAGTTTCTGCTGAGCCCGCTCGAATTCGCGCGCTACGTGGACGAGTTCCGCAGCCCCTGGGTGCGCGCCTACTTCGACGTGGGCAACATCCTTTTGTACGGGTATCCGCAGGACTGGATCCGCACGCTGGGCAAGCGCATTGTTAAGCTGCATTTGAAGGATTTCCGTATCAGGAAGTCCACGTTCGAATGGGTGCAACTCCGCGAGGGCGATGTGAACTGGGGCGAGGTCTACAAGGCGCTTGCGGAAATCGGCTACAAGGGCCCGGCCACCTGCGAGCTGGCGGCGGGTGATGAAGCTTACTTGCGCGACGTCAGCCAGCGCGTGGATGCGATCCTTTCCGGCGCCTGATTTCGCCCGGGTTCGGCGCTATAACTGGAGTAGATGAAGAGATTCCTGCTAGGGGTCCTGGCCGGGATCGTATTCTGCGGGCTGGCGCTGGTGATCGTTTTCTTTGTGGCGATCCGCGTGTCTGCGCGCCCGCCCTCCATCCCTGCCGGTTCGATTCTCGCTTTCACCGTGGAGGGCGATATCCCCGAAAGCCCGCCGATCGAGGTGCCGCTGCCGCTGTTCCAGCAGGCACGGCCGCCAACAGTGCGCGACAACTGGGAACTGCTGCGCAAGGCCGCGGCGGATTCGCGCATTCGCGCGGTTGTTTTCATGCCGCGAAATCTGAACGTCGGCTGGGCGAAGCTGCAGGAGCTGAGAGACAACCTGCTGGCCTTCCGCAAATCGGGCAAGCCGCTCTATGCTTTCCTGCGGGCGCCGGGCGCGCGCGAATACTACGTGGCGGCTGCGGCCGAGCGCATCTACATGCCTCCGGAAGACTTCCTGGACCTCAAGGGACTGCGGGCCGAGCTAATCTTCGTCAGGAACACGCTGGATAAGCTCGGTGTGCGGGTCGAGATGGAAACCGCCGGCAAGTACAAGGACTTTCCGGAGATGTTCACGCGCACGTCCGCAAGCCCCGAGTCGCGCCGGGTGATAAACGCCATTCTCGACGATCTCTACGGCCAGCTCACGTCGGCCATCGGCGACGCAAGGAAGAAGACGCCGGAGGAGGTGCGCGCCACGATCGACCGCGGTCCGTTCAACTCGCAGGAGGCGCTGGCCGCGGGCCTTGTCGACGGGCTGTGGTACGAGGACCAGGTGTTCGGAGAGTTGCAGCGGCGGCTAAAAGTGCCCGAAGTTCGCAGGGTCTCGCGGCACGACTACATGAGGGTACCGCCGCAATCGGTAGGAGTGGAGACGGGCAGCCGCGTGGCTTTTGTGGTGGCCTCGGGCGATATCGTGCGAGGCGGCGAAGCGATGTCTCCGCTGGGCGATTTTCTCTCGCCGCCGCAATTCACGCGCCTGCTGCGCAGAGTGGGCAGTGACCGCGAGATTAAAGGGGTCATTGTGCGCATCGATTCGCCGGGCGGCGACGGGTTCGCCTCCGACGAAATCTGGCGCGAGATGATGCTGCTGAGCAAGAAAAAGCCGGTCGTCATCTCCATGTCGGACGTGGCGGCCTCCGGAGGCTACTACATCGCCATGACCGGCGACCCGGTGATCGCCTATCCCGGCACCTATACCGGCAGCATCGGCGTTTTTTACGGGAAGGCTTATTTGCGCGATCTGTACGGCAAACTCGGCATCCAGAAGGAACTGTTTTCGCGCGGCCGCTTCGCCGATATTGATTCCGACTACACGCCGCTCAGCCCGGAGGGCCGCCAGAAGCTGCGCGAAAACATCGAGGCGTTCTACCGGAGTTTCGTGCAGCGGGTGGCCGAGGCCCGGCGGAAGCCGTACGAGCAGATCGCGCCGGTGGCGGAAGGGCGCGTGTGGCTCGGCGCCCAGGCCCAGGCGAACGGTCTGGTGGACAGCTTGGGTGGCATCGAGCACGCGATCGAGCTGCTGAAGAAAAAGGCGGGAATTCCGGAGAGCGACGATGTCCGGCTGATTAGTTATCCGCCGTCCAGGACGCTCTGGGAGCAGGTGTTCAGTCCCGAGGCGCGCGAGCCGCTGCTGGATTCGCCCGCTCTGCGCCGCCTGGCGCGCTTCGCATCGAGCACGTGGGCGCAGGGCGGCTTTTTCAAACTGATGCCTTACTGGATCGAAGTGAAGTAACAGTCGCGTGGCTGGTGCTACTCCATCGCGCCGCGGGCGCGCAAAAACGCGGCCACCGAATCCTGGCCGTTTTCAATAGCGAGCTGGAGGGCCGTTTTCCCGGCTTTATTCCGCGCGTTGAGGTCCGCTCCTTTCTGCACCAGCAGTTCCACGATGGCAAGACGCCCCCACGAGGCGGCGTTTGCGAGCGGCGTTGCGCCGGATTCCTCCTCACGCGCGTTCACGTCCGCGCCGCGGGCCAGCAGCAACTCGGCAACCTCCTTCTGGCCCCCGAGGGCAGCATCGTGGAGCGCCGTAGCGCCCGACGCGTTGCGGAGACCGACGTCAACGCCGCGGTCGAGCAGCAGTTCCACGATTTCGCGATGGCCTTTGAGTGCGGCGTCGTGCAGGAGCGTGGAGCCCTGGGCGGTGCGCATACTGGGGTCCGCGCCGCTGTCGAGAATCATCCGCACGACGTCGGTCTGGCCCCGCAGCACGGCTTCCTGAAGGCGCGGCTGGGTGGAGCTGTCCAGCTTCGCGCCGCGTCTGAGCAGTACCTCGACCACCTGACTGTGGCGGAAGCGGAGGGCCTCGTCCAGCGCCGTCGCGCCGGAGTTGTCGGTTGCGTTGATGTCCGCGCCCGCATCGAGCAATACCTCGACCACATCGCGATAGCCTTTGAGCGCCGCGGCGTGCAGCGGCGTGGCCCCGGTCTCGGGATTCCGGACGCGGATGTCGGCGCCGCGCGCGATCAGAAGTTTTGCGACGTCAGCCCGGCCCTTCCAGGCTGCCTCGTCGAGCGGCGTGCTGCCTGAAGCGTCCTTCGCGCCGATTCTGGCGCCCCGTGCGAGCAGCAGTTCGACCACGTCCCGGTTCCCGCGGTTGGCGGCGAGGTGCAGCGGGGTGGCGCCGGAGCGGTAAGCGGTGTTGATATCGGCGCCGTGGTCCAGCAGCAGGCGCACCAGTTCCACGCGGCCGGTGATGACGGCGTAGTGCAGGGGAGTGGACCCCGCCTCGGTGTGACGGGCGTTGACGTCGGCGCCGCGCTCGATCAGCAACGCGGCGATCGCGGCGTTGCCGTTCCAGATGGCCTCGTGCAGCGGCGTGCCGCCGAGCCGGTCGCGGCCGTTCACATCCGCCCCCGCGTCGAGCAACGCGCGGACGCGTTCGATGTTGCCGCTCTTAACGGCCTCGTGAAGCCCGGCCGGCGCCGCGCACACCAACAGCGCCAGAAGGGCTGCCGGCAGCAGACCGCGCATACAATTCAAAGCTACCACCAGCCGCGGATCAGCGAGCTTTGGCGGCGCCCAGCAGGCTGTCGAGTTCGGCGAACAGCCCGTTGCCCTCGAAGATCTCCTGGGTGTCGGGCCCGTAGGCGTATTCCTTGGCGATGAAGCCTTCCGGGTTCACAATATACAGCCGCGGCAGGGTGACGCTGGGGCTGCGAACGTAGGAATAAACCACCTGCCCGCAGTCAAACAGAATCGGAAAGGTGATCTTGTTCGCGGCGATGAATTTGGCCGCGGTCGTCGGGTTATCCGGCGCCGGGGCGATCGAGAGTATGGCGATCTTGTTGCCGTACCGCGTTTTCACCCGCTCGAGGACCCTGGCGAACGTACCACAGTGGGGGCAGTCCGTCTTCATAATGTCGATCAGGACGAACTTGCCGCGGTACTCGGCCAGATCCTCCTGGCGGTTATCGCTGGAAGGCAACGAGAACCCGGGAGCGCGCCGCAACTGGGCCGGCGCCAGCACCGCGGAGACGAGAAGTGCTAGGGCAAGACAACCAACACGCATAGACCCAGCATACAAAAAGGGGTCAGCCCGACGTGCTCCAGCCCGCGTTTACGCTTGTTGCTTGGGGCTAGGTGGTAACGATCCGCTCCCTGGCCTTGTCCCAGCGCACGTATTTTTGCTTGCGGAACGATTCCACGCCCATGGCGCAAGCGACCACGCCGTAATAGCCGAGCATGCAATCGCACTTCAGGGGTTCGTTCTTGCGAATCGCGGCCATGAGGTTTTGATGATGCAAGGTGATGTCTTCGCGTCCGGTCTTTTTGTGGACGATCTCCTGTCCCTTTTCCTTTCCCTGGGGCCGGATCACCCAGCCGGTGCTGGTGAACGTGAGGGTGGCCTTGTGGCCGCGGAGCACGTGTTCGACGGGCGTATCGTTGGCCATGGAAGAGACTAATATCACGGTCGGTCCGCCGGGGTAGTCCAGCAGGATGTTGAACGTGTCCGGGACCTCGGCCTTACTCTCGGTAAACTGCCACGTGCCGCCGCACGCCGCGCCACGCTCGGGGAAAGTCAGCCCGAGCGACTTGATGATTCGTGTGACGCGGTGGACGAAAAGGTCGCTGGCGATGCCGCTGGAGTAATCCCAGAACCAGCGCCAGCGGAAGAAGCGGTTGGGATCCCAGGGCCGCTTGGGGGCCGGGCCGAGCCACGCTTTCCAGTCCAGATTCACGCCGGGTTCGGCGCCCTCCTCGATTGGATAGGCCCAGAAGTCGCCCACGTGGTTGCGCGAGTAGTCGATCTGCGCAATCACTACTTTGCCGAGCGTTCCCTTCTTCACCTGCTCGAAGGCGGACTCGTAAGAGTCGTCCGACATGCCCTGCACGCCCACCTGCATCTTCACGCCGGTCTTCTTAATCTGGGCGACCACTTTTTTCGCCTGCTCGACCGTGTGGGTCATCGGCTTCTCGCAGTAGATGTGCTTGCCGGCTTCGGCCGCATCGATGGTCATCTGGCAATGCCAGTGTTCGGGGGTGGCGATGAGAACGTAGTCTATGTTGCGGTCGTCGAGTAAGTGGCGGTAGTCCTTGTACGGTTTTCCCCCGGTGATCTCCACGGCCTTTTCGAGGCGCTTCTCCCAGACGTCGCAGACGGCCACGACGTCAATGTTGGCCTGCTCCTTCATCTTCATCAGCGCGCGCATGTGGCCCTCGGCCATCCCGCCGCAGCCGATCACGCCGATGCGCAGGCGCTCGCCGGCCCCTGCAATCTGCGAATAACTTTTGGCGGTCGTGAGGGCGACCGCCGCGCCGGAGAGAAAACCTCTGCGAGAAATCGCGTCCATAAGTAAGATTGTATGATCCTGGGGTATGGAATGGGCACGCGCTCGCGCCCTCGATTGAGTCTCCGCGGGTTCTGTGATCTACTGTGACACATGAGCAGGTTGCCGCTGGTTTTTCTGTTTTTCGGGTTGCCCTTGGCCGCACAGGTCAAACTCACGCATTCCAGCGATCGAATCTCGGTGGAAATCGACGGCAAGCCGTTCACCGAATTCTTTGTGAGCGCCGACGTAAACAAGCCTTATCTGCACCCGCTTCGGTCGGCCTCCGGCAAGATCGTGACCCGTATCTTCCCGATGGATCTGGTGGAAGGAGAGCGCCGGGACCATCCTCACCATCGCGGGCTGTGGTTCACTCACGGCGACGTAAACGGCTACGACTTCTGGGCCAACGAGCCGAGCCAGAAGGGGCCAAGAAAGGGGCGTGTACTGCTCAAGAAGATCGTCGATCTCAAGGACGGGAAAAAATCCGGGACGATCGCGGCGCTGTTCGACTGGCTGGACCCGAGCAACAACCCGCTGGTGACCGAGACCAGGAGGATGACTTTTTATTCGGAGCCAAGCCTTCGAACCATTGATATCGACATCACGCTCACTGCCGTGCCCAAAGTGGTTTTCGGCGACACGAAGGAGGGCACCTTCGCAATCCGCCTGGCGCCGTCGCTGGAAGAGGATCCCAAAGGCGCCCCCGCCACGCCAAAGCGCACGGGAACGATGCGCAACGCGGAGGGGGCGACGACGGAAAGGCAGGTCTGGGGCAAGCGCTCGCCGTGGGTCGATTACTACGGCGAAGTGGAAGGCGAGAAGCTGGGCATCGCGATCCTGGACCATCCCAGCAACCCCCGGCACCCCACCTACTGGCACTCGCGGGGATACGGCCTGTTCGCCGCGAACCCCTTCGGCGTCCGTGATTTTGAGAACGACAAGACGAAGGACGGCAGCCTGACGCTCGATGCCGGCCAGTCGGTACGCTTCCGCTACCGCGTGATCATTCACCCCGGCGATTACCAGACAAGTAACATCGCGGCACAGTTTGAGCGGTACGCCAAGACGAAATAGCCGCCGCTCATTGCGCCGTAGGTGCAGCCGCCGTCTGCCTGCAGAGGTGCTCCGCAATCAGCTTGCCCGCGAGTTCGTTCCCGGCCTGGTTCCAGTGGCCGAAGCCCATGACGGCGTTGGGAAACCCGTGCAGGAAAACCCTGTGTGAGCGGGCGTACTCGGCCATGGCGGGCGCGAGCGTGATCACGGAAATATTCTCCCGCTCGCAGAGCGCACGCACGCGCATGTCTGGATACCACAGGTCCTTCACGCCGAGCCGTTTCATGAAGGCGTCGCGGACGGCGGGATCGGGATGAACCTGGATTCCGGTGGAAAGCGTGACGACCCAGAAATCGGCGCCGTGCGCCCGGACTTCGTTCGCCATTTCGACAATCAGAGCCTCGGTGACGCGCCACGCCTCCTTCCAGGTCTCGTTTTCCGGCTCGGTGTACACGGCGTCGTCGAGGCCCACCTCGCCACCCTTGACCACCGCGCTTTCCGCCGCCGCCATATCCATGGCCTTCACCGCCCCGCGCCGCTTGAGAGCGACTCGCGCCTGGTCGGCGAGCTGGAAGACGCGTGATTTGTTCCGCAAGCCGGCGGCCAGGCTTCTCACCGCCCGTTCGCGCGGACCGAGCCGCAGGGAGGCAAGCGAGGCGCGGTAGGATTCGTCCAGCACCAGCCGGTCTTCCTTGTAGACGAAATACGGCGCCGTGGGATCGCCGTTTAGGGCCGCCGAGTTGTTCCGCACGTCATTGCCGGCGAAAAAGGCCAACAGAACGATGTCGGGCTTATACTTCCAAACGCGGCGCCGCAGCATGAGCAGTTCCTGGGCGGTACCGTAACCCGAAACGCCGAAATTGAGCACCTCGTAGCGGCGTTGGGCGCACGCGGAAAGCTCGCGTTCGAGCACGGACCAGAACGCCTGTTCCTGCGGCACCTGCATGGCCTCGGCGAACGAATCACCCAGAACCGCAATGCGGGTTGTGCCGGGCGGCTTCTCGAGAGCGTGTTCGCTGTCGCGCATGCCTTCGCTATTGATGCGCACAAAGGCGCCGCCCTCGCCTTGCGAGCGGCCTTCCGCCCCCGCGCGCAGCCGGCTGCCGAGGTCGGGGTCCTCCTCATAGAAAGACGGGAACGAGATGCCGGCAACGCGCAAGACAATTTCGGCGCCGATCAGCGTTGCGACAGCGGACGCCGCGATGAGGGCAATGTTTTTCAGCATCGGCTAGTCGAGTTCGAACGCGTCCTTGTAGCTCCGCTTGAGCGCGGGGTCTTGATCTTCCTTCCGCAGAAAACAATCGCCCACTGCGAGGGTCTCGATCTCCGTGCCCATAAAACAACGGAAGGCGTCCTCGGGCGTGCACACAATCGGTTCCCCGCGGACGTTGAAACTCGTGTTTACGATCACCGGGCACCCGGTGCGCTCCTTAAAGGCCGAAATCAATGCGTGGTAGCGCGGGTTGGTTTCGCGATGCACGGTCTGAATGCGCGCAGAATAATCCACGTGCGTGACGGCGGGAATTTCCGAGCGCGGCACCTTCAGCTTCTCGATGCCGAACAGCTTTTTCTCCTCCTCTGTCATCGTGCGGCGGCGTCTCTCGGCCACGTCCGCGACCAGCAGCATGTACGGGCTGTCGCCGTCGAACTCGAACCAGTCCGCCACGTCCTCGCGCAGCACGGAGGGCGCGAACGGGCGGAACGATTCGCGGTACTTGACTTTGAGGTTCAGCACGGATTGCATGGTGGGCGAGCGCGCGTCGCCCAGAATCGAGCGGGCGCCGAGCGCGCGCGGGCCGAATTCCATGCGGCCCTGAAACCAGCCAAGAGCTTTGCCCTCAATGAGAGCATCCGTGCAAGCCTCGATCAGGCGCCGCTCGTCGAGCACGCTGAAGCGGGCGCCAACGCGGCGCAGCCTTTCCTCAATTTCCCCCTGCGGGAATGAGGGGCCGAGATAGGCGCCCTGCATTAAGTCGCAGCCCGGTGCAAAGCACCGCGGCTGTTTCCGGTAGAGATGATAGGCGGCCAGAGCCGCTCCCAGCGCGCCGCCGGCATCACCCGAGGCGGGCTGGATCCAAATTCGCTCGAACCGCCCGTCGCGCAGCAGCTTTCCGTTCGCCACGCAGTTGAGCGCGCAGCCGCCCGCCAGGCAAAGATTGCGCGCGCCGGTTTCGGCCTGAAGCGAGCGCGCCATCCGGAGCACAACCATTTCCAGCACTGCCTGAATCGAGGCGGCCACGTCCATGTGCCGCTGCTCGACCGGCTCGCTCGGCTTTCGCGCCGGCCCGCCAAACAGGCTGTCGAACCGCCCGTTGGTCATTTTCAATCCGGTGCAGTATTCGAAGTAATCCAGGTTAAGCCGGAACGAGCCGTCTGGCTTCAAGTCGATTAGGTGTTCGAGGATTTTCCCCGCGTACTTCGGTTCGCCGTACGGCGCGAGGCCCATCAGCTTATACTCGCCCGAGTTCACTTTGAAACCGGTGTAGTAAGTGAATGCGGAGTACAAAAGCCCCAGGGAGTGTGGAAAATGAATTTCTTTCGTAACTTCCAGATGATTGCCGCGGCCCATCGCGACAGAAGTGGTTGCCCACTCCCCTACTCCGTCCATAGTGAGCACCGCGGCCTCGTCGAACGGAGAGGGATAAAAAGCGCTGGCGGCATGACTCAGGTGGTGCTCGGCAAAAAGCAATTTTTGGTTCCAATCGTAACCGGGCCCGTAACTCCTCAGTTCTTTGCGGAGCAGGTTTCTCTGAAATAACTTTTCCCGTATCCAGATGGGGATCGCCATCCGGAACGAGCGCAGCCCTCGCGGCGCGAATGCCAAATACGTTTCGAGCAGCCTTTCAAATTTCAGAAACGGTTTGTCGTAAAAGACGACGTAATCGACGTCATCCAGAGTAAGCCCAGCGCTTTTCAGGCAATAGTGGACGGCGTGGCGCGGGAAACGGGGGTCGTGCTTGCGGCGGGTAAAGCGCTCTTCCTGCGCCGCCGCTACGATTGCGCCGTCCTCGATCAGCGCCGCGGCGCTGTCGTGATAGAACGCTGAGATCCCGAGAATCCGCATGGGGCCCCCGAACGCTCAGAACAGCGTGTAGATAAACGGCGCGACAGCGGTGCTTTGCGCCAGAATCAGCAGACCGCCCAGCAGCAGCATCATGAGCAAAATCGGGGCCAGCCAAAACTTTTTGCGCGCCCGCATGAAAGCCCAGAGTTCTGCAACAAAGGACATCGGTCTCTCCTAGAACTGCTGCGGCATCGATTCCGGAGGGGGACCGGGCGGACGACGTTCGATCCAGTACGTGGGAGCATCCGGATCGCGGCGCAGCCGCAGCAGGTCCTTTCCGGCAAGCCGCAATAGCAACCCGATGGGAGTGACCACCAGGAAGAACAGCAGCCCCGTAACAATCGGGTTGGTAAGTTTGCCTAACAAAAGGCCAAACCGGGTCCAGAGCCGGTTGGCTGGATGCAGCAGAGCAGGCCGGATCAGAGTAACTAAGGCGAAAAGCGCGGCGGTAAGTAAGGCCCACCGCCTGACCGGCTCGCGGTAGAACAAAGGCCAGGCGCCAACAAGGCAGAAAAAGGTAGTAAATACCCAGCCGAATGACCGGTCTGAAGGTCCGGACGTAGTTTCTTCCGTAGTGAGATGTTCGTGAGTCAAGTGCGTGATGCTGCCCCAGTCAGCTTTGAGCACATTATATCACGGCGGAGCTGGCGCGCCGCTGTGACCGGAATTCAGCTAGAATGAAACCAAGTTCCCAGGGGTCGTCGCTATAAACCACTTATGTGCGGCATCGCAGGGTTTGTGTTGCGGGAGGGGCAGGCGCAACTGGCGGATGTACGCGCCATGTGCGACCGCATACGCCACCGCGGTCCGGACGATGAAGGCTATCACCTCGACGGCGGTTGCGCCATAGGCATGCGCCGGCTCAGCATCATCGACCTCAGCACCGGCCATCAGCCGATGTCCAACGAAGACGGCTCGGTATGGGTCGTATTCAACGGCGAAATCTACAACTACGCGGAGCTGCGCGATATTCTGGCCGCGCGGGGGCACCGTCTGGTGACCCGCAGCGACACCGAAACGCTGGTGCACCTCTACGAGGAGGAGGGCGCGGACGGTCTGCGCCGGCTGCGGGGCATGTTTGCCGTGGCCATATGGGACGCCCGGCAGCGGAAACTGCTGCTGGCCCGCGACCGCTTCGGAAAAAAGCCGCTCTACTACGCCGTTCTGCCAGGAGGGCTGTACTTCGCCAGCGAACTGAAGTGCCTGAGGCTGCCGGCAATTCCGGCCCATCTCGACGACTCGGCGCTGCGGCTCTACTTTCAGTTCGGCTACATTCCCGACCCGGCAAGCCCCTTCCGCGCAATCCGCAAGTTGAAGGCGGGCACGTGGCTCGAATACGATGCGCACGGCAACGTAAGGGAGGGCCGTTACTGGCGCCTGCCGCCACCCGTTGCCGAGCCCGCGCCTGGTTTCACCGAGGCTGAGGCCGAAGCCCGCGTGCGGGAGACTTTCGACGAGGCCGTCCGGCTGCGCTTGGTGGCCGACGTGCCGCTCGGGGCATTTCTCAGCGGCGGCATCGATTCCAGTTGCGTGGTGGCCGCCATGGCGCTCGCATCGTCCGCGCCAGTTAAAACATTTTCCATCGGTTTTGAAGAGGCCGAGTTCAACGAGCTCGACTATGCCCGCCTGGTGGCGGAGCGGTGGCGCACCGAGCACCATGAAATCGTCCTCCGCGCGGATGCGGCCGCGCTCGCTTACGAGATGGCGCGCTGCTTTGACGAGCCGTTTGCCGACAGCGCCGCCATCCCGAATTACCTGCTGGCGAAGTTCACCGCCCGGCATGTCAAGGTTGCCCTCACCGGAGACGGCGGCGACGAACTGTTCGCGGGCTATGACAGCTTCCGTCGCGTCCAGCAACTGGCGATTTACGACCGCGTGCCGCAAGCGCTGCGCCGGTTCGTGTCCATCGCGGCGGGCCTGCTGCCATATTCCAGCTACGGAAAAAACTATTTGCGGATGATCAGCCGCCCGTCGGCTCTTTTGCGCTATTTCGAGCTGAACTATGCGCCGTATTACGTGCGAAAGAACCTGCTCGAGCCGGAATGGATGCTGCCGGCCGACGCCGCCTTCCTGACGCGCACCTTCGCGGACTGCCTGCTGCCGGAGGATGCCGGCGCCCTTGCCCAGGGGATGTACTTTGAGGCGACGGCCAATCTCACCGGCGACATGCTCGTCAAGGTGGACCGCACCACCATGGCCCACTCGCTCGAAGCGCGCTGCCCGTTTCTCGACGACCGCCTGGCGGAGCTCGCCGCCGCCATCCCGCACTCCTGGAAAATCCGCAACGGGCGCGGCAAGGACATTCTGATTCGCGCCATGGCTTCGCGCTTGCCTCCCGAACTGCTCCAGCGTGGAAAGCACGGCTTCGAGCCGCCCTTCTCCGTCTGGATGCGCGGGCCGCTGCGCGATATGCTCCACGACCACCTCACCGCACCGCGCTTTCTCAGCCGCGGCATCGTATCGCCCGGGTTTGTAAGAAAACTGCTCGCGGAGCACCAGAGCGGCCGGCGAAACAACGAGCGCTGGTTGTGGTCCCTGCTCATGCTGGATCTCTGGCTGCGCGAGGCGGAACCGGCCGGCAGATATGCGGAAGCTGGTTAAACGCGCAGCGCTCTCTCTGCTCAAGTCCGCCGGCTTGTTCCGCGCTTTTGAGAACAGCCGGTGGCGCCGCGGCGGCGTGGCGATCCTCTGCTATCACGGCATCTCGCTGGCCGACGAGCACGAGTGGGACCCGAGCCTCTACATGAGCCCGGAGGATTTCGAACGCCGGCTCGAAATCCTCAAAAAGCGGCGCTACTCGGTCCTGCCGCTCGGCGAAGCCATCGAGCGCATCCGTGCGCGCGACCTGCCGCCCAAGAGCGTCGCCATCACGTTCGATGACGGCGCTTACGACTTCTATTGCCGCGCATGGCCGCTGCTGCGCGCCTACGGATTCCCCGCGACCGTTTATCTCACCACCTACTACAGCGAATACAACCGGCCGGTGTTCAACACCGCCGCATCGTATCTGCTCTGGAAGGCGCGCGGGCGGGTTCTGGACGGCGCGAAACTCGGGCTCAGGAAATCGCTCGACCTCCGGACCGCTCCCAGCCGGCAAAGCGCCTGGCTGTGGCTTCTGGCCGAAGCCGAAGCGAACGGAATGGATGCGGCGCAAAAAGACGAGCTGCTTCAGGCCCTTGCCGCGGCCGCCGGCGTGGATTACTCCGTGCTGCTGCGGAAGCGGCTGCTGCACATCATGACCCCGGCCGAGGTTTCTGAACTGGCAGCCGCAGGGTGCGACATCCAGTTGCACACGCACCGCCATCGCACGCCGCTCGACCGCGGCCTCTTCGTTCGGGAAATTCGCGATAACCGCGAGCGGATCGAGGCCGCCACCGGAGCGCCGGCCATCCACTTCTGCTATCCGTGCGGCTTCTACCGCCCGGAGTTTCTGCCCTGGCTTAACACGGCGGGCGTCGTCTCGGCCACGACGTGTGAACCCGCGCTCGCGCGCGCCTCTTCCAACCGCCTGCTGCTGCCCCGGTTCGTGGACCACGCTAACCTGTCCCCGGTGGAGTTCGAAGCCGGCATCTCGGGATTCACTCTGGCGCTGCGGCGATAGACTACGCGGGCGCCAGTTTCTTTGAGCGCCTGGCGATCCAGTGAACCACCAGCGGCCGGTGCTGGCTGTCCACGCAGAGGAAAAAAGCCAGCGGGTAGTAAACAGCCGCGATGGCCGCCCCCGCGGCCAGAACCTGTATGAGATTGTCCCCCGGCAGCGCGGTGGCCTTGAGAACGTAGGCGAATACTGCCGCGGGCGCCGCCGCCAGCATCGGGCGCAGGTAAATCGAGCGCATGTAGCGCCCGAAACTGAAGTCGAGGTGGCGGCAGAGAAGCCAGGGGGTGAAAATGCCGCGGTCAAGCACCATCAGCACCGAGGTGGCCCAGGCCGCCCCCATGATCCCGAAGCGCGGCACGACGAAGTACAACGCTGTGGCCAGCGCGATGCCTTCAACCAGCAAGCCCCGGGCGTACCCGCGGTGCCTGGCCATGCCGTACAGAATCGAACTCGAATTCACCTGCCCGGCGATGGCCAGCGTGGTTCCGATGAGCAGCACGGGCACGAGCGGCGCGCTCATGGCGACAAAATCCGGCTTGCGGATCCAGACGCGGATCAGCTCGCGCCCGTAAAAGAGCAGGAACACAGCCAGCGGCAGGAACAATGTAAGGCAATAGCGATTCACGTACATCCCCAGGCGCGGAATGGCGTCGCGCTCCTCCTTTGCGACCAGCTCCGCGGCGCTGGAAGAAGTGATCAGGCCGACGCGGTCCACCGCATCCCCGGTGTATTGCAGGAGCCGGACCGGAAGGCTGAAATAGCCCACGTAGGCGGCCGGCCGGAAGTGGCCGATCAGTAGCGGAGCGGCCTGATTCAGTAGCTGCGTCGCCACGCCGCTCGTGAGCGTGTGTACGCCGTAAGCGATCATCTGCTTGAACATCGCCAGCCTGGCCATGCGCAGCGAGAAGCGCTGCTCGGGAAAAACGCGGCGAAGCGCGAGGATGCTCAGCGCGTAACCGAACACCTGGCTTGCCACCACCAGGAACCCCAGCGCGATCAGCCCGTAGCCGAGGAACAGCAGAACGGCTGTTCCCGCCACCCGCACCACCGTGGCGGAGATCGCTATGCGGGTCGACAGCTCGAAACGCTGGAAACCCTCCAGGCAGGCTGTGAAGATGTTGAAAATCATCCCGAAGGCCCAGCTCGTTCCCACCAGCGCGATCAGGAAGGCAAACGGAGCGCGGTATTCGGGCGAAACCTGAAAGACACGGTCCACGTGGCGCGAAAGAACGAGGCTGATTCCGAACAAGACCAGCGCCACGAAGGAAAAATAGACCACGCCCGTGTTGATGAGCTCGTTGATCTTTGCCGTCTCTCCCGTGGCCCGGTAATGCGCTGAATACTTGACGGCCGCTGAACGGAGACCGAGGTCGAACAGCCAGTAATTCTCGATCAGGCCGAAGACCAGCACCCAGACGCCGTAGCCCTCGTCGCCCAGCTTGCGGATGAGATACGGGGACAGGAAGATGCCGGAAGCGATCGTAACGGCAACGCCCAGCCAGCTCCAGAGGACATTGCGGACGAAGCGCTCGCTACGGGTAGGTTGAGGGTCCCCAGAAGCTCCCAGAATGCTTTCATTTTACCCCGCCAGAGTAGCGGGAAAGAAAAAGGCCGCCCCCGCGGAGGGCGGCCTGGCCTTTTCGGGATCAAGTCACGTCAGGTCTTGCGGATACGCTGCCGGGCAAGGCCGAGCAGGGCGATCAGGCCGCCGCCCAGCAGGACGTACGTGCCCGGCTCCGGCGCATGGGTCGCGGAGGAAGCCGGCGGACTTACCGGCCCCGGGGAGGCCGGAGGTCCCGGGTCTCGAGGAGGCTCCGCCACATCCCTGGAATCCACGCTGCCCTGGTACATCACTCCGAACGGCCCGCCGTTCCGCTGGTAGGCTTCTATGGCCAGGGTGTGCTGCCCCGCCGGCAGGCCATCCAGGGAAATGGTCTGGCCGCGACCTGGACGGCAACCGATCGGGTCGGGGCCAGCACAGGCCTCGCTCTGCCGCCCGTTGGCGGGAAACTGCTCAACGCCGTTCAATAGAACCCGCGCGGTGTCGTCCGCCCAGACCGTGACCGCCCCAGTGTTAATCGCCGACGGCAGCGTGAACGGGTGGAAGAAGATCGCGCTCGGGGTCAGGCCGGCCAGCTCGGCCGGATTCATGCTGCCCAGCACGTCCGGGACTACGAACCCGGGATCTCTGCCTCCCGTGTCGCTTCGGAACGAAATCCACACCGCATCCCCGTTAGGCTGCCACATCGGATGGACCTCTATGGCAACGTTCTCCCCCGTAATGTTGTTCGACCCGATCCCAGGACCGCTGTTGATGTCGATCATGGTCGCATAGGCGACCGGGATGGCAATGCAAAGTGAGACACCCAGAATCGCAATCCTCATCACCCCTCCTGTTTACAATTCTAACCGGGGGAGGGGGTCTGGGAACACTCGACTAACATCCTTATCTTCAGCAACTTAGGCGACAAACGCCCAGGGTCAGTGAGCGGTCGTAAACTCCGGCATTGAAAGCACGCCCCGGGCAGCCACCGCGCTGCGCACCTGCCGCGCGATGGGCTGGATCAGCTCGAGCGTGCGGGTGAGGAGGGCGGTGGATGCCGAGTTCTCGCCCGGTTCGCTCTGGCGCCCGGACAATAAGTCCATAAACGCCTCGAAGGTGGTTTTCTTGCGCGGGAATACCACGATGCGGACGCCCTCCGTATCCGGAATCCCGGCCGCCTGGCGAGCCAGCTTCAGGGCGGTGGAGAACCCGCCGAGTTCGTCAACCAAACCGAGCCTTTTGGCGTCCTCGCCAGTCCAGATGCGTCCCCTGGCAATCTCCAGCACGCGTTCCTTGGGCAGCCGGCGGTTTTCGGCGACCTTGCTGGTAAAGTCGGCGTATATGCGGTCGAGCGCGGCCTCGAACCGTTTCCGCTCCCCAGGGCTGTAATCGGAAGTGGAGCTCCAGATCCTGGCGTGATTTCCCGCGTGCACTTCGTCCCAGGAAACGCCGATCTTGTCCCAGGCCCCCGTGGTCAAAACCTTTCCGCCAAGAACACCGATGGAACCGGTGATCGTACCCGGCTGGGCGACGATCTTATCCGCCGCCATGGCCACGAAGTACCCGCCGGAACCGGCCAGATTGCCCATCGACACAATGACGGGCTTGCCTGCTTTCTTGGCCAGCACGGTTTCCCGCCAGATGGCATCGGAGGCCACGTAGGAGCCGCCCGGACTATCCACGCGGAACAGAATTGCCTTCACGCTCGGGCTCTTCACCGCCGCGCGGAACGCGGCGGCAACGGTGTCGGAACCCATTGTCAAATCGCCGAACAGAGGATCGAAACCGCTGCGTCCGCGCTGCACGCCTCCCACTCCGTAGATCAGGGCGATGGTTTTGCCCGAACTGTGCGGCCGGCCGGCGCGTTCCAGGTATTGGCCCAGAGAGAGCAGCTCGGCGTCCTGTCCGGCCTTCTGTTTCGCTTTCTCGTACACCTCGTCGCGGTACGCCAGGCCGTCCACGAGTTTCGCGTCCACGGCTTCCTGCCCGAGGAACGGCCCGCGGTCCACCAGCGCGCGAACGCGATCCTCCGGGATGCCCCGGCCCTCGGAGATGCCGCGCACCATCTGCGAAAACCAGGACTGGATTACCGCTTCGTTGGCTTCGCGGTGCGCCGCCGTGTACTTCTTCTCCGTAAGAACGTTCTTCGCGCTCTTGTACTCATAGCGGTGATCCAGGCGCGGGACGGCGCCGAGTTTATCGAGGGTACCGCGGAAGAACTGCGTTTCCATGATGAGGCCGGTCAGGCCGACATCGCCCGAGGGCTGGAGCCAGACCTCGTCGAACGCCGTCGCCAGGTAGTATGAGCCGTTCCCCGGACCGAACTCGCCAAAGGTCTCCGAGAACGCCACGGCGAACTTCTTGTGAGCCCGGAAATTGCGCACCGCACCGCGGATTTCCTGGGCTTGCGCCATCCCCATCCCGCTGCCGCCCAGCCGGGCCACCAGACCCGCCACGCGATCGTCCCTGGACGCACGCTCCAGCGCGTCCACGACATCGCGGACGACGGTGATCCTGGAGAGCAGCGCCTTGGCGACGGGGTCGTCGGGGACATCCTCGATCAGGCCGGTTTCGAAGTTGGCTTCGAGAATGGTTTTGGGAGGCACTCCGCCGGTCGAGGTGCGCATGGAAAGGCTGATCGCGAATACGAGCAGCACAAAAAGAATGGAGAGTCCTCCGCAAACGGCTAGCAGACCTACGAGCAGTTTCCTCATGTCAACGCCCTCCGCTGTACAGCCTATAATTTAGGCGATTGACTCTCGCGGCGTCACCTGAAGATTTTGGCAAGCGGCTGGATGTGTTCCTCCAGGAACGGCTTCCGCAGTACAGCCGCTCGCGGTTGCAACAGTGGGTGAAGGACGGCCGGGTACTGGTGAATGGGGCGGCCGCACGGCCCTCCTACCGGCTGCGCGGAGTGGAAACCGTTGAAGTGGAGCCGGCGGAGCTGCCGCCGCTGAAAGCCGTCCCCGAGGAGATTCCGCTCCGGATCCTGTACGAAGACAGCGACGTGATCGCCGTGGACAAGCCCGCCGGCATGGTGGTGCACGCGGGAGCGGGGGTGCACTCCGGCACGCTGGTCAACGCCCTGCTGCACCACTTCGGCTCGCTCTCACAGTTGGGTGGGGAGCTTCGGCCCGGCATCGTGCACCGGCTGGACCGGTTCACCAGCGGCGTTTTGCTGGTCGCCCGCAACGACGCCGCCCACCGCCGGCTCGCCGAGCAGTTTTCCGCGCGCAAGATCGAAAAGATTTATGTCGCGCTGGTGCACGGCGCGGTGAAAAACGACCAGGGCCGGATCGAAAAACCGATCTCGCGCGATCCGGTGCGGCGGGTGCGGATGACGGCGCGCCGGGCTGTGGGCAGGGCAGCCATCACCGAGTATCGCGTGATCCGCAGGTTCGCGCGTTTCACCCTGCTTGAAGTACGGATCCAGACGGGCCGCACGCACCAGATCCGGGCACACCTTTCCAGTCTGGGGCACCCGGTGGCGGGGGACCGCCTGTATGGCGCTCCGGCGCGGGTGGAAGGCCTCCCTCCCCTCGAGCGCTTTTTCCTGCACGCCTGCCGCGTCCGGTTCACGCAGCCCTCCACCGGCGACTCTGTCACCGTGGAATCCCCGCTGCCGGCGGAGTTGGCAGCGTGGCTTTCGGAGTTGGAGGCCAGGTTCCCAGCTTGAGAGGCCGCGCAAGTCGCTCCTATAATTAGGTAGGGCTTAGGTAGGGAATCATGAAACCGGTGGTTGCGGGACTGTTTCTTGCAAGCGCACTCGGGTTCGCGCTCCAGGCACAACAGCCTGCGCAGAAACCGGATCGCGCAACGGTTGCCCGGCAGGAGAGTGACGACGAGACGCGCATCAAACTCGACGTCACGCGCGTGAACATTTTGTTCACGGTCACCGACAAGCGGGGCCGCTTCATCACCGACCTGACTAAAGACGACTTCGAGGTCCTCGAAAACAACAAGCCTCAGCACATCATGGAGTTCACCGCGGAAAGCGACCTGCCTCTGCGCATGGCGATCCTGGTGGACACCAGCAACAGCATTCGCCCCCGTTTCCGCTTCATCCAGGAGGCGGCGATAGAGTTCGTGAACAGCGTTGTGCGGCCGGAGGTGGATCGCGCGCTGATCGTGAGCTTCGACACCATGACTCAACTGGTGTCCGACTTGAGCGGCGATCCGGAGCAACTCGCCGCCAATATCCGCGAGCTGCGGCCGGGCGGCGGCACCTCGCTCTACGACGCCATCTACTATGCCTGCCGCGACAAGCTGGGAGTCGAGCAGCCCAGGCACAACTTCCGCCGCGCGATGGTGGTTCTAAGCGATGGCGAGGACAACCAGAGCAGTGTCACGCGAGACCAGGCGCTGGAGGCTGCGCAGAAAGCCGATGTTGTGATCTACACGATTTCCACCAATATCAGCCGGACGGAGACCAGCGGCGACAAGGTCCTCAAGTACTTCGCTTCGGAAACGGGTGGGCAGGCATTTTTCCCGTTCAAGGTCGAGGACCTGGCGCAAAACTTCCAGAACATCGCCAACGAACTGCGCCACCAGTACAACATCTTCTACCGGCCCGAACCGATGAAGACCGACGGCTCCTACCAGAAGGTCAGCGTCAGGCTCAAGAACGGGAAGGGCATGGTGGTGCGGGCGCGCAAGGGCTACTACGCGCCGAAGCTGTAACGCAGCACGCCTTATTCCGCTATAATTCTCGTTTCGGCGGAGAAACCCCTGACCATGGACGAAAAAGAACGGACGCGCGCCCTTTCGCTCACCCTGGGACAGATTGAGAAGCAGTTTGGCAAGGGATCCATCGTACGGCTGGGCTCGAAGGAAGCTCTGGTGCCCGTGTCGGTGATCCCAAGCGGGTCGATTTCGATCGACGCGGCGCTGGGCGTGGGCGGATTTCCGCGCGGGCGCATCATTGAGATTTTCGGCCCGGAGTCCTCCGGCAAAACGACGGTGGCCCTGCACGCGGTGGCCAATGCCCAGAAGCTGGGCGGCATGTGTGCCTTTATCGACGTCGAGCACGCGCTGGATCCCATTTACGCGGCGAAACTCGGCGTGGATGTGGACAACCTGCTGGTCTCGCAGCCGGATTACGCCGAGCAGGCTCTGGAGATCGCGAGCGCGCTGATCAACTCCGGCTCCATAGATGTGCTGGTGGTGGACTCCGTCGCCGCGCTGGTGCCGAAAAGCGAACTCGACGGCGAAATGGGCGAGTCCTCGGTCGGCGTGCAGGCGCGGCTGATGTCGCAGGCGTTGCGGAAGCTGACCGGCATCGTCTCCAAGTCGAACACGTGCCTGATCTTCATCAACCAGATCCGCGAGAAGATCGGCGTCATGTTCGGGAATCCCGAGACCACTACCGGCGGCCGCGCGCTGAAGTTCTATGCCACCGTCCGCGCGGACATACGCCGCGTCGCGGCAATCAAGGACGGCGAAACGGTCATCGGCAGCCGGACGCGCATCAAGATCGTGAAGAACAAGGTGGCGGCTCCGTTCCGCGAGGCCGAGTTCGACATCCTCTATGGCGAGGGGATTTCCCGGGAAGGCGATCTAATCGACGTGGGAGTGGCGCACAACGTGATCGAGAAGAGCGGGTCCTGGTACAGCTATAAGGGCGACCGCATCGGCCAGGGCCGCGAGAACGCGCGCCAGTTCCTGAAAGACAACGCCGACATCGCCGAGAAGATCGAGGCCGAGCTCAGGCAGGCGCTCGGGCTGGTGCGCCCGTCTCCAGCCGCCCAGGGCGTCAATGGGGGACCGGGAACCGAGGCGCCGTCCGCATCGCCCAAACCCGCGCCGGCCGCGAGGAGATAACTCCGGACCAACGGCAGGGCCGGTCACGCCCGATGTTTGGTGAGATTTCCCGTCCTTTCTTCCCACCAAACTTGCATGGACGGAAAAGATCGCCGGCGGGCGATTGACGCGACTCTCGCCACCCTCGAAAAGCAGTTCGGCAGCGGCTCGGTGCTCCGGCTGGGCTCGCGCAACGTTCTGCCGGTTACGGTCATCTCCAGCGGTTCGATCTCCGTGGACGCGGCCCTCGGCGTGGGCGGTTTTCCGCGCGGCCGCGTCATCGAGGTTTTTGGACCGGAATCCTCGGGAAAGACGACGCTGGCCCTGCAAGTTGTGGCGGAAGCCCAGAAGGCGGGCGGGACGGCGGCGTTCATCGATGCCGAGCACGCGCTGGACCCGGTGTATGCCCGCAGGCTGGGCGTCGATACCGACAACCTGCTCGTCTCGCAGCCCGATTACGGCGAGCAGGCGCTGGAAATCACCGCCGCGCTGGCCGGCTCGGGCGCGGTGGATGTGATTGTGGTGGACTCGGTGGCCGCACTGGTCCCCAAGGCCGAACTCGAAGGCGAGATGGGCGACAGCCACGTCGGCTTGCAGGCCCGCTTGATGTCGCAGGCGCTCAGGAAACTCACCGGCACGGTTTCCCGCACCAACACCTGTCTCATCTTCCTCAACCAGATCCGGGAAAAGATCGGGGTCATGTTTGGGAACCCCGAAACCACCACCGGCGGCCGGGCGCTCAAGTTCTACGCTTCGGTTCGCGCCGACGTGCGGCGGATCGCGGCCATCAAAGACGGCGACAACGTCATCGGCAGCCGTACCCGCATCCGCATCGTGAAGAACAAGGTGGCGGCTCCGTTTCGCGAAGCCGAAGTGGACCTCATTCACGGGCAGGGGATCTCGCGAGAAGCGGACCTGCTGGACTTGGGAGTCGCTCAGGGATTGGTGGAGAAGAGCGGATCCTGGTTCAGCTTTCGGGGTGAGCGGATGGGGCAGGGGCGAGAAGCAGCGCGGCGGTTCCTGGAGACCCAAGCCGAACTGCGCGAGCGTTTGGAAATGGAGCTGCGGCTGGCACTGGGACTGGCGTCTTCCGGCGCCGCCGCGGTCTGCTGAGAGCCGGACGCGGGAGCCCTTGTATTCAGGGCTTCCGGAGGCGGCCAGTGCAAAAAAAGCCCAAAAAACGGGGCTTTTTGAACACATTCCGCTTTACAACAGCCGCGCATTTCCTTATCATCAATTTGACTTGATCGTGTTGGAAGCGCGGAACAGCAATGTTTCCGCGCTTCCGGCAGCGAGAAGCCCTGTTCTAAGAGTCAAATTTGGGAGGATTTCGAAACGTTCTATGGCTGAGGTCAAACGCATGACGCAAACGCAACTGGTGAGGGAACTCGCCGCCCACTGCGAAGTAAGCAACAAGGTCGCCAAGGAGTTCCTCCAGTGCTACGCGGATATCGCCATCCGTGAGACGAAGAAAAACGGCGTGTTCGTGCTTCCGGGTATTGGACGGTTGGTCCGGGTGGAGCGCAAGGCGCGCACTGGCCGCAATCCGGCGACCGGCGAGACCATCAAAATCCCCGCCAAGAAGGTCGTGAAGTTCCGTGTCGCGAAATCCGTGAAGGACGCGATCGTTCCGCCGAAGAGGAAGTAACGGTTCACGCCTGGTGAGGGCGGAAATGAAAACCCCGCGAGCGAGCCTCGCGGGGTTTTTGATTTTTTGATGCCGAGTTTGCCTGCTCAGCTTGCGAGCAGTGCAAGGAAGCCGTTATGCCTGCTTCTTCTCTTCTTCGGCCTTCTCCTCGCCCTTCAAGGCAGTCTTGAAGTTGCGAATTCCTTCGCCTAAGCCTTTCGCCACTTCAGGAATCTTTTTACCGCCGAACAGGAGAACGGCGACCCCCA
Source organism: Acidobacteriota bacterium (assembly GCA_029776225.1). Lineage (GTDB taxonomy): Bacteria > Acidobacteriota > Terriglobia > Bryobacterales > Bryobacteraceae > Fen-330. The sequence goes on along the minus strand of JAKOTR010000022.1, from coordinate 285,795 downwards.
AAATGATCAAAAGCTCCGGCATGCCAATAGACCTCAACATGGCGGCCTCCTTTGCTAACCCAACCATTGTAACAGACAGGTTTAAGTCCAGCGCTGCTGGATTTTTCCGGCTAACGGAACCGGGCCGCTTCCCCTTCCTCCAGCCGCAGCGCCGAAGAAATGGCTTTTTTGCGCCCTGAGGTAAGATGGAGGTATTCGGGGTTCCGGGGCGGGGAATTCCGTCCTCATGACACTTCTGGGCATTCTCATTTCAGCAGCAGTGGTCTGGTCTGCTTTCCCGGGGACGGCGTTCGCGCAGGCCCGGTTTCCCTGGGCGGCGCCTCCGGAACTGCCGCGCCAGGCCAGCCCACCGGCGCCGCAGGCGCCGCAACCGGCCGCTCCGAGCGGGAGCCCGTACGCGGGCAGCGTGCCCTTCAGCACGCCCACACCGGGAGTGATCAAACTCTCGCTATCCGAAGCCATTGACCGCGGGCTGCGCCGCAATCTTGGCCTGGTGCTGAACCTGGAATCCACCCGCCTCGCCGAGGCCGAGCGGCGGTTTGCCCGCGCCGGATTGCTGCCAAGCTTCACGGTTCAGGCCGCCGAGACGCTCCAGCAAATCAACCTGCAAGCGCTCGGGTTTTCGGGTCAGATACCCGGCCTGAGGACCATCGTTGGCCCGTTTAGCGTTTCCGACTTGCGGGGATATGTGACCCAGCCGGTTCTGGACTTCACAGCCCTGTACCAGAACAGGGCGGCTTCAGCGGGGTTGCGGGCGGCGAGGCTCTCCTACCAGGATGCGCGCGACATCGTGGTGCTCACGGTCGTGGGGCTGTATCTGCAAGCAGTGGCCGGGGAGGCGAGGGCCGCTGCGGCGGAGTCGCAGTATGAAACCGCCCTGGCTCTGTACGAGCGTGCGGAGAGTCTGAAAGCGGCGGGCATGGTGGCGGGAATCGATGTGCTCCGCGCGCAGGTGCAGATGCAGGCCGAGCAGCAGCGCGTAATTTTCTACCGGAACGAGTTCGCAAAGCGGAAGCTGGAGCTGGCCAGGGCGATCGGTCTGGCCTCCGGGCAGGAATTCCGGCTTGCGGAGAAGCTGCCGGAAACGCCGCCGCCGGTCATGAGCCTGGAGGAGGCGCTGGCGCAGGCGTACAGCCGGCGCGCGGACTACCAGAGCGCGCTGGTGGCGGTGAACTCGGCGGAGTTGTCCAGCAAGGCGGCGCGGGCGCAGCGCTATCCGGCCATCACGTTCGACGCCGATTACGGCGCGCTCGGGCGCCGCCCAACGCAATCCCACGGTACGTTTGCGATTTCCGGCACCCTGACGGTTCCGGTGTTCGACGGCGGCCGCATCAGCGCCACGGTGCTGGAAGCCGAAGCGCTGCTGGCGCAGAGGAGGGCGGAAGCCGAAGACCTGCGGGCGGCCATCGATTACCAGGTGAGGGCGGCCTTCCTGGATCTGGCGGCAGCGGGCGATCAGGTAGCGGTGGCGAAAAGCTCCGTCCAGCTCGCCGCAAGGCAACTCACCCATGCGGAAAACCGCTTTTCAGCAGGTGTGACCACCAATATCGAGGTGGTGCAGGCGCAGGAAGCCGTGGCTACCGCAAACGAGAACTATATCGCCAGCCTCCACCAGTACAATTTGGCAAAAGCATCCCTGGCACGGGCGCTGGGCGGCGCCGAGGAACTGGTGAAGCATTTTTTGGGAACCAAGTGACACGCCCCGTTGGCGATATCAGAATGAGAAGGCGGCGCGCTCGACTCGGCCATCCTCGGTGACGATTGCCGAAGCCACGAAGCGGGGATTGGCGGGGTCGCCGAAGCGCAGGTCCATCACTTCGACGCGCGTCGCCGCCTCCGGTTCGTCGACGGCGGTGAAGCGCCAGAAGGGGAATTGAGAAAAATTCAGGAAAGCGCGAAACGTTTCGGTGCGTTTCGCGGCCTCGGCCGCCGCCACCTCGGCCGGGTTGGGTTCGGTCTTGTAGAATTTCCTGCCCGCCGCGGGATCGAAATCGCCCAGCAAATTCAGGTCGTAGAAAGAGTACCACGTGGCGGTTTCTACCAAACCGGTCCAGGCGAACGGATTCGCCGGCCTGGGGAAGGCGGCCACGCGCACGGCGGCGCGCCCGTCGTAGATGCGCGAATCGAGGATGGCCACCGCGCGCTGGTGCAGGATATAGCGCCCGCCCGAGTAAGCAACCAGGAAGAAGAGAGCGAAAATTGCAATTCCCCGCCCGCCGCCGGAGCGCGCGCCGATTTCCGAGCTGACCAGCCCGCTCAACGCCGGCGCCGCCGCGGCCAGCAGCAGAACCGCCCAGATCCAGAGATCGACGATGTAGGTGGTGTCCAGACGCACCCATTCCCCCGAGAACGGCAGGAACCAGCGGACGCCGTAGACATTCAACCAGTCCAGGAACGGATGCGTTGCCACACCGATCAACGACACCACGTAGGCCCGCTTCCAGTTGAACTGCTTGCGGGCGAACATCCGCACGATGAGGACCGGCAAGACGGCCAGAAAGGGAATGGCCACGAGCGAATGCGTAATGTGGCGGTGGTAGTTGAGGTACGCCGTCGTGCCCCATGCCCATGACACGACATCGCAATCGGGCGCGTTCGCGGCCAGTAGCAGGAGCGGCGTGGCGTGCGCGCTCCAGCGGTTCAGTCCCGCCCTGCTCACCGTAAGACCGGTCAGAGTATGTGTGAGCGGATCCATTCAGGAAAATCTCGGGTAATCCGGCGGTATCAGAACTGTCACCGCCGCGGGAACGATCTCCACGGACGCCGGCAGCCGGCCTGCGCATTCGCCATCCACCTGCACGTACACGCGTGAGCCGGGAGGGCCGGCGAAGCAGGCCTTGGCGCAGCGTAGAATGCGTATTCCCTTCGTCTTGGACGTTCTACCGGTCACCACGGCTCCAAGATATTTCGAATAGAAGCGCAAGGTAGACCTGCCTTCAAACAGGACGAACTCGAAGTCGTCCTCCAACAGCGATGTGCTTTGCGCGATCTCCAGATACCCGGCGTAGTTGCGAACGCGGCTTGCCAGGGCGAACGTGCAGCGGTACGACTCGCCGCCGGCCTGCACCTCGAATTCATCGAGCTGGCGCGCAAGCTGCTTGAAGGCCCCAAGCCAGTACGCAATCTGGCCCATCCGAAACTTTAGCGGCAGGTTCAGATGGTAAACGATGTGAGCGTCCAGGCCAGCGCCTGCCATCAGCAGGAAATAGCGTTCCCGCGGCCCCGGTTCGCAGCGGAGAAGGCCGGCGGAAACGCGCCGGGGCACAAGTTCGTGAAGCCGCGCCGCCGCTTTCAAGGGCTTGGTTCCCAGCCCGACCTCGCGGGCGAACACGTTCGCGGTTCCGGCAGGGATAAGCGCCAGCGGAACGTCCGAGTGAATCACTCCGGCAAGGACTTCGTTGAGGGTGCCGTCGCCGCCGAGCGCCAGGATCAGGTCGGCGCCGCTCTTCACGCTGTCTTTTGCGATCTGACCCGCCGTGCCGGGTCCGTGAGTTGGTAGGGGAGTCACTCCGTGGCCGGCCGCCCGCAGCACGTCGATCACGCGATTCAGTCGCCCCGCACGCCAGCCCCGCAATTGCCCCGCGCAAGGATTGTACAGCAGATGAATGTTCTTGAAGGTAGCGATAGCTCTTTATAATAAGCAACGGATGATTACCGATGCAAAGTCAGAGATCGAGGCCTTAAGAAAAACACTCCGGCATCACGAATATCTCTACTACGTGCTGGACAAGCCGGAGATCACCGACGCCGAATACGACCAGCTCATGAGGAAGCTTCAGGAGCTGGAAGCCGCTCACCCGGAGCTGATCACGCCGGATTCACCAACGCAGCGGGTAGGGGGGAAACCGCGAGAAGGGTTCGTCAAAGTCCAGCACAGCACGCCGATGCTAAGCCTCGACAACGCTCTGAACGAGGGGGAGATGCGCGACTTCGACCGGAGGGTGCGGCAGTTGCTGGGCGGCGCGCCCTACCGCTACGTGGCCGAACTGAAGTTGGACGGCCTGTCGATGGCCGCACACTACCGCGAGGGGCTTTTTGTCCGGGCCATCACCCGCGGCGATGGAATAGTCGGCGAGGACGTAACCGAAAACGCGCGGACGATACGGTCGCTCCCGCTGCGGGTTTCCAACGGAATTCCGGAATTCGAAGTGCGCGGCGAGGTGATCATGAACCGGCAAGCATTCGAGCGGCTGAACGCGGAGCGCGACCAGTTGGGGCTTTCGCGCTTTGCGAACCCGCGCAACGCGGCCGCCGGATCCATTCGCGTGCTCGAACCGCAGATCACGGCGTCGCGCCGCCTCCACTTTTATGCCTATTTCCTGCTCATCAACGGCGAACCGGCGCACGAAAGCCACTGGGAATCGCTGGAAGCTCTGAACCGCTTCGGATTCAAGGTGAATCCGCACCGCCGCCTCTGCGCCGGCCTCGAAGAAGTGCTGGATTTCTACCGCGAGTGGGAAGGGCGCCGCGAAGAGCTGCCCTACGAGATTGACGGCATCGTGGTGAAGATCGATTCCGTTGCGCAGCAACGGCAGCTCGGCTGGACGGCCAAGGCGCCGCGCTGGGCGATCGCCTTTAAATACGCCGCGCGGCAGGCCGAAACGGTGGTTGAAGGCATCGAGGTGCAGGTAGGCCGCACGGGAGCGCTGACGCCGGTGGCGCGGCTGCGCCCGGTGGAAGTCGGCGGAGTCACGGTCTCGCGAGCCACGCTGCACAACGAGGACGAGATCGAACGGCTTGGCCTGGAAATCGGCGATTCGGTAATCATCGAGCGCAGCGGCGACGTGATTCCGAAAGTGGTGCGTGTGAGCAGCCCCGGCTCGCCGCGGCAACCGTTCCGGATGCCCAGCCACTGCCCCGTGTGCGGAGGCAAAGTGGTGCGCGAGGAGGGTGAGGTCGCGAGCCGCTGCATCAACACCAACTGCCCGGCGCGCCTGAAGGAATCGATTCTGCACTTTGCCTCCCGCGGCGTGATGGACATCGACGGCATGGGCGAGGCGCTGGTGGACCAACTGGTGGACCGCGGGCTCGTCAAGAGCCTGGTGGATATTTACAAGCTCACCGCCAGCCAGCTCATTCCGCTCGAGCGCATGGGGAAGAAGTCGGCCGAAAAACTGCTCGCGAACATCGAGCGCTCGAAGCAGTTGCCGCTGCCGCGCGTGCTGAGCGCGCTCGGGATTCGCTTTGTGGGGGAGCGTACCGCGGTGCTGCTGGCGGAGGCGTTCGGCAGCCTCGATGCGATCGCGGCGGCGGACGTGGAGACGCTGCAGCGCGCCGAGGAGGTCGGTCCGAAGGTGGCCCAGAGCATTTACCAGTTCTTCCGCGAGCCCCGCAACATCGAGCTCGTCGAAGGCTTAAGGAAAGCCGGCCTCAAATTCGAGCACAAGGTCCGAAAGAAAAAGGGTCCGCTTCAGGGGCTGACCTTCGTGCTCACGGGCACGCTGCCGACGCTGACGCGCGAGGAGGCAAAAGCACGCATCGAGGCCGCCGGCGGCAAGGTCGCCGGGTCGGTAAGCAAGCTGACGGACTATGTCGTCGCTGGGGAGAAGGCCGGATCGAAACTCGACAAGGCGAAGGCGCTCGGCATCAAGATCATCGACGAGCAGCAGTTGCTCGAATTGACAGGCGAGCGGGCCAGCTCCTGAGCCGCGCCGGCAAGCCGGCATCGTAACCCGCGGCGAGTTAACCTCGAAATCATGGCCTTCACTCTGGATGGGAAAGCTGCGCTTGTGACCGGAGCGGGCCGCGGCATCGGGCGCGCAATCGCGCTTCGCCTGGCTGAGGCCGGTGCGGCGGTGTTCATCAACGACCTGGACGACGCGGAGGCGAGCGAAACCGAATCGCTGGTTAGCTCCTGCGGGGGGAAAGCGGAGCGCCTGGCCGGCGACGTCACCGCGCCCGAATTTCCGCAGCGGTTAGTCGACGCCATCCTGGCCGCTTTCGGCGGCATTGACATCATCGTGAATAACGCCGGTTACACCTGGGACAACGTGATCCAGAAAACCACGGACGAGCAGTTCCAGGCCATGCTGGACGTACACGTAGTAGCGCCATTCCGGATCCTCCGCGCGGCGTCGGCCTACATCCGCGAGGCCGCGAAACGTGAAATCGCCGAGGGGCGGCGCGTGATGCGCAAGGTGGTCAACATCACCTCGATCGCCGGAACGGACGGCAACCCCGGGCAGTGCGGGTACTCCTCCGCCAAAGCGGGCGTGATCGGGCTGACGAAAACACTGGCGAAGGAGTGGGGCCGTTACAACGTGAACGTCAACGCGGTGGGATTCGGCTTGATTGAAACCCGCCTGATTCAGCCACTGACCAGCGCCGAGGCTGGCGTCGAGATCAAGGGCCGCCGCATCCGGGTGGGCGTGCAGCCGCAATTGCTGGAAGCGGTGAAGTCCTCCTGTCCTCTGGGGCGGCTGGGAACTCCCGAGGAGGCCGCGGGCGCCGTGCTGTTCTTCTGTTCGCCGCTCTCGGACTACGTCACGGGAGAGACGTTGATCTGTAGCGGCGGGCTGCATTTCTAGCGGCTGACACCGAGCTCTCATTCCAAAGACGCATCGCTCGACGAAAGCGGCCCGCTGTTCTTTCTAGCGGCGCTGATACGAAGTTTTCATTTCGAGAGAGTGTTAACTTTGCAGTGAGTGGCGGCGGAGTTCCAGCTATTCGGTCCGGCGCACCTGGCGATTCTGGCGGCGATAGCGGCGGCCCCCGCCGGGCTCGCGCGATGGGCGCGCACCGGCCCCGAAGCGGCCCGAAAAATCAAGCTGGGCCTGGGCGTTTTCCTTTTGGTGAACGAGGGCGTGTGGTGGGCGTATCGCCTCCGCACGGAGGGGTTCCGGTTCCCGGATGGACTGCCGCTCCAGCTCTCCGACCTGGTAATCTGGCTCACCATTATCGCGTTGCTTGCGCATTCCCTTTTCGCGTTCGAGGTGGCCTACTACGCGGGGCTGACCACCGCCGCCATGGCGGTGCTGACACCGGACCTCTGGGCGCCGCTTGCGTCCTATCCCAGCGCCTATTTCTTCCTGGAGCACGGCGGCGTAGTCGTGGCGGTGCTCACGCTCCTGCTGGGAGGCCTGGCGCGGCCACGCCCAGGCAGCATGTGGAGGGCTTTTGCCGCGGCCAACCTGTGGGCTCTGGCGGTGGGGGCGTTCAACACCGCTTTCGGCACGAATTACATGTATCTCTGCCGCAAACCGGCCCGAGCTTCGCTTCTGGACTACCTCGGCCCGTGGCCGTGGTACCTCGTGGCATCGCAGGCGATCGCCATCGCGCTTTTCTGGCTGCTCTGGCTCCCTTTCCGAAAACGCTAATGCTACTCTGAACGTTCTTGAACGTTCGATGTCGAGAAAGCGCCCGAAGACCAGGCCTGTCGCGAGCAAAGCCGAAGCCGGCCGGACTCCCTGGCCATTCGAGCTGTGGCTTAAGCGGCATCCGAGGAGCATCACCGCGGCGCTGATCGCCATCGCCTGCATCTGGATCGCCGCGACGTATACCGTTTTCAACCACACGGTGGACGAGCCGGTACACATTGCGGCCGGAATGGAGTGGCTGGATAAGGGAGTCTACCGCTACGAAGCGCAGCACCCGCCTCTGGCGCGCGTGATGAGCGCGGTCGGGCCGTGCCTGCTCGGGATCCGGTCGCAGGGAAAAGAAGCACAACACGAGGGGACCGGCATCCTTTACAGCGGCGGGCGTTACGACCGCAACCTGGCGGCCTCGCGTGCTGGCATTCTGCCGTTCTTTATCGTCGCGTCGGTGACGGTGTACGTCTGGGCAAACTGGGCGTTCGGGCCGCCGGTTGCAGTGATGGCGGTGCTGCTGTTCACGTCTTTGCCGCCGGTATTGGCGCACGCCGGCTTGTCCACGACCGACATGGCCCTGACGGCGTTTCTGGGAGCGGCTTTCCTCTCCGCGCTCCTATGGGCGGAACGCCCCAGCCTCAAGCGGAGCGTGGTGTTCGGGGTCACCGCCGCGCTCGCCGCGCTTTCCAAGCTCTCGTTTCTGGCGTTCTTTCCCGTTTGCGCCGCGGCGTCGCTGGTGTGTTATTTCGCAATCCACAGGGCCACTCTCCGGCAGCGGCTCCGCGCGCTGGCGGCCAACTGGTTCCCGTACACACGTGGTCTTGCGGTCGCTGTTGTGGTTGCGGCGCTGGTGATCTGGGCGGGCTACCGATTTTCCTTCGCCTACTCGTCGTTCGTGGGCGCCCGCGTGCCGGCCCCGGAGCTATTCGCCGGAATCCAAGAGGTAATCAACCACAATAAGGAAGGCCACGTGACGTACCTGTTGGGAGAGCGCAGCGAGTCGGGCTTCTGGTATTACTATCCCGTGGTTCTTGCCGTGAAGACGCCGCTGGCTTTCCATGCGCTGCTGTTCGCCGGCATCGTAGCCTGCGCGCGGAAGAAACTCGCCGGACTCTGGTTTCCCGCCCTCGCATTCCCGGCCGGCATTCTGCTTGTGGGCCTGTTCAGCCGCATCAACATCGGCGTGCGCCACATCCTGCCGGTATACATCGGGTTTGCGATCGTTGCCGCCGGCGGGCTCGCGTATCTGCTGGACCTCGCGCGCAGGGCAGCCTGGGCGAAGGCGGCCGCGGGCTAGCTCACTCTCTGGCTGGTCGCCGGTTCGGCCCTCGCTCATCCGGACTACCTTCCTCACTTCAATACCCTTGCGGGAAGCGAGCCGGAAAAGATCCTGGCCGACTCCGATCTGGACTGGGGACAGGACATGAAGCGGCTCTTGCGCCGGTTGCGCGAACTCGGGGCACAGGAAATTACCTTTGTGCCATTTGTCTGGGCGGAGTTCGAGAGGGAGCACGGTCTCCCGCGGATGCTGCCCGCGGACCCGACAACTCCCTCGCCCGGCTGGAACGTTGTGAGCATTTCGGTCTGGAAGGTTGCCCGGATGGGTTTGCTGAAGTCGTATCTGGAGCTCACGCCGTGGCCCGACTCCATCCCCATCAAGCCGCGCGAGCGGGTGGGAAGCTCCTTCCTGCTCTGGTATTTCCCGCCGGCGCAAGTGCCGATGGGCGTACCCGGCGGCGCAGGAGATTCCACCTGGAAATGAGTGATTTTTCAACACCTACTCTGCCTTGCACCATTTGAAAACTCGGCAATTGCTGTGTTACGGTGAAAGGTCTTCGAGCAATTCCGGAGTGCAAATGCCTGAAGAGCAAAAAGCGGACGGTAAGCCTGTGCAGCGCGCGGCGCCGCCCGGAGGCAAGCCTGCTTCGCCTGCCGCCCCTAAGGCGCCGGCTGCGATGGCCGTCACCCCCTGGGAAAGTGATATCACCGGGATGCTCAAGCAGCAATTCGGGGATCAGATCTCCGAATTCTCCACCTATCTGGGTCAAAACTTCTTAATTGCGCGGCCCGATGCCGTTGTTCCGATACTCGAGTTCCTGAAGCTGGAAGCGGACTTCGACTACCTGGTTGACGTGACCGCGGTGGACTACCCGAAGCAACCCGAGCGCTTCGAGCTGGTCTATATCCTGTACAGCTTTGCGCGGAACGAGCGCATCCGCGTGAAGACCCGCATCCCCGAAGGCTACAAGCCGCAGTCGGCGACAAGCGTGCATCTCACGGCGAACTGGCTGGAGCGCGAGGTCTTCGACATGTTCGGTATCGAGTTCGCCGGCCACCCGGACCTGCGCCGCATCCTGATGCCAGAGGAATGGGAGGGTTACCCGCTGCGCAAGGATCACGCCATCACCGAGCAGGACACCCGGTGGGTGAAGGAGAACCTGGGAATCGAGAGCGGACAGTAACCCTATGGCGGACACCTTCCTGGATTCCACCGAGCTGGTCTTGAATATGGGCCCGCAGCATCCCTCGACCCATGGTGTGCTGCGGGTGATCGTAAAACTCGACGGGGAGCGGGTGATCGGCACGGAGTGCGTGATCGGATACCTGCACCGGGGCGTCGAGAAGATCGGGGAGAACCGCACCTATCAGCAGTTCGCGCCGTACGTGGACCGGATGGACTACGTGGCGTCGGTCTCCAACGGTCTGGGCTATTGCTTGGCGGTGGAGAAGCTGATCGGCGTCGAGGTCCCGCCACGCGCCCAGGCCGTGCGCGTGATCCTCACCGAGTTGAACCGGATTGCCAGCCATTTGGTCTGGCTCGGCACCCACGCGCTCGACGTCGGAGCGCTTACCCCGCTCTTTTACACCTTCCGCGAGCGCGAGGACATCCTCAATATTTATGAGAAGTATTGCGGGGCGCGGCTCACGACTCACGCGTTCCGCATCGGCGGGCTGCAATACGAGCTGTACGAGGGCTTCGAAGACGAGGTCCGGGCGGTCTGCGATACCATCCTGCCGAAGATCGACGAGTACGAACAACTGCTGACCGGCAACCGCATCTGGGTGGGCCGCCTGAAAGGCGTCGGCATTCTGACCGCTGAGGAGTGCAAGCAGTACGGCGTGACCGGCCCGATGCTGCGGGCAGCCGGAGTCAAATGGGATCTGCGCAAAGCGCAACCCTACTCAGGCTACGAGCAGTACGATTTCGAAATTCCGGTCGGCCAGAACGGCGATACGTTTGACCGGTATATCGTGCGCCTCGAGGAGATGCGGCAGTCGGTCCGCATCATCCGCCAGGCGGTCGACAGGATTCCCGACGGGCCGATTATGGGCAAAGTGCCCAAGGTGATCAAGCCGCCGGTGGGCGAGGTTTACGTTTCCATCGAGGCGCCTAAGGGAGAACTGGGGTACTACATCGTGAGCGATGGTTCCACGCAACCATACCGGGTGCGGGTGCGGCCCCCTTCCTTCGTGAATTTGCAGGCGTTGGACAAGATGGCGCGGGGCGCGCTGGTGGCGGACCTGGTCGCGATTATCGGCACCATCGACATCGTGCTTGGAGAAGTGGACCGGTAGGAGGGGCCATGCGGAAGCTGTTACGGACCATCTTCCTCATCGACCTGATCGAAGGGTTGTGGGTCACGTTTCACTATCAACACCCGAAGTACCGCTGCACGGAACAGTATCCAGCCGAGCGGCCCAAGGTGGCCGAGCGGTACCGCGGGGCGCCGCGGCTCAACACGAACCCGGAAACCGGCGAAACGCTGTGTATCGCCTGTAACCTCTGTGCGCTTGCCTGTCCGGAAAAGCTGATTGTGGTTTCGAGCGAGCGCAACGAGAAGACCCGGCGCAAGGAATTGACGACATTCACTTTCGACACCTCGCGGTGCATGTTCTGCGGGCTGTGCGAGGATGCCTGCCCGGTGGATGCGCTGGAGCTGACCCAGGATTTCGAGCTGGCCAGCTACAGCCGGGAAGGCGCGATCTGGGACCGGCAGATGCTCGAGGAGGGCCCCAGGCCGACGAAGTACAAGTTTTGACCGGCGGAGGGCCGCCGGCCCGCGGGTTCCGGCACGCGGGAGTGGTGTGGGATGAATCCCATGTGGATTGACACGTTGTTCTTTTACTTTTTCGCCTTGCTGGTGCTGGGCGGCGGCGTGGCCACCATCACCTGCAAGAGCGCCGTTCACAGCGCGATCTCGCTGATTGTATCCATGGTCGGCGTCGCGGGATTATTTCTGCTGCAACACGCGGAGTTCCTGTTTGCGGTGCAGATCGTGTTGTACATCGGCGGCGTCATGGTGCTGTTCCTGTTCGTGATCATGCTCGTGAATCTCGACGAGTCGATGCAGATGCGGCAGTTCAACCGGCAGTGGCTGCTGGCGGTCGCGGCGGTCATTGCGGCCGGCGTCCAGGCCGTCTGGCTGCTGAGCAAGCCGGCCGATCTTCCCGCGGCGGTTCCCCAGGTGCCCGGCGGACCCGGCAACGTGCAGCGAGTGGCGGACGTGCTGTTCTCTCAATACCTGCTGCCTTTTGAGATCGCTTCCGTGCTGCTGCTGGCGGCGGTAATCGGCTCGGTGGTGATGGCGAAAAAGAGGCTTTAATATGCATCCGATCACGACGACCCACTACCTCATACTTAGCGCCGCGCTGCTGGCCATCGGGGCTGTCGGCGTTCTCATTCGCCGCAACATCATCATCATGCTGATGTCCATCGAGCTGATCCTGAACGCGGTGAACATCAACCTCATCGCTTTTTCCCGCCACTATCAGGACGTCATCGGACAGGTGTTTGCGATTTTCGTGATCACCGTGGCGGTCGCCGAAGCCGCCGTGGGCCTCGGCATTCTGATCGCGCTGTTCCGGAACAAGGCGACGGTGCAGGCCGATGAGGTCGAAATTTTGAAGTGGTGACGAGATGACTTTTCTGGATTCCATCTGGCTCATCCCGCTGTTCCCGCTCTTCGGCGCGGTGGTGATGCTGCTGCTCGGCAGGAAATTCGATCCGCAAGGGCCCTCCGAGGTGGCTGTGGCCGCCGGCGTGGAGGGCGCCCCCAGCGTTGCTCACCCGGGCCACCATGCATCGTCGAAGGCCAAGGCGATCGTCAGTGTGCTGTGCCCCGGCATGGTGCTGCTTTCGTTCATTTTCTCCGTGGGAGCGGTGCTGGAACTGATGGGAACGCCGGGGCGGGTTCACCAGCTTATTCAGTTCACCTGGCTGGCCGGGCTGCCGTTCACTACGCAAACCGGCGCGCTGGCGCAGTTCGCCGCCGATTGGGGATTCCTGCTCGACCCGCTCAGCGCGGTGATGATCCTGGTGGTCACCGGCATCGGCTTCCTGATCCACGTTTACTCGATCGGCTACATGGGACACGAGGGCGGATACTACCGCTTTTTCGGGTATCTGAACCTTTTCGTGTTCTTTATGCTGATGCTGGTGCTGGCCAACAACTACGTGCTGATGTTTGTTGGCTGGGAAGGCGTCGGGCTGTGCAGCTACCTGCTGATCGGGTTTTACTTTCATAAGAAGTCCGCGGCGGATGCGGGCAAGAAGGCCTTCATCGTGAACCGCATCGGCGACGCGGGATTCATACTTGGGATGCTGCTGATGTTCAGCGTCGTGGGCTCGGTGCGGTTCCTCGACGTGAACAAGGCGCTCGCACAGTTCGCCCCCGAAGTTGGTTTCGGCGTGCTGAGCGCGATCGCTCTGTTGCTGTTCATCGGCGCGACGGGCAAGTCAGCGCAGTTCCCCCTCTATGTCTGGTTGCCGGATGCGATGGAAGGCCCGACGCCGGTTTCCGCGCTGATCCACGCCGCGACGATGGTGACGGCGGGCGTGTACATGGTGGCGCGGTCGAACGTGCTGTTCCGGTTGACGCCGGAGACATCGGCCATCGTGGCCGTGGTGGGCGCACTTACGGCGATTCTGGCCGCATCGATCGCCGTGGCGCAGAACGACATCAAGCGGGTGCTGGCCTACTCCACCGTGAGCCAGCTTGGATTTATGTTCATGGCGCTCGGCGTGGGCGCCTACTGGGTGGCGATTTTCCACCTCTACACGCACGCGTTCTTCAAAGCCCTGCTGTTCCTTGGTTCCGGTTCGGTCATCCACGCGATGGGAGGAGAACAGGATATGCGGCGGATGGGCGGGCTGAAGGACAAGATCCCGATCACGCACGCCACCATGCTGATCGGCACACTTGCTATCGCCGGCGTCCCCGGACTGGCAGGGTTTTTCTCCAAGGACGAGATTCTCTGGCAGGTGTTTTCCAGCCCGGCGGGCATGAAAGGCGTTTACGTGGTCGGGATTGTGACGGCGGGCCTGACGGCGTTCTACATGTGGCGGCTGATGGCGCTCACGTTTTATGGCCAGTCGCGCGTTGAGCCGCACGTAGCCGCGCACGTGCACGAATCGCCGCGCGTGATGACCGTTCCGCTGATGGTGCTGGCCGCGGGCAGCGTGCTGGCGGGATGGATCGGAGTTCCGAAACTGTGGAGCTTCCTGCCCGAGGGCTTCCGCGCCTTCGAACACTGGCTCGCCCCGGTGCTCATCGCGGAGACGGCGCACGGAGCGGAGCATCACGCCGACGCCGCGCTCGAGTGGGGCCTGATGCTGCTATCCGTCGTGGTGGCCGGCTGCGGCATGCTGCTGGCGTGGTTCCTCTACCAGAAGCGGGCGCCCAAGACGGAGCCGCTCGCGGCTCTCGGCGGGTTGCACAAGTTGCTTCTCAACAAGTGGTACGTGGACGAGATCTACGATTTCCTGTTCGTCAACGGAATGGTTAAGGGCGGCGGCAACGCTCTTTCGCGTTTCGACCAGAAAGTGGTCGACGGCGGCGTAAATGGTGCCGGCTGGCTCACCCGTTTCACCTCGACGATCAGCATGTGGTGGGACACGTGGATCGTCGACGGGCTGGTGCGGCTCACGGGCTTTTCGGTGAAGATCGCCTCCTATCCGGTGCGCATGTTGCAGACCGGCTCGGTGCAGTCCTATGCGCTGGTGTTTGTGCTCGGGATCGCCGCGGTCTTCGGCTACTATTTAGTGCGGTAACACATGGATGGACACTTACTAAGTTGGGTTCTGTTCACGCCGCTGATCGGCATGGCGGTTCTGCTGCTGATCCCGGCGGAGCGGAAAAATCTCATCCGGCTTTGGGCGAACATCGCGGCACTGGCGGGATTCCTGGTCTCGCTGCCGCTCGTATTCCGCTTCGACAAGGACGCCTCCGGTTTCCAATTTGTCGAAAAGGCCGACTGGATCCCCGCGCTCGGCGTGAAGTACATGATCGGCATCGACGGCATCAGCCTTCTGCTGGTCATGCTGACCACCGTGATCGGCTGCATCGCCATTCTCTCTTCCTGGAACGCGATTCAGGACCGCGTGAAGGAATACTACGCGATGTTCCTGTTGCAGCAGACGGGAATCATCGGGGTGTTCGTTTCGCTCGATTTCTTCCTCTTCTTCGTGTTCTGGGAAGTGGTGCTGGTGCCGATGTACTTCATCATCGGCGTGTGGGGCGGCCCGCGCAAGCTCTACGCGGCGATCAAGTTTTTCATCTACACGCTCGCCGGCGGAGCGCTGATGCTGCTCGGCATCCTGACGCTCTATTTCGAGCACTTCAAGCAGTTCGGATATTACACGTTTGAGATCTCCGAGCTGATGAAGCTGAACCTGTCCCCCGTCATGGAGCAGTGGGTGTTCTGGGCGTTCTTCATTGGTTTCGCCATCAAGGTGCCGATGTTCCCGTTCCACACCTGGCTTCCCGACGCGCACGTGGAGGCGCCGACGGCGGGCTCGGTGGTGCTGGCGAGCGTGCTGCTGAAGATGGGCACCTACGGTTTCATCCGCTTCTCGCTGCCGCTGCTGCCGAAGGCTTCGGTCAACGCCGCTATCGTACAGGTGCTGGTGGCGCTTTCGCTCATCGGCATCATCTACGGCGCCCTGGTGAGCCTGATGCAGCAGGATTGGAAGAAGCTGGTGGCCTACTCGTCGGTGAGCCATCTTGGGTTCTGCACGCTGGGCATCTTCGCCCTGAACCCCAACGGGCTGGCCGGCAGCGTGATTCAGCAGATCAATCACGGTATCTCGACCGGCATGCTCTTCCTTGTGGTGGGAATCGCGTATGAGCGGCGCCACACGCGGGACTTTAAGGAATTCGGCGGGCTCGGCCACGTGATGCCGGTGTATGCCATCGTGGCCGCGATCGCCATGCTGAGCTCGGCCGGCCTGCCGCTGCTCAACGGCTTCATCGGCGAGTTCACGATTCTTCAGGGCGCGTTTGAAGCCAATCGCGCGTGGGCGGCAATCGCCGTCACCGGAATCATTTTTGGCGCGGCTTACCTGCTGTGGATGTATCAGCGCACCATGTTGGGGCAGATCACGAATCCCAAAAACCTGCGGCTGCCTGATTTGAGCTTCCGCGAACTGGCCACTTTTCTGCCGCTGATCGCCTGGGCGATCTGGATCGGCGTTTACCCGCAGCCGCACTTCGCGGTGCTTGAGAAGCCGGTGGCCCAGATTGTGGAGCGCGTCCGGCCGGACTACTTCCAGAAACCCGTCCAGCAGGCAGAGGCGCCGAGAGCGGCGGAGGTGGCCCGATGAGTTACTACACCGCGCAGGATCATTTCGTGCTCGTGCCGGCGATCATGCTGGCGCTGTTCGGATGCGCCGTCTTCCTGTTCGACTTTCTGATCTTCCCGTCGCCGAAGCAGCGGAAGTACCTGCTGTTTTTCCTCGTGCTCGGCCTGGTGTTCGCCGGGGCGGGGCTGTGGCAGCAGCAGAGCTTCCTGATGTCGCACGGCATCCCGGAGATCACCGCTTTCCGCGGCACGCTCACCGTGGACAGCTTCGCGCTGTTCTTCAACTGGATTTTCCTGGCCGCGAGCTTCATCGTGGCGATCGTGTCTTACCGCTACCTGGAAACCGAAAACGAGCACCACGGCGAATACTACGGCCTGATCCTGCTGGCCAACTGCGGGATGTTTTTCCTGGCCACCGGGACCGACCTGATCACGCTTTTCGTCGGCCTGGAGCTGATGGCCCTGTGCTTCTACATCATGGTCGGCTTTCTCCGGGGCGACAAGCGGTCGAACGAAGCGGCATTGAAGTATTTGCTGCTCGGCGCATTCTCGAGCGGGTTCCTCGTATACGGCTTCTCGGTGATGTACGGGCTGAGCGGCTCGACCAGGCTGCGTGAGGTCGCCATATCGCTGGCCACCCGCGGGCTGTGGGACCCGCTGGTGTTCCTGGCGCTGGCCACCACGGCTGTCGGCTTGTTGTTCAAGGTTTCGGCGGTCCCGTTCCATATGTGGGCGCCGGACGCGTATGAGGGCGCGCCGACGCCGATCACGGCCTACCTTTCGGTGGCATCGAAGGCCGCGTCGTTCGCCTTTCTTGTGCGCATCTTTCTCGGGCCGCTGGCGGCGTCGCGCGAGATCTGGGAGCCGCTGCTGAGCGCGGTCGCCCTCGCCACACTGACGGTGGGCAACCTCGCCGCGCTGAGCCAGACCAACGTGAAGCGCCTGCTGGCCTACAGTTCCATCTCGCACGCCGGCTTCATCCTGCTCGGCCTGATTGCCGGCAACGTGACCGGCATCACGGGCGTGGCCGTGTACATGCTGGTTTACACCTTCATGAACCTCGGCGCGTTCATCGTGCTGGTGGCGCTGCGCCGGAAGAACATCATCGGCGACGACATGGACGACATCTCCGGGCTGATGCGCAAGAGCCCGGCGCACGCGGTGCTGATGCTGATTTTCCTCTGTTCGCTGGCGGGCATTCCCCCGACGGCGGGCTTCCTGGGCAAGTATTACATCTTTCTTGCGCTGGTCGAGACCCAGCACTACGTGTTGGCGGTGGCGGCTGCGGTGTACACGGCGGTGGCGGTTTACTACTACTTCCGCATCGTGCGCAGCATGTTTGTCAGCGAAACGACCGATAAGCTGCCGGTTGCTTCGAGCTTCGGCCTGCGGCTGGCGCTTGGCGTCACCGGCGTGATGACGCTTCTGATCGGAATTTATCCCGAACCGTTTCTGCGGCTGGCGCAGAGTACGACTTCGCTGGTTCGGTGAGCTGGTAGGTTATGGAAAGTATTCTTAACAGCCCGCTGTTCATCCCGCT
This sequence comes from Acidobacteriota bacterium, assembly GCA_029776225.1. GTDB lineage: Bacteria > Acidobacteriota > Terriglobia > Bryobacterales > Bryobacteraceae > Fen-330. Next base: position 268,368 of record JAKOTR010000022.1, on the reverse strand, counting down.
GATCCTCACGGTGGTGATCGTTTGTTGCGTTCCGTTGGTGGCCGGCTATCTCTCGCTGGTGGAACGCAAGATCCTGGCGGACTTTCAGGTGCGGCTTGGTCCTATGCGCGTGGGGCCGCACGGGCTGCTCCAGCCGATTGCCGACGCCCTGAAGCTGATCCTCAAGGAAGACATCATCCCGAACCAGTCCGACAAGGCCATTTTCTGGATGGCGCCCGCGGTCTCCACGTTCACCGCGCTGACGGCGTTCTCCGTGATTCCCTTTACCGAAACTCTGCACGTGGCGGACGTCAATGTGGGCCTGCTGGTGATCAGCGCGATGTCCTCGGTGGGAATTCTTGGGATCGTGCTCGGCGGCTGGTCGTCCAACAGCCACTACTCGCTGCTCGGGTCGCTGCGCAGCGGCGCGCAGCTTATCAGTTACGAAGTGGCGCTTGCCTTCGCGCTGCTGTCCGGCGTCATGATGGCCGGCACGCTCAGCATGACCGGCATCGTGAAGGCGCAGGCCGAGCGGCAAGTCTGGTTCGCCTTCGATAACTTCGGCCTGATGCTGGTGCCCTTCGTCATCTACATGATTGCCGCGATCGCGGAAACCAACCGCGCCCCGTTTGACTTGCCCGAGGCCGAATCCGAGCTGGTGGCGGGCTTCCATACCGAGTACAGCGGGCTGCGCTTCGCCCTCTTCTTCCTGGCCGAATACGCCAACATCCTGGTGATCGCCTCGGTGGCGGTGACGGTGTTCTGGGGCGGCTGGCTGCGGCCGTTCCCCAACGTTTCCTGGCTTGCCTGGCCACTGGAGGTTGCCTTCCCGCTGGCCGTGTTCGCGGGCTCCGGAATCTTGTGTATCCCGCTGATGCGGCGCCTCCCGAGCCAGCCGCAGCGCCTGTTCCTGCTGGCGGTTGCCGCGGCGCTCGTGCTCATCGGCCTGCTGTTCCTGATTCCTGCGGTGAACGCCGCGATAGTCGGGCTGTTCTGGTTCTTCTTCAAAGTTTCGCTGATCGTCTACGCGATGATCTGGTTCCGGGGCACCTGGCCGCGTTTCCGCTACGACCAGTTGATGAACGTCGGCTGGAAGCGCTTGATCCCCCTCGGGATGGCCGCGGTTATGGTCAACGCCGTGGTTGGCATGCTCAGGGGGTAAGAGTGGAAGACTTCGACCGCATCCGCCAGCGCCGCTCGGCGATGCGCAACCTGCTGTTCTGGATTCTGGCCGCCGTGGTGTTCGTCTACCTGTGGACCTCGGCCGGCCCGTTCACCTGAAAGCGCTGACCGCGCGGCCGTGTGCCGCGAACTTGGTGTTGCTGGCCGCTGCGCTGCGCGCAATTTAGAAACCGCCGCTGCCGGCCCCATCCTCGCACTGCGCAGCGGATAATGTTCGCGGCGCAGCCTATTAAGGTTTCTCAAGTGAACTTACTTCGGCGAAACCGCCCGGATTGTGACCGCGTCCAGCATTTTTGGTTGTTGTAGTTGTTTTTGTATTTCTGTTTACCGCCCCCGCGTGGGCGGAGTCCGGCCGCTTATTTCTTAATCAAGTCAAATTCGAACCCCGCAGTGAGGAGCGCCCCGTCGAAATCAAGCCGGGGACTTCCATTGACGAAAAGGGCGCCAATGAGGCGGCAAGCGCTCTTCGCCGGCAATTGATCGCCGAAGGCTACCGCGACGCGCAGGTGGACGCCGCTCTGGTTCCCGCCGGATTCCGCCGGGTGAATATGCGGGTGCACGTCAACCGCGGTCCGCTGTATCGTGTCGATGACGTAAAATTCATCGGCGATCCGAAACTTGAAATCAAGAAACTCAAGCGCGCGTTCCGCAAAATTCCGTATTCAGACCCCGCGATTGAATCCGCGCTCGCCGAGACCCGCTCGCTTTATATCTCGCACGGCTACTTCGACGCCGAAGTAAACCTGGACCACGTCAAGCAAGACGGCGAAAAAATCACCCTCATAGTCAACGCGAACGCGGGAAAGCAGTACCGCATGCTGGGCGGCGGCGAGTTCTCCGCCCGCGATGTGTGCGCCTGCCTCTTCGAGTTTCAACGCGCCGCGGAAAAGGACGGCTCCATACATTTTCAGGCGCGGCTCGAGATCGACGGCTCGCCGGAAGACGGCACGGTGATAGTGCGGCCGATAGGGGTGCAAGGGCCGCCATTCAGCGTCGGCAGGATCGAGTTCCGCGGCAATCACGCCTACGGCGACCTCACGCTGCGGCGCGCGCTGAAGCTGGATGAAGGCGCTGTGTTCGACGGCGAGCTGTTCCGCAAGAGCGTGTCGCAACTGAACGATCTGAAGCTCTTCAGGCCGCTGACCGGCCAGGACATCGAGATTCGTCCCGATTTTGCCGCCCGCCGCGCCGACATCATTTTCAAAATGCAGGAGGGCCCGCGCGGCAAGTGGGCGCTCTCCGGGCCCGTGATCCCAATGGGGATCGCCGGAGGCTTTGCGGCCTCCGTCACATCGCGTCTGCCGGGATGGGGACGCGGGCTGCTCGAAGCATCGACGTACTATTTCACATTCAGCATGCTGGGGCTGCCGACCATGTCGAGCTTCCTCCCGTTCGGCAACAAGGCGACCCGCTGGCTGCCGATGGTCGCACTGGCGAGGCCGCCGCTGCCGGGACAGCGCTGGCTCTCGGGATTCGTCATTTCGCCTCAGTTGGGCGCACGCTACATGTTGATGAGCTATGGGATGTCGCAGACCAACCTGCTCATCAAGAGCCTGCTGGGCGTCGATGGGGTTGAAGTGCCGCCGCTGGCGGTTCCGGTGCAGTGGACATCGGCGCAACGGCCGGCCAAAGCCGGGACGCTGATCTGTAAGCCGCAGCAATCGAAGTGGACCAAGGTACGCAGGATCGCCGCCCTGGCGAACGACATGGCCTTCGGCTTCCAGGCCTTCTGATTCGCTACCCTGTTGGCGAGGAGGTGTGTTATGGATTTTGCCGAAATGATTCAGGCCATGCAGGAGAAGCTGACCTACAGCGGCAGCGTGAAAAACGTTTACGGTGAACCTGTCCAGAGCGGCGGCAAGACCGTCATCCCGGTCGCCAAGATCGGTTATGGTTTCGGCGGAGGCACCGGCGCGCACCCGGAGGAAGGCCGCAGCGGCACCGGAGCAGGCGGCGGAGTGGGGGCGAAGCCTGCGGGCGTCTTCGAGATTAGCGAGGCCGGCACGCGGTTCATTCCGGCAGACGCGGGCCGCCAGTTAGCCCTCGCGGCCGCCGCCGGGTTCATATTCGGCTTCCTATTCGCGAAATTCCGGGAGAGATAGCGGCGCCACCACAGGCGCGATTGCGATACATTGTCTGTTGGCATCCACGACTATCGAAAGGACTAGGAACGCTATGCGGAAGATTAGAACTGCCGTCATCGGCACTGGATTTATGGGCCGGGTACACACTGAGGCGATTCGCCGGCTGGGTAACGTTGAGATCGCCGCCGTTGCCGGCGAGACGGAGGAGCTGGCCAAGTCGTTCGGCGAGCAGATGGGAATCGAAAACGTTACCGGCGATTACCGGAAGGTTCTGGCAGACCCCTCGATCGAGGCCGTCCACGTCTGCACTCCGAACGCCACGCACTTTCCGATCTCGAAAGAGGCCATGCTCGCCGGCAAGCACGTGCTGTGCGAAAAGCCGCTCGCGGTCTCCTCGGAGGAAGCCCGGGAGCTGATGGAAATCGCCCGCGAGAAGAAGCTCGCCAACTGCCTGAACCACAACCTGCGCTATTACCCGATGGTGCAGCAAATGCGGCGGATGCGGGAGAACGGCGAGCTCGGCGAAATCCTGGTGGTGCAGGGCACTTATTCCCAGGACTGGCTGCTGTACGACACGGACTGGAACTGGCGCATTGTTGCTAAGGACAACGGGCCGTTGCGCGTGATGGGGGACATCGGCTCGCACTGGATGGACATGGTGCAGCACGTCACCGGGCTCCAGATCACGGCGCTCTGCGCGGACCTGCAAACGTTCCACAAGACCCGCAAGCGGCCGAAGCAGGCCGTGGAGACCTTCGCCGGAAAGACGCTGCGTCCGGAAGATTACGACGAAGTGCCCATCGATACGGAAGACTTCGGAGCGGTGCTCCTGCGCCTGGGCGACCGCGCGCGCGGCGCGTTCACCGCGAGCCAGGTGAACGTGGGCTGCAAGAACCGCTTGCAGATCGAAATCTACGGCACGAAGGCGGGCGTGATCTGGAACCAGGAGCGACCCGACGAGTTGTGGATCGGGCAGCGCAACAGCTCGAACCAGATCATCATCAAGGACCCGTCCCTGATGGCCGAGAAAGCGCGCAGCTTCGCCGACCTGCCGGGCGGCCACAGCGAGGGCTACGACGACGCGCACAAGCAGTGCTTCCGCCGCTTCTATGCCACCATCGCCGACCGGTCGGCGCCGGTGGAGTATCCTACCTTTGCCGATGGTTACCAGATGATGCGGGTGCTCGAAAAAGTACTTGAGAGCGCGCAAAAGGGCGCCTGGGTAAAAATCGATCCGGTAGCGGCCGAAGCAAAGGCATAACAACGGACAGGCTGGCAACAGCCGGCGGTATCGATTGGCGGGCCGGGCATCTGCCCGGCCCGACGCTTTTATAGCCCCCGCGCGGCAATTAAATCTTCTTTTGAATCCGGGATCTGGGGCAACCGGAGGCGAACAGCCTCCGTCCCACTTTCTGAGCAGTAATGAGCAGTTTGTTGTCCCTCCTACTCCTTGTCTCCCCGATCGCAATCCCGGATACAGGGGCGATCATTAGAAACTCCGTTGAGGCAAATGCCGCCGATTTTAAGGCGCAGTCTGCTTATTCCTACCTGGCGACGGAGAAGTCCGGCGGTTCGGTCTCGAAAACATACGAAGTTTTCATGATGCTCGGCTCGCCATACCGGCGGCTGGTGGCCATCGACGGGCGTCCCTTAACGGACGAAGAGCAGCGCCGCGAAACGCAAAAAATGGAGGAAGAACTGGCGGCGCGGAAGCGGGAATCGCCTCAGGAGCGGCAGAAGCGCGTATCGAAATATCTGAAGCAGAAGCAGCAGGAAGACCTGCTGCTGTCCGAAATGGCGCGCGCCTTCCAATTCCGCCTGCTCGGCACGCAAAAACTTCGCGGACACGACGTTTATGTCTTCGATGCCGAGCCCGATCCCAATTACAAGCCGGTTAACTCCAAGGCCAAGGTTCTCACCGGAATGCGAGGCAGGCTATGGATCGACGTCGACAGCTTTCGCTGGGTGAGAGCGGAAGCCCAGGTCGACCGGCCGGTCTATTTCGAGGGATTCCTGGCGCGGATAGACCCGGGCACGAAATTCGTTCTCGAGAAAGAGCCGGTGGAAGAGGACGTCTGGCTGCCGACGCTCTTTGAGATGCAGGTGAACGCGAAGATTCTGGGATTGATTTCCCACAACCTCTCGGAGCAGCAAAGCTACGGGCGGTATCGCCGCACGGGTGACATGGCGACCGGCAACTGACCCCACCACGGCTGGATGCCCGGCCGGACGTCCCGCTTGTTGTATGCTAAAGTCCGGAGTGTTGAGTACACGATGGTCACCGCGTCGCAACTCCGCGCCGGCATGGCCGTACGCTTCGAAGGCCAGCTATACAAGGTGCTAGCCGCCGAATATCACTCCGGGCAGGGCAAAATGGGCGGCGTCACACATGCTCGCCTGAAAAACCTCTCAACCGGAGCGCTTTGGGAGCACAGTTTCCGCGCCGACCTCAAGCTGGAAGACATCGAGGTAACCCGACGGCCGATGGACCATCTTTACGAGGACGGCGACCTGTGCTACTTCATGGACCCGGAAAACTACGAACAGATCGCCATACCGCGGCAGGTCATCGGTCCTCAGGCCGTCCTGCTGCAGCCGGAAATGCGGGTCGGGGTGGAGATAATTGAGGACCGCCCCGTGTCGGTCGCCTTCCCCGACGTGCTGGAAGTGCGCATTGCCGAAACCGCGCCGCCCATCCATCAGCAGGTAGACAATGTGTGGAAACCGGCGCGGCTGGAAAACGATCTGGAGATCATGGTTCCGCCGTTCATCAAGAACGGCGACGTCATCCGGCTGGATGTAGCCAATCTGAAATACATGGATAGGGCCAAGGGCCCCGCCAAGACCTGACATGACACCGTCGCAACCGCAGATTCAACTTGTGAAGGCTCCCGAATACCGCGAGAACTACGCCAACAGCGTGCAAGTGCGCGCGAATTTGTGGGACTTCTTTCTCTCCTTCGGAGTCATCAGCCAGAGCGGCCCCGACGCGCTTTCGATACAGAATTTCCAGGGCATCTATTTGAGCCCGCAGCAGGCCAAAGCTCTGTTCAACATTCTTCAGCAGAACATTCAACAGTACGAAGCCGCATTTGGTGAGATCCGTCTGGAGCCGCAGAACCAGGCCGGCATTGTTCAGTAGAAGTCCGTGGAGCCGAGCCGCAGGTATCACCGCGTCCGGATCGACACCTACCTTTTCTTCCTGGCGGTTTTCGCGCTGGTGGTGTTCCTCACCCACGCGCCTTGGCTTGATTTGCCGTATCACTGGGATGAACTAGGGCAGTTCGTTCCCGCCGCCCTTGACTTGTTCCATCGCGGGCTCTGGGTGCCGCGTTCGACCGTGCCGAACGTGCATCCGCCGGGGCTGATGGCCTGGCTGGCCGGCGTGTGGTCGGTATTCGGATACTCCATCATTGCCACGAGGCTCGCGATGCTGGCGCTCGCCTCGGTATCCGTGCTGCTCACTTTCCTGCTAGGCATCCGGCTCTGCAGGAATGTGCCCGGCGCGCCCGCGCTCTACGCGGTGCTCCTGCTGTTGATTTCGCCGCTGTTCTACACCCAGGCGATGCTTGCGCAGCTTGACTTGCCGGCAATGCTGTTCACGCTCTGGGCGCTGCTGCTGTTTCTGGATGACCGGCATCGCGCCGCCGCGCTGGTCTGTGTGCCGCTCGTGTTGATGAAGGAAACCGGCCTGGTTGTGCCCGCGGTGTTGGCCGCCTGGCTGTTCTTCGAGGGAAAGCGCCGGGAGGCCGCCTGGTTCTGTCTGCCTGCGGCGGCCCTGGCAGGGTGGCTGGCCGTGCTCTGGAAGCAAACCGGCAGCCCGTTCGGCAACACCGAATTCGCGGAGTACAATCTTCTCTATCCGCTGCACCCCGTCCGGCTGCTGCTCGCGCTGCTGCGGCGCGTTCAATATCTGGTGCTGGAAAACGGGCACTGGATCGGATGGTTGGGTGTTGCGGCCGCCTGGCGATCGCGCATCTTCATGAACCGGGCGTGGCGCGTCACGGCGACGGTTGCCGCGGCGCACGTGCTGGCGGTTACAGTAAGCGGCGGCGCAACGCTCGAGCGGTATCTCATGCCTGTGCTGCCGCTCCTTTATATCGCGATGGCGGCGGGCCTGTCCTCGGTCTCGTCTCAATGGGCGCGCTGGGGACAGGCGGCCCTGGCCGGCGCACTGCTGTTTTCGCTCTTCTGGAATCCTCCTTTCCCCTACCCGTATGAGAACAACCTGGCGGTGACCGACTTCGTGCGCTTGCAACAGTCGGCTGCCGCCTATATCGAGGAGAACTACCCGGACAAGGTCGTGGTCACGGCGTGGCCCTTGGCCGGCGCGCTGCGGCGGCCCGATCTGGGCTACGTCTCGCGGCCCATGCGCGTCAAAGAGATCGGCGGCTTCGGCGCGGGTTCACTCGCCGCTCTGGAGCCCGATTCCGTGCAACTACTGGTTGTTTATTCCAGAGAATGGGAACCCGAGCTCGATCTGCGCCGCATCCCCTTTCTGCAAGAGGTGGCGCGGCGTTTCTACGGCTACGAACCGAAGGTTCCACCGCACGAAATCGAGCGCCGCTTCAACCTCAGAGAAACGGCACGCTGGAGCCGGCGAGGGCAGTGGATCGCCGTCCTCGCGCGTTAACGGCGAACATCCGGGATAGCTCCTGGAAAATTTGGGAACAGCGAAGGAACATTTGCCGGACTCGCTCGTCTGAACAACTGGAACCAACCGGGTTCCAGTTGATGAGGGGAAATTTCGAGCCGCCGGTTTACCTCCCGAAAGCCAGGCTTTTGCCGGCGGCGGCCATTCTGCGGACCGGCTTCCCACCATCCGGCCACCCGGGAGCCGTTTGCTAGACTGTCATAAGTCGATGAAACGGCTCCTTATTTTAGGTTTCCTCCTCCCCTTGATCCCCGCCCGGGCCGATACCATCCTGGTGTTGCCCTTCTTCAACGAATCTTCCACCCCGAATGCCTCGAACCTGGATTGGATCGGCGAAAGCATCGCCCACACGATCTCGCAAGGGTTGGTTTCCCGAGGGCTGCTGGTGCTGGAGCGCGAGGACCGCGCGGAAGTATACCGCCGCCTGTCGATACGGCCGAACGCGCACCTCACGAACGCCTCCGTGATCAAGGTGGGCGAGGCTCTGGACGCTTCCCGCGTGGTCTACGGCAACTTTGAAGTCACGCCTGCTCCTGGCGGCGGCGACGCTTCGCGCGGGCGCATTCGGATCAGGGCCTTCACGCTCGATATGGCCCGCATGCGAAAAGGGCCGGAGTTCCTGGAATCCGGGCCGCTGGAGGAACTGGCCCAACTGCAATCGCACCTGGCGTGGCGGGTTCTGAGTTCGCTGGCGCCCGAGCTGGCGCCTTCGGCCGAGCAGTTTCTGGCCGAACATCCGCCCGTCCGCCTGGACGCCATGGAAAACTACACGCGGGGGCTGCTGTCTACCAACCCCGAGCAGAAGCACCGTTTCTTCACGCAGGCGCACCGGTTGGACGAGCGTTCGTCGGAACCGGCCTTCGAGCTTGGCCGCCTCTATTGGTCCAAGAAGGAGTACAGGCTCGCGGCCGGCTGGCTCGCGCGGGTGAAGCCCAACTCGCCCCGCTATTCCGAGGCCACGTTCCTGATCGGGCTCTGCCGCTACTTCACGGGCGATTACCGCGGAGCGCAAGCGGCGTTTGAGATCGTGGCGGAACGCGTTCCGCTGAACGAGGTGTTCAACAATCTGGGGGCGGCGCTGTCGCGGCAGAACCGGCCCGAGGCCTTGGAGGCATTCCGCAAGGCGCTTGAAGGCGACCCCGGGAATCCGGACTTCCACTTCAACGTCGGCTATGTGCTCTGGAAGCAGGGACAATTCGACGCCGCGGCAGACAGTTTTCGCGCCGCGCTCGACCGGAATCCGGAGGACACCGAGGCCACAACCTTCCTTGGCCGCTGCCTGGCCAAGACCGGACCCCGCCAGAACTTCAGGCCGAGCGAGGGCGCCGAGCGGGTCAAACTGAACTTCGAGGAGGGCGCCTACCGGCAGTTGAAAGCGGCGCTCGAAGGCCGCAAGCGCAATTAACCCCGATTCGCCTCTTGTTCGCTAATTCCCTTTTCAGGGCTTTCTCCGCCCGCTGTAATCCTGTACTATGTTCAGGAGGTTCCTCTGCCTATGAAGAGACGCGATTTGCTGAAGTCAGCGACTGCGGGGTTGACCATTTTAAGAAGCGGAACTTTGCGCGGCCAGGGAGCACCCAGCAATAAACTGAATATCGCTCTCATCGGAGTGTGGGGCCGCGGGACGGCGCACTACGCTTCCATTCTGAATGAGAACGTTGTCGCCATCTGCGACGTGAACGAGCTCCGCACGAAGGAAGCCGCAAAGATCTTCCCCAAAGCGAAAGTGTATTGGGACTGGCGCAGGGTCTTGGACCAGAAGGATGTCGAGGCGGTGATTATCTGCACGGCGGATCACCACCACGCATTCATCGCCAATTGGGCGCTGAACCGCGACATGCATGTGTTCTGCGAAAAACCGCTCGGCATCACCGTGGAGGAGGTGCGCACGGTTCGCGCGAACTACTTAAAGCGGAAAGCCAAGGTGGCCACGCAGCATGGCACGCAGCGTCATGCTTACCCCAACTTTACGCGGCTGCGCGAGCTGATTCTGGACGGAGCGATCGGCGAACTCAAGACCATACATGCCTGGGACGCCCGCAGACTCCCCAGACCGGGCTACCCTGCGGCGGAGGGCATGCCGCCCGCCACGCTGCATTACGAGCAGTGGATCGGGCCATCGCCCTATCACCCTTACAGCCCGCAGTATTTCGGCGGATCGAACGGTCTGAACTGCCTGTTCTGGAATATGTACCGGGACTTCGGCGTCGGGCAGATCGGCGACATGGGCGCTCATACGATGGACCTCGTGTGGAACGTCATCGACGCGGGCGCTCCCACGGCCATCGAGGTCGACCAGGAAGTCAGTGACAAGTATGATCCCAACATCACGCCTGTCAGACTCAAAGTGAGTTTCGAGCATCCGGCGAACAATTGGCGCGGCCCGGTGACGGTGATTTGGTATCAGGGCGGCCTGAAACCGGAGCCTCCCAGAGGCTACATCGATTTTTCGCGAGTCGGCAACGGCGCGGTGTTCGAGGGCACCAAGGGCGCGATCTTCGCCGATTTCACCAGCCGGATCATCCTGCCCAACAACGACGACGGCGACCTGACCTACTACCAGCGCCGCAGCAGGGATCAGTTGTTGCCGCTCGTTAACGGTACGGGGATGCCCACGCAGACGGCGCAGCGGCCCCGTCCCGCGGCTGCGCAGCGCAGCGCCGCTCCCCGCCCGCGCCCGACGCCTCCCGCCGGCATGAAGGCCATGCCGAGCGCCGAGCCGGGACCGAGCGGTTTCCCAGAAATCCAGTTCACGTCCGATGGTCTTCCGGCGGCGTTAGGGATGCCGAACACGGACGTCGAGAACATTCTTGCCGGACGCGTCCCGCGCCCCGACCCGTTCCAGCTCGAATGGATCAACGCCTGCAAGGGCATGTACAACAACGTCACGCACGGCACCAGCAGCAAGACTCACTGCGACTTCGATTATTCAGCCACCATGATGGAGCAGATGTTGCTGGGCCTGGTGGCGCACCGTGCCGGGCGGCGGCTCGAGTATGATCCCGTCTCCGGCCGCATCACCAACATGGCAGAGGCCAACGAGTGGCTCTCGCGCAAGTACCGCGATAACTGGACTCTCAACGGATAACACCTGCGCCGCGGGGCAGGCGCCGCGCCAGGCTAGCGGGGCGCCTGCTTCGACGGCAGAACCCGGTATTCGATCTTCCGCAACGCCCCGGTCGTCGCATAGGACGCGAACCCGAAGGGCGCCGAAAGCCTGATCTCCCCATACCGCAACCCGATCGAGCGGCCCCCCACTTCCACGTTGATCACCCGCTCCTCGTCAATCCAGGCACGGATGCGCTCCTCGGTCACCTGGAGGCGCAGCGTATACCACCGGCCATTCTCGAACTCGAAGTACGTTCTGGTTTCGTTGTCCGCCGCGTCCCAGCCGTCGATGCTCGATAGTCCGACGATATCCCCGCCCCAGCCGCCTAGCACCCAGGTGCAGTAGGAATCCAGATACGGGAAAGTGATGGAGGCGAAAAAATCGTTCCCCTCCAGCCGGGCGGCTTCCACGCGCACCTCATAGTCCACTGTGGGGAACGAGTTTTGGAAGGTAATGCCGGTCAATGGCTTGCCCGCCCCCAGCACGATCGCGCCGTTCTCCACGCGAACCGGACCGCGCCCGGTGAACGGGGTTTCCCGCCATCCTTTTAGGGACTTCCCGTCGAACAGCGATTGCCAGGCGCCGGGCGCGGTTTGCGCGAAAGCGAGCGCCGGCAGGGCCGCAAGAATTGCCAGGCGTACGGCTGAGAAGGACATATTGCTACGGGAATATACCACGCGGCGCTACTCAGGTGAGAGTCTTACCCCCTACGGGGCACTACATCTGCGATGGCCCACGTACTTGCTCCCGTGCTCGCAATCCTTCTAGCCGCGCAGGCCACGCTGCTTCAGATTCGCGTCGTTGAGGGGGAGGGCGCGGTTCACGCCGTGGGATCGCGCGGACCGGGGCTGACCGTGGAGATCACTGACGAGGTCGGCAGGCCGGTTTCGGGCGCAGTAGTCAGCGTGCGGTTGCCGGACGACGGGCCGGGCGGCGTGTTCGCCAACGGCATGACGAACGAAATCGTGGTCACCGGTTCGGACGGCCGCGCCACCACCAGGCCCATCCGCTGGAACCACATCCCGGGCCAGGTACAGATAAAAATCACCGCGGTGCGAGACCGCCTCCGGGCAGGCGCGGTGGTTTCGCAGTACCTGAGCGGCCCCGACGGCAGAGGCGCTTTCACCTCGGCGCCCGCTGCTATGCGTTCCAATGGCCGTTCGAAATGGCTGAAGGTCGCTCTCATCGCGGCTGCGGCCGCCGGCGCGGGCTTCACCGTGGGAATCGCGACGCGAGGAGAGAAAAGCGCGAACAGCCCGCCGTCAAGCCCTCCGGTGGAGATCGGCCCGCCCACAATCATCGTTACGAAACCATGAGAATCAGAGCCATCGCGATCTTCCTGCTTTTCGCCAGCGGCGCCGCCGCGCAGATCGGCGTGCCGCGCATCGGCTGCCTGATCGACGGATCCCGGCGGCTCCGGCCGGTCCTCGGCATTGCCGGGAATTTCCTGATCGGCGAAACGGTGGCCGAAGGGGTAGTGGCCGCGGCGTGCTCGGACGCCCTGACCATCATCAAGCGAGAGGAGTCTCTGGAGATTCGTACGCGGGAGGGGACCGGCGAACACCCCGCGCCCGCGGGAACGGCGCTGTTCGGCTGGTCGCCGGACGGCTCGCAAGCTCTGGTCTATTTCCCATCGTCAGGCGAGTGGCTCAGGGTGAGCGCCCGCGGCGTGCGCCCGCTCGAAGCTCCGTTCCTGCCCGAGGGCGAGGTGATCGCGATTGGAGGTCCCGGCCGGCCGGATGCGCTGGTCCGCAAAGATGGCGAAACGCCGGCTCCGGCGCTGCTGCTGCCGGACGGCGGGCGGCTCGCGGCCCGCGACGCGGAGCTGATCCTTACGCGCGACGGCAGTGAAGATCGCGTCATCACGCTGCCAGGACCCGCCGAAGGCCTGGAATGGCTGGGGCCGGGCTGGGTCCACGTGCGGCTCGCCAAAGGAGGGGGAGACTTGGCGCTCTCGCTCGAACGCGAACAGCTTTACCGTTTGCCGGAGGTGGGGGAATGAGGGCCCGCCGGCTGATCGCGCTGGCGCTTGTGGCTCTTCCCGCGCTCGCGCAGGTCAAACTTTACGTTGTTGACGGGAAAGTCGACCGTCCCGTGGGCTCGGCGTACAACTTCGGCAGCGTGGAAATCGGCGGCACGATCGAGGTGCTGTTCCGGCTGCGAAATCCCGGTCCGGCCGCGGCGAAGCTGGAGAGACTCGACGCGGCGGGCGCGGGGTTCACGCTGCTCAACCCACCGCACGTGCCGGTTACGCTGGTGGCCGGGGCTTTCGTCGAATTTGCGGTGCGGTTCCAGCCCGTCACCAACGGCGGGCATAGCGCACCCCTGATCATAAACAACGACGCCGTGCTGCTGATCGGCAGCGGGCAGCCTGGCCCTACCGTGCTCTGCGAGGGCGCGGTGCTGGCGCCCGGCGGCATGCTCGATTTCGGAAACCTCGAGGGTGGCGCGGCTGCTTCCCGCCGCTACAGTGTCGAGAACCGCACCGCCGGGCCGATCGAGATCACGCGAATCGCCGCCGAGGGCGGTGGATTCCGCGTCGAGGGCGCGCCGCCGCTGCCGTTGACTCTCGCGCCGGGCGACTCAATCTCCTTCGACGTCGTTTGGGAGCCTTCCAGCGGAGGCCTGCTCGAGGGGACGCTCAACGTGAACCGGCTCAGTTTCCGCCTCGCTGGGATCGCCACGGAGCCACCGTTCCCGCGCCCCATTATCACGCTCGACACGACAGCGCTGAAGAGCGGGCAGCAGGCCCGAATCGCCGTGCGGTTCGATGAACCGTCGCCGGTGACCGGAACGGGCCAGTTGCGCCTGGAATTCATCGGCCCGGACGATCCCAGCTTCGGCTTTCTCGCGCCCGCCTCCGGCCGCACCGTGCAGTTCGGCGTTCAGAAGGGGAAGGATCTGGCGACTTTCGGCGGCCGTGCCGATATCGAGTTCCAGACGGGTTCTACGGCGGGCACCATCGTCATCACTGCCGTCCTGGGCTCGCACACCGAGCAGGCCGTGGTGCAACTGGCGCCGCAAGTGATCCATATCGACTCGGCACGCGGCATCCGCGCGGCATCGACGATCGAATTGACCCTGGGAGGGTTCGACAACACCCGAACCGCCGGTCAACTGGCCTTCACCTTCCGTGACCGCGGCGGGCAGGCGCTCGGATCCGGCGCGATACACGCGGACGCATCCGCCGCCTTTGCGCATCACTTTGAAACGGCCAACGTGGGCGGCCTTTTCTTTCTGCGCGCAGTCTTCCCGGTTACGGGCGCTATCGCGCAGATCGACTCCGTGGACGTAGAGATGCGGAACTCGGCGGGCGCTGTGGTCAAAAATGTCAAAATAACAGAGTGATCCCAGTCGCTCTCACCATCGCCGGCTCGGACCCGAGCGGCGGAGCCGGAATACAGGCAGACCTGAAGACCTTCCACCAGTTCGGAGTTTACGGCGAAGCGGCCATTACGCTGCTAACGGTTCAGAATACGACTGCCGTGGAGCATGTCGAGTGCATGCCGGCGGAACTGGTGGCCGCGCAGGTCCGCGCGGTGCTTGCCGATATACGGCCGGGCGCGGCGAAAACGGGCGCTCTTGGCAGCCGCGAGGTGGTCGAGGCGGTGGCGGCTCTGGCGGCGGAGTTCGATTTTCCCCTCGTGGTCGACCCGGTGCTGATCTCCAAGCACGGCACGCCGCTAGCGGCCGCAGAGGCGCGCGAGGCGATCGCCACGCGGCTGCTTCCACGGGCGTATCTCATCACGCCGAACCTCAGGGAAGCCGCCGTGCTCTCCGGGCTCGAAGTATGCGACGCCGCCGGAATGCGCCGCGCGGCGGAGCGGCTGGTGGAGATGGGCGCGAAGGCTGTGCTGGTCAAGGGTGGCCACCTCGAAGGCAGTGCGACCGATGTGCTGTATGCGGACGGCAGGTGGCACGAGTTCCCCGCCGAGCGAATCTCCACCGTGCACACCCATGGAACAGGCTGCACATACTCGGCGGCGATCACGGCTGAGCTCGCCCGTGGAACGCCGCTCCCCGAGGCCGTGGCGCGCGCCAAGGCGTTCATCACGGCAGCCATTCGCACCAACCCCGGCCTGGGGCGCGGCTCGGGTCCGGTGAATCACCATGCGCCGGTGCAGAGAGGGTGACGAGCGGTAGACTTACTTGCCCGCCGCAGCCTTGATCACCACTACGTAATCGTTGCTGGTCCGCCTGGCGATATCGAGCGTGGCGTTGTGGGCGATGCGCCGGTGCAGCGTGCGGCCGGCGGTAAGGTCGACGATTTCAGCATCGTAATTCCCCTCGGGCAGGCGGAAGCGCAGCCGCAGCCTCGATTCCTTCGGTTCTCCCAAAAAGTGCTTCTCGAAGGCCCGCACTCGACGGTTGCGCAGATACGCGATCCAAACGCGATGGGAAGAATCGGCGAGGTAAGCGAGCTGGTAGCCGCCTTCCGCCTCAATCGGCCGCGGAAATGCCTTGCTTCTCAACCCAAGAAACGTCTCAAGCGGCATGCCGCCGCTCAGCGAGAACGAAACCGGAACGCCGATGTCGAGCGAGTGTTTGTACGCTTCATAAATCTTCCTGAGGCGCGGGTCGGTTCGTCTCTCCGCTCTGAAGAGGGCCTCCCGGGGGTAACCCGCTTCGTCGTGATATCCGCGGTATTCCGGGCCGATGTTGACCACGGGCCCGGGGCGCTCGGGCGAGAACCGTTTCGGCAACGAATGGAAAATCTCCGAAGCCCGGCGATATTCCTCCAGAAAATCGTAGGTCCACTGCATGAAGCCAGGACCGCCTGCCAGAAGGCTGAGCCAAAGCGCATCGCGGTGGCTGCGGCGCAGGATCTCTTCGGGCGCCTTGCTGTCGAGCACTCCCCATTCCCCGGGAAAGTTCACGATCCCCGAGCGAAGCGCCGTGGTGGTGGCGCCGGTGACTGCGGCGAAATCGACACGATTGTTAGCGCCGCATTCGCCCGCGTAGAGATGCGAGGAGTAAAAATCCACCCTCGCCTGCCTGCTCCACTTCAACGGGTCAAAGGCAGTGAGCCCGGAGCCGGGATGCGATATCGTGACGGGCATCTCAGGCAGCCGCTGCTTGATGAAGCGGACAATTTCTTCGGTCCACTTGAGTTCGGCGGCTTCGTCAGGACCGCTGCCCTGCTCGTTGTACAGCTCCAGTGCGAACACCTGCGGCTCGCTCGCCACCCACGCCAGCGCTTCTTCCAGATACTGCTTCTGGCAGGCGAGCACGTCGGGGTCGGTAAACCAATCACTCGATTCCCGGGTGACAAGCTTGCGGTCGATGAGGAATCTCTTCTGGGCAGGAGTTGCACGATCGAGTTCTTCCTTCGTGTAATACGGCAGCGCGTAGCGTTCCAGCGCCTGCTCGTTCATATAGCCGGTGAGCCACGGCTCGGGGATGATCTGCAACAGCACGCGGATGCGGTGCTCCCGCGCAGCGGCGAAGGCACGATGGAACACATCGCGAAGCGCCGGATTGAGGCGCCCGCAAATATCGAGCACGTCCCCAACGATGCGGGCGCGCGGGAAGAGCCGCACGGCGGTGACCCCGTTGGCGGCAAGGATGCCGAACCACTGCCGCATGAGGTCGTCCGATGCGTCCCAGAGGTCGATGTAACCGGGACCAGTTTTCCAGATGTGCGGCTCGACACGGCGGAACTCCTCGGGCGAGAGCTCCACCATCGGCACCGGGATCATATTCCCGTGGAACCCGCCGAGAGGCACGAACAGCTCTCCATCCGCGGTGCGGAACCAGCCGTCCGGCCCCAGGCGTATGCCGCTTGAGGCCGCATGCGCGCCGGTCGCGAGCGCGAAGGCAAAAAGGATTGCGCGGGCCCAGCTACGCTTCATTCCGCTATTATCCCGCGCGGTCCGGGGCAGCCGGCGGGTTCCGGGTGTTACGATCTCAGTAGCGAACCAATCTGAAACACCGGGCGCAAGGGGGGATGCAAATGCTCACCGGGGCTCTGGACGACTTCACCGTCAGAGTGGCGGCAATCGGCAGCGATGCGGTGTCTCTGGACTTAGTCGCCGCGGCGCTCAAAGGTCTGCCGGTCCGCGTCGATTTCGCCGGCCCGCAAACCGGTCTCGAACTCATCCTGGGCGCGCGGCCGGAAATCGTTCTGCTGGATGTCACAGCTCCCGGAGTAAACGGGAGTAATCTGCTGGAGCGCATCCTGGACGCCGCGCCGGAAAGCGAAGTGATTCTTATCGCCGGGCAGTATTCGGCGGAAGCGGCGGTCGCAGCTATCGAGAAAGGCGCAGCCGACTACATGGCCAAGCCGTTGTCCGCCGCCCTGTTGCACAGCCGGTGCGCCGCTGTCGTAGAACACTTGCGGCAGCGGCGGGCGGCGCTCGAGCTGGATGCCGAGGTTTTGAAGGCACACCAGTTCGAGGGGCTGGTGGGCCGCAGCCCGCTGATGCTCCAGGTCTTCGCGCGAATACGGAGGTTCGCGCCGCATTTCCGGACGGCGCTTATCACCGGCGCTCCCGGTACGGGCAAGGAACTGGCGGCCCAGGCGCTGCACAACAGAAGTGAAGCGCCGCGAGGGAGCTTCACCGTGCACAACTGTCGGGCCGGCGCGCCCCTCCCAGACGTTTTCCCCGAAAACGCCGGCGGCAAGACGCTGTTTCTGGATGAGATCGGCGAAATGCCAGTGGAAAAGCAAGGCAAGCTGCTGGAGGCTCTGGAACGCAGCCCGAATCTCAAAGTGATTGCCGCTACGGCGTGCGACCTGCGGGACCGGGTGGCGAAAAAGCAGTTCCGCGAAGATCTCTACCGGCTGCTTTCGATGCTTGAGATCAGGCTGCCGCCGCTGGCCGACCGGAAGGAGGACCTCCCGCTGCTCGTCTGCTGTTTCCTCGAAGAGTTTTCGCGGAAGTACGGCAAGACGATTCGCGGGATCACGCCGCGCGCGCAGCTCGCACTGGCGCGTTACTCCTGGCCGGGCAACGTTCGCGAGTTGCGCGGAGCACTCGAGAGCGCCTGCAAGATTGCCGGCGGCAGCACGATCGACGTCCGCGACCTGCCGGAATCCGTACGCAACGGGGTTGGGCTGGAGGGAATGCTCACGCTGGCCGAAGCCGAACGCCGCTACGTCCGCCGGGTGCTCGAAAGCGTGGATGGCAACAAAGCGCGCGCGGCGAGAATCTTGGGCATCAATCGCGCGACCGTATACCGCATTCTCAAGGAGAAGACAACTGCCGCGGGAGCGTAGCGCCGAGCCGTCCGGCGCGATCCGGTTTCACTTCTCGTAAAACCGCAAAATGCTCCTGCTGACTTCTTCGGCCGGCGGCTGGTAGGTTCCGGCCTTAAACTGCGCGCGCAACTCTTCGAGCCGGGCCTCGCTTGCTCCTTGAGCCATCACCGCCCGCGACAGCCGCGATAACTCCACGGCATCTTTAGACTCGGCTGGCGTTTCATGTCCCTTGTGCTTGTCAATAGCCGGGGAGCCGGCCGGATTGACGGGTGCCGTATTCAGGTCGCCGATCCGCATTGTCTCTTAGATCTTATCGAACCTGGGTACCACTTTCTTGAGCCGCCATGGACGTACGCTCCAGTCCTTCCACCACCAGCTTCGCCAGCCCGAGCCCGCCCTGAGAAGCCAGCACGCGGGCAAGATGTTCCTCGGCTACTTCCATCATGGTGTCCCCGGCCTGGTCGCCGCCGGTTCCCAACCATCCCTCGCCATCCGATCCGCGCATGCACTTGAGCAACTGCGCAATCAGCAGCGCTTCGAACTGCGCCGCCGCATCCCGGACATTTTCGGCCCGCGGCCGGGCATCACCGGCCGGAGCGGCGCCCAGCGCATCAATCCGCATCAGATCACCTCCAGTTCGGCTTCCAGCGCTCCCACGGCCCGCAGGTTCTGGAGAATCGCGATGATGTCGCGCGGCGTAGCGCCGATGGCCATCAGCGCGCGCACTAGTTCCTCCACCGTCGCGCCCTCCTTCAGCATGATCGTGCGCGCTTTTTCCTGTTGCACGGCAACGTCTACTTGCGGCACCACCGCCGTGGTCCCGCTCGTAAAGGGAGCGGGCTGGGACACCTGATAGGTCGTCTGGATCTCGACCGCCAGATTGCCGTGCATCACCGCCACCGGCGAGATGCGCACCTCCTTGCCTATGGCCACCGTTCCGGTGCGCTCGTTGATCGCCACCTTGGCCGGGCGGTCCGCCTCAACCGTCAGGTTTTCCAGCTCGGCCACGAATTCCGTCGCGCGCTCGCTATAAGAAGGGGGAATATCAACACTGACCAGCGCCGAGTTCTCCGCGCGCGCCACCGGGGTTCCGCCGGCGGCGAATTTCTTGTTGATGGCGGCGGCCACGCGAGCGGCGGTAGTGAAATCCGCCTGCCGGAGCTGCAAGCGGAACCGGCTTCCCGGCGCCGGCGTCGGCGCGGCTCGTTCGACGATTGCGCCGTTGGGAATGCGCCCCACGGTGGGATGGTTCAAAGTCTGCTGCGTGCCGGCGCGCCCCGCGGCGAAGCCTCCCGTGACCACCGGCCCCTGGGCCACCGCAAAAACACGCCCGTCGGCGCCGCGCAGCGACGTGAGGACCAGCAGGCCGCCCTGCAGGTTCGTGGCATCGCCGATCGCCGCCACGGTCGCATCGATCCGGGCGCCCGGCTGCGCGAACGGGGGCAGCGTCGCCGTCACCATCACCGCCGCGGTGTTGCTAACCCGTATGGCCTCCGGCGGCACCGAGATTCCCATACGCTCCAGCATGTTCGTCAGACTCTGTGCGGAAAAGATCGTCTGCCGGCGGTCGCCCGTGCCCGCCAGTCCGACCACCAGCCCGTAGCCGACCAACTGGTTGTCCCGCACGCCTTCCACGGCGGCCAGTTCCTTCAGGCGCGCGGCCGCGCTCAGCGAACTTGTGATCAACAGCGTGATTGCCAGAATCCGGTTGTGCATGGTCTAAAACGGAAGCAGTCCGAGCAGGAGCCGGTAGAGGAAGAACGGGCGCCTTATGGCGTCGTTCACGACTCCCTTGCCGTTGATGAGGACTTCAAGCTGCGCCAGGCGGTCCGAAAAAATCGTGTTATCCGGCGCGATGTCCAGCGGCCGCGCCACCCCGCGCACCGTGACGATCTGGTTTTCCGAGTTCACTGCAACGTTCTTGGAGCCCTCCAGCACCAAATAGCCGTTCGGCAGTACCGCCGCGACCCGCGCCGATATGGTTGTCGTCAGCACGGTTTCCCGCGTCGTGGCCCCCTCACCCGCCAGCGACTGCTCGCCCGCCGCCGAAAGCATGTTGGCCAGCGGACCGGACGGGTTCGTCCTCCCGAATGCCGCTCCCACCGAGTAATTGGCTTTCGAGGCCCGCGCGCTTTTCGTGGTCCCCTTGGCGATGGCCGAGGCGCGCTCGGTCACGATAATCGTCACCAGATCGTCCACCTGCGAAGCTTTCGGGTCGCTCGCCAGGTTCCCGAGCAGCGCTCCCGGCTGCCAGATGGAGCCAGGCGCGGATTCGCGCCCCGCCGCGCGCTCCGCGTTTGCCACCGCCTGCTGTACATACTGATCGAGCGGCGACAGCGTCTTGTCTTTGTCGGCGGCCTGTGCCGCGATGGCGAGCAAAGCCGCCCAAAAAAAGCTATTTCGCATCGACGATGACCCTTCCTTGACCTTCCACACGGCCCTGGAATCTCCGGCCGTTATCGGGATTGCGCAGCATGATCAAATCGCCCTTGCGTCCCGGGGTTACCGCCTTCGCCTTCAGGCTGAGCTGAGCCGCGCCGCTGTTCACCTTCACGGTGACCGTCTCCCCGCGCTCGACCTCGAGCGGAGCTTCGAGAACACCTGCCGGCACCGCTTCGCCCGCACGGATCGTGCGCTTCGGCACGCGCCCGACAACGTCCTCCACGGACTGCGTTGGCGCGGCAGCGAACAGCGGCATTTCGGTTGTCTCGACCCGAACCTGCGAGGCCTGAATGGGCAGGCCAGCCGGCAAGTCCTCCGCCGCGACCAGCCTTTTTCCCGGAATGCCTATCCGCACCCGCGCCCAAACCGGCATGCTGCGGTTTCCCGCGTACTTGAGTTTTCCCCGCCACACAACCGGGACGTCAGCGCCCTCGGGAGGCGGCGTGTATCCGCTCCGGGCAAATTCCAGTTCGCCGCGCGGCACTTTGTAACGGCTGAAGTCCAGCAGTTCGATCCGGGCTTCGGGGTTGCCCACCGCCGCGCGCAGCGCAGCCAGCACGCGCTCTTCCGTCAGGTGCTCCATCGCCCGCTCGATACACAAGCCGGGTGCCGTCTCAAGCGCGATCCCGTGCCGTGCGGCCATGCGCGCCACCTCCCCCGGGCTCAGCATGCGGTGCGCCCCGGGCGCGGGCGTGTATCCCAGTTCCGCATCGGGCGCCAGGGCGGCAAACGCCGGAACCGCCGCGGCCAGATCAGCCGCGCGGATGCGATCCCCTTCCACGGAAATGCAACCTGCAGCTAGCGCCGCCGCCAGAATGATCATCGCGCTAGCTGGTTGACCTGCTGGTACATGTCGTCAGCCGCCTTCACCACTTTCGAATTGGCCTCATAGGCGCGCTGGCTGACGATCAGGTTGATGAATTCTTCCACCACGCTGACATTCGATTGCTCGATGAAGTACTGTTGCAGCGTGCCCAGGCCCTCCTGCCCGCCGGGTTCGCCGATAGTCGGATCTCCCGAGGCATCCGTCGGCAGATAAAGGTTGTGCCCGATGCTGTTCAGACCCGCCGGGTTCGCGAAGTTGGCGAGCAGGATCTGTCCGGCAATCTGCGCGGATGTGTCGCCTGGCCGGGTGTAGCTCACGGTGCCGTCCGGCGCAATCGTGATGGATTGCGCCTCGGGCGGGATGGTTATTTGCGGTTCGAGCGGATCCCCGTCGGCCGTGACCACGTTTCCGTCACGGTCCAGATGGAACGTCCCCGCCCGCGTGTAAGCGAGCTCGCCCGACGGCCGGCGCACCTGGAAGAAGCCGCGCCCCTGGATGACGATGTCCAGGGGATTGTTGGTCATTTCGAAGTTCCCCTGGGTGAAAATGATTTCGTTGGACGCCGGCCGCGTGCCCAGGCCAAGCTGAAGCCCGCTGGGCACCACCGTCTGCGTCCCGGCTGAGGCGCCCGGCTGAACGAAGTTCTGATAGAGCAGGTCCTGGAACTGCGTTCGCCGCGCTTTGAATCCGGCCGTATTGGCATTGGCCAGGTTGTGAGCGATGTTGTCCACGTTCATCTGCTGCGCGGTCATGCCGCTCGCAGCGCTGTAAAGGGCTCGTATCATCTGAAGCTCCTTCCTACGGATTTACCCGCGCCACTTCCTCGATTGCGCGGCGGTTCATCTCGCCGCCCAGCATAGCGGCCTTCTGAAGCATCTCGAACTGCCTCAGAATGTTGATCAGCCGCACCGCGGTTTCAGGCGTGCTGACATTCGAGGCTTCGAGCTTGCCCTGATGCACCTCCGCGTCCGCCACCAGCGCCGGAGTCACGGCCGGATCCACGGCGCGGTAGTAGTTCCGGCCTGCCTTCTCCAGGTTGGCTTTGTCGGGAGCAACCACGGCAATCTGTCCCAACACGATCCCGCCCTGCCGGACGGTGCCGTCGCGCGAGACTTCAAGCGGCTCCGATCCCACGGTTTGGATCACCTGGCCGTCCACGCCGCGTACGGCGTAGCCTTCGTGCGTGGTCAGCACTCCGGTGGGGGAAATTCTGAAACTGCCATTTCGCGTATAAAGAGGACCGTTCGGCCCGTTCACGACGAAAAAACCTTCGGATGCGAGGGCAAAATCGAGCGGATTGCCAGTCGGCGTGAGATTGCCCTGGCTGAAATCCGTCCAGCGGCGCTCCACCACCGGCAAAGTCGACGGCAGCGGACTCTCGCCGGCCAGCGCGGGGTCGAGCGCTTCCGGAGCGACGTACAGGCTGTACATTTCGCGATCCGATTTGTATCCAGCAGTGGCGGCGTTGGCCAGGTTGTTCGCCAGCATATCCAGCGACTCCATTCGGGCACGCATGCCACTGGCGGCGGAAATCATCAGAGAATCCATGGATAATCTCCCGGGAGCCTCCGTGCAATTTGCGGTCCGCGGCTCAAATTCGAGATAAATGAACCAAAAAGCTGAAACGGAGATGTTCCGGCTGCGACAAAATCCGGTCACTTGAGGCGGCGTGCCAAAATCTCGTACCACGGCGCGCCGCTAAATCGCTGAAAACGGGGCGGGGCATCGCGGCAATCGAACTGCACTCATCCGCGGCGTGACTGCTGCATGTCTGCCGTTTCCTCTCGCCTCGATGGCGCCGCCGGCGGAGGGTGCCCCGGCCCGCGTCGAGGCAGACTCTCCGGCCGCCGAGGAGTTTTCGGCTCTGATGTCCCAGTTGATTCCCGGGACGGCGCCTGAAAATCCTCCGGGCGCCCCGGAACTCGCAGCGGCGCCTGAAAGCGCCGGCCACGCCGCCGAAAAACCCGAAGCAGCGGAAGACGGCGAATTTCAAAACAGCGCATCTCAAATAAGAGAAGAACGGAAGACAAAAGAACAACCGGCTGCGTTCTTGTTTCCGGTCCAAACCTTTGTTCCGTTGGCTGAGCCTCAGGCGAAGCCGGACTGGGGCTTCGAAGTGATGGCCCCATCCGAGCCCCAGCCCGCTGCCACGGAGATCACTCCGCCGCTCGCGCAGGCTGACTTCCAGGACTTGCCGGCGCAACCAAATTTACCGCCGCAACCAATGGGCGCCGCGGAGTTAGAGGCTTTTGTCACCGCGGAGTTCGAGACTCTAATTCCTGAAGAAGCGCCCGCAACCGAGGCAGCACCCGCCTCGTTGGCGGCTCGCGCAATCGAAGAAGGAGACGAAGAGAAATCCGAACCGGTCCGGCAGGCTGCAAAGCCGGCGCAGACAGCCGAGGAGGCAGAAACGCCGGTTCCCCCTCCGGCTCATCATCGTGCGGAAGCCCCGTCTCCCGCGCCGGCCGCCGCTCCCATGGCGGACCCAGCGCCCGCCCCGGCCGCTGAAGCTGCGGCCGCGCGCGATGCAGCCGCTCCCCGGCCCACGCAGCCGCTCAACATTTTTGGGACATCCGAAAACAAGAACCCCGTCAAAACAACCGTTCAGGCCCAACCCGGAAACACTGAAACCATTTCCGGGCAGACCCGGCCGGCAACCGAAACAGAAGTGGCATTCGCCGTCCGCTTGAGCGAGCGCGGTGAGGCTACCACAGTTCCAAGGCCCGCGCCTGCGGGTTCCAATCGACAGGCGCTTGCTCCGGCGCGGCCAGCCCCGGTAGATCCGGTGCAGCCTGCGCCGGCCAAAGCTTCCGAAGCGCGCGTGCCAGCCCCGGACCTACAGCCAGAAAACAACATTTCCGCAGCGTCCAGACAGGCGGCCTTCAGCGCTCAGATAAAACCGGCTGCCTCTAGCGATCAAGCAGAACCAACTGCGCCACCGCGCGTTCACGTGGAACCGGCTGGGCCGCGCATTCAGGTAGAACCGGCTACGCCGCACGTCGCGCCAGCTTCGGAAACGGCCGCGCCCGCTTTAGAGCAGGCGGTGGCCGCGTCAGCACCGGCCGCCCCCGCGGTGCTGAAGCCTGCGACACCGCCGGAACGCGCCGTCCCCGTTATGCCGGCCGCGCGGGCGGATTTCGAGCCTGTTCGGACTGATGCCGCCCCGCAGCCGCTTCGCGAGCTGTCGATGCTGGTGCCGGGCCAGGGGGCAGGCGACCGGGAGCCGGAACGGGTTGAGGTGAAGGTCGTCGAACGGGCGGGGCAGGTCCACGTAGCCGTCCGTTCCGCGGATGCGCGGCTCAACCAATCGCTCGCCGAGAATTTGGGCGAGCTGGTGGCGAATCTGGAAAATCGCGGGTACGTAACGGAGACCTGGAGGCCCCAGGGGTCCGGCGCTCACGCCGGCCTGACCGCCGCCCTCTCCGACAGCCAGGCGCAGCCTCTGAATCCTGGCGCCGGAAATGAAAGCGCTCAGGAATTCGGCCGCGGGCGCCAGGACGCCGCCGGAGAAGGATCGCCGGAACAGCAGCAGCGGCGCAGACAGGACGAGGCACGCCCGGAGTGGCTGGAAATGCTCGAAGGCGCATTCCGCGGCCGCAATGACAATCCCATCAGGAGCACCTTCGCATGACAACAGGAGTGAGCAGCGCAACCCAGAGTACGGCCGCTGAGAATTCCGCAACACAGGCCACCACACAGAAGGACAAGCTGTCCGACAAGGACATGTTCCTCAAGCTGCTGGTGACCCAAATCAGACACCAGAACCCGCTGAATCCGGTTGACGGTACGCAGTTTCTTACGCAACTGGCTCAGTTCAGCGAGCTGGAGCAGATGACACTGGTCCGGGCCGAGATCGAGGCGCTCCGCGCTGACATCAACGCGGCCCTTGAATCCGCCCGGGCAACAGATTCAACCCAGGAGAACTAGTATGTTTGCATCTTTCTCGACAGCGCTCTCGGCTTTGAACGCCCATGTTACCGCCGTTGACGTGGTTGGTAACAATCTGGCGAACCTCAACACGCCGGGTTACAAGACCAGTACAGTGTCCTTTCGCGACCTGGTGACGCAATCGCTCGGAGCGGGCCTGGGCGAGACGCAGGTCGGCTTCGGAACGGGCCGTCCATTTACGACGCGCCAGTTCACGCAGGGTGCGATTCAGAGCAGCACGGGTCTGCTGGATGCCGCCATTCAAGGCGACGGCTTTTTCATCTTGCGCGACGAGCGCGGCGGGACGCTCTACACCCGGGCAGGCAACTTCAAGGTGGACGGTCAGGGCTACCTGACGACCCTGACGGGAGAGAGAGTCCAGGGCTGGATGGAAGGGCCCGACGGAACGGTGAACCCGACTGGCGCCATCACCGACATTGTGGTTCCGGTTGGAACGCTCCAGACTCCGATCGCGACCACGAACTTCTCGCTGGATCTCAACCTGAACGCCGCCGCTACCGTCGGCACGTTGGATGCGACGTTCTCAACCCCGATGGAGGTAGTGGATTCTCTCGGCGCCACCCATGTGTTGACCATCACGTTCACCAAGACGGCAGCAGGCGAGTGGCAGTACGAAGTGACGATTCCGTCCGCGGACCTTGCCTCGCCGCCCGATCCGCCGGTGCCGCTCGCCACGGGAACCATCACCTTCGATTCGGACGGCAAGCTGCTCACGCCGGACCCGAGTTCTCCGACGGTGGACATCAACATCACCGGGCTGGCCGACGGGGCCAGCGACATGTCTCTCAAATGGTCGCTCTACCATCCGAACGGAGCGCCGCGGCTAACGCAGTTCGCCCAGCCCTCCGCGGTCTCGGCCAACTCGCAGGACGGCTCGACATCCGCATCGCTGATCCGCGTCGGCCTGGCTGACGGCGGCAAAATCGTCGCGCAGTACTCCAACGGGCTGCAGCGTATTGTCGGGCAGGTGGCGCTGGCCTCGATCCGCAACTCCGATACGCTGATCGCAGCAGGCAACAACAATTTTCAGGCAAGCGCCAAGACCGCTATGCCGGCCATCGGCGTACCGGGGACCGGCGGCCGGGGCATTATACTGGGCGGCTCTCTGGAGGCCTCGACCGTAGACATCGCGCGGGAATTTACGAACCTCATCGTCTACCAGCGCGGCTACCAGGCCAACTCGCGCGTGCTCACCACTGCCGACGAGATGAGCCAGGAGACGATCAATCTCAAGCGGTAATCGCGATAGCCGGCCATGACCGTTCAGGAGCAAATCGGGCATCTCGCCGACGTTCCCCTCCAGCTTGAAATCGAGCTGGACCGGAAAACCACTCCGTTTGCCGAAATCCTGAATTGGGAAGTCGGCAGTGTCGTCCGGCTGGCGCGGTCGGCGGGCGAAAACCTGGACGTTTACGTCGGCGGGACGCTGCTCGGCTCCGCGGAGATCGTGATTATCGGCAACTCGTTCGGCATCCGGCTCACCGATTTCAACTGGCCGGCATAGAGGATCGATCGATGGAACTCTTTTATCAGTTGAGCGCGGTGGCGCTGGTGTTGGGGCTGATGGGGGCGGCGCTGTGGGCGCTGCGGCGGCGCGGGCTGATCTCCAGCAGCGGGATCGTGCGCAGCCGCGGCATTCCCGGCCGGCTCGAGCCGCTGGCCCGCCTCGCGCTCACGCCGCAGCACACGCTGCACCTGGTGCGGCTGGCGGACCGCGCTCTGCTGATTGGGGCGCACTCGGCCGGCTGCACGCTGCTGGATTCCGTACCGCTGGCTGCGGTCGAGACTCTGGAGGGCGCGCCGAAGTGAGACTGCTTCCGATCGCTTTCGCGCTCCTGGCGCCGGCGCTATCTGCCGCCCAGTCGCTGCCGCTGGGAACCGTGCGCGGCGCCTCGCTCAGCGTCCCTCTGCAGATCGTGGTGGTGCTGACGCTGCTGACGCTGCTGCCGGCGGTGATCGTATCGGTGACGCCGTTTCTCCGCATCGTCGTGGTGCTGCACTTTCTCAGGCAGGCGCTGGGCACGCAAGCGACCCCCTCGAACCAGGTGCTGATCGGGTTGGCGCTGTTTCTGACCATCCTGATCATGCAGCCGGTGGCGATGGAGATGTACAACAAGGGTTGGGTGCCCGTGGAAAAAGGGCAGCTCACGCTGGGGCAGGGATTCGAGCAGGGTAGCCAGCCGCTGAAAGCGTTTCTGGCGCGATTCGCGCGGGAAAAGGACATCAAGCTGCTGGTGGAGATCACACGTCGCCCAGCGCCGCGTACGCCCGCGGACCTCGACCTTGCGGTGCTGGTGCCGGCCTATATTCTCTCCGAGCTCAAGACGGCATTTCAGATCGGGGCGGTTCTGTTTTTGCCTTTCTTGGTGATCGACCTCGTGGTGGCCTCGGTCACGCTCTCGGTCGGAATGATCCAACTGCCGCCGGTAATGTTGTCGGCGCCGTTCAAGCTGCTGCTGTTTGTGCTGGTGGACGGTTGGAATCTCGTCGTGGGCTCCCTGGTGAAAAGTTTTTATTAGCGACAGAATGACACCCGAATTCGTCATGCAGACCGTGCGGCAGATGCTGATGATGGCTTTCTGGGTCAGCGCGCCGCTGCTCATTGTAGGTTTCGTCGCTGGCGTGGCGATCAGTCTCGTGCAGGTGGTGACCTCCATGCAGGATTCGGCGTTCAGCACGATTCCGCGGCTGGCGGCGTTCCTTCTGGCGCTGCTGATCTCTTTGCCCTGGATCCTGCGGCAGATGATGACCTACGCCTCCTCGATCTTGGGCGACTTAGGCCGCTATGCCCGGTGAGGTCACGGCGCCGCTTGGCCTGCTGCTCGGCTTTCTGCTTGTACTGGCGCGCGTAGGCGGCGCGTTCGTTTTTGTGCCGCTGCCAGGCGTGAACCAGGGACCGCAGATGGTGCGCGCGGTGCTGGCCGTAAGCGCCACAATCGCGCTGTTTCCGGTATGGCCCGAAGTGCCGGTGGCCGGAATCGGCATAGGGCAACTGCTTGTGTGGATGATTTCCGAGGCGGCATTCGGCGTAACCGCCGGGGTGGCGGTGGCGTTCCTGGTCGAGACGCTGATTTTGGCTGCACAGGCGTTCGCGGTGCAAGCGGGCTACTCATACGCGTCCACGATCGATCCCACGACCCAGGCCGACAGCAACGTGCTGGTGGTCTTTGCGCATCTGACCGCCGGGCTGCTGTTTTTCGCGCTCGGGCTGGACCGCCAGGTGCTTGCCGTGTTCGCCCGGAGCCTCGCCGTCTATCCTCCGGGAACCTACCAGTTGTACCCGGGGGGAGTCGAAGCGGTTTTGAAACTGGGCGGCGCGATGTTCACCACCGGGCTGCGGCTGGCCATGCCCGTGATCGTGCTGCTGATGCTGGTGGACATCGCCCTGGCGCTGCTCGGCCGCATACACATGCAACTGCAACTGCTCACGCTGGCTTTTCCGGTGAAGATGCTGGCGACGCTGGCATTTTTTGCCGTGGTGACGGCGTTTTTCGTGCCCGTGTTCCGCGACGCCGCTGAGCGCACGGTAGCCGTGCTGCGGGGAGGCATGTGAGGTGCCTTGCAGGAAGCATCTGGTATGCGGGAACTCCGCTCTCTGTCACGGGTGCTGCGGGGAGGCATTTTGAAGTGCCCTGCAGGAAAGGCCACTATCGCGTGATTTGCGGAAGGTGCCGAGTCCATGGCTGACAAGAGCCAGCAGACGGAAAAAGCGACGCCGCGGCGCATCCAGCAGGCGCGCCGCGAGGGCCGTTTCCCGGTCAGCCGCGAGGCGGTCGGAGCGCTTCAGTTTGCCGCGTTCGCGGCGCTGCTCGGATGGTTTGGAACCAGCTACTGCTCGCGCCTTATGGAGACCACCCGGTACGTGTTCCGCATCGCCTTTTCCGCCGAAGTCACCGCGGCGGAACTGGAGCGGCTGGCGCGCGTGCTGCTCGTCCGCGATTTTCTGCCGCTGGGCCTCGCCGGCGGAGTGCTGCTCGCGGTGACCTTAGGCGCTCACCTTTCTGTCACGCAGTTTGGGTTTTCCGCAAAGGGACTGACGCCGAATTTCAAGCGGCTGAACATAGTCACGAGGCTGCAGGAACTGCCCCGGCAGAACATTCCCTCGCTCGTGCAGGCGGCCGTGCTGCTGCCGCTGTTCGCCGGAGCGGTCTACGGCATCGTGAAGGACAACTGGGACGCGCTCGTCGCCATGCCGCTTCAGGGCGTGCAGAAAAGCTCGTATCAGATGGCCGCCTCGATCCAGGATCTGATCTGGAAGGGCGCCGCTGCATTCATAGTGATGGGGGCCATCGACCTGGTGCGGCAAAAGCGGCGCTACATGGCGGACTTGCGGATGAGCAGGCAGGAACTCCGCGATGAAGCCAAGGAAACCGAAGGCAACCCGCAGGTGCGCGCGCGTGTGCGCCAGTTGCGGCGTGAATGGCTGCGCAGGCGCATGATGGCGCAGGTGCCCAAGGCCACGGCGGTCATTGTGAACCCCACGCATTACGCGGTGGCCATCCGCTACGTGATGGATTCGATGGCCGCGCCGGTGGTCGTCGCCAAGGGCAAGAACTATCTGGCGCTTCGCATCCGGAAGAAAGCCGTCGAGCACCAGGTGCCCATTGTGGAGAATCCTCCCCTGGCCCAGGCGCTTTACAAGTCGGCTGAAGTGGGGCAGGAAATCCCCGCGCATCTTTACCGCGCGGTGGCTGAAATCCTGGCCTACATTTACCGCATTATGGGAGGCCGTTTGCCGGCATAGAGAATGGCTTCGAAGGCAATCGCACTCGCTCAGGCTCAACCGGGACGCGGAAATCAGCCCGCCCGCACGAAGGTGGTGGAGCTCGCTGTCCCTCTCGGCGTTCTCGCCATCGTGCTGGCGATGGTGGCGCCGATGCCCGCTTTCCTGCTCGACATCCTGATCGCAACGAACATCACGCTTTCGGTGATCGTGCTCCTGGTGGCGATGTACATCTTGAAGCCGGTCGAGTTCAGCGTCTTTCCCACCACGCTGCTGTTGATGACGCTGTTCCGGCTGGGCTTGAACATCTCCTCCTCGCGGCTGATTCTGCTGAATGGCAACACCGGCACGGCGGCGGCGGGCCACGTGATCGAGGCGTTCGGCACGTTTGTGGTGGGCGGCAACTACATCGTCGGGGCGGTGATTTTTCTTGTTCTGATCGCCATACAGTACGTGGTCATCAACCACGGCGCGGTCCGCATCTCGGAAGTCACCGCCCGGTTCACTCTGGATGCGCTGCCCGGAAAACAGATGTCGATCGATTCGGATCTCAACGCCGGGCTGATCGACGAAGCCGAAGCGAGGGAGCGCCGCCGGAGGCTGGCCGCCGAAGCCGAGTTCTACGGCGCCATGGACGGCGCTTCGCGGTTCACGCAGCGCGACGCCGTGGCGAGCATTCTGATCACGGGCATCAACATCATCGCGGGTTTCTTGATCGGCGTGCTGCAGCACGGAATGGATTTGCGCCGCGCGCTTGAAACCTACACCGTGCTCACCATCGGCGACGGCCTGGTGACGGTGGTGCCCGCGCTCATGATCTCCATCTCCGGCGGCCTGGTGGTGACGCGCGCGGGCGCGGACAGCCAGCTTGGCGCCGAGTTCCGCAAACAGGTTTTTGGGAAGCCGGAGCCGTTGCTGCTGGCATCGGGGGTCCTGCTGGCGCTGGCCGCGTTCCCCGGGCTGCCGGGAATGCCTTTTGTCATCCTGAGCGCCGGGATCGGCGTAGTGGCGTGGCGGATGCGACAAAAGGTTGTCAGAGCCGAAAAAACGTCAGTCGCGCAGCCTCCTCCGCCTAAGGAGAACCTGGAGGCGCTGCTCAAAGTGGATCCGATGTCGGTGGAGGTGGGCCTCGGGCTGGTGCGGCTGGTCGAGGGAGGAAAGAACTCGCCGCTGCTCCGGAGAATCGCGGCGATCCGCCGGCAACTGGCCACCGAAATGGGATATCTGCTCCCGCCGGTGCGCGTCACCGACAATCTGTCGCTGCGCCCGCGCGAGTACGTCATCCTGATCAAAGGCCTGGAGGTGGCGCGCTTCGATATGCCTCAGGGCTGCGAACTTGCGATCCATCCGGGCAAGCCTGCCGAGCCGATCGAGGGTATCGAGACACGCGAACCGGCCTTCGGGATTCCGGCGGTGTGGATCAGTTCCGACCGCGTGGAAGCGGCGCGGAGCGCGGGCTACACGGTGGTGGATGCCCCCAGCATCCTGGGCACACACCTTTCGGAAGTCATCCGCCGTCACGCCCACGAACTGTTTTCGCGCCAGGATGCGAAAAAGCTGCTGGACCGCGTGTCGGAAGAGAACCCGCGCGTGGTGGAGGATTTGGTTCCGAAATTGCTTTCCCTTGCCGCTGTGCAGCGTGTTCTACAGAACCTGCTTCGGGAACGGGTGTCGATTCGCGACGCGGTCTCGATTTTGGAAGCGCTGGGTGAGGCAGCGCAGATCACCAAGAACCCGACGCTGCTGACCGAATACGTGAGGCAGTCGATCCGGCGGGTCGTGGTGAAGCCGTATCTGAACGCGAATGGCGAGCTGCCCGCGTATTTCCTCGACCCGGCGCTCGAGCAAATGGTGGAGTCCTCGGTTGAGCACGGCGAATTCACGAGCCATTGGAACGTCTCGCCGCAGGCGGTGCGCGACATTCTCGACCGCATCCGGCGAGTTGTGGGGAGTCCGGAATCGCCGGTGGTGGTGCTGGCGAGTTCCGGCGCACGGCCCTTCTTGAGGCAGCTTGTAGAAACGTCGATCAGCAACGTGTATTTTCTGTCGCACGGCGAGATTCCATCCGGGGTGAAGGTGGTGTCGCTGGGAGTCATTCAGTAATACGTCCAAGGAGAACCGGGAGTGAGATTGAAATCGTACTTCGCCAACGACGTAAAAGCCGCGCTGGAAATGGCGCGGATTGAATTGGGGCCGGACGCCATGCTGATCCAGTCGCGCAAGGCCCCGCCGGAAGCGCGGCATATGGGCGAATACGAAGTGGTCATGGCGCTTCCGCCCTCGGACCGCACGGCGGACGGTTCCCGGCACGCCCCCGGGCAGCAGGACTACGCGCGCCTTTCGGCCGACATCGCGGAGATGCGCAAGCAGTTGGAGCGAATGGCCGCGGCGTTGAGCCGGTCGAGCGCGATGGCCTCGGCGCGCGAGTTGCCGAAGCCGGAGCTGGCCGAGGTCTTCTCCTCGCTCGTGGAAGCGGAAGTGGATCCGGCGCTGGCGCACGATATCCTGCAGCGGCTCAGAGAAGCGGACGTAGAGGGATCGGTGGACCGCGCGCTGGCGGCCGAACTTGCGTCTCGCATCCGCTGCGATACGCAGTTGGGGCGCGGCGGGCACCCGCGAATCGTTGCGCTGGTCGGCCCGTGCGGCTGTGGCAAGACCACGACCCTGGTGAAACTCGCTGTCCGCTACGGGCTGACGTGCAGGCGGCCGACGCAGATCATCTCGATGGATAACTACCGCATCGCCGCGGCGGACCAGTTGCGGTCGTTCGCCGCCATCCTGGGCGTGGGCTTCCTGGCCCTGGAGACCCCCGGAGCGCTCTCGCAGGCCATCGAGGAGCATCGCACCAAGGACCTGATATTGATCGATACCCCCGGCCACGGACCGAACGACCTGGTGGATTCCTCGGATCTGGCGGCGTTTCTTGCGGGCCGGCGCGATATCGACACCCACTTGGTTCTATCGGCTTCGATGAAATCCGCCGATCTATCCCGTGTGGTGGACCGCTTCGAGATTTTCAGGCCTCGGAAGCTCATTTTCACCAAGCTGGACGAGACCGAAGCCTTCGGGCCGATTTTCAACGAGGCGGCCCGCACGGGTAAACCGGTTTCCTTCCTGTCGACGGGACAGCAGATCCCTGAGGACCTGGAGCCGGCGGACAAGGAACGAATCGTGAGCCTGGTGCTGGAGCGCAGCATCCGGCGAGCGGCGGCAGCGGCGGCGGCATGAGCGCGACGGCGGCGGCCGCACCAGGCCGGTACAAGGATCGAGCAGTGGCCGACTACTATCAAACGACTGAGGAAACGCCCGCGGCGGAACGCGAGCGGCTCATTATGGAGCACCTGCCTCAGGTCCGCCTGATCGCCCGGCGGATTCACGAGCGGCTTCCGGGCAGCGTAAGCCTGGAAGATCTGATCTCCGCCGGCATCGTGGGCCTCATCTCGGCCATCGACAATTTCGATCCGAGCCTTAATTTCAAGCTGAAGACATACGCGGAATACAAGATTCGGGGCGCGATCCTGGACAGCCTGCGCGGCCTCGACTGGGCGCCGCGGCAAAAACGCAAGAAGGCCAAGATGATTGAAGCGGCCGTTGCGGCGGCGGAACAGCGCCTGCACAGGGCCCCCACCGAGGAGGAGATTGCCCAGGAACTGAATATCGACATGGAAACGTACCACTCGTGGCTTGTCGAGGTACGTGGGGTGAATCTGGGAAGCCTGGAACACGCCGGCGGCGAGGACAGCGGCCGGGATCTGCTGAAGTACATCTCCGATAGCGAGGAGAAGTGGCCTTCGCGGATTCTCGAGCGGTCGGAACTGGAGCGCCTGCTGGCAGAAGCGATTTCGAAAATGCCGTACGTCGAGCGCACGGTGATCAGCCTTTATTACCACGAGGAATTGACGCTGCGCGAAATCGCCAAGGTGGTGGAGCTGCACGAGTCGCGCGTCTCGCAACTCAAAACGCAGGCCATCCTGCGGCTGCGCAGTTACATCGAGAAGCGGTGGCCGACCAAAGGCGGAGCATCATGAGCGAAACGGGTCCCGGAGAAACATTCCAATGGCTGGCTGAGAACTGGACCGCCCGCCTGGCCGATGCCCTGGAGGGCATGACGGGTGAGCGTCCGCAGACGAGCTGGCAAGCCTCCAGCGCGCCGAGCTGGACAGGGGAAGCGCTCTGGTGGGAGCAGCCGCTGAGCCTGCACCAGAACGCGGTTTTCTGGATCGGAGCGCCGGAGGAGGCCTGGGTTGAGATCGGGTCTCAGATCCTGCGCGGCGCGGGAATCGAAGTCACCGGCCAGCAGGATGCCCGCAATACGTATTTGGAAATCGTGAGCCAGGCCTGCTCGGGGCTCGCCCAAGCGATTGGACGGCGCGTCAAGGCGGAAGTCACTTGCGAATCCGGCGCCGAGCGGGACGGCGCGCCGGCGGATGCGCTCGCCTTCGAGATCGGGGTGACAATGGGCGGCGTAAAGATTCCCTCGCTCTGCCTGTGTTTCCATCCCGGTCTGAGCGAACTCTCGCAAACGGAAGTCGCGCGCGTCCCGGCAGTTCAGGCGCCGCTTTCCAAAATCGCTCCCCAGCCTGAACCCGAGCGGCCGGCGCTGGACAAGACGCCGCCCACGCTCGATGTGCTGATGGAGGTCGACCTCCCAGTGAGCGTCTCGTTTGGCCGCGCTCAGCTTCCGCTTAAGGACGTGCTGAAACTGAGCGTCGGGTCCATTGTCGAGCTGAACCGCACGCTCAACGAGCCCGTCGAGGTGATCGTGAATAACTGCGTTGTCGCGCGTGGAGAAGTGGTCGTGGTCGAGGGCAATTACGGGGTAAGGATTCAGGAGATCATCAGCCGCGAGAAAAGGCTGAGGACGCTGAACTGACTGCCGCCGGCATGGCGCCTTCAAGGCGGGCATCAAGCTGGCAGGCGGAACGGCAACGGAGAGAAATTATGGAAGCCATCGTAAGTAACGCACTCACCTTTTACACGCTGTTGGCGGTGAGCCTTGGGCTGTGCCTATACCTGTTCGTCACGCTGAAGCGGGAGATTCAGGCCGGGCGCAGAAAGCAGGCGGCGCTCGAAGCGGAGCTCAGCCGCGTGCACTCCGGCATCGGAGAGGTATCGTCGAAACTGGCGGAAACCGAGGAGCGCACTCTGCAATTGGTGGCGCCTCCTCCGCCCCGGGCCGGCATGAACATTGGAACGCGCTCGCAGGCGCTCCGGATGTGGCGCCGCGGACATACGCCTCAGCAGATCGCGGCCGCTCTGGGAATTCCGGAAAAAGAAGTGGAGCTGCTGGTGAAAGTGCAGCGCATCGTAATGGAAGCCACGACGGGGCCGCTCACCGACTCCGGCCCCGCCAAAACGCAGCCTAAAGGATGGGAGACGCCGCGAACGGATTCCCCACGCGCACCGCTCGAGGCCCCCGGCTCGGCGCCGGCGAGGGCTTGACCTCACGCCGCTGGATCGAGCCTGACGGCTTCTCCAGTTCGACGTTGAAAACCATTTCCTGCCGGTTTCGAACCACGGTGAGAGAAAAGCTTCCCCGCGATTCCATTTCGCGGACCCGCCTGCTCAAGGCCGATGCCGTCGCAACCTCTTCGTTGTCGATGCGCACAATGACGTCGCCGGCTTTAAGCCCAGCCTTCTCCGCCGCGGAATCCTTGGCCACCGAGCGCACCAGCACGCCTTGCTTCACGCCGAAAAATTCGGCCAGTTGCGTGTTCAGCGTTTCCGCTTCGATCCCCAGCAGGCCGCCCCGAATCGCCACGAACACCCCGGGCATGTCGGGCGGCCTGAGCTGCAGCCTCCACATATCTTCCTGAAGTCTGGCCATGTCCTCCTGGAACTTGGGGTCGGGCCACATGCTTCTCAATCTCTCCCGCAGGTCCTCCAATTCCCGGGAATCGGGCCGCACGCGGTAGGCAACGCTCTTACGCTCGCCTATCGTGGCGGTAAGGGTCTGGGTAACGCCGTTCCTGCTGATCACCAATGTCGCCTGGCGCCCCGGGGGCGTTTCCCTGACCAGGCGAACAAACTGCTCGGTGCCTTCGACCCGCTGCCCGTTGTATTGCAGGACCACGTCGCCCTTCATGAGTCCCGCCTTGGCGGCAGGACTGTCCTCCTCCACTCTGGTCACTTCCACGCCGTGCACTTCCGGCAGTTTCAATTCCTTGGCGCGTTCGGCGTCGATCTCCTGCACTCCAATGCCCAGGTAACTCCCGCTTGCAGGCCCGAGGTTAAGAACGCGCACCTCGGATACCCTGGGCGGGGCCGGGGGCTGTGGGGGCGCGGCCTGCGTGACTACCACCCCAACCTGCGGAACGGGCCCCGGCGCCACTACGACTTCCGGAGCCGCTGCGAGCGCAGCGCCGGCGGCCGCCGCCATCGCTATTGTGAGAAGCTGTCTCATGGCATTACCTCACTGCTGCCGGCGCAGGTAAATGGAGCCTCCCAGAGCCGTCAGCCGCAATAGCGGCCCGCCTCCATTCAGAGCGCCCTCCGCTTCCACGCGCGCCCCGGCCGGTAGTTCCCGGGTGCGGATTTCGGGGAAATCCGAAACGATCCGGCGGCCGCCGGGAGAAGCGCTGATGGCCTGCACCGTCACCGAAAGGTTAGACGGGATGAGCACCGTAATGTCACCGGCGCCTGTGGTTAGCGCGGAATCTCTCAGCGGTTTTTCAGCCAGGTCGGCCAGGATGCTGCCGGACTGCGTGGAGACTCGCAGACCGCCAAAAACCCTCTCCAGCGCGATCGCTCCGGTGCCCGCCTGGCACTCGATATCGCCTGCCGAGCGGATCTTGATGGCTCCCGAACCCGTCTGCGCAACGACCGGTCCGGCCGAGTGCACCACATGAATCAGGCCTGCCTTTGCCGACGCGGTCACACCCTGATCCGCCTCCTCGATTGTGATGTTCCCGCCGGCGGTCGAGGCGCGCACCGGGCCTCTCGCCCGCCTGACGATAATTTCGCCCCCCTCGCTGTTCAGGCTGGACTCGCCGGCGATCTCCTCGGCGATGATCTGGCCGCCTCCGGAAAAGCACTCGACCCCTCCGCCGATTTCGCGCAAGTGCAACTCTCCGCCCTCCGTGCGTACGGTCACTTTCCCGCGGACTCTGTCCACACGAACGCGGCCGCCCCCACTCTCGGCGCGCAGCATTCCGTCCAGATCCGAGGCCTCGATCTCATCGCCCTGTGTCTGAAGAATGGTTTGGTGCAGGTCCCGCGGGACTTTCAAACGGAGCGTTGCCGAAGCCGTCCAGACGGGCGGCAGGCTTACTTCCAGCAGCAGGCCGCCGGCGCGTTTTCCCGTTTTTAACGAGATCTTCTCGAGCAGCGTGCGTGCGGCGGCTTCGGTGCTAACCCGGGCGCGCTTCTGTAACTCGTAGGCGATGTCTTTTCTGGCTTCCCCTTGGAGCGAAATTGGGCCGCGGGTGGAAACCCTGAGTATTCCGGATGGAGACACCGGCGCCGTCCCGGTCACCGTCTGGACCCAGTAAGCGCCTTCCCGGACCATGCCGGAATCGGTCTGTGCGGCGCAGGAAAAGGCGGCGGCCGCCAGGACCGCGCAAAGCCGCAGACGACAACTTCTCATCAGAACGTCCCTACAGAGGCATTCATCTCCTGCAACGCGCGCTGGCATTGCATGCGAATGTACGGGTTGCTCTCCCGCTGCACGACCTCCTGGAGCACGCCCACGATGGCATGCTCCATGTGCTGGATCAGCAGGTCTATCGCTTGGGTCCGCACGCCGGGATTATCGTCAACCAGCAGCACCTGCGCCAGCGTGTTCCGGACATCGCTCTCACCGGCGTACGCTTTCAAGGCATCGAGCGCCTTCAGGCGGACTCCGGGATTGGGGTCGTGCTGGAGCGCGTGGATCAGCGCGGATCGCACCTCGTCGGAGACCGGCCGGCTGCGCAGCAGCTCAACGGATTCGGCGCGCAGACCGGGGTCCGCCGATTCCCGGGCCGCGGCAAGCAGCAGGCGATGGATCTGCTCGTCCGCCAGATCGCCGGTCAGCAGGCGCTGGCGTGTTTCCTCGACGACAACCCGCACCTGGCCCGAAGGCTGCGCCTGGACGTAGCGAACGCGGGCGACAGGCGGGTCGAGAAAGCCATCCGCCGTCTCGCCAGAGGGAGCCGGAGCCGTCAAGCGGGCGGCGAAGAACCCGATGGCAACCAGCGCGAGGGCTCCGAGGGGGCGGGCGAACGCCGGTGAAATCCGCAATGCCGCGAACGGGTTGCTGAACCATGCCCTCCAGCCAGACGGCCGCGCCGCTTCGGCCTGGAGCCGCAGGCTCAAATCGCGGCGGCAGCGCGCGAGCAGA
This sequence comes from Acidobacteriota bacterium, assembly GCA_029776225.1. Classification (GTDB taxonomy): domain Bacteria; phylum Acidobacteriota; class Terriglobia; order Bryobacterales; family Bryobacteraceae; genus Fen-330. Next base: position 229,900 of record JAKOTR010000022.1, on the reverse strand, counting down.
ACCGCCGAGGGCGTCTGTTCCCGGCGGTCGAGCAACTCGTGCAGCGCCTGCTCCGCCTCGAACGCCTTCCGGCATGCTGGACAGGCCTCCAAGTGTTCCTGTAGGGCCTGCTCCTCGTCCAGCGAAAGCTCGTCGTAAAGAAAGAGCGAGAAATTCCTTGTGGCCCAGTCGCAGTTCATACGAAATCCTCCAGGGCGACCCGCAACTTCCGGGTGGCCCGAAACAGGCAGGTTTTTGCGGCTTCCTCGCTAGTGCCGAGCACCTCTCCGATCGCTTTGAGCCGTAAACCCTGGTAGTGCCGCAACTCGAACACGATCCGCTCCTTGGCCGTGAGCTGCCTCAGAACCGCTTCGATGCGCTCGCCCAACTCGCGATTGATCAGGTTCCTTTGTGGATCGCCCAGGGCCCTCTCCTCCTGAATGCTGTCCGTGCGGTCGAGCAGCCCTTCCTCGGTTTCGATCACGCTGGGCTCCTCCCGCCGCACCTTGCGCTTTCTGAGATGATCCAGACAGAGATTGGTGACAATGCGGTAGAGCCAGGTGTGGAAGCTGCAATCGAACCGGAAGGTGTGTAAGTTCTTGAAAACCCGGAGAAAAGCTTCCTGGTAGACGTCATAAGCGTCCTCCGGCGACCGAAGCAGGTTTAGCGCCAGGCGAAGCACACTGCGGTCATAGGCGCGCACGAGCTGCTCGAAGGCGTCCTGATCGCCTCGTTGAGCCGCCCGGATCAGTACCGCCTCGTCGACTCGCGGGACCGGACCTCCGTCCAGGTCCGATGTGGCCTGACTGGTCACGGGGTGGCTACCAGGAATGTTAGACGCAGTCAGATCGGAAGCGTAACGGCGGGCCCGAGCCGAATCCTCACTGCCGCCATCCTTCGCGCACCCGCACCTTGAAGTCTTTCCGCTCGTCGTCCGCGATCACGAAGGCTTCAACCTCGATCTTGTGGAATTCTCCGTCCCGGGGGAGATTCGGGAAATACACCAGGCGGTACTGGCTTTCGAGGCTCTGGAAAATGCCCTTCATGACATCCGGATAAGCGCCTTCGAGGTTGGGAAACCACGCCTCGCCGCCCGTTTTATCCGCCAGCATCTGGAGGAACGCGCGGGCCTGAAGCAGGTCCATGCGGGCCTCCGTGCCCAGGTAGGGATCTAGCCGGCCGCGAAAAAGGGAGCCCAGCGCGACGGCGTAAACGGTGACGTTGACTTGCTCTGCTTTCTTTTGAACGTCGTCCAGCGTACGGCCGCTGAAGGTGTCGATTCCCGATCCAATGAAAATGAGCGCCTTCCTGCCGGGCAGCCGGCCCAGCTTGTCGAGCATTTCGTAGACGGCATCGTAGGTGTTGCTTTCGTTCCAGGCGCCGTACCCCAGAGCGGCGAAGGCATTCCGGAGTTTAGGGATTTCTTGGGTGAAATCCTGGTTGATTTCGAGTTCGTTGGCGAACGACCCGAGGGCGTACCAGTTGCCCGCGGGAGCGTTGCTCAAGAAGCCGTCGAGAGCCGCGCGGAGGTCGTCCCAATAGTAGTACCCGGCTGCCCTGCTGTCTTCCACGAGCAGAGCGATGGAAACCGGTGTTTCGGGCTGCTCAAGGCGGAAGGGCACGGCCTCGCCGTCCTCCCGCAGGCGGAAGTTTTGCGGGCCGAGTCCCCGGACCAGCTTGTCTCCCTGCTCAACGGTGAGGTAGAGCGAGACGGGCTCGCCCGGTGTGAGCTGATGCGCACCGAGTTGCGGCGCTGCAGCCAACGCCAGACATGCCGCCAGGAGTCTCCGCTTCAGGCATCCCCTGCACCCCTTGACCTCAAGGGAGCAAATGTCCGGCCAATGGCGTTGCGGGCCGCCTGTGTGAATGGAAAAACGCGCGAGCCTATCGCAACTGCTTGTCTTGGAAATCAAACAGGAGCTTGTCGAACTTGCGCTTCTGCTCCGGGTTCAGGATACGGACAATGCGGTTCTTACCGTTTGCGCGCACGTCGTCGAGTTGCGCCTGAAGGGTGTGGTAATAGGTGAAAAAGTCGTCCAGGATCAGCTCAAGCTGCTCGGTCTGCTGAGGGGTGAGATCGAGTTCCTTCTTGAAGCGTTCCAGGGTAATTTCCTTGCTCCCCTTTAGGGCGGGTTGCTGCAACGAGGTCAACCGGCGGGGGGAGGTGAGAGACATCACCAGCATTCCGGTGCTGACGCCGCAAAGGAAAACGATGAGGAGTGTGAGTAGAATGCGCGGATTCTGCCACGATACGGCTTTGGTGCGAGTCATTGGCGCCTAGTCGCTGTAAGTAGCCAGCGTGACCAGAATCGTGTCCCGGTCCCGCTGTCTGTCCTGCCCGAGTGCAGGGGAATGCTCCTGGATCGCCATGATGACTTCATCATCGTTCGCCGAAGGCGGATAGGCGACTTCCCGGAAGGCCACGAATCCAGCCAGCAGAATGGCAAGGGTGAGCGAGGTTGCAACCAGGCGGGGGCCGAAAATCGGATCCAGAAATACGCTCCAGATCGATGCGTTCTGTTGCGCCTCGATCCGACTCATCACCCTGTGATAGAAGCCCGGCGCCGGGCCGATGTCCCTGGGCCCCGCCAGCGAGCGAAGGACCTGGGACTGCTCCTGCATCCAGCTCACCTCTTCCCGGCACGTTTCGCACTCGCGGATATGCTGCTCGAATTCCGTAGAAACCCTCTTTTTGTCCGGACCGCCCCCGAGGTAATCCTCCAGGTGGTCCCTGATGAGCCCATGCATACGGTTTCCCTCAAAAAACCTCAACTCTTCTCCCGCAGAAAGGCCGCGGATCTACGCCCGCTTCCATGACCTCTCAGCGGCAGCTCCCGCTCAGGCCGTCACCAGGCCGGGCGACCGGCTCAGACGCTGCGCCACCTTCAGCAGCTTCTGCCGGGCGCGGAACAGCTTCACCTTTATCGTATTCTCGTTGATTCCGGTCATCTCGGCCAGTTCTTCGACCGAATGACCTTCCACTTCCTTGAGCAGGAGCAGTTGCCGCTCCTCCACGGGAAGCTTTGCGAGCAGCTTAAGAGCGAGGTCCCGTTGGGCGAGGGCTACATCGACAGGGGGCCGCTGGTCCCTGGCAGGTTCGGAATTTTCCATTCGTAACGTGTCTTCTTCGCTGAAGTCGCTTTCATAGACCAGCTTCCGAACCTTCTTCTTGCGCAAGTAGTCGTAGCACTCATTGACCGTGATCTTGTAGATCCAGGTAAGCAGCGAACTCCGGAAGTCGAAATTCCGGATGGAGAAGTAGACTTTTGTAAACACCTGCTGAGCAATATCTTCCGCATCATTATGGTTGCGGAGAATGCCGTAGATGATGGAGAACACCTTGGATTGATAACGCTCGACAACTTCGCGGAACGCCGTCTGATCGCCCGCCTGAGCGCGTTTCACTAGAGCGGCCTCTTCGGTGTTCTTGTAGTCCACTCTCCTCTTCACTGCAATCCTCTCGCCGGAAGCGGGAAACGGGAGAGTTCCGCTCACGCTGCTCATACAGTTTTCCGACGCGGACCGGATTTCAATGGTTTCAGCAATTTGTAGCAGCCCGATCCGCGCTCACCGGCTCCGAAGCCACCGGCCTGATCAACAATAACAGATCCCGGCGGTTGCAGCCAACTCTGGGCAGTTGGAAAAATCTCGCCGGTCCCGGTAAAATTAACTGAGAAAGGGAATTTCGTAAACTGGGAGCTACCCTATGATTCAACTCACGCCTCGAGCCATCGAAAAGGTGAAGGAGATTCTCAACGCGCAGGATCCCAAACCGGCTGGGCTGCGGATCGCCGTGGTAGGCGGCGGCTGCTCGGGATTTAACTACTCGATGGCCTTCGAAAACAACCCGAACATGTTGGACAAGACCTACAACTTTGATGGTTTGAAGGTTTTCATCGATCAGGCCAGCATGCTTTACCTGGACGGCGCCAGCGTGGATTACGTCGAAACCCTTGAGGGCTCGGGGTTTAAGTTCGATAACCCGAACGTGAAGTCCACTTGCGGCTGCGGCAGCTCGTTCAGCGCCTAGCCGCGCGCGCCCATAGAAATGAAAAAGCCGGAACCCTCAGGGTTCCGGCTTTCTTGTCTTTGCTGGAATGAAATCAGGCCTTGCGCCGCCGGAGCAAGCCCAGCGCGATGAGTCCCGAGCCAATCAGCACGAGCGCCGCCGGTTCGGGAACATGGTAACTCTGGGTGAAGTCGGAGAGTGTGGCACCGGGCGCCAGACTGATGTCCTTCACCACGTAGTACGTGCCGTTCATCCCGTTTAGCGGTGCCCATGCTACGGTGTTTTGGGAATTCAGCACCAGAGTAGCTAGCGTCGATTCCGGTGCGCAACCAGTGCCAACGAAGGGCTGTGCGCAGACCGTTTCCACAATCGATCTCGTTCCGGAACCGCCGAGGCCGCCGTCGATACCGTAGAGCGGGCCTGTGATCTGGTACGAAAAGATCACATCCCTGTACTTATCTTGATTATCAAGCACGTTGAAGTTGGTGCCAAAAGTTAAATAGTAGGTACCGGAGGCTTCGTCGTACCAAGCCTCGGACAGCCCCACCTGGGCGCCTGCCATATTCAGTCCGGAACTGACCGAGAAATTACTGAAAATAAAGGGTCCGACAGTACATTGTGTGATGGTTGTGACGTCCACGCCGGCGTCATACCCTTCGTTGCAAACGGGGAGGGCCGCCGCCGGAACAGCCGCCACAGCCACTATCATCGCCGCCAAGAACAGGCACTTCCACATCCAATTTATCTCCTCCAAGCGCATCGGACTACCACTCCTGCGCTCGCGCACTACCCCACTCTGATACCGCACTCCTCCCCCTCCTGAGCACTTTTCGGGATACGGGTGGGACCCGCGTATGTCAATCAAAAAGCACACACTTGTCAACGATCCAGTACTAGATCTACCGGGGGTATGAAGGCACCCGAGTACCATTGCCGCGGAAAAGCTTTTCCAGTCCCGGCCAGATCGCTCTTCCATTAAGATGGTAGGCGCCATGAGTGCGCTAGCGATCCTCGGCGGCGAACCGGTGCGTTGCCGCCCGTTCACACTGTGGCCACAGTTCACGGAATCCGATGCCCGCCGGCTCCAGTCGGTGCTTGAAAGCCGCAACTGGGGCGGCTACCCGTTTCCCAACACTCTGGCGGACGAATTCGCCCGGAAGTTTGCCAGCCGGCACGGCGCGAAATATGGGTGCTGCGTCGCGAACGGAACCATCGCGCTGGTGGCAGCGCTTCAGGCTTCCGGCGTTGGATTCGGCGATGAGGTGATCGTCCCGGCCTACACCTGGGAGGGAACGGCGGCCGCCGTGCTGTTCGCCGGCGCTGTCCCGGTGTTCGCCGACATTGACCCGGACACTTATTGCCTCGATGTGAACGCGGTGCGCGAGGCAATCACGCCGCGGACCAAGGCGGTGATCGCGGTCCACCTCGCCATGAGGTTTACCGAGATGGACCCCCTGATCGATCTGGCCGCCGAGCGCGATCTCATTGTTATTGAGGACTGCGCCCATGCACACGGCGGCGAATACAAGGGCCGCGGCGCCGGCTCCATGGGCGACCTCGGCTGCTTCAGCTTCCAATCCAGCAAGCTGATGACTTCGGGCGAGGGCGGAATCGTGACCACCTCGCGGCTGGACTATTTCGAACTCCTTCAATCGCTTACGAATTGCGGGCGGGCCAGTGCCACCGACCAGTTCCGGCGTAGGATCGTGGGCTGCAACTACCGGATAACGGAGTTCCAGGCAGCCTTGCTGCTGGGCCAGCTCGAGCAACTGGACTACTGGGCCGAAAGGCGTTCCCGCAACGCCGCCCTGCTGACACAAGCCCTGTGTGGAATTGAGGGTGTCCGCCCCCTCCCGCCGCAACCCAGCCTGACGCGGGACACAATTTACAACTACGTATTCCAGTACCGGCCGCCGGACGACAGAGTCCACCGCGACGTGTTCGTGGCCGCGCTGGAAGCCGAAGGCATCCCCTGCGACGGCCGGTTTTACGAGGCCGTGTACCGCAGCGACCTGTTCCCGGCACAGCCGGACTTCCCGCAGCTCCGGATCGGGCGCGACGAGCCTGTCGATTACAGCCGTTGCTACTGTCCGGTTGCCGAGCGCGCCGCCTATCACGAGTCGGTCTGGCTGCCGCAGTTCCTGCTGCTCGGCGATGAACAGGATGTAGAGGATATCGCCCGGGCGGTCGCGAAAGTCGTTGCCGGGCGCGATGAGCTGGCGGCGGCCGGAAGCGGCTTGGCCGAGCTGAAAAGCATGAGCCGGGCCGAGCGGCCAAAGTTCGAGAAACATAAGAATTATTAGGAGAACTCCCATGTATGTCTCGATGAATTCCGTGACGGTCCCCGGCGTGGCCTGGCCCGAGTTTGCCCATCTGGCGCGCCGGACCGGTTACGGCGGCGTGGATGTCGATCTCGGGAAGGCCATGGAAGAGGGGCTCGACAGCACCCGGGCGCTCTTCCTGGAGCTCAAAATCAAACCGGCTGCTCTTCCATTTCCGGTCGAGTTCCGCAAGGACGAAGCGACATTTCAGGCCGGGCTCAAGAAACTCCCAGCGGCCGCGCAGTTCGCCGAAGCCATCGGGTGTCCCCGAATGACGACCTGGGTGATGTCGTCGAGCACGCTTCCCAAGCCCGAGCAGCGCAAAATTTACAAAGACCGTTTCCAGGCGGCCGCCGAAGTCCTGGCGAAATCCAACGTGCGGCTGGGGCTGGAGTTTCTGGGCCCGCTCCACATCCGCAAGTCCGCTCCGCACGAGTTCATCTACCGGATGGACGAGATGCTCGAGCTGGCAAAGGAGTGCGGCCCGAACGTGGGCCTGCTGCTCGATTCCTGGCACTGGCACCATGCGGGCGCCACTCCGCAGGACATCATCGCCGCCGGCAAGGAGCGCATCGTCCACGTGCATTTTGCTGACTCGCCCGACCTGCCGCCCGAAAAGATCCGCGACAACGCGCGGCTGGTGCCCGGCGACGGCGTCATCGATTGGAAAGGTTTTCTTGGCGCGCTGAAGCAGATCGGATACGAGGACGGCTGCAGCCCGGAGATTTTCGGCGCGCTGAGAGGCAAGCCGCCTGAGGAAGCGGCGCGGGCGGCCCTTGCGGGTTCGCTCAAAGTGATGGCTTTGGCCGGGTTGAAGCAGTCCTGATGCTGGAAAACCTCCTTACCGAGCAGCGAAATCCCGCCTCGGAGGGCATCGACGCGCTGCCGGCCGAGCAGATCCTCCGGATTATCAACGCGGAGGACCAGAAGGTGGCCCTTGCGGTGGAGCGCGAGATACCGCGCATCGCCCAGGCCGTGGATGCGGTGGCGGAGCGCCTGGGCCGCGGCGGCCGCCTGTTCTACATCGGGGCCGGGACAAGCGGCCGCCTCGGCGTGCTCGACGCCGCGGAGTGCCCGCCCACTTTCAACGTTCCGCCGGACCTCGTGCAGGGGATCATCGCCGGAGGCGAAAGGGCGCTGGCGCGCGCTACCGAAGCCAGCGAGGACGACCCGGCGCTCGGCGCCCGCGACTTGATGGAGCGCGGCTTCACGGCGGCCGACGTGCTGGTGGGAATCGCCGCCAGCGGCCGTACCCCGTACGTTTTGGGCGCGGTTGCCAAAGCGAGGGAACTGGGCGCGCTCACCATCGGCATCAGTTGCACTCCGAACTCGGAGCTTTCCCGCGCGGTGGAGATCCCCATCGAGCCGCTGCCAGGGCCTGAAATTCTGACTGGATCCACCCGCATGAAAGCCGGCACCGCAACCAAGCTGGTGCTGAACATGCTCTCGACCGCGGTCATGATCCGCCTGGGCCACGTTTACGGCAACCTGATGGTGAACGTCCAGCCGAAAAACTCCAAGTTGTTGGACCGCGCGCGGCGCATCATTTCCGCAGCGGCGGGAGTGGATTACGAGCGCGCTGCGGGGTATCTGGACAGCGCGGGTGGTAAAGTGAAAGTTGCCATCGTGATGGCCCGCCTGGGCATAAGCCGCGAGGATGCCGAAGCGCGTCTTCGCGCCGCCGGAGGACGGGTTTCCGAAGCGCTCAAGAATGGATAAATTTGTCATTCGCGGCGGCGCGCCGCTCAGAGGTGAAATTGCGGTCAACGGCGCGAAAAACTCCGCGCTGCCAGCGCTGGCCGCCTGCCTGTTGACCGAAGAACCGGTTATCCTCCACCGCATCCCCGACGTCCGTGACATCGTGACGATGGAAACGCTCCTGCGGAGCACGGGCGCGAACGTCGAGGTGGACGGGCACACAATTCGCGTGGAAGCGCGGGAGGTAGTGCGCCCGGAAGCGCCCTACGAGCTGGTGAAGACCATGCGCGCGTCGAGCCTGGTGCTGGGACCGCTAGTGGCCCGAACCGGACGCGCCCGTGTGTCACTCCCCGGGGGCTGCGCGATCGGCGCGCGCCCGATCAATTTGCACCTGGCCGGGCTCGAACAACTCGGGGCGCGCATTCGCCAGGAGCACGGCTATATCGAGGCGGAAACCCCCAACGGGCTGCACGGCGCCTTGATTACGTTCGACCGCATCACCGTGACCGGCACCGAGGACCTGCTGATGGCCGCCGTGCTGGCCGAAGGCGAAACAGTGATCGAGAACGCCGCGCAGGAGCCCGAAGTGGCGGACCTCGCCGAGTTGCTCACCAAGATGGGAGCGCAAATTGAAGGTGCCGGGACTTCGACGATCCGGGTCCGCGGCGTCCCGCGCCTCCATGGGGCTGAGCATACGATTATTCCCGACCGCATTGAGGCTGGCACCTTCCTGATCGCCGGGGCCATCACCCGCGGCGACCTGCTGGTAACCCGCTGCGTTCCAGAGCACCTGAGCGCGCTGATTTCGAAGCTGCGGCAGGCGGGCGTCAGGATCGAAGAGACCGGCCCGGATTCGCTGCGCGTGTGCGCGCCGGGCAAGCTTCGCTCAATCGACGTCACCACCGAAGAGTATCCCGGCTTTGCCACCGACCTTCAGGCGCAGTACATGGCCCTCATGACGCAGGCGCAGGGCATCTCGCTGATCACCGAGACGATTTTCGAGAACCGCTTCATGCACGCGCTCGAACTGATGCGCATGGGCGCCAACATCCGGCTGGAGGGGCGGCAGGCCATCGTGGCCGGGCCGTCGCAGCTCACGGGAGCGGCGGTGATCGCCTCCGACCTGCGCGCCAGCGCGTCCCTCGTGCTCGCGGCGCTGGTGGCGAGCGGCGAGACGGTGATCGATCGCGTGTATCACATTGACCGGGGATACGAAAAAATCGAGGAGAGACTTCAGCAGGTAGGCGCCAGCATCCGCAGGATCCGATAAGACCCGGCAGAGGTGTTATCTTGGCCCAGTAATGGGGAAAACACTTCTTCCAGTTGCGCTGGCAATTCTGTGTACACCGTTCCTTGCGGCGGCGGAAGTACCGATCCGGCTGCATCCCGCCAACCCGCAGTATTTCCTGTATAAATCCAAGCCGCTGGTGCTGATCACTTCCGGGGAGCACTACGGCTCCGTGCTGAATCTCAACTTCGACTACGTGACGTACCTCGACGAACTGAAGCGCCACGGGCTGAACCTCACCCGGACCTTCTCCGGCACGTACCGCGAGGCGGCGGTGGATCCGCACGGAAAAACTCCCCTTTCGCCGGGACGAGGGCCTGAAAACTTCATCGCCCCCTGGGCCCTCAGCAACGTCGACGGCGGCTACGACGGGAAGAAGTACGACCTGGACCGCTGGAACCCGGCCTACTTCCAGCGCCTCAAGGATTTCCTGCGGCGGGCCGAGGAGCGCGGCGTGATCGTGGAGCTTGTCCTGTTCTGCCGCATGTACACCGACGAGAACCACTGGAAGGTCTCGCCGCTTCATCCCGACAACAACCTTCAGGGCGAAGCGTGGCGCGGGCTCTCCTACAGGCGGTTCATGACGCTGGACAGCAAGGAGCTTGTGGAGCGCCAGCGCGCCTTCGTGCGCAAGATCGTTTCGGAGTTGAGGGACGTCCCCAATGTCTACTTCGAAGTTGCGAACGAACCGGCTTCAGGACGGCACGACAGCGCCTTCGCCAAAGATGTCCACGCCTGGCACGAAGCAATCATCGACGAAATCGTGAGCGCCGAGGCCGCGCTGCCGCCGGAATCCAGGCACATGATCGCCTATAACGATCACTACGCGCCGGGGCCGGGTATCGGACCAATCCCGCGGCCGCAATCGGTCCACATTCTGAACGGGCACTATCTCTGGAAAATGGAGGACCTGCTGGCCGAAGCCGGCAAAGGGAGAGCCGTAGCGTTCGACGAAACCCGCTGGATCGCGCACCCCCGTTTCGGTGAGTACGGCAACACGATGAAGCCGGCCTCCGGCCGTGTGGAAGCCTGGGAATTCATGATGGGCGGCGGAGCGGTGTATAGCAACCTGAATTTTGCTTACCAGCCCGGCAACGAAAGGGGCGCCAGCCCGGAAAGCGACGAGTTCAAGCAATACATGCGGAATTTGAAAGAGTTTTTGACCTCTTTCGATTTTGTGCGGATGCGTCCGGATCGTGGCGTGCTCGCCGGCGGCCTGCCCGCAGGAAGCACCGGCCGCGCCCTCGGCGAACCCGGCCGGCAGTACGCGATTTACATCCATCACAGCAAGGCGGCGCGCGGCAGGAATTACTATGAGCCGAACGAGGAGCCCAGGACTTTGAACCTGGAGCTCGACTTGCCGGCTGGAAGCTACCGCGTGGAGTGGGTCCGGCCAACCGATTTGGCGGTGCTCGGCAGCCAGACTCTTACCAGGTATCCCGGGGGCAAGGTGAAGCTGGCGGCCTCACCGGAACACCACGCAGACATCGCGCTGAGGATCAGGAGCCGCTGAACTTTGAGGGCGCCGCGATTCCGCATCGCCCCACGAGTGGCCTTCACCACGGCCAGAGCAGAAGCAGGGCAAGACAGCGCCAGAGCACGTATCCGAAAAACACCATTTCCAGAACGCGCACGCTGTTCAGGACGAACCCGCCCATGAACTCGAATCGCAGCAGCACGCCGCAGGCGAGCCCGCCGATAACCCACGGGGTGGCCAGCGACCCTTCAAAAGCCAGCCAGAAGCCGGCGATGAACACGTAGTAAGCAAGCAGCCAGGTGTTTTCCAGGCGGCAGCGGAAGCGGGCGTAAATCATCCCGATCGTCAGCGCCATTACGAGCAGCGTCAGCGAGTTGAAAAGCGTGAACCGGAAATACATACGGTCCAAACGACAATATCACGGCCCGCCGGAAATTCAGAACCGGAATCCGAACGAGAGAGCCGGGACCAGGTCGTGGACCCACCCGCCGCCGCCCTCGATGGGTTCGATCACGCGTGTCGGGAACGGCGTCATGTAGTCGCGGAATTCGATGCACAACCGCGCCCACGGGGTGGCGTTCCAGACCACCCCCGCGCCCAGGCTCACCAGCGGTTTCCACTCGCTCGTGCGGGTCAGCAGCGCTACTTCCTGAAGCGGCTGCACCGCGGTCTCACTGCCTGTGCCGCGGTAGAGCTTGAATCCAGCGCCCGCGGCCGCGAACGGCCGGACTTTGGCCTCGTCCGCAAGCGCGTAAATCAACCAGTCGTAGTGGATGGCGTGCGAATCGCCGCTAAATGTCGCCTTGCGGCTGCCCGAAGACAGGCTCATGTCGCCGCGCTGCCAGCTATAGCGGATCTGGCCGCTCACATACCGGTAGAGGTTCTGGGTGAGGAACGCGCCGGCGACCGGGCCGTCTCCCAGGCCCGCCTCAGCCGATCCCGCCGGACTGGTGAGCTTAGGGCGGTTCGCGTACACGCCGAATCCGCCGAGCACGCCGGCCTCCCAGGTCTGGGCGAAAGCCGCCGACGCAAATGCGAGAAGAAGCGCGGCGACTTTCATTCGACTACCCTCAGGTTGAGCGTTGTGGAAGCGCCGCCCTGGCGGATGGTGAGCGGGACGTTTCTTCCCGTTGGAACCCAGCCGGGCACGTGCGCGTTGATTTGGTACACGCCGGCGCATCCGGGCGTAAGTCCCGAGTAGAAGACCGCCAGCGGCACGCCTCCCAGCTCCACTTCGGGCTGGATTTCGGTCAGCGCCAGCGGTTCGAACGGCGCCGGCATTCCCGCTTCGACCGGGGGCGAGGTGCGCCCGAGGCCGGCGGCGTAGATCACCAGAATGTCGCCGCGATGCACTGGGTTGGCCAGCGTTGCCGGCAGGTTGTTCGCGGCGCGGATTACCGTGGGCGCCTCGATTCCCTCTTCCAGCACGGTGCGGAACACTGCCGGCGCGGCGGGTGCTACGTCGATGGTCACGCTATTGCTGCTTCCGGCCGGCGTGTGCAGGCGCAGGGTCGCCTTGCCGCCCTGGAAGAACGGCAACTGGGCGTTCACCTGCGTGGGCGAGATGAACAGCAAAGGCGCCGGCGCCCCGTTCACCGTCAGGCAGCTTTCGCCAATCACCGCCGGCAGAGGCATTTCGTTCGTGGCCATGTTGACCGGGCTGAGATTGCTTCCCAACACCGAGATCAGGCTGCCTGGAGCAAGCGCCCCGGTGTAGTCCGCCGCATTCACGATGTGGTCGATGCGCGGCGCTGCGACCTCCGCTTCGTAGTTCCACTCCAGTACCGTGAGTCCCGAAATCGTGAGCGCCACGATTGCGTTGCGATTGGCCAGCGGCGCGAGCCTCCGCGCGAAGACACTGGTTGGGGCGGGCGGCGCAGGCGCCTCGGCCATGAGGGCCGGCCACAACAGCTCGTAATTTTCCAGATCCACGCGCGCGATCACTGCGGGGCCGGCTGCATCGGGCGCCATCGCGCGCAGGCCGAGCTGATCCACGAACGCGAAGCCGGAGGAAGGCCCGGCTCCGGTTTCAAAGCTGTGAATCGGAACCAGTGAGGAGTTGAGCAGGTGGTTGTCCACGAAAAAGCGGCCGTGGCTTGAGGCGGCGTACGCGCCCGCGAGCGCCGGAAAATCCTTGCGCCAGGTCGTGAACGCTCCGGCGTCGGAATCATACAGCAGCACGCCGCCCTGGGCCTGCGCGGCCATGATCGACGCGCCGTTGTCCGCGGCCACCAGCACGGTGTCGACATCCACGTTGTTTTCCCACGGGCCGAGACTGGGCAGTTCCACGGCGGTGCGCTCCCAGATATCCACGCGGTCGATCTTGTGCACCGGACCGTCCGCCGAGCGGACAGCCGCCAGAATCGCGCGGCCGGTAGCGGCCAGCGACCGCGGATAGTGCCCCTGCGGGAAACGCACGGGCCGTAACGGTTGGAGCGTTTCGAGATCGTACACGTTGGCGATCTGTGAGTTGTCGTTTCCCACCAGCAGAAGACGCCGGTCGAAGCTGATAGCCATTTGGGTCGGCGTGTTGCCGGTCCGCAGGGTTGCCACCTGGGTGTACGTGTTCCCCTCGAAAACCAGGACCTGGTTTTTGTCCTGCCGCAGGATGTAGAACCGGTCGCGGATGGGGTCGGCCAGAATGTCCACGAGCACGCCGGGGACGTTCACCACCGTGCCGCGCTGGTCGGGCCCGCGGTTGTTGATGAGCACGCGAATGGGCGGGGGGAGATTCACGGCGGCGGTTGAGCTGATTGCGATCTCAGCCACGATGGTGCCCTTGCGGTTCTGGAACACCGCCGGGTCCACGCTGATCTGCACCAGCGCGGGGGTTGTGCCGGCGGAAGGGGACAGGGTGATGCCCGGAATGGATGCCGTGAGGGTGAAATCCGTAGCTGCTCCGCTCGGATCCGTAACTTCTATGGTCTGAGACGCCGTGCCGGGATTGCAGAAATTTGCGTGGAAAAATACGTCCTCCCGCGAAACGGCGATCCGGCGCGCCTGGGAAAGGGAACCGACCGGAAGCGCCATCAGACCGCTGTCCGAGACCGAGTACATCATCGAGCCATCGCTCGACAGCACGCTCTTGCCCGTCAGGTTTTCAGGCAATTTGACCCGCTCCCGCACGGTGAGGTTGTCGGCATCGGCCACCATCAGCGTGGGCGGACCGGGGTCTTGGGACCGGCCGTCCGGAATTTGCGCGTAGATGAAACCGCGGCCCGAGTCGATCGCGTGACTGCCCACGTGCAGCAGACCGAGCGGGTTGGGAAACTGCGCGGTGAGCACGCCCTCGCTGTCAAACAGCGCCCATCCGGCGGCGTAGTACGTGCCGTCCTGGCTCACGCTGACCACGCGCGGGCCCAGCGGCGGCGTGGCCGTGTAGCCGAGCGAGGTTACGCGCTGCCGGGACACGTCGTACTTGAAGCGGATCGTATCCGCGAGGCCGTAGATGAACCGGCGGTCTCCGGACGCAGCCACGGAAGCGGCCACAATCTGCGCCGGAAAATCTTCGGGCGGGGCAGGGAGCGTATTCGCCGTTACCTCCGCAATGGTGGCCAGTTGCTGGAATGTGCCTGAGACGGGGTCAAAGATCAGAAAAGCGGTTGCGGTCACTACCAGGGCGCGGTTATCGAAGCCGAACGCCACGCCCAGGGGCGGCGCTTCCAGCGGGAACGTCCGCCGCGTGCCCGAATCGAGGGTGATCAGGGTGAGAAGGTTGAATGCGGTGTCCGGCGGCTCGAAGTTGCCGTAGTGCGCCACGAGCAGGTAGCGGTTGTCCGGTGAGAGCGCCAGCGACGAAGGTTGCGCGGCCACGCTCAGCGACGAGCGCAGGGAGAGGTCTGCCGTCGAGATCACTTCGATGCGGTTGGCGCCAAAATTCGCTACGTAGACGACTCCGCGCGCTTCATCCAGCGCCAGATCCGACGCCTGGCCGCCGATCTCCACGACTTTTCCGAAAGTGCCGGCCCAACACACGCCGGCCAGCCACAAGTGGAAACAGAACCTCAGTTTCATATGCCCTCCGTCATACGCCCTCCGTCATAAGTTCTCCGCGAGCGCCTGCCCGGCACGCAGACCGCGTTCACGTGAATGGAGGGCGCGCGGACGGTACTCCGGCGCCCTCCCAGTTCCGCCTCGCCTGCCGCGCTATTCGGCGTGCCTGCGGCGGCGCATCACGATGATGCCGAGCAACACCACGGCAAGAATCGCGCAGATTATCCGTATCGTTCCGGAATCCATGGCCTTTCTCCTTTCTCAAAGATTCATCATCATCGGCAGCAGCTCCCGGCTGATTCGCACCATTACCGGACCCACCGTGACTACGAAAAGCGATGGCAAAATGCAAAAGAAAATCGGGAACACCAGCTTGACGCCGAGCTTGGCGGCCTTCTCCTCGGCGGCCTGCCGTGCCTGCACCCGCATGTATTCGGAGTGCGCGCGGAGGCTCTGGGCCACTCCGGTGCCGAAGCGGTCCGCCTGAATCAGTACGGCCACGAGTTTTTTGAGCTCCTCAACCGCCGTGCGGTCGGCCAGGTTGCGCAGCGCCTCGGCGCGCCGCTTGCCGGCCTTCAGCTCCAGGTTGACCATCGCGAACTCCTGAGCGATTTCCGGGTGAGCGTGTACGAGCTCCTTAGCCGCCTGCACGATCGCCTGATCGAGGCCGAGGCCGGATTCCACGCACACCACCAGCAGGTCGAGCGCGTTGGGCAGCGCGCGCCGGATCTGCTTCTGGCGACGCTGAGCCGCCATCCGCACGTACTCGTTGGGGGCAATAAATCCGGCCGCCGCGGCCAGCACGATCAGCAGCAGCTTGCGATTCGGGTCGAGATCCATTCCCAGAACCGCCAGGGCAGTGGCCACGGGCAGCAAGATGCCCAGGGCGAGCTTCGAGCCGTAGAGCATCTTCAAAGCGTGCGGGCCGCGGAATCCCGCCCGGATCAGGCGCCGCTGCATGATGGTCACGTCCTTGGGCGATTGGGGAAGCAGGGTTCCCAGCCGCTTCACCAGATCGTGGAAGACCAGGCTGGGATGGGTAGGGATCTGGGCGGCTTCGGCGCCGGAGCGCGTCACGCGGTCGATGGCCGCCTTCGGCCGCGCCCAGAATTTCGCGCCGAGGAAACTCATCACCGTGGACACGGTCACAAACAGCAGCACCGTTGCTGTCAGCTCCATCGCTCAAACCTCGATCGAAACGATTTTCTTGATGATTCCGTAGCCGAGTACTTGCAATCCCGCGGCGCCCAGAATCATCATTCGCCCCGTCTCGTCCTGCGCGAAAAACCGCGCGTAATCCGGACTGATGGTGAACATGATCGCGCCCACCGCCACGGGGATAGCCGTCAGCGCCATGCCGGTCATGCGGCCGTGCGCGCTGATGGCCCTGATCCGCCCGCGCAGCTTGAAGCGTTCGCGAATCAGGTGGGCGAGCTTGTCCAGCACTTCCGCCAGATTGCCGCCCGTGCGCTTTTGCAGCAGCACGGCCGAGACGAAGAAATGCACATCCATGAGCGGCACGCGCTGGGCCAGCTTCTCCAGCGCCACGTCCAGCGGCATCCCGAGGTTCTGTTCGTCGAAAACACGGCGGAACTCGCTGGCCAGCGGGTCCTGAAATTCCATGTGGAGCATTTCAAGCGCGACCGAAAAGGCGTGGCCCGCCCGCATCGACCGCGAAAGAAATTCCAGACTCTCCGGGAACTGCTCCTCGAACTTTCTGAGCCGCGCGCGGCGCTTCTGCACAATGTGGAGAAAAGGCGCCGCTCCCAGCAGCAGACCCGGGATCACGGCAAACTCGCGGTAGAGCGGCGCGGCGTGCCAGGATATGGTGAATCCCACCAGAAAGAGAGCCAGCGAACCGTGAGCCGTGCGCGCCACGCTCCACTTCAGCCCGGCCTGTTCGATCAGCGCCTTCAACTGCCGGTTGAGGTCGAGCCGCCGCAGCAGTTCCAGAACGAACTTGCCCTGGGACGGGTCATCGCTCCGGATCAGCGCCGGCGCCTGGCGCGGCGCCTTTTTCGGCTCGGCGGCGCCGACCAGACGCGCCCTCACGCGTTTGATATCGGCCTTCTGGCCGCCGCGCGACCACGCCCACCAGATCGCCAGGCTGCCCAACCAGCATGTCACCAGCAAAATGACGAAGAGCATCATTCGTCAATACTCCGGCCCGTTTTCAGACCTCCATGACCTCATCGAACAAATCCGGGCTGAGGCGGATGCCAGCGGCCAGCAATTTTTCGTAAAACTTGGGGCGGATCCCGGTGGCCGCAAACCGTCCCAGCACCCTGCCCTCGGGCGAGAGTCCCCGCTTCTCGAACACGAAGAGGTCCTGGAGCGTGATGATCTCGCCCTCCATGCCGGTCACCTCGGTGATGTTGACCACGCGGCGCGAACCGTCGCTCAGCCGTGCCGCCTGCACGATCAGGTGTACGGCCGAGGCGATCTGCTGGCGGATGGAGACCATCGGCATGTTGGCCGCCGCCCAGGTCACCATGACCTCGAGCCGCGCCGTCGCGTCCCGCGGGCTGTTGGCGTGGATGGTGGTCAGCGACCCCTCGTGGCCGGTGTTCATCGCCTGGAGCATGTCGAGCGCTTCCTCGCCGCGCACCTCGCCGCAGACGATGCGGTCCGGGCGCATACGCAGGCTGTTGATCAGCAGTTCCCGCTGCCGCACCGCGCCTTGCCCTTCGAGGTTGGGCGGGCGCGTCTCCAGACGCACCACGTGCGGCTGCTTCAACTGAAGCTCGGCCGCGTCCTCGATGGTGATGATGCGCTCCTTCGGTGAAATAAAGGCCGAGAGCGCGTTGAGCAGAGTCGTTTTGCCGGCGCCCGTTCCGCCCGAGATGATGATGTTCAGCCGCGCCTTGACAGCCGCTTCGAGCAACTCCATCATGCCGGGCGTCATCGCCTTGCGCTCCACCAGGTCCTTCGGCATCAGCTTGTCGGTCGAGAAGCGCCGGATCGAAAGCACCGGCCCATCGATCGCCAGCGGGGGAATGATGGCGTTGACGCGCGAGCCGTCGGCCAGCCGCGCGTCCACCATAGGAGTCGATTCGTCGATGCGCCGTCCCACCTGCGAGACGATCTTGTCGATGATGCGCAGCAGGTGCGCGTTGTCGCGAAAGACTACGTTGGTGAGTTCCAGAATCCCCTTCCGCTCCACGTAGACCTGCCGGGGCCCGTTCACAAGGATGTCCGAGATGGTGGGGTCGGCCAGCAGCGGTTCGAGCGGCCCCAGGCCGAATACCTCGTCGAGCACCTCGTCGATTACCTGCTGCTTGTCGGCCGAGCTGAGCAGCGTCGATTCCTCTTCCATCAGCGCAACCAGGGCCTGCCGCACCTCGGTGCGCACGCGCTGGTTGTCGATGGAGGCCAGCGCCTCGAGGTTGATCTGGTCAAGCAGCTTGCGGTGCAGCGTGAACTTGAGTTCCTGGCACTCCGGCTTGAGCGTTTTTCGCGCGGCGGCGTTCTGCAGAATGCGCTGGTCCCAGGACAGCGGTTGCGGCGAAACCATGCGATCGGCAAATGGCTGCATATGCGTTTGTCCTTACTCAGGTCTCGGAAAACACGGGCCGCGCGCTCATTACCGGCGAGGCCCTGCGCTTCTCTCCGGCTGCGACTCCGGCCATGCGCCCGGCGAATGCGGCCACTGTGCGGCCCAGCTCCGAGCCTTCATCGAGCGGCGCGCCCATGGCGATGGCGCGGTCGACCGAAATAATGTCGTTCGGGAAACTTTCAGCTACCGGGCAATTGACGATCTTGCCCAGATCGGATTCCTTCAAACCATCGCGCTTGTCCACGCGATTGATCAGCACCTGGTAGCGCTCCTGGCCGAAACCAAGCTGCGCCAGCAGCGCCGCGGCCCTCCGCGCCAGGTGAAGGCTGGCCAGGTCGGAAGTCGAGACCAGAAACGCATGGTCGGATTCCGAAAGCGCCAGCAGACTCATGCGGTGAAAAATCGAGGGCGCATCCAGGATCACCCAGTCATAAAGCTGCCGCGCCTGCTCCAGAAACAGGTGCAGCCGCGCGGGCTCGACGAAATCGGTTTCAGGCTCCGCGGGCGACGCCAGCAGGTGTACCCCGTTCGTACTCGCCACCAGGGACGGCAACGCGGCGGCGCCCTCTCCCTCGACGGCATCCAGCAGAGAGCCCCTCGGGGCCAGCTTCAAATAAAACCCCAGGCAGCCGCCCATCAGATCGAGGTCCGCCAGCAGCACCTTCGCGTTCGTCAGCCGGCGCAGCGCCAGCGACGACTGCGCAGCCAGCAGCGAAGCGCCCGAGCCCGGTTTCGCGCTCGCAAACAGTACGATCTTTCCCGCCTCCTTGGGCTCGGCAGCCTGCGGCCCGAGGAGCCGCCGTATCCGCGCCACCGCCTGCTCCTGAATCGCCGGATCGAACGGTGAATGCAAGAACTCGCTCGCTCCGAGCCGCAGCGACCGCACGATCGCATCCGAGTCGTTGCGCGTGTGCAGGCCGATGACGTGGACCAGCGGAGTCAGGCTTGTGATGAAGCGGATCAATTCGCAGGCGCGGTCCAGATCCGTCTCCAGGTCGAGCAGCACGACATCGGGCCGCAACTGGCGCAGCCGCATCTCGATCACCTGCTGCGTGGGGTACGTTTTCAGTTCCGCCAGGATCTGGAAGGCCCGCGACGCGGCCAGGCTCGCGGTGAACTGCCGGGACAGATCGCGGCTGGGCGCGATCATGAGCGCCGTCAGTTGGGCCGCGGCTCGGCTGTGCTGATCCATCTCTCAAACGCTATTTCTTCCCCTTCCGATTGCCGGGCGCCTCGGCCGGCGCCATCCCGGAAGGCGCCAGCAGAGCGTTCGGAAGCGGCTCCTTCAGGCGCCCCAGCG
The DNA here is from genome assembly GCA_029776225.1 of Acidobacteriota bacterium. Taxonomy (GTDB): domain Bacteria; phylum Acidobacteriota; class Terriglobia; order Bryobacterales; family Bryobacteraceae; genus Fen-330. The sequence continues at coordinate 210,279 of JAKOTR010000022.1, read as the reverse complement.
GTTTGACATCCGCCGTGTTTACGGGCTCGGTGATCTCCGGCGTCACCATCACGATCAGCTCGGTCTTGGTCCGGTTTTCCATGCGGCTCTTGAACAGTTCGCCGAGGATCGGGATGTGCGACAGTCCCGGAATTCTTGACAGGGTTTCCGTCACGCGGTCGTCGATCAGCCCCGCGATCACGAAAGTCTGCCCGTTGCCCAGCTCGACAAAGGTCTCCATGCGGCGGGTGGAGAGCGCCGGAATGGTAAAACCGGCGATCGTCACGGAGTTCGCAAGATCAATGGTGGAGACCTCCGGCTTCACGTACATCCGGATCGTGTCGTGCCCGGTGATTTCCGGTTTGAACGTCAGCCGGATGCCGAATTCCTTGAACATGATGGTGACGGCGCCCACGTTCGCGCCGCCCTGCACGACAGGCAGCGGAAACTCGCCGCCTACCAGGAAACTGGCGTCCTTGCCGTTGGTGGCGACCAGGTTCGGCTCCGCCAGGATCTGCAACAACTGCTTGCTTTCGAGCGCGCGGATGAATGCTGCTAAGTTCAGGTCCGGCCGGAACGCGAACACGTTCAGCGCGTCCGCGATCGAGAACTCGCTCGTGGCTCCAAAGGTTCCGGCTCCGATCGCTCCCCTCAGCTCGGCGGGCCGCGGCGGCGAGAACTGCCCGGTGGTCGTGCTCCCGATGGTATTGGCCGCGCCGGTGGAGATCAGGTTGACGCCGAATGCGTCGGCCGCCGCCCGGTTCAGCTCCGCAAATTTCACCTTGAGCAGCACCTGCTTTTCCGGGCCCGCCGAGGGCACCTGGAGATTGTTCACCACCACCTTGGCGAACGGGGCCATCAGCGCCGCCGCGCGCTCGGCCACCGCAGGGCTGGAAACCACGCCGACCAAAGAGAGCGAGTCCCTCGCCGCCTGGACCTCGATGTTCTCGTTGGGGAACGTCTCCTTGAGGAGGCGGCGCGCCGGCTCAAGGTCCTGCTCCACGACGATGCTGTAGACGCTGCGCGTGCCCTGCTTCGGCCAGATGATGACCGTCGAGGTCCCCGGCGCCTTGGCGTGCAGCAGGACCTCCCGCGTGGAAACCGCGACCGCATCGACAATATCCGCGTTGCTGGTGGAGATGCGCCCGACGTCTACCGCATAGTCGATGACGATGCTCTTGCCCGCCGCCAGCCGCATCTCCTCAGCGGCCTGGGCGGCCGGGAACGCCGGGCTCGATAGCAGGAGCCCAAGGCACAGCAATCCGGGGCGTCGTGTTTTCATGACCTATTCCGGTTTCTTGATCGCCACCTGTTCCACCGTCCTCTGATTCCCGCGGATCACCACGACCTCGCTGGTGGTTTGAACTGGCGGAGGCGGAGGAGCCGTAACCGGCTGCGGGCGCGGCCTCGGCGGTGCGGCCGCGGGTCTCGGGGCGGCGGTGCCATAAAGCTCGGAGAGCATGCGGCCCGGAGTCTTTTTCACCCCGCGGTCGCCGCTGTTTCTCAGCACGAGCTGTATGCGGCCCTCGGTGGCCAGAGTGAGGATCTCGGCCTGCTCAGGAGTTACCAGAAGCGTTACCACCGGCGCGTTGATGGCTTGCCCGCGCGCATCGGGTTCGATGGTCTGCCCCGCCGAGAGCACCTGTATGTCCTGCAGGATCGTTTTGGTGACCGTCGTGTTCTGGTCCGTGGGCCGCCCCGTGACAAGCACGTCCACGCGCATGCCGGGGAGGACGAATCCAGCCACCCCCACCACTTCGTTCACCCGCACCGCAACGGCGCGCATGCCCGGCGGGATGATCGGCGCCAGTCCGAAGCCGCTGCCGCGCGCCGCCAGGCGGCCCTCCCGCACCGGTTCTTCAGGCAGAATGGTCGATACCACCGGGCGGTCCAGCACGTCCTCGATCTTTTCGAAGCCGCCGTTGGGGAACTGATCCACGGGCACTTTGGCCAGTTTGACGTCGTCCGCCTTGAGCGTTACCCCGACCGGCAGAGCGCGCGCCGCCACCACTACGTCCCGCAGAGCCGGCTCGGGTGATTTGGCCGCGCCTTTGCGCGCCCCGACAACCATCTGGTAGAAAACGGCGGACAGCACCAGCGCGAAGAGCAGGCTGGTCCCCATTACCGTCACGAGTCTGCGGTCCATACGCTAATCCTCTGCGGACCGCCGCAGGAGGCTTTGGAGCGGCTCGACAGAAGCGCCCGCGGCGACCAGCAGCCGCGGCGCCAGCACGCCCGACCGCATCGCGAACTCGCCCAGGGTCTGGCCGGATGGCAGCCGCCATCCCCGGTCGTCCGCCTCCACCGGGCGGCGCCGGCGGCAGTCCGGAGACGTCGACCGCCCCCGTGTGCGTCCTTTCATCTACGCAGCCCTCCTGAGGTTATTTCGACAAGATGAGAGTCTTTCTTTAACCGGAAGTACGGCGGCTTAAGAGGAGGGCGCCTCGGCGCGCTCGAAAAGGACGGCCGTACGGTCTTCCTCCACGAGGCGCCAGGCCGGATCCCGCCTCAGCAGACTCACCAGCGGCCACTGGGGCGGCGCAAGCACATAGGTGAACGAATACCGCGCCAGCGCGCTGCGCCATTCCGGATCGCCATACGCGATCCGCAGATAGAGCTTGCCGATTTCCGGCCCGTAGAAATCGCTCCGGCCGTCAATAAAAACTTTCTGGTGCGGGTGAAACCGGTATATGAGATAGTCCCCCCATTCATCTGAGGTGAATACGCGCGCCCCCGCGAGTTTGCTGTCCTGCCGCCCTATGAGGCCGGTGGGAAATTTCGCTTCCGGAAAGTCCTGCGGCCACCTGAGCGGCGCCTCCAAGAAGACCAGTGCGGCGACCAGAGCAGCCGGCCAGAGCGTGTTGCGGCGGAAGCCGGGCGTCAAGTCGGCGGCGATGGCGTCGAGTGTGCCCGCAATGGAAGCCCGCGACTTGCTCCGCACCCACCGCACCCAGGCCCTACCCGCCGCGGCGGCAATTACCGGGCCGGCCGCCACGGCATACACAGGCACATGCCGCACGGAGACCAGCGCTGCGTGGCTCCAGAACAACACCATGAGCGCGTCGCCGGTCCGGCGGTTCCGCACCAGCCAGGGCACGATCAGAATGCCGGCGAACAGAAGGATTTCAAAATGCAAAGCACTTTCGGACCGGAACCGCGGCGACTGGAATTCGTCTACCGCCTCCCGGATCCAGCTCGATTGCAGGTATCCGGCGATGTGCAGGTGCAGGCCGATGCCGTACGGGTTGGCGAGCGTGGCCGCGGCACAGGCCGCCAGCAGAGCCATTCTTCGCCGCACCCGGAACCACACTGCGCGGAGCGAGCGGGTGTCTCGAAAAGCCTCAACCGCCGAGCCCGCGATGTGGAGACCAATACATGCCAGCAGCGCCGGAAACCCGGCGTGCAGGTTCGCCCAAAGCGCTGCCAGCGGCGCCAGGATCCAGACGGCGCGCCCCGGATTGCGCGCATCCCTTTCGAGCAGCCAGAGCGAGACCGCCAGCAGCAGCAGTGTAAAAATGTGCGGCCGCGCGAGAAAATGGATGCCGGAAGCGCCCGCGCAAAGCAAACACACCGCCAGCGCGATGAACGCATTCGCGCCGCTCCAGAGCATATGGCGGAACAGCACCGTGAGGTAGAGCGCGATCACGGTCCCGGCCAGCAGGACCACGCCCTTCAGGCCCAGTTGGCGGTAGCAGGCGGCGAAGGCGACATCGGCGAGCCATTCCCAGGCGTACCAGCGCTCGCCGGCGCAGCTGAAGGAGAACAAGTCCTCCTCCGGCAGCCGGCGGTTGTCCAGAATGTACTCTCCGGTGCGTATGTGCCAGCCTGTGTCGCCGTCGGCGAGCAGGGTGCTCCAGCCGCTGCCGGCGATGAAGAGCCACGCGATCAGCGCGGCGAACAGCCAGTCGGAAAATGAGGGCAGGGGCAGGCGGCGGACGGCTTCAATCGAACTCACCGGGGTGCGCTCCGTCTCCCGCCGCGAGCAGCTTGCGGCAGCGCACCGCCAGCTCGTGGCGGTCCCTCGCGCCGGTTTTCTCGAAGACGTGCATGAGATGAACCTTCACCGTGCCAGGAGAAATAGCCAGCGCCCGGGCGATCTCGGAGTTTTTGAATCCCCGCGATACGAGTTCCACTACCTGGCGTTCCCGGGGTGTGAGGCGGGGAGGCCGCCGGCGCATGCGGCCTGGGATTGCGACGGCTTCCAAAGGCGAGCTTTCAAACCACAGGTGCCCCCGGGCGACCACGCGCAGGCATTCGAGCAGGGTTTTGAGCGGGCGGCTTTTCACCAGCACCCCGCGGGCTCCCGCTTCCAGCGCGGCAGCCGCGGGCACTTCATCCGGGCTGTTCACCCACAATACCACTTGCGTTTTCGAGCCAGCCGCCGAAATCTGCTCGACGAGCGCGAGCGCCGCCTCGGGCCCGTCCATGTGGTCTACAACCGTGAGATCGGGCGCCTTCGCCAGAATCGCTTCGATCGCCTCTTCCGGCGCCGCCGCTCCGGCGAAGATGAAATCGCCGCACTCTTCCAGTGCGCTTCGCAGCCCTTCCACCACCACAGGCTGGGACTCGCAGGCGAACACACTAATAGGTGCGGCTATCATTCCCGATTACTCATCGGCAGCACAGCCGGGGATGTTTAGGCGACTCGGAGCGCGTGCCGGCGGGCCCTTACCGCTGCGCGAGCCCTTCTTCAGGCGGGCATGGCCGGATTCCCAGCGCGTCCTCGATCGCGGCGGCGATACGGAGCAGCCGCGCCTCCTGGAAGGCCGGCCCCACGATCTGGAGTCCGAGCGGCAAGCCGCGCGGGTCGAATCCGCAGGGCAGGGATATGGCGGGCAGCCCGAGCACGTTGAGCGCGCGGACCAGCCGCGTCGAGGCCAGCCGCACGTCTTCGGTCTGTCCGTCGATTTCGACAGTGGTCTCTCCGATTCGCGGCGCCGCGATGGGGGTAGTGGGGGTGAACAGGCAGTCGGCTTGCTCCCAGATGGCGTCGAACTCCTGCCGCATGAGGCGGCGCAACCGCTGCGCGTTCACGTAGTCGGTGGCGGTCACGAACCTGCCCTGATCGAGCAGCGCCAGCACGTCCGGCCCGAACTTGGCGCGATCGTCGAGATAGGGGGTCATCGCCGCGGTGGCTTCAGCCAGCAGAATGATCCGTCCGACCGTGTTGATCGCGGCGATGTCGGGGACGCGCACCGGAACCGCGCGCGCGCCCAGCGTTTCGGCGAGCTCGGCAGCGCGGCGCACCGCCCGGCCAACCGCCTCGTCCACCGCATCGAAGTAGTGATTTTCGGGAAGGCCGATGCGGATACCGGCGATGGAAGCCGGCTCGGGCGGCATGAAATCGGGCACGGGAGCGCGGCTGGAGCTCTCATCTCGCGGATCGAAGCCCGCGATCGCGTTGAGCACCGCGGCGGCGTCGCGCACGGAACGCGCCAGCGGGCCCATGTGATCGAGCGTGAAATCCAGCGGCAAGACGCCAAACCGGCTCACGCGGCCGAAGGTGGGTTTCAGCCCGACGCAGCCGCAGTAGGAGGCGGGGATACGGATCGAGCCTCCGGTGTCGCTGCCCATGGCCGCAAAGACCATTCCGGCGGCGACCGCCGCGGCCGAACCGCCGCTCGATCCGCCGGGGATCCGCTCAAGGTCCCACGGGTTCCTCACCGCTCCCCAATGCGGGTTGTTGGAAGTGATGCCGTAGGCCAGCTCGTGCATGTTGGTCTTGCCGATCAGCACGGCTCCGGCGGCGGTGAGTTTCTCCACGACCGCCGCGTCGCGGGCAGGAACGTGATCGGCGAAAATTTTCGAGCCGCAGGTGGTGCGGACCCCCTTGGTGCAAAAGACATCCTTGAGCGCGATGGGAATGCCGTGCAGAGGCCCGCGGTCTATGCCGCCGGCCAGTTCCCGGTCGGCGCGTTCGGCTTCCCGCCGCGCGCTGTCGCCGGTCACCGTAATAAAGCTGTTCAGTCTTTCGTCCAGCGCGGCGATGCGTGCAAGCGAAGCGGATACAAGCTCCGAGGAGGAAACTCTTTTCGCCCGGAGCGCGGCGGCGGCCTCCAGCAGCGTCATGACTGCCGCTCCCCGTTTCCGGCGTGAAAGATAAACGCGGGTTCCGTCTCGACGGGGATGTTCTTTGCGAGCGGCCGGAAGGCGGCCTCCAGCGCCTCCAGCACGGGGGCGATCCGGTTCAGCTCCTCTTCGGGGATATCGAAGCGGCTCGCCGCGGCTATCAGCTTCCATTTATCCATGCAGGAGCTATGATAGCGCGCGGGGAGGCGGATCTCCGGTCTCTCAGCGTCTCTTCAACGTGGGCCGCCCGTCTTCTTCGCTGTCGTCGCTTCCGGCGGTTGTCGAGCGGCGCAGCACCGGCCGGTTCATGTCCCTGTAGTCGCCTTTGCGGCGGTTCTCGAGCCATTCGAGCCTGGCTTTCACTTTCTGGAACTCGGAAGTATCCACGACATATTGCGGCTGGGGCTTCAAGTCTTTCTGGATTTCCTTCTGTGCGGCCTTGATGCGCTTGCCCGTCATCGGATGGCTTGAAAAGACGGCGGCGATGGCGCCCGGTTTCTTCTTTTCCATCGCCTGAATTTTTTCGAAGAAATCGACCAGGGCGACCGGGTCGTAGCCGGCCTTGTACATGTACTGCAGGCCGAGCATATCGGCCTCGCGTTCAAAGCCCCTGGAAAATTCCAAAAAGCCCAGCGGAATGGCGATGCTGGCAGCCTGGCGCACCGCGTAGCCGGCCCATCCGCCTATGAAAATCAGCGGGATGCTGCCGTAATTGATGAGATGCCCGCGCGAGGCCTGGCGCGTTCCGTGGCGGGCGGCGACGTGCGCGATTTCATGAGCCATGACGCCGGCCAGCTCGGCCTCGCTGTCGGCTTTCAGAATCAGGCCCGAGTTGACAAAGAAGAACCCGCCCGGCAGCGCGAATGCGTTCACTTCGTCCGAGTCAATCACTTTGATGGTGAACGGCACTTTCGCGTCCGAGTTGCGCACAAGGTTTTGCCCGAGGCGGTTCACGTACTCGTTGATGACCAAGTCGTCGAGGAGCCTGGAGTCGCGCTCCACCTCCTCCGCCATGGCTTTGCCGAGCTGAATTTCTTTCTCTATCGAGTAAAAATTGATTCCCTTGCCGACGTCCCTCTGGCCGATTTTTTCCGGGTCATTCTTATCGGACTTGTCGGACGCGGTGAGGGCCGGCGCGGCCAAAAAAACGGCAAGCCACACCGCCAAGCTTTGTTTGGTTTTGCGTCCCATTAGCAGCCCCCCGCTTCTACCTCCATATATGCGGCGGGCCAGTAAAGGGTTTCGTGTGCGGGGGTAAACGCCTGGGCCTTAAAGGAAAAACGCGGTCAAACCGCCGGATGGATTCGCAGCGCGCCGGCGGGCAGCCGGGCTGGTTTCAAGCGCCGGCGGAGCCGCCTGCGAAGCAGGAACCTGGCTCGGTACAACCGTGTCTTTACGCACTCGTGGCTGAGATTCAGCTTCGCGGCGATGGTTTGCAGGTCGATTCCATCGATTTCCCGCATGCAGAATACAACGCGGTACTTCTCCGGGAGGGCTTTCAGAGCGGACCGGAGCACTCTGCCCAACTCTTTCCGTAACGCCTCTTGTTCGGGGTCCAGGGAATGTGAAATCAGAACCATACTCGCGCCGCCGTCCGGCGAAGGGTGATCGAGCGCTACCGAAGGCCGGCGGGCGCGCAGCCGCATCAAGGCTTCGTTGATGACGATCCTGGTGAGCCAGGTGAGAAAGCTGGAGCGGCCCGCAAACTGGTCGAGGCGCGCGAGTACCTGCAGATGGGCCTCCTGCACGGCATCCTCGGCTTCGGCCTGACACTGCAGGATCCGGTTCGCCACCGAGTGCAGGCGCCGGCTATGGCGGTTCATCAGGACGCCGTAGACGGCCTTCTCTCCCGCCCGCACTCTCTCGATGAGGCGCTCATCGGAAAGCGTTGCTGCGCAAGACGTTGTGCTCATTCGGAGCACGGGCGAAGCAACTCGCGGGCCAATCCGTTTCTTAAGGCGGAACAACGCGCAGGCGCACACCGGGGACTTCCCGTGTGCGGCTGTTTGCAACGCTATGATGCAATTCCCGACAGTGCGCCGCCGGAGCGGCAGCCGGTCAGGCGAGTTCGAGTTCGATGCGCTTTTGGGCGGGGTCGAGCCCGGTGATGCGGAAGCTCCGGACCTGTCCCTGCCGCACCGGCTCCACGGACGGCGAGGCGTTTAATGTCTTGCCGTGCTTCCACTTGGCCGCCAGCATCGCGGAAAGCGAGGACACGTCCACGCTCGCCGGAGCCGCCTGCTCCCGGGGCTCGCCCGTCTCCTTGGGGAGCGTGCAGAGGGCCTTCAGCCCTTCACCCAGCTCCACTTCGGCGTGCTTCTTCCCGACGGCGACAACACGCCCCGTCACGATGTCCCCGGCCTTGTGCTCGGCGATATATTCGTCGGCGGTAGTCGGCTGAAGCTGCTTCATTCCGAGGCGGATCCGGCGCTTTTCGCGATCGAATTCCAGCACCACGGCGCGCACGGTCTGCCCGATCTTGAGCACGTCCTGCGGATGATCGATCCGCTTCTCGGCGGTGATGTCGCCGACGTGGATCATGCCCTCGACGCCCTCAGCCAGCTCGACGAATGCGCCGAATTTGGCCATGTTGACGATCTTGCCCTCCACGATGGCGCCGGCCGGGAATTTCTGCGCGGCTTCGTCCCAGGGATCGCCAAGGGCCTGCTTCAGCCCGAGCCCGATGCGGCGCTCCGCGGCATTCACGTTCAGAACCACTACCTCGACCAGTTCGCCGGGCTTGACGACGTCCTTCGGCTTCACCGCCTTTTTCGACCACGTGAGGTCGATCAGCCGGATGAGGCCCTCCACGCCGGGCTCGAGTTCAACGAACGCGCCGAAGTCCGCCACCCGGGTCACCTTGCCGTGCACGCGCTGGCCCACCGGGTACTTCTCGGCGGCCAGAGACCACGGGTCGGGCTGGAGCTGCTTCGTTCCCAGCGAAATACGCCGGCTCTGCCGGTCGATCTTGAGGACCTTGACTTCGATGGAATCGCCCACCGCCAGCACGTCGGCAGGCTTGCCGACGCGTCCCCACGACATGTCGCTGACGTGCAACAGGCCGTCCACGCCGCCCAAGTCTATGAACGCGCCGAAATCGGTCAGCGTCCGCACCGTGCCGCGGACCACGGCGCCTTCCTGAAGCGCGTCGAACGCCTCCTGGCGGGCCCTGGCCTCTTCCTCTTCGAGCACCGCGCGGCGGTCCACTACGACGTCCTCGTTCGTCACGTCGAGCTTGATGATCTTGCAGGTGATTTCCTGGCCGACCAACTGTTCGAGGGCGGCCGCCTCGCGCACGCCGCTCCGCGATGCGGGCAGAAACGCGCGCACGCCGACATCCACCGACAGCCCGCCCTTGACGACGCCCGTGACCACCCCGGCAATGGTCCGCTTTTCGGCGAACGCAGTTTCCAGGGAGGACCAGTCTTTCGGCCGCTCGACCTTGATCTTAGACAGCAGGTAATAGCCGTCGGCGTTCCGCCCCTTTATGGAGACTACGAGCTGATCGCCTTGCTTGACGTCCAGGTTGCCGGACGCGTCGCGGAACTCCTCTACCGGGATCACGCCTTCGGTTTTGAATCCGATATCGACGAAGACGAACTCCGAGGAGATGGCGACCACCGTTCCCTGGCGGCTCTCTCCCTGACCTTCGGCGGCACGCCGGTGCGACTCCTCGAACTCGGAGAGAATGGCTCCAAACGACTCTCCATTAGAGGCGGAAGACGCCTGGACGTCATCGGTCTCACCGGCCGGCGCCTCTGGGCCGGGCTCGGCAAGCATGCGCGGTTCGCGCTCGGTATCAGTTGGGATGAATTCGGGATGACTCATGGTGGGACGAACCTACATTTTGGCACAAATCCTGATTACACAGCGCAAGCCCGCGCGGGTGTGCAACCGCCGAACGCGAGCACGCGTCCGTTGCTGTGCGAGGCGGGCGTGATATGCGCGTTCCAACATTATGCATCCTTTTGGCCTGGGTGAGTGCGTTCGGGCAGCAGCCGGATGAAACCATCGCCGGCCGGTGCGGCGCGGAAATGATCTTTTTGGAAGCGGCTGTGACGAACGGGCCCGGCGGCGAGCCGATTCGGGGGTTTCGCGTGCCGATTTATAACTCTATGACAACGGTAGAGCGGTAGAGATCGCCGCCTGCGAGCCTCTTGGGGCTTTGCAAATCATACTCGTTGCCGACAGAGGCTCGCTGTTGGTTGTGCGCGAGCGCGCCTTCTGGAACGATCTGAACAAGGCCCTCTCCGGCCTGGGCGAGAATGACCGTGTGGCGCTGCTGAGGCTCGACTACGGCGACATCCAGTGGCTCTGCGACTTCATCAGCAATCCCAAACCTATTCTGGACCTTCTCACGGGAGACAAGGCGCGGCCAATGGTCCACAGTGCATGGCAGCCGGTATTCGACGCCCTGGCCAAGGCTGCAGAAAGGCTCCAGCTCCTGGACGCCTGCACCGGGCGGGCAATCGTCGTCTCTCCCAATGATCGGGAGAGAGGCTCGCAGTTGACGCCGGACGAAGCCGCCCAGGAGGTTCTCAAAGCCAATGCGGGCGTCTATCACGCGATTCTCGACAACGTCGGGGGCAGCGTCTACGTAATTGGGCTACCGTGGCCTTTGCCGCGGCCCGAAATTCGCAGCCGGACGCCGCCCGCAGCTCCGTCCCTGGGCATGGCGTGGGTTGTCAACCGCACGGGGGGAGAGCAGGTGTCGGCGAGCGCTTGCCGGACAACGCTGAGCACGCTGCTCGACCGGCTGCGGAACCAGTACGTCCTGTCTTTCAAGCGCCCCCCTTATGCGGGAAAGGGTGGATTCCGCTCAGTCAAGGTGCAGCTCAGCTAGGCAGCCCGGAGGAGATATCCAGGCGCGGTGGTTCAACCCGCTCGGGTTGCTACGCCACGGATTAGCCGGCTCGCCTGCCGCCCGTGCTCCGGGAGCGGAAAGCACCCGGCCAGCCCGGGTCCTCCACTTGCTCCGGTATCATTTTTGTTGCGGCGCGCGCGTGCGATGCGCCATAGTGGAAATGAACCCTAGCGGGTCTCAATCCCATGTAGAGCGCACCCAAATTGCCGTCTAAAACGCTCCGTGGCGCGCTCTGGATGCCCAATGGGCCAGGACGTTTTCGATGGCGGACTTCCTGTACTTCACGGAAATCGTCGGTCTCAAGGTCTACGATCTCAAGGGCCGCCGGATTGGCCGGATCGAAGACGCTGCCCTGGTTCCGCTGATTGACCCGGTCCGGGTCGACCGTTACCTGGTCGGCGGCGGGTGGACATGGCTCACGGTGCGCTGGGATCAGATCCGTTCGATCAGCCTCGACGGCGTTCACCTTCGAGAGGAGATCCTCACCCCGTATCACGAGGACGAGTACATGCTCCGCATTGCGCGGGACCTGCTCGATCAGCAGATCATTGACGTGAACGGGAGGAAGGTGGTCCGCGTCAACGATGTCACCTTCGAGATCCGCAGAGAGCCCGAGAACGAGATTTTGCGGGTGCTCGAAGTCGATGTCGGGCTGAGGAGCTTCCTCAGGCGCCTTCTTCAGGGCTGGGTTCCCAGGCGATGGATCCGCGCGATCCAGCGGCCGATCGCGCCCAACTCGATACGCTGGGAGTTTTGCGACATCATCGAGCCCGACCCGCAAAGGCGGCTGCGCCTCAACATCTCTCACCAGAAGCTGGAAGCCCTGCACCCGGCCGACCTCGCCGACATTGTCGAGGTACTCACCCCCGAGGAGCGGGAAGCCATCTTCGAAGCCATCGACAGCGAAGTCGCAGCCGAGACGCTCTCGGAGGTGGAGCCGAGGATGCAAGCCAGCATTCTGGAATCCCTGGCGACCGGGAAGGCTGCCGAAATCATAGAGGAGATGGCGCCGGATCAGGCGGCGGACGTGCTGGCCGAACTGGAAGAGGAGACCTCGGAGGGAATTCTGGGGGAGATGGACGTGGAGCCGAAGACCGAGGTCCGCGAGTTGCTCGAGTACGACGAGGACACCGCCGGCGGCATGATGAACACGGAGTACGTCGCGCTGCACCAGCGGGCCACCGTCGCCGACGCCATGGAAGCGATCCGCGGCGCCGAGGATCTGCTGGAGAATCTGAACACCCTGTTTTTGGTGGACGAGGAAGGTAAACTGGCGGGAGCGGTTCCGATAGGCCGGCTTTTCGTGGCCGGCAGCGAGACCCCGGTCGCCGAGCTTGCAGCGGGCACTCTCATCAAAGTGACCGTCCGCGAAAAGCGGGACCGCGTCACGGAAATCTTCGACAAATACAACATCCTGACCTTGCCTGTGGTGGATGAGGAGGACAACCTGGTGGGAATCATCACCGCGGACGACATCATCTCGGTTTTGCGGCAGAAGTGAGCGGCGATGAGGATCCTGAAGCGTTTCCGATACCACATCGGGGTGTTTTTCGCGGTGATCGGGCCGGGCTTTGTCACCGCAATGGTCGACAACGACGCCGGCGGAATCTTCACCTACTCGCAGGCCGGCGCGATGTTCGGCTACCTGCCCCTGTGGACGCTGCTGCCGATCACCGTCCTTCTGGTTGTGACGCAGGAGATGAACGCCCGCATGGGCGCCGTCACGGGCAAAGGTCTCTCCGACCTCATCCGGGAAGAATTCGGCCTCAGAAAAACCTTCCTGCTGATGGTGCTCCTGGTGCTGACGAACCTCTCCAACGTGATGGCGAATTTCGCCGGCGTTGCGAGTTCGCTGAGTCTGTTCGGAGTCAGCCGCTATATTTCGGTGCCGCTCGGCGCGGCGGCCGTCTGGCTTCTCGTAGTGAGAGGGACTTACCGCAGCGTGGAAAAAATCTTTCTCGGCGCGTGCGTGGTTTATGTGTCCTATATCGCCTCGGCGCTGATGATTGAACCCGACTGGAAGGAAGCCCTGATCAACAGCATCCACCCGCAGTTGATGCTGCACCCCGGCTATCTCGCCATGCTGATTGGAATGGTGGGCACATCGATCGCGCCCTGGATGATGTTCTACCTCCAGGCGGCCGTAGTCGAGAAAGGGGTATCGGAGAAAGAGTACAAGGAATCACGGGTTGAGGTGGTGGTCGGCTGCATCGCGATGGCGGTCATCGCGTTCTTCATCATCGTCGCCTGCGCGCAGGGAATCTGGGCGCACGGCCCGCGGGAAATTGAGGACGCCGCCGACGCCGCTCTTGCCCTGCGGCCTTTCGGAGAATACGCCTACATACTGTTCGGCGCTGGACTGTTCAACGCATCGCTGTTTGCCGCTTCGATTCTGCCGCTCTCCACCGCCTACTCGGTCTGCGAGGGCCTGGGTTTTGAAGCCGGCGTGAACAAGCGCTTCCGCGAAGCGCCGATCTTCTACTGGCTCTACACGCTGCTGATTGTCATCGGCGCGGGCCTGGTGCTCCTTCCGGATTTCCCGCTCATCCGAATGATTCTCTGGTCCCAGGTGCTCAACGGAGTGCTGCTGCCTGTCGTGCTCATCTTCATGGTTTTGCTGGTCAATAAACCGGAGCTGATGGGCAAGTGGACCAACTCGCGCTTCTACAATTTCGTCGCCTGGACATCGGTGGCGGTCTTGATCGGACTGACCCTTGCGCTGGTGGGAATTACCCTGCGCGGGATGGGTTACTAGCATATACTGGTCCCCCGGGAGGGTGAGCAATGAAACTCTTGCAGGTGTTCTACGCTCCGGAAGAACTGTTCGCCGCCGTGGGCAAGACGGCTTCCTGGCGCCTGCCTTTCATCGCCTATATTCTGCTGACGCTGGTCATGACCATCGCGAACACCAGCCTCGTCGATCAGGGCGCTGTTCTCCGGGCCCAGCTGGAATCCAGCCCGCGCATTGCGGAACAACTGGGGCAGGAGCGAATCGATCAAATGGCGAGGGAAGCGAATTCCCCCGCGGCGAGGGTCCGCGCTTGCATCGTGGCGCCCATTTCCTCGGCCCTAGTGGCGCTTATCGTCGCCGGAGTGTTTTTCGGGCTCGCCCATGTCGTCAGCGCCGGGACAACCTACAAGAAGGTTGTGGCGGTGACCGCGTATTCCTTGTTCGCCTACGGGCTGGTGGCGGGCGCCGGCGGACTCATCGTCATCTTGATGATGGGCGATCCCAGCGGCGCGGAGATGACAAACCTGATCAAACTCAATCCCACGCTGTTCATGGACAGGGCTTCCGTCTCCAAAGCGCTCTACAGCATCGCCTCGTCGCTGGACCTGCTCAGCTTCTGGCTGATCTTTCTGCTCGGCCTGGGAATCTCCAAGGTATCGGTGGGAATGAGCCTGACCAAGGGCCTGGTCGTCGTGATCATTCCGTGGGTTGTCTACGTGCTGGGCAAGGCCGGGATTGCCAGTCTGTTTTAGAAAACGCGATCCATGAACAGGTCCATGAAGCGCCGCGCTTCGACCGCCGCGGCGACACGCGTGGTTCCCTTGGGGTCCGGGCGAAAGAGCGTCATGCCATAAGTCCTGCCGGGCTGCCCGCGCGTTTCCACAACCACACGGCCGGTTTCGGTGCGAATCAGGCCGGGCTGGAACACAACTGCGACGGCGAGGGGATCGTGGAGGATGGGGCGGTGCTTGGGCTCGGGATGCCCCCGGTACCAGAAATCCACCAGGTCGCGGATGAACTTCGCCGGCCCTTCGGCGCGCTCCATCCGGGCCATGTCCGCAGGTTCGAGCTCGCACTGCATGGTGACATCGAGGCCCACCGCGGTGATCGGAATACCGGAATCGAATACGATGGCGGCGGCCTCCGGGTCGCACGTCGTGTTGTACTCGGTCCCCGGACTGAAGAAGCGGCCATTCATCACGACCAGGTGTTCGATCTTGTCTTTGATGCGCGGCTCGGCCCGCAGCGCAAGAGCGATGTTGGTGAGCGGCCCGTAGGCCACCACAGTGACCTTGCCGGGCGACTTCAGGCAGGTGTCGATCAGCAATTGGATCCCGTTGCGGCGCTGGGAGTCGGGCATGCGCTCATCCGGAGTTGGAAACTGGGTCTGGAGCACAGGCCCGGTGCGCGGGGGCGCAAGCAGGGGCTTTTCGGCGCCCATGCCGATGAGAATGCCGGTACGGCCGTAGCGCTTCAATATTCTCCAGGCCAGGTCGGCGCGGCCTTCGCGGTTCTGAAAGACCGTGATCACCGCCCGAACGTCCAGTTCCGGCGACCGGAGCGCAAAAGCCAGCGCCAGCGCGTCATCGATATCGTCGCCGATGTCGGTATCGAGAATAACGGGGATGGGGCCGCCGGTGGCAGGCACAAAGCCGGCCAGCAACAGGATCAGGGCCAGCCGGACCGCGCCGGTGATCTGTCTTTTGCGAACGAGAGAGTGTCTGGCGGCGTTCATCTCAGTTCCTTATTGGCGAAGCACCGTTTTGGTCAGACTCTGATCTTAGCAGTCACGTGGATGCTTCCAGCGCTGTGCCGGTCTCCCCGAAAGACGCGCCGCTTACGGAGGGATTCGGGGAGGCGTAATTGAGGCTGCCGTCCCCGGCTGCCGGCCAGATCGCCCCCGTGCTAGCATGATGAAAGTATGGCGATTCCGAATGTAAAGCGATTCCGGCCCTTTTGCCCGGTCTGCAACGAGAATTTCACGCTGATGGCCGTGGTGCCGAAGGAAGCGGACGTGAACGCTTACCTGGCTGACGCCGTCGCGCGGCACGATCACAAGGCTTTCCAGGAAGCCAAGCAGCAGCACTTCAAGGTTCGTGTCGGCCAGCAGAAGCAGCGCAAGGCCAAGTAGGCGTATTCCCCAAAGGTTTTTGCAGACGGCGCTGGCGCCCGAAGGCGTGCAGCGCCGTTGTCGTGTGCGGCGCCTTCCTCAGAGTTGTGATTTCAGCGTGCGCGAGGCATCCAGCGCCGCCTGAGCGACCCTGGTGTCCGGGTCACGGCTGAGTTTTTCCAGCCACGGCAGCGTATCCTTGTCGCCGCTGCGCGAAAGAATCAGCGCGAGTTCAATCTTCTCATCCCGGGTTGCGCGCTGCGTGGCCTCCTCCAGGGTACGGCGCACCTTGACCTCGCGGGCCGCCTCGATCAGATAAGCCCGGCCGACCCCGCGCCACGCGGTGCTGTTCAGGCTGTTGATCAGGTACTGCAGCGGGCTGAATTCCGTAATTTCGTTTCTCCCGAGCATCACCAGCGCAAAGGCGGCGGCAAGCCGCGCCGGCATTTTCTGTTCCCCGTTGAATGCCTTGTCGAGCGTTGCCATGTCTTCGGCGTTTTTCAGGCGGGCAAGGCCCTCGGCGGCGGCGGCGCGCATATGCTCGTCCCTATCTTCCAGGTACTTGAGGAAGAGCGAGTGGTTTTCCTGGTTCGGGATCATCGCAATGGCCGTCAGCGCGGCGCGGGCCACCTTCTTGCTCCGCGGGTCGGCCAGCACCCGCCGCAGCTCCGGCAGCGCCTCCTGGTTGCGCAGCAGTCCCGTTGTTTCGATAGCCGCAATCTGCACTTTTTCATCCAGGTCGCGGAGGAGATAGGCGATGTGGGGAGCGGCGCTCGGGTCGCGGATCTTCTGGATGGCGTACAGGCTTTCGTACATCACCACATCGTCTTTTGAGCGCAGGGCCTCGTAGAGATCGGGGAGAGCAGCCTGCCCGCGAAGGATTCCGATGGCGTGCGCGGCATTGGCCCGCACCGTCATGTTCACTCCTCCGCGCGCAAGTTTGCCGAGCGCTTCGATCACTTCCGGCCGCACTTTCACGTAAGGCGGAATGACGACATCGGGGCCTTGGGTGAATGTCTGTTTGAAAAAGTTGCTCACGCGCCGGAGCGACGCGCTCAGCCCCTGTTCCACATAGCCGGGATAGTAGAAGTTCACCAGGCCGTCGGTGGCCCGGATTTGTACTTCAGGATCGTTATCGCGGGTGGCCTGGATCAAGGGGTCGAGGCTGGCCTGCGTACCGATCTTGACGATCGACTTGACCGCTTCAATCCGGACCTCGGCGACGGGGTCGGAGAGCATCGGTTGGAGCCGGGCAATCGCCTCGGAACCTTGTTTTCCCAGTTCACGCGCGATTTTGACACGCTCTTTAGGGTCGGATTCTTGCGGAGCCTGCCCGTAAAGGCTCAGGCACGAAGAAGCGAGCGCGCAAGCTGCTAGCGCGGCCTGCGCGAACCTTAGCCAACCGGCCGAAGGGCGCGGCCAAATTGCACAATCAACCATAGCTCAATTATGGCAGGCTATGGCCTTGGACATGCTGCGGGCCCGTCACCGGTATCGGGACGCGGCTGAATGCGTGAAGCGGGCGCTAGCGAATGAATTCGGCGGTAGCGCGGAACGGAATCAGGCCGCGCTCGAATCCCAAATCGAAGAGTTTCTGCACCGCCCGGGGGATGAGTTCGCCGCCGTCCACCGTGTAGTGGTTGACGTACATGCCAATGAATCTTTCCGCCAGCCGCGTATCCATGTCGCGGGCAAACTGCATGGCGTAATTCAGCGCTTCCTCGTGATTGTCGAGCGCGTACTGAATGCTCTCCCGCATCAGGCGGCAGCACTCGGTCCTCACTTCGGGCGAAAGCGACCGCAGCAGCGCGTTGGCGCCGAGCGGCAGAGGCAGGTCAAACTGGGCCTTCCACCACGCCCCGAGATCGAGCACCTTGTGGAAGCCCCCTTTGACATAAGTCAATTGCCCCTCATGGATCACCAGGCCCAGGTCGGCCGTTTGGTCGGCCACGGCATCGATGACCTTGTCGAAGGGAACGACCAGCGCTTCAAAATCGGGCTCGCAGATCTGCAGCGCCAGGTAAGCCGTGGTGAGCTTGCCGGGAACGGCGATCCTCTTCCCCTTGATCTCTTCCGGAGCCAGCGGCCGCGACGATACCAGCATCGGGCCGTAACCGTCCCCGACGCTCGAACCGCTCGCCATCAGGACATATTTGTCCGCTACATACGGGTAGGCGTGGTACGAGATCGCGGTCAGGGCGTAACAGCCTTCATGCGCCTTGCGATTGAGCACCTCGATTTCTTCGAGGACATGCCGGAACGAGACCAGGCGCGACCGGATTTTCTTCGTCGCGAGCGCATAGAACATATACGCATCGTCTGAATCCGGACTGTGGGCGCACACGATTTCCAACGGTGAGGCCGTCATACGTTGAGGAACTTCTTACTATAGCAGACCCGCTCCGCAGAAGTTGTGTACGCCCAGCGGAATTTTTTACACGGAAATTTCAGCGAGGGGCGCGGAAAACCGCGAAGGGTCTGGACAACCGCAAGATTAACGGGACGAAAGCTCCCGGGAAAGCTTGGCGAGCTCTTCGGTGAATCTGCCGAGTTCGCGCTCCAGAGCCGCATAGGCCTCGGTCGCGGGAACCAGGTTCTTTGCTCTTCCCAATTGTTCCAGCTGAAGCGCCGCCCGCCGCGCGGATTCGGCGCCGAAATTCGACACCGCCCCTTTCAACGTGTGAGCCGCGTGCGCCAGCCGCTCGGAATCGCGGTTGAGCACGGCTTCATGGATATCGGCCAGCAGTTTGGGGCAGTCATCGAGGAACACGCCCGCGATTTCTTTCAGGAACTCCCAGTCGCCCCCGAGCCGGTCGAGCAAGGCTGTAACGTCAAAAGTCTTGGATGGGTTCAGCGTCTCCACGATTGGTCCATGACGACATATCGGCAGAGCCGCCGGAACTTTTACTTTTCCGCGGAATCAGAACGCGATGAGCGCAACCCCGCAGGCCACCAGCGAAACGCCCGCCCACCGGACCCAGTTCACCCGCTCCTTCAGGATCGCTTTCGCAAGCATGGTTTCCACCACGTAGCTGGCCGCCGTCGCCGGGATGGCGAAGCTGAGTTCGGCTATCGAGAGCAGCGCCATAAGCGCGAAGAAGCCGGCCGCCAGCGCAACGAATCCCCCGATGATGTAGCGGTCGCGGCTGATCTCGGCAAACAACCTGCCAAGGGCCGTCGGCCGGAAGTCGTCGACCTCGCCCCGGCGCTTCATCCCATAGGTGCAGAGGATGTCTCCGACCGTGTTGGAGACGACGATCATCCCGACGAGCACCCATTTCATGGATCAATCGGCTCCCGATGCGGGATGGATCAGCCCGCCGCGGCGGATCCTCGGAGTGGTCCGCGGCCGGGTCCGCGACACCGCCATCACGCCCGCCGTGATCAAGGCGACTCCCAGCCAGCGCGAGGCCGATACCGCCTCCCGCAGAAAAACATCGCCCATGAGCGCCGTAAACACATAGGAAATCGCGGTGACAGGCAGAACGTAGCTCAGGTCGGCGCGGCTGAGCAGAACCAGGTGCAGGGCGATCCAGCCGGCCAGCAGCGTGCACCCAAACGCCACCCACGGATTGAGCAGCGCCATCAGATAGGGCAGCGGCGAGAGAACCACCAGCCGGCCTACGTCGCGCATCCCCAGACTCAGAAAGAAGTTGCCGAAAACCTCGAGCGCGATTACAGCCACAATCAGCGCCCGGGTCTTTCCGCGCACACGAGAAACGGCCACCCTACTTTGCGTCTGAGCATGCGGCGTGCCAATCCGCCCGGATCAGGGCAGCGTCTTGATGCGTATGTTGCGGAACTCCACCCGGGTGCCGTGGCCGAGAAAGCCGATGTGGCCGGAGGTGCGCAAGACTCCGGGATGGCGCTTCAGCAGTTCGGGTTCCTTGATGATGTCCAGGTTGGCGTCGAGAATGATGACACCGTTGAGCTTCACGGTGATCCGGCGGCCGTCCGCCGTAATCTCTTCCTCATTCCATTCGCCGGCCGGCTTCAGGAAACCGGTGCGCGCCGGGATGAGGCCGTAAACCGAGCCGTGGTGCTGTTCGGGCTTGATCCAGCTCTTGTACTTGGGGTGCTGGTCGTCGAGGATCTGGATTTCCATCCCCTGATATGCGGCGTCGCCTTTGAGCGGCGCGCGGATGCCGATGCCGTTGTTGCCTCCCGGCTCCATTCTGAATTCAAAACGGAAGATGAAGTTGGCGTATTCGCGTTCGGTGAACAGGTTGCCGCCGCCGTCGGCCGGGCAGACGATCTTGCCGTCTTCCACGATGTAGCCAGGACCGCGGCCACCCACCAGCGTCCAGCCCTTAAGCGTCTTGCCGTCGAACAGCGGCGTGAAACCAGGCTCCGCGCAGACGGCCATCGCGGCGGTGAGTAAGAAGCAGGCCAGTACCTTCATACACCTTCTATTTTGCAGCCGCCATGGCAAGCCTCTGCTTGAGGAAGCGAACGCCGTCGAAGGCGATGGACTCGGGGGACGGCTCGATATCGCGCCAGATCGAGGCTGCGGCGGAGATGCCGCCGAGCGCGAACCCAAAGCTCTCGATCGTCAGCCAGCCGTCGTATTGTACTTCGCGCAAGGCGTCAAAAACGCCGGGCCAGTCCACGTGCCCCGTGCCCGGGGTTCCGCGATCGTTCTCGCAGGTGTGCACGTGCTTCAACCAGCGGCCGGCCGTCCGGTACGCGGCCGGAATGCTTTTCTCCTCGATGTTGGCGTGGAAAGTATCGATCAGCACGCCGATGTTGGGATGATTGACCTCGGCGCAGAGCGCGGCAGCGTCCGCGGCTGTGTTCAGGAAAAAGGTTTCGAAGCGGTTCAGCGGTTCGATGGCCAGGGTGACGCCGTAGCTGGCCAGCGTGGGTGCCAGCGCCTGATAGCTTTCCACCGCGCGCGCCCATTCATCGGCGGTGCGGCGCCGGCCAGGCAGAAAACCTACCGGGGAGTACATCGGCCCGGCAACCAGCTTCGAGCCGACTTCGGCAGCCGCCTTGACCAGGTCTTCCAGATGCCCGAGAGCTTTCCGTCGCACGGAGGCATCCTCGCTGAAAATCGTCAGGCCCTCCGGCATCACCGAGCAAACGGTGCACTCCAGACCGTTCTCTTCGAGTCCCTTGCGGATGTCCGCGGCGTCGAATTCGCTGCGCTGGAAAAACGGGATTTCGATTCCGTCGAAACCGCATTCCTTGATGATGGGCAGCAGCGAAAGATTCTCGCGCCGGAAATTCGCCGTCCAGATAAAGGCGTTCACCCCGAATTTCATGGCGGAGAAGATTACATCAAACACCGGAGGGGAAGTCAATCAAGCTCGCGCCGCCGCGCGGTGAAGGGCAAGTCCGCTCACGGGCGGCCTGCTCTGGATGCTAAAATCAAAGCATTCACCGCCGGGAAATCAGGGGGCCGGCGGATCCGGTGTACCATCTGGGGAGGTATGCTGCCACACGTGCACGAACAAAATCCCGAATGCGAGCAGTATCCTGTTGTGATCATTGGGGCCGGTCCGGCGGGACTGACTGCCGCCTACGAACTCTCGAAAAACTCCGTTCGCAGCGTCGTGCTGGAGAAGGATTCCGTGGTGGGCGGGTTATCGCGCACGGCCGACTACAAGGGCTACCTGTTCGACATCGGCGGACACCGGTTCTTCACCAAGGTGTCGCTGGTGGACCGTATGTGGCACGAGGTGCTGGGACCCGATTTCATCAAGCGTCCCCGGCTATCGCGCATCTACTACAAGTCCAAATTCTTCCACTACCCCCTCGAGCCCGTGAATGCGCTGATGGGCCTGGGCATCTTCGAATCGTTCTTGTGCGGCTTGAGCTATATCCGGGCAAGGCTGTTTCCGGAAAAGCCCGAGGAAAACCTCGAGGCATGGGTTTCAAACCGTTTCGGTAAGCGGCTGTTCAAAACATTTTTCAAAACCTACACCGAAAAAGTCTGGGGGATTCCCTGCCGCGAGATTCAGGCCGAGTGGGCGGCACAGCGCATCCGGGGACTTTCGTTTACGTCGGTGATCTGGAACGCGCTGCGGCCGAAGCGCAGGCAGAGCAAGCAGGAAGTCATCAAGACTCTGATCCACGAGTTCGAATACCCGCGCCGCGGGCCGGGAATGATGTGGACGAAGACGAAAGAGATCGTGGAAGCGCGCGGAAGCCGCGTGGTGTTTCACGCGCCCATCGAGCGCATCTACTGGGAGCCGGGACGCGTGAAAGCTGTCCGCGCGGGCGGGCGCCTGTACACCGGCGATCACTTCATCAGCAGCATGCCGATCCGCGAGTTGATCCAATGCCTGGACCCCGAACCTCCCGAAAACGTGCGCCGCGCCGCTGGCGATTTTCACTACCGCGACTTCCTCACCGTCGCCCTCATGGTGCGCGGGACGAACCTCTTCCCGGACAACTGGATTTACGTGCACGATCCGAACGTCGCTGTCGGGCGCATCCAGAACTACAGCAACTGGAGCCCGGAGATGGTGCCCGAACCCGGCATGAGCTGCCTGGGCCTGGAGTATTTCTGCTTCGAGGGAGACGGCCTTTGGACGACGCCGGACGCAGATCTGATCGCGATGGCGAAGAAGGAACTGGAGACGCTCGGGCTCGTCGATCCGAAAAACGTCGTGGACGGCGCTGTCCTCCGGGTTGAAAAGGCCTACCCGATTTACGACGGCGTTTACCGCCGCGGCCTTGCCGCCGTGCGCGAGTTTCTCCGGGTGGTGCCGAACCTTCAGCTCGTCGGGCGGAACGGCATGCACCGCTACAACAACCAGGACCACTCAATGCTGACGGCCATGCTGGCCGCGCGCAACATTCTGGGCGCGCGCTACGACCTCTGGCAGGTGAACGTGGAAGCCGACTATCACGAGGAAGGCTCGATGGTCACCGAGGAGGAACTGAAGGCGATGGACGCTTCCCAGCCCCTCGTGCCGCGGCGAGTTGCGGAGGAGGACTCCGTCTAACCCGGAGCGGCCGAAAGCACCTCGCCGCCGGCAGCGCCCGAAAAGCGTTTGAAGTTCTCGTGAAAACGTGCGCTCAACTCGAGCGCGAAGCGGTCGTAGGCCGCCTTGTCCTTCCACATGCCGCGCGGATTCAGCAGCTCCGGCGGAACGCCCGGAACGTTCTCGGGCACGTGCACATGGAAAATCGGATCGGGCTTCGTGGGCACATTATCCAAGTGCCCCTCTACCGCCGCGCTCACCATGGCGCGCGTGTACTCGAGCTCAATGCGCTCCCCGACTCCGTACGGACCGCCGCTCCATCCCGTGTTCACCAGCCAGCACGATACCCGGTGGCGCGCAATCCGTTCGCCGAGCATCTTCGCATAGACATCCGGGCTGCGCGGCAGAAACGGCTCGCCGAACCCAGCGCTGAACGTTGCCTTGGGTTCCTTGCCCAGCCCGCGCTCCGTACCCGCCACTTTTGCCGTGTAGCCGCTCAAGAAGTGGTACATGGCCTGGTCCGGGTCCATGCGCGCGATCGGCGGCAGCACGCCGAAGGCATCGGCCGTCAGAAACACAACGTGCGAGGGATGGCCGGCAACACTCGGGAGCACCGCATTGTTCATGAAGGCGAGCCGGAACGCTGCGCGCGTATTCTCGGTGTGCACGTCGGAGTTGTAGTCCAGAAGCCGCGTCTCGGTGTCGATTACGACGTTTTCGAGAATGGTTCCGAACCGTATGGCGTTCCAGATCTGCGGTTCCTTCTCGCGGGAGAGCCGGATCGTCTTGGCGTAGCACCCGCCCTCGAAATTGAACACGCCGTCGTCGCTCCAGCCGTGCTCGTCGTCGCCGATCAGCCGCCGGGACGGGTCGGCGGATAGCGTGGTTTTGCCCGTGCCGGAAAGCCCGAAGAACAACGCTACTTTGCCGTCCGCCCCCATATTGGCCGAACAGTGCATGGGCAGAATGCCGCGCTCGGGCAGGAGGTAATTGAGCACCGTGAAGACGGACTTTTTCAACTCCCCGGCATAGCTGGTGCCCGCGATCAGCACCACCTTCTTTTTGAAGTTGATGACGATGGCGGTTTCCGAGTTGGTGCCGTCCTCGGCGGGGTCGGCGTGAAAGCCCGGCAGGAAGAAGATGGTGAATTCGGGGACGTGGTCCTCGGTCTTCAGCGGGTTGGGGCGGATAAACAGTTGCCGCGCGAACAGGCAATGCCAGGCGCGCTGTGTAATCACCCGTATGGGCATTGTGTACCTGGGATCCGCGCCGGCAAAACAATCGTGTACGAAGAGATCGTGGCCCTGGAGGTACGCCAGCATCTTTCTGTACAGCAGGTCGAAGTGTTCTGCCGACATCGGCTGGTTTACCGGACCCCAGTTCACCGTGGACTCGGTAACGTCGTCCCGAACAATAAACTTGTCTCTCGGAGAACGCCCGGTAAACTGGCCCGTCCGTACGACGAAGGGCCCTCCGGTGGCGAACAGTCCCTCGTGGCGCTGTACGGACCGCTCCAAGAGTTGTGCTGTTCCCAGGTTCCAGTAGGCAATATTGAAGTTCCGCAGGCCATGTTCGCGCAGACCATACCTGCTTGGACGAATTCCTGCGTTTTGCATTGGAAACGCAGCCCCTTTCAGCTCAATATAGCATAATGATAAGCATGAGCCTGCGCTCCTTTACCTTGGCGGCCATGGCGGCGTTTGCCGTCTGTGGTTTGCGCGCGCAGGTCATCCATTTCGAATCGGGCGGATTGAAATATCAGACGCGCAGCCAGGATGGCTTTACCGTCATGTTTGCCCACCTGCCCGCCCAGTTGCGCAACTACTCGATCATCCAGGTCGGGATCATGAACGGCTCAGAGTCCGTTCAGACCGTCCGGCCCGAGGATTTCAGCTTCCACCGCGCCGATGGAACCGTTATGCAGGCCACGCCTGCTCGCACCGTGGTAGGTCAACTGCTCGCGAACGCCAGCCGCAATGACGTAATCAAGCTGATTACCACCTATGAGGCGGGGCTTTATGGCGTCAGCCGTTTTCGTTCGACAAACGGGTACGAGCAGCGCCGCCAATCCGCGCTCGCCGAGCTGGGCTCGCCCAGGCTAAGGGCAGCCGCGGCGGCGTCCGCCATCGCGCTGGTCGCCACGAAACTCAAGCCCGGTGAATCCACCGACGGCGCGGTTTTCTTCAACACCGAGGGCAAACCCCTCGGCCCGGGACGTCTCATCGCCCGCGCCGGCGGCCATGTTTTCGAGTTCGAATCCGATCCGGATTCGAGCGGCAAGGTATTACAGGAAAGGACCGGCACCTCCGACCGTCCGGAATGAGGCAGTTCCCCGAATGCTAAAATACCGCTCGTCGCGGAACTGCCCGGCACAGGCCGTTCTCGACTCTGGGGCTGACTGTAAACGCGTATGGCTCTGCGGCTCAAAACGGCGCTGAGGAGGCTGGGCTGGCTCGAAAAAACCTTCCTTGCGCTGCTGGCGCTGGCGGTGGCTGCCAGGTTCGCGATGCCGGGCGGCGGCGCCGAGTTGCTGCTGGCCTTTCTGGCGTTCGTTGCGGGAGTGGCGGTGGCGATCCGCTGGGCCGCCATCGGCGTCAAGAAACTCATCTGGCGGCTGCGCTACCGGCTGATTGTCGCTTACCTGTTTATCGCCGTCGTGCCGATCACGCTCATGGCGATACTGGTCTGGATCGGCGCGGGCATGTTCACCGGCCAGATCGCCGCCTACCTGGTGACCACGGAGCTCGAGAAACGCTCCAACACACTGTTTGAGCCGGCGATCGGCCTGGCTTGGACCCCGCCCGCCCAGCGCTACGAGCGCGCCCGCTGGTTCGCCCCCTACTTCCGGGAGCGCTTCCCCGGTTTTGAGCTATTGATTCAGGACGGCCGCGAGTGGCGTTACCCGGAGAACGCCGCCATCCAGGCGCCACCCGCGCAATGGGATACCGCCAGGGGCCTCGTTTTGAGAGACGGCGCGCTCTATGTCTGGGTGCATGCGGTTCACGAGAACGTTAAGGTTACGGTGCTTGTCCCGGTCACCCAGGAAAGTCTTACCGCGCTTGTGCCGGGGATCGGCCAGGTCGCGGTCCGCGATTTCGAAGCGAACCGGATTCTTGTCCCGCCGGATTTAAACGCCGTTCCGCCTCCCGTGAGCGCGTTTGATTTCGAGGTCTCCCATATGGTGCCGATCGCGGTTTCCATCTGGGATGAGCCCGGCCGCACTCAAAACGTCGCCTTGCGCGTACTCACGCGCTATTCGGCCGTGCTCCGCACGATTTTCGGCGAGCGGGGGGAGTGGCGGAAAGGCTTTACGGCGGCATCGGCATCGGGCTGGCTCTTTTCTTTTTTCGCCGTCCTCTTCCTGGTGGTCGAGTTGATTTCGGTTATCATCGGGATACGGCTGACGCGCTCGATCACCAGCGCCGTGCATGGCTTGTACGAAGGGACGCAGCGCGTGCGCGAGGGCGACTTTTCTCACCGAATCGAGGTCCGCGGCAACGATCAGCTTGCCGAACTGGGTGATTCCTTCAACCGCATGACCGAGAACCTCGAGCGCCTCGTCGAAGTCGCCAAGGAGAAAGAGCGCCTGCAATCGGAGATCGAGATCGCCCGCGAGGTTCAGAATCAGCTCTTCCCGAAGTGCACTCCGGAGTCGCAATCTATCCGGATCACCGCGGCCTGCAATCCGGCGCGGCTGGTCTCGGGGGATTACTACGACTATCTCAATCTCGGGAACCGGCAGATCGCCCTGGCGATCGGCGACGTGGCGGGGAAGGGAATCTCCGCCGCCCTGCTGATGGCGACGGTGCAATCCACCATGCGAACGCAGTTGCGGGCCGGGCGCGAAATGGCTGCCGTCGCGGGCAATGGCGGACCGGCGGCCCCGCTGTCCACCGCCGCGCTGGTTTCCCGCCTCAACCAGCAGCTCTTCACCTACACGCCTCCCGAGAAGTTCGCCACGTTCTACTTCGCCCTGTACGATGACGAGACCGGATGGCTGCGCTACACGAACGCCGGGCACATCCCGCCGATTCTGGTGCACAACGGGGTTGCCCAGCGCCTCGAGGTCACCGGCACGGTGGTGGGCGCGTTTTCCTTCTCGGAGTACGGGGAGAGCGCCGTGCGCCTGGAGCCCGGCGACCTGCTCGTCTGCTTCACAGACGGGATTACCGAGCCCGAAAATGAATTTGGAGAGATGTACGGAGAGGACCGGCTGACCGATCTCATCATCAAGAACGCCAGCCGCGACCCCGGCGAGATCGTTTGCGCCATCATGGATTCCGTGCGCGAATGGACCGGCTCGCCGGAGTTGCAGGATGATATGACGCTGCTGCTTGCCAGGAGGATTTGACACTGCCTTGAAAGTACTGACCGCCGCGCAGATGCGCGAAGTGGACCGCCGCACCATCGAACTCGGAATACCGGGCATCGTGCTGATGGAAAACGCGGGCAACCGCGTCGTCGACTTTCTGTTGGAGCGCTTCGCGCCGCTCTCGGAGCAGCGCGTGGTGATTGTCTGCGGAAAAGGCAACAACGGCGGCGACGGCATGGTGATCGCCCGGCAGCTATGGACGCGGCTCCGCCCGAAGGCGCTGCATGTGGTCCTGGCGGGCGACCCCGCCGAGCTCAAGGGCGACGCGCTGGCCAACTATCGCATGCTGGAAGTCTGCGGCTGCCCCGTGGCTCGCGAGATCACGCCCGCCATGCGCGACGCCACGCTCGTAATCGATGCGCTCCTCGGAACGGGCCTGAGAGGTCCCGTCACCGGACCCATGCTGGATTGGGTTCGCGAGATCAACTCCGGCTTTCCGCTTGCCAAAATTGTGGCGGTCGATATCCCCTCGGGCGTGGAAAGCGACACGGCGAACACGCAGGGCGAGACCGTCCGCGCCGATTACACCGTGACCTTCACCGCTCCGAAAATCGGCCAGGTGCTTCCGCCAAACTGCGAGCGGGTGGGGGAACTGCGGGTCGCTGCGATCGGCAGCCCCCCGTCGCTCTACGAGGATGACGATTCGATTTACCTTTCCCTCGTGGAGCCGGCAATGCTGGCCCCGCTGTTCCGCCCGCGCGCCTTGTCCTCCCACAAGGGCGACTTCGGCCACGTGCTGATCGTTGCCGGCTCGCGCGGAAAGACAGGCGCGGCGGCTATGAGCGGTATGGCGGCGCTGCGCGCTGGCGCCGGCCTGGTTACGGTGGCCTCGGCCGGATCCGCGATCCCCGTGATCGCGTCCCATGCTCCCGAGCTGATGACCGAGCCGCTGCCGGAGACCGAAACCGGCTCCATCTCGCGCCGCCTTTTTGACGACGGCAGGTTTGAAAAGATCACCGCCGGGAAAACCGTGCTGGCGATCGGCCCCGGGCTGGGAACGGCGAATGAGACCGTCGAAGCGGTCCGGCGCATCGTGGAGACCTGCGATTTGCCCATGGTCGTGGATGCCGACGGCCTGAATGCTCTTGCCGGGACCGCGTTCTCCGGCAGGGGTCGCGTCCTGGTCCTCACGCCGCACCCCGGCGAGATGGGCCGCCTAGCGGGGATGAAAACCGCTCAGGTGCAGGCCGACCGCCTGGGCGTGGCCAGGGCGTTCGCTATGGAGCGCCAGGTCACGCTGGTCCTCAAGGGCCACCGCACGGTCATCGCCTTCGCCGACGGCCGCGTCTGGATCAACCCCACCGGCACGCCCGCGCTGGCCTCCGGCGGCACGGGCGACATTTTGACGGGCACCATCGCGGCCTTCCTCGGGCAGTTCCCCAATGACCGCGACCGGGCCGTGGCCGGAGCGGTCTGGCTGCACGGAATGGCGGGCCAGCTCGGCGCCGCCGAATGGGGCGAAAAGAGCCTGATCGCAACCGACCTGCTACGCTTCTACCCTGCGGCGATCAATGCGTGTGTTTGAGACTTACTCCGAGGACGAAACCATCGCGGTGGGGGAAGAGATCGGCCGGGGCCTGCCCAGCCACGCTCTCATCCTGTTGATTGGCAACCTGGGGGCGGGCAAGACCACCCTCGCCAAGGGCATCGTGAAAGGCCTGGGCGCGGCCGCGCCCGAGGAAGTCTCCAGCCCCACCTTCACGCTGATTCACGAATACGGCGACCGCGTCTATCACGTCGATCTCTACCGCATCGATGAAGAGCGCGAGGTTCGCTCCCTGGGCCTGGACGAGCTTCTGGACCGCGACGCCGTAATCCTCGTGGAATGGGGCGAGCGCTTCCCGAATCTGTGGCCCCCCAACCGCATAGAGATCCGCCTGGAGGCGATCGACGACACCCGGCGGATCACCGTGACGCCGGCTTGACCGCTCGCATTACGCCGCCCTAATGCGTGCATAATGCAGCATATGGGCGCCCTTGAAGATTTAAGTGCCTGCCTGGTCAATAAGTTGCCGGATGGCCCCGGCCCGGGCTTTTTGGCTACACGATTCTGGCCACGGGCACGTCAATCCTATGTGACCCGATTTGCGATTGGGGTCTGCCTGCTCGCCGTGTCGGCGTGGGCCGGAACCCCCGACATCTCTGAGATTCTTAAAGGCGTCGAGAACCGGTATAACCGGGCCCGGACGCTCGAAGTGTCGTTCCAGCAAGTCACCGACGCTCCGAGGCGCGCGGCCAGGACCGAATCGGGAGAGCTTTATCTGCGGAAACCTGGCCGGATGCGCTGGGAATATTCCGTGCCCAAGGGCAAGCTCTTCATCAGCGACGGCAAGTACATCTACCTCTATACGCCCGCCAACAACCGTGTGGAAAAGTCTAAAGTAAAGGAAAGCGACGATTTGCGCGCTCCGCTAGCCTTTTTGCTGGGAAAACTGGATTTCCGGCGGGATTTCAAGAGGTTTGTGTTGCGGCAGGACGGCGAGTCATTGTCGATCATCGCCGAACCGAAATCGGAAAACGCCACCTTCACGCAGGTGGAGTTCCGCGTGGGGCCGGATTACGAGATTCGCGAGCTGGAGATCATTGGGCAGGACAACTCGATCATGCAGTTCCGTTTCGAGAACGAAAAGCTGAACCCGCCGCTCAAGGACTCGCTGTTCAAGTTCACCGCGCCCGAGGGCGCTGAAATCGTGGAGAGGGACCAGTAGGGCGCGGCCATGGCGGAGTGGGTCCTGAAATACGCCGATAGCCGGGGCGAATTGCACCAGCAGGTGGCTACCGGCGCCTCCGAGGAGGAGGTTCGCGAGCGCTTTGCACAGCAAGGCTACCTGATCTATTCCGTGCGGCCGCGCGGCGGAATCGGCACGCTCTCGCCGGCCATCCGTGCCCCCCGCAAGAAGGTCAATTTAGAAAAGTTCCTGATTTTCAACCAGCAGTTTGTGACTCTCGTCCGCGCCGGGTTGCCGATTCTCAAGGGACTGGATCTGCTCGCCGACCGCCTTTCCGATGCCAAACTCCGCCGCTATATCCAGGCCGTCCGCGACGACGTGAAAAACGGGGTGCAGCTTTCCGAGGCGTTCCGCAACCAGGGGGTCTTTCCGCCCGCCTACGTCACCTCGATCATGGCGGGGGAGAAGAGCGGCAGCTTGTCCGAGGTGCTGGAGCGCTTTATCGCCTATCAGAAAATGGCGCTGGCGGTGCGGAAGAAGGTTCTTGTGTCGCTGATCTACCCCTCGGTGCTGCTGGTGCTGGTTTTCGGGTTGATCGTATTTCTGATCACCTACGTAGTGCCCAATTTCGCCCAGCTTTACAGCAGCATGGAGGCGCGGCTGCCGCAGATGACCCTCATCCTGATTGCCGTCGGCACTACGGCGCGGAACTATGTTTTGGCCGCCTTCCTGGCGCTTATCGCGGGCCTGGTCATCTTTCGTCTGTGGTCGCGGAGCGAAGCCGCCCGCACGAAGGTCGACCGCATGAAGATGGCCACGCCCATATTCGGCGAGATCTGGCTGAAGTACCAGGTCGCGCAGTTTTCGCGCGTGCTGAGCACGCTGCTGACCGGCGGCATTCCGCTGGTGCAGGCGCTGGAAACGGCGGCGCAGTCGATCGGCGCCAGCCTGCTGAAGATAGCGCTGGAACAGGCTCAAAAGCTCGTGAAGGAGGGGCAGTCGCTTTCCACGGCCCTGTCCTCGACCAAACTGTTTCCCACTCTTTGCATCGAGATGATCGAGGTGGGTGAATCGACCGGAGCCTTGCCCTCGATGCTTTCCAGCGTGGCGGAGTTTTATGAGGACGACGTCAATACGCGCATGCAGGCGGCCCTCTCGCTCATCGAGCCGGCAATCATGATTTTTATGGGCGTCTTTGTGGCGTTCGTACTCGTGGCCCTATATCTGCCGATCTTTTCGCTCGCGGACACTTTGGGATAAGGAGTAGACATTGGCCACCACGGAACGTTCGAAAATCGCGGATCCAGCTCAGGAGGCCTTGCAGGCTCAGGAACTGGCGCGCCGTTACCGCTACGAGTATGTCGATCTCCGGGAAGGGCACATCGACCACGACCTGTTCCGCTCGATACCCGTGGAACTGATGTTCCGGTACAACTTCGTCCCGCTGCGCGCGGAGAACGGGACGCTCGAAATCGCGCTGGCCGACCCGCGGAACCTCAATCTCATCGACGAACTCACCATCCTGCTGCAGAAGAAGCTGCGCGTGAAGGTGGCGTCGCTGTCGCAGATCTCCGACCTGCTGAAGAAAACCGAGCAGTCGCAGCGCGTGCTCGAGGAGGTCACCGAAAGCTTCACGCTCGATGTCGTCGCCGATGAGGAGAACGCCGAGGAAACGCTTTCCATCGACCGCCTGACCGGGGCTGAGAGCGACATCGCTCCCGTCATCCGCCTGGTCGATACCACCATCTTTAACGCGCTTGAGCGCCGCGCATCGGACATACATATCGAAACGCGCGACACCGAAGTAGCCATCAAGTACCGCATCGATGGCGTGCTGCACTATGCCATGCCGCCCATCGCCAAGGAGTGGCACTCCACCATCCTTTCGCGCATCAAGGTCATGTCGGAACTCGACATCGCCGAGCGCCGCGTGCCCCAGGATGGCCGCTTTCGCGTCCGCTACAAGAACCGGCTTATCGACTTCCGCGTGTCGATCATGCCCACCATACACGGCGAGGACGCCGTGCTCCGCGTGCTCGACAAGGAGTCGATGAGCGAAAAGTTCGCCAAGCTCACCCTCGATGTGGTCGGGTTTCCGGAAAGCGACCTGGCCAAGTTCCGGCGGTACATCAAGGAGCCTTACGGGATGGTGCTCGTCACCGGCCCCACCGGATCGGGCAAGACTACCACGCTTTACGCCGCGCTGAGCGAGATCAAGAACGACGAAGACAAGATCATCACGATCGAAGACCCGGTCGAATACCAGGTGAAGGGCATCACCCAGATTCCGGTGAACGAAAAGAAGGGCCTCACCTTCGCGCGCGGGCTGCGCTCAATTTTGCGGCACGACCCCGACAAAATCATGGTCGGCGAAATCCGCGACCAGGAAACCGCCCAGATCGCCATCAACGCCGCGCTCACCGGCCACCTGGTTTTCACCACCGTCCACGCGAACAATGTGTTCGACGTGCTGGGACGTTTCCTGAACATGGGCGTCGAGCCGTACAACTTCGTTTCGGCGCTCAACTGCATTCTGGCGCAGCGGCTTGTCCGCGTGATCTGCGAGCATTGCAAGCGCCGAGCGCACTACACCGACGCGTACCTCATCGAAAGCGGCCTCGATCCGGAGAAGTGGCGCGACGTTCCCCTCTATGAAGGCGAGGGTTGCTTTGAATGCGGCGGCACCGGTTTCCGCGGGCGGACCGCGATTACCGAACTGCTCGATCTGAGCGAACGCATCCGCGAAATGATTCTCGACAAGCGGCCCACGTCGGAAATCAAGCGGGTGGCCCGTGAGGAGGGAATGACGTTCCTGCGCGAGTGCGCGCTGGACAAAGCGCGGGCCGGAATTACCACCCTGAGGGAGATCAACAAGGTCACCTTCATCGAGGGTTGACGGAAGACATATGCGGTTGCCTTCTTTCATCGCGAGACTCATCCAGGACCCGCCGCCGCGGTACGTTTTCGAACTGTCCGCGGCCGGAATCGCTGCGGCTCGAAACGGCCGCCCGCCGCAGATCGGGTTTCAGCCGCTCGAGCCGGACGTGATTGCGGTCTCGCCTGTCCGCGATAACGTGCTTCGCCCGGACGTGCTGCTGGCGAAGGTGAAGGAGCTCGCGCCCCAGAATGAAAAAAAGCCCCAGCGCGCCGTGCTGATTCTGCCCGATTTCAGCGTGCGCGTCTCTGTTCTCGATTTCGATGCATTCCCCTCGGACCCCGCTCAGCAGCTCTCGCTCGTAAAGTTCCGGATAAAGAAAAGCCTGCCGTTCGATCTCGACTCGGCCTGTGTCAGCTATTACCCGCAGCCCAACGGAGCACACGGCAAGAGCCGGGACGTGGTGGTCGCCGTGACGCCGCTTGAAATTCTCGCGCGATACGAGGCGCCGTTCAGAGCGGCCGGTTTCCATCCCGGACTGGTGACCACCTCTGCGTTGTGCGCGCTGGAATTGGTGAAGGACGCCGGCGTCTCCGTGCTGGTGAAAGTCAGCGGACACACGCTGACGCTCGCTGTCACGCGGGACGGCACTTTGAAGCTGCTTCGCACCCTGGAGGTGGCGGACGGAAGCGCCGCCGAGATCGCCTCCCACCTCTTCCCGACTTTCGCCTATATTGAGGACCAGCTCGAAGCCAAACCCGAAAAAGTGCTGCTTTGCGCTCCGGGTTCTCTTGCCGGGCCTTTGAGTCAGGAATTGGGCAATGGCGACGGCCCGGCAATCGAACCGTTGCGCTCGCGCTTCGGCGTCCCGCGTCCTCACGACGCCGGCCTGCTGGGCTGCCTGGAAAGAATTGAGGAGGTTGCGTGAGGTTGAAGATCCCGATCAATCTGGCCACTGAACCCTTCCAGCGCACGCGGCCGGTCCTGGCGGCTTCGGCGGGCATTGCCGTGCTGCTCACCGGCCTGCTGGTCCTTTTGATTTCTCTCTCCGTGATGGAGACGGGCCAGGCCGCCGAGACCCGGAAAGCCATCAACGAACTCGAAGCACGCCTGCGCACGCTGGCCGCCGAGCAGGCAAAGCTCGAGGCCGTACTGCGCAAGCCGGAGAACGCCGCGGTGCTGGAGCGCAGCCTGTTTCTCAACAACCTCATCTACGCCAAGGGCATCAGTTGGACGCG
This sequence comes from Acidobacteriota bacterium, assembly GCA_029776225.1. Taxonomy (GTDB): domain Bacteria; phylum Acidobacteriota; class Terriglobia; order Bryobacterales; family Bryobacteraceae; genus Fen-330. The sequence continues at coordinate 176,440 of JAKOTR010000022.1, read as the reverse complement.
GCTGTTTGACGATCTCGAAAAGATCATGCCCCACAACGTGCGGCTGATTTCCATTCGCCCGCAGGTGAACTCGGAAAACCAGATCTCTCTGGAAATGGTGGTGGGAGCGGAATCGAGCGAACCGGTCATCCGGATGCTTGCGCAACTCGAGCGCGCGCCGGAGTTCGGTGCGACGCTGATCCACAATTTCATGCCGCCGTCGCAAAACGAGCCCCTGTTGCGATACAGGGTGAGCGTAAATTATTCGCAGAAGTTGTGACCATGCTTGAACGCCTCATCCGCTTCGCCAGATCGAGTAGAAAGGACCCGCGAATGATGGTCCGCCTCGGCCTTGGCGCGCTGCTGGCCGCGAATCTGGTGGCGGCCGTATTCGTCTTGAAGCCGTGGGCCAGTTCGGTGGAGGAACTCGAACAGCAGGCATCCTCGCTGCGCCAGCAGGTTCAACAGAGAGAGAGGGAGCTGGAGCGGCTGCGGGCCATCGTCGACAAAGTGGAGACGGCGCGCAGCGACGGCGATCGCTTCGAACAGACCTACCTGCTTTCGAAGCGCTCGATGGCCTCCGCGCTGGTCCAGGAACTCGTCCGCACCGCGCAGAAAGCCGGTATGCGGCAGAAGGAAACCGCGTTCGCCTTCGAGCCTGTGGAGGGCAGCGAATCGCTCACCAAGGTGACCATCACCGGCATTTTCGAGGGCACCTACGCCGACCTGATGGAGTTTCTGAATCTGCTGGACCGCTCCGAGCGTTTTCTCATCATCGAGAGCCTTGCGGCGGCGCCGCAGCAATCCGGTCTGACGCTGGGCGCCACGCTCAAGCTCTGCGGGTTCGTCCGCGAGGGAGGCGAACCGCCGGCCGAGGCGCCCGAAGTAGAGCCTGAGCCTCCCGCCCGCGCTGCCGCTGAGGAGCCGCAACCGGCGGCGCAGGCCGGCGCCCCGACCGCAGTGCAAGCCGCACCGCCCGCGCCCGCAGCGCCGGCGGCGGTTTCCAGTCCAGGCCCGGCGCGCGGGTTCTTGCCCCGGCCGCCGCGGCGGATGCCAGGAGCTAGGGAAATCCAATGAAGGTAGGAGCTGAACCGAAAAAAGTGGCGTTGCTCGCCGGGCTTCTGCTCGTCCTGGCGTTTTTTCTGTTCTCGAACTGGGGAGGAGACGCACCGCCGCAGGCCGCCCGGACTCCGGCGCGCGCAGCGGCGCCAACCTCAGTAGCGCCAAACCCCGCCCCCGCAGGCAGCGCTTTGAGCCAGCCGCCCGCGGAGACGCGTCCGCGCCCGGCCCTGCGTCCCGATTCCGGCGGCTTGCGCCTCAGCCTCAGGGACAGGCGTGTCGATCCGACTACCGTGGATCCCACGCTGCGGCTCGACCTGCTCGCCAAGGTTCAGAACGTGACTCTCCAGGGCGGCGCGCGCAACCTGTTCCAGTTCGGCCCCGCGCCCATGCCCAAGACGCCCGAGCCGAAAATCATCCCGAAGCCGGTCGTCGAAAAGCAGCCGGATGAGGCCCCAAAGCCGGTGGAGCCGCCCAAACCGCCTCCCCCGCCGATCCCGCTCAAGTTTTACGGCTACGCCAGCCCTTCGCCGAAAGGGGTTCAGCGGGCCTTTTTCCTCCAGGGCGACGAGATTGTGGTCGCCGAGGAAGGTGAACTCATACAGCGGCGCTACCGGATCGTGAAGATCGGGATCAACTCCTGCGTCGTCGAGGACACTCAGTCGAAGCACCAGCAGACTCTGCAGATGGAGCAGACCGGATGAAACCAGGCCGCCGCGCGGTAGGAAAACAGGAGTCGGGATTCGCCCTGCTGTTCGTGTTCGCGATGGCGGCCATGGTTTCGATCATGCTCTACATGGAGCTGCCTCGCGTTGCCTTTCAAGCTCAGCGCGAGAAAGAGGAACTGCTCATCGAGCGCGGCGAGCAGTACGTCCGCGCCATTCAGTTGTACATGCGCAAGTTCCCCGGCAGATATCCCGCCAGCATCGACCAGCTTGAAAATACGAACAACATCCGCTTTCTTCGCCGCCGCTATAAGGACCCGATGACGAACAGCGACGACTGGCGGCTCATTCATGCCGGCCCCGGCGGCGTGCTCCTCGACTCGCTCGTCCAGAAGCCGCCGCAGGTGAAACAGGAAGGGCAGATGGGCTCCAGCATCGGAACCCCCATCGGATCGAGCGGGCAGGCATCCGACCCGAACGCCCCCGCTGTCCCCTCCATGGTGCCGCGGCTCAGACCGAGTGAGAGTGCCGGAGGCACGGTTGTCATGCCGGGCTTTGCCGGCAGCACGAGTCCGGGTTGGAATCCCGAAGCACCGGGGCAGCCCGTCGCGCAGTATCCCGGCGTTCAGCCTGATCAGCCCGTGCAGTTCCAGCCGGGCCAGCCGGTTCCCTTGGCGCCCGGCCAGCAGTATCCAGTCATGCAGCCGGGTCAGCCTGGACAGCCATATCCGGTCATGCAACCGGGGATGCAGCCCGGCATGCAGCAGGGGCAGCCTATTCCGTTGACGCCCGGCCAGGAGGGACAGCAGTATCCGGGCATGCAACCGGGAATGCAACCCGGCATGCCGGGACAGCCGGTACCATTGACCCCGGGCCAGCCCGGACAGCCGTATCCTGTCATGCAGCCGGGGATGCAACCCGGCGTGCAACCCGGGCAGCCTATTCCGTTGACGCCTGGCCAGCAGGGACAGCAGTATCCGGGAATGCAACCGGGAATGCAGCCTGGCATGCAGCAGGAGGGTACACAGCAGCCAGGCATACAACCGGGAATGCAGCCGGGTTACGGTCCTGCCGTCCCCGGTTTGCCCATCCAGCCCTCACTGGTTTCGCCAGGCAGCCCTTATCCGACCCAGACCCAGCAGGATCCCACGGGCTACACGCAGGCGCCTCCCGCTCCCCCAGCGGGGGCAACGCCGCCCGGCCCGGCTTCTGGCACTACGCCAGTCCCCGCCATGATAGACCGGATGCTGAGGCAGCCCGGAGCTCAGCCGGGCTTCGCAATGGGCAGTCAGGTGATCGGCGGCGGAATCGCGGGGGTTGCCAGCAAGCTTGAAGCTTACGGCATCAAGGTCTACAAGGAGCGCAACAAGTACAACGAGTGGGAATTCGTGTACGATCCGCGCCAGGAGCTCATGAATCCGCTTATGATGGGTCCGCAGTTGGGTGGGCAGCAGCCCGGCACGCAGCGGCAGCCGGGCAGCTTTCCGCAGCCCGGGTTCCAGTCCGGCCCGTCGAGTTTCGGCTCTAACCCAGCGAGTTCCGGTCCGAGGTGAGGCGCCATCAAGTAGCCCGGAATCAGAACCGCTCATCCGGTCCGGGGATGCCCCGCTCCCGCAAAATCCTCCGCCTCTGTTCCGCCCGGCGTACCCTGCTCTCGTCCATGCCGAAGTAATGGGCCACCTCGTGCCATACTGTGTCTACAATCAATTGTTCGAGGTGGCGGCGGTTGCGCGCGAGGCGCTCGTGCGGCCCCTGGTAGATCGTGATCCGGTCGGGCAGGGTGAAGCCGTCGCTCACGCTGCGGTAGGGCAGCGGACGCCCCTGATACAACCCCAGCAGGTTCGGTGATGGAGGCTCGGGTTCGACGATGAATGCGACGTTTTTCAGCCGGCGGCGGAAGCGCGGCGGAATCGCCCTGAGTGCCTTCTCCACCAGCCTGTCGAATTCGGCGGGACTCATCCGCATCCACATTGTAATCAACCATCCGGAGGACTTTCATGATTGATCCCGCGGCCAGAGAGCGTTTGCAAGAGATTGCGCGGAAGCGCGGTCTCGATGGCCTCAGCCGCCATATTTTTATTTGCGCCCACACCAACCCCAAGTGCGCCTCCTACGAGGCCGGTATGGCTTCCTGGGAGTACCTGAAGAAGCGAATCGTCGAACTCGGCCTTGTGAACGTCTACCGCTCGAAGGTGAGTTGCCTCCGCATCTGCCAGCAGGGCCCGATCGCCGTTGTCTATCCCGAAGGCGCCTGGTATCACTCGGCCACCCCGGAAGTGCTCGAGCGCATCATCCAGGAACACCTTGTCGGCGGCAAGCCGGTTGAAGAGTACCTCTTCGCTCTGGGACCGCTGCGCGGCTCCGACGGAGCGACGCCAGAGCAGGCCTGAAACCGGAGAGGCTTCGGCGGGCGTGCGCAAGCCGCCCGCGTCATCGCTTGTTGAAGGGGTGTTTGTGGCAGGCGCGGCCGGGACGTTCCGGCCTCAGCTATGGCGAAGCTTGCTTGCCTTGTTGCGCAGCGCCGTGATCAGCCGCTCATGCACCTCGGGCGGAACCACGTAGTGCTCCGTGCCGCGGTAAATATTGATCGTCTTTTTGGTGGTGTCGCAGATTACCCAGCAGTTGGGACACTCGCTCAGATGCTGCTCCAATTCCTGGCGGACCTTCGCACTGCACTCGTCGTCGAGGAACTCGTTCAGCTCGCTGAGAAAATCCTTACAGGTAATCAAACAAATCTTCCCCCTTTCGCTTGAAATAGCGGGTCAGCTTTTCCCGCAACCGCAAGCGTGCTCGCAGGAGGCGGCTCTTGACGGCTGGCACGGAAAGATTCAATACTGCGGCTGTCTCCTCGGTCGAGAGTTCCTCGATATCACGCAACGCGAAGACTGCGCGAAACGCAGGTGGCAGGCTTTCCACTGCTTTCTCGAGAATCGCCCGGATCTCCTCCCGTGAGTAAAGCAGCTCGGGATTCGGATCCCAGACCGCGATTTCGCGCGCCAGATTTTCTTCTCCGGTATCGAACGGCTCGTCGAGCGATACCGAGGCGTCCGACTTCCGTTTCCGGAGCTTCATCAGGGACTGGTTAACGGCAATGCGCACCAGCCAGGTGTAGAATTTCGAATTGCCCTGGAAATCTTCCAGGTGTTCATACGCCTTGAGAAAGGTCTCCTGGAGAACGTCTTCGGCATCTTCCGGATTCTGGGTGATATGTCTTGCCAGCCTGAAAATGCCACCTTCATAACGGTTCACCAGTTCAGTGAACGCCTCCACATCTCCGCGTTGGGCTTGGGCTACTAAGGCCGCTTCATCAAACCCGCTAGTTTGCCCTACGCGTTGGATCATTCAAACGAACTCCAGGATTCATACTTTAACATAGCAGTAGAGACGGCCCTCACGCTGAGAAGCCGCCGCGCCCTTCCCAAACCACGCTGTTTGGGCGTCCAGCGCTTCCGACATGTTACGCTGTTAACTCAAGCGTTTATGAGCGAGATCACCATTACTCTCCCCGACGGGAGCCGTCAGAGCGTGCAGGCGGGCACCACGCCTCTCGACCTTGCCAGATCGATCAGCCGCCGGCTCGCCGACGATGCTCTTGTCGCCCGGGTGAACGGCCAACTTGTCGACCTCTGCCAGCCTATTGAGAGCGATGCCACCCTGGAGATTCTCACTCTGGGGAACCCCGAGGCGCTCGAGGTGTATCGCCACTCGACCGCCCACTTGCTGGCAGCGGCTGTCCTCGATCTGTTTCCAGGCACCCGGCTGGGCATCGGCCCGGCCACGGAAACGGGCTTCTTTTACGATTTTTACCGCGACGAACCGTTCACTCCCGAGGACCTGGAAAAGATCGAGGCCCGGATGTGGGAGCTGCAGCGCGCGGACCTGCCATACGAGCGCAAGCTGACGCCCAAGGAAGAAGGGCTCAAGAAGTACGCCGAAATGGGCGAGAACCTCAAGTGCGAGCTGATCGAGGAGAAAGCCGGCGAGGTCTTTTCCGAGTACACTCTCGGGCCGAAGTTCATCGACTTCTGCCGCGGGCCGCACGTGCCCTCCACTTCGAAGATCAAGGCGTTCAAGCTTCTTTCGATCGCGGGCGCGTACTGGAAAGGCGACGAGCGCAACCGCCAGGGCCAGCGCATCTACGGCACGGCGTTCTTCACCCGCAAGGAGCTCGAGGACTACCTCCGCCAGCTCGAAGAGGCCAAGAAGCGCGATCACCGCAAGCTTGGCCAGGAACTCGACCTGTTCAGCATCCAGGAGCTGGCCGGGCCTGGGCTGATCTTCTTCCATCCCAAGGGCGCCACCGTGCGCCGCATCCTGGAGGACTGGATGCGCGACCAGTGCGTCGCTCGCGGGTACTCGCTCGTCTATACGCCGCACATCGCGCGCTCGGACCTCTGGAAGACCTCCGGTCATTACGGCTTCTACGCCGAGAACATGTTCAAGCGCATGGAGCTGGACGACGCCGAATACCAGCTCAAGCCGATGAACTGCCCGTTCCACATCCTGATCTACCAGGACCGGTTGAGGAGCTACCGCGACCTGCCGGTGCGCCTCAGCGAGCTCGGCACCGTTTACCGATATGAACGTTCCGGCGTCATGCATGGCCTCATGCGCGTCCGCGGCTTTACCCAGGACGATGCGCACATCTTCTGCACGCCCGAACAGATCGAGGACGAAGTAGTCAACTGTCTCGGGTTCGCGCTCGACGTCCTGCACACCTTCGGCTTCGAGCAGTACCAGGCGGAGCTTTCCACCTGGGACGGCGGCGCCAGCGGCAAGTACGACGGCACGCCGGAGCAGTGGAACCTGGCCGAAAACGCTTTGAAGCATGCTTGCGAACGGCTGAACATGCAGATCAAGGTGGTGCCGGACGAAGCGGCTTTCTACGGCCCGAAAATCGATGTGAAGCTGGTGGACGCCATCGGCCGCCTCTGGCAGCTTTCCACCGTCCAGTTCGATTTCACGCTGCCGCGCCGGTTCAACCTGGAATACATCGCGGAGGACGGCAAGCCGCACCAGCCGCTGATGGTGCATCGCGCACTCTACGGCTCGGTGGAGCGCTTCTTCGGCATCCTGCTCGAACACTATGCCGGAGCGTTTCCCGTCTGGCTCGCGCCGGTGCAGGCCGTCGTGCTGCCCATCACCGACCGTCACCTGCCTTACGCGCAGCAGGTCACGCGGCGCCTTCAGGAAGCCGGGCTTCGAGCCACGCTGGACGACCGTAAGGAGAAGGTCAATTTCAAGATTCGTGAGGCCCAGCTCCAGAAGGTTCCCTACATGCTAGTCGTCGGCGACCGGGAAGCCGAAGCCGGCACGGTTTCCGTCCGCAACCGCAAACACGGCGACCAGGGGGCCAAGGCGGTCGACGTTTTCATCCAGGAGATCACTCAGTTGATCGCCGCGAAGTCGACGGCCGAGTGACCCATGGACCTCGTCGCGGCGGTACTCGTACTGCTCGTGGCGGGATCGTCCGTATACGCGGCGCTCGTGATCGTCGCCGCGCGGCAGTATCTGGCGGCGTGCCGGCGAACGCAGCCCGCTTCCACCTTCCCGCCGATCTCCATCTTGAAACCCCTCTCCGGTCTCGATGAGGGGCTGGAGGAGAACCTGCGCAGCTACTTCGCGCAGGACTATCCCAACTTTGAGATTCTCTGCGCCGTGCGCAACGCCAGCGACCCCGCGGCGGCGGTCTTCGAGAAGCTTCGCGTGGAATACCCCGGCGTTCCCGCGCGCCTGATTGTCACCGGCGAACCGCCCTATGCCAACGCGAAGGTGTTCGCACTCGACAGCATGCTCGCCGCGGCCCGCTACGACCTGCTGGTCATGACTGACAGCGACACCCGCGCCCGGCCGGACCTGCTCCGTGGCCTCGCCGCGGAGTTCGAAGATCCACGCCTCGGCCTGACCACCTGCCCCTACCGCGGCATACCGGGGCGCTCCTTCTGGTCCACGCTGGAAACCATCGGCATGAACACCGAGTTTATTGCCGGCATCCTGGTGGCGCGCATGCTGGAGGGAATGAAGTTCGGCGTGGGGCCGGGTATGGCCGTGCGGCGCGAGGTGCTTGAGCGGATCGGCGGCTTCGACGCCCTGAAGGATTACCTGGCCGAGGACTTCATGATGGGCAAGCTCGCCGCCGAAGCCGGCTACGGGACCGCGCTGTCTTCCTGCGTCATCGAGCACCGGATCGGCTCACAGCGCTTCCGGCCCAACCTCCAGCACCGGCTTCGCTGGGCGCGCTCGACCCGGCGGTCGCGCCCGGCGGGCTATTTCGGGCAGGTATTCACCTATCCGCTGCCGCTGGCGCTGCTGCTGGCCGCGGTGGCGCCGGAGTGGTGGCCGCTGGCTGTTGGCGCCGTGGTGGCGCGGGCGGCTGCCGCATGGGCCACCGCGGGTTGGGTGCTGCACGATTCGCTCACCGCCCGGAAGTGGTGGCTGCTGCCCCTGCAGGATCTTGCCAGCTTCCTGCTGTGGATCGCCGGCTTCTTCGGCGACACCATAAGCTGGCGCGGCCGCCGCTATGTGATTTTCCCCGATGGCCGCTTTGCCCCGGTAGCCGCCGGCCAGCAGGCCGCCCAAGCTCGAAGGGACGCTGCAAAGAGCCGCCGCTAAAGGCCGCTGTCTGGATCACGCTGGCCTGTGTCCACCGTCCCGGCTCATGGACGCAGATGCTTCGCGATGATGGCGGAAAATGAAAAGCGCTTCATCCTGTCCACGCCAGCCGGGCTTGCCTGGCAGGTTTCGGCGGCGACAATCAAAAGTAAGCTTTTTTAATATTGGAATCCCTAGCGAACCCGCCCTAGTTGCAGAGTACCGGGAATTTGACTAAAATATGACCGCAGAAAGGTGGTGATAGCTGAGGGGAAAAAGTAACAACAGAAAACTAAAAATAATAGTAAATAAGGATTGGTAAGTTTACAGTCGGGCGTTGTTCCGACTAAACTTTAATCTTACCGGGGCGGATTAAGAAAAAATTGCGCGATAGTCTCGCCGCGTATCAGGGTGCATCCGCCACGGGTAACCTTAGCATGCTTACACCAAAGGATAGGGGTTGATGAGGTCACGACTGTTCATTTTGATGTGCGTCATCGGACTGCTTACAGCTCCGTATGCCTGGTCGCAGACCAGTATGGGGCAGGTGAGCGGGACGGTGAGAGACACTTCAGGGGCCGTAATTCCCAACACGCAGGTAGTGCTGGTTAACACGGCCACTAACGTAACAACGAGGACCACCACGAACGAAGTGGGGTTCTTTCTGTTTCCGGGCGTAATACCGGGCAACTACCGGTTGACCGTTGAAGTACCGGGTATGCAAAAGTTCGAGGGCGCCTTGACGGTTGAGGTCCGCCAAAGCGTCGTTATCGACCCGGTCTTGCAGCCCGCCGGGACGCAAACGATGGTGGAGGTGGTGGATGTTACGCCGCTGGTCACCACGGACAACCCGACGGTGGCTACGACGCTGACGCGTTCGTTTGTCGAACAACTGCCGATCAACGGGCGCAGCATCAGCAGCCTGCTTCAGACGCTGCCGGGTGTTGAGGGCCAGCGTTTCTTCGGCACGCGGCAGGGCTCGGCGGAGTATGTCTGGGACGGCGCGCAGGAAGTCGACCGCCGGTGGGGTAACGCTCCCCCGGTGGCGTTGGATGCCGTGGAAGAGTTCCGCGTCGAAATGAATGCGGTTTCGGCGAAGTTCAGCCGGCCCACCAGCATTGTCATTTCCACGAGGAGCGGCACCAACGAGATCCATGGAACATTGTTCGAAACGGCGCGGAACAGCGGAATCGGCGTGGCGCGTCGCAGAGAGGACAGTTTCACAAAGGCTCCTTACCTGAACCGGCACGAGTTCGGAGGCAGCATCGGCGGGCCGGTGTTCCTGCCGAAGATTTACAACGGCAAGGACCGGACCTTCTGGTTTGCCTCCTACGAGGGACGGCGGCAGTTGACGAACTCGACCGCCCAGTATCGCGTGCCGACGATGGCGATGCGGCAGGGCGATTTCAGTGATTTGAGGGACACCCAGGACCGGCTGATCACGCTGTACGACCCGTGGAGCACAGCGGCGGACTGGTCGCGGCAGCCCTTCCGGCATGGGGGAAGGCTGAACGTGATCGATCCGTCTCTGTTGAGCCCGACGGCCAAGTACCTCTTCGATGTCACCCGGGTTCCCACCAACGACCTGAACCCCATGAAGGACATTAACTACGTCGGCACGATTCCGAGCAGGGCCAGGTGGTGGAGCTTCACGAGCAGACTGGACCACCGGTTCAGCGATAGCGACAACTTCTTCGTGCGGGCGTCGATAGCGGACAGCTTTGACCTGTATAACTGCGGCGGCAACTGCGGCGGCGGGCAGGTAATGCTCAACGATGTCTACGGCCGCGAGGTCGGCATGATCACGCACTCGAGCTTGAGCTCGACCTGGATTCACACGTTCGGGCCGACCATGTTCAACGAGCTGCTCATCAGCGCCAAGCGCCAGGACTGGTATGGCGGGAACAACAACCCCGACAAGATCAATTTCATTGACATGATGGGGACGCCGAACCCGTTTGGCGTGACGACGGAGGCGATTCCGCAGTTCACCAGCACAGGGCTGAGCGGATACGACTTCCGCACGAACACGTGGAAGAAGGGCATCTTCAACAACTTCGTCATCGACAACAACGCGACGAAGATCGTTGGGAAGCATGAGATTCAGTTCGGCGGGCACCTGCGGTATGACCAGTTGAATATTCTTCCGGACCAGACCTGGGTCGAGGGTCTCCACTACTTCGACGTCGCGGCGACCACGCTGTACGATCCCTCATCGAATCCGCAGAACCCCCAGGGGATGCCGCTGACCGGGCACAACCTGGCCAACATGTTCCTGGGGATCGCGCGTTACCAGAACAACCTGAACCGGAAGTTCTTCTATTTCCGCGGGGGTGAGTACGCCTTGTACGTTCAGGACAACTGGCGGGTGACCCCGAGGCTGACGCTGAACCTGGGCCTGCGGTGGGAGTATTGGCCGTTCTACAACGAGAAGCACGGCATGTTGTCGGGCTTCAACAAGTCCAACAAGGCGCTGGTGCTTGGTGCGCCGCTTGAGGACTTCTACGCGCTTGGGAACTCCACACCGTCGCTCATCAACCGCCTGCAGCAGCTGGGCATGACGATCCAGACCTACGATCAGGCGGGTCTGCCGCGGAACTTCGCGACGGCGGGCAAGCGTGACTTCGGACCGCGCCTCGGGTTTGCCTACCGTGCGGGTGACGGCCGCAAGTCGTTCGTCATCCGCGGCGGCTACAGCGTGGCCTACTTCCCGGTGCCGCTGTTCACCTTCGTGGACCGGATGTTTACGAACTATCCCACGTTCGCGACGTTCAGCAACAACCTGAATGATTCGGCGCAGTCGCCGGACGGCATTCCCAGCTACCTGCTGCGGGCGGCGCCGCCGATCATTATGGGCGTGAACTCGCGGGACGCCGTCAGCGTGGCGGTTGCCCAGGGCATCAATCCGGGCAGCCCGTCGATCTCCTACTTCGCGAAGGAGCAGCCGGACGCCCGTGTTCATAGCTGGAACCTGACCATCGAGAAGGAGGTGGCGCAGAACATCGTGACGAGAGTGCGCTACCTTGGCAACCACACGGGCCACCTCGAGCAATACTGGGAGTACAACGGGAGCATGCCGGATTACATTTGGTATGCGACCACGGGTTTGCCGACGCCGACGGGGCTTTATGCCGGCACGGCGCGGCGTGCCTTCGACCAGACGCTGTGGGGGACGATTCGCGAGTACACCAAGACGGGTTGGTCCAACTACGGCGGCATGGAGTTTGAGGTTGAGCGGCGCTACAGCAAGGGCGTGGGATTCCAGTTGTCCTACGTTGTGGGCAATACGCTGGCGACCGGCGCGACCTGGAGTCCGGGTGTGATTCCGGCGACCAACCAGTTCATGCCGGGCGCGGTTCCCGAAAACTTCGATGAACTGAACCGCTTCCTGAACTACAGGCGCGATACCGACGTTCCGAAGCACCGCGTGCGCTGGAACTGGATCGTGGACCTGCCGTTTGGCAGCGGCAAGCTGATCGGCGGCAATGCCAGCGGTGTTCTGGACAAGATCATCGGCGGCTGGCAGATCGCCGGGATGGGGAACCTGAGGAGCAACTACTTCTCGCTGCCGACCGGCAACTGGAACATCACAGGCGAGAAGATAGAGATCTACGGGTACAAATACCCCATCCAGGACTGCCGCAGCGGCCAGTGCCAACCCGGCTATCTCTGGTGGAACGGGTATATTCCTTCGAACAGGATCAACAGCTACGATCCTGTGACAGGGAAACCCAACGGCATCATGGGTGTTCCGGACCACTACAAGCCGGCGGTGACCCCGCTGATTCCGTGGGGCACCACGGAGTTGCCGCCCAACGCTCCTCCGGACACCAACATTCAGAATCACTGGGACAGCAACGACGTCTGGATTCCGATGAAAGACGGCTCGGTCCGGCGCCAGGCCTACAACCCAGGCCTGCATCCGTGGCGGAACCAATACATGCCGGGTGTGCGGCAGTGGGGTCTGGACGCATCGCTGTTCAAGAACGTACGCTTCGGTGAGCGCGTGAACGTCCGTGTCAACGCGGACTTCTTCAACGTGCTGAATGCTCCGGGCAATCCGAACAGCATCGGAGGTGACGGCATTCTGAGCACGCGCAACTCCGGCCAGGCCGCGCGCGTCCTGCAGTTCGGCGCACGACTGACCTGGTAACTTCTTGCTTGACCTCGTTGCGGATGGCTCCGGTTCAGCCGGAGCCATCCGCATTTTTGTGTTATTAGGAGCCTGAAACGATGAAGAAAATCAGCGTGCAGGTTGCAGAAGGGAGGAAAATATGACTGACAGAGCGGCGGGCCTGAAACGATGAAGAAAATCAGCGTGCAGGTTGCAGGTCTTGCAGCCCTCGCACTCGTAGGTGTGACGGTCTTGCCGGGAGCGGCAGACACCACCACCCCTTTTCCGATGGAAATCGCCAAGGACGATTTCGCGCCCAACGCGCTGGACGTCAGCAGCTACATCGAGGCGCCCACCGGCAAGCACGGCTTTTTGACTGTGAAGGGGGACCGTTTCGTTTTCCAGGACGGCACGCCGGTGCGGTTCTTCGGCGCGCAGATGAACGTGCCGCGGAAAGAGCAGGCGGACTACACCGTGCGGCGCATGAGGCGCCAGGGAATCAATATCACCCGCCTGCACGGTCTCGAATTCCTGAACGACCGCAACGGCAAGACCTCGTTCGACTACAACAAGGAGGCCTGGGACCGCCTCGACTATCTCATTTACAAACTGGGGCAAAACGGCATTTATATCATCTTGGACGTCCACTATCCCCTCATCCTCCAATTCAAGCCGGGAGATAACATCCCGGGGCTTCCCAACGGCGGGCCTGCGCCACACGCGCAGTTCATCAACGATAAGGTCGCTTCCATCATCCACCAGCGGATGCGCGACGTCTTTACCCACTTCAATCCGTATACGAAGAAGCGGTATGCGGATGACCCGACGATTGCGGCAGTGGAGATTCTGAACGAGGATTCGTTGTTCTGGGGAACGATACAGGAACCCTGGCGCACGGAACTCGAGCAGAAGTTCGCTGACTGGCTGCGCAGAAAGTACAAGAACAACGAGGGCCTCGAGCGGGCGTGGCGGGTCGACGGGAAGTCGCCGCTGGCGGCCGGAGAAGGGATCGAGGCCGGGCAGCGCGTGGCCCTGTACCCGAATTCCCAGTTCACCGAGCGCCACCTGAAGGAACACCCCGAACGCCGCCTCCGCGGGCAGGATCAGCTTCGGTTCTATTACGAGCTGGAGGAAAAGTACTGGTCGGCCAGCCGCGAGGTGATGCGCAAAGCCGGGGTGAAAGTGCCGATTGCCGGCACCAACTGGCAGGGACACGGGTTCCCGACCCGAATCCACATGCTGAGTATGAGCAAATTTGATTACATCGACCGCCACGGCTACTGGGACCACCCGGCCGGGGAAGGCGACCTGAAATGGCGGATTGCGACGGCGCTGTTTCATAATCTGCCGATGATCAAGGCCGTGCGCCCGGATCAGGACACGCTCGTGTATCTGGGCGTCGGCAACCTGGTGACGGACAAGGCCTGGGAGCAGGTGCTGGGCCGGCCGATGACGATCAGCGAATGGAATACGTGCCTGCCGAACGAGTTCTCGCTCGAAGGCACGCCCCTGATGACGGCCTACGGGCTGTTGCAGGGCTGGGACGGGTCGATGCAATTCGGCTATTTCAGCACGGACTTCCGCGACAGCCTGGGGCAGGGCTCGTTCGATCTGTTCGGGAATCCTCCGCAAATCCTGCAGTTCCCGGCGGCAGCCACGATGTGGCACCGGCAGGACGTGACAGAGGCGCCGCTGGTGGCCGAGTCGCTGTACGATACCGAAAGCGTTTTCGAGTGGACGGAAGACCGGAAACCGCTGCCGGTGGCTGCGGCGCTGGTGGGCAAGGTGGGTTACCGGTTCGTGCAGGAGCGGCGCAAGCCGGTGGTCCGGGACATCAGCAAGTACTGGGATCCCGAAAGGCTGGTGGCGCGCTCGATCACTGGAGAGCTGAGCTGGGATGCCCGGTACGGAGTGGTCCACGTCAACACCCCGCGATCGCAGGTGATGGTCGGCTTCCTCTCATCGCAGGGGCACATTCTCAACGACGTGCGGCTGCAATGCGCGAACAGGTTTGGCGCGGTGTATGTGACGGCCATATCGGGGTTGAGCCCCATCCGGTCTGCCAGGCGGCTGCTGGTAACGGCGGTCGGGCCGGCGCGGAGCCAGGGGATGGAGTACGAACTGACCACGCAGCGCGGGAGGCTGGGGCCGTACTGGCGGCTGAAATCCGTTGGCGAAGGACCGGCTATGCTCGAGGCGATTGTGGGCGATCTGCGGATACGCAGCAGCCACGCCGGAAAGCTGAAGGCATGGACCCTGGATGTGACCGGCAAGCGGCGGGCGCAGGTGCCGCTATCGGTGGACGGTGACAGCGTCGTCCTGAAAATGCAGCCGGAGCACCGGACCGTCTACTACGAGCTTGCAGTGGAGTAGGGGACTGCGCCCACGCACGGCCTTTTAAGCGCCCCGGAGGGGCCGCGGCCGGGCCCTAGTGTTCGGCCGGCTCCTCCTCGAGGGTGCGTTCGCGGAAAAGCAAACGCCGCAGCATGCGCAAGTCGTTGAGAATACGGGCGCTGCTGTTCAGGCGGTTCGACAGCGTGGCCAGCTTGTAGGAAACCAGGCGGAGCGCCTCCAACCGGCGTTCCGGCTGAGGATTCGCCATTTCGCTCTCGACTTCCCGGCGCGCTTCCTCAACCGCTTCCACCAGCAATTCCACAAACTGCTGCGCGCTTTCGATGCTGTCAAAAGGAGTTTCGCGTTCGTTTGCCACAGCAGTGGTACCCAGAGCGGTCCTCTGCATTATAAACCCAAGGCAACCGGCGTGGCTCGCCGGACGTCGGTATTGAGTATATGGGGCAGCACACGCGCCGCCTGTTTCTCGTGCCGGCTTCTCTGGCGTTGGCCGTTTTCCTTCCGGCTTCGGAGTCATCGGAGTACCTTTCCGCCCAAAGGAAAATTGACCTGATCCGCCGGGAGGCGGTGCCCGCCGGCTCGGCGGTGATCCTGAAGAAATCCGAGCTGAACGCCTACGTGGAAAGGGAAGTACGGCTGGTAGCGCCCCAGGGCGTCCGGAACCCGCGGCTTGAGCTGGGCAACAACTTCGCCACCGCGTTCGCCCACGTGGATTTCGCCAAGCTCCAGCGATCGCAGGGGCAGACGCCGAGCTGGCTTGTGGAGACGCTGCTCTCAGGGGAGAGGCCGGTGCGCGTGGATGCCAGAATCCGTTCGGGCAGCGGCCGTGCCGTCGTGGACGTGGAACAGGTCGTGATTTCGGGGATCACAATCAGCGGCAGCACCCTGGATTACCTCATCCGGAATTTTCTGTGGGCCTACTACCCCGATGCCAAGGTCGGCAAGCCGTTTGAGCTGGCCCACCGGATCGACCGCCTCGAAGTGAGCTTCTCCGAAGTGAGAGTTGTGATCGCCCGCTGACGGCTCTCCTTGAAAATTGCACCTCTCTGGTTGTCTTAGAGAAGCAATGACATCACTCAGGCTTTTCCTGGGGACTCAAGATCCGTCCCGATTGAAGTTCCTTCTGCTGGCGCTTCTGGCCTCTGCTTTACTGTTCGCGGGCCTGGATCGCGGCGGACTCAGCGGATACGATGATGCTCTTTATGCCCAAGAGGCCAAAGAAATGCTGCAAAGCCGCGACTGGACTCGTGTGCAATTTGGAGGCGAGATCAATCATGAGCACCCTCCGATGTTCGTCTGGCTGGAAGCGGCTTCCATAGCGCTTTTCGGCGCTAATGATTTTGCGGCGAAAATACCATCGGCGCTCACCGGGATCGGGACGATCCTCCTGCTCTACCATCTTGTACAGGAACTGACGGGCGATTCGTGGCTGGGCCTTACCTCGATGCTGGTGCTGACGACGTCGCTCTTGTTTGCAAAGAACGCGACGCACGCAATGCCCGACGTTCCGTTCGCGTTCTTCGTTACCGCCGCGATTCTGTTCTACATCAAAGGTCTGCGGAACCCCAGGTACTTTATCCCGATGGGATTAGCTACCGGTTGTGGAATTATGATCCGCTCAATTGTAGGCGTGGTTCCGATCGCAACTATGGCCATACACCTGGTAGCGTCACGGCGCACCTGTGTGCTTTGGTCGAAGCGGTTCATCGTTGGCGTCCTTACCGGTTTAGCTCTCCCGGCGTGGTGGTTCGTGCTGCGATCTTCACCGGAGCACCTCTACTTCCTCATCGGGAAAGCCAGTGCGCCATCTCTCGAGTATGGTTGGCTACTGGCCAGGCACTACCTGCCATGGTTCCCGATCTTATTAATTGGCTTAGTAATTTATGTTCGGGAATCGGTTCGAAAGCGCATTGACCCGCTGTGGTTTTTGCCGCTGATATGGTTTGGAATTTTTATCATCCCGCTAAGTTTCACGACTCCCAAGTACGGCCGCTATCTCCTTCCAACGTTTCCGGCACTGGCGCTGATGACAGCGCTCACGCTGCAGAGAATCATTCCGCGCCGGAAGATGTCTGCGGCCTACTACACTGGTTGCGTGCTCCTGCTCTGCATCACCGTGGGCAAGATTGTCTTTCCGGCTCCCGAAAGAGGCGTTGATATGCGCACCCTCGCTCCTATTGCCGAGCGGAACACCGCACCTGGGGAACGGGTTCTGATGTACACATCCGGCGAGCCCGGCTTCGATTACCGGAATCAGTTTGTGTGGTATTCGGCTCGTTACACGAGATTCCTGCTTAGCGCCCAGGACTTGTATGCCGCGCTCCGGGAGTGTTCACCTCAAGTACTGATTATCGACAAGGCATCGTATCAGCAACTCTTGCAGTGTAAAGGCGCGGCGCATGTCCATCTGCTAGGCGAGTCGCCCCGGTTTGTCTGCGTCCGCGTGGGTGCAGCGAGGGTGCCGCTGTCCTGACAAGCTTTAGAGATCAGAGTTCCGCTTCCCGTATCCGTTCGGCTGCCTGCTTGCCCATGCGGATACAGTCCGGAATGCCGATGCCGGTGTACGCGTTTCCAGCCAAATGCAGCCCGGGGAGCGCCGCCTTGCGGGCTTCCACGGCCTTCATCCGCTCCTGGTGGCCGACCGTGTACTGTGCCATCGAACGCGGCCAGCGCGCCACCCGGCTGAAAACAGGCGTTTCGGTCACTCCCATGATTTCGCGAAGCTCCTGGCGGACGGCTTCCACCAGCGCCTCATCCGATTCCCGCAGCACGGTTTCATCCTCCCCGCCCACAAAGCACCGCAGCACAACCAGATTGTCCGGGACGCGGTGGGAAAACTTCGTCGCGACCCAGGTGCAGGCCACCACGAGCTTGCGCTCGCGCTTCGGGATCAGGAACCCGAATCCGTTGAGCGGATGAGCAAAGCCGGCTTTCTCGTACCCGAGGGAAATCGTGATGGACGAGGAGTGGGACACCCCGTTCAGCAGAGAACCCAGTTCGGGGTCCACGCCGGAAATAAGCGCGCCGGCCTCGTATGCCTGGCAGGCCAGAACGACGTTCGCGGCTTCAAGCCATGCGCCATCCACCCGCACGCGCCAGCCCGGCGCCGACCGCTCCAGCGCCTCGGCCGTACCATGGACGACCTCCAGCCGGGGATTGGCGGAGGCCGCCATCGCGGAAATGAGCTGGCCGAGGCCGCCTTTCAACGTCTGAAACAGAGGCCGTCCCTTGGCCTGTTTCGCAGCTTTGCGCCGCTCATGCAGAACGCCTTTGGTGAGGCTGCCGTATTTGGCTTCGAGTTCGGTAAAACGCGGCAGCACGCTGGCCACGCTGAGCTTATTCGGATCCCCGCCATAAACGCCCGCTAGCAGGGGCTCAGCCAGGTAGTCGACTGCCTCCTGCCCGTAGTGTTCCGCGATGAAGTCCGCCACGGACCGGTCCGGGCGAATCGCGCCGTCCGGCCGCCGGAACCACTCCAGCCCCATTTTGATTTTCGTGCCCCAACCCAGCAGCGAAGTCGTCAGCAGCGGCACGATCTTGGTGGGAATCATCAGCATCAGCCCGTCGGGCAGCGGTACGAGCCGGCCGTTCTTGCGGACGTAGGTCACGCGGGCATGGTCGTTGGAGCCGATGACGTCACCTTCGAGCCCGAGTTCGCGGATGAGGTCCATCGCCCACGGCTTGGCAGAGAGGAAGCTGTCCGGTCCGGTTTCCAGGACGCAGCCGTGGATCGTTTCGGTCTCAATGACGCCGCCCAGCCTCGGCCTGCGCTCCACCAGGGTCGAGGGCACTCCGGCCTTCGAGAGGTAGTAGGCGGCGGAGAGGCCGGAAATTCCGCCCCCAATGATCAACGCCCTGCGCATAGTTTCCGTTTCGCAACCTCGGCCAGCGCGGCGATGAAGGCGGGGCAGGCATTCAGGGATTCGGTGCGGCGCAGAGTGATGCCGCGTTCGCGTGCGTAGTTCCGGAAGGCGATGTCGACGTCGTAGAGGATCTCCACGTGGTCGGAGACAAATCCGATGGGCGCCAGCACGACGTCGCGAACGCCTTGAGCGGCATAGAGGTCAAGCTGCGTCTCGACGGCCGGCCCGAGCCACTTCTCCCGGCTGAAGCCCTGGCTCTGATAAGCGAAATCCCAAGCCGTGAGGCCGGCGCGCGCGGCCACGCCGGCCGCCGTGGCTCTGGATTCTGCGTCGTAGGGATCGGCGCGCGACAGCAGGCGCTCCGGCAGGCTGTGCGCGGTGAACAGGACTTTTTCGGCGGGCAACAACGGCGTGAGCTTGCTCGCGAACGCTTCCAGCAGCAGCGGGGAATCGTGGAAGCTCTTGGCCCAGACAATCTCCACTTTAGCGTTGAGTTCCCGCTTGGCCTCCTGAACCCGCCGGAAATAGAGGCCAACGCTGGCTTTGGAATACTGTGGCGCCAGGCAGATGGCGACGGCGCGCTCGATGTTATCGGCTTGAAGCCGGCCCATCGTTTGCTTGATGGACGGGTGCCAGTTGCGCATCCCGAAATAGACCGGCAGGCCCAGCACCGCCTCCAGGGCCGATGCCTGCTCGCGCGTCCGCGCCAGCAGCGGGGAACCCCCGCCGATTTCGACATAGCGCCGCCGGACTTCTTCTTCGACTTGCGGCGGCACCGGCCGGCCGCCGAGGACGTTCTTCAGGTATTCGGGTATGCCGTCCAGGTTTTCGGGAGCGCCATGGGCGAGCAGAAGGACTGCCTGCTTCAACTCTCCCCCGTTCTCACGGGCGGAACTCCCGGACAAACTGCACCAGGGCCTTTACATTCTCCACCGGCGTTTCCGGGAATATTCCGTGGCCCAGGTTGAAAATGTGGCCGGGACGCGTCCCGGTGCGCTTCAGCAACTCGTGCGTGCGCATTTTCAGCTCGGGCAGCGGCGCAAAGAGCACAGCGGGGTCCAGGTTGCCCTGGATGGCCGAGCGATAGCTGATATCCATCCACGCCTGGTCAATGTTGACGCGCCAGTCGATGCCGAGGACGTCCCCGCCGGCCGCGTGCAGCTCGCGGAAAAAGCCGCCCGCGCCCGTGCCGAAGTGAATCACCGGCACTCCGGTCGAGCGGATCCGCTCGATCAGCGCGCGAGAATATGGCGCCACGTAGCGGACATAATCGTCGGGCCCCAGCGCGCCCACCCAGCTATCGAACACCTGGATGGCGCGGGCGCCCGCGGCCACCTGCAAGATCGCGTAGGGGCCCAGCACGTCGACCAGCTTCCCCATCAGACGCCGCCACAGCGTCTCGTTGGAGTACATCATCTGCTTGGTCTTCAGGAAGGTGCGGGACGGGCCGCCCTCGATGATGTAGCTGGCCAGCGTGAAAGGCGCTCCGACGAACCCAATCACGGGAACCTTGCCCGCCAGGGCCTTCACAACCATCTGAATCGCCTCGCCCACGTAGCCGAGGTCGTCCGTGTTGGAAATCGACAGCGTATCAATGTCCTCGGAGGTGCGCACCGGATTCTCGATCACCGGGCCCTCGCCGCTGACGAATCGCAACCTCAACCCCATCGGCTCGACCGGCAGCAGCAGGTCGGCGAAAATGATGGCTGCGTCTACGTCGAGGATCTCTACAGGTTGCAGGGTTACTGCCGCGGCCAGATCCGGCCGCTTGCAGATTTCCAAAATGCCATGCTTGGCACGGATCTCGCGATACTGTTTCAGATAACGTCCCGCCTGGCGCATAAACCACACTGGCCGCACATCGGTGGGCCGGCGCCGGCAGGCGTCCAAAAAACGGCTGTTCATTGGAGCCATGCGCATGGCTGTTCCGCTTTGTCCTCGCATATAAAAACACGAAAGTTTTTGGGTTTGTGCTTGGCCGCCCACTGGCGGCCGAGGATGAAGTAGGGCTTGGTCCAGGCCTCGCTGTCCAGGGTTTTCGGAGCAATCACCGAAACGGCAAGCACGCCGCTTGCGGGATAGCCGGTGCGAGGATCCATGATGTGGCTGTATATCTTGCCCTCGGCCTCGAAAAACTTCTCGTAATTGCCGGAGGTGGACAGGGACTCGTTTCTCAGATAGACCTCGGCCACGGTCTTGCGCGGATTCTTGGGGTCGCGGATCTTGACTTCCCAGCCCTTGCCGTTATTCGGGTCGCCAAGCCCGTAAATACTGCTGCCTCCGGCGGTGACCAGAGCCGAGGTGATGCCGTTTTCTTTCAGAATCTCGACCATGCGGTCCACTGCGTACCCTTTGCCTATCCCGCCCGGATCCAGTTCCACACCGGCTTCGGTGAAGCGCACTGTCCGGTTTTCGGCGTCCAGTTGGATCTTTTGATACCCCGTCTTTTTCAGTGCCTGAGCCACCTCGTCCTTGCTCGGCAGGCGGCCCCTGCCTCTGTAAAATCCCCAGACCTTCATCAGCGGACCAACGCTGATGTCGAAGGCGCCCTCGCTTTCGCGGCTGATCTCTATGCACTTCGAAAGCAACCGGAAAACCTCGGGCGTCACTTTGACGGGACGCTCTGCGGCGAAACGGTTAATCTCGCTTAGCTCGCTGTTGAGCCGGTAATTCGAGAGCAGATGGTCGATCCGCCGCACTTCATCGAAAGCCGCCTCCATGGCAGCGACCATTTGGTTCCGGTCGTAGCCATAGATCACCACCGAGTAGGTGGAGCCCATGGCATCCACGCTTTCCTCGAGCCGGAGAAGCTGGCGGGCTTCCTGGGGAACCGTGCCGCCCGCAGCAGCGAAGCACAGGCGGGAAACCTGCGCTCCCTGCGCCAACAAGAACAAAAGTAGCACGAACCGCGGCATCGTAGGGCTATTTTTCGCTCTTATTTTTACGGCTTTTTCGTACGCGTTCGAGCAGTTGTTCCACCCGGCTGGCGGCTCCGGACGACTCCGCCTCGAAATGCAGTTCGGGGATGCGCCATACCCGGATCCGGCTGGCCAGCTCCCGTCGCAGAAAGTGGGAAGCGTGCGCCAGCCCTTCGAGAGCCTGCCGTTTCTCTTCGGCCGTGCCCTCCGAAACTACCATCACGTGCGCATGCCGCAGGTCCGGGGTGACATGCACCGCCGCCACGGCTACATTGTCCACCCGGGGATCACCAAGCTCGTACTCGATGATCTCCGACAACTCCTCGCGAATCGCCTCGGAGATGCGTTCCGCGCGGTGGGGTTCCATCTTTGACTCACTCCAGCCACTCCACGGTGGCGTTGATCAGCTCCGGCCCAAGCAAGGAAGCCGCCTCGCGTTCCACCGACTGGAGAACCACAGCGGCGTGCCCGTGGTCGCTCGACACCGTTACGGCCGCCAGCACGGCTCGCTGCCAGAGGTCCTGGCAGTCGATCTCCGCCACCGCTACGTTGAATTTGTGCCGAAGGCGTTCCTTCAGGCTCTGCACAACGTGGCGTTTTTCCTTTAGCGAGTGCGACCCGTTGAGCCGCATCTCCAGAGTGAGCACACCGATACTAGCCATTACGGGGTCAGACCAGGACTTCTGGCGCTACGCGCTCGGTAACGAACGCTTCCAGTACGTCTCCCGGCTTGATGTCGTTAAAATTCTCAATCGCGATGCCGCACTCGAGGCCGCTGCGGACCTCGCTGGCGTCATCCTTAAACCTCTTCAGTGAACCGATCTTGCCCTTGTACACCACGACGTTGTCGCGGAGCACGCGGATCTCGCTATCGCGGGTGATCGAGCCGTCGACCACCAGGCAGCCGGCCACCGTGCCGATCTTCGAAATGCGGAACGTCTCCTTCACCTCGGCCCGGCCTCGGAACGTCTCCTTGAACACCGGCTCGAGCATACCGGTCATCGCGCGCTTGATCTCGTCCGTCAGGTCGTAGATGATCGTGTGCAGCCGGATGTCAACCTTCTCCTGCTCGGCCACGGCTGCGGCGTTGCGGTCCGGCCGGACGTTGAAGCCGATCACGATGGCGTTCGAAGCTGAGGCCAGCAGCACGTCGGTCTCGGTGATAGCGCCCACGCCGCTGTGAATCACCCGGATCTTCACCTTGTCGGTGGAGAGCTTCTGCAGCGTGTCGGAAAGCACTTCGGCGCTGCCGCCTACGTCGGCCTTCAGAATGATGCGAAGCTCCTTGACCTCGCCTTCCTTGATCTGCTGGTGCAACTGATCGAGCGTGACGCGCGAGCTCTTGGCCATCGCCGACTCGCGGGCCTTCGCTTCGCGGTACATCACGATCTGTTTCGCCTTCGCCGTGTCGGTTACAACCTGCAAAGTCTCGCCGACCTCGGGAAGGGCTTCCAGACCAAGCACTTCGGCGGGCTGGGATGGCTCGGCTTCCCTGATCGACTCGCCCCGGTCGTTATACAGGGCACGGACCTTGCCGAACACCGAGCCGCAGATGAAGTAATCCCCCACCCGCAGCGTGCCGTTGCGCACCAGCACCGTGGCGACCGGGCCCCGGCCGCGGTCCAGTTTCGCTTCCAGCACCGTCGCCAGAGCGGGCCGGTGGGGATTCGCCTTCAATTCCTGCAGGTCGGAAACCAGCAGGATCATCTCGAGCAGCAGGTCCAGATTCTGTTTCGTGCGCGCCGATACCGGCACCATTACCGTATCGCCGCCCCACTCTTCGGGCACCAGCCCGCGGTCGGAAAGCTGTTGCTTCACGCGCTCGGGCTGGGCGTCTGGCTTGTCGATCTTGTTGATCGCCACAAGCAGCGGAACCCCCGCGGCACGCGAGTGGTCAATGGCTTCCAGCGTCTGGGGCATCACGCCGTCATCGGCCGCCACCACCAGAACCACCAGGTCCGTCACCTTGGCGCCGCGGGCGCGCATGCGGGTGAACGCTTCGTGGCCCGGGGTGTCGATGAAGGTGATCAGCCGGCCGTCCTTCTCCACCTGGTAGGCGCCGATGTGCTGCGTGATCCCGCCGGCTTCCTTGTCCACAACGTTGGTGAGCCGGATGGCGTCGAGCAGCGAGGTCTTCCCGTGATCGACGTGGCCCATGATGGTCACCACCGGCGGCCGCTTCACCGGCCCGGCATCGTCTTCGGCCAGGTCCGCTTCCTGGAGAATCGCTTCTTCCTCGTAGCTGACCTGCGATGGAATGGCGCCAAACTCTCTTGCCAGTTGCTCGGCGAGCTTGACGTCGAGCGTCTGATTGATGGTCGCGAAAATTTTCTTCTCGACCAGCCGCTTGATGATCACGTTGGCCTTCAGGCCAAGCTTCTCGGAGAGCTCCTTGACCGTGATCCCCTCGGCAATGGTGATCTCCTTGCCCTCCGCGAGCTTGGTGATATCCTCGCGACGCGCAGCCGGGCGGGCGATTTTCCCTTCGCGCTCAACTTCGCGATCAATTACCTGCCGCGCATGCGATTTTTGCGGACGGCGCTGCTCGGCGGCCGGAACAACAGCCGGCTCGGGACGCAGCGGCGACGTGGGATGTAGCCCGCGGCCGCGGCCGGGCGCACCGGGAGCTCCCGGACGTCCGGTGCGCGCCAAGGGCTGGCCCGGACGGAGGGGTCCTCGCGGCTGATAGATGGGCTGGCCCGGAATGGGCGTCGTGGGCGGTCGGGGAGTTCCAGGACGAGCCTGGGGCTGACCCGGCATCGCCTTGGTCTGTTGAAGCCTGGCTACCAGGTCGGGACGCGGCGGCACCACGGGCCGCGCGACAGGCTGGCCGGCAAGAGGGCGCTGGCCGGTCTGAGCGGCGGGCTGAGACGGTTGAGTAGCCGCCGGCTGCTGAGGCGCGGCCGGCTGCGCCGGACGGCGCGGTTGCGGCGGCTGCACGACCTGTCCGGGCCGCGGCGCGGGACGCCCCGGAATTTCTCCTGGAATCGCCGGAAACGGCTGCCTCGGACCGGAGATGATCTGGCCGGGCCGTGGCGACGGCAGCGGCTTGGCGGCGACCGGCGGGGTCAAACGCGGCTGCGCAGGCGGCTGCTCCTGCGGCTGTGCGGGAGGTTGTACCTGCTGCACGGGCGGCTGCGCCTGCTGCGGTGCAGGCTGCTGCGGCGCAGGCGGTTGCGCGGGTGGCTTCTCCGGCTGTGGTGGGATAACCACGGCAGCCGGCGGTTGTTGAGGCGCCGGGCGCGCGGGCTCGGGTGCCGCGGGGCGGCGCGTGGCCAGCGGCGGACGCAGCGGTTGCGCTGCGGGGCGTGTCGCCAGCCTCTCCGTCAGCCCGATGCCGCTGGGCTTCGTCTCGGCTGGTTTTTCTTTCTGAACGGGTGCGGGCGGCTCTGCGACAACCGGGGCTGCCTTCGGCTCCTCAGTCTTTGCCTCAACCTCAGCCGGCGCCGGTGCGGGCGCAGGCTCCGCCTCTTTCTTCGCGGGAGCTTCAACTTCAGCTTCCCGCTTATCGACGATGACGCCAAAATGCCGCCGGATCTGGTCGGCTACATCCTCGTCGATTGAGCTGGAGTGCGTTTTCTTTTCGGTAACGCCGAACTGCGGGAGCAGTGCGATGATTACGGCGTTGGGTTGCTCGCATTCCCGCGCCAGCTCGTTTATTCGAATTTTTTTCATACGTTCGATCAAAAACCTCCCGGATCAGGGCGACACAACACTGGCGTCTACCTCCTTACAGGGAGTCCGCCGCACGCTGGCCTTTCGAGTCTTGCCCTGGCCTCCGGGTTCAGCCGTGACCTTCATCGTATCAAATTCGATACAATCTATTCGCTTTCCGGCGAACCCGTCGGTTCGGGCTCCGGCGTTGCCAGCGCGTCCTCGGCGCCGCCCGGCCCTGCTTCCGCTACGGTGGGGCTTTCCTCCGCCCCGGTTGCGTTCTCGCCCTCGTAAAACGGCGGGACTTCTTCCAGCGCCGCCTCCGGCGCCGCGGCCTCCTGCGCCGGCACGTCTTCATACTGCGCGTAGTAGCTGTTGACCGCCATCTGAATCGTCCCTACCGTTTTCGGGCCGATACCTTGAATTTCTTCCAACTGCTCGGGCGTCATTCCGCCGAGCTTCTCCACCGTTCCGACCCCGGACTCAAGCAGCTTCTCGACTACTTTCTCGCTGAGTCCGTGATCCACCAGAACCGATACCGGAGCGCCCGCCACAGCCAGCGCCGCCATCTGCGACTCCACTTCCTGCCGCTTCTCCTCCTCGCTCTTGATATCGATGCGCCAGCCGAGGAGTTTGGCCGCCAGCCGCACGTTCTGGCCTTTCTTGCCTATGGCCAGCGAGAGCTGGGAATCGTCCACGATCACTTCCATGTGCTTCTCGGCGCTGTCGATGATGCTGACCCGGCTGATTTTCGCGGGGCTGAGCGCATGCGTGGCGAAGGTCACCGGATCGTCGGAATACTCGATGATGTCGATCTTCTCCCCGCGCAGCTCGCGGATGATGGACTGCACGCGCATGCCTTTCATTCCGACACAGGCGCCCACGCTGTCCACGTCGCGGTCCCGGCTCTGCACGGCGATCTTCGTCCGCTCGCCGGCCTCCCGCGCGCATCCCTTGATGACGACGGTATTGTCATAAATTTCTGGGACTTCCTGCTCGAACAGCCGCACCACCAATTCTGGCGCCGCCCGGGACACCACCACGCCGGGGTTCTTTCCGGTCTTCTCCACGCTGCGGATGACGCAGCGCACACGATCGCCTACGCTGAAGCTTTCCAGCTTTGACTGCTCTTTCTTCGGAAGCCGCGCCTCGGTCTTTCCGATGTCCACCACCAGGTCCTGGCCCTCGATGCGCTTCACCGTGCAGTTGATCAACTCGCCTACGCGCCCGGAGTATTCCTGGTAGATGGTTTCCCGCTCGGCTTCGCGCACCTTTTGCAGGATCACCTGCTTGGCGGTCTGCGCGGAGATCCGGCCCAGCATCTCAGTCGGTTTGGGGAACCGGATCTCGGCCCCGGGCTCCGCCGAGGGGTCGTAGCGCCGGGCCTCCTCAACGGAAATTTGGGTCACCGGGTCTTCCACGGTTTCGACAACCTTCTTTACGGCAAAGATCAGGATGGCGCCGGTCTGCTCGTCGAATTCCGCTACTAAGTCTTCATTGGTGTGGTAGTGCTTCCTGGCAGCGACCAGCATGGCATCCTTGACCGCGTCAATCACGATCTGCGGATCAATGCCCTTTTCTTTGCTCAGGATCTCTATGGATTGGTAGATCGTTCCCAAGGTTTATCCTCTTTTTCAAACTGTCAGGAGATTACCAGTCGAACTTCAGGTTCGCCTTCGCGACCTGGTGGAGAGCGAATTGGATGTATTTGCCCTTCTCGGGCTCAAGCGTGACAATCTCGCCGGAGATGCCGGCCAGAACCCCTTCCCACTTGCGCCGTTTCTCAACGGGCTCCCGCAGGGTGACCTGCGCTTTGCTGCCCACGAACCGCTCGAAATCGCGCGGCTTCGTCAGGGGCCGCTCCACGCCCGGAGAACTGACTTCGAGGGTATACCTCCCTCCGGGAACGACATCCTCGACGTCGAGAATGGTCCCCACCTGCTGGGAAATGAGTTCACAATCGGCGTGGGATATGCCACCCGGCTTGTCGATCACAATTCTCAGCATCCGCCTCGC
The DNA here is from genome assembly GCA_029776225.1 of Acidobacteriota bacterium. Classification (GTDB taxonomy): domain Bacteria; phylum Acidobacteriota; class Terriglobia; order Bryobacterales; family Bryobacteraceae; genus Fen-330. The sequence continues at coordinate 149,229 of JAKOTR010000022.1, read as the reverse complement.
GCCCCCGCCCAGGAGTTGCACGTCCACAATCTCGATCCCTTCCGACCGGCCCACACGTTCAGCGATCTCCGTCACTCGGGCGATAACCGCTTCCTTCATGGCTCCTGGGTATCCGGCCGGCCAAAAAAAAATGGGCTTTCGCCCACTTCTGTGGCTCGACTTCTTATCCAATTATACACCCACCGGGAGATTTAGGAAATTCCATTTTTGGGTACCAGCCCCCACTTTCCCCTTTGCATTGATATCCTAGCTGTGAGTGCGCCAGAGTTTACCAGAGCGTTCTCGTGTTCTTGCAGCCGAGGCTGTTGAAAGCCGTCAGGCACATACCGGCGCACGATCTTCATAGGAGACCTGCAATGAGCGACGAATTCTCGCGTCGGAGTTTCGTAAAAGGCGCGGCGCTGGCCGTTGGGCCGGCGGTCCTGCCCGTTCTCGGCGCCAACAACAGGCTGAGGGTAGGCTGGATCGGGACCGGCAGCCGGGGCTCGTACCTCCTGACCCAGGCTTACACGGGCAGCCCGGAACTGTTCACGGTGACAGCCGTTTGCGATGCTTTCCAGGGCGCTATCGCCAAGGCCAAGGACCAGGTGATGTCCAAGGAGAACAGCGCACCCAAGACCTTTGTCGATTACCGGGAGCTGCTGGCGGATCCTTCCATTGATGCGGTGATCATTGCTACGCCCGAACACCTGCATCACAGCATGGCCATCGCCGCCCTCCGGGCCGGCAAGCACATCTACCTGGAAAAGCCTCTGGCCCACACCATCGAGGAAGGCTTTGAAATCCTGCGCGAGGCCGAGAAGGCCGGCAAAGTCGTTCAGGTGGGCACCCAGAACCGCAGCAACTCGCTGTATATCAAGGCCAAGGAAATGATTGCCGAAGGCCTGATCGGCGACGTCCACTACGTGCGCGCGTTCTGGTACCGCAACTCGCTGGACACCGAGCCCGCCTGGCGCTACGCGATTCAGGAAGGCCTCAGCGAACAGACCGCCGATTGGGAAAAGTTCCTCGGACCGGCCAGAAAGCGGCCGTTTGATCCCCGCCGTTACCGCCAGTGGCGGCTGTACTGGGACTACTCGGGCGGCATCTCGACCGACCTGCTGGTCCACCAGACCGATATCACCAACTTCGTCTGCGGCAAGACGGTCCCGTACTCCTGCATGGCTTCCGGCGGCATCTACCGCTGGACCGATCCGGATGATGACCGCGAAGTTCCGGACACCTTCAGCGCTCTCTACGAGTACCCGGATTCGAAGTTCCACCTCAACTATAGCTGCTACTTCGGAAACCGCCACTTCGATTACGGCGAGCAGTTCATGGGCAATGACGGCATGATCGAGGTGATCGGACGGCAGTACCTGAACTACTATCCGGAAAAAGTCCGCGGGCCGCAAATTGCCGCCCGCAAGCCGATCAACCTGCACGTGCCAAACAACGATAACCTTGCCGTGCAGGCCCACATCAAGAACTTCCTGGAATCCGTGCTGGGGAAGGCCAAGCCGGTCGCGCCGGCCACTGTGGGCCAGGAAGCCGCCATCGGCGGGCACATGGCCACGCTCTCCTACCGCCGCGGCAGGAAGATCATCTGGGACCAGAAGACTCAGAAATACCGCTTCGTCTAGCGTGCAACGCTCCAGGCGCGGGCCCCGGGCGGCCCGCGCCTGGCCACCTGCCCCTGCCCACACAGCCTCGCAACCTGATACTCTGAGCAGTTGGCCTTTGAGCCGGAATAGAGGAGTGTTGCGTTTATGCCCGCAAAGATTTCCACTGCAAGACTGATCGTCGCGGCGATTCTCGCGATTTTCGTCTACGGGGTGATCGCCGCGATGCTGGGGACGATTCTGCCGTCCCTTTCCGAAACCTTCAATCTCACGCCGGAACAAAACGGAAACATCGCGCTTGCCCAGGCGCTCGGTCTGATCATCGCGTCGGTTTCCGCCGGTCCGCTGATCGACAACAAAGGCAAGAAGGCGGGGCTCCTGCTCGGTCTCGGCCTGGTTGCCATCGCGCTCTTCGGTCTGTCCAACGCGGGAGGGTACGGTTCCATTCTGGCTGCCCTGTTCCTGCTCGGGTTCGGCGGCGGCATCATCGTCACCGCCGGCAACGCCCTGGCGGCCGACGTCAACGAAGAGCGCCGCGCGTCAATGCTGAATCTGTTGAACCTGTTCTTCGGGCTGGGCGGGCTCGTCACGCCGCTGGCTGCTTCCATGATCGGCGGTGACGCCGTGCGGCTGGCCTATACCGCGGCGATCCTCGCAGCGGCCACATTCATCTTCCACGCCACCACGCCGATGCCGGCGCCCAGCGGAGAACGGGGCTTCAAGGCCTCCGAAGTGGGGGAGATCGCCGGCCGCGGAGCCCTCTGGCTGCTGGCGCTGTTCCTGTTCCTTTACGTCGCCTGCGAGGTGGGGATGTGGAACTGGCTGGCGCGGCACCTGACCGCGCAGGGTATCCCAGAAGCCAGTGCGCTCCGCATTCTGTCGCTCGGCTTCGCGCTGGGGATGTTGATCGGCCGCGTGGTGGTATCCCGGATCTTGATTAAAGTCTCCGCTCCCACGGTGACGCTGGTTTCGGCCATTCTGATGGCTGTAACCACGTTCTGGGTGCTGCAAACCACCGACGTGACGGTTGCCTGGGTGGCCGTCTTCCTGGCCGGCGTGGCCATGGCGCCCGTGTTTCCGACCACGCTTGCCATGGTTGGCGACGCGTTCCCGAAAGCCACTGCGACCGCCATGGGATTCGTGATCACCTGCGGCTGGATCGGCCTGGCCGTGAGTTCCCGCATCATCGGCAGCATCGCCGGAGAGGACCCCAAGCGCCTGCAAACGGCACTGCTTCTGCTCCCGGCGTTCTCAGTCGCGATGATTGTCGTGAACCTGGCGCTCCGCCCGCTGCTGGGCAAGCGGAAGGCACAAAGCGCCGCCGCGTAGCGGTCACCGCTGGCGGCGGGCGGCAACCGCCGCGGCATGCCACGGCCGGGAGAGCGGGCTATGCGTTGAGGTGTTTGTTGATCCTCTCGATGGCCTCGTCGATCTCGGCCGTGCTCTTGAAGCCGATCGTGAATGCATCGACGGTTCCGAGCCCAACCACGAACTTGATCGAGGCGTCCCTGTCCTCCGGGTTCGTGAAGCGGCCCTCGCCCATCAGCTTCATGCCAAGCACGCCGGTGCCCTGCGCGTGGATCTTCTTGACCTGGGCGACCACCTCGTTCACGTCGCCCTTCACGTCGTCTTCGCCGCCCTGCAGGGTGTCCATCCGCGTGCCGTTGTGATTCACGCGGACCAGCGCTACATCGAGCCAGGTGGTTCCCGGGCATGCCCGGAGCGGCAGTAAGCCATGGCACGACGCGCCGTGCGCCAGGATTATCTTTTTCGCCTTGGCTTCGGAGAACTCGTCCCGCAGCCGCTTGAATTGCTCGGGCCAGTCCGCCGTGCGCACGCAGTGCAGCAGCAGGATGTCGACGTACTCGGTGTTGAGGTCCCTGCGCAGCCGGTCTATGGTTGCTTTGGGATCGTCTTCGGGGCGGAGGCGGTACTTGGTCATCAGCTTGTAAGTGTCGCGCGGGATGCCCTTGAGCGCAGTGGCAAGCATTTGCGGCATCCCCCGGTAAGCGTCCGCCGTTTCGAAAAAGCGGATGCCGCGGTCATAGGCGTGCCGCACGAGCCTCGTGAACCCGTCCTGTCCCAGCTCGCGTTGCACGCGGCCTCCATAAGTGCCGGTGCCAAAAGCAAGCCGCGTCACCTTCACGCCGGAGTTACCCAGAGTGACCCAATCGGTCGCCGATCTCTTGGCCGCCAGGGCGGGTGTGCGGCCCGCAACCAGAAGGCCGGCCGCCGCAGCCGTGCTCTTGAAGAAGTCTCGCCTGCTGAATCTGGACATGTAAGTCACAGTATCATACCCGGATAGTCCATGTGGGAGCGTTCCTTTCAGGTCTGTAACTCGCCTTCACTTAACTTTTGTTAAGACGAAGGCCGTCAGCCTTTGTCCGGACGGAACTTCGCACTTGCCGAGGGTGCGCCTGCGCTCGGGCACACGTGTAACCGGACGCCTGATGCAGCGGGAATACCCCTATTGGGAGCGGCTCGATCCGAAAGAACTCACGCGCGGAGTCCGGATGCGCGAGTGGATCAGGGAAGGGAACGCTGACGCACGCCGCCTTCCCCGTTAGACAAACGCATTCAAAAAAAGACCACCGGCGGCTCGGTACGCAGCTTGCCCTTCAGCGGGCAAGCGGGGCATCCGTTGGCCGAACCGCCGGTGGCCCAACTTGTGCCTACATCACCGTCATGGTGCGAGGATCAACCGGCCTCTTCTTTTCGGCGGAAAGCTGGCCGGCAAAATACATGCGCAGTGACATCAGGTTGTCGCGGCCGTTTGTCAGCGCCGGGCGTTTCTCGTGCAGGGATTGCATGAACTCGCCCATCATGCCGATGAACCCCCCGATCGACGCGCACTCGTCGTACTTCGGCTTGATGAACACGTCGCGGTAAGTGAGATCGTCGGGAAGGTTGTAAGTGATCCAGCCGATCTCTTTCGGCCAGTCATAGCCGCGCACCTCGACGAGATCCCTCTCCCAGCGCGACGTCGGGTTCCAGCGGTGATTGGCCCGTATGGCGCCCCGCTCCGCCCATACCCGGAAGGGAGTCTCGTTCCGGAAGTTGTCCTCGTTGTGATATTCGAAGTAGCTGCACACGGCGCCGCTCGAGAACGCGATCTGGTACATCGAGGCGTTGTTCTGGTTCGTGCAGTAGATGGACACCGGATCGCCGCCGGCCAGCCAGCGGATCGAGTCGAGCGCATGGATTTGCCACGCCAGCACCACGCCGCACGGCCCGAATGCGAACTTGGGGCCTTCGATGGAGATGTTTGCAAACTGTATGAAACCGGGCTTGCCGAAGCGGTCCGGGCTGAGGAACTGCTTGGTTAGATAAATCGTCGGGTCAAAACGCAGGTTCTGGTTCACGGCATACGGGATCCCATGGTCCTCGGCAATTTTCACCATCTCTTCCGCGGTCTGGAGGTCCGTCGCCATGGGCTTCTGCATCAGCACCGCCTTGCCTGCCTTGGCGGCGTCCTTCAGGATTTGCACGCGCGCCGGCATGTCCGAGTGGTCTACGGCGCAGTCGATGATATCGACGTCGTCTCGCTGGAGAAGATCCCGATAGTCTTCGTAGACGTGCGGTATGCCGTCGAGCACCGCCAGTTCCCTGCGCTCGGGCTTGATGTCAGCGGCCGCGACCACCTGATAGCCGGCCAGCCGGTAAGCAGTAAGTTGCTGCGCCCGAATGATGCCCGCATAACCGACGATGCCGATGCGGTAATCAAGTTTGTAATTTTCAAGCGGCGGCCGAAAAGATGGCCATTCAAAACCGGGAAAACCGTTGTTTGCCATTCCACTCCCTCACTTAGAATAAGTAGCGATTGCGACTCCGCCGACCATAACCAGAACGCCGATCACTTTCGCCAGCGTTATCGGCTGTACAGGGGAGCCGAGCCAACCGAAATGCGACATGATAAGGCCGCCGAGCACCTGGCCGGCCAACAGCGTAATCATAACCGGCCCCGCCCCGACCTGGGGAATCAGCCAGGCGATCGCGAAAACCAACGTGGCGCCCAGAATCCCGGCCGTGAAGAGGGCAGGATGGACTTCCTTCAGCGGGGCCAGCGCTCCACTCCGCCATCCTGTAAGTCCGATGAGAACCGCGCCGGCTGCGCCGATACACCAGAAGAGCGCGTTCCCGATGCGCGCGTTATTGAGCACTGCGCCGACCTTCCCGTTCATCGCCAGGTGAACCGCCAGAATTACTCCCAGGAACATCGTAAGCACGTAAAGATGCACTTTCATGTCCATCCTCCCAAGTAAGTAAGTCTCAAGAGGCCGCGGCCGGCGGCCCTGTTCATCGTCTTCGTTCCGTCAATCGTGCTTCACCGCGGCTTCGTGTGCCGCGGTTTCGATACGGCGCCTGCATTCGTCCAGTATCTCGGCAGTGCGGGTCGCGCCGCACCTTGCGACGCCGAGCGAGCGAACTTCCAACAAAGCATCCAGTGTGCGGATGCCTCCTGCGGCCTTCACTTTAACGGAGGGGGGCGAGTGCTTCCTCATCAACTTCAAATCCGCGAGGGTTGCGCCGCCGCTGCCGTAGCCGGTGGACGTCTTTACGAAATCCGCTCCAACCTCCGCACAGATCTCGCACAAGCGAATCTTATGGCTGTCCTGAAGGTAACAGTTTTCGAAGATCACCTTAACAATCGCCTGCCCCTCGTGTGCCGCCTCCACCACTGCCCGGATGTCCTCGCGCACAAATGCCCAGTCCTCACTGAGCACCTTGCCGATGTTCACCACCACGTCCAGCTCGGTTCCGCCGTCGCGCAAGGCCTGTTTTGTCTCCGCCAGTTTGATTGCCGTGGCATGCCCGCCGTGGGGGAATCCTATCACAGTACCCGGCGCGACGCCGCTGCCGGCAAGCAGTTCGGCGCATCGCGCCAGATAGTACGGCTTTATGCACACGGATGCGACGTCGTACTCTCGCGCAAGGCGGCAACCGGCTTCCAGTTCCCGATCGGTCAGCACCGGATTGAGGAGGGAGTGGTCGATCATTTTGGCGATTTGTCTGTATGTGTAATCCATATTGGTCACCTCAAGTTACGTCCCCGATTACCGCGCGGCGGCGGCCGGCCGCATGCCGCCCGACGCCTGGTCCACTACGCGGAGCCCAGCCTAAACCACTTGAGCACCAGTTCCGCTGCCGGACGCCCGCACTGCGGCTCACACCTCGCGCTGCGCCAGCAGCCGGCGGAGGTTGCTAAGTGATCTCGCGACAGATTCCATGGGAGGGAATGGGTGCGTTTCCTGCTCCACCATGTACCACTCGATGCCGCCGACCCTTTCCGCAAGCTGGAAAATCTGTTGCCAGTTCGCTTCGCCTTCTCCCAGCAGCAGCTCTTTCTTCCCGGGCGCCAGTCGACCATGTGCATGGTCAGGGTGCGTCCCGGGTAGCGCTTCAGATAGTCTGCGGGGTCAAAGCCCCGCGCGAGAGCGCCGGCGATGTAGAGCTGCTGGGCGAAATCCTTGCTCGTGTTGTCGAAAATAATCTCCCAAGGCACGCGTCCGTCCGCCAGCCGTACAAACTCGGCCGAGTGGTTATGCAGACCCAAACGCATCCCATAAGGTTTCAGCTTCTCCGCGAGTTCGTTCCACTGTTTCGCGGCTTCAAGGCAAAACTGCGCGGTCTTGCGGTTCCCTTTGAATCCGGTCAGATCCGAAAGCGTGAGCAGCTTGTTTCCGAGCGTCTGATGAAGCTCGATTGTGCGTTTGAACCGGTCGCCCTGGAGAGCAAACACGTGGATGTGGTCGCTGCAAGTCTTCAGGTTGTTGTCGTCCAGCATCATGCGCAGCTCTTTTGGCGAGCGGTTGAAATAGCCGCCCCAGCCGAACCATCCGACGCCCGAAAAGCCCATTTTGGCGTTGGCGGCCAGCGTGCCCGGCAAGTCGGCTTTACACTCGTTGCGCAGTGAGTACAATTGGAGCGCCACGGGCGCCGTGCGCTGCGCGGCCGCGAGCGAGGGACAAGCAGCGGCTGCACAGGCGGCGCCACCCATCCGGATGAATTCACGCCGGGGAAGATTGTTTCGTGTCACGGTCAGAGCCTACAGGCTAGTCCACAAGCCACGATATTACTTAACATATCGAGCGGGTCGTGTCAACCACAGATCACGCCTGCGCCGCCATCCGCCGCCAGGAATGGCAGGCGCCGGATGCCTCTACCAAAGCCCGAGAGGCGGCATCGAACGAGGACGTACTGGCTTCGAAGTGCCCTATTATCAGCAAGGGTTCCAACGCTGGATTGGCACGCCATTCCGGTTGGGGCCCCCCAAGAAAATCGTGCGCAAGGAAAGCGGGGCTTCCGTCGCGCCCTCGGCTCGGGCTCCTGCCCCCAGAGTGACCGTGCTTCCCCGCGGCGGCTCTGTGGACCCCGGACCGGCGCCAATCGAGAAGCGCCGGTTGCACTGTGCCGAGCCTTGCGCTGCGGCCACCCGCCTCTCTTTGCCTGACTCCCGCCTCTTGCCGCCCGGACACATCCCTCCGCGTGACCCGCCTGCATTGATGACCTCTTGGGTGGGTTGCGGGCCTCCCATCCAGCCTCGGTGCCCGCGTGACCCGCCTGCACTTATGGCCTCTTCGGTGGAAGAAATGTCTATCTGGTTGAATCAGGGACATTACATATTCTCAACCCTCGGAAATACCGCTTGACATCTCTGCTCAACCGGGAGGATGATTGGAGGCATAGCCACTATGTTTCCTGCAATCGTCAAGGAACCTATCTACCATCAGCTCAACAGTCATCTGCGACGTTTGATCACCTCGGGAGCGTACCCGGTTGGGGCGAAGTTCCTGACGGAAAGGCAGATCTGCGAGAAATTTGGAATCAGCCGCGCCACCGCCAATAAGGCGCTCTCGAACCTGGTTTCGGAGGGCCTTCTTGAGTTCCGCAAGGGCGTGGGCACCTTCGTCAAAGCCCGCGCGCTGGACTACAACCTGCATGCCCTGGTGAGCTTTACCGAGGAAGCCATCGCTGCAGGCAAGCACCCCAGCACCAGAGTGCTTCACTTCTCCAAGGTCAGCCCGCGCAACGTTCTGGACGAAGTTCCGCAACTGTTGCAGGTTGGGCCCGACAGCCTGTTGTATTACGTGGAGCGGTTAAGGCTCGCAGACGACGTGCCGGTCATCCTGGAGAGGCGCTACATCGTGGCCGAGTATTGCCCCGACCTGACCCGGGCGGATCTCGCAAAATCCCTGTACAGGGTCTGGACGGACCGGTATCAGCTCTCCATTGAGGGAGCCGATGAGCGGATTCGCGCGGTCAACCTGCGCGGTGCGGAAGCGCGGGCGCTGCGGGTCCGCGACGGCGCCGCGGGACTGCTGATCAGTTCCGTCGGCTACCTCACTGGAGGCAAGCCGCTCTGGACCGAACGCACTCTGTATCGCGGCGATGCCTACGAGTTTCACAGCAGGCTCGGGGGCATCCAGCCGGCGCGCTACGCGCAGGGCAGATTTCTCGAGACAGAGAGAGGCTCCGTGTAGGGCGGGCGCCGGCTGCGACGGCGCCGCCCACTCGCTCTACCGCGCTCTCGTGATCACAACGTTTTTGGAGTTCGCCTCCACCGTCAGCACCTTCGATTTTGCGTCCCAGCGCATCCTGCCGCCGGTAACCTTCCCAGGCCTCCATGCGCCGAGCTTGAAACGCTCAACCGACGAAGCGTCGAATTTCTCATAGCGAATCTCGTCCGCTCCGTAGCTGATGCTGCGGATCACCGAGCTGGTCCGCAAAAGGTGGTTCTGATCGTCCGGCGCCAGTTCGGGAAGGCTGGCCATAGCGCGCAAATAGTGCCGCACATAGTCGCCATAGCCATCGGTCAGCCAGATGCCGGCGCCGACGCCCGGTTTGCCGGCGTTGGCGCGCGTCGTTGCCGGGTACATGTTCTTGCCGTCATGGTCCACCATATACGTGGCCCAGTTCAGCCGGCGGATCGCCGCCTCGCGGTTGGAGTAGTCGCCTGTTTTTTCCGCGTACAGCAACTCCACGGACGCATGCCTGGCTGTGTGGCTGTTGCCGGGTTGCCTGTAGACGGTCTGCTCATCAATCACGATCACGCCCAAATCTTCCCAGCCGCGGTTGGCGAACGTTGCATAGCTCCACTCCAGGGCGCGCTTGGCCAGTTCCCGCCATTGCGGATCCCACTGCGGATTTTCGAGGATGTACCAGGCCATCGTGTCGGCATTGGTCTCCGTGTCCGACCACATTCCCGTGGGGACGTCCTCGAAAAATGGCCCCCATTTATTCGTCTTCAGGGGATACGCTTTCAGCCAGGCACTCAGCATATCCCTTGCGCGCGCGTAAGCGTTGACGTTGCCCTGCTTGAGTGCGATCAGGCCATCGAACAGCCTCAGCGCTCCGGTCCAGTTCGTGGTGTAGGACGCCGAAGTCCGGTGGGTTCGCTTCATGTCCACCTGTCCGGGCACCGGCGCCTCGAAGTACTCGATGACCATCTTGCCGGTCGCGGTATCGCCGGTTGCGGCGTTCACGCGATAGGGCCAGGGTGAGTGGTCGTTGTCTCCGGGCTTGACGTGTTTGGCCATCGTATCGGCTATCTTGATTGCCGCGTTCAGGTAACGCTCATTGCCCGTCATCTTATAGAGCGTGATGAGCTCGGCGCCGAAGGTCGCGGCCTTATCGGGTTGCAGAAAGCCCTTGCCCGCGACCATATCTCCGTCGTAAATGCCGGAGTGCTTCACGGTGTCGTAAGGAAAGACCATGTTGGGCCACGCGTCAGTAGGCTTGCTCAAGCCGTGATCCAGCCAGTAGTCCGCCATGAAAATCATGTTCTGCTTGACAGCCTCTTCGCCGAGATACCCGTACAGCAGGTTCCACGAAGACAGCGCCATGTTGATCTGGTCGCCGCCGAGACCGTTTCCGTGCCGGTCCTTGCTCCAGATCATGTGTTGCATGTAATAGGGCAGGCCGTTCTCGCACTTCTCCATATCGCGCCAAAATTTCCAGACCAGGCGGATGACGTGGTCATAGGCCTGAGACGGTGGACCCGCCCACGGAACGATCTTGCCGCTCTCATCGGTTTTGATTTCGTGGTAAATGAGGCGCTCGGCCCCAGCGGGCTGAACGCCCAAGAGCAAGCCCAAAACAACAGCAAACACAAGAACAGAATTAAATTCCGGTATCCTTCGTCTCATCTCCAGCTCCAATCTGCCGCACACCTGGCGGCGCCGGGGTGTTGCCAGCAGTCAGGCGGCACAGCCCCGCGTTCCGCTCTCAGTTACCTATCACGATGTTCTTTGAGATCATCCGGTCCAGGATGTTCTTTGTGATCCGAAACCCGGCCTTGTTTTGGCTCCCGCACCCCCTTGAAAAAGCAAAAAAATGCAGTGCAGGAGCCCTACTTCATCCCCATTGCGCGGTGCAGGGGAAACTCGTTCACCACGCGGTTGATGACGCCATCGGAAGGCATGTCCGGCTTGAGCCCTTCCTCCAGGCAGCGGAAAAAGGCCAGCAGTTGCCCGGTTAAGACGTCCAGCACGGGCGCATTCGCGTCGCCCAGCGCGCCCAGTCCCGGAATTTCGATAGCCGTGCCGTTATCGCTCACGAGATGCGGCGGGATGTTCTCGCCGACAATGACCTTCGAGAAGCCCAGCCCTTTGGCGTTTAGTTCCTCCAGCAGGTCCTCCTCATAGGCGCGCGCCACTGGCTCCGTGTCCAGAAAACAGACCACCAGGGTTTCGGAATCCACTAGGCACATCGGTCCGTGCCGCAGCCCCAAGAACGTTTCCGCCATGGTTGGCACGCGGCCCGCGTTCATCTCCAGCATTTTCAAAGCGGACTCTCGGGCGGCCCCCAACCGGCATCCATGCGCCAGGTACACCGCCCTGCGGAAGCCGCTCCGGGCCACTTGCGCCAGGCTATCGGTATGCCGCAGCAAAATTTCTTTTGCGGCCCGCGCCAGATGTTCCACGATCCGCAGATAGCGGTCCGGCTCGTGCAGCAGTCCCAGCGACCGGCCGGCGATTACCAGACTGGTGAAACTGCTGGTCATTACGAGGCTGCGGTCGTTTGTCTGCGGCGGAAGCAAGAAGACAGACACGCGCCCGTTGTCTCTGTAGCGAGTGGCCAGGCGCCCGGCGGCGTTGCAGGTGAGAACCAGGTGCCGGACCCCGGAGTCTTCCAGGAAACGGTCCAAGACTCCGGCGCTCTCCGGGCTGTCTCCGGAGCGGGCGAGCGAAATCAGAAGCCCCGGCCGGGCGGGAGGCGCGGCAGCCAGCCCTTCGATCAGCAGACTGCCGCCACCCAGGGTGCTTGCGGGGACTTGTGTTTCCTTTTGCAGAACCGGATGCACGCACTCCCCGGCGTACTGAGAACTCCCGGACCCGGTGAGCATCAGCCACGCGCAGCCGTCCACCGCCTCCAGTAACTTTGCCCGCTGCTCTATGGCCCGCTGCGCCGTCTCGACCCACGTTTCCGGCTGCTGGCAAATCTCAGCCAGGGTGTGACCGTAACCGGCGGCCTCGCGGGCCTCGAAATCCGGGCCCAGCAACTTTCCCAGCACTTCCTGCGACGCTGCCAGCGTTTGCAGCCACTCGTTTCCGGTCACATCTCCTCCAAAGTACGCAGTGTACCCGGTAATGAAAGAAATCGACGGCGAAAAATGACGACCAAAAGGTTTTTTCTGCTTTTCCTATCCTGGACTAAGGACACGCGATCTCGGACGCGCCGGTCAGCCTGTCACGACGCGAACCCAGGGGCACTCCCCCGGGTTCAGATGACGCCGGCTTTCTTCATCACGCCCAGCGTGCTTTCCAGGCCCATTCTGGCGCCCTCTTCGGGCGGCGTACCCGCCGGGATCCGGCCCAGCGGCTCCGGGCTGACCCCGTCCACGTAGCCGATCTGTTTCAGCGCCCTGAAGAATCCAACCAGGTCGATGACGCCTTCGCCGGGTAGCAGCCGCTGGTTGTCTCTGACGTCCTCCGGCGCCAGCTTTGCGCAGTCGGCGACGTGCACGGTCACGATGCGCGACTTGCCGGCGTTCAAAATGTCCTGCACCGTGGCGCCGGCGTGGTGCCAGTGCCACGCATCGAGCAACAGGCCCGTGTTCGGGCCAACCTCTTTGCAGAAATCGACGACTTCGTTCATGCGCCAGAGGAACTCATGAGGCGAGCGCGTACGGAATTGCAGCGGGCCGAGAAACTCGAACCCCAGCCGTACGTTGTGTTTGGCCAGTACGGAGGCAACCGCCGTGTAGCGCTCCTTGTAAATCTTCCGCAGCTCGTCTTTCGGAGTTTGGCTGCCCGCGGGCAGGATGGCGGTCATGCGGTTGCACCCCACCGCGGCTGCGAACCGGGCGGCGTCGTCGAGCTTCTCCAACCCGGCCTTGAAGGTTGTCTCGTCGCGGCCGACGTTGACCGGGCAGGCGCAGCAGGCCGGCTTCAGCTTCAGTTCGCTGAGCAGCTTTTGCGTCGCCTCGATGCCTTCCTCCATCGCCGCGCCGAGGTTGAGATCCACGCCGCCATAGCCGGTCTTTGCCGCAAGCCTGGCGAACTCCGGCCAGGAGATCTTTCCGGGGGTGAGCGTGCTGTTCAGCGACACGTACATGCGTTCGCCGGCAGCCTGCGCCCTCCCGGCCAGTGCCACGCCCAATCCGGCGCACGCAACGGACTTCACGAAATCCCTTCGCTTCATGGCTCCCTCACCCGCACGCAACCGCGGTCTTGCCGTTCCAGGTGTACTGCTTGCCGGTCTTACACGCCAGCACGCCCAACAACAGCGGCAGCGTGGAGTTAAAGCCCACTTCAACGTCCGTGAGGGGCTTCTGCCGCGACTTCACGCAATCCAAAAAGTTCCTCACATGGGCCCTGTCCGACGGGCCGCCCACATACGGGAAGCTCTTGTGCACCGGTTCGAAGGAGGGCGGAGGCGGCGCCTCCTGGTTCGACGGTCTTCTGGCCGGCAGCGGCCGCATCGTGTAGTTCGTCCGGGCGACGTGCAGCGCGCCCCGAGTTCCATAGAAATAGACGCCGTGCTCGTTATTGAAATCCGGCATCGGCCACATGGTATTGGCGAAGCTCATCACGAAGTTGTCGTATTGCCACGTGATCGCGAACGTGTCGGGCGGCTGCTCGGAGTTCGGCTGGCTCACGCGCACCCATTGGGCCGAGGCGGCCACCGATTTCGGCGCGCCTGCGTTCAGATACCATGTCACGACGTCCGCCAGGTGCACGCCCTGATCGGTGATGATGCCGCCGCCGTAATCGTAAAAGCTCCGCCAGCTTCGCTGCCTGCTGCGGCTATAGGGCTTGCGCGGCGCGGGCCCCTGGAACAGCTCCCAGTCGAGGTCTGCGGGCGGATCGCTCGGCGCCTCCACCGGGCGCGTATAGGTTCCCTGCCAGTGCAGTTGCGCATGATAGATCTGGCCGAGCCTCCCATCCTGCACCCACTGGCAGCAGAGCTGGAAGTGGTCCCAACTGCGCTGCTGAAGTCCGATCTGCACCACTCGCTTGTGTTTTTTGACGGCCTCCACCGCGGCCAATGCGGTTTCGATGCTGTTGGAGAGCGGCTTTTCGCAATAGACGTCTTTGCCGGCAGCGCATGCCTCGATGATCATCGGCGCGTGCCAGTGGTCGGGAGTGGCGATCAGCACCGCGTCGACGTCTTTGCTCTCAAGTACTTTCCGGTAATCCACCTCGAGCCGCGGAGACTTCGGCAGCGCGGCCGCCGTTTTCTCGCGATTCGGCTTGTACACGTCACAAACAGCCACAACCTCGCAATCCGGATTCTCGGCGAAAATGGGAGCCATGTAAGCGCCGCGCGTGCCAGCCCCCAGGATTCCCACGCGAATACGGTCGTTTGCGCCAACGGCTGAACGCGACAGGGCAACGCTCAGCCCTGAGCCCACCAAAAAGGTTCTCCTGCTGGTCATAGTGATCCTTTCCTGCTGCGAAGCAAAGACAGCATACCTTACTGGAAGCCCCCGTGGGCGCATGCCCTGGAGCCTATCTCGCCGACATGGAATTCGGGCACTACCGGGCGCGAGCGTACTCGTATGCAGGGTAAGAGCTATCTACTTACAAGCTTGTGCTGGGAACTAGGTGCCGGATGGGGCGGCTGAGAACTACGTCAATTCGCCTGTCGCGCTCAATACTCCAGCAGCCGCTCGGCCTCCCGCGCAACGTCTTCCACCTGCGGGAGAATCTCGTTCTCCAACTGCGGGTTGTACCCGATCCATGTATCCAGCGCGGCCACGCGGCCAACCGGAGCGTCAAGGTATTCGAACAATTCGCCCGCAATCCGTGCGGCGATCTCGGCGCCGTAGCCGAAGGACAGGCAGTCCTCGTGTACGATAAGCGCTCGGCTGGTCTTCTCGACGCTCGCCCGGATCGCTTCCCAGTCGTAGGGCGACAGGCTGCGCAAATCGATCACCTCGACGCTCACGCCAGGCTGCCGCCGCTCGATCTGCGCCGCCGCCTGCAGCGATCTTTGAACCAGCGCGCCGTAGGTCACGATCGTCAGGTTCCGGCCCGCTTTCACCACGTTCGCTTTGCCGAACGGGATCATGTACTCCGGCCCGGGGTGCGGCGAGCGGTTGTACGGCTCGCGGTACAGGCGCTTATGTTCGAGAAACAGCACCGGGTCGTCAGCCCGCAGCGCGGTGCGCAGCAGCCCGCAAGCATCCAGCGCGTTCGAGGGCATCACCACCCGCAGCCCCGGAATGTGCGTGAACAACACCTCGCCGCTCTGGCTGTGGTAAATCGCCCCGCCGCCAAGATAGCCTCCGATCGCCACGCGCACCACTACGGGGCAGGAAAAACCGTTGTTTGAACGCCAGCGCAGTGTCGCCAGTTCGTTGCGCAACTGCATCATCGCCGGCCAGATGTAATCGAAGAACTGGATTTCGGCCACCGGTTTCAGGCCTCGCGTCGCCATCCCGATCGCGCGGCCGATAATCGCCGCCTCGGCCAGCGGAGTGTTGAAGCACCGGCTATAGCCGAACTCGCGTTGCAGCCCCGCCGTGGCCTTGAACACGCCTCCCTTGCCCTTGACTTCCGCAAGGTTCGCCTCGCGGCTGCAATCGGCGACGTCCTCGCCGAACACCACGATGCGCGGGTCGCGGCGCATCTCTTCCGCCAGTGTCAGGTTGATCTCGTCCACCATCGTGCGCGCCTTGCCCTCAAACCGCGGAGGCGTCGAGAACTGCGCCGAAGTGGGATCGATCTTCTCGGAATACAAATGCAGCAGCGCCGAGCCGCGCGGCGGAGCGGGCGCGCGCAGCGCTTCTTCGGTTGCCCGCTGGACCTCCTCGTCCACTTCGTGCACGATCAACTGAAGCGCGTAGCTGTCCAGCACGCCCTCGGCGAGCAGAAGTTCCGGGAACCGGATAACGGGGTCGCGCGCAGCTTCGGCGGCGCGCTCGGCTTCGGTCTTGTAGAGCCGCTCATCGTCTGACAGCGAGTGCGAATACGGGCGGATCGTCTCCGCTCGCACCAGCGCCGGCCCCCGGCCCTCGCGGCACCAGGCCGCGGCGTCCCGCATCGCTTGCAGGCTCGCGATGAAATCGGTGCCGTCCACCTCCCGCACGAACAGCCCGGGAAATGATGCCACCAGCCGCGCGATGTTGCCCCCCGCGGTCTGCCTCTCCACCGGAACGGAAATGGCCCACCGGTTATCCTCCACCAGAAACAGCACCGGCAGGCGCTCCAGGCACGCAACGTTTATTGCTTCCCAGAATTCGCCTTCGCTCGTGGCTCCGTCTCCGGAACACACCAGAACCACCTCGCCTTCGCGGCCCAGCCTGCGTCCTGCGTCCGCGCATCCCACTGCCTGAAGAAACTGCGTGCCTGTCGGCGAGGAGGCGCTGACAATGTTCAGGTGCGGCGCTCCCCAGTGCGAGGGCATTTGGCGGCCGCCCGAAGAGATGTCGGCGGCGGCGCCCACGGCCGCAAGCAGCATCTGTTCCGCCGTCACCCCGAGCATGAGGCAGAGCGCGCGGTCGCGGTAATACGGATAGAACCAGTCGTGCCCCGCACGCAGCGCCATGCCCGCGGCAGCGCCGATCGCTTCGTGCCCCGCGCCGCTGATCTGGAAAAAGATCTTGTTCTGGCGCTTCAGAAGGATCTCGCGGTCGTCCAGGCGGCGGGACAGGTACATGATCCGGAAGGAGTGGATGAGAGCCTCGCGTTCGACTCCGCCGAGGCGGGCCGGCGCCTCGCCGGCGATCTCCGTTCTCGTGCGCGCGGCCATTACGGATAGCGCCTCCCAGTCCAAGTGTAACCGAGAGTTAGTGAATGTGAAAGAGAGGAACGGAGGTGAGAACCACAGCACTGTGGTGATATGCCCAAGTACTCCCCACGGCGCTAAAATGGAGGCAGAAAAAGGGGCTAATCAAACCTATGAGCACTGTGAGGGCCGCGGGGCTTGAGGGGGTGGTCGCCGCGGAATCCAGGATCTGCTTCATCGACGGCGAGGCCGGGATCCTCAGTTACCACGGCTACAACATCCACACCTTAGCGGAAAACGCCACCTTGGAGGAGGTCATTTTCCTGCTCTGGAACGGACGCCTGCCCAATCGCGCGGAACTTGAGGACCTGAAGGCGGCGCTCGTGGCCAACCGGCCGATCCCGTTGCCTATCGTCGACTTTCTGGGGAGAGTACCACAGGCCAATCCGATGGATGTGCTCCGCACGGCGGTCTCGGCGTTAAGCCTCTACGACCCGCTCGCGGGCGACAACTCGGAAGAGGCCAACATGCGGAAAGCCCAGAAGCTCATGGCCCAAACGGCCACGATTCTCACCACCTTCGACCGCCTGCGGAACCAGAAGCCTGTGGTGCCGGGCGATCCGAAACTGGGCTTCGCCGCCAACTTCCTGTACACACTCACCGGGAACAGGCCCGATGAAGTCATGGAGCGCGCTTTCGACGTGGCGCTGATTCTGCACGCCGACCACGAGTTCAACGCCTCCACCTTCGCCGCGCGTGTGACGGCGGCGACGCTTTCCGACATGTATTCGGCCGTCACCTCGGCCATTGGCGCTCTAAAGGGCCCGCTGCACGGCGGCGCCAACCAGGAAGTGATCAAGCTGCTGCTGGAGGCAGGCAGCCCCACGCAGGCGCTCAAGATGGTGCGCGACCGGCTCGGTCTGAAGGTTAAGGTGCCTGGTTTCGGCCACCGCGTTTACCATACGGAGGACCCGCGTGCGACGCACCTGCGCGTTCTTTCCGAGGAGCTCGGGCGCCGCACCGGCCATCAGGAGCTGTTTGAGATTTCGCGCGAAATCGAGCGGGCGGTCAAGGAGCAGAAGGGGTTGAACGCCAACGTGGATTTCTACTCGGCCTCGACCTATTACGCCCTCGGCATTCCGCCCGACATGTTTACGCCGGTGTTCGCGGTGAGCCGCATGTCCGGCTGGACTGCCCACATCATGGAACAGCAGCGCAACAACCGCTTGATCCGCCCGAGGGCCGAGTACAAAGGCGAACCCGACGGCCGCCCGTGGGTCCCCATCGATCAACGCTAGCGTCGAGGCAGAGCAGGGAAGCCGCGCAGCCGGTGATGTGCGATCATTGATCTTAATCCATGCGACCACACACTGGCTTGCGGGCGCTCTTCCTTCTTGCGGCACCGCTGTTGCTGGTGGGAGCGGAGTTCGCGCTCACTCCCGCTGTCAGCGCGACGCTGGATGAGATCGCGGCCGATTCCCTGAAAGGCCACGTCTCGTTTCTGGCTTCCGACGTCCTCCAGGGCCGCGACACGCCCTCGCCGGGCCTTGAAATCGCCGGCGAGTACATTGCCTCGCAGTTCCGCGCCGCCGGGCTGGAGCTAGGCGGCAAGGACGGCTATTTCGAGCCCGCCCGGTTCATCACGATGAAGCCGGACTACAGCGGAATGCGGCTGGTTTTCGAGATCGGAGGGCAGACGTTCCAGCCCGCGCCGGATAGTGTCTCCATCGGCCGGACCCTGCGCGGTCTCGACATCGAAAACGCCCCGCTGGTCAAGGCAACCATCGGCGAGCCGCTGGGCGACGTGGCCGGGAAAGTGGTCATCACCGAACTGCCCGACTTCGGATCCTACGCGGCGGAGGAACGCGCGAAGCTCATGGCATCCATGCGCGAGTTCAGCCGCAATGTGGCGAGGGCGAAGCCGGCTGCCATCATCCTGCTGGTGCGGCGCGAGCCGCCCCGGAACTTGAACCCGCGGCTGGTGGACCCCGGCGATCCGTCGCTGGCGGACCCCATCACGCTCCAGGTCTACGATCCTGGCCTGCGAAAAGCCTGGGAGACGATGCAGGGCGGAACGGCCACACTGAAGCTGCCGCCGCCCGCTCAGGAGCCGGTGATGCTGCGCAACGTCATCGGAATTCTGCCCGGCTCCGATCCCGTTTTGAAGAACACCTACGTGATCGTTTCGGCGCACTATGATCACGTCGGCGTGCGTGCCAGCGGCGAGGACCGCGTCTTCAACGGCGCGAACGATAACGCGAGCGGCACGGCTGCGATGATCGAAATCGCGCGCGCTTTTTCGAAGATGCGCGTGAAGCCTAAGCGGAGCCTGGTTTTCATCGCCTATTTCGGCGAGGAAAAGGGGCTGTTCGGATCGCGCTACTACGCGCGGAACCCTTCCGTTCCGCTGAATCAGACGGTGGCGAATATCAACCTGGAGCAGCTCGGCCGCACCGACGACAATGACGGTCCCGAAGTGGCCGGCGCGACCCTGACCGGCTTCGACTACAGCGAGATCGGCCTGATTTTCGCCGAGGCGGGGAAGCTCACCGGGGTCCGCGTGTATAAAAATGAAAAGAAGAGCGATGCCTTTTTCGCGCGCAGCGATAATCAGGCGCTGGCCGATGTAGGAGTTCCGGCGCACACGTTCCTGGTGGTCTACGAGTTCCCCGACTATCACCGTCCGGGCGACGAGTGGCACAAGCTCGATTACGCCAACATGGCGAAGGTGGTCAGGACGGCGGCCCTCGGCGTGCTGATGATCGCAAACAATCCCGAGCCGCCGAAGTGGAACGAAGCCAACCCGAAGGCGGCGCCCTATTTGAAAGCCTGGAAGGAACGCAAAGGCAACTGAGGCATGTACGATCTGTCATTTTTTCGAACAAACCTGGACGCGATTGCGGCGCGGCTCGCGGACCGCGGATTCGTGTTGAATGTGGAGGAATTTCGCGAGCTCGATAACCGGCGCCGCGCGGCCCTCACCGAGGCCGAGCGATTAAAGGCGCAGCGCAACGCCGAATCCGCGGAGATTGCCAAGCTGCGCAAGCAGGGTGTGGATACGACCGAGCGGCAGCAGGCCGTGCGCGCCATCGGCGAGCGGATATCCGAACTCGACGCGGAAGCGGCAAAGCTGGACGAAGAGTTCCGGCAGGCGCTGGCCAGCGTGCCGAATTTACCGCATGAATCCGTGCCCACCGGCCGCAGCGAGAAGGACAACGTCGAGGTGCGGCGCTGGGGGCAGCCCCGCCCGATGAATTTCCAGCCGAAAGCGCACTGGGATCTCGGCCCGGAACTGGGCGTGCTCGATTTCGAGCGCGCGGCGAAGATCACCGGCGCGCGCTTCGCCGTCTACTGGGACCTCGGGGCGAAGCTTGAACGCGCGTTGACGAATTTCATGCTCGACGTGCATACGCGCGAGCACGGCTATACCGAAGTGCTCCCGCCGTTCATGATCAATTCAGCGAGCCTGTTCGGCACCGGCCAATTGCCAAAGTTCGCCGCGGACCTCTTCAAGGTGGAAAGCTCGGACTTCTGGCTTGCGCCGACAGCCGAAGTGCCGGTGACGAACCTGTTCCGCGACGAAACACTCGACGCCGACCGGCTTCCGATCCGGCTGTGCGCGTACACGCCGTGCTTCCGCAGCGAAGCGGGCTCCTATGGCCGCGACGTGCGCGGCATCATCCGCCAGCACCAGTTTCAGAAAGTGGAACTGGTGAAATTCACCCGCCCCGAGCAGAGCTACGACGAACTGGAGTCGCTCACCAGGGACGCCGAGGACATCCTGCAGCGGCTCGGGCTGCCGTACCGCACCGTGGTGCTTTCGACCGGCGATCTGGGCTTTTCGAGCGCGAAAACGTACGATATCGAGGTCTGGCTGCCCGGCTTGAACGAGTTCAAAGAGATTTCTTCGTGCTCGAATTTTGAGGCGTTTCAGGCGCGCCGGGCTTCCATCCGCTGCAAGGCGGGGAAGGGCAAAGCCGAGTACGTACACACGCTGAACGGCAGCGGCCTGGCGGTCGGCCGCACATGGGTTGCGGTGATCGAAAACTACCAGCAGGCCGATGGCAGCGTGCTCATCCCCGAAGCGCTGCGGCCCTACCTGAACGCCGAGTGCATCACCCGGCGGGGCGAGTTCCGCTAAGCCGGGCGCGCGCCTTTTAGCGCCGCGAGCACACGTTCCGGGGTCATCGGCAGTTGGAACAACCTCACCCCGATCGCGTCGTAAATCGCGTTCGCCACAACAGCGCCCATGTTGACTATGGGCGGTTCGCCGCAGCCGGACGCCGGAGTCGTGGGGTTGTCAATCAGCACCGCCTCAATTGTGGGCGTCCAGGAGAATCGCGGCAGCTCGTAGGTGTCGAAGTTGCGGTGCAGGACTTCGCCGTCCTTGAAGCGCACTTCCTCGGTCAGCGTGTAGCCCAGCCCCATGATGATGCCGCCTTCGATCTGCTGCCGCGAGCCCTCGGGATTTACCGTGACCCCCTGGTCCTGCGCGCATACCACGCGTTTGACCTGCACGCGGCCGGTTGCCTTGTCCACGGCCACCTCGGCCATTGTCGCGACGTAGGTGCCTAGATATATCGCGCAAGCCACGCCCATGCCGCGCCCCGTGGGCGCGCGTCGCGGTTTCCAGCCGAACCGTTTCGCTGCCGCTTCCAGCACGCGCCGCATCCGGCTGTCGCTCAGATGGTTCAGGCGGAATTCCAGGGGGTCAGCCCCCGCCTTCTCCGCCAGCATGTCGATGTGCACTTCGCGCGCGAACGTGTTTGTATTGACCGACGGGGCGCGCCACGGACCGACGGCGAACGGGTGCAGTCCCGGAGGCTGATTGCCGCTCCATCCTCCCGCCGCCGCGGTGCGCTGGTGCGGGATGTCGTAGAACTGCCTCGCTTCGCGGTCGCCCGCGCAGTAAACCATGAAATCCCAGAACGCGATCTTCTTTTCGGCGGTCAATCCCGAGCTGATTCTCACCACCGCCGCCGGACGGAACGTGTCGAAGAAGAACTCCTCGGCGCGGTCCCACATCACCTGCACAGGCCTTCCGGTGGCTTTCGCCAGCCGCGCCGCTTCGATTGCCTGCTGCGACGCGCTTTTCCCGCCGAAGCCGCCGCCCACGTAAGGCGTGATGATCCGCACGTTCTCCGGTGCAACGCCGAGCGCCTGCGCCACCTGCTGCTGCACGGGAAACGGCGTCTGCGTTCCCGCCCACACCGTCACCTTCCCGCCCTCGATCGACGCGGTGGCCGAGTGCGGCTCCATGGGCGCGTGCGCTACGTAGCTGTTTAAATACGTTTGCTCGACGAGAGTCGCGGCAAGCTTCCGCCCTTCCTCCAGGCTGCCGCTCTCATGGACGATGCGCGCCGGCGGCGCTGCCTTGACCAGGTGATCGAAGATGCTCCGGTCGTCCGTTGAGGGGCGAGGGCGGTCGAACTGCGCCTTGATCAACCCGAGCGTCTGGTCGGCAAGGTCGCGCCGCTCGTGCAGCACCGCGATGAAGTCGCCCTCCTTCACCACGCGCGCGCCGGGGAATTTTTCTGCTGCGGAGGTGTCCACCTCGCGGAGCGTAGCGCCGTGAGCCGGCGGCCTGAGGATCCGCGCGTGCAGCATGCCAGGAAGCGAGATGTCGCCGGCGAACTGAGCCTTGCCGGTCACCTTTTCCAGGGCGTCCTTGCGGCGCGGCGACTGCCCCACAATGGTGTACGCAGAGACGGGTTTCACCGGGGCCTTCTCCATGCGCCGCTCGATCCGCCTGCCGCCCACCAGTTGCGCGTAGCTGACCTTGCCCCTGGAGCCGCTCACCACGCTCGCCTTCACGCTCAGCCGCTCCGCTGGCTCCCCGAGTTTTTCGGCCGCCATTTGAAGCAGCACCGCCCGCGCCTCTGCCGCCGCGCCGCGCAGCACGGGGCCGAACGACCGCACGCTGAGTGATCCGTACGTTCCTCCGTCCCAGGGGCACTGGTCGGTATCGCCCATCACCATGTCCACCGCATCGAGCGCCACGTCGAGTTCCTCCGCCAGCAACTGCGCCAGTGCGGTTTTCGATCCCTGGCCCAGCTCGACTTTTCCGACCAGGCACGTCACCCGGCCGTCCGGGTTGATTTTTAGGTAAGCGTTGACATCCGACGGAGGCCCTCCCCGCCGTTGCAGGAACGCGGCGGGCGCCGGTACGGGGAAAATCACCAGCAGTCCCGGCCCGGCCAGGGCCAGAAATTCGCGGCGTTTCATATCCCGTGTCATCGCGCGCCTCCTTTCATCGCGCCGGCGACTTGCTGAATCGCCTGCACGATGCGCGGGTACGAACCGCACCGGCAGAGGTTGTCGTCCATGTGCCGGATGATTTCTTCGCGCGTCGGCCGGGGCGTTTTCAGAAGCAGCGCATACGCGTTCATAATCATGCCGGGCGTGCAGAATCCGCACTGGAACGCGTTGTGGTTGATGAACGCCTCCTGAAGCGGGTGGAGCCGCTCCTGCCCGAGACCCTCGATCGTCAGCACTTGCTTGCCCGCGACGTCTTTCACCGGTATCGCGCAGGACCGGACTGCCTCCCTGTCCACAACCACCGTACAGGCGCCGCAGAGGCCCTCACCGCATCCGAATTTCGTGCCGGTCAGGCCGAGATCGTTGCGCAGCACCCAGAGCAGCATACGGTCGCCATCGACCGCCAGCTTGACCGGCTTCCCATTGAGCGTGAAGGAAATGGTTTGCTGCATATCCGTTTTCCCGCTCCTGAACTCTCAATACTACTCTTCCCCGCGGACGGAAAAAACGGGCTCATTTCGGAGTCGCATTAGGTTGGTCAGGTATTGGAGGCGTATTTTTCGAACAGCCCCGGGATCACTTCAGCAGGAGCACGGCCATGCGCCCGTCCGTCTCCAGATTGTCCCCGGTGGCGTTCTGGCTGAGTTGCGGCACCTCGGGACGCTCAACCAGCGAAAGGGCCTGCACGCTTCCCGCGAACAAAAGGTCGCTCACCACCTTGGCCCGCTCGCGATCGATCTGCGAATCGATTTTGTGGATGAAGGTACGCTGCTCGGGTGAGAACTCGATGCCGATGTCGTGCGTCGCGGCGCACACCCAGATGGCGCGGCCCTGGAACTCGCCCGGCCTGCGCCAGATGCGGAGATGGTGCCGCATGGCGAACGTGTTGTTCTGCTTCTGGAAGACCAGGTCCGGCTTTTTCCCTTCCAGCAGCAGTATCGACATCGGCGCCTCTTTGTAGCCGCGCGATTCGACCACAGCTCGCACTGTTTCCAGCCCCGAACTCGCGTCCAACGCCGCCGCGGTTGACCAGCCCGCGGCCTCAAAGGCTTTCGAGAGCTGCTCCTGGGAGCCGAGAAACATCAAATTGGTGATGTCCGAGGGAATGGGCTGCCGCCCTTCGGTGGTGGTCTGCCAGGGCTGGGAATTCACCAGCGCGTAAATCTCTTCTTCCGGCGATACGGGATCGACCGGCGGCTGGGCAGCCGCCTCGCCTTTCCAATCCACCGCCTTCACGAGCGCCAGTTTCATCTCCACACCGGGTTCGTAGATAATTTCCGGCTCCGGCTCCTTGAAAACGGCCGCGGTTACGGCCTGCAGAACGCCGCCCAGCTTGCCGTATTTCTCCGCGACGCGCTCCACGCCCTGGTTGAGCCTCGCCGCAATCGTCTCGGAGGCGAGAATCCCGATGATGCGTCCCGTTTCGTCCACTGTCTCGCGGGCGTTGTCTACCGCCGTCACCCGCGCCTCGACCTTCACGCCCCCCAGTTCAAAAAACTCGATTCCGAGCACGGCGCGCTGATCGGGTTTTGAGATCGCTAGAGCTTCCTTCACCCGGCCGCGCAGGGTTACGCCCGCCGGCACGGCAATCTCCCCTCCGACGACAACCGGCCGGATTAGAACGGCTTCCACGGGATCGTCGGGTCTCGAGGCGTTGCTGGCGACCCTGGTCTTGAGCCGGATTTCCAGCTCGGTGCTGGCGGGAAGAACGGCTCCCCGGAGAGCGGCGGCGCTCACGAATATGAGCAGCGGCAGCGCGCACCGGCAGGCACTCGGGCGAGTCATCCTGTTATGTCGATGTTAGCACGCAGAGGTTATGATGAATAGATGCTTACGACGTCAGAGTCCGGCGCGTCGGTTGCCGCGCAGGAAATCATTGATCTGGAACACCAGCATCTGCTGCAGAACTACAGCCGGTATCCGCTCGTACTGCATCGAGGAAAGGGCTGCTATGTCTTTGATCTGGAAGGCAAACGATATCTAGATCTCATAGCCGGAATCGGTGTGAACGCTCTCGGCCATGCTCATCCCCGTATCATGCGTGTCATCCGCGAGCAGGCTGCACGGCTGATTCATTCCTCAAACCTTTACTACCACGAATACCAGGGACGGCTCGCGCAGAAACTGGCCGAAATCAGCGGCCTGAAGCGCAGCTTCTTCTGCAACTCCGGAACCGAGGCCACGGAGGCCGCCATCAAGATGATCCGGTCCCACGGCAGAAGGATCAGTCCGGAGAAGTACGAAATCATCTCCCTCGAGAACTCGTTTCACGGCCGCACCACGGGAGCCCTCTCGGTCACCGGCCAGGCTAAGTACCGCACGGATTTCGAGCCGCTGCTTCCCGGCGTGAAGTTCATCCCGCCGAACGATCTGGCGGCCGCCGAAGCGGCCATTGGGCCGAACACGGCGGGCGTCATCATGGAGTTGATTCAGGGCGAAGGCGGCGTTTGCCCGCTCTCGACCGAGTTCGTCGCCCACGTCGCGCAGTTGGCCAGACGCCACAACGCACTGCTGGTCTTCGACGAAATCCAATGCGGAGTTGGGCGCCCGGGCACGTACTTCGCTTATCAGTTGGCTGAACCGGCCATTCTGCCCGATATCGCTGTCGCCGCCAAGCCGCTCGCCTGCGGCCTGCCTCTCGGCGTGGTGATGATGAACGAGAAGGCCGCGGCGACTATCGGTCCCGGCATGCACGGAACCACTTTTGGGGGCGGTGCCCTGGCTTGCCGCGTCGCGCTCGAATTTCTCGACATCCTCGAGGGGCTGCTGCCCTCGATCTATGCGCTCGGCGGCCAATTCCGCGCGCAGCTTTCCGAGCTATCGCGCAGTTTCGGGTTCATCCGCGAGGTGCGCGGCTTCGGCTTCATGATCGGTGTGGAGCTGGATATCCCCGGCAGGCAGATCGTGGTCGATGCCATGCAGGAAGGGCTGCTGATCAACTGCACGCACGAGAACGTGCTGCGTTTCCTTCCGCCGTACATCATCACGGCGAAGGAAATCGATACGGCAGTGAAGATCCTGGTCAAGGTGTTCAAGCGGGTGCGCTAGGCGCCGTCAGGGCAGGAGCGTAACCCGGCGGCAGCGGTCACTCTATGGGGTGGGCCCGAATGATCTTGAACGTCCGCTCCCAGCGGGTCTTCGTGAAGAAGTTTTTGGCCAGGTCGATCAGGTGCTCCAGGTTCAGGATGTTCGGGTCCGCCAGCCGCTCCGTGGGAGCGTCATAAGACCAGTAGATCATCAACGGCTTGCCGATGATATTCTGCCGGGGCACAAAGCCCCAATAGCGGCTGTCGAGTGAATTGTCGCGGTTGTCCCCCAGCACGAAGTAGTGGCCGGGAGGCACGACGAGCTCGCCGTTAACGACGTTCTCCTCAAGCATCTCCAGCGCCGGCTCCTCCAGCCGCACGTTAGGCTCTCCCGGGAAGTTGTCGCGGTAGGAATCGAAATAGGGGGTCTTGTGGCTCGCGTAGGGTTCAACCAGCGGCGTTCCGTTCAGGTACAACTGCTTGTTGACGATCTTCAGCCGGTCGCCCGGCACGCCGACCACGCGCTTCACATAGTTCTGCCGCACATCGATGGGCCAGCGGAATACGATGATGTCGCCTCGTTCAACTTCCTGATACGGAAGAAGATAATTGCTGAGCACTCCGCCGGGCGCGTAGGAAAGCTTATCGACCAGCAGATGGTCGCCGCGGAGCAGGGTATCCTCCATCGAAACCGTGGGGATTACGTACGACTGAACCAGCGTCGTGGTCGCAAACAGCAGCAGAATGATCGTGATCGCCCACTCGGCGAGCGCGGAGCGGCGCGGCCTGGCCGCCGCCGCGGCATGGGGCTCGACTGCCTCCGGCGCTTGCGTCGTGCTGGTTTCTTCCGCCACGTTTACAAAAGCGCTCCGGCCAATGGATTGTAAATCATCGGAGGCTCAAATTGCCGCCCGTCACCGGGCTTCTCAATAGTCAGAATATCCCCGCACCAGCATGAAGGTCCGGCGCCAGCGGGTCTTGCTGAAAAAGTTGCTCATAAGATCCTTCATGTGGTCAATGCTCAGAGTCGGTCCCGAGAGCGCCTCGGTCGTGGCGTCGTAGGACCAGTAAATGATGAGCGGCTTGCCGATGATATTCTCGCGCGGCACGAAACCCCAGTAGCGGCTGTCGAGAGAGGAATCGCGGTTGTCGCCCAGGGCGAAGTAGTTGCCCGGCGGCACGACCACCTCGCCGTTCACCACGTGCTCTTCCAGCATCTTCAGGCCGGGCTCGAGCACCTGCGAATTTGCCGGCCCGGGGAAGTCGTCGCGGTACGGGTCGAGCCACTCCGTCTTGAAGTGGACGTACGGTTCCTGGAGCTTCTTGCCATTCAGGTAGACCTGTTTGTGGACGATCTTGATCCGGTCGCCCGGAACGCCGATCACGCGTTTCACGAACGTCTGGTTGATGTCCACCGGATAGCGGAACACGATGATGTCGCCCCGTTTCACCTCGCTGTAGGGCAGCAGGTGCTTGCTGATGGCGTCTTCGGGAGCGTAGGTCAGCTTATCCACCAGCAGGTGGTCGCCGATGAGCAGCGTGTCCTCCATGGAGCCGGTCGGGATGACGAACGCCTGCACCAGGGTTGTGGTCCCGAACAGCAGCAAAATGACGGTGACCGTCCACTCCGCGATCGTTCCGCGATGCGTCTCGGTCCTGGTGCTTTTCGGCCGTTCCGGTCTTTCTTCCACTGCGGCAGGTCTCGTTCGGTCCAAAGCTCTCCTCTAAATCGTGCGTCTCCAACTATTGTACCGAGTCGGACGGCCGCACTCGGGCAAAGCGGCGCAGCCGGAACAACTCGGCAAACGAGATGCCGATGTTGATCACACCCAGCCCGCTGACGGCCCCGCGCAGGTACGCGCTGTTCCAGATGTCAAGCCATTCCGGGGTCAGACTGCTCAGGAAATTGCGCTGCCAGAGGTCGAGCCAGGGAAACAGGAGCAGGAACACACCAATTTCGAAACAAAAGAAAACGTAAATCAGCGCGCCGAGCTTGTGGTACCAGCGCAGAGCCGCGCCGTCGTCCGCCTCCGCCGCCTCTTCGATTCGCGCCGGATCCCGCTCGGGCGTCATCGGGTTGCGGCCGCCTCCCATTGCTGCGCGATCCCCGGATGCCACGGGAAATGCAGCTCTTCCCGCAGCGCCCAAACTGTCCAGAACGAACGCGGGCACGCCTCGCGCACCGGCTCGTAGCTGAAGCGGTGATACATCGTCGGCCCGTAGTCGATGAGCGCCCGGAGGTGCTCCGGGGTTGCGTATCCCTTGTGCCGGGCGAGCCCGTACTCCGGGAACACCCGGTCCCACTCCCGCATGCATTCGTCCCTCTCCGTTTTGGCGAGGATGGATGCCGCCGCGATCGTCTGCGAGCGCGCGTCGCCATGGATCACGCGGCTATACGGAAGCTCGATCTCCAGCCGCACGCCGTCCAGGAGCACGAAATCCGGTGGGGGATCGAGCTGTTCCAGGGCGCGCTTCATCGCCAGGCAGGAGGCGTTGTAGATGTTGATGCGGTCGATGACGAATGCATCGACGGCGGCCACCGCCCAGGCCAGCGACTTTTCCCGTATCTCGGCCGCAAGCTCCTCGCGCCGTTCGGGAGGAAGCGTCTTGCTGTCCCGCAGGCCGTAAATCGGGCGGTCCGGGGAGAGAATCACGGCGGCGGCAAACACCGGCCCGAACAACGATCCGCGGCCCGCTTCATCGGCGCCGGCCACAAGCGCAAAGCCAGCCTTTCGAGCCTCGCGTTCCAGGCTCCCCAGGCACCGGAATTTCCGCCTCCGCCTTGCCGGCAAGTTTCTACCGCTCTTTGAGCCTCGCCGCCTTGCCTCTCAGCCCGCGAAGATAGTACAGCTTCGACCGCCGGACTTTTCCGGTCCGCACCACTTCGATGCGGTCTATTACCGGCGCATTCAGCGGGAAGATGCGTTCCACGCCGTGACCGAAACTGATCTTCCGCACCGTGATGGTTTCACCCATCCCCGAGTTCTTTCGGGCAATTACCGTGCCTTCGAACGCCTGCAGGCGCTCCTTGTCGCCCTCCTTGATCTTCACATGGACCCGCACGGTGTCGCCCGGGCGAAATTCCGGCACGTCTTGGCGCTTCTTGCTGTTGATGTATTTCGTCAAAAGCGTGTTATTCATTGTGCTTCCCTGCTTCCTGTCCGACAAATTCCTGCTCGGGGAGAATCTTTGCCAGCAAGTCCGGACGGTTGCGCCGGGTCTTTTCCAGCGCTGCCTCCCGCCGCCACCGGCGGATCTCCTCGTGATGCCCGCTCAATAGCACTTCGGGCACTTTCCAGCCGCGAAACTCCGCGGGCCGTGTATACTGCGGGCAGTCCAGAATCCCCAGCGTTTCTTTCCCGCTGAAGGATTCGTTGACCGCCGATGCCTCATTGCCGAGCACGCCCGGCAGCAGCCTCGCGACGACGTCGATCAGCACCGCCGCGGCCAGCTCGCCTCCGCTCAGCACGTAATCGCCGATCGAGATTTCCTCATCGGCCAGGTGCTCGGCCACCCGTTCGTCCACTCCTTCGTACCGGCCGCAGATCAGCAGCAGGCCGTCCAGCGAGGCGTACCGCCGCGCTGTGGTTTGATCGAAAAGCCGGCCCTGCGCCGAGAGCAGGACCACCCGCCGGTTCGGACCGCGCTCCGGCCAGATGGATTCGACGGCTTCAAACACCGGCTCCGGCTTCATCAACATGCCTTCGCCGCCGCCGAATGGCCGGTCGTCTACCGTGCGGTGCCGGTCGTGCGTCCAGTTTCGTAAGTCGTGGACGCGAATATCCAAAAGGCCTGCCGCGCGTGCCCGGGCCACGATACCGTGCTCGAAAGGGCCCCGGAAGAAGTCGGGGAAAATCGTCAGCACTTCAAACGTCATTCCCTTCCTCTCCGGTTCTTCGGCCTGGCCGGAGCGTTCAACTCCTTCAACCCTTCCGGCAAATCCACCGCGATGCGCCGCCCGGCCACGTCGATCTCAACGCAAATCGAACGCGCGAAGGGAATCAGCAGCGGCTCGCCCTCGCCGTGTACTTCCAGCAGCGGCGGACCGCCGTATTCCTGCCAGCCGGCCACTACGCCCAATCGCTCCCCGCTCGCCTGCTCAACCACTTCGCAGCCGATCAGATCGGACTGGAAATACTCTCCTTCGGGGAGCTTGCGGCGCGCCTCCGCGGGGATCCTGACCTCGGCGCCTTCGAGCGGCTCGGCCTCCGATATCGAATCCACGCCTCGAAACTTAAAAACCAGCGCACCGCGGTGCTCCCACACGGATTCGAGACCGACGGGATGCCGCTCTCCGGGAGCGCCCGGCGCGCCAAACAAATAAACTTCTTCCAGCTCCGCAAACCGTTCTGCCCCGCCGCTCAGCGACGTCGCGATCAGCTCTCCCCGCCGGCCCCAAACGCGGCCGAGCACGGCGAGAGCCACCCACTTGCCGCTCTGCTGCGATTCCCCAATTGGCAGTCGATTTACTCCAGAATTTCCAGTGTAAACCGCCGGTTCAACTTCATACCAGCGGCTCCTAGAATAGTCCGGATCGAACGTGCGGTTCTCCCTTGCTTGCCAATCACTTTTCCCAAGTCACTGGGAGCCACACGGAGTTCCAACACGGTGACCTGTTCGCCCTGTACCTCCCGGACGGCAACCTGATCGGGGATGTCTACCAGAGCTTTCGCAATGTCCTCCACGAGTTCTTTCATCCCTGCCATCCCAGCGCCTCCCTGTTGACTCGATAATACCATCCCGCACACAGGAGACGTTCTCTCCCGGACAACCTAAAGCGCTTCCCGGTCTGTCAGTGTTTCAGCTAACCGGCTCCGCTGCCGGGGCCGGGTACTTCTCGATTAACCGCGAAACGGTGTCTGAAGGACGCGCCCCCTGCTTCAGCCAGTGGGCGATCCGTTCATGATTCAGCTTCACGGTTGCCGGCTTGCTCACCGGGTTATAATAGCCCACGACTTCCAGCGCGCGGCTGTCCCGCGCCCTCTCCTTTTCAATGACTACTACGCGATAGGAAGGCTTTTTCTTCGCGCCGAATCGCGCTAAGCGAATCATCAACATAGGTTATTTATCTCGTATTCTCTCTCTGATCGCTGTCTCTTATAGGCGCTGCCCCAGGATATCGGGCAGCTTCATCTTGCCCAGCCTCTTGCCCAGGAACCCGCCGGAAAAACTTTTCATCATCTTGCGCATCTGCGCATACTGCTTCAGCAGTTGATTCACTTCCTGAACGGTGGTCCCGCTGCCGCGGGCGATCCGCCGCCGCCTGGACCCGTTGATGATCATGTGGTTGGCGCGCTCCTGGGGCGTCATCGAATCGATGATCGCCACCACGCGCGTAATTTCCTTTTCATCCACCTTGACGTTCTTCAGGTCCTTCAGGATGCCGACCTGCGGCATCATCGACAAAATCGATTCCAGCGGCCCCAGTTTGCGCAACTGCCGGATCTGGTCGCGGAAGTCCTCGAGCGTGAACTCGTTCTCGAGGAGCTTCCGCTGCATCTCTTCGGCTTTCTTCTGGTCGATCTGCTCCTCGACCTTCTCGATGATCGAGAGCACGTCGCCCATGCCGAGAATGCGGGAAGCCACACGGTCGGGGTGGAACGGCTCGATGGCGTCAAACTTTTCGCCCACGCCGACGAACTTCAGCGGCTGGTTCGTCACCGTGCGGATCGACAGCGCGGCGCCGCCGCGGGCATCGCCGTCCATCTTGGTCAGGATCACGCCGGTGATACCGAGCCGTTTGTGGAACTCGTCGGCCGATTTCACCGCATCCTGACCGGTCATCGCGTCCGCGACGAACAGGATCTCGGTCGGGGAGAGCAGACCTTTCAACTCCTGCAGCTCCTTCATGAGATCTTCGTCGATGTGGAGCCGCCCCGCGGTGTCGATCAGCACCACGTCCCGCCCGGTGTTCGTGGCTTCCTTGCGCGCTCCCCTCGCCAGATCGGCCGGCGTGGTCTCCCCGGGCGTCCCCTCATATACCGGCAGCTTCAGTTCGCGGCCGATCACGCTCAACTGCTCGCGCGCCGCGGGCCGGTAGACGTCCACCGAAACCATCAGGGGACTGTGGCCATTCTTGGAAAGCCAGCGCGCCAGCTTGCCGGTCGTAGTGGTCTTGCCCGAGCCTTGCAGTCCCACGATGAATATCACCGTCGGCGGCTCGTTGGCGAACCGCAGCTTCGACTGGTGGCTGCCGAGGATCTTAATCAGCTCCTCGTGAACGATCTTCACCACCTGCTGGCTCGGCGAGAGGGCGGTGAGCACCTCTTCGCCCATCGCCTTCTGTTTGATGTTCTCGATGAGCTGCTTGACTACCCGGAAGTGAACGTCGGCCTCAAGCAACGCGACTCGGATCTCGCGCAGCGCCGACTCCATATTCTCGGCCGT
Source organism: Acidobacteriota bacterium (assembly GCA_029776225.1). Taxonomy (GTDB): domain Bacteria; phylum Acidobacteriota; class Terriglobia; order Bryobacterales; family Bryobacteraceae; genus Fen-330. The sequence goes on along the minus strand of JAKOTR010000022.1, from coordinate 116,783 downwards.
CAGCTTTCCTTCGCCGCGCAGGTTCTTGAAGACGCGTTGTAGCTTCTCGGATAAATTCTCAAACATGGTACGGACCAAACTTCCGGCGTGCGGTGGGCCGACACACTTCCGCCGTCTGGTAGTAATCTCATTATAAGCTATCGGGTTTTGAACGTGGACTGGACGGTTCCGGTCCGGAATTCCCGGGTTCCCGCCCAATTCGTGCCGGACCAGGCTACAGGATCAACATGCAATCGCCGTAGGAGTAGAACCGGTAGCCGCTGGCGACCGCATGCCGGTAGGCGTCCAGGATGAGTTCCCGGCCCGCGAAGGCCGAGACCAGCAACAGCAGGCTGCTCCGCGGCAGGTGAAAGTTGGTGAGCAAGGCCCCGGTCACCTGGAACTCGAATCCCGGGTAGATGTACAGGCTCGTTTCGCCGCTTGAGCCAACCAGCCCGGCCCCGCGGACCGCGCTCTCGATCGTACGCACGCTCGTCGTGCCCACGGCCACCACCCGGCGGGCCGCCCTCAGCTTCGCGGCGTTCTCTTCGGAGATCGCGAAGAACTCCGGATGCAGTCGGTGCTCCTCGACGCGCTCCGTTCGGACCGGCTGGAATGTGCCGAGCCCGACATGCAACGTCACATAGGCGATCTCCGCCCCGGCCGCGCGGCACTGCTCCAGAATCTCCGGCGTGAAGTGCAGCCCCGCCGTCGGCGCCGCGACCGAACCCGGATTCGACGCGAACACCGTTTGATAGCGCTCGCGGTCGGCCGCCTCGTCAGCGCGCTTAATGTAGGGAGGCAGGGGAACGTGCCCGATGCGGTTGAACTTCTCGAAAAGGTCGCCGGGGTAGTCGAACCGGAGTGTACGCTCGCCGAACGTCCCGCGTCCTGTGATTTCCGCCCACAGTCCCTCGTCGAACTCGATGCGCTCGCCTACCCGCATCTTTCGCCCGGGATGCACCAGCGCCAGCCAGGTTTTCGGATCGTCAGGCGCCGGCCGGACCAGCAACACTTCCACTCTCCCCTTCAGGTACTCCTTTCGCGCCGGGTTCTTCTTTCCGATGGGAAGCGCGTGCACGCCCGCCCGGCGCCCGAACAGCCGCGCCGGGAACACCTTGGAGTCATTCAGCACCAGGCAATCGCCCGGCCGCAGAAACTGCGGGAACTCGCGAAAGGTGCGGTCTTCCCAGCGCCGCGCCGCGCGATCCACCACAAGCATGCGCGACGCCGCCCGGTCCTCAAGCGGGCGCTGTGCGATCCGCTCCTCAGGCAGGGGATAATCGAAATCGGAGAGGTCCATTCCTCTTCTGAAGGATAACAGCCGTTTGCGAATTCTAGGAATCGAATCCTCGTGCGACGAGACTGCCGCGGCCGTCGTGGAGGACGGGACGCGGATCTTATCGTCGGTCGTGGCATCCCAGCTTGAGACTCACGGGAAGTACGGCGGCGTGGTGCCCGAGCTCGCCTCGCGGGAGCATCTGCGCGCCATCGTTCCGGTTGTGCGCGCCGCGCTCGAACAGGCCGGCACGGATTATGCTGACCTGGCGGCCATTGCCGTTACTGCAGGCCCCGGGCTCGTGGGCGCGCTGCTTGTCGGCATCACCTACGCCAAGGCGCTCTGCTTTGCGCGCGAGCTGCCGCTGGTGGGTGTCAACCACATCGAAGGCCATATCCACGCCGTCATTTCCCAGGCGCTGCGCGAGGGCAGACCCATCGAGTATCCCGCCCTGGCGCTGGTGGTCAGCGGAGGTCACACCCATCTGTTCGAGGTAAATGGCGAATCCCGCTACCGGCTCCTCGGCAAGACACGCGACGACGCCGCCGGCGAGGCTTTCGACAAAGTGGCCAAGCTGCTCGGATTTGGCTACCCCGGCGGGCCGGTGATCGACAAACTGGCGCCCTACGGCAACCCGCGGGCCGTGCGGTTCACCCTGGCGAAAATGAAGGGCAACCCGCTCGATTTCAGCTTCAGCGGGTTGAAGACCGCAGTCCTCCGCTGGTTCCAGAGCCGCGACATGGCGGAAGAGGTCGAGCGGCGCCGCGAACTGCTGCGCGCGAATCCGCGCCCGCGGGTCGAGGAATGGCTCGCGGTGACTCCGCAAGCCACGCGCGACGTGCTGGCCTCTTTTCAGCGGACAGTGATCGAGGAACTTTTACGGCGGGCCGCTTCCGCCGCCGAGTCAATCGGCGCCCGCGCGCTGATTGTTTCCGGCGGCGTGGCGTGCAATACGGGACTTCGTGCGGCCGCTGAGGAGGCACGGTTTCCATTCCCCGTGCACTTTCCCCTGCCGGCGCTGTCCACCGACAACGCCGCCATGATCGCAGCCGCTGCTTTCCCCAAGCTCAAGCGCGGGCAGCTCGACGACTTCACTCTCCCCGCCCGCGCCAACCTGACGCTCGCTGACTAACGCGGAGGTTAGTTTTTCTTCGGAACCGTCCAGAGGAAGAGCCGGCTGCCGTTGACCTCGACTTCCTTATCCGGCTTCCAGTCGCCCATATCGAAGCTGTGGGAAACGATGCGCGTGCCGGGTTTGAGGTCTCTCAGCAGTTTCGGGCGAAGCTTCAGATTCACGTCCGGAAGCAGGTACAGCGTAACAACTGTTGCCTCGCGAATGTCGGCGTCGAACAGGTTGCCGTTAATGAACTTTACGCGGTCAGTGACTCCCGCCTTCTTCGCGTTCTCGTTTGCTTCCCGGATGCGCTCCGGATTCAGGTCTACCCCCACGCCGCGAGCCCCGAACTTTTCCGCCGCCATAATGACGATTCGTCCATCGCCGCAGCCCAGATCGTAGACAACATCACCCGGCTTGACCCCGCCGAGCTTGAGCATTTCCTCGACAAGTTCATGTGTGGTCGGGACGTATGGGACGTCCAGCGCCGGAGTGTCGTACTGTACGCCAGCGGCAGGTACAGCCGCGATAAAAGACAGGGCTAAAACGCCGCTCAGCAACAGTGGCAGCGATATCAACTTCTTCCGCATTGGTTCTCCTTTGAAGCGCGGGTGGGCTTAGCAATTTCGCCCGCTCCCGAACATAGATAAGAGCTTAAACGGGAACGCCCGGAGCTTGCAAGTGGTCCGGTTAAATGTAAACTGGGCCCCGGAGACCCTGCCTGCGGCCGGGTTTTGGATTTGATGTGCCCCTATACACCAAGCCATCACGGTCCACTACGGGTTCGAACTCTGAAGCTCCTGCCGGTGACGCTCCCACCATCTTTTCCAGAACTGAACCGTCTCCGTCTCCCGGTCAGGCGGCAGGATTCCTATGCTCGATTGTTTCAATTCGCAGGAAATGTCTGACGCGGAATTCGGAAGGATAAGGGGAGTCAGGGAGGCTATTCTCGGCACGGCCCGAAGGACTTGTAGCGGGCAGGGTTCCTGTAGGGGGCCGGGCATGGCCGGCCCCCATGGATGCAAGTCAGACTCTCGGAGGCTTGGTGACGACCTTGAAGTTCTTCTCGTCGAAGTAGAGCACGCGGCCCTGGCGGTACGACATGACAGCCATCGTAATCAGCACCTGCGCGCGCGCCGCGGTCTCCACGTCGAGCGTCGGTTTCTCACGCGTCCGGATGCAGGAAAGGAAATTCCTTATGTGCGCGGCCATCGAGTCCTGCTTTTCGATGGGAACGATCTTTTCTTGCTTTCCGAACTTCTCGACATACGCCGCGTCGATGGTGCGCCGCTCGGGTTTCAGCGTGATATGGTCGGTGACGGCCTCGAACATCCCGTGGTCCACCATGATGATCGTGCCGAGGTGGCCGCGGATCAAACCCGGAATGTGCTGCGAATTCGCCATCGACGAGGTCAGTACCACCGAGTGGCCCTGGGCATACTCGGCCACCAGGTGGAACGTGTCCGGCACCTCGCGCTCGTCCTTGAACACGTAGATGCCGCCGCCCGCCATTACCTTGTATGGATACTGCGGCTGCGGCCAGCAGATGTTCAAGGGCGCCGCTACGTGGAAGAACAAGTCGGTTGCGATGCCGCCCGAATAGTCCCAGTACTTGCGGAAACGGAAAAACCGGTCGGGGTCATAGGGCCTCTTCGGAGCCGGGCCGAGGAACATCTTCCAGTCGATGTAATCATCGCCCGACTTGTCCGGGCCGGCCGTCTCGTCGATGGGCCAGTTCCACTCGCCTTCCCTCGAATTGCGATGATAGGAGCCCTGGCTCATCAGCATGTGGCCGATCGCGCCGTCGGCGATGAGCTTCTTGGCCTGCCACCACTGCTGGGCCGAAGTCGTCTGCGAGCCGACCTGCACGACACGCTTGGTTTCCCGCACCGTGTCGATCATCTGCCGGACTTCCTCGATGGTATGCACCATCGGCTTTTCGCAATAGACGTCCTTGCCCGCGTCCATTGCGGCCAAAGCGATCTTCGCGTGCCAGTGATCCGGGGTTGCCACGATCACGGCATCGATGTCCTTGCGGCTGATGACCTCGCGGTAATCCAGATACCCGTCCACAGGGGAGTAGTTCTTGGCGAAGTATTCCTTGTTCTTCGTGACGCGCCTCTGGTAGACGTCACAGACCGCCACGATCTGGCAGGAATTGTCCTCTTTGCCGATCTTCGCGAACTCGGCGCCGACGTACGACCCGCGGCCACCCGCTCCAATGATTGCGACGTTAATCCGGTCGTTAGCTCCGAGCACTCTTCCGGACTGCCTGGCAAAAGCGCGCCTGGCCCCCAGCGCGGCTCCGACGCCGGCCGCACCCTTGATGAAATCTCTACGATTAAAGTCCTTCTGAGAGGACATACTCTCTCCTTGCGGTCTAGTATCCGAATTGCTGCAGTGCAGACTTCAATTGTAGTCTTTTTGGGAGGGGAACCGCAGACTGCCGGCTCTCAGACGGCCGGCTCGCGGATATCGCGGGAAAAGCGCGGCCGGGACACGGGAATGGCCTTGCCCGGCCACTCCAGTCGCATGTCGTCGGAGACCTCATCCAGCATTTCGCGCGTGGCGACCTTGCTCTCCATCGCGAAAGCCGTCAGAAGCAGGTTGTCGCAGATGGCGTTGATGAGCCTGGGAATGCCCTGCGAGCGCAGGTGTATTTCGGCGATCAGTTCCGGCGGGAATACAGTCTGATTCGGCATTCCGGCCTTCGCCATGCGGGTCTGGATGTATTCGAACGTCTCCGCTTCCCGGAACGGTCTCAGCATGCACCGCAGCGCGATGCGCTGCTTCAACTGCCTCAAGGCCGGGGCATCCAGCTTACGGTCGAACTCCGGCTGTCCGGCCAGCACGATTTGCAGCAGTTTGCCGCGCCGGTTCTCCAGGTTCCCGAGCAGCCGCACTTCTTCCAGCACGTCCCACTCCAGGTTGTGGGCTTCGTCCAGAATGAGCGCCGTGGTCCGCCCCTCATTCGCGTTGGCGATCAGCAACTGGTTCAGGGCAATCAGCACGTCCGTCTTCGAACTGCGGTTGCACTGCAGATCGAGATCGTACGCCACCATCTCGAAGAACTGATCCACGGTCAGACGCGAATTGAACACGTAGGCGAAGTCGATCCGGTGGGCGCTCAGGAAGTCCTGCAGACACTCGAGCATGGTGGTTTTCCCGGTTCCCACCTCCCCGGTAAGCACCACGAAACCTTTGCGGCTCTGTACTCCGTAAATGAGGTTTGCCAGAGCCTCTTCGTGCTGCTGGCTCCGATACAGGAAGGCCGGATCGGGAGTCAGGTTAAAGGGGCTTTCTCTGAAACCGAAGAACGCGTTGTACATTAGGGTTTGCTGACGCGCCCAGTGCCCGCGTACTTCTGCATCTTACCATTTCCTGACCTGCGGCCAGGAACCGGCCGTCAACACTCCGTGCTGCCAATAGTTTACGGGTTCTTATCGGACGGCCGCGGCACGTCTACAGGATTTCCAACTGCACCCAGCCCGGCAACGCCGCCGGTTGATCGCCGAGGAAAACGATGCGCCGCGTCTTGGGGAAGGGAAGCCCCGTGGCCAGCGCCTTGCCGTACAGCGGAACCTGCTGGAGCGCGCGGCGATAGGTCTCGTTATCGGTTTCGAGCCACCCTGTTTTCGATAGCAAACCGCTGCTCCAGCCCATCGACAGCAGGCAGGCGCGCCCGGTTGTGCGGAGTTCCGCCAGCCGGCCCTCCAGCTCCTCGATGTTCCGTTGCAGCAGCGGCAGCCCGGCCCAAACGGCGTACTGCTTGTGAATTGCCAGCAGCCGCTCCGCATAGGCGTTGGCGGCCGCCAGAATCCGCGCCGTGTCCACCGGCTCACGCCAGCGGAGCGCGCGCACGATCTCGGCCTGCCCCAAAAACGCGTTTTCGCGCCACTGGCCCTCATAAACGGTGCCCGGAGCCGCCATCTCCGCGAAAAGCGGCGTACTCTCGGCCGGCTGATTGCCGGGAACCGTCCCGCGCGGGATTTGTTTCCAGCCCAGTTCGTACTTGCCGTTTCCCCGCGCCTGCAGCGTTGCCACCCTCAGCAGGTACAGCTTCAGAACGTCCGCGGGAGCCGGATCGGAATCGGCCACCGCGATGGCCCTCATGAAACTGAACGGCCCGGAACCGAGCGCCTGCTCCTCCGCGGGTTCGCCCGGCCGCTGCCGGGAGCGGGCGTTCTGCACAAGCCTTTCGAACTGCGGCGTGGCGCCATCCGTCCACCGCGAGAACAGCATCCCTGTGCGAAGCGCCCCCTTGATCGCACTGCCTGGCAGGTACGGGCCCTCGGGCCGCGATACGAATGTCGGAATGAACAGGCTCTCGCCGCGAGCTTTTTCCCAATACGCGGCGGCGGAGGGGTGCTCGAACGGCACCCGCCGGTCCGCGAAGTTCTGCGCAAAGCCTCCCCACGAGGCGAAGTCCAGCTTGTCGGCCTTCTTCAACTGCGTGAGATAGCTTTCCAGGCGCGGACCTTTCGCCAGCAGGCGGAAAATGCGCCGCTGGTCGAGCACGTTGACCTGGTTTTTCCAGACCATGTAATCGATCGGCGACAACCTCTGGCCATCGCCGACCAGCAACGGGGTCAGGCAGGTAATGCGGTATCTCATCACGTACCCAAGGGGCGCTCCGCCGCCCGCAGCGGAACTGGAATGGCGACGGGAAAGCCGAAGCGGAAAACCGGATGGGGGAATCCGTCAGGGGCGACATCGGGCGCAGCCCCCCGCGGCGGCGCCTCGGCCACCAGCACGGACCCTTCCGTTACCATGCGGAGAAGCTTTTTCGCTTCGCCTGAGCGAACCGGGCTATCCACACGGCCGCCGCGCGTCACGATCGAGTAGCTGCCGCGCTGCCAGTCCACCGCATCATCGGCGGCGGGGCTGTACATCGAAAGCAGCCAGTATCCGGTTTCCGGCGCCGGTTTCGGCACGGCGGTCTCCGCCCCCTCCGCCGTGGTTTCCGCGACTGGTTCGGGCGGCTGCGGAGCAGGAAGAATCATCTCGGGGAGCGTTCCGTCCGTGAATTCGGGGGCTTCGGACCGCCCCCACCCGATGGAGCGTTCCCCGCCCAGCCCGCTGTCCGCCAGCAGCCGCAAGGCCGCGCGGACAGGCTCGTTCCAGCGCGCCCAGTTCTCCTCGCCGGAAAACTCCACCGCGGCCCACAGTCCGGCGCCCGCGGAAAACTCCAGGCAGGCCGCCTCGTGAACAGCCACGGCAGACCCACTCGGCCGGTCCACCGCGGCGAACGATCGCAGACCGACCCGGAACGGCCCAGGGCGTGGCGCCTCGTGCCCAGGCATCAGGCACTCGCTTGGACCGTCAACGTACCATCCGTCGTCCTTGAGCGGCTGCTCGGAAACCAGCGCCGCCACCACCGAAAGCGGCACGAACCGCGCGCCGGCCCAGCGCACTTTCGGAGAAGGCAGCGGCGGCCAATGAATCCGCGGGGGAACGATGAATTGGATGTCGTCCAGAAACGGGAAACAGGAAGTGAATCGTACGGCAGGCCCCAGCGGATTTCGAGCCGTCGCCTCCAGCCATTCTTCCAGCTGCCCGAGCCGCGCCATCGCGTGCGTAACCGCGGAGCAGAGCGTATCGCTGTGGAGGATAAGATCCACGCGATTGCGGGCGCCGGAGTCCGGCCCGATACGCCATGGACCGGTCGGCCGAAAACGAACGACAAAAGCTGGGTTCATTGTTCTGCTGCTATTCGGAAAGTTTGGCGGCGAAGCCTTCTTCCCTCACCAGCGCCTGGAGCGCATCGAGGTCGCCTCCGCTCAGGAGTTCCTGTTCGGGGGCGCCGTTAGCGTAAAAATTCCGGCTGCGCCACTTGAGTGTCAAGTTGGAGAACTGCACGCGTCCGCTGCCGCGCGAGCCGCCGCCGCCAAGGGCGTCGTCTTCCAGCAGCCGCATCGCTTCGACGAGCCGCCCGGTGAGCGCCTTGTCCTCCTCGCAGAGCACATCCAGGATGAAGCGTACGCGGAACCGCGCGCCGGCGGGCACGCGCTCGAGCGTCCGCGGATTCGCCTGCGAAGTGATGCGGTCGATCGCGTTCTCGCTTTTCACTTCGGTCAGCTCGTCGTCGAGGTTCTCGCGCATTTGCGGAGTAATGCTGTCGGGATCCAGCGGCGCGTCGTAGACCGTCAGGCGGGCCGGACTCGTGCATGCCGTTTCCAGTGGTTCGCCGCCGGACACCCGTTCCATGCGGCCCGGGTTGCGCCCGAATAGCAGGCAGATCTCATCGTCCGGCCTGTCGCTTTGATGGATGCGGACCTCCTGCCCCTTGCGCTTCGACAGGTACACCAGTTCGCTCGGCACGGCCAGCCCGGAGGATTGCTCGAGCAGCGAGCGCAGTTTTCCGCGCAGGGAGCTGCCCGGGACGTAGGGCCGCCCGAAGGCGTCCTTCACCACCGGGTTGTCGGCGCCTCCAATTTCAAGCGAGCCCTTGCCGGCGCCGATGTGCAGGCCGGTCTTGCAATGAAGCTCCCCGTCCAAAATTAATTTGCCAATCAGTCTCAGTTCGGTGTCGACTGTGTGAGCGCTCATGCTTCCTCGCTATTCGTTGTAGGCGACGATGGCCTCGAAAAGATCCCTGAACCGTTCGTACCCGCGCGGATCGTTCTTGCGCGTCACCTGCAACAGCAGCTTCTCCAGCGCGTCGAGGCTGCGCAGAGAGTGGCGCGCGATCGTGTAAGCCAGCCGCGCCCTCAGCATCACGAACTGCTGCTGCCGTTCGTTCTCCGGAGCGCGGCATGCGCGCCGCACCGCGTTGTACAGCCGCCGCAACTGGCTCTTGGTCCCCGAATCCATGTCGCGCATGCGGCTGACTACGCTATGCGCCTGGTTGTCCAGATAAAGCGGATCGCTGATCAGTTTATCCAGGTCGATTTCCGGCGGGCCCTCGGGACGGCTCCGCCGTTCCTCGCGGCGGTCCGCGCCGCCTTCTTTCGGCTGCCGGCCCTCTCGCTGAGACCGTCCCTCGCGACTTTTCGTTTCCTGCTGCACTTCCGCCATTTCTTTAACCCTCCTCAGGCAACGGCCCGCGGCCGTTTCCCGATTTTCGCGATTTCGCCGGGCGGCCCGGCGCCCGCTCGCCGCTCAGCGGCTCAGTAAGCAATCTCGTCCATTCCAGCGCGACCAAACCTGCGGGACGCAGCTTGACCTGCGCCGCGCCTCTGCTCATCATCTCATTGGCCAGGTGAGCCCGCAGTTTTTGCAACTCGCGGTCCTTCACTCCCGCCAGCACCCGGTTGAGCCGGCGGTGGAACCGCCAGGGGCGGTCGAAGCGCTGCACGTTCCCATGCGACCACGTCTGCCCGCCCTTGCGATAGAACGCGCTCAATTCGTTCAACAACTGCCCGGACGACCCCGATTCGGCCACCATGCGCGCCAGCGTGTCCTTTAATTCCGCGGCATCCGCCAGGTGTCGCCACTCCAGGATGCGTCCGAGCACCGAGATACAATCCTTGTCCACATCCTTGGCAATTTCAAGCTGCTTGCCTGCGTTCTCGTAGACCCATCCCAGCGAAGCGTCCGGGTCGGGCGCCAGCGCCATTGCCATCGATATGGTCTTGCCCTCGGGCCCGGGAAAATCCTTCAGATTTTCCTCTGTGAAACGGTGAAACAACCGCTGCATCTCCCGCGCCAGCGGCAGCAGCGCGTCCCATGCGCCGTACACCGCGAAATCGTCGCCGCCGGAGTACAGGATCGTAACCTTGCGCCAGAACTCCGGTTGCGAGCATAGCACTTCCAGTTCTCCGGCGAAAAACTGCCTGTAAAGCACCGAGAGGCGGACGTGCTCTTCGATCGTCTGGGCGCGCCGCAGGCGGATGCGAAAGCTGTCCACATCGCCGCGCAGCACCCCCCAGACCTTGCGGCCTTCCGACCGCGCGGCCAGCACGGACAAACAGGCGGGAGTTGCTCCGTCGTCGGATGGCGCGGCGTGGCGGGCCAGCGGGATATCATCCCGCAGGCTCCAGGTGTGCTTTCCCTGCCCGAGCAGGATGTGTGCGGGCGATTCTGGATTCCAGCCCGCGCTCTCGGCCTGCCACATCCGCGCGGCCAGGTCCCGGAAATAATCGCCGTGATCAACGGGGGGCGATTCCTGAAATGCCTCGAACGCCTCGCGGGGCCAACCCGCTGCCGCCGCCCCGAGCTTGCGGTGCAGCCCCTCGCTCAGCCGCTTGCGGACGACACTCCAGTCACCCAGATTCTCCGTCGCGGCCCACACGAGGTTCAGACGGCCTCCGCTCATCTCATGCATGTGCCGCCGGGCCTCGCAGAAAAACTCGTCGGCCTGGGCGCGTGCTTCGCTCGGCAGAACCACCAGGAACTGGCCGCCGCCGCTCGACCCCAGTAGAATACGTGCAAGTCCGAATTCCGCCAGCATGGCGCGCGGCAGCACTTCGCTCAGCAGGGTGATCCATTGGGAACGCCCGGTAAACAGTTCCGGGTCGTCGCCCGCCGAAAGCAGGAACTCTTCTATACCCAACAACCGGCCGTACAGAAGAAGTTGCACTGACATGAGATAGAGACCCTTTGAAAGCGGTTAGTCTACCACAAAGCACCTAGTAGAGCGACTTCAGCAGCCGGCGCCGCCGGACCGCGCAAATCCGTTCGTGGTCCGTCGCCGCAGCCACTGGCTAAAATAACAACACATGCTGGATCGGCGCTGGATTCTCGCGGCTGTGCTGGCGGGAACCGCGGTTGCCCAGGTGTACTCCCCCAGGGTGGTCCGCCAGGGGGACCCGGACGCCTCCAGCATTCGTTCGTTTGTCAACGGGATTTTGGATCGCGCTCGCGTTACCGGCCAGCGCGAGCGGGCCGAAGCTATCTGGCGCTTTTTCCTCGCAGACGGCCGCTTCGTCAAGCCGGGTTTCTGGTACCGGCTCGACGGCTGGGCATACGAAGAGCCCGGCGGGCTGGTTACCGATCCGCTGAAACTCCTCAACAGCTACGGCTTCGGAACATCCGCGCAGCTTGCCGCGCTGCTTGAAGCCGCTTGGGAGGCGGCCGGCTTCCCCGACGCGCGTGTCTGGTCTCTCGGCGGGCACACGGTCGCGGAAGTCTTTTATGACGGCGCCTATCACTATTACGATTCCGATCACATGGGATACACCACTGCCGGAAAGGGCCCTTTCCGGCAGGCGCCCGTAGTCTCCGTCCGGAATCTCGAACAGGAGCCGGGCATCCTTCTGGCCAAGTTCGGCTCGCGCGCCGAGGCGAATGCGGTGGATCATCCCTGGTTTCCAAGCTTCCGGCCGGAGCAAATGGAGTCCTTCGCCCGCCTGTTTTCCACTGCCGCGGACAACCGGGTTTTCCCCTTCACCCGCTACCCTCAAGGGCATAGCATGGCGTTCGTTCTCCGTCCGGGCGAGCGCTTGATCCGGCACTTCGCTCCGGAGCAGCCGGATCTTTACTATTTGCCGCCTGTGCGGCCGGCCCGCGCGGAGGACGGCCCGCGCTCTCCCACAGACGACCGCCGCTGGGCGACCGGCCGGATCGAGTACACACCGGTGCTATCGGACGTCACCTCCTACTACCCCGAGTTCCGCGCCGGTTTCAATTCGAATCTGCGCCTTCCGTCCGGAAACACGACCGAACTTACCCGGCTCGACGGCGCGCACCCTGGCGTGGCGGTGTTTGAAATGCCCTGTCCCTACGTGATCATCGACGCGCGCCTCAGCGTTCGCGCTCGTCTGGAAACCGTCCGGCAGACGCTTATGGCTGAGTTCTCGACCAACGGCGGCAGGACGTGGTCGCGGGCCGGCCTTCTGAGGGGACCCTACCGGGGGCAGTGGGAGGTGAAATCCCTAGTCCCGCGCGGAACCTACGGCTACCTTGTCCGCTTTACTATGTCCGGCGGGGGCGAACCAGCGGACACCGCCATCGACCAGCTCACCATTACGACAACTTTCCAGCACAATCCGCGCGCCTTGGCTCACTTGACCCCGGGCCGGAACGAAATGGTGTACCAATCGGGCGCGGCCGAGGTCCGCCGCTTGATTCCCGCGGGCGCCGGACGGCTCTCACACGCGCATCGCGTTACCGAAGCGGGCAATGAGTTGCTTGTGCCCGAGGAGGGCAGGTCTGGGAGCGTGGTTTTCGAACTGGCCGCTCCCGGAGGCGCGGTCCTCACCGGTTTCGAGGCCGGAGGACGCTTTCTGGACCTCCGCGGCGGACTGGCCCCGGACAAGCTCACCGCCGGCGTCAGAAAAACAAAAATTGTTTTCCATGGCTCGCCGGAGGCGTCGCTCGAGTGGTCGCTCGCGCCGGGCCGCGACTTCAAGCCCCTCTGGAAGTGGAGCGATGAGATCCAGTGGAGGGACGGCGACGCGATCAACCGCGTGCTGCGCTGGCCGGAAGTCGACTTCACAGTCAACGAGCTGCCGCCCGGCGTGAAAAAAGTATATGTCCGCTACCGCTTCGCGAACCTCGCCCTCGATAGCATCCGCCTCGCCGTCCGCTCCCGGGCATCCGATGCGCGTTCGCCGGTTGAGATCACGCACACCTGGAGAGAAAGCGGCCAGTTGCGCCGGCACGTGGAACGCATCGCACCCGGCGGCGCCACGTTCCGCTACTTCGTCGAAACCGGACCCACGCGCTCGATCACGAATGAGTCTCTCACGCTATATTGCCCGCCGGTTATGCGGTAGAAGCTACTAAGTGGTTCACTGCTTCAACGCGAACGCGACATAGCTTCCGCCCGAAGGATTTCCCCACTTACCGCCGCCCGCGGCAATTACGACGTACTGCCGCCCATTCACTTCATAAGTCGCCGGCGTGGCGTTCCCTGCGGCGGGCAATGTTGTTTCCCAGAGCAACTCGCCGGTGTCCTTATCATATGCGCGGAATTTGCGGTCGTGGTTGGTAGCCCCAATGAAGAGGAGCCCGCCGGCGGTCACCACAGGCCCGCCATAGTTTTCGCTCCCCGTGTTGCGTATTCCCTTGGCAACCAGCTCCGGGAACTCGCCGAACGGTATGCGCCAGACATACTCCCCGGTTTCCAGGTTGATGGCGTTCAACGTTCCCCAAGGAGGCTCCACGGCAGGGTAGCCGTCCGGGTCGAGAAATTTTCCGTATCCTTCGAGCCGGTACTTGAGCATCGGCCCCTGCACGCCCGACCTCGGGGCCGGCATCTTCCCGTTCGACTTGATGTACCGCGCCAGGTTCCGGGCTGCCGATTCCCCGATCATGGATGAGAACGCGGGCATGCGCCCCGCCCCCTCCAGGATCACCTTGACAATCTCGGCCTCCGTTGATTTCAGATTCAGCAGGCTGGGAAACTCCGGCGGGTTGCCTTTTAGATCGGAGCCGTGGCAACTGGCGCAAAGCCGGCCATATAAATCTCCGCTCGAACGCTCCACAAGGCGCAGCACCCAGACCATTTCGTTCGAATTCACGTACAGGATGCGCGTGGTGGGATCAAACGCCGGTCCACCCCACTCGCCGCCGCCATCCAGACCGGGGAAAATAATCGTTCCCCGAAGGCTGGGAGGGGTGAACTGCCCGCCGTTCCGCAACTGGCGCAGCCGCCGGAGCACCGCTTCGCGCGCCTCGGGCGTCCGCCGCGTCACGATATCTTCTGTGAATTCCTGCCGCGCAAAGGGCGCGGGCTTCAACGGAAACGGCTGCGTCGGCGCAAGCTCCTCGCCGTCCACATCCGACGGCGGGACCTTGCGGTATTCGATCGGGAACAGCGGCTTCCCGGTTTCCCGCTCGAACACGTATATCCAGCCCGCCTTGGAAATCTGCACCACCGCATCCACGGGCCGGCCGTTCCGCCGCAGCGTCACCAGCACGGGAGGGGACGGGAAATCCCGGTCCCAGACGTCGTGGCGCACGGCCTGGAAATGCCAAACGCGCTCGCCGGTTTCGGCCTTCAGCGCCAGCAGGCAGTTCGCGAACAGGTTGTCTCCCTTGCGGTCCGCGCCATAGAAATCGAACGCCGCCGACCCGGTTGGCACGAACACGAGTCCGCGCTTCTCATCCAGGGCCATTCCGGCCCAGTTGTTGGCTCCGCCGGCGTATTTCCAGGCGTCCTTGGGCCAGGTCTCGTATCCGTACTCGCCGGGGCGGGGGATGGTGTGAAACGTCCAGCGCAGCTTGCCGGTGCGAACATCAAACGCGCGTATGTCGCCCGGCGCCGCCGGCAAATCTTCGCTGACGATGCTGCCCAGAATCAGCAGGTCTTTGTAAATGACCCCGGGTGTGCTTGCCGAAACCGAAATTGTGTTGGGATCGCGCCCGAGCCCCTCCCGCAGGTCGATCCGCCCCTCGCTGCCGAACGAGGGCACAGGCTTTCCCGTGTCCGCGTTGAGCGCGTACAGCCACTGCCTCGCGGCCACGTAGATACGGCGATCCCCTTTGCCGTCGCTCCAGTACATGAGTCCCCGGCTGCGGATTTTCCCCGGCCGGCTGGCGCGCGGCAGCGGTTCGAAACTCCAGCGCAGCTTTCCGGTCGCCGCATCGAGCGCGAAGACTCTGAGCCGCGGAGACGTGGCATACAATACGCCATCCACGATCAGGGGATTGCATTGCATCTCGGAATCCGGGAACTCGTCGCCGGTATCGTAAGTCCACGCAACCTGAAGGTTTTTTACATTCTTCCGGTTGATCTGGGTGAGCGGGGAGTAATGGAGCCCGTCCACGCTTCCCAGATACACCGGCCAGTCGCGGCCGGCGCCGTATGCCAATCCCAGCAGCACCCCGGCTGCCCCCAGACAGTAACCCAGTTTCATGCCCCACTCCAAGTGTTTCCCCCAGATTCGCCCCTCCGAGCGGGCCGTCTGCCGAACAGACTTTGGGGGTTATTCTTTCATCTCGGGCGGAATCGGCAGCGTCACTTCCCCGGTGGCCGCCCATTCGGCGCCGCGAGTGAAGGTCACGACAAAGGCGGGCGTGCTCACCGCCTGTGGGTCGTGACCGAGCACGGTTACGAAAACCCGGCCCTGGCCGAAGCCGGTGGTCCACAGCACCGGCTGGTTCAGTCCCGGTCCCGGAGTCGGCTGCCGCGCCTTGCCGCCATACAGCGAGTGGTCGTCCCAGGCCGTTGCCAGCACGTGGTAGGTGCCCGAAGGCCTCCACTTTAAGTTGGCGTATAACTCATCCTTCGGTTGGAGAAAGGTTTTCTTCAGCCCTTTGGTGACCGGATGATCGGGGTCCCGAATCGTAACCGTGAAATCGTGTGCCGGCGAGTGGTGGCCGAAACCGGGCCGCCAGTTGCCCGCGCACATCTGCTCGTATTCCTCCCAGCCGTCGAAGGCCGCTACCGAGAAATGAAAGATGACGATGCCTTTGCCCGACCGGACGTGGTTGAGCAGCGCTTTCTCAGCCCGTTCGCCCCACCTGAGATCCGGTTTACGCAGGTCGTAATAATTCAGAATTACGAGATCATAGGGGGCCAGCGTTTCCGGACCTGCGCCGCGAAACTCCTCCGTTACCCGGACTTCAAAACGGCCGGTGTCCTCAAGCGCCTTGCGGAGACCAGGAGTCACGCCGCGCCAGTCGTGCACGTCTTGTCCGGTGATGATGAGGGTCTGAATCTTGGGTTGCTGCTGAGCCGGCGCAAATGTTAACAGGCTCGACACGATCAGGCCGAGCACGAATTTTCCCCTCAAGGCTATCCTCCTGTTAAATGCCGATTATATAACGCACAGCACGAGCGGTTTTTCCAGCGCTCGGACATACAATTCAGAAAGGGGCGTACGGGCGGCAGCCATCGGCCGGCCGCAGCCGCTTGGAGGACAACTTAATGGCTGTGACTGAAAAAATCGATTTCCATAAAACACATAGGGCGGAGTATGTTGCTCCGAAACAACCCGTCTTTGTCGAGATACAGCCCGCGCGCTATCTGGCAATTGAGGGGTACGGGAAACCGGGAAGCCCGTTGTTTCAGGCGCAGACCGGCGCGCTATACGGAGCCGCGTATGCGATCAAAATGGGCCTGAAATCTGCCGGGCGCGGCGACTTCAAGGTGCCTGCCCTTGAGGGTCTCTACCAGGACGTCGATAACCAAAGCGGCGAAATGAAATGGAAGCTGCTGATTCGCGTGCCCGAATTCGTTACGGAGCGCGACCTGGCGGATGCCGTGGCTGCTTTGGAAAAGAAAGGAAAGGATGGGGAAGCCAAAAACATCCGCATCGAGACCATCGAGGAGGGGCGGTGCGTTCAGATGCTCCACGTGGGACCGTACTCCGAAGAGCCCGCAACCATTCAGCGGATGCAGGCGTATGCGGAAGAAAACGGATGCGCGCTCGCCGGACCGCACCACGAGATCTACCTTTCGGATCCCAACCGCGTTCCTCCCGAACGCTTGCGCACGATCCTGCGGCTGCCGGTTGTAGAAAAGCTCTTGGGTAAGAAGTCCTAGAAAGCTAAGAGGCTTCAGGCTACAGCTAAACGCTCCTAAGAAGCCTCTGGCTTCCACCAACACCCTAAAACGCTAAGAAGGCTCAGGCTTCGCCTAAAGGCCCCGAAGAAGCCTCTGGCTTCCAGCCAACGCCCCCAACAACGCTACGAAGGCTCAGGTTTCGCCCAAAGGTCCCAAAGAAGCTTTTGGCTAGACAAAAAAGGCCCTAAAACGCTAAGAAGCCTCAGGCTGGGGGGCCTGAGGCTTCACTCAGAGGGGCTGGCGACAGGCTGGGCCCCGTCGCCGGGATGCTATGTTGTGTATAGCTTTGTCTCGAATATAGCATAAACTGGTCCGGTTGTCCAAAAATGTGAGAGAAATCTGCGAGGTTGGGGCGTCGGAGTACTAGACATAATCACCGCATTAGTGGGGGCACTCTCCCAATCTCCTGGGCGGAAAGTCCCCGTGGATACAATGGAATCATGTGCGGGATTGTCGGTTACATAGGGAACCGCAGGGCTGTCCCGATTCTCCTGGACGGCTTGCACCGGCTCGAGTATCGCGGGTATGACTCGGCGGGGTTGGCCGTCTACCGGGAAGGGGACGGCACTCTCGCGCTCCGGCGCGTAACCGGCAAGCTCCACAACCTGGAAGAGGCCATCCGGATGAACCCGCTCGATGGCGCCTACGGCATCGGCCACACACGTTGGGCGACGCACGGGCGCCCGACGGAGGAAAACGCCCATCCCCATCGCGATTGTAAGGGCGATATTGTGGTCGTCCATAACGGGATTATCGAGAATTACGTTCCGCTGAAGCGCCAGTTGGCCTCCGAGGGACACGAATTCCGCACGGAAACCGACACCGAAGTCATCGCGCATTTGATTGAAAAGCACTTCAACGGCAACCTGGAAGACGCTGTCCGCAAGACGGCATGCCAGCTCCAGGGCCTTTTCGCGCTGGCCGTCATCTCGCGTCTCGATCCGAACAAGATTGTGGCCGTGCGGTCGGGTCCTCCGGCGGTAATCGGGCTGGGGGATGGGGAGTACTTTGTCGCCTCGGACGTTCCCGCTATCCTGGGCCACACGCGGGACATGCTTTTCCTCGCCGACGGCGACATCGCGACACTGACTCCCGACGGCGTCCGGCTGAGTGATTTCGAAGGCCGCCCCGTCAAGCGTGCGGTCTCTCACATCCTCTGGGATCCCATCATGGCCGAAAAGGGCGGATACAAGCATTTCATGCTGAAGGAGATCTACGAGCAGCCGCGCGCTGTTCGGGATACGATCGTGGGGCGCGTGGGGCAGGAATCCGGCCGCATTTTCCTGGATGAGATGGACATCCAACCAAAAGAGTTCCGGGAGTTCCGGCGGGTTCGTTTCGTGGCCTGCGGCACGAGCTGGCACGCCGCCCTCGCGGGCAAGTTCATGCTGGAACACCTGGCGCGGCTGCCGGTCGAGGTGGATTACAGCAGCGAGTTCCGCTACCGCGACCCCATCGTCTCCCCCGAGGCGCTCACGATCCTGGTTACGCAATCGGGCGAGACGGCCGACACCCTGGCAGCGCTCCGCGAGGCGCGCCGCAAAGGATCGAAGACCATCGCCATCTGCAACGTGATTGGCTCGATGGTGACCCGCGAAGCCGACGGCACCATCCTTACCCATGCGGGGCCGGAGATCGGAGTCGCCTCCACCAAGACGTTCACCGCCCAGCTCACGGCGATCTTCCTTCTGGGCATGTATCTCGGCCAGGTGCGGGACGTTCTGGATGACGACACGTCGCACTGCCTGGTGCAGGAACTGCTCAAGATCCCGGCCAAGCTGGAAGCCGTGCTCTCCCGCGCCGCGCTCTACGAGGAGCTGGCAAAGAAGTATTTCCGCGCCACCGATTTCCTGTTCCTCGGCCGGGGGGTCCACTTCCCCATTGCGCTGGAGGGCGCTCTCAAGCTCAAGGAAATCTCTTACATCCACGCCGAGGGTTACCCGGCCGGCGAGATGAAGCACGGCCCGAACGCCTTGATCGACGAAAACCTTCCGGTGGTGGTGCTGGCCGTGCATGACCCGTCGAGCGAGCGCGGCCGCCTCCTCTATGAGAAGACCCTCTCGAACATTCAGGAAGTAAAAGCGCGCGAGGGGCAGGTGCTGGCGCTGGTCAGCGAGGGCGACACCGAGGTCAGGAAGATGGCCGATCACGTCATCGAGATCCCGCCCGCTCCCGATCTTCTGCTGCCCATCCTCGAAGTCGTGCCGCTCCAGTTGCTCGCTTACCACATCGCCGTGCGCCGCGGCTGCGACGTCGATCAGCCGCGTAATCTTGCCAAGAGCGTGACGGTGGAATAGCGGTGCGGCAGGCCGTTCATCAGTTCTGCGTCCGGACGCGCGGGCAGGGTCTGTACGAAATCACGGACCAGATCATCTCCTGGCTGGCCGCGCAGCAGGTGCGGACCGGCCTGCTTACGGTTTTCGTACAGCACACTTCCGCATCGCTGATCTTGCAGGAAAACGCCGATCCCGACGTCGTCCGCGACTTGAAGGACTTTTTCGCGCGTCTGGCGCCGGAAAACCATCCGGCCTACCGGCACACCATCGAAGGGCCGGACGATATGCCCGCGCACATCAAGGCGGCCCTCACACTCACGCAGGTCTCCATCCCGGTGGTGGGAGGCCGGCCGGCGCTCGGCACCTGGCAGGGAATTTACCTTTTTGAACACCGCTCCCGCGCGCACGACCGATCGATCGTCCTTCACCTTCTCGGCGAGTAGTGCTACGCTTCTGTTGGACAGGAGGCCGTATGAACATCTCCCGCCGGAAATTCATGGAAACCACAGCTTTGGGCGGCCTGGCATTTCCCGTGTTCGCCGCGCCGACCCCACTGCCAACCCGTGTGCTTGGCCGCACCGGCGCCCGCGTCTCCATTCTCGCTTTCGGGTCGGGAAGCCGGTTTCTCTCCTACACGCCGGATAAGGGCGAAGAGGCTTTGAACCGCGCCATCGACCTTGGCATCACGTACGTCGATACGGCACAGAATTACGGCAACGGCGAGAGTGAAATCCGTGTAGGCCGCGTCATGAAGACCCGGCGAAAAGAGGTGTTCCTCGCCACGAAGGTCACCTTCCGCGGCTACGATGAGGCGATGCGCAGCGTGGAAGGCAGCCTGAAACGGCTTCAGACGGACTACGTGGACCTGCTCCACATCCACAATCTCACCGGGGAACGGGACCTCGCCGCCGTGGAAGCCGGGGCGCTCAAGGTTCTGTACAAGATGCGCGACCAGAAGGTTGCCCGCGCCATCGGAATCACCTCGCATACAGACCCGGTGGTGCTCAAGACGGCCCTGGAACGGCACGATTTCGACTGCACGCAGATGGCGCTCAACGCCGCGCTGGCGGGCAATGCCGCCAACCCGGACGGCACCATCTGGAACCGCAATCCCCAGATCAGCTTCCAGTCAACGGCGCTCCCGGTGGCAAAAAGCAAAAACCTGGGCGTGATCGCTATGAAGGTATTCGCGCAGGACCGGCTTGTCGGCGAGGCGCCCGTCGAAAAGCTCCTGCTTTACTCGATGTCGCTGCCGGTCGCTGCAGTCGTTGTGGGAATGCCGAAGCTCGAGCACATCGAAGCCAACGTCCGGACGGCGAGGAATTTCGCGCCGCTGCCGGAAGCCGAGATGCGCAATCTGTCGGAAACCATCTCCGGCCGCCACAAACAGGCGCTGGACCGCTTCTTCCGGAACCACGCAGATTGCTGATGAAACAGCCGGCGCGTTGGTTCTCGCACCTTTACCTGGAAAACTGGCGCAATTTCACGCGCGTGGAGGCCGATCTCCAGCGCCGCGTTCTGCTGGTGGGGCCCAGCGCGTCCGGCAAGTCGAACCTGCTCGATGCGCTGCGGTTTCTTGGCGAGCTCGTCGCGCCGGGCGGGGGATTTCAGGAGGCCGTGCGGCGGCGCGGCGGGGTGTCGCGCCTGCGCTGCCTGGCTGCCCGCCAGCATTCCGAGGTGGCCATCGCCGTGCGCATCTCCGGAACGGATGTCCCCGATTGGGAATACGCCCTGGAGTTTTCCAGCGAAAACCCCGGCAAAAAGCCGGTCATTTGCCGCGAGCGCGTAACCTTTGACGGCAACGAAGTGGTGAACCGTCCGGACGAGCGGGACCTTGCCGATCCCGAGCGTCTCACCCAGACCTATCTCGAACAGGGTGCCGTCAATCGCGAGTTCCGCGAAGTAGCCGCGTTTCTCAGTTCGGTGCGGTACGTGCATCCCATCCCCCAGGCGATTCGAGAACCCTGGACGCCGGACGGTTCGCACGGCGGGGGCTTCATTGCTGAGGTCGCGGCCGCTGCCGAAAACACCCGCGACTCCCGCCTGCGCCGCATCCTGCATATGCTGCGCGACGCGGTGCCGCATCTGCAGCGGCTGGAGCTGTGGAGGGATCCCCGCGGAACGCCGCACTTGCGCGCACGCCGCGGCCACTGGCGGCCGCAGGGCGCATGGCATACCGAGGACCAGCTCTCCGACGGCACGCTGCGGTTGATCGCGATTTTGTGGGCCGCGCTCGATGGCTCGGGGCCGCTGCTGATCGAAGAACCCGAGTTGTCGCTTCATCCCGAGGTAGTGCGGGATTTGCTGCCGATTTTCGCCCGCATCCAGCGCCGCACAAGCCGCCAGTTGTTCATCACGACGCATTCGCCGGACTTGGTGGAGGACGAGCGCATCCCGCTCGAAGAAGTGCTGCTGCTCGTTCCGGGAGAGGAGGAGACTTCGGTCCGTACTCCCGCCGCGCACGGCGACATGCGCGCTCTGCTGGACGGCACGCTCACCGAAGCCGTTCCGCCGCCGGCTTACGACGAAAACCAGCTCGATCTGTTCGGCGAAGATTTCTGCGTGGAAGAAGAGGCGCCGGCCGGGGGTAATGGATCGCGGGTGTGAAGACCATCATCGAGCCATTTCGCATCAAGAGCGTGGAGCCGCTCCGGCAGACCACGCGCGAGGAGCGCGAGCGCTTTCTGGAAGAGGCGGGCTACAACCTCTTTTTCATTGAGTCGCGGAACATCCTGATCGACCTGCTCACGGATTCGGGCACGAGCGCCATGTCCACCGAACAGTGGGCGGCGATGATGCGCGGCGACGAATCCTACGCGGTAAGCGAGAGCTTTGTCCGGCTGAAGCGGGTGGTGGAAGATTTGACCGGGTTCCGCCACGTCATCCCTACCCACCAGGGGCGCGCGGCCGAGCGCATTCTTTTCAAGGTGATGTGCTCTCCCGGCCAGGTGGTCCCGAACAATACCCATTTCGACACCACTCGCGCCAACATCGAGTTCTACGGGGCCCGCGCCGTGGACCTGCCCTGTCCCGAGGCCGCCGACACCCAGGCGCGCCTGCCGTTCAAGGGCAACATGGACGTGGGCGCGCTCGAACGGCTCATTGAAACCGAGGGCCCGGAGCGCGTTCCGCTCGTCATGCTCACGCTGACGAACAACTCCGGCGGCGGCCAGCCCGTTTCGATGGCCAACATCGAAGCGGTGAAGCGCGTGGCCTCCCGCTACGGCATCCCGCTCTACCTGGATGCCTGCCGCTTCGCCGAAAACGCCTGGTTCATCCAGCAGCGCGAGCCCGGCTACGCCGGCTGGACGCCGAAACAGATCGCACAAAAAATGTTTTCTTTGGCCGATGGCTGCACCTTTTCCGCGAAGAAGGACGCTTTCGCGAACATCGGCGGCTTCCTGTGCACGAACGATGACCGGCTCGCCGAGCAGGAAAAGGAACTGCTCATTCTGACCGAGGGATTTCCGACTTACGGCGGGCTTGCCGGGCGCGACCTGGAGGCCATCGCCGTGGGGCTTTCGGAAGTGCTCGACCCCGACTACCTGAGATACCGGATCGCCTCGACCGAATACCTCGGGCGGCACACCTCCGAGCGCGGGGTTCCGATCGTGCAGCCGCCCGGCGGCCACGCCATTTACATTGACGCGGGGCGGATGCTTCCGCACATTCCCAGGCGCCAGTTTCCCGGCCAGGCGCTCGCGGTGGAGCTGTACCGGCACGCGGGCATACGCTCGGTCGAGATCGGATCCGTTATGTTCGGAGACAAGGCGCGGCACGAGCTGCTGCGGCTGGCGATTCCAAGGCGCGTCTACACGCAAAGCCATATCGACTACGTCGTGGAAGCGATCCTGGAAGTGAATGAGCGGCGCGACAGCCTGCGAGGCCTTGAGATCGTTTCCGAACCCCCGTTTTTGCGGCATTTCAGCGCGCGCTTCCGGCCGCTCTGAGGCAGCAGAATGCTTCTAATCCGATCAACTTGCATATTGCGCAAGCCACTATAATGGCCGCATGTTGCACTGCGTACGCGCTGCGCACCTTCTTGCGATTTTCCTCTCCTCGATGATTCTGCTGCTGGCCCAGGCGCCGAGTTTCGAAGGCCGCTGGCTCGGCGTCCTGAATGTCGGGGCCAACAAGCTGCGCATCGCGCTGCGGTTCGAACCCACCCCCACCAGCGGCTTCTCAGTAGTGATGAACAGCCTGGACCAGAGCGCCGCGGACATCCGCGCCGAGCGGGTCGCCATAGACGGCCGCACCGCCACCATGGAGTTTCCGCAAATCGGCGCCACCATCGAGGGCACCCTCAGCGAAGACGGCTCCACCATCAAAGCCACCTTGCGCCAGGCCGGCGCCAGCCTGCCCATCACCTTCTCCCGGGGGGAGGCGGAGCTCCCACGCCGGCCGCAGGAGCCCAAGAAGCCCTACCCCTACGATGCGATTGAGGTTACCTACGAAAACGCCGGTGTGCGGTTGGCCGCGACCCTGACACTGCCGCGCTCCGAGGGCCCGCACCCTGCGGTCGTGCTGCTGAGCGGCTCCGGCTCGCAGGACCGCGATGAAACCATCATGGGCCACCGCCCATTCCTGGTGCTGGCCGACTATCTCACCCGCCGCGGCATCGCCGTGCTGCGCGCTGACGACCGCGGCGTGGGCGGCTCCATGGGTAACCCTGCGACCTCTACTCTCAACGATCTCGCGGGCGACGCGCTCGCCGGCATCGCCTATTTGAAATCGCGCAAGGAAATTGACCCGGCGCGCATCGGCATCATCGGCCATAGCCAGGGCGGCCTGGTGGGCGCCATCGCGGCCTCCAACTCACCCGATGTCGCTTTCCTGGTGTCCATGGCCGGCGCGGGACTGCCCGGCGATCAAGTCGTGCTGCGTCAGATCGAAACGCTCTTGCGCAGCGCCGGCCAGCCGCCTGAAGCGATTGCCGAAACGCTTGCCCTGCAGCGCAGGCTCTTCGAGATCCTTAAGACCGAGACGGACGACGAAGCCGCGTTCCGCAAAATGCTCGCTGAATTACCCGAACCCGCGCGGCGCGCCAAGGAAGCCGAGCTGCGCATGATGACCTCGCCCGCCCTGCGCTCCTTTTACACTACCGATCCCGCCTCCGTGCTGGCCAAGGTGAAAGTCCCGGTGCTGGCCATCAACGGCGAACTCGATACCCAGGTGGCGGCCGACGAGAACCTCTCTGCCATCGCCGCTGCCCTTGCTAGAGGCGGCAACAAGAACGTCACCACGGTGAAGCTGCCCGGTCTGAATCACCTCTTCCAGAAGGCCAAAACCGGCGCGGTGAGCGAATACGGCAGCATCGAGGAAACGATCAATCCGGCGGCGCTGAAGACCATTGGGGATTGGATCGCCGCGCGCGTTCAGCGGTAGAGTTCCCCCGCGATTGAGGCGCTGCCCGTACTCCGGCGGCGCCGCGCATGCAGCCTTTCGGAACAGGTCTGGCCTGCCGCCGGGGTTCTATAATCGTTTTTCATGCAGATTGACTGGTTCCCGCTGTGGCTCAGTCTGAGAGTGGCCGGGATTGCCACTCTGCTGTCGCTGCTGTTGGGACTCTGGCTGGCTTACCTGCTGGCCAACCGCAAATTCAGAGGGAAGGAAATCCTGAATTCCTCGGTCACCCTGCCGCTCGTGCTGCCGCCGACCGTGCTGGGCTATTACCTGCTGGTGTTGCTGGGCCGGGAAAGCCCGCTCGGGCAGCTCTACGAGTGGGTCTTCGGAACCCCTCTGGTCTTCACCTGGCAGGCCGCCGTGGTGGCCGCGATGCTGCACGCCACTCCGCTGGTGGTGATCTCGGCCCGCGCTGCCCTGGAAAGCGTGGACCACTGCTACGAGCGCGCGGCGCGCAACCTGGGCGCTTCGGAATGGCGCGTCTTCTGGCGCGTGAGTCTGCCTTTGGCGCGGCGTTCCATTCTGGCCGTCATGGTGCTGGCGTTCGCGAGGAGCCTGGGCGATTTCGGCATCACGATTATGATCGCCGGCAACATTCCCAACCGCACCCAGACCGTGGCGGTGGCCATCTATGACGCCGTCGAAGCCGGCAACGGGGACGTGGCGCGCATGCTCGTGCTCGTCATTTCCGTGCTGGCGGTCTCGATTCTGTACGTCGCCAACCGGCTGTTGGCCAGGCAACCCGCATGATTCACGTCCGGATCCGCAAGCAATTCCCCCCGCGCCCGGACGCGGCTGCCTTTTCGCTCGACGTCGAGTTCAAAGCCTCCTGCGGCGTTACCGTGCTGTTCGGTCCGAGCGGTGCGGGCAAGACGCTCACGCTGGACTGCATCGCCGGCTTCACGGCGCCGGACGCCGGCCGCATCATGCTCGATGACGAGATTCTGTTTGACGCGCAGGCGGGCGTCTGTCTGCCGCCGCAGGCCCGCCGTTGCGGCTATGTTTTCCAGAACTACGCGCTGTTTCCCCACATGACGCTGCGGCAGAACCTTGCCTTTGCAATCCAACGCAAGCCGCGGCTGGAGCGCCATCGCCGGGTGAACGAGATGATCGAGCGCTTTCGCCTCACCGACGTCGCCGGGCGCAAGCCGCACGAGCTTTCCGGCGGCCAGAAGCAGCGCTGTTCGATCGCGCGCGCTCTCATCGGCTCCCCGCGCCTGCTGCTGCTCGACGAGCCTGCGCGTGGCCTCGACGCGCCCTTGCGCGCCGAACTCTACGAGCTGCTCCGCCAGGTGCAGGCGGAATTCCAAACGCCCATTCTGCTGGTGACGCACGATCTGGACGAATCCTTCGAACTCGGCGAGGAGATGCTGATCATGCGCAGCGGCAGGGTGGTTCAGAGCGGCAGTCCGAAGGCCATCGCGGACCGCCCGGCCAGCGTCGAGGTCGCCAGGCTGCTCGGCATTTTCAACCTTCTGCCGGTTGAGATTGTCCAACTCAATCCGCAGGAGAATTCCAGCCGGCTGCGCCTGGGCGAGTTCGACCTCACCGGCCCGTATTTTCCCGGCCACATGCTCGGCGACCGCGTCTGGCTGTGCGTTCGCCCGGATGCGCTCACCGTCTCGGCGCGCGATGGCAGCCCGGGCGCGAACCAGATTCCGGCCCAACTCCAGCGCGTGGTCGAGATGCCGCACTCCGTGCGCCTGGAATTTTCGGGTGGGATCCGCGTCGAGGTCCCGCCGAGCCAGTTCGAGGCGCAGAAGCATAATAGGGAGTGGGTGATTTCATTCCCGCAGGAGGGGCTGCGAGTGCTGTGAAGACTTTCGACCAGTATGTCGCCCTTGCCGAACAGGCGCATGGCCATATTTGCGCCGGCCAGATTCTCGGGCTGCGCATGGCCATCTACGGGCTAAATCTGCTTGGCCTGACCGAGCCGGAAGGCAAGGACCGCAAGCGCCTGATCACCTTCGTGGAGATCGACCGCTGCGCCACCGACGCCGTCGCCGTTGTGACCGGCTGCCGGCTGGGAAAGCGCGCGCTGAAATTCCGCGACTTCGGCAAGGTGGCCGCAACCTTCTGCGACCTGGTTGGGAACCGGGCAGTGCGCGTTGCGGCGAAGGAATCCTCGAAACAGCGTGCGCGGGAAATGTACCCTGAAATTCAGGACAAGAACCTGCAACAGATGCGCGCCTATCGCGAGCTGCCCGACTCCGAGCTGTTCGACTACCAATGGGTGCGCGTGCGCATCAGTCCCGAGGATCTGCCCGGCTTCAAGGGTCCGCGGGTAGTCTGCTCGGCCTGCGGAGAAGGCGTCAACTTTGGCCGGGAAGTCGTTCGGGACGGCGTCGCGCTCTGCCGCTCCTGCGCCGGCGAGCGCTACTACGAACCGCTGGAACCATGATTCGCTACTACATCACCGACCGCAAGCCCCTGGGCGGGTGCTCCGCCCTGCTGGAAACCATCCGGCGCAACCTCGCGGCCGGCTGCGACTTTGTGCAGATCCGCGAAAAGGATCTTTCCACGCGGGAACTGATCGCACTTGTGCGCGCGGCGCTCGCGCTGCCGAACCCGCACGGGGCCAAAATCCTGGTGAACTCCCGCGCGGACGTGGCGCTGGCGGCCGGGGCCGCCGGGGTCCACCTGCCTTCGGATTCGATACCGCCCGCCCGGCTGCGCGCCATCGCCCCCGAAGGGTTTACGATCGCGGTTTCCTGCCATTCGGTCGAGGAAGTGCGGGCGGCCGAGAGCGGCGGCGCCGATTTCGCCGTCTTCGGCCCGGTATTCTTCACGCCCTCGAAAGCGCCCTATGGCCCGCCCGTGGGGCTCGACCGCCTGCGGGAGGCATGCGCCGCCGTCCGCATTCCCGTACTGGCGCTCGGCGGGGTGAACGAAGCCAATACGCCGGATTGCCTGGCGGCCGGGGCGGCCGGCATTGCCGCCATCACCATGTTTCAACGGGCGGCTGCTTCTCCCTGACCGGACCCTGCTCGCTGAGCGAAAATTCCGGATGGCCGGGTTCCTTTTCGGCTTTTGTGCTATCCTACAGGAGTAAAAAAGACGGAGAGAAAGAGAGAGAAGGAGTATCCACTCTAGGATGGCACTGGCGACAGACGTTAAGAAGGAGATCGTGGCCAAGTTTCGGACGCACAAGAGCGATACAGGTTCGCCAGAAGTGCAGGTGGCCCTCCTGAGCCGGCGGATCGCCGACCTCACGGAGCATTTTAAAACCCACAAGAAAGACCACCACTCCCGACGAGGTCTGTTGACCATGGTGGCCCAGAGGCGCCGGCTTCTCAATTATTTGAGGAGAGTGTCGCCGGAACGTTACAAGAACCTGATTCAGGAACTGGGCCTTCGCCGCTAGAGGCGTATACTCGGCAGCCACAGCGGGCGGGAGTCCAGCGAGTCCAAAACGGGGTATTTAAGACCTGGACGTCGCCCTGATTCGAAACCCGCTTGACGCATTCCACTCCAATCTCCATCGTGGGCGTATCCCTATGAAGAAGCCCAACCGCAACCGGCCCGACAGCCGGGATTGGAGAAACTCAAGATGGTGCACACTGCAGAAATCGATCTGGGATCCTGTAAAATTTCCATCGAGACAGGCAAAGTGGCAAAACAGGCGAACGGCGCGGTCGTCGTTCGCAGCGGCGATTCGGTCGTGCTCGTTTCGGCCTGCATGTCGGCGGAACCGAAAGCCGGAGTTACCTTTTTTCCACTCACGGTAGACTACCGCGAATATACTTACGCCGCCGGCAAGATTCCCGGCGGTTACATCAAGCGAGAGGGGCGTCCTACTGAGAAGGAAATCCTCACCAGCCGGCTGATCGACCGCCCGATCCGCCCCCTATTCCCCGAAGGTTTCAACCATGAAACCCAAGTGATCGGCATGGTGCTCTCGGCCGACCCCGAAATTAACCCGGACACGCTGGCGATGGTCGGGGCGGGCGCCGCCCTGGCCGTTTCCGACATCCCTTTCCCTGAAATCATCGGCGCCGTTCGCGTCGGCCTGGTGAACGGCGAGTTGATTGCGAACCCGACGTACGAACAGGTGCGCGTCGCCAAGCTCAACATCGTTGTCGCGGGCACCGACGAGGGCATTGTCATGGTGGAAGCGGGCGCCAATGGCGCCTCCGAAGCCGAGGTTTTGCAGGCTATCGAGTTCGGCCACGAGTGCTGCCGCAAGATCATTGCGGGCATCCGCGACCTGGCGGCGAGGGCCGGCAAGCCGAAGTTCGCGTTCACTCCGCCGGAAATCAACAAGGAGATGTACGACAGCATCGCGGCCCAGTACCGCGAGGAGCTGACCGATGCGCTCGACACCCAGAAGTATCCCAAATTGGAAAGCTACCAAAGGGTCGAGGCGCTGAAGAAGAAAGCTCTCGAGGTATACACCGAAGAGCAGCAGCCGGATGCCGCCAAGGCATTCGACGCCCTGAAGGAACGCATCTTCCGCGACCAGATCCTCAACGATAAGCGCCGCCCCGACGGCCGCGCGTTCGACGAGATCCGTCCGATTTCGATCGAAGTGGGCACGCTTCCCCGGACGCACGGCTCCGCGCTGTTCACCCGCGGCGAAACGCAGGCGCTCGTCACCGTCACTCTGGGGACGAAGGAAGACGAGCAGCGGCTGGAGCTCCTGGAATCGGGCGCCGAGACCTCCAAGCGTTTCATGCTGCATTACAATTTCCCGCCCTTCAGCGTGGGCGAGGTCGGTTTCCTGCGCGGGCCGGGCCGTCGCGAGATCGGACATGGCGCGCTGGCCGAACGCGCTCTCTCCGCGGTGATTCCGGAGGAATCGGTGTTTCCTTACACCATGCGCGTGGTCAGCGACATCCTGGAGTCCAACGGATCGAGTTCGATGGCTTCGGTTTGCGGCGCTACGCTGGCGCTCATGGACGCCGGCGTTCCCATCAGCGCTCCCGTGGCGGGCATCGCTATGGGAATGGTGAAGGAGGGCGACCGCTACGCCGTGCTCACCGACATCGCCGGCGCCGAAGACCACTACGGCGACATGGATTTCAAGGTTGCCGGCACGCGCGAGGGCATCACCGCGCTTCAGATGGATATCAAGGTTCCCAACGTAACCACCGCGGTGATGAAGGAAGCGCTGGAACAGGCCTGCCGCGGGCGGCTGTTCATCCTCAACAAGATGGAGGAAGTGCTGGCGGCGCCGCGCACCACGCTCTCGCCGTACGCCCCGCGCATCTACACGATGACCATTCCCACCGATAAGATCCGCGAACTTATCGGACCGGGCGGCAAGGTGATTCGCGGCATCATCGATCAGACCGGAGTCAAGATCGACGTCGAAGACGACGGCACCGTCCACATCTTTTCGGCCGACGAGGCCTCCGCCGCCAAGGCGCAGCAGATGGTCAGCGATATCGCCGCCGTGGCCGAGGTCGGGAAGACCTATCTGGGCAAGGTGGTCCGGCTGGTGGATTTTGGCGCATTCGTGGAGATTTTCCCCGGCACAGACGGCCTGCTGCACATCAGCGAGATTTCGGAAAACCGCATCAAGAACGTGCGGGATGAGCTGAGGGAAGGCGACCAGATCCTCGTGAAAGTGCTCGCGCTTGAAGGCAACAAGATCAAGCTGAGCCGTAAGGCCGTGCTGCGCGAGCAGCGGGAGAAGCTGAAGAGCGCAAAAAAGTAAGAACGCGGGACTCGGATCTTGGACCGCCAGCGCCTGGCCGGCGGTCCGGGAGGCGGGGCGGGGTGCCTCCGTCTATCCCCGCAGTCCCGCCAGCACTCCCCGCATATAAGCCAGGGACTTCGCCATCCCGAGCATCGGGTCGTCGCCTTCGATTTCGTACTCCAGGTTGACGCAGCCCTGGTAGTTCATCTTCTTCAGCGCCCTGAAAATGTCCGGCACCGGCATCGCTCCCTCCCCGACAGGGCACTGGCTCTTGGCGTCCATCAAGTTGCGGAGATCCTTGATGTGTACGTCGAACAGGCGGCTGCCGGCTCTTTCGATCGACTCCACAGCGCTCGTGCCGGTCCTCGTCGTGTGGCCGACATCCACGCAAACCCCCATCCGGGGATCCATTCCCTGCAGCGCCTTCAATGCCACTTCGGGCGAGGGGAAATGCTTGTCCTCCGGCCCGTGGTTGTGGATGGCCACCTTGATGTCGTATTCTTTTACGAACTTCTCAATGCGCGGCAAATTCTGGTGCGTTGGCCCGATGACCATCATCGGCATGCCGCATGTCTTGGCGTATTCGAAGTACCTGCGGATGTCGTCGTCCTCGTCCCTCTGCATATAGATCACTCCGCCGCTGACGATCTCTATGCCCGCTCTCTGGAAGTCGCGCGCTCCTCGGCGCAGTTCCTCGGGGGAACTGCGGTAAGGCAGGTGGAACTCCTTGATGCTGACATAGGATACATTCAGTTTTCTTAACATTCGGATCGCAAGACCGCGTTGAAACTCGCGCAGCGAATAGCTCGCGACTCCCAGTTTGATATCCGCGCTAGCAGGCGTCTGAACGGCGGCCGAAGCGCCGGCCGCGGCGGAGGACACGAGCGCTCCGCCCAGGAATCCACGCCGGGTGAAGTTCAGGTTCATGAAAGATTGCTCCTTCTCGTAACTCTCGATGATAACTGAGATTGACCAAGCGCCGCCGCAGGGTTGTCGCGGCGATTCAGGCGCAGCACATGCCTTCGGTCCCGGGCGCTGAGCCGCGGCTGGCCTCGGCTCTGAAGCGGTCTGGGGCCATCGTGTTTCAAAACCCAATAAAATTTGATAGTGTTTGTACCGATTTCTGTAGAGGCGCTGAGAGAGCCGTCTATCCAGGGCGCTGATCAGGAATACGTGTTTCCCTCTGGCAATGACATGCAGACAGAGGATGGTTTTTCGAGCCCCGTAGGAGAATGTCTTTTTGAACACAATGAACGTAACGCGAGTCTTATCCCAGGCGCTGTCTGTCTGCCTGGTGCTCTGTCTTTTTTCCTCTGTCGCCCCGGCCCAGAGCGTGACGGGCACAATCACCGGCGTGATCAGGGATCCCGACGGCGCCGTGATTCCCGGCGCAAAGGTGGTGGCCCGCAACGCCGGTACTAACGACGAGTTCGCGACCACAACGGATGGTGCGGGATTCTACAGGTTCGCCAACCTTGTCTCCGGCTCCTACGTCGTTTCAGTCGAGGCGCAAGGTTTCCGCAGATTGGTTACGCTGCCCCAACGTCTCAGCACCGGCGAAGTGATCCGGCTGGACCTGGAGATGGAACTCGGCCAACTGAGCGAAATCGTCCTGGTCGAAGAGGCTGCCACCAGGGTCAACACGGAAGATTCGCAAATGGGCCAGGTGTTGCGCGACGTGCACTTGCTGCCCATCATTTCCGGCCCCGGCGGCCGCAACCCGCTCAAGCTGGCGTTGACCCAACCCGGCGTGATGGAGCCCGTCACCAATAGGAACGTCGCCGTCGGCGTATTCTCGTTCAACGGGCAACGGACGCAAGCCAACAATTTCCTGTTGGACGGCGGGGACTCGAACGACCTCTCCGTCAACATGCCGGATTCCGTCCATGCAATCTCTCCGAACGCCCTTGCCGAATTCAGCGTGGTGACCGGGTCGATGAAGGCCGAATTTGGCCGCAACTCCGGCGCTCAGGTTCTTGTCACCACGCGCTCCGGGAGCAACGCCTGGCATGGCGCGGCCAGCGAGATTTTCCGCAACACCAGGCTGAACGCCACCCCGTTCTTCCAGAACGCCATCCCGGGCGGCACCAAGACGACGCTTCCGGGCACAGGGTTTCCGCGCCGGCCGCAATGGAACACCAACGATTTCGACGCGCAATTCCACGGACCAATCAAGCGGGATACGGCTTTCTTCTTCCTGCATTATCTCGGGTTCCGCCGCCGCCAGGGCGTTAGCCGATCGGCCCAGGTTATCCCCGATAATCTCCGGGCCATCATCAATGAGTACGGCACGCCGGAGGCCAAGAACCTTCTGGCTCTGGTTCCGCGCGCCAATTACGGCCCTACTACGCTGCTGACCGCTCCGGCGAATTCGTTGCGCCGCGACCAGGGACTCGTCAAGTACGATCATCATCTCAGTGACAAGAACCGCTTCGCTTTCACGTATTTCGTGGAGGACCAGACGTCCGTGGAGCCATTCGCCTTTGGCGGAAGCAGCGTTCCCGGTTTCGGCTCAGAGGGAATTTCCCGGTACACGAACGCTGTGCTGCGTGACACGCACACCTTCAGTGCCACCCTCTTCAATGAGTTTCGGGTTTCCTTCCACCGGCTCGCTGCGCAAGGCCTGGTGCCATTGAACAAGACGTCGCTCAAGAGCCTGGGGCTCACCGGCATCAATGTGGATAACCCGGCGGCGGAAGGCCCCCCGTATGTCGATCTCAGCGCGGCCGGATATTCCGGTTGGGGGAACAGCTACCAGGGACCGCAGTCCCGTTTTAACAACACCTGGCACTTCCTCGATAACGTGAGCTGGAACAAGGGTTCGCATTACTTCAAGTTCGGCGGTGAAGCGCGCACTTTCGCGCAGAACATGCTCTTCTCGTTCCTCAATAACGGCTACATTTACTTCGACGGCGCCGGCTTTCAGAACGGATTCGTAGATCCCATTCCCGGTTTGAACCCCGTCCTGACTGACTTCGCCAGGGGATACACGAGCAGCTTCTCGCAGTCCAACACCGCGCGGCAGGGTTACCGCACCAAGCACGCCGCGTTTTTCTTCCAGGACGATTGGAAAGTCAGGCCGCGGCTGACTCTGAACCTCGGACTCCGGTGGGAGTTCTTCCAGCCCATCTACGAAGTTCACGACCAGGTTGTGGCATTCCGCCTCGGGCAGCAATCCACTGTGTTCCCGAGCGCTCCGGCCGGTCTTGTGTACCCCGGCGACAAAGGCATTTCCCGCGCTACCTACCCTGCGGACTACACGGACTTCGGTCCGCGGTTCGGTTTCGCCTGGGATGTGTTCGGGAACGCCAAGCTCGCATTGCGAGGCGGCTACGGACTTTTTTATGACGCTCCCATCACCGAGCTCACCTTACAGTTCCTTGGCGTGCCTCCCTACGGAACCCGGACAGCGTTGACCAGTACGTTCTACCGCGCGCCATACGAGCTGAACATGTCCGGAGGCAGGCCTGCGCCCCGGCCCAACCCGTTTCCATTTGTCCCCGTGAGGCCCGGCGAGTACTTCGATTACAGGACCGTTGCTCCCATTGGCATGACGTTCATAGACCCCGGCTTTCAGACTCCATACGGGCAGCAGGCGAACCTGAACCTGCAGTATCAGATGGCCGCGGACTGGATGTTGGATGTCGGTTATGTCTGGTCCAACGGCGTTCACCTGCTCGGCCGCAGGCAGTTCAACTACGCCATTCCCGGCCCTGGCGCCACGACGGCCAACACCCATGCCAGACGAATTCTGAACATCAACAACCCGCTCAACGAGGAGTACGGCGGGGCGGTCTGGGGGAACCTCCGGTACCAGGCAACCGACCTCAATTCCAGCTACAACGCGCTTCAGGTGATGGTGACCAAGCGCATGAGCTACGGCCTGACCATGACTCACGCTTACACGTGGGGCCACGCCATCGATACCGCTTCGGGTCTGCGCGGGTACACCCGTCCGGACAACAGACGCGCCAACAGGGGCAATGCCGATCACGACGTGCGCCACCGCTACGTTGCCACCTTCCTGTACGAATTCCCCTATATGAGGAACCAGGACGGGGTGCTGGGCAAGATCGTGGGCGGCTGGGGTATTTCGGGCATCACAACATTTCAGACCGGCCAGCCGTTCGACATTATCGAAAGCACGGACCGCAGCCTGACCGGTGTTGGCGACGACCGGCCGGATTATATAGGCGGGACGGTCAAATTCTTCGATCCTCGCGGCGCCGCCAACGTGCCCGGAAGGTTGAACGCATACTTTGACGGCACCGGCGGCGGCACAGCAATGGCTGAAACCAATCCGTTTTTCAGGCGCGTGGGCTCCGGACCGAGCTGGGAGCTGGGCGCCGGCAGGTGGGGCAACTTCGGCCGAAACGTGTTTCATGGCCCGGGCTTGAACAACTGGGATTTTTCAATCTTCAAGCGCCTCCGAATCGCCGAGGGACACACGCTGGAATTCACCACCCAGATCTTCAATCTGTTCAACCACGTCATGTTCGAAAACCCCGACGGCAACATCGCCTCGAGCGCTTTTGGCCGCATCACGAGCGCGCGTGATCCGCGCCTGATCCAGCTCGGCCTGAAATACTGGTTCTGAGGACGCTGGCGGCGCGAGAGACCGTGCCGCCCAGCGCCCGTGATCAGGTGGTGATTTGCTGAGCCGGGATTCGCCTCCCGGCTTTTTCTCTCAGAGATGGCCCGCGGAACCCTGGGCCGCTACAATGCTTTCGATGGATTCTCCACGCGCCGCGGGCTCTTCGCTCGTGGCGGTCCTGGCTGAAAAACCCTCGGTTGCCCGCGACATCGCCAGCGTCCTGGGCGCGAAAACGCAAGGGAGGGGTCATCTCCACGGCGGAGGCTACATCGTCACCTGGGCCCTCGGGCATCTGGTAGGCCTTGCGCAACCACACGAGATCCGTCCGGAATGGCGCCGCTGGCGCCGGGACTTGCTCCCGATGATCCCCGACGAGTGGCCCTTGGTTGTTTGCGAAGAGACCAAGGACCAGTTCGAGGTCGTACGAAAAATTCTCAATTCCCCGCGCGTCAGCCGCATCGTCTGCGCGACAGACGCCGGACGTGAAGGCGAACTGATTTTCCGCTACATCTACGAGGCGGCGGGATGCCGAAAGCCTTTCCAGCGCCTATGGATCTCATCGCTGACACCCGAAGCCATCCGCAAGGGCTTCGAAAACCTGCGCGACGGCCGCGAATACGACAACCTGGCCGACGCCGCTCGCGGGCGCAGCCGGGCCGACTGGCTCGTCGGAATGAATCTCTCGCGCGCCTATACCCTGGCGTTCAAGGACGAGCTGTCCGTCGGCCGCGTCCAGACGCCCACGCTCGCCATGCTGGTCGAGCGTGAACTCGCCATCCGCGCCTTCGTTCCCGAAGACTACCTGGAAGTCGTCGCCACTTTCTCGCCCCGGCCGGGGGAATCCTACAAAGGCGTTTGGTTTACTGAGACCAAAGGCGAGAGGCAGACGCGCCTCCCGGCGGACGGCGAACAGGCCGCCGCCATCATCGAGCGCGCCCGCAGCGGTGAGGCCCGCATCGAATCCATTCAGGCGGAAACGCAGCGGATGCCGCCGCCGCTTCTTTACGACCTCACGGAGCTCCAACGGCACGCCAACCGCCTCTTCGGCTTCAGCGCCGAAAAGACCCTGCAACTTGCCCAATCCCTCTACGAGCGGTACAAGCTGCTCAGCTACCCTCGGACCGACTCGCGCCACCTGTCGAGTGATGTCGCCGCCACCCTGCCCGCCGTCGTCCGCGCCATTTCCGCGCCTTACGCCCAACTGCTCGCGCCCGGAACTGGAGAGCGCCCCCTTTCCCGCCGTTTTGTCGACGACGCCAAAGTTACCGACCACCACGCCATCATTCCCACCACGACCCCGCTCGAAAAAGCCTCGCCGCCGCCGGATGAGCGCAAGCTGTATGACCTGGTCTGCCGCCGCCTGCTCGCCGCGTGGATGCCCGACCATATCTCGTCCACCACAACGGTCATCACGGCGATCTCCAATCCCGGCGCGCTGGATCGGTATCTCACTTCCGGGACCGTCGTTCAGCAGGAAGGCTGGAAAGCGCTGGACCTCAAGGTCAAGAAGGATGCCGCCGAAGATCCCCTCCCGTCGGGGCTCGCAACCGGCCAGCCGCAGACCGTGGCGGACGTCGAGAGCGTGCGCAAGCGCACCCGCCCGCCCAAGCGCTTTACCGACGCCACCCTTCTCACGGCAATGGAAACCGCCGGAAAGACGCTCGACGAGAAGGAACTCTCGGAGGCGATGAAAGAGTGCGGGCTGGGCACCCCGGCCACGCGCGCCGCCATCATCGAAGTGCTGCTCAAGCGCGGTTACGTCGTCCGTCAAGGGAAGACGCTTGCGGCCACCGACAAAGGCATCCGGCTGATCGAGGTCGTGCACCCGGAGGTCAAGAGTCCGGCCATGACTGGCCAGTGGGAAGCCTGCCTGCGGAGGATCGAGCGCGGAACGGCGCAGCTTGAGCCGTTTCTGAAAAGCATCGAGGACTATGTCCGCGATGTGGTCGGCCGCATCGAACCGGAAAGGAAATCGGAGCCCGTTTCCGCGCCCGCCGGCGCAATCAATAACGCGGCTGCCTGTTCGAACCTCGCGGAAATCCTTTCCTCGCGCTTTGGTTTTCCCTCCTTCCGGCCGAATCAGGAGGAGGTCTGCCGCGCCGCCATCGACGGCCGCGACGTCCTGCTCGTGATGCCAACCGGAGCGGGCAAATCGCTCTGCTACCAGCTTCCCGGCATCGCCCGCGGCGGGACCACGCTTGTCATCAGCCCCTTGATCGCCCTGATGGAAGATCAGGTGGCTAAGCTCAAGGAACGCGGCTTCCGAGCCGACCGCATCCATTCGGGCCGCAACCGCGCCGCCTCGCGGCAGGCCTCAATCGACTACCTCAACGGTTGCCTCGATTTTCTGTTCATCGCTCCCGAGCGCCTCCGCGTTCCCGGTTTCCCCGAGATGCTGGGAAAGCGCAAGCCTTCGCTGGTCGCCATCGACGAGGCTCACTGCATTTCCGAATGGGGGCACGATTTCCGCCCGGACTACCGGATGCTCGGCCGCTACCTGCCGCTGTTGCGCCCGGCCCCGGTCGTCGCCCTAACGGCGACCGCCACGCCCGTGGTGCAGGATGACATCATCCAGCAGCTCGGGCTCGAGGGCGCCTTGCGGGCCGTCCACGGATTTCGCCGGCCGAACATTGCGGTGGAAGTGGTCGGGGCGCCGCCGTCGGCCCGCAAGGAGCTGGCGCGCGACCTTCTGCTCGACCCCGCGCGGCGTCCGGCCATCGTGTATGCGCCGACGCGGGCCGAGGCCGGGGCGCTCGCCCGCATGCTGAACCGTTACTTCCCCGCCGCGGCCTACCACGCCGGATTGGATGCCGCGAAGCGCGACGACGTGCAGGCCCGTTTTGTCGAGGGCAGCCTCGAAGTCGTGGTGGCGACCATCGCCTTCGGCATGGGAATCGACAAGGCGGACGTTCGCACCGTGGTCCACACCGCGCTGCCCGGGAGCGTGGAGGCCTACTATCAGGAGATCGGCCGCGCGGGCCGCGATGGAATGCCCGCGCGGGCCATCCTGATGCACTCCTACGCCGACCGCCACAAGCACGATTACTTCTTCGAGCGGGACTACCCGGACGTCCAAGTGCTCGACGCCATTTACGCGAAGCTGTCGGATGTTCCCATCGCGCGCGAGGAGCTCGAGCGCCGCTGCCGCGTGGAGCCGGAAGTTTTCGAGAAAGCGCTCGAGAAGTTGTGGATTCACGGCGGCGCGCTGGTGGACTTCGCCGAAAACGTCGCGCGCGGCAACGGCGGGTGGCGCGAAGCCTACATCGCCCAGGGCGAGCGCAAACTCGCGCACCTCGAACAAATGCTGCGTTACGCCGGCTCGCATCAGTGCCGTATGGCCGCGCTGGTTCGCCACTTCGGCGACCACGAGGACGCCCGCGTCCCCTGCGGGGTGTGCGATTTCTGCGCTCCGGATTCGTGCGTCGCCCAAACGTTCCGGCCACCCAGCACGGCTGAGCGCGAGGCGCTCGGCCGTCTTCTGGTCGAGCTAAGGCGCGCGGGTGAGCGGCCCACAGGCCGGCTCTACACCGATCTGTTCGGCAAGGATCGATCCATCGGCCGTGATGCCTTTGAGCAGCTCCTCGGGGGCCTCGCGCGCGCAGGATTGGTTCAGCTAACCGAGACCTCGTTTAGAAAGGACGGCAAGCTGATCCCGTTCACGCTGGCGAGACTGGCGGCCGCCGTGCCCGAGGAGTTGCCGGACATCCCCATCCCTCAGGGGATTGAACCGCCGTTGCCCGTGCGCCGCCGGAAGAAAACAAAGGCGCGCAAGTCTTCCGCCCGGCGGGTCAGGGTAGCGCCGGAAAAGCCGGCTCAGGATGACGCCCTTGCCAGGACTCTCCGGGAATGGCGAATGGCGGAGGCGAAACGGCTCGGGGTGCCGGCATTCCGCATTCTCACCAACCGCGCGCTTCAGGCCATCGCGAGCGAGCGGCCCGCATCGACAGCCGAGTTGCTCGCGATCCCGGGCGTCGGCCTGAAGACTGTGGAGAGGTACGGGGAACGAATCTTCCGGATGATTGAGCAGGCCCGCTGAGGCTTAGCGTTTCTCGTCGCGCGCGGACCGCGGCTCGCTACGCTTCACCTGTGCCCTGCGGCGGCCCTTCGCCAGGCTTGCCGCCGCTTTCTCGCGCGCCGCCTGGCTGACCTCAATACGGTTCACGACCCGCACGGCCCCCATAGCCTTGGCCAGCCTCGTCGCCGTGCCCTTGTGCTGGACGACATCGGTACGGCCTTCTATCGTGGCGACACCGCCCTGCACACGCACTTCGAAGCCGTTGACCGCGATCTTAGATGCCGCGAAACGGGCCCGAATTGCCTGCTCCAGACGCCGGTCGGCGGCTGCGTCCCAAACGGCCGTTTTGGTCACCTTGTTCGCCGGCTTCGTCTGTCCAAACGCCACCGCCGCCAACAGGAACGCGACCGCAAGCTTCACGAAAACGTCTCCCTTGCTGCAAGTTTGGCTGTATGTACTTTCATAGATATTCAGTGCGGGGAGTGAAGTATAATTCGCACATGCTTGGAAAATTTCCTCGCCGCGACCTTTTTCGCGGGGTAGCGGGACTCTCCGCATTGTCCTATTCGCGGATTTTAGGCGCTAATGACCGGATTTTATTGGGAGTAATCGGCTGCGGTGACCGCGGCCGGTATGATGCGAACCAATTCTTGAAAAATCCCAATGTAAGTATCGTCGCACTCTGCGACGTCTACGCCGCTAACGTCGAGCGCTTGCGCGAGAGAGCGCCGGAGGCCAAGGGCTTTTCGGATCATCGCAAGCTGCTGGAAATGAAAGAGATTAACGCCGTCTTGATCGCCACGCCCGATCACTGGCACGCCGCGTGCACGATCGACGCGCTCAATGCGGGCAAGGACGTCTACGTCGAAAAACCGCTCACGCTGACGATCGAGGAAGGCCCGGCGATTATTAAGGCGGCGCGGGTGAACAACCGCATCTGCCAGGTCGGCCTGCAGCAGCGCTCCGGCCGGCACTATATCCAGGCCAAGCAAGAGTATATAGACAGCGGCAAGCTTGGCAAAATCACGCTGGCCCGCACATGGTGGCACGGCAACAGCTACCACCTCCGCCGCGCCCCGGCTTCGCTGCAGACAAAGCCTGCGGATCTCGACTGGGACCGCTTCCTCGGGCCGGTGCGCTGGCGCGAATACGACCCGCAGCAGTTTTTCAACTGGCGGGCGTACCTGGATTTCGGCGGCGGCCAGGTGACCGATCTCTTCACCCACTGGATCGATGTGGTCCACATGTTCATGGGCCAGGACATCCCGATTTCGGCTTCGGCTGCCGGAGGTGTATACCACTACAAGGACGGCCGGACCGCCCCCGACACAATCAACGTCCTGCTCGAGTATCCGGGCGGGTTCACCGCCACCTTCGAGGCGACGCTGGTGCCCGGAATCACCGGTGCGGCTGTTGAATTTTGCGGCACCAACGGCCGGCTCTGGATTGACCGCGGGCGCTATGAGTTCCACCCGGTCGGGCGGCGCGTGCAGCCGACGATCGTGAAGGCCGAAGGCAGCCTGGATCTCGACCACGTCAACAATTTCCTGGAATGTATGCGGACGCGCAAGCTCCCGAACGGGGACGTGCTCGTCGGCCACCGCTCCGCGCAGGCCTCCCATCTCGGGAACATCGCATACGTTCAGAAGCGCCGGCTCAACTTCGATCCGGTCAGGGAAGA
This sequence comes from Acidobacteriota bacterium, assembly GCA_029776225.1. Classification (GTDB taxonomy): domain Bacteria; phylum Acidobacteriota; class Terriglobia; order Bryobacterales; family Bryobacteraceae; genus Fen-330. The sequence continues at coordinate 76,406 of JAKOTR010000022.1, read as the reverse complement.
AATCCTGCCTCTATAGTCTCTAAGTACTGACCGGGAAAGGCACTCAGCCGGGTGTGGCATCCTGCAACGCCACCATAAGCTCGGAGAGGGGCCTTTCCCGGCGCCGAAGGGGGAAAGCTAGCCCCGCAACTAAGCACCGAGCTTAGTTCGAACCCTCCTGAGTCACCTCACTGAGTTCGCCGCCTGCCGCCAGGGGCTGAAATGCGTCAATCTATTGAAAAAATAAGTCCTTGTTACACCGTTTAACACCCGTTTATTACGCAGTGTTCAACCTTGACGGGTCAACTTTACGGTAATAGAATCGCTCTGACCGGCGTGGCGAAGGGGTCGGCTGCCGGATCAAGGGTGACCACGCGTGAAGTGTGGCTCGATGCGGTTGGAACTCAATTCAATTCGAAAGCAGTAAGGTGAGGGGATACTAATGTGTGCAAATAAATGGTTCGCGAAAATCGCGATCCTTACTCTTTTCCTGCTTGTTTTCACAACAGCGCCACTGATGGCGCAAACTCAAAACATCAGCGGCACTGTTGTTGACGAGTCGGGAGCGGTCATTCCCGGGGCGGACGTCAAGATTACCGACGTCGAAAAGGGAACACTCGCCCGCGAAACAACCACGGATGAGTCGGGGGTTTTCCGGGCTGTAAACATGGTCCCCGGACGGTATCTGATTGCAATAGAGAAAGCCGGCTTTAAGAGAGCTGAGCTCCCTGTCACACTAGACGTCAACACCAGGTTGGATGTCGGCCAGATCAAGCTTAGCCTGGGCCAGGTGACCGAAGTGTTGTCCGTGAGCGAATCCGTGATTCCTCTGGTCACGACGAACACGATGGAAAAGGCCTACCTGGTGGACGTCAAGCAGATCTCGGAACTGCCCATGAACGGGCGGAACTGGGTGGCCCTGATGAGCACAGTTCCGGGCATGACCAGCAGCGCCCGGAACGACTTCGACGTCAACTTCAACGACGTGTCGACGTTCCACGGCCTGGGCGGGCGCGGCTCGCAGAACAACTTCTACCTGGATGGGACTCCTAACCTGGACGTCGGCGACAACCAGTCGCAGTACACGCAGCCCAGCATCGACTCCATTGCCGAGTTCAAGGTACTGCAGAGCGGATTTAACGCCGAGTACGGCCGTAACTCCGGAATGGTGGTGGCGGTCCAGAGCAAGTCTGGTTCCAGTTCGTTCCACGGGACGCTTTACGAGTACTTCCGCAACGACGCGCTGGATGCCAGGTGCGTAATTTGCAGCGTGCCGCCCAAGCTGCGCTACAACCAGTTCGGCGGCAATCTCGGCGGCTGGGTTCCCATACCGAAAGTTTCCACCCGGAACGACAAGCGGGTGTTCTTCTTCTACAACCGTGAGATGACGCGCCGCATACTGCCGCGCACCTCCTACACGGATATTCCCAACTCCAGAATCCTGAACGGCGACTTCCGCGAGTTCCTCAGGGACACCAAGATGCAGTACGCGCCCCAGTTTTACAACGGTACCGTCTTCCAGCCCGGAAGTATTGTACGCGATGGCGCGGGCAACATCATCGATGGGCTGCCGTTCCCGGACAACACCATTCCAAAGAGCATGTGGAATCCCCTGAGCTCCGCCCTGTTGAAGGTGTACACGGGAATTCCCGGTTACAACAGCCTGCCGGCAGCTCCCAACCCCGGCTACGTGCGCTACACCTACAACAACCCGAGCAAGCTGAGAAAGGATCAGGATCTGCTCCGCATCGACTACACCGTGAACTCCAGGATGAACACCTTCTTCCGCTGGGTCAACGACTACCAGGAGGAGGAGAACCAGAACGGAGTCTGGGCCGGCCAGCCTTTCCCGATTCAGCCGCAGAGACGGCCGAAGCCGGGCAGCTCGTGGGCATGGACCCTGATCGGCATTATTTCGCCAACGATCTCGACCGAAACTACCCTCTCATACAACCACCAGTCGCAGGAGCTGGCGGTGATCGAGCCGAACCCGATCGACCGCGACAAGCTCGGCGCCAACTGGCCGCAGCTCTATCCGAAAACGAACCTGACCAACTCGATTCCGGACGTTCAGGCGTCGCCCATTAGCTGGAACATCGGCGATCCGGGCTGGCACAATGACGGCAAGGACTACGCCCTGATCGAGAACGTTTCGATCCTGAGGGGGTCGCACAGCATGAAGTTCGGCTTCTATTACAACCGCGACGACAAGAAGCAGACTGCGACCTGGCCGATGAACGGCAGCATCAACTTCAACTCCAGCTCCTCGATGCCGATGGACACGGGCCTCGGGCTGGCCAACCTGATGCTGGGTAACTTCCAGAGCTACAGCCAGAACAACGCGCACGTTTATCCGTACTTCCGCTTCCTGGCGTATGAAGCCTACGCGCAGGATAGCTGGAAGATCAACCGGCGTTTCACCCTGGAGTACGGCGTCCGCTACGCGCACATGGTCCCGACCTTCACTTACACGCGGTCCGGTGAACCGGGGGGCGAAGGTACCTGGAAGCTCTACAGCGTGGACCTGAGCAGGTACGACGCTTCGAAGCGCCCGACCATTGACCTGAACACCGGCAAGCTGGTCGGAGATCCGATGCAGGCGCTGTCGCCGCTTGGGCTGATTTGCGATCCCTGCGAGGGAGTCCACCGCGGTTTCTCTCCTGCGAAGAACTTCTTCGCGCCGAGAATCGGCTTCGCCTATGACGTTTTTGGCAACGGCAAGATGGCCTTCCGCGCTGGCTTTGGGGTTTTCCACGAGCGTCTCCGCCAGAACAACTTCAACTTCGGCGCGGGCGGGTCGTGGCCCAACCTTACGTCCGCATCCCAACTCAACGGCAATGTCTCCGCCATCGACCTGAGCGTCACCCAGGGTCCGGCGCCGGAGATCACCCCGCCGGCCAAGACCATTTGGCCCACCGACAACACGATGCCGAGCATCTATTCGTGGTACGCCGGTATTCAGAGGGAGTTGCCGTACAGGATGGCGCTCGACATTTCCTATGCCGGCAACCGCGGCGTCCACTTGATGAACCAGCGGCGAATCAACGCCGTGCCGGCCGGGACCTTCGTCAAGTACCCCGACCTTCGCAAGTCGGTCAACTTCCGCGACGACGCACTGCGGCCCTACTACGGCTGGGGCAGCATCACGGCGGTGGAAACGCTCAGTTACTCCTCCTATAACGCCCTGATGGTCCGCTTCAGCCGCCGGTTCGCCAACAACTTTGCCACGAACTTCAACTACACATGGTCGAGGGTCATGGACCTTGTCGACAACGACTCTGACACCATCATCAACCCGTACGATATGCGCCAGAACTGGGCGCCGGCGGGCTACGACCAGACCAATGTCATCACCTGGGATTTCATTTACAACCTCCCGACGGTCCGGGCCGACTTCCACCCCGTGCTGAAGGTGCTCCTCAACGGCTGGGAAATCAGCGGAATTTTCCGGTCCCAGTCGGGTATGCCGATCTCGATCAGTTCGAACGGCAGCTTGCACGGTGTGGATGCTGGCAGCCAGTATCCCGACGTAGTCGGCGATCCCTACGCGGGGCGGAACAAGCACCGCTGGATCAATCCGGATGCGTTCCGCCGGCCGAAAGAGGGCGAATACGGCAACTTCCACCGGAACGCGCTGCGGTTGCCCGGCATCCGCAACCTCGACGCCAATCTGGTGAAGAACTTCGCCATCACTGAATCCGTGCGAGCCGCCCTCCGCTGCGAGGTGTTCAACGTGATTAACAACGCGCAGATTTGGAGCATCGTCACTGGGTTCAGCGCCGACAACCCGGAGGGACCAATCTCCGCCGGCGTGAAGAACTTCGGCACTCCCAATAACTGGCGCGAAGCTCGAATTATCCAGTTGGCCCTCAGATTCAGCTTCTAATTCGAGCTCTTTCTACGGGGCATGCCCCGCTGCCGGTTGTGCAGCGGGGCTCTTTTTTTTTTGCCGCTGAGGGCGGAGGCCGGATCCGTAGGGGCGACGACTGGGCTCTAGGGTTGAGCCTGGGAACGGGGGCGGGTTAGCCGAACATCCGGGTCTTGATGGTGCGGCTCAGTCGAGTACCCGGACTTCGATGTTATGCGGCTTAGTCGAACACCCGGATTTTGATGTTGCGGAACCAGACCTCGTCGCCGTGGTGCTGGAGGCTGATCGGCCCCCGAGGCTTGGGTTTCGTGAACAACTCCATGACTTGTGGATAGCGGCCCCAGCGTTTGGCGGCGCCCGCGCGCACGGCCTCGCTGAGGAGCGAGCCTTCGGCGACCTTCACCCCGTTGATCCAGTGCTCGAAGTGGTCTCCCCGGACGACGATGCGCCCCTGGTTCCACTCGCCCGCCGGGTGCGCGGTATGCAGGGTCGGCGCGATCATCGAGTATAGGGCGCCCGTCGTATGACTGGGTGTTCTCGCGTCCCGGTGCCCCGAATCGTCGATCAACTGGCACTCGAAGCCGATCACGTAGACATCGCCCCTTGCGTCCGGATCGAGTTTCGCGCGGTCCACCGCCGGTCCTGCAAGGGCGCGCGCAACCATCCCTTCAAACCCGCCTTCGCGCGGCATCCGGCTGTCCAAAAATACCGTTTTCTGGATCCGGTACTTGACTCCGGTGTTGCCGCGAGGTGAAATCCGCCAGTCGAATTTCAACTCGAAATCGCCGAAGGATTCCGTGGTGACCAGGTCCTCGGCAATGCGCGGCTTGAGGCGCGTCTTCAGGCATCCATCCTCGATCACCCATGAATCCCCCGGCGGGCTGAACTTCGCCGGGTCGCGCCAGTTGTTCATGGTGCGGCCGTCGAACAACAGTCGCCAGGATTCCGCCTGTTCGGAAGGAGTCAGAACGTTTTCGGCGCCGCAAGCGGATATCGCTGCGGCCAGCAACAGCAGGTATTTCATAGTTCCTCCAATGGCTGCACAATCGGCGGCGCTTTTTCCGGAGAGTCTTTGAGCGTGGCGCCGATAACAAAGCGCCGCAGCTCCAGTTCCAGTCCCGGCACGCAGATCGCGCCGTTGCCGCCGTAGATTGTGCGCCGCCCGTCAAAATTGAAGAAAACTGCGCCGGCTTCCTCGCAAATCACCTTGAGCGGGGCGAAGTCCCAGGGTTTTCCTTCGGGTTCAATCCAGGCCTCGGCGCGCCCGCTGGCGACCAGCATGGCGTCCTGGCAGCCGCCGAAGCTGCGTACGGCCCAGAACGCCTGCATCCAGCCGAGCAGTTTCGGCGCGAACGGCAGGTTGAGCACGCTGTTGAACCCGTTTACGCATAGCAGGGCCTCGGCGGGTTTCGATATGGACGACACGCGGATCGGGCGATCGTTGAAGAACGCGCCGCCGCCGCGGCTCGCGAAATACAGGTCGCCCGTTGCGGGAAAGTACACCACGCCGGCGCTGACCTCGCTGCCGGTTTCGAGCCCGATCAGCACCGCCCACGTGGGCAGCCCGCGCAGGAAGTCGCGCGTGCCGTCGATCGGGTCGATGATCCACCGCCGGCCGGAAGAGGATTGTTTGGCCAGGCCCTCCTCGCCCAGCAGGCCGTCGTCCGGGAACGCCTCATCGAGCGCCGCTGCGATGAGCCGCTCGCATTCCCGGTCGGCAATGGTCACCGGGGAACGGTCGAGCTTGGCTTCCGCTGAGACCCCTTTCGCCTGGTAGTCGAGCGCGAGGCGTCCCGCGCGCAGAGCCGCCGCCCGCGCTGTTTCCAGTTCCTTTTCGAATCCCACGACCCAATTGTATCCGCCGTTCTCCGGCGAGCCAGACGCAGGCGGACTTACCCCCGTACGAGGTCGGCCTGAGCGCTTACCAGGCCGGCGTGATAGCTTTGCAGGGAACGGACCTCGCCGGTTCCGCTTTTCCGGCAGGCCGCAATTCCTTTTGCCGCCGCCAGCGCTCCCGCCACGGTCGTAATGTAGTGAATCTTGTACTTGATGGCGTTCTTGCGGATGTAGGAATCGTCCAGTTCGCTCTCTTTCCCGGCCGGGGTGTTCACGATCAGTTGGATCTCACCGTTCTTAATGTGGTCCACGATGTTCGGCCGCCCTTCCTGCATCTTCTTGACGACCTGCGCCGGGATTCCGTGAGCCGCCAGCCATGCCGCGGTTCCTCGTGTAGCGAGGATCTTCAGGCCGAGATCGGAGAACTGCCGGGCAACTTCCAGCACGCCCGCACGGTCGCGCTTGGCCACGGTAATGAGCACCGTCCCTTCCAGCGGCAGGGGCAATTGCGTGGCCTGCTGCGCCTTGAAAAAGGCTTCGCCGAAGGTTTCCGCGAGGCCCAGCACTTCCCCGGTCGAGCGCATTTCGGGGCCGAGCAGCGGATCCACTTCGGGCATCATGTTGAACGGGAAGACCGCCTCCTTGACACCGAAGTGCGGGATTGCGGTGTGAGTAAGGCCGAGATCCGACAGCCTGTAGCCCAACATCAACTGCGTCGCGCAGCGCGCCATCCGGATGTTGCAGACCTTGGACACCAGCGGCACCGTGCGGGAAGCACGCGGGTTCGCCTCCAGCACGTACACGATCCCGTTCGCGATGGCGTACTGCATGTTCATCAACCCCACAACGCCAAGCTCGAGAGCGATGCGCCGCGTGTAATCCTTGATCGTTTCGAGGTGGCGCGGCTCGATGCTGACCGGGGGAATGACGCATGCCGAATCGCCCGAATGGATGCCCGCGTACTCGATGTGTTCCATCACCGCAGGCAGGAAGACTTCGTTGTTGTCGCAGATCGCATCCGCTTCGCACTCGATGGCGTTTTCGAGGAACTTGTCGATGAGAATGGGACGCTCCGGAGTGACGCCTTTGGCTGCCGCCATGTAGTGGCGAAGCATCTTCTCGTCATGGACCACTTCCATCCCGCGGCCGCCCAGAACGTACGACGGTCGCACCATCACCGGGTAGCCGATGCGGGCAGCGGCAGCGAGCGCCTGCTCGACGCTGACGGCCATCTCCGATGGCGGCATCGGGATGTTCATGCGCGCCATCACCTGGCGGAAGCGGTCGCGGTCCTCGGCGAGGTCGATGGCGTCGGGAGACGTGCCCAGAATTCTGACGCCCGCCGCGGCGAGGTCGTTGGCCAGATTCAGCGGCGTCTGGCCGCCGAACTGCACGATGATCCCGACCGGCTTCTCTTTCTCATAAATGCTCAGCACGTCCTCGACGGTCAGCGGCTCGAAGTAAAGCTTGTCCGCGGTGTCGAAGTCGGTGGAGACGGTCTCGGGGTTGCAGTTCACCATGATCGATTCGTACCCCGCGTCGCGCAGCGCGAACGCCGCATGCACGCAGCAGTAATCGAATTCGATCCCCTGGCCGATGCGATTCGGCCCGCCGCCGAGAACCATCACCTTCGGTTTGCCGCTGCTGACCGGCACGCGGTCCTCTCCGTTGTAGGTCGAGTAATAATAGGCGGCGTTCTCGACGCCGCTTACCGGCACGGCGTCCCACGCCTCCACGACGCCCAACCTTGTGCGCTGGGCCCGGATGTCGGTTTCGGGGATTCCGAGCAGACCGGCCAGATACTTGTCGGCGAATCCGTCCTTCTTCGCTCTTGTCAGCAGCTCGTCCGGAAGCGGCCGTCCCCGATACCGAAGAATCTCCTCTTCGAGATCGACCAGTTCCTTCATCTGTTCGAGGAACCAGCGCTTGATGTGGGTCTTTCTCGAAAGCAGATCGAGGGGCGCGCCCTTCCGTATGGCTTCATACAGGATGAACTGGCGCTCGCTGGTGGGCTCGTTCAACATGGTGAGCAATTCGGCGAGCGGCTTCTGGTGAAAATCCTTGGCGAATCCCAGACCGGAGCGCCCGTTTTCGAGCGCGCGGATCGCCTTCTGAAAAGCCTCCTTGTAGGTCTTGCCGATGCTCATCACCTCGCCCACGGCGCGCATCTGGGTGCCGAGCTTGTCCACGGCGCCGGGGAACTTCTCAAACGCCCAGCGGGCGAATTTCACGACAACGTAATCGCCCGAAGGCGTGTAGTCGGCCAGCGTGCCGCCGCGCCAGTAGGGGAGTTCGTCCAGCGTGAGACCGGCGGCCAGCTTGCACGAGATGAGAGCGATCGGGAAGCCGGTGGCTTTCGACGCCAGGGCGGACGACCTCGAAGTCCGCGGATTGATCTCGATCACCACCACCCGGCCGGTTTCGGGATTATGGGCGAACTGCACGTTGGCGCCGCCGATCACCTCGATGGCTTCGATGATCTTGTAGGCCATCTCCTGCAGCCGCCTCTGGAGGTCCTGGGAAATCGTGAGCATCGGGGCGGTGCAGAAGGAATCGCCCGTGTGCACTCCCATCGCGTCCACGTTCTCGATGAAACAGACGGTGATCATCTGGTTCTTCGAGTCGCGGACGACTTCGAGCTCGAGTTCTTCCCAGCCGACCACGGCTTCCTCGACCAGGACCTGCCCCGCGAGGCTCGCCGCCAGGCCGCGGCTCGCCACAACACGGAGTTCTTCGACGTTGTAAACCAGCCCGCCGCCAGTGCCGCCCAGCGTGTAGGCCGGCCGGATAACGACGGGGTAGGAAAGTTCGGCGGCGATCCGCTCGGCTTCCTCCACCGAGTACGCCGGGGCGCTGCGCGGCATGTCGATGCCCAGCCGCTCCATCGTTTCCTTAAAAGCCACCCGGTCCTCGCCGCGCTCGATCGCGTCCACCTGCACGCCGATGACCTGCACGCCGTACTTCTCGAGCGTGCCTGTCCGCGCGAGTTCGGCGCAGAGATTGAGGCCGGATTGACCGCCCAGGTTCGGCAGGAGCGCGTCGGGACGCTCCTTCTCGATGATCTTGACCAGCGTTGGCAAATTGAGCGGCTCGATGTACGTCACATCGGCCATCTCGGGATCGGTCATGATCGTGGCGGGGTTTGAGTTGACCAGCACAATCTCATACCCCAGGCTCCGCAGCGCCTTGCAGGCCTGCGTGCCTGAATAATCGAACTCACAGGCCTGTCCAATGACAATGGGACCGGAGCCGATGATTAAGATTTTTTTGATATCGGTTCTTCTGGGCATATGGGGCTGGAAAAAGGGCAAGAAGTATTATGACGCATCGGCGGGACCCCACGCGGTACCCGCCCATGCGAAGCGGCAGGCCCCTGAAGGCGTTATGCGTTGACGGCCGCGCCCGCGGCGACTTGCGCGAGCGCGGTAAGCGCCTTTTCACAGTCCTCGCGGCTCACGTCCATGTGCGTCACTAACCGCATGCGCGTTCCGCCGATGCCGTTGATCAGGATGCCGCGCGCCTTCAAGCGGGCGCTGAACTCCTCGGTTGTAAGCCCCGTGCCCGCGATGTCGAACACCACGATGTTGGTTTGCACCTCGTGCGGTACTGAAATGCCCGGCATTTTTGAGAGTGCGTCCGCGAGGAAGGCGGCGTTAGCGTGGTCCTCGCTGAGCCGCGACGGCATCTCCTCCAGCGCAATCAGGCCCGCCGCCGCCAGCACTCCTGCCTGCCTCATTCCGCCGCCCAGCCTTTTCCGGTAGAGGCGCGCGCGCTCGATCGCCTCCGCAGATCCCACGAGCATGGACCCCACCGGCGCTCCCAAGCCTTTTGACAGGCAGAACATCACTGTGTCGCACGGCGCCGTGATCTCCAGCACGGATCTGCCGAGGTAAGCCGCCGCATTGAAAATCCGTGCGCCGTCCAGGTGGACTTTCAGGCCCATCTCGTGCGCGTTGTCGCAGATCTCGCGCAACACCTCCGGCGGGTATACCGAGCCGCCCGCCATGTTGTGCGTGTTTTCCAGCTCGATCAAGCCGGTCGGCGCGGCGTGCGGACCCAGCGGGCGAATTTCGCGCCGGATCTGCTCCCACGTGAGGATGCCATTTTCGGCGTAAATCGGCCGCGCCACGCAGCCGGAAAACCACGCCATCATCGCCAGTTCGTAATTGAAGACGTGCGAGCGGGCTTCGCAGATCACTTCCTGGCCGTGGGTTGTGTGCAGCTTGATGGCAATGGTGTTTCCCATGGTGCCCGTGGGGACGAACAGGGCGGCCTCCTTGCCGAAGATCTCGGCTGCCCGCTTCTCCAGGCGGTTGACGGTCGGATCCTCGCCATAGACGTCGTCCCCGACCTCGGCCTCCGCCATGGCCTGGCGCATGGCCGCGGTGGGCTTGGTAACTGTGTCGCTGCGCAGGTCAATGATGCGGACTTCCTCGGGGCGGCCGCCGCCCAAGCCTCGTGGTAGGAATCGAGCTTTCATGAGATAAAGTCCTGGAATACTTCATTGGACAACAAAATGCCGCGCCGCGTGAGCCGGAGCGCCCCGTCCGCCGTTTCGAGCAGACCGGCTTCAGTCAACCTGGCAATGGGCGCCGCGAACGTGAGCCACTCCTCCGGCGACGGCCGTATACCCTCCCGCAGGCGCAGCCCGAGGATGAATTTTTCTTCCGCCAGGCGCGCGGGGGTTTCCGCAATGCAGGGCGCCTCGCCGCGCTCCATGCGCTCGACGTATTCCTCGGGCGTCTCCGCATTCTGCCGCCGCACGGCGCCGTCGAAAGAGTGCGCGTCCGCGCCGAAGCCCGCGTAGGGCTCCAGCTTCCAGTACTTCAGGTTGTGCAGCGACCGGCGTCCGGGCCGGGCGAAGTTGGAGATTTCATACTGCGAAACTCCCATGGCCTCAAGCCGGTCCACCGCGATCTCGTACAGTTCCACGATTTCGTCTTCCGCAGGCACGCGCGCCGCGCCGTACCGTGCGCCGCCCTTCAGGATTTCCGCTCCCAGCCGGCTGTCCTCATCCACCTCCAGCATGTAAACGGAGACGTGCGGCGCCGCGAGCCGCTGCAACCATTCCAGCGACTCCCTCCAGCTTGCGGGCGTCTGCCCCGGCAGCCCGGCGATCAGGTCGATGTTGAAGTTCTCGATGCCCGCATCGCGGAGGATGCCCACCTCGCGCGCTACGACTTCCGCGGTATGCTTCCGTCCGGTGCCCGCCAGCTCGGCGCTCACGAACGACTGCACGCCGAGGCTGACGCGGTTCACCCCGGCCGCAGCCCAGGCTCGCGCCTTCTCGGGGGTGATGCTGCCCGGCGCCGCCTCGATGGTGGCCTCACGCCAGGGCCGGCCCGGCACAAGCGCCAGTAATTCCGCCAGATCGTCCCCGCTCAGACGGCTCGGCGTGCCGCCCCCCAGGTACACCGTTTCCGGAAGCCACTTCCATGCGAACCGGGCCGCCTCCGCGCGCAGCGCCCGCAGATACCGCTCTTCCAGGCCGCGCGAAAACACGCCGGAAGCGAAGTTGCAGAACGTGCATTTCTGCGAGCAGAACGGGAAGGAAATGTAAACACCCGCCAAGTTTCCATTGTCCCAACAACGGCATCTTTCGGGCATCGCAAAGCATCTGCTACGCTTGGGACTGGTGATTGATTCAGCCTGCATAAGCCATACCCGATTGCCGCACACGTCCAAGCTGTTTGCCGACTTTCTGTACCACTTCGACAGGGTGGCCGGCTTCTACGCGCACTCACCTTACGACGCGGAGTCCTACCGGACTGCGGCCGCGCAGGTTGACTATCCCAGCGAGCGGCGCAGTGCGCTGGTCAAGGCGCTGGCGGAGCAGAACGGCTCCTCTCCGGCGCTCGACAGGCTCGCGCAGCCCGGCGCCGTGGCGGTGGTGACGGGCCAGCAGGTCGGGTTGTTCTCCGGTCCCTGCTACACGATTTACAAAGCGATCACGGCCGCGAAGCTGGCAGACAGACTGACGGAGATGGGCATACCGGCAGTGCCCGTTTTTTGGCTCGCGACCGAAGATCACGACTACGAGGAGATCAACCACTGCTGGGTGTTCGACGCCGAGCACAAACCGGTGCGGCTGGAAATCCCCGGTTCGAACCCGGAGCGGCGGCCCGTGGGAGAGATTCCAATTGACCGCAGCCCGGTGGACGCTTTGCGGGAAGCGCTGCGGGACTTCCCCTTCGGCGACGAGACGGCGGAGCTCGTCGCGGACGCTTACACGCCCGGGCGCACGCTCGGTTCGGCATTTTTCCATCTCCTGCGGCAAGTGCTCGCGTCTCAGGACCTGCTTTTTCTGGACCCGATGCACCCGGCATCGCGGCGGCTTGCGGCCCCGCTGCTGCGCGAAGCGGTGGAGGCGGCTCCCGATCTTACCGCCCGTATCCTGGAGCGCAACCGCGAACTGACCACTAACGGCTACCATGCCCAGGTACACGTCGACGAGCACACGTCGCTGGTGTTTCTGCTCGAAGGCGGCCGGCGCCTGACGCTCCATCGCCAGAACAGCGAGTATTCCACCAACGGACGGAAGTTCTCCGCCCGCGATCTCGCCGCGCAAGCCGAGCACCTCTCGCCCAACGCGCTGCTGCGCCCGGTTGTGCAGGACTACATTCTCCCGACCGTGGCGTATGTGGGCGGGCCGGCGGAGCTCGCTTACCTTGCCCAATCGCAGGTGATCTACGACGCGCTGTTGCGCCGCATGCCGGTCGCCCTCCACCGCCAGAGCGCGACGCTACTGGATGCGCGGGCGGGCAAGCTCATGGACCGCTATGGGCTTTCGTTGACCGATTTCTTCGCGGGCGAGGAGGCATTAAAAGAACGTATTGCGCGCAAGCTGGTGCCCAGCGAGCTCGGCGGCGCCATCGAGGCGGCGCAGGCGAAATCAAAGCAGGCGCTGGAAGAGCTGAGCGCTGCCTTCAAGGCCTTCGACCCGACCCTCGAGGCCGCGCTCCAGACCAGCCGCCGCAAAATCGAATGGCAGCTTTCCAAAATTGAGCGCAAGGCGGCGCGCGAGGCACTGCGGCGGAATGAGCGGGCCGCTGCCGGCGCCGCTTATCTCAACGGGCTGATTTACCCGCAGAAGCACCTGCAGGAACGCTTCTACTCGATCCTGCCGTTCCTGGCGCGGCACGGCCTGGAGCTCACCGCCCGACTTGCGGACTTATTGACGCTCGATTGCCGCGATCACCGCGTGGTTGCCCTGTAGCGCCGGTGCCCTAACAGGATTACGAGGGGTAATTACCCGTTATATAGTTGCTCAGGTGCTCGATCGTTGCCGCCTGCGCGGAGATGATCGCGTTCACCAGGTCGCCGATTGAGACGATCCCGACGAGCCGGTCTCCTTCCACGACGGGAAGGTGGCGGATGCGATGCTCGGTCACAATCCGCATGCATTCGTCGATGCTGTGGTCCGGCGTGATCGTGATGACTTCGCCGGTCATGATCTCCGACACCCGCATTTCTTTTGACGAGCGCCCCATGAGGGCGACCTTGCGGGCGTAATCGCGCTCGGAGAAAATGCCGGCCAGCTTGCCCTCGGAAACGACGGGCAACGCCCCAACATCCTTTTCGGCCATCAGCATCAACGCCTCATAGACCGTTGATTCCGGCGTAACAGACCAGATTGCCGAGCCCTTGTTCGCCAGAATCGAACGAACCCTATCTGCCATACGCCCTCCAAGCCCGGAATGTCATCACCACAATTTCCCAGACCCGGCGTTCGGGGTCAAGGCAGCGCTATCAGGGTCCTAAACTCTGGAATTCCGCCGCGGCGCTTTGGGGACACCCCGGACGCAAAAATTCACAGTACTACCCACAAATGTGGACACTAACCCCTCGCATTTTGGGGTATCCAGTGCTACACTCTTCTTAACTCTGTCATGACAGCGGATTTGCCGGTTCGCGACGCTCAGAGCGAATTACGTGACGCAACGTGTCAATATCTCAATGACTTAGCGGAGGGTGCCTTCTATCTGGGATGCCTGGACCAGGCGGCTTTGGCGATGGAGAAAGCGGTTGCCGAGGCCGAGCAAGGCGGTCCGAACAACCCTGTCCTGCCGGACATGCTCAACCGGTTGGGGACGCTCTATTACTACCAAGGCAAATACCATGACGCCGAGTCTCAATTCCGGCGTGCCGTAACGCTTCTCGAGAAAGCTGGCCGCGAGAAGGCCGTGGACTTAGGCCAGGTGTTCTACAACCTGGGCGGCCTGTATAAATCGCAGGGCAAGTGTGCCGAGGCGGAGCTGGCCTACAAACGCGCGCTCGAGATCTGGACCGAGGAACTGGGGCCCGACCACCCCGACATAGCTCTCGTGCTGTCCAGCCTTGGCGAAATCGCCATGAAGCTCGGGCGGATGCCCGAGGCGTTTTACGGACTGCAACGCGCCTTGAGGCTGCTCAGCGCCCGCAAGGTCGAGGATTGGAACACCCTCGCGGTGCTGCAAACGCTGGCGCGTTTTTATGTGGCTCAGGAGCGGCTGTCTGAGGCCGAACCCATCCTGTGGAGGGTTCTCGAACTCAGAAAAGCTCTCCAGGGCGATGAGCACCCGAAAGTTGCGGTCGCTCTCACCGAGATCGCCACGATGTACCGGAAGCAGGGGAAGTTTGCGAGCGCCGAACCGTTGTTTCGGCTGGCGCTCTCGATCCAGGAGAAAGTGCTGGGCCCAAAGCATCCCGATTTCTTGCATACCGTTACCGAACTGGCCGAACTGTACCGCGCTCAAGGCCAGTACAGCCAGGCCGAACCGCTCCTCCGGCTCGCGCTGGCTGCCTTCGAGGAGGCACTGGGCTCGGAGCACCCGCAGGTCGTTGCCAGGCTCGAGGATTACGCGGGCATCCTGCGGACCATGCGGCGCGTTCCCGAAGCCGAAACTCTGGAGGCTCGCGTCCGGTCGATCCGCACGAAGCGGGGCATCGTCCGCAGTAGTCCCACGCCTGAGCCGAACACCAGCATGTCGGTCCGGGCCGCCAACATCTGAAACCGCGAATTGCGTGCGCCACGTTCGTTTTCCTGGCACGGCACCAGCCCGGCGGGAACCTGTACTCCTCGGGCGCTAGACTGGAATCAGGGCAGGGGTTTGGGAAGGGCAATATGGCCGGGTGGAGCATGGCCGACCCGACGGTCGCCGGGAAGGCGGCTGAGGTCTGGGCCGCCGTCGGAACCAGTTACTTCCAGGTCCTGACCGCTCACCTATCGGGTGTTCTGGGCGCCGATGTAGTTTACGTCGGCGAAGTTGCCCGGGGGGCGTCGGAACGCATCAACATCCTTGCGGCGAGCAACAGCAGTTTGGCGGCGGGCAGTCTCACCCTGCCGGGAACCGCTGCCGCTGAGGTCTTATCGCGCGGCGCGTTTACGTGCCAGAGCGGCGCGCGGCAGCTATTCCCGCTGGACTCCACGCTTGAGAAGCAGGGGACGGAGGCGTACGCGGGCCAGGCCCTGTTCGACTCCTCCGGCCGGTCGCTCGGCATCGTTGCCGCGACGTGGCGGCATCCTCTTGCCGACTTTGCGCCGGCCGTTGCCCTGTTGCGGGCGTTCGCTCCCCGTACAGCCGCCGAGCTCGAACGCAAGCGGGCCGACGATATCCTCCACGAGAGCGAGCAGCGGTACCGGGCATTCATCGCCGCGAATCCGGAAAGCATGTGGAGGGTCGAATTCGACGAGCCGATCCCGATCGACCTCTCCGAAGACGAGCAGATTGAACGAATGGGCCGTCTTGGGT
Organism: Acidobacteriota bacterium; assembly: GCA_029776225.1. GTDB lineage: Bacteria > Acidobacteriota > Terriglobia > Bryobacterales > Bryobacteraceae > Fen-330. Next base: position 60,992 of record JAKOTR010000022.1, on the reverse strand, counting down.
ATATTGCCGAAGCCAATGAAGCAGCGGCCCGGATGACCGGGGCGCCCTCGGCTGAAGATCTGATTGGAAAACGGCTGGGCGAATTCGCGCCTCTCATGCACACGGAAGAGGAGAATCTGCGCAAGGTGATTCGTTCGGGGTACAAGGCCACAATCGTGAATGCAACCCCCCTTGGCAATGGCCCCGACGGCCGGTATCTCATCCGGGACTACCTTGGCGTTGTTGAGAAAGGGGCGCTTGTCCGCTTCTGGGGCATCACGAGGGATACCGGCGACCTCAGGAGAGCCGAACTCAAAGCCGAGGCATCGGAGCGGCGGTTTCAGAGGATTCTTGAGACCATTCTCCTGGCCGCCGTGACGCTCGACCGCGAGGGACGGGTGACATTCTGCAATGAGTACCTGCTGAGAGTCCTTGGCAGGTCGAGGGAAGACCTGATCGGCAAGAACTGGTTCGAGACCGTGGTCTTCGAGGAAGACCGCGCTCGCTTGAAAGAGGAGTTCGCGAAATCCATTGCGGGGGTCGAGGACAGCCAGAGCCTGGAGACGCGTTTGATCGGGCGGGACGGCGCCTGCCGTCTGCTGGAGTGGGAGCGGGTTACGTTGCGCGATGCCGAAGGCAAAGTCACCGGGGTCGCCGGTCTGGGAAGGGACATAACCGATCAGAAGGCGCTCGAAGCACGCCTCAGCCGGGCTCAAAAGCTCGAGAGCGTGGGAAGGCTGGCCGGTGGCATCGCCCACGACTTCAACAACCTGCTCACCGTCATTCGCGGCTACGCCGGCCAATTGCGCGAAGCTCATCATTCGGGGCCGCTGCGCGAGGCCGCCGACGAAGTCATCCGCGCGGCCGGGCAGGGCGAGGAGCTGACGAAGCAACTGCTCGCGTTCAGCCGCAACCAGCCGCTTGCGCCGCGGCTCCTGAGGCTGAACGATGTCGTCGCGGAAAACGAAAACATCCTGCGGCAACTGACCGCCGGCCGCGTCGAACTGGTTGAAAATCTGGAGTCCTCGTCGCGGACGGTGCTGGCCGACCCGGTGCAGATGCACCAGGTCCTCGTGAACCTGGCGTTGAACGCAGTGGACGCCATGCCCGATGGCGGGAAACTCACCATCACGGCGAAGGACGTCGATGTCGGCGAGACCGGCGCGGAAGGTATGCCGGATGTCGAGCCGGGCCGCTACGTCATGCTGGAGGTGGCCGATACCGGTTCGGGAATGGCGGAGGAGGTGAAAGAACACTTGTTCGAGCCGTTTTACACCACCAAGCCGGGGCGCGGCACGGGGCTGGGTCTGGCCAGCGTTTATGGAATCATCAGCCAGAGCGGAGGGCACATTTTCGTTGACACCGAGCGTGGGAAGGGCACGACGTTCAAGATCCTGCTCCCAGAGGCGGGCCAGAGCGGCCCGGGACCGGGCGCCGGGGAACCCGCGGCTGCCCGCAGAGCCGCGGCGGGCGTCATCCTGCTGGTGGAAGACCAGCAGGCCCTGCGCACTCTGGCGGCCCGAACCCTGCGAACGTTAGGGTACGAAGTGCTCGAATCGGCCTCGGGACAGGAAGCCTTGTCCATCGCGGAGAGCCGCACCGATCCCATTGATCTGCTGCTCGCGGATCTCACCTTGCCGGATATGGACGGCCGCCAGCTTGCAGCCCGCCTCAAGGCGCGGCATCCGGATCTGAAAATTCTGTATACTTCCGGCTACACCGAAAAACCGCCCGGCGAGGCTTACCTCCAAAAACCCTTCACCATGCGCGCATTGGGGGATAAGGTCGGGGACCTGCTAAGGCCTGGCAGGTAAGGCCGGGCTGGCTCATTTTATACTGGCCGGGATGGGCCCAGCCGCGGGAGTTACTCCAACCACAAAGTCAGAAGACCATGCGCCGGCCTCATGGGCTGGTTTCGGAAAGTGGCTTGCGGCGCTGGTTGCCTCGGCCGCCCTGCTGTACTGGTTCCTGGACCCGCCGGTCCGCCATCCGCCCGGCGTGCTCGTTCCCGAAGCGCCGCGGCAGAACCTGATGGCGGGAATCACCCTCGCGGACACTCCGGAGTATCGCGTGACGGCCCTGGCGAGCTTTTCCGCGCGGGGGCTTCTTTTGGGGCGGGAGCGATATTGGTGGGACCGCGGCTCCAGGCTATCCCCCGTCGACTTTGTGCTGGGGTGGGGACCGATGTCGGACCAAAGCGTCATCGACAGGTTGATCATCACGCAGGGCAGGCGGTGGTTTCAGTGGAGGCCCAAGGGCAGGCGGCTTCCGATTCCGGAGGCCGACATTATCGCCCACAGCGCTAACATGCACCTGATTCCCGCCGATGCCGAGGTGCGGAGCAGGCTTCTTCGTATCCGCCCCGGCTCCGTGGTGAGCCTCTCCGGCTACCTGGTCCTGGTGGAGGGCAAGGACGGTTCCCGCTGGCGCAGTTCGCTGAGCCGCACGGATACCGGCTCGGGGGCTTGCGAGCTGGTCTGGGTGGAGCGCGTCTCGGTGCAAAAATAAAGGGGACCTGCCCCAATTGACCGCGCCCGCGCCGCTGCGCTATCCTGACTGGAGAAACAAACCAACCGGATTCTGAACTAGATGGCAAACACTTTTTCTGCTCTGAAGCGCGTGCGGATGGACAAGAGGCGCACCCGCTTCAACCGTATGCGCAAAACGCGCCTGCGCTCCGCGATCCGCGCGATCCGGCAGGTTATTGCCAGCAAGGACGCCGCCGCGGCCCAGGCCATGCTACCGAAGACTTACTCGATTATCGACCGTGCGGCCAAGTGGGGCATCGTGAAGAAGAACACGGCCGCCCGCTACAAGAGCCGGCTCACGGCGCATGTGAAGCGCCTCGTCGCCGCCGCCTGACTATTGCCGGCCAGCCGTTAAATCCAGAATCAGACCTTCCATAACGATGCGTGCGTCGGGAAAGACGTCGCGCAGCGATCTGTCCGTTCCATAGATGTGTTTCAGCGCGGTGGCGATCTGCGCCTTGGAAAACTTCGACAGCGTCTGGTAGACCTGCTCGGCCCGCGCGGGCCACATCTGCACGCCCAGCTTCAAGAAGTGAGACATGATCTGCTGAGGAGTCCGCAGACCGGCTTCCTTGGCGGCCATCGCCAGTCGGAACTGCGTGCCCAAAAAGCTCAATGCGAGCGGAAGGTATTCGCTCTGCCGGACCAGGGTATCGAGCACGTCGAGGGACGCCGCGCGGTCGCCCCGCCCCAGCGCGTTCACCAGCGCGAATATGGTTGCGTCCCGCGCCTCGGGCACCAGCTTGGAAATGACTTCGGCGTCGACGTTGCGGCCGCCGGCGGCCCATAGCCGGAGCTTCTCGATCTCGGCGACGATGCGGGCCGCCTCAGCGCCGAGGGCTTCCACCAGAAGATCCAACTCTTCCGGCCCCAGGTTGAGTCCCGCGCGCCGGGCATGGTCCGCGGCGAATCGCCGCGCGTCTTGCGGCGTCAGGTGCGGGAACTCCACAACTGCCGGGATCGCGGAATAGAAGGCGCGCACGCGCTCCAGCTTTTTCTTATCCTCGCCCTGAAAATCGTAGCGCGAGGATTCAAACACCAGCACGACGCCCGGCGTCGGATCGTTGAGATAGCGGGCCAGTGCCTCGTTCGAGCCGCGCTTCGGAGCCTGCTGTTCATCGGATTCAGCCGCTTTGGCGCGCGGAAGCGCCGCTTCCGCGTTGGATACGATCAGCACCCGCTTCGCGGTGAACAGCGAGGGGGAACGGGCGTCCTCGATCACGCTTTCGAGCGCCGTTTCCTCGAGGTCGAAGCGGGTCAGGCCCTCTTCCCGCTCCTCGGGACCGGCGAGCACCCGTTCGATCAGCGCCCTGCGGCACTCATTCCGGCGGTAAGGTTCCGGGCCGAGGAACAAGTAGGCGGCGGCCGGCTCCCGCTGTTTCAGGTGTTGGATGAACTGCTGCGGGGTCATCAAAAATTTTCCAGGATGGCGGCGACCACGGTGCGCGCCACGTAGCTGCTCAAGCGCGCCATCGCCAGGTCGCTCTCTTCCAGGTACGCCGACGGGTCCACGCTGATTTCGTAGCGCTCGCGGATTTCCCAGTTGGAACGGTTGAAGAGTACGGCGCCGGTGGCCCGTTCGCGCAAGGTGAGGTCCAGGCCGACGTACACCTGCACGCCGCTTGCGCGTCCGGTCGCCTGATCGTAGAGCACCGGGTAGGCCGAGTATCGGAGCACCGAGCCGGTAAGCACCGCGTCGGCCTGCTCGGGATCGGCCACAATCTGGTACCGCGTGCGCGAAATGAACTCCCGCGTCAGGGCGGCCGAAAGCCGCTCGGAAAGGCGGTGCCGCGTGGTGGCGTTACCGAACGGCGGAATCGCAATCGTCTTGATGTTTTTCGGCAGCAGGTCGGCCTTTCCGGCGACGCGGTAGCCACAGCCGCAGGCCATAGCGGCGACGAGTCCTGCCAGCCACAACCAGCGAACGGCTTTTCCGCTCATTGCTCCCGCGCCGTTCCCGGTTGTCCGAGAAGTGCCCGCGCCACCGCCACTCCGTTCTCAGCCATAATTCTCAGGTTATCCGAGGCCAGCCAGAACCAGCACGCCCGCGGATCGCTCCGGTCGGCCGCAATCGCGCCAACGGCGATGCCGCTCTGCCCCGCCATTCCCACGACGTGCGGCGGGTCGAGGTCCGGCCCGCGCACATCGATCTGCGCCGAAGCCAGGTGCTTCTCCAGCGCCTCCCGTCCGGGGTTTTCCTCGAACTCCACCCACAGCGAAGCGCTGTAGCCATGAAAAACCGGGGCCTGAATGAGCCGGAGCGAGGGCATGGGAATGTTTCCGTGCAGGGCTAGCAAGCTCGCCAGGTGCCGCTCGATCCGCTCTTCAATGGTTGCCAGCGACTCCTCGGCCTCCGTCCCGAAGGCGGCCAGCAGGTTGAATCCCACCTGCTCGCCGTAGACCTTCTTCGGGAGTTGCTTGAAGGTGAGCAGGTTCACGGTCTGCTGCTCCAGTTCCTCGATGCCGCGCTTGCCGCGCTCGCTCGCGGGCTCGAAAACGTGCGCCACCGCACGGCGGATTGTGTGCGCCTGCGAGATCCTGCTGAGGAACATCGCCAGAACCGTTGACGCCGGATGCGCGATGACGTGCCCGGTGAGCGGAGGCGGGACGAAATTCGCGGGTTCGGCGATCGGCGCCCGCAGGTAGGCCCCCGGCCGGTCCTCCATAACATAGGTGAGATCGATCAGCACCGGAGGCGAAGAGGGGAGCCGCGACACGATGTCCAGGGCTTTCCGGCTCGATTCCGGCGATCCCGCCAGGAACACAATCCGCGCCCCTGCCAGGTTGTCCTCATCGAGCGCGGTCATGACTACGGGCTCGTTGTCTTCTTCGGTCAGCGTGCCGGTCTCCTCCCGGTCCGCGCCGATCAATTTCGTCTGAAAGGCTCCGCCCGCCAGCAGGTCGCGCAGTTCGCGTCCTAACAGGGAACCGCTCCCGACTATCGCTGCAACAGGTTTCATATCAAACCACCTGGTGTTCGGGCTCCGGTGGAGGGCGCCGGAAACGGCGGCGCAGGACGCCGCCCGTCCGGACCAGTACGCCGCTCGCAACGTAGGCGCAAGCGAGCCCGAGCAACACCGGCTTCGGGTAGGTCGCGATCAGATAGATGACGCTTCCCAACAGCACCACGGTTAGCCCCGACCGCGGCCGCAACAACTGAACGTCCTTAAAGCTGCGGTAGCGCCACGTGCTCACCATGAGAAAAGAAAGCATAGCGAGGAGCGCCAGCCATGCCGCGGTGAGGGGCCACCAGGCCAGCGGTTCTCCCTCCGCTGCGTATACGAACGCGGCCACGACCGCGGCGGCCGCGGGAATCGGCAAGCCCACAAAGTACTTGCGGTCTGGCCGGCCGGGGTTCTTCGGCACCGGGTTCTTTTGAACGTTGAAGCGCGCCAGCCGCGCCGCGCCGCACAGCAGGAACAGAAAGGGAATGAAGTACGCCAGTCCCCGGAGCTGATCCCGCCATTCAAACATCGCCGATGAGATCACGAATTGCGCGCCCCAGGCGAATCCCAGCACTGCCGGCGCGATCCCGAAGGTGATGACGTCGGCCAGGGAATCCATCTCGCGGCCGAACTCGCTCGTCGTGTTGGTCAGGCGCGCGATCCGGCCGTCCAGCCCGTCAAGCAGGAAGGCCCATCCGATCGCCAGTGCGGCGGTCTCGAAGTGCGCGTTCGGTCCGGTGTAACCGCCCGACACCAGCATCGCCCCCTGGAACGACTTCATGATCGAGGCGAAGCCGAGGAATATGTTGCCCGCCGTGAACAGCGTGGGCAACGCGTATGCTGCCCGCCGCCGCCTTAAGTGCGGCGAGTTCGGGTCGATCAACTGCCTGGAGAAATCGCGAACTCCCATCGCCTATCCTAGCGGCGCCGCGCCAGAACGCTTGACCCCGCTTTTACCCGCTCACCAGGCCGCACGCATACAGCCCACTCCGGTCCCAGTAACACGTCCACCCGTGAGCCGAACTTAATCAGTCCTACCCGCTCCCCCCGCGCGACCTCATCCCCCGGTTTCTTATAACATACGATCCGCCGCGCAATCAGTCCCGCGATCTGGTTGAACGCCACCCGGCTGCCGCCGCCTTCGATCACGACGAGGTTCTGCTCGTTGTGCAGGACGGCATCGTCGCGGTTCGCCGCCAGAAAATCGCCCTTCTTATACTTCACTTCCGTGATGCGGCCCGCGATCGGCGCACGGTTCACGTGGACATCAAAGACGTTCATGAAGATGCCGATTCGCGTCGCGCCCGTGCCGTCGGGGGAGACGGCGAGCACCTTCCCATCGGCAGGGGAGACCGCCACGTCGCCCGCGGGTATCTCCCTTTCGGGGTCGCGAAAAAACCACAGGCAAAATGCGGCGAAAAGATAAAGGGGAACCCCAAGCGCCGGGCCTGCCAGATACGAGACGATCCCTCCTCCAGCCGCGAAAGCCAGCGCGTAGTAGATTCCGTCAATTACCATCCGATAGCCTTATTGTCGCAGATCGTTCAACGGCTCACACCGCTCGCAGCAATCCTGCCAGCAGCGCCGCCCGCTCATCCAAGCGTTCGACCAGGATACTTTCGTGCTGCGCGTGGGCGCCTTCGCCGACCGCGCCCAGCCCGTCCAGAGTGGGAATTCCCAGCGCTGCCGTGAAGTTCCCGTCCGAGGCGCCTCCGCTCAGCGATTCCTCCAGTTCGATCCCCATTTCGGCGGCGACCGCCTGTGCCTTGCGGAACAGAGCCACCACGCCCTCGGTCCGCTCCATGGGGGGCCGTTTCAGCCCACCGGATACCTCGATCCGGCAGCGGGGGTCGACGGGCTGCAGCCGGCGAAACTTCCGGTCGAGCGCGGCGGCGTCCTTTGTCCGCATCACCCGCATATCGACCTCGACGCGCGCCTCGGCCGCCACCACGTTGGGCCGCGTCCCGCCGGAGATCACTCCCGGATTCACGGTGATGCCGCGCTCCAGCCGGGTGAACCGGGTTATTCTCTGGATCTGCTTTGCCAGTTCGACTACGGCGCTAGCCCCGGCGGCAAAGTCCAGCCCCGAGTGGGCCGCTTTGCCGTGCACTACGATGGTGTAATCGCCCACGCCCTTGCGCGCGGTCTTCAGCTTGCCTTCCAGCCCCGTTGCCGGCTCAAGCACCAGCACCGCCACGCTGCGCCGCGCTTCTTCCTCGGTCAGCGGCCGCGACGAATAGCTGCCCACCTCCTCGTCGGAATTGAGCTGCATCACGACGCGCCGCGACACGGGCAGGTCGAGCTCCCGCAGGGCGCGCACCGCGAACAGCAGGAGAACGATGCCCGCCTTCATATCCAGCACTCCGGGTCCCCAGAGCCGGTTATCGGCTTCGCGGAACGGCATCTGCTTGAGCGTACCCACGGGCCATACGGTGTCGGAGTGCCCGAGCAGGAGGATTTGCCCCTCCTTATTCGCTCCCGGCAGGTCGAACTCGCACTGCAGGTGCGGCCCGAACTGGCCTCCTGGGATCCGGCGCATGGTTGCCATGCCGGCGGTTTTCTCGCAGACCAGGTCCACGAACCGCGCCACCGCCGCTGGATCGTCGCTCGGCGATTCGCACTCCACCAGCTCGCGGCACAGGTTCACCATCTCCTGCCGCCGGCTTCTCAGGTACGACCGGATGGAATCCATGCACCTGCTATAATACGGAATCCTCATGCCCATTTTGGACACCGTAGCGATTCAGCAGATACTGCCGCACCGTTACCCGATGCTGATGGTCGACAGCATCGTGGAGCTCGAGCCCGACCGCATTGTGGGCATCAAGAACGTCACAATCAACGAACCCTTTTTCGTTGGGCACTTTCCGGAGTTCCCCGTTATGCCCGGCGTCCTCATCGTCGAGGCAATGGCTCAGGTGGCCGGCGTTCTGGTGCTCAAGAGTCTGGAGACCCGGCAGAAGGTGGTCTTTTTGGCATCCATCGAGCAGGCCAAGTTCCGCCGCCCGGTGGTGCCCGGCGACCAGCTCCGCATTGAAATGAAAGTAAGTAAGCGGAAGTCCTTCGTCGCCAAGATGCACGGCACGGCCACCGTGGACGGCGTCGTTGTCGCCGAGGCCGAAGTGATGTGCAAGCTTGCCGAAAAGGCCGCCCCGCAAGCGGAAGCGGCGCCCGCGCAATAAATGCCGGTCCATCCCTCCGCGATCGTCGATCCCTCGGCGCGCATTGCGGAGAGCGCCGAAATCGGCCCTTACTGCATCATCGGGCCCGAAGTCGAAATCGGCGCGCGCACGCGTGTGATGGCGAACGTCTACATGGAAGGGCCCACGACGATCGGCGAGGACAACATTTTTTTCCCTTACTCGACCATCGGCGTGGCCTCGCAGGATCTGAAGTACCGCGGTGAGCGGGCTGAAACGCGCATCGGCAACCGGAACAAAATCCGCGAGTTCGTCACGATCCACCGCGGCACCGAGGGCGGGGGACTGGTGACTTCGATCGGCGATGACAATCTCGTGATGGCCTATGCGCACATCGCCCACGACGTCCGCATTGAGAGCCACACGATCATCGGGCTCGGCGCCCACTTTGCCGGCCACGTGACGGTGGGCGATTGGGCCGTGGTCGGCCCTTATGCCGGAGTGCACCAGTTCTGCCGCGTCGGCCGCCACGCCATGATCGGCCCGCACAGCGTGATCACCCAGGACGTGATGCCGTTTTCGATGACCGTGAGCGAGCGCGAGGTCAAGACCTTCGGCGCCAACGTAGTCGGGCTGGAGCGCCGCGGCTTTCCCCCCGCGACGCGCGACGCGCTGCACAAAGCCTTCCGCCTGCTGAGCCGTGCGGGTCTCAATACCTCGCAGGCCATTGAGCGCATCCGCGCCGAAGTCGAGCCTTGCCCGGAAGTCGAAGAGCTGATCGGGTTTATTCAAGAATCGCGCCGCGGCGTAGTGAAATGACCTACGGGCTGATCGCCGGCAACGGACGCTTCCCTATCCTCGCGCTGGAGAGCGCGCGCCAGCTCGGGCACGAGGTCGTGGTCATTGCGATCCAGGAGGAAGCCTCGAAGGAAGTGGAGGCTCTGGCCGCGCGCTGCTACTGGATTTCGCTCGGGCAGCTTGGAAAGCTGATCGAAATTTTGAAGCGCGAGGGCATCACGCAGGTAGTGATGGCCGGCCAGGTGAAGCACACCAGGATTTTTTCCTCCATCGTGCCCGACTGGCGGCTGGTCAAGCTGCTGGCCTCGCTTCCCCACAAGAACACGGACGCGCTCATCGGCGGCGTGGCCCGGGTGCTCGAAAGCGAGGGCATCCAACTGGCCGATTCCACGGCGCTGCTCAAGCCTTTGCTGGCCGGCGAGGGCGTGCTGAGCCGGCGCAAGCCGACCAAGTCCGAGCTTGCCGACATCGAATACGGGCGCCGCGTCGCCAGCGCCCTGGCCGGCTTTGACATCGGGCAGAGCTGCGCGATTTGCGAGCGGGCCTGTGTGGCCGTGGAAGCGATGGAGGGAACGGACGCCATGCTGCAACGCGCCGCCTCGCTGGCCAACGGCCGCCCGCTCACTCTGGTGAAGTCCGGCCGCCGCCGCGCCCACCTGCTGTTTGACGTGCCGGTGGCGGGTCCGCGGACCATCGACACGATGATCGAGACCGGAACCACGGCGATGGCGGTGGACGCCGGTCGCACGCTCCTGCTGGACCGGGACGAGATGCTCGCCAAGGCCAACGAGGCGAATATCGCAATTGTGGGCCTGGCGCCGCAGGATTAGCGAACCCCCAAAGACTCTCGCGGCGCTTCGGGGAACTCCGGTTGACTCCGCCGATCTTGCAGCCATCTACCCCTTTCTGATATCGTCCTTGCGGGACTACTTCACGCAGGCGTGTTGGGCAAAGGGTGGTCTGGCGTGTTCATTTTCGGAGGGAACGGGGAAGGCGAGCCGGCTGGATGCAGACCGGACGCGCCGCAGTCCTGCGCCGCGGGCGCGAAATTGCAGGAGATAATCGAAGATGCCGCCAGGGGCGGCGCGCTGAACGCCCGTGAGCGCGTGTTCGAATTCAACCTCACTGGTCCCGAAGCCCGTAGAGCCGGGAAAAACCGCAAAACCCGGCTTGGCAATGGAACGACTCACAGCCGAATCTCGTTTTCGTATTAAAGCGAAGAAAATGAGGTTGTCGGCCGGAAAACATAATCACAACCGGGCGATATCCCGGCTGCGGCGCCGCCCGGCGCTCAAGGCCGGAAGCCCCTAAGGAGGATTTGGAATGTGGAGGCGTTTGTCCCGGGCAATCCGTTCATTCTTCGGGTTTTTCATCTCCTTCACGGAAAACCCGGAACTCATCCTGGAGCAGAACATTCGCGACATGAACGACCAGCTTCCGCGGATGAACGAGAGCATCGCGATGGTGAAAGCCAACGTGACGCTGCTCGAAAAGGAGGAAGCCAAGTACAAGGCGGAACTGGCCGACCTCACGGCGAAGATCAAAGCTGCCATCCAGGTGAACCGCGACGATCTGGCCGGCAGCTTCGCGATTCAGTTCGAGCAGTTGCGCGGCGCCCTGGCGCGCACGCAGGGCCAGCTCGCCACCGCCCGCGCCGCCTACGAGAAAGCGCTGGTCGTAAAGCAGAGTTTCCTGCGTGAGAAGGAACGCAAGACGCAGGAGGCGATGGCCGCCATCCGCGAGTACCGCCGCGCGCAGTGGCAGAAGAGGGTGGCCGACGCCATGGAACAGTTCGAGATTGGCGGAATCAGCCAGACGCACGACGAAATGGTGCAGCGCATCGAGCGCATGACCGCGATGAATGAGGCCCGCATGGAAATGGCCATGGGCAACGTGGATCAGCAGAAATTCCTGATCGAGGAGGAAGCCGAGAAGCTGCGGGCTGCCGAACTGGTGAAGCAGTTCAAAGTGGAGATGGGCCTGCTGGCGCCGGAGCCTGCCGCCGGAACCGCCGAAAAAACCATTGCCCCCCGGCAGCAGGAGCGCACGAGCTGAGGCATTGAGCCATGGCGATCCGGATTGAGAAGGGCGGCTGGCTGCTGGTCTTCTTGCTCGGTCTGGCCCTGGTGGCGTACAGCCTGCACGGGTACGGCATTCTCGATCTCGGGGACTGGTTCGGAGGCGCGGGGAAAGGAAAAGCGGCGGAACCAAAGCCGCTTGAGAACTCGCCTCAGGCCGGCGAGCAGCCTGACGGCGTGGCGCTGCTCTTCCCGCCGGAGCGGTTCATTCCGGGCGCCGGACTCGCTACCATCGAAGAAGAAGTTCCGGTCGCTCAGGCGGCGGGTAGGTTGGGGTGAGCGTCTTATGACGGACGTGAGGGTCGGGGAAGATCGGGAGTACGGTTCAGCCACCTACGTCAAGGCGGCCCTGAAGTGGCACTATAACTGGATCCTGCTGGTGGGGATGCTGCTGTTTGCGATTTTTTCGCGAAGCGTGCTGCCGCTGATCCTCGCCGCGGGCATCGAACTGATCTACATCAGCACTGTGCCGCAGAGCAAAGCCTTCCAGCGCCTGGTGCGCTCCTGGAGGTACAAGGAGGAGAAGCGCCGGCGCCAGCGAGCCCTCGCCGCCCTGTTCCACGAACTCCCTCCGGAGATGCGGCTGCGCTACGCCGATGTCGATAAAGTGTGCCGCAGCATCCGCCGCAACTACAGCCGCCTGTCGGCCACCTCACAACTGTTCGTCCAGCAAATGGATTCGCGGCTCGAGGGCCTCGCCCACTCCTATGTCCGCCTGCTGCACGCTGCGTTCTCGTACCGGCAGCACCTCCGCACCACCGATCCGAAAGCCATCCAGCGCGATATCGAGGAGTTGCAGCGCGACCTGCCGTCACAGCCGCCCAAAGTGCAGGAGATCAACCGCAAGCGCATCGAGATCCTCACCAAGCGCGTGGAAAAGTACCACAAGGCGGAAGAGAACTGCAGCGTGGTGGACGCCCAGTGCGCCGCTATTGAAGAAGTGCTGCAACTGATCCGCGACCAGTCCGTCACCATGCGGGATCCCCAGCAGCTCAGCGATCAGCTCGAGCACCTTCTGCACGACGTCGAGCAGACCGAGCAGACGATCAAGGAAGTGGAGGCGATTTTCGATCTGACGGTTGACACCTCGCTCGCGCCGATTCCCTCCGCCGAGCCGGCGCGGGCCGACTCGCAGCGTACCCGCCTGCGGACCTGAATTCCATGGCAACAGTTCAAAACACGCATCTGGAATCGCTGCCCCGCTGGGCCAGAGAGCTTTCCGAGAAATACTACTCGCGCACGCTCACCATGTTCGTGCTGTACGGCAACGTGCGCGATCTCGTCCCGATGCAGCGGGGGAACGCGCGCGAGTTCGTCTCGCTGCAGAAATTCCTCCATCACGCCTTGTTCGGCGCGCGCGACCTGGTGATTTATTACGACCGCGGCGGCGGCCTGAGCTTCGCCGAGCCGGAGATGCAGGCCGACTTTCGGCGCGCCCTTTCGGGATACGACAGCTTTCACGGCACCAATTACTCCTCGGGCCTGCCGCGCAATCCCGACGGAGTTTTGAATTTGCTCGATAGCTACCTGCGTACGCGGATCAACGACGGCAAGAAAATCGCTTTGGTAATTGATTTCGCGGAGACCATCGTGCCCGCCGGCGACATCTCCGGCATGTCCGCGGAGGACCGCAACTCGCTCGTTATCCTGAAGCGCTGGGCGCAGAACCCGGCCTTTCTTCATGCCGACGTCACCATTTGCCTGGTTGCGGAGAATCTGAGCGAGCTGAACCAGGGCATCGTCCGGAATCCGGGTGTGGCTTCCATCGCCATTCCGTTGCCGGATGAAAGCGAGCGCCTGGAGTTCATCCGGTCGCAGCTTGCCGGGTGCGCGCTGCCGCCTGGATCCGACGTCAGCGAAGCAACGCTCGCCGCCCTCTGCGCCGGCCTCAAACGCGTGCAGCTTCAGAGCCTGATCAGCCACTCGATCGAGAACCGGCGCCCGCTCACGATGGAGTTCTTGCGGCAGGTGAAGAAGGAGCTGATCGAAGCGGAGTCCGGCGGTCTGCTTGAGTTTGTCGAGAGCCGGTTCGATCTTTCGATGGTGGCCGGCAACGAGGCAGCCAAGAAGAAGCTGAAGGACGCCGCGGCTGCGCTCCGCGCCGGGAAGACCGGCGTGCTGCCGATGGGCTACGTTATCTCCGGTCCGGTGGGAACCGGCAAGACCTTTCTGACGACGTGCTTTGCGGGCGAGGTCGGCATCCCGGCCGTGACGCTGAAAAACTTCCGCAGCATGTGGCAGGGCGTCACCGAGGGCAACCTGGAACGGGTGCTCAATCTGCTGAAGGCGATGAGCCCGATCGTGGTGATCGTGGACGAAGCCGACGCGCAGCTCGGCACGCGCCACGCCACCGGGGACAGCGGCGTCAGCAGCCGCGTGTTCGGCCAGATCGCCGCGTTCATGGGCAATACAGAGTTGCGGGGCAAGGTCATCTGGTTCCTGCTCACCTGCCGGCCCGACCTGCTGCCGGTGGACTTGAAGCGGCAGGGCCGCGCCGAGGAGCACATCGCGCTCTTCTATCCTGAGACCGATGAGGAGCGGCTCGCGCTCTTTCGCGCCATGCAGAAAAAGACCGGCGTGCGGATAGCCACGCCCGAAGCCGAAGAGTATTTTCTTTCCCATTGCGCCGGGCTGTCGGGCGCCGATATCGAAGCGGTGCTCATCCGCGCGAGCATGAAGAGCGCCCTGGAGAACGAGAACACGGTCGGCCTCGACGACCTGAAGCACGCGCTGGAGGATTTTATCCCGCCCTCCTATCCCACTGAGATCGAGTTGCAAAACTTGGTGGCTGTTCTCGAGTGCACCAGTAGTTCGCTGCTCCCTGAAAAATACCGGCGGGCCGATCGCGGCGAGCTGATCCGCCGGGCCAGGGAACTCGCTGCGCTGGAGCGTGCCTGACCGCCATCGTGAGCGAGCCTGACGCCGGGGACGCGATCCACACCGATTGCCCGCTCTCTCAACTCCTGGGAAAATAAGAATTTTGGCGACCTGTGCCGCCCCCTCACCATGCTGGACCGTATCACCGTACACGGAGCGAGGCAACACAACCTTAAGAACATCGACATCGAGATCCCCCGGAATACGTTTACGGTGATCACGGGCCTGAGCGGCTCCGGCAAGTCGTCGCTGGCCTTCGACACGATCTACGCCGAGGGGCAGCGCCGCTACGTCGAGACGCTCTCGCCCTATGCCCGGCAGTTTCTCGACCAGATGGAGCGCCCCGAGGTGGATTCCATCGACGGGCTCAGCCCCGCCATTTCCATCGAGCAGAAGACCACCAGCCGCAGCCCGCGTTCCACGGTCGGCACCATCACCGAAATCTACGATTACCTCCGCCTGCTGTATTCTTCGATCGGCATCCCGCACTGCCCGCAGTGCGGCCAGGAGATCGCCAAGCAGACCACCGAGCAGATCGTGCGGCAGATCATGGCGCTCAAGCAGAACGAGCGTGTGATGATTCTCGCGCCCATAGTGCGCGGCCGCAAGGGAGAGTACCGCAAGGAACTGGAAAAACTCGCGCGCCAGGGATTTCTGCGTGCCCGCATCGATGGCACGCTCCGGTCGCTCGATGAACCCATCGTGCTCGACCGCCGCCGCAACCACACCATTGAAGTGGCGATCGACCGCCTGCTGGTGAAGCCCGGGATCGAGAAGCGGCTGGAAGCCTCGATCGAGACGGCCACGAAGCTCGCCGATGGCCTCGTCGTGGTGGCGGTGGTGAACGGCGAGGAACACCTGTACTCCCAGAAGCTGGCCTGCCCGGATTGCGGCACCAGCGTGCCGGTGCTCGAGCCGCGCTCGTTTTCCTTCAATAGTCCCTATGGCGCGTGCGAAACCTGCGCCGGCCTCGGGAGCAAGTGGACGTTCGATCCGGCAAAGCTCATCGCCGATGACTCGAAGCCTTTGTTCGCAGGCGGCCTGGTTCCGGCGGCGGCTTCCAGCTACGTGGTCCACACCGTCACCGAGGCGGCGCGCCGCCAGAAGGTCGACCTTTCCAAGCCGTTTGAAGATCTGCCACCCAAGGCGCAGGACTTCATTATGTTCGGCGGCAACGGTTTCGAGGGCCTGCTCGCTCTCATGGACGAGAAGTACTCCGAGGCGGCCGACGTCTACCGCGACTGGCTGATGGATTACATGTCGCCCATCGAGTGTCCCGACTGCCACGGCAAGCGCCTGAAGCCGAGCAGCCTGGCGGTGACGGTGAAAGGGCTTTCGATCGCCGATTTCGCCGCGCTTCCGGTCGCCCGCGCGCTGCCAACCGTACGCGGCTGGGAGCTGACCGAGCGCGAGGCGCAAATTGCGGCGCGGATCGTGGACGAGATCCGCACGCGGCTGGAGTTCCTCTCCGCAGTCGGGCTGGATTATCTCAGCCTCGACCGCTCGGCGTCTACCCTTTCCGGCGGCGAAGCGCAGCGGATCCGGCTGGCAACCCAGATCGGCTCCAAGCTGCGGGGCGTGCTCTATGTGCTCGACGAGCCCTCGATCGGGCTCCACCCGCGCGACAACGAGCGGCTGCTCGACACCCTGGCGCGCCTGCGCGATCTCGGCAATACCGTCCTGGTGGTCGAGCACGACGCCGAAACCATCGAGCGGGCGGACTACGTGATCGACCTGGGGCCGGGAGCGGGACGGCTTGGAGGGAAGGTGGTGGCCTGTGGATCGCCCGCCGAGATCGCGGCCAACCCCGCCTCGCTGACCGGGCTGTACCTATCGGGCGCGCGGGAGATCCCGCCGCCGGCGCGGCGGCGCCAGGGCAACGGCAAAAAGCTCATCGTGCGCGGCGCGCGCGAGCACAATTTAAAGAACATCACCGTCGAATTCCCGCTCGGAACGTTCATCGTGATCACCGGCGTTTCGGGCAGCGGGAAATCCACGCTGGTCAACGACATTGTTTACCGCCGGCTGATGCGCGCCCTGCACAACTCGCGCGAGGAGCCCGGGGCGCACAGCGCCATGGAGGGCATCGAGCACATCGACAAGGTGATTCAGATCGATCAGTCGCCGATCGGGCGCACCCCGCGATCCAATCCGGCGACCTACACCGGCGTATTCACGCCCATTCGCGACCTGTTCGCGATGCTGCCGGAATCCCGCGAGCGCGGCTACAAGCCCGGGCGCTTCAGCTTCAACGTCAAGGGCGGGCGCTGCGAGGCGTGCGAAGGCGACGGCCTCAAGCGCATCGAAATGAATTTCCTCCCCGACGTCTATGTCACCTGCGACGTCTGCCGCGGCCGGCGATACAATCACGAAACGCTCCAGGTAAAATACAAGGGCTATTCGATTGCCGATATCCTGGAGGCGACCGTAGAAGAAGCGGCCGGCGTGCTCGAAAACATTCCGCAGGTCCAGGCGAAGCTCCAGACGCTTGTGGACGTGGGTCTGGGATATATCCACCTCGGCCAGTCTTCCACAACGCTTTCGGGCGGCGAGGCGCAGCGCATCAAGCTCGCCCGCGAACTGAGCAAGCGGCAGACGGGCCGCACGTTCTACATTTTGGACGAGCCAACCACCGGGCTGCACTTCGACGATATCAGGAAGCTGCTCGATGTTCTGGCGCGCCTGGTGGACCTCGGGAATACGGTGGTGGTGATCGAGCACCAGCTTGACGTGATCAAGACGGCCGATTGGATCATCGACCTCGGGCCGGGAGGCGGCGAGGCGGGCGGGCACATTGTGGCGGCGGGGACGCCCGAGCAGGTCATGAGATGCCGCAAGAGCTACACCGGGCAGGCGCTGGCTAAGGTGCTGCGCAACGGAAGGAACGGACGCGCTTCGTGAGCAGATACGACAAAACACCTCTCGATTTCACCGCGCTCAACACCATTCCCATACGGGAACGCGGCGGCAAGGTGCGGGTCGAGCATTTCGCCCGGCCGTATGAAAAGGGTGCCGGTGTTGCGGGTTGGATGGAAACGCTGCCGCACATTCTGGCCGCCGATTCCCTTCGCGCGGCGGCCGATGCCATATACGCGGCCCGCGCCAAGGGGAAACCGGTGCTGTGGGGCATGGGCGGGCACGTCATCAAGTGCGGCCTGGCGCCCGTGCTGATCGACCTCATGCAGCGCGGTTATGCCACCGCCTTTGCCATGAACGGTTCCGCCGCCATTCACGATTTCGAGATCGCGATTGCCGGCGCCACCAGCGAGGATGTGGAAGCGGTGCTCCCGGATGGCCGCTTCGGTACGGCCGAGGAAACCGGGCGCGAGATGAACGAAGCGATCGCGGAAGGCGACCGCGATTCGATCGGCATCGGCGAGGCGCTCGGCCGCCGCCTCGATTGCATCGCGGACCCTCAGTTTGCCGGCGTGAGCCTGCTTCTGGCCGCCTGGCGCGCCTCCGTGCCCGTCACCGTTCACGTCGCTATCGGCACAGATACGCCGCACACCCATCCCGCCGCCGATCCGGGCGCTATCGGCCGTGCAACTCACCGCGACTTCCGCCTGTTTGCCCGGCTGGTGGCCGAGCTCAACGAGGGCGGCGTGTATATCAACCTGGGGTCGGCGGTCGTCATGCCGGAAGTGTTTCTCAAGGCCGTTTCGGTGGTGCGCAATCTTGGCTGCCCCCACGGGAATTTCACCACCATCAACATGGATTTCCTCCAGCATTACCGGCCCAGGGTCAACGTGGTTGAGCGCCCTCACGCCCGGACGGGAGGACGCGGCATCTCGCTCACGGGCCACCACGAGATTATGGTTCCGCTTCTGGCTGCCGCCCTCATCGAGCGCGAGTCATGATCGATCCCGAATCGTACGAACCGGCGCCGCCGGAATCCGAACCGCAGCCTGCCATCGAGCCGTTCTGGGGGTGGCTGGACGTTCTCTTGCTGGCGCTGCTGGCGCTTCCGCTCATGATCGTCACCAGCCTGGCGGCGTTCGGCGCGATGCAGATGCTGCCCGCCCCGCCCAAGGTCAGGGCCGCGTTTCCGATCGCGGCGACGTTCTCGTTTTACGGCCTCTGGTTTCTGGTGCTTTACTGGCTCATGCGGGCGCGCTACGGCCGGCCGTTTTGGTACTCGATGGCCTGGGTGCGGCCGCCGGGAGGTTATCTCGCCAGTTTCGGTTGGGGATTGCTGCTCGCTTTGGCCGCGATTCTTCTCGGCGCTGTTTTGCGGCCTCCCCAGATCAAGACGCCCCTGGAAGAGCTGATGAAGGACCCGGCATCGCTGATGCTGATCGGCGCTTTTGCCGTCACGCTCGGCCCGCTGTGCGAGGAACTGGCGTTCCGCGGATTTCTGATGCCGGTTGCCATACGCACTTTCGGAACGGCAGGTGGAATCGTGCTCGCGGCCACTCCATTCACCCTGTTGCACGGGTTCGAATACGCGTGGTCCTGGCAGCGCCTGTTGATCATCTTCTTCGCCGGCTCGGCCTTCGGCTGGATGCGGCATCGTTCGGGCTCGACTGCGGCGGCGGCCGTCATGCACGCCGGCTATAACCTTGTTTTCTTCACCGGTCTTGTGGCGCAGCGCGCCGGCTACATTAGCTGACAGATACAACTCATGGTCGAAACAATCCAATGGACAAGTGACGGCGTGGTGATGATCGATCAGACCCGCCTTCCGCGCGAGGAGGTTTACGTCACCTGCCGCGATTACCGCGAGGTAGCGGATGCCATTCGCACGATGGTGATCCGTGGCGCGCCGGCCATCGGCGTTGCCGCGGCGATGGGCGTGGCGCTGGGCGCGCTCCGCTCCACGAACCTGGACGCGGAGTTCGATACGATTTGCGACACCCTGGCCCGTACGCGGCCCACCGCGGTGAATCTTTTTTGGGCCATTGACCGCATGAAGCGGGTCTATCGCTCCTTGCAAGGCTGCTCGGTAGAAACAATTCGCGAGCGGCTCGTTGCCGAAGCCATTGAGATCCGCCGCGAGGACATCGCGATCAACGAGGCGATAGGCCGCCACGGCGCCGAACTGATTCCCGACGGCAAGACCGTGCTCACGCACTGCAACGCCGGGGCGCTGGCCACGGCGGGCTATGGCACAGCGCTCGGGGTGATCCGGGCGGCTGTCGCGGCAGGTAAGAAAATCGACGTCTTTGCCGATGAGACCCGCCCATTCCTGCAGGGCGCGCGGCTCACCGTGTGGGAACTCATGCGCGACGGCATCCCCGCCACGCTGATCACTGACAACATGGCCGGGCATTTTCTCAAGACTGGCCGCATCGGCTGCGTCGTAGTGGGGGCGGACCGCATCGCCGCCAACGGCGACGTGGCCAACAAGATCGGAACGTACTCGGTGGCTGTTCTCGCACGGGAAAACGGCGTGCCGTTTTACGTCGCGGCGCCCGTTTCGACGCTCGACCTTACGCTTGCTTCCGGCGATCTGATTCCGATCGAGCAACGGCCCGCGGAGGAAGTGACGCACGTCTTCGAAGTCCCGATCGCGCCGGAGGGCGTCGCGGTGGAGAACCCCGCGTTTGACGTTACGCCCAACCGCTACGTCACGGCGATCATCACCGAACGGGGAATTGCGCGTCCGCCGTACACCGAGTCGCTGAAGAAGCTTGTAGGGTAAAGCCCGGCGGAGTCCCGCTACTCATAGCGTAGGGCGATCAGCGGCTCGATTCGGGCGGCCCTTCGGGCCGGGATATAGCTGGCCGCCAACGCCACCGCGCTCAGGGTGATGGCCACGGTTGCGAACGTCGGCACGTCGGTCGCGCTGACGCCGTAGAGTAGAGTGGCCAGAAGGCGGGTTACTGCGAGCGCGATCACCAGACCCGCAGCCACGCCCGCCAGGGCCAGCGCCATCGCCTGCCCGACAACAAGCCGCAGCACGTGTCCCCTCTGCGCGCCCAGGGCGATGCGGATGCCGATCTCGTGCTTCCGCTGGTTGACGGTGTACGACATCACGCCGTAGATTCCCACCGCCGCCAGCGTGAGCGCCAATGCGGCGAACACGCCGAGTAGCACGAGCGTGAATCGCGGCGCCGAGGCCGAATCCGACAGCAGGTCGTCCATGGTTTTGATGTTGTAAACCGGCTGGTCTCTGTCAACGGACCAAACGGCCTTCTTCACTGTGTTGATCAAACCGGCGGGATTGCCGGCGCTCCGCACCACGAAGCTCATGCGGGGCTGTGGAGCCTGCGTGAATGCGAAGTACACCGTCGGGCGAGGATTCTTGTTCACCCCGGCGTGCTTCACCTCTCCTACCACCCCGGCGATCTCGCATGTGGCACGGAAGCGCTCAAATATGAGCCGCCGTCCGATCGGGTCCTCCCCGCGGAAGTACATGCGCGCGAGGGTCTGGTCGATGACGACGACGCATGGCGCGTCGGCATGGTCCAGCGGCGTGAAATCCCGCCCTTTGAGCAAGGGGATGCCGAGCGTTTGGAAGTAGCCGGGACTCACCGCCCGCCAATCCGCCCCCAATCTCTCCCCGGAGGCGAGCTGCGGGCGTCCCTCAATCTCGAACGACTCCTTGCTCTCGTACTCCGTCAACGGGACGATGTGAGTGAGGGCGGCCGACTGCACTCCCGGCATTTCCTTCAACCGCTCCAGGAAACGTTCGAACGTCGCCGCCCATTGCCGCGGGTCGCGATACTTGCTGTCGGCCGGCAGTTCGATCTCGGCCGTAAGCACATTGTTGGCATGGAAACCCGGGCTGGACTTCTGCATTTGCCGGAAACTGCGCATCATCAGAGCGGCGCCTATCAGCAGCACGAGCGCCAGCGCCACCTCGCTTACCACCAGCGCGGCTCGCAGCCGCTGCCGCTGCCGGCCGCCGCTTGATGCCGAACGCCCGCCCTCCTTCAGGGCTTCCGCGGTATCCGAGCGCAGCGCTGCGAGCGCCGGCGCCAGGCCGAACAGCGCGCCCGTAACCACCGAGATCAGCAGCGTGAACAGCAGCACCCGGGCATCCACGGTGATCCGGGCCAGCGCGACGTGCGCGGCGGCCTCAGGCACGGGAATGCGGTTCGGCAGTACGCGCGCAAGCACTTCTGTTCCCCACGATGCGAGCAGCAACCCAAGCGCGCCGCCGGCCAGACCCAGCAGCACGCTTTCCGTCAGGAAGTGCCGGATCAGCCGCCACCGGCTCGCGCCCATTGCTGTCCGGATCGCAATCTCCTTCTGCCTCGCCGCGCCCCGCGCGAGCAGCAAATTCGCGACGTTTGTACACGCGATCAACAGCACGAATCCCACCGCGCCCAGCAGCACCAGCAGCGCCGGCCGGATATACTCGACCAGCGCCTCCTTCAGGGGCGCGACCGTGGCGCCCCAGTCGCGCAGCCCGGCATAGCGTTCCCCGATTCGCCGCTGGATGCTGTTCAGCTCGGCGTTCGCCTGCTCCACCGTGACGCCCGGTTTCAACCGCCCCAACACGCCGAACGCGTGCGATGCCCGGTTCATGTTGCGAAGTTCGTCAAGGTTCCAGGGCACGAACGCCTCGGCGGACATGGGCAGCCAGAAATCCGGGGACAGCACGCCGATTACCATGTAAGCCAGCCCGTCCACCTGGAATACCTTGCCAATAACGCTGGGGTCCGACCCCATACGGCGGCGCCAGAATCCGTGCGTGACCACGCACACATTGTGCCGGCCGCCCTTGGCCTCATCTGCGGTAAACAGCCGCCCGTACTGCGCCCCGGCGCCCAGCACCTTGAAAAAGTTTGTCGTTACGCGCATACCGGGGATCTGTTCGGGCTCGCCGACACCCGTCAGTGTTCCGCTTCCCGGTTCGTAAAGGGCAATCTCTTCGAAAAGCTGCGACTGCTCCTGCCAGTCGATATACGCCGGACCCGAAACCCCCATGCGGGACCAGCCCTGCGCCAGGTTGTTTTCCCAGACCGCAACCAGCCGGTCGGAGTCCTTATAGGGCAGAGGCCGGATGAGGACGGCATTTACGACGGTGAAGATCGCCGTATTGGCGCCGATTCCCAGCGCCAGCGCAAGCACCGCAACGGCAGTGAAGCCGCGGCTCTTGATCAGCGTCCGGAGGCTGTAGCGAACGTCGTGAAGAAGGGTTCCCATAGGACGGCTTCAATAAGCGCCGCCCGCTCCCGGCGCGGTTTCCATGTCCACGCTCTCTTCGACGATGCGCCCGTCGAACAGGTGTATGGTGCGTTCCGCGTAGCTTGCGTACCGCGGATCGTGCGTCACCATGCAAATGGTGGCGCCCTGGCGGTGCAGGTCCTTGAGCAGATCCATCACGGCCTGACCGTTTTTCGAGTCCAGGTTTCCGGTCGGCTCGTCCGCCAGCAGGATGAGCGGGTCGCCCACGAGGGCGCGCGCCACCGCCACGCGCTGCTGCTGGCCGCCGGAAAGCTGCGCCGGGTAGTGCTTCATCCGGTGCGACATCCCGACGCGTTCCAGCGCCTCCAGGCACCGCTTCTTGCGCTCGCTGGCAGGCATCCCGCGATAGGTCAGCGGCAGTTCGACGTTTTCGTACACCGTCAAGTCCCCGATCAGGTTGAAAGCCTGGAAAATGAAGCCGATCTCCCGGTTGCGGATGCGCGCGCGTTCGGAGAGCTTCAGGTTCTCCACCGGCTTGCCGTTGAGGATGTAGGTGCCCGACGTCGGCGTGTCGAGCAGCCCGAGGATCGACAGCAGCGTCGATTTTCCGCAGCCGGAAGGCCCGGCAATCGAGACGTACTCGCCCGGCATGATCTCCAGGTGAATGCCGTCCAGCGCGTGGGTTTCCATTTCGTCGGTGAGGTATACCTTGGTCACGCCTTCCAGGCGGATCAGCGGTTCGCGGTTTGATTCAGTCATGTGGTTCCTTTTCGGCGCGGCGACAACGCTCAATTCAACCGGATGCGCTCGTACGCCATCCAGGCCGACATGTCGGAGAGGATAACCTGGTCGCCGACGTTCAGTCCCTCTAATATTTCAATCGTGTTTACAGAGCTGCGGCCCAGCTTTACCTTAACGGCGGTGGCGCCCTTGCGATCCGGATCCACCTTGAACAGCGTGATCACGCTGTTCGGCTCTCCGGAGGTCGGGCGGCCCACGTAAAGCACGTCATCGAGTTTTTCGATTTCAATGGTTCCGTCCACGCTGAGATCCGGCCGGGCGCCCGGGGGCAAGGGGCCCTCCAGCTCCACATCCACCGTAACGGTTCCTTCGACGGCCGCGGGATCGATACGCGAGACACGGCCCGGGATCACCCCGTTGCGCGTATCCACTTCGGCCTTCTGCCCCAGCGCCACGTCCTTGGCCTGGGTTTCGGGGATCTTCAACTCAGCTTTGAGTTTTTCCGGCTGCACGACGCGCGCCAGGTTCGTGCCGACGGTCACCCGCTGCCCCACTTCCACCGGCACCTGCTGGAGAACGCCGTGTACTCCGGCCCTCACCGTCAGCGCATCGACCTGGCTTTTCTTGAGTTCGTAGAGCGCGCGAAGCTGCTCAACGTTGGCCTTTTGCACCGCGAGCTGCGCCCGGATGGAGTCCAGGGCGATTTCCAGCCGTTTCGCTTCGATCCGCTGGCGGTTCGCCCAGTCCAGCGCCGTTGCCAGCGACTTTTTCGCCTCAATGTCGGCGATCAGACCGAACCGGTTCAGCTCGGCATTCCGGTCGGCTTCGAGCTTAGCTTTGTTTGCCTCGGACGCTACGGAGGCCGCCTGGGCCTCCTGGTTCAGCCTCTCGCTCTCGAGCTTTACCTTAAGATTCTCCAGTTCCGCTTCGGCGGCTTTCAGCTTCCATTCGGCGTCCACTAGCGCCTGTTGCAGCTCGGGATTGCTGAGAATGATCAGCACCGTATCGGGCTTCACCACGGTGCCGGGAAGCGCCAGCCGCTGCTCCACACGGCCGTCGGTAGTTGCCGGAATCCACAGGATGTCTTCCGGAACCAGGGTGCCGAGCCCGCGGACCTGCCGCAGCATCGGGCCGCGCTTTACCGTGTCCGGCCAGACCGTCGCCCACTCCACGGTCGGCGCCGCCGGCTTCAGCCGCATGACCCCCATCGTCACCGCCGCGATGGCAGCCAGTACGACGGCGCCAACAACGGTCTGACGGATTCTCTTGCGCCGCGCAGCGTCTTTTCTCGGGATATCCATGGCGATGCCACTAACTGCTACGCAAGTCTCTGGCCAACTGTTCCGGCCATTATCCCTTTATACGCCAAGCTGTGTGACGCGCTCCGCGCCTGGGATTGTCCGCTTTTGGGACGGCCCTGTTCGGATCCGGCAGCCCGCCGCTCCTTACATCCCCCGTACAATGTAGTAGATGCCTCGGTTTTCCATCGACGAACAGATCGCCTATATCAAAAAGGGACTTTCGGAACTCATCCGCGAGGAGGATCTTCGGGAACGGCTTATCCAGGCCGAAAAGGAGGGTCGCCCCCTGCGCGTGAAGGTCGGCTTCGACCCCACCGCCCCGGACCTCCACCTGGGCCACAGCGTCCTGCTCCGTAAAATGAAGCATTTCCAGGATTTGGGCCACACGGTGATCTTTCTCATCGGCGACGGCACGGGCAAGATCGGCGACCCCACGGGCCGCAACGTAACCCGGCCCCCGATGACGCGCGAGGAAATCGAGCGCAACGCGGAGACCTACAAGCAGCAGGTCTTCAAGATCCTGGACCGGGAGAAGACGGTCATCCAGTACAACAGCCAGTGGCTCGACGCCCTCCGCTTTGAGGACCTCATCCGCCTGTGCGCCAAGTATACGGTCGCGAGGCTGCTCGAGCGGGACGATTTTGCCAAGCGCTTCAAGGAGGGCATCCCGATCTCGGTTCACGAGCTGCTCTACCCGCTGGCGCAGGCCTACGACTCCGTGGTTACCGAGTGCGACGTGGAGCTTGGCGGCACCGACCAGAAATTCAACCTGCTGGTGGGCCGCGAGATTCAGCGCGATTTCGGCCTGCCTCCCCAGATCATCGCCACCACGCCGCTGCTGGAGGGTCTCGACGGCGTCAACAAGATGTCGAAGTCCCTCGGCAATTACGTCGGCATCACCGAGCCTCCCGAGGTGATGTTCAAAAAGCTGATGTCGATCTCCGACGAGTTGATGTTCCGCTATTACGAGCTGCTGACCGACGTCAGCATCCCTGAAATCGCGCGCATGCGCGAGCGGATCGCCGGCGGCGAACTGCACCCCATGCAGGCGAAGATGGATCTGGCCCGGATGATCGTGACCGACTTCCACTCGGCGGAGGAAGCCGAACGTGCTGCCGAGGATTTCGACCGCGTGGTGCGGCGCGGCGAGGCGCCTGCGGACATCGAGACCGTTCCCCTGCCCGAAGGCGTGGTCAACCAAAACGGGATCCGGCTCGGGCATCTTTTGGCCCGGCTGGGCATGGCGCCCTCGGTCAGCGAGGCCACGCGCAAAATCAAGGAAGGCGCGGTGGAAATCAACGGCTGCCGCGTGACCGATCTTGTTCTGTCCGATGTACCGTCTGAGATGATCGTGCAGGTGGGGAAGAAGTGGCGGCGCGTTATAGCAAACTCGTAGCCATGCCCCGCAAGCGCTTCGTTTGGAAGCTGAGAGACCGCGAAATCCAGCTCGGGGACCGCACTCTCATCGTCGCCATTCTGAACGTGACGCCGGACTCATTCTCCGATGGCGGGTTGTACAGCGATCCCGACCGCGCCTACGCGCGCGCCATCGAACTCGAGGAACAAGGTGCCGACATCATCGACATCGGCGCTGAATCCACCCGCCCCGGCTCCGCCCGTATCTCCGAGGCGGAAGAGAAGCGCCGCCTCATGCCGGTGCTCAAGCGCCTGCGAGGCAAGCTTTCCATCCCGATCTCGGTGGACACTTACAAATCCGGCGTAGCGGAAAACGCGCTCGAACTGGGCGCCGAAATCATCAACGATCCGAGCGGCCTTACCTTCGATGCGCGTCTGGCGCGCGTCGTGACGAACTACGACGCCGGGTTGATCCTCAACCACATGCGCGGCACGCCCGAGACCTGGGCCAAGCTGCCTCCCATGAAAGACGTGATGGGCGGGATTGGCAGCGATTTGGAAGCCTCGGTGCATCGGGTCCTGCGCACAGGACTCGACCGCGCCCGCATCGTTATCGATCCTGGTATCGGCTTCGGCAAGCGCGGTGAGCAGAATTCGGAGATCCTGGCGCGGCTGCCGGAGCTCGCGAAGCTGGAACTCCCCATCCTGGTCGGCCCGTCGCGGAAGTCGTTCCTCAAACACCCCACTGAGAAGGAAACGCAGTTCGCCACCGCCGCCGCGGTTGCCGCCGCGATTCTGGGAGGAGCGCACATGGTCCGGGTCCACGACGTTCCGGAGATGCGAGCCGCGGCCTCCGTGGCCGACGCGATCCTGCGCACTCTCACCTGAGAGTCACGCCCGCTGGCACTTCGGGCAGTAATGGGTGCCGCGCTGGGCAATCACGATGCGCCGGATTTCCGCCCCGCAGGCCGGGCACGGCTCGCCGGCCTTTCCGTAGACCCGATGCTGTAGCTGAAAGGAGCCGGCCCTGCCGTTGCCGTCGACGTAATCGGAGATGGAGGAGCCGCCGGCGGAGATTGCCTCGCTCAGCACTTCCTGTATCGCCTCATAGAGCCGGCTTGCCCGCTTCGCGCTGAGATGATCCGCCGCGGCTCTGGGGTGTATGCCCGCGCGGTGCAGCGCTTCATCGGTGTAGATGTTCCCGAGCCCTGCGAGGAATGTCTGGTCGAGCAGCAGGGGCTTGATCTGCCTGCGGCGCTCCCAGAGGCGCGCGGCAAATTCCGATGCGGGAATCGCCAGCGGATCCGGGCCGAGGCGGGCGACGCGCCGAGGGATTTTCCGGGCGGCTTCAATGCGCCCAAACTGGCGGATATCGTCGTAGAGCAGCCGGCCCGCATCGAGTTCGAAAATCGCGCGCGTGTGCGGGCCAGCGCTGCCGTTCCAAAGCAGTTTCCCGGTCATGCCGAGGTGGATGACGAGCCACACACCGTCGAGATCGAACAGCAGAAACTTTCCGCGGCGTTCAAGCCGGACGATCGTGCGGCCGCGAATGGCCGCTGCCGTGGCCTTCGGATCGCCGGAGAGAACGAGCCGCGAGTGGAAGTGCGCATCGAGCATCCGCCGCCCGGTTACGCAAGGCTTCAGCGTGCGGGCGATGGTCTCGACTTCGGGTAATTCAGGCATAAAGGGCGCGAATCCACGCCATGTCCACAGCATAGCGCGCACCCGTGGTGTGGTCTTTGGACGCGTCCGGTGCTCTCACTCGTACCGCAACGCGGTAATCGGGTTGATCCGGGTGGCACGCCGCGCGGGCAGGTAACCGGCCGCCGCCGCTGCCAGCGTGAGCGCCAGGACCGCGCCCGCCACCACCGCCGCATCGAACGACTTGACGCCGAACAACTGGCTCTCGGCCAGCCGGGCCAGCGCGACCGCGCCCGGAACGCCCAGAGCCAGCCCTATGCCCAGCATCATGAGCAGTTCGCGCGCCACCATCCGGCGGATGGACATGGACGTCGCACCCATCGCGATCCGTATGCCGATTTCGCGCGTCCTGCGGGTCACGCTGTAGGACATCACGCCATACAGACCCAACATCGCCAGCAGCGTCGCCACTACCGAGAACGCAACCGAGAGATGCAGGACGAGGCGGTCGTTTATCAGGCTCCTGGTGACCTGGTCCTTGAAGGTCCTGAATCCTTCCAGTGGAAGATCCGGATCGAGCGTCCTCATCACCTGCCGCACCTGCGGCATCAACTGTTCCGGCGGCAGCGCCGTGCGCACATAGAACGAGATTTCGCCGATGTCCTCGTCCTGCCGCCAGGGCCTGTAAAAAAGGCGCGGCGGTTTCTGCTTCACGCCGGCATAGTGTGTATCCTTTACGACTCCGACGATCTCGATGTCGAGGGTATCGCTCATGCCCTCTGCGAACTTGCGGCCGATCGGATTGCCGTTTCCGAAGAAGTGCCGCGCAAAGCTCTCGTTGACGATGGCGACTTTCGGAGCCGCAGCGGTGTCCCGCTCGGTGAATTCGCGCCCGTTGATGAGCGGGATGCCCATCTTGCCGAAGTAGCCTGCGCCGACAACGTTGAGCATGGAGTGCCGGTCGGCCTTCGGGTCGCGCGAATAGCCCTCGACCGTCAGGGTCATGCCCCAACTGCTGCCCGAGATCAGCGGCACGAACGAGGTGTTGACGCTGCGCACGCCCGGGATGGCGGCGAGCTGCTCTTCGGCGCGTTCGAACAATGCCCGGCTCTGCTCCGGCTTGTAGCCGTTGAGTTCGGGCGAGATCCGGAAGGTGATGAGGTTTTCCTGGTTCATGCCGAGATCGACCCTCGTCAGATTGACCAGGCTTTTCAGAAACAGTCCGGTGGGAATCAGCAGCAGCGCCGAGAGCATCACCTGAACACAGACCAGGGCTTTGCGCACGCGCGCCGCGCGCAGAGTCGCCGACACGCTTCCGGACTGATCCTTGAGCACCTCCGCCACCCCACTGCGCGCCGCTTCCCAAGCCGGGTACACACCGCAGAGGAGCCCGCTCAGCACCGAGATTCCGAGGGCGAAGCCGAGTACGCGCCAGTCGATCCCCATGTTGAGGTCGGCGGGCGCCGTGCCATCGCTGACCGCCGCCACGATCAGCTCGATGGTCCAGAAAGCCAGGAGCAGGCCCGCCGCGCCGCCGGCCAGCGCCAGCAGCATGGCTTCCGTGAGCACCTGCTTCATCAGGCGGCCGCGGCCCGCGCCCAGGGCAGTGCGGATCGCCAGTTCCTTCTTGCGCTGCGCAGCCCGCGCCAGCAGCACGTTCGCGGTATTCGCCACCGCAATCAACAGGACAAGCGCGGTGGACGCCATGAGAATCAGCAGCGCGGTCCGGGCCCCCTGCCGGGACTGCCTCGGTCCCTTGCTGCCCTCGACCAGAGTCAGCTTCGAATTACGAAATCGCGCGAGCTCATCGGGACGCCAGTTTTTCTGCGTGCTGCTGGCCTGCTCCTCCACAACCCCGCGATAGACGGAATTGAGCGCGGCTTCCGCCTGCTCGCGCGAAACTCCGGGCTGGAGCCGGGCAGGTACAGCCAGTACTCGTCCCAGCGCTGTGTGCCGTTCCAGGTGGGCGTCATCAGCGGCTTGAAGCAGAGCGGGACGAAAACATCCGGATTCTGGCTCCAGGTTGTGCCTGTGAAGCCTTTGGGCGCGACCCCCACGATCGTGAAGACGTGCCCGTTCACGCGGAGCGGCTGGTTCAGCACCTCCGGCTGGCCGCCGAGCCGGTTCTGCCAAAACGCGTACGACAGCACCACGACCGGGCGGCCGTTCCCGTGAACGTCATCCTCGGGCGTAATCAACCGGCCCATCCAGGACTTCACGCCGAGCAGTGAAAAGTAATTCCCGGAGACCACCATCGCGGCGCCGTCGATGGTCTGGTTGCGGTAAGAGAGGTTCGCGTCGAGCTGACGGAATGCCGCCACGCCCCGGACTCCCTCGGCGTGCTTTTCCAACCTCCGGAAAGCCAGGTAGCTGAAAATCGATTCCATGTCGCCGGCACTGTCCGTCGAAGACATGCCGCCTTTGAACTCGGGAGGCGAGGTGAGAATCACGAGTTCCTCGGGTTTTTCGACCGGCAGCGACGCGAGCACGATCCGGTTCAGGAACGAAAAGATAGCAGTATTCGCCCCCACACCCAAGCCAAGCGAAAGGATTACGACGGCGGTGAGCAGAGGCGACCGCGCAAGCGTACGGAGTGCGAATCGGATATCGGACACACAGACGAGTACGCAAGTCTCCGGCCAACTGTTCCGGCCGATTATTCCTTTTGGTGCCAAGTCTTAGGATATGTTGCGCGGTTGGGATTGTCCGATTTTGGGACGGCTCTGTCCGGATCCGGCAGCCCGCTGTGTCTTACATCGGCCGACAGCTTTCAGAACTCACTTGGGGGGCAAAAAGCCCGGCGAGCGGCGTGGCCGTTTAGAGCGGCGAGAATATAGCCTTCCAGTTGTGCGGCCCGGTGCGCGGCCGTATGCTCGGCCAGCACGTGTTTCCGGGCGCGTTCCCCGATGGCCAGACGCTCCTCCTCGGGCAGTTCACGCAAGAACCGCAGCGTGTCGGCGGCCGTGCGCGCCACCAGAATCTCGCTGCCTGGCTTCAGAATGTGGTCCAGCCCGACCCACCAGTCGCTGATAATCGGAACGCCGCAGGCCGCCGCTTCAAACAGGCGCACGCTGGGAGAAAAGCCTGCCCGCCGCATGTCCGCCCGGGTGATGTTCAGCGTGAAGCGCTGGGAATTGTAGAACGCCCGGTGCGTGGGCGGCGCCAGGTGCTCGATGCGCTCGACGTTAGCGGGCCACTCGATGTTTTCCGGATAGAGCGGTCCGGCCACCACGAAGCGCCCTTCCGGCCACCGCCGTGCCGTTTCCAGCATGAGCCGCTCCAGCGACGGGTGGCGATCTTCGCTGTACGTGCCGAGATAGCCCAGCTCCCAAGCCGGTTTCCTTTGCTCGGGATAATAAACCAGCGGGTCCGTCGAGCAGTAAAGCACGCGAGCAACCGGCGCGCCATATCTGCGTTCCAGGCACTCCAGCGTGGGGCCGCCCGTAAAGGAAAGATACAGGTCGTAGCGCGGGATCAACTCGCGCGAAAGGTAATCGTTTTCGCCGCGCCGGAGCCTGGCCAGCGTCACCGGAGTGTCGATGTCGTAAAACGCTTTCTTGCCGCGCGCGACCGTTGTCACCCATTCGCCCACGGCGACGCCCTCGGGCACGTAGGACCCCACGATGACGACGTCGGCCTCGCGCACATCTCCGGAAAAGCGGTCCTTCAATTCCTCCAGGCAGGAGTAAAGGGCCGTGCGGCCGTAGGGCGGTTCGGGCAGGTCACGGTTCGCCGCATACCACGGCACGTCGCGCTCGAGAAACAGCACGTCGTGACCGCGCGCGGCAAGCTCTCTGACCAGC
The DNA here is from genome assembly GCA_029776225.1 of Acidobacteriota bacterium. Classification (GTDB taxonomy): domain Bacteria; phylum Acidobacteriota; class Terriglobia; order Bryobacterales; family Bryobacteraceae; genus Fen-330. Next base: position 29,729 of record JAKOTR010000022.1, on the reverse strand, counting down.
CCGCGGTAGGTCGTAGCGTGGCCGTTCCCCCACGACGAGGTGATCGAAAGCCCGCAGATCACGATGCGTAGGGGAGGAGCGCTCATACCCGCGCCGTCCTCACGGAACCGGTTTCGATAACCGTCTCTACGTCCCGGGCGCGATGCGCGTAGGTGTGTTCGGCAAGTACGCGCCGCCGCGCCGCCTGCCCCAGAACCCGCGCGCGTGCCGGCGTTAATTCGCGAACGTGCGCCGCCGTCTCGCGGCCGTGCCGCGCAACCAGAACCTCGCGCCCCGGTTCGAGAAACAGCTCCAGTCCCTGCCAGGAATCCGTGATGATGCAGGCGCCCGCGCCCGCAGCCTCGAAAACCCGCGTGGCCGGCGAGTAGCCGTACCGCGCCATGCTCTCCCGGCTGATGTTGAGCACCGCCCGCGGGGTCGAGTTGAACGCGTTGTGATCGCGCGTGTAAAGGTGGCCAAGATATTGCACGTTGGCCGGAAGTTTTTTGTCTTCCCATCCCGCGCCGGCCAGCAAAAAGCGTGCGGCGGGCGCTGCCGCGGCGGCGCCGAAAAAGTACTCTTCGACGCGCCGCTCGCGGTCCGGCAGACGGTTGCCGAGAAACGCCAGATCGGCCGAGAAACGCGGATCGGGAGGGGCGGGGAAGTGGGTCTCCGGATCGAGCGCGTTGTACACCGGGACGCACCGCCGCGCACCCAACGCTTCATACGCCTCTACGACCGGCGGCCCACCCCCGTACGTCAGCACGAAATCGTAGCGCGGGATGAGGCGGCGGAACGGGTCGGCTTCGTTCGCACGGACGCGGTCGAGCGTTGCCGGCGCGTCCACGTCCCAGAAGACGACGAGCTTTCCCGGCGCCTTCACTTCCGGCACGGTGGCTTCGAGAAACTCGTCGAGCACGCCGATGCCGCTCGCTTTCACGATCACATCCGCCGCGCGCGCTTCATCGAGCGCCTGGCTCACTCCGGCTTCGGTCGCAGGGTACACCACGACCCGCGCCCACTCCGGGTCTTCCATGTCGCGGTGCTGCTGGCGCTCATAGGCGTCGGGTTCGTAAAACGTGACCGCGTGGCCCCGCGCGTTCAACGCGCGAATGATGCCGCGATAATAAGTGGCCGCCCCATTCCAGTAGGCCGACACCAGACTCGATCCGAAAAACGCAATTCTCATACCGCCGCTCCTGCTCCCGCGGGCGCGCCCGCCACTTCGGCGAAAATCCGCATCAGCTCATCCACCCGGTGCGCACAGGTGTGGCGCGACAGGATGGTTTGTAGACCATGCCCGGCAAGCGCCCGGGAGAGCGCGCCGTCCGACAGCACGCGGCGCAAAAGCCGCTTCATCTCGGAGCCGTCGCGCGCCACCAGGTAGTCCTTGCCCGGCGTGAACAGGTGCTCGCAATCGTCCCAGGGCGCCGTAATCAGCGGGATGCCGCAGGCCAGCGCCTCAAAAACGCGAATGGTGGGAATCCCCGGCAGGTCCGATACGTACGGTTTGCGCGGTATGTGTACGGTGGCCCGGAAGCGGGCAAATATGTTGGGGACCTCATAGTTCGGCACCCAGCCGCAATACCGGATTCCGGCCTCCGCGAGCGCGGCGAGGGCCTCCTCCGGGTAACGCACGCCGTAGACCTCAGCGTTCAAGCCGAGTTCACGCGCCGGTTCAATCAGGAACTCGCGAATCTCCGCGCTGCGCTCATCGTCGCCCCAGTTGCCGATCCAGACCAGGTCTCCCGTGCGCTGCGCTTCGATGGGCCGGAAGACGCGCGTGTCGGCCGCTTCGTGCCAGATCCATGCGCGCCGCGCCCAGCCGCGCTTGAGGTAGAGGTCGCGGACGGCGCGCCCGAAAGCCAGCACGCCGTCGTAGTGTTCGAGTCCGGCGACAGGCAGGCGGTCGCGATCGGTTACAGACCGGTGGTGCGTGTCGTGGAACAGCAGCCGGTACCCCGGGTTGCGCGCGCGGTGCGCCCCCACCATACGCACGAGTTCGGGCTCGTTCCACTCGTGGACGATCACCAGGTCCGCGCCTTCGAGCGCCCCATCCAGGTCGAGCGAGGCGAGCCGGTAGCGCGTGCTCGAAAGCTGCAGATAGGCCCGATGAAAACCTCGGATGGCGGCTTCGCCGTGATCCGCCACGAGGTTTTTCAAGCTCCAGCCGTCCTCGGGTTCGAAAATGCGCACCTCGTGTTCCCGGCTCATGAGTTCGCTCGCAATGCCGCGAAGAAAATGCGCGTTCCCGTGGTTCCAGTCCGAAACCAGCGAGTGGTAGAACATCACGATGCGCATGTGGCGGTCTCCGAGCCCGCGCAGATTTCGCGGTACGCCGAAAGATAGGCTTCGGCCATGCGGTGATGCGTGAACCGGCGGGCGCGCATGCGGGCGCGGGCGCCCAGGCGGCGGCGCAGGCCGGTGTTCGAGATCAGCCGCACAAGCGCTTGAGTCAAAGCGCGCGAATCGTCCGGGGACACAAACACGGCCGCGTTTCTCCAGTTCTCACGCAAACTGGGAATGTCGCCAAGCACGAGGGCGCAACCGGACATCGCCGCTTCCAACACGGAAAGACCGAACGGTTCGTAGCGCGCCGGCAGCGCGTAGATGGCCGCACGGCTGTAATGATGCGCCAGCTCCAACGGCCTCAGCGGCCCCAGAAAGCGGACGCCGCGCGCGGGACGCGCGTCTGATCTGCGTTCGCCCGCCAGGTACACCGGCCACGGCAGCCGCGCCGCCGCTCTCTCCAGCGCCGCGATGTTCTTCCCCTCGTCCCACAGGCGGCCGGCGGCCAGCACATAAGGGCTTTTCGCGCGGGGCTGGAACAGCGCCGCATCGCGGCCGTTCGGAATCACGCGCGCCTCGCGGATCGCCCCGGGATAGTTTTCCACCAGCGCATCGAGCATCGCCCGCGACGGCGCTACCACCAGTTTCGAAGCGGCCAGCCCGCGCCAAACGGCTTCGCGGTAGCAGTCCCACGACGCCGGCGCCTCGCAGCCCTTCACCGCTCTCCACCAGGAGAGAACGCAGGAGTGCCCCACCGCGAGCACCGGCGCGCGCCACGGCAGCGCCGCGTGCGCGTAGCCGTTCAGGTGCACCAGGTCCGGTTGGAGCCGCGCTTCGAGTGCGAGCAGCCATTCGCCGGCGCGGCGCACATCGTCCCACGCATCCGGCATCCACTCCAGCTTGAAGGCGCTCTCGAATAATTCGACCAATGGAATGCCGCGAGCGTCATCGCGCTGTTCGCGCGAGAGCGGCGGTCCCATCGTGGCAAGCCCTACCGTCACGCCGCGCAGGGTGAGCGCGCGTGCCAAATCGAGCGCGTATGTCCAGACGCCGCCCACGGTGTCGGAGGTCATCAGAATGCGTCGAGGCGGCGGCATTTCCCCTCACTCACTCAAGCCCAGCTCGAGCTGCGACATCGGCAGCGGCTGCGGTTCCTGTATGTCGCTGAACTCGCGGTTTTCCCTCAGGTAGAAATCGAGCGCGCGCTCCCAGGCCCAATCGTCGGGAATCCCCCAGCGCTTGCGGTAATCGGGTGATCCCGGATAGGGAAACAGCGGCACGGGACGGTTCGCCCACACGCCAAAGCGGCCCAGCAACTCCCGCCACTGCTCGATTTCGGCGGCGTCGTCTACCTTGGCGTCCAACAGGTTCGCCTGAACAAACGGAACGTAGCGCTTGGCGTAAATCAGGCGCTCCGTGAATTGCGCCGTGGTGAGCTTGCTTTTCTTGTCGAGCAGTTCGCGGCCGGCCTCGGAAATGCTTTCCACCCCCGCCTCGATTGAAACGCACCCGGCACGCCCCAGCAGTTCAAGCATCTCCGGCTTCCACAGGTCGATGCGCGTCTGCACGCCGAACTTCACGGGCCTTTCGGCCAAGGCTTCCAGCAACGCCTTGTCCGGAAGGAAAATTTCGTCCACGAAGTAGACGTACTCGACCCCTTGCGAGAGGAAGTTTTCCAGCTCTTCCAGAATCACGCCGAGGGGCCTTTTGCGGTAATCCGTACGAAAGTTTTCTTTGGCGCAGAAGGTGCAGTGGTACGGGCAACCCCGAGAAACTTCCATCTCCGCGCCCGGTCCTTGCGGCGCGGCGTCGAAGCGATGATGGTGATGATGGTGCCGCGCGACTATCTCGTCTGGCCATCGCAGGGCGGGCAGCGCCTTCATGTCGGATGCATGCGGGGTGGCCGGCGCCGCTACCGAACCGTTCTCCCGTAGGTAAAGGGAGGGCACGCCGCTCCAGTCGCCTCCGAGCTGCGGCAGAATCTCTTCCGGCTCGCCCAGGATGACGAGATCCAGCCCGAGTTTTCGCAGGGCCGCGCGCGGCGTGGTGGAGGCGTGCGGGCCGATTCCGATCAGCACGCCGCCGCAGCCGCGCACGAGGTCCGCTGTCTCCCGCGGGACCCTCAGTTCGGGCGGAGCGCAGCGCCAGAACAGGTAGCTGGGCGCGGTGGTGATGACGGTAAAGTCCGGCCGGAAGCGCGCGACGCGTGCGCGGATCTCCTCGCCGGACAGACCTTCGAGCTGCCCGTCTACGATGATGGCTTCGTGGCCCGCGCGCTCCAGCAGCGCCTTGGCATAGCCGTACTCAAGCGGCAGGTGCGGCTCGCGGCACCCGAAATAAATGCTGCCGTCAAACGTCCAGTTTGGATTGACGAGTGCATATTTCATGCGGGCATCCTACTCGCGGCGGCGCGCCTGCGCGGCAGCCCGCGCGCCTCGGCTAACCACTCGTACAGCCTGGTGACGCCTTTGGTTACGCCGATGCGCGGCGCCCACCCCGTGGCGGCCTGAAACCGGCTGAAATCGGAAACGTAGTAGCGCTGGTCTCCCGTGCGCCACGGTGCGAACACGGGCGGCGCCGGCTCGCCCGTCAGCTCCCGGATCAGGCTCAGCAGTTCCAGCAGACTGATGGTGTTCGTGGGGCCGCCGCCGATGTTGTACGCGTGGCCCGCCACAGTCTCGATGTGCGTCAGCGCCCGGTCGAACGCGTCAATCAAATCGTCGACGAACAACACGTCGCGCACCTGCCTGCCGTCGCCATAGATGGTGATGGGCTGGCGCTCGAGCGCGCGGATCAGAAAATGCGCCACCCACCCCTGGTCTTCCGTGCCGTACTGGTGCGGGCCGTAGACGCAGCTCATCCGGAAGACGACCGCCGGCAACCCGTACACGCGGGCGTAGAGCAGCACGTACTGGTCGGCCGTGCCCTTCGAGCAGCCGTAGGGACTGTGAAAGTCCAGCACGCGGTCCTCGCTGATGCCGGTGGTTTCCAAGCCGGGATCCCGGGGGCGATACCGCTTCCCAGCCCGGCGCAATGGGAGGTCCGCCAGGCTGCCGTACACCTTATTGGTCGAGGTGAAGATCAGCGTGGGCGGTTCGTCGAGCCGCCGGAGCTCCTCGAGCAGGTTCAGCGTGCCGCGCGCGTTCACCTCGAAATCGGAAACCGGGTCGAGGAGGCTGGTGGTTACGGCTACCTGCGCGGCGAAATGGTAAACGCGGCCGACGCCGCGAACAGCCTCCCGCAGCGCGAAGCGGTCGCGTATGTCGCCCACGACCACCCGCAGCGCGTCTCCGGCCTGACGCCGGAGCCAAGCCAGGTTCTTCTCCGAGCCAGAGCGCGAGAGGTTGTCGTAAATCACCACGCGCTGTCCAGCGGACAGCAGATGGAGCGCCAGGTTCGTGCCCAAAAAACCCGCTCCGCCGGTGATCAGGCTCGCACCGGCGCTCTTGCTTTTCATACAGTAAGTCCCCTGGCTGCCAGTTCCGCGCTGGCCTGCGCCACCCGGTCGTGCGCGATGCGGCCTTCGAGCCAGCCGGCCAGTTCCTCCAGCCCCTCGTCGAGCGTCACCTGCGGGCTGTAGCCCAGCACCGTGCGCGCCAGCGTTATGTCCGCGAAGCAGTGCCGGATGTCGCCTATCCGGTACTTGCCCGTGATCAGCGGTACGTGGTTTCCCTTGCCGAGCACCCGCGCCATGCGTTCGGCGACTTCAAGGATGGTGTGCGGCTTGCCGCTGCCGATATTGATCACCTGCGCGGGCGCGTCGGGCGCGGTGAGAGCCAGCCGGCACGCGCGCGCCACGTCCCGCACGCTCACGAAATCCCTGCGCTGGTTGCCATCTTCGAAGATGATCGGGCTGTTGCCGTTCAGATAGCGGGAAGCGAAGATCGCCAGGACGCCGGTGTAGGGATTCGACAGCGCCTGCCGCGTGCCGAACACGTTGAAGAAGCGCAGAGCCACCGTCGGGATGCCGTAGGCCGCGCCCACCATCAGGCACATCCGCTCCTGGTCGTACTTGGACAGCGCGTAGATGGAGGCCAGCGAGGGCGGCTTCGATTCCGGCGTCGGCACCGGCGTGAGAATCTCACCGTTTCCGTTGCGCACTTCCCAGTCGGCGGCCTTCAGGCGGTCCGGGGAGCGGGTGGCGCGCGTGTGCAGCGTCCCGTCGGCCGAGCGGTAGAGCCCCTCCCCGTAAATGCTCATGCTCGAAGCCACCACGAGCCGCTCGACCGGCCGCGCCGCCAGTTGCTCCAGAAGTACCGCGGTGCCCAGGCTGTTGTTGCTCGTGTAATTCGCGATCTCGTACATGCTCTGGCCGACGCCGACCGAAGCGGCGAAATGATAAACCGCGTCAATGCCTTTCAAGCTCCTGCCCACCACGCCGGGATCGCGAACGTCCCCGACGATCAATTCGACATCCCGGTTCAGATAATCAGGCCGGCCGCCGTCGGGGCCGTGGACCTGATGCGAGAGGTTGTCGAGGACCCGTACAGCGTGTCCGCAGTGAAGCAATTCGTCGGCCAGGTGCGAGCCGATGAATCCGGCTCCACCCGTGATGAGAATGTGCTTGCCCAAGTTTTGTCTTCTCCACAGTGGAATTAGGGAACCACCACGAACGGAAGAATCCTATGAGCGAAGAGAAGAACAACAATTGAGAAGCGGAAGAATGCGGACCCTGAACCGGGTGCCGGGGGGGTAAATCGACCGTAATTTGATCAGTCTGCAAGCTGCCCTCGCGAAATCGGGCGGCGCTCCTTCAACACGGCCGCGGCGATGTAATATTCATTTAGCTATTTTCATTCACCAGTATGTCATTTATTTTTTAGCACATCCAGTTACACTCGTCAACCTTAATGATATATAATCTTGCCGGTCCGCGCCCGAGCTCCAAAGAAATTCCGATTGATTAATCTTATTTCATAATTTCTCCCAACTTGCGTATCATACATACAGCAACTTCACACGGAGGGGATCGCATGCCCAAAACCGCTTCGGATGTTCTCATCGAAACCATACACGACTGGGGCGTAGATGTAGTGTTCGGCGTCCCCGGCGACGGCGTGGACGGAATCATGGAAGCCCTGCGCACGCACCAGGACACCGTCCGCTTCGTTCACACCCGCCACGAAGAGGCCGCAGCGTTGATGGCCTGCGCCTATGCCAAATTCACCGGAAAACTCGGCTGCTGTCTGGGTACTTCGGGCCCCGGCGGCCTGCATCTGATCAATGGACTGTACGACGCCAAAATGGACGGCCAGCCCGTGCTCGCTCTGACCGGCCTCCAGTATCACGACCTGATCGGCACGCACACCCAGCAGGATGTGGCCCTCGACCGCGTCTTCATGGACGTCTGCGTCTACAACGAGCGGATCATGGGCAAAGCCCACGTCGAGAACGTCGCCGATTTGGCGTGCCGCGCGGCGCTCTCCTACCGCGGCGTCGCCCATATCACCATCCCCGTCGACTTTCAGACCATGGAGATGGAGTCCCGTTCCCGCCGCAACGTGCCGCACCACACCTCCGACGTCCTGGCGCTCGGCGCAAGGCTTCCGAACCGGAGTGACCTACAGCGCGCCGCCGACGTGCTCAACAAGGGAAAAAGGATCGCCATACTGGCCGGCGCCGGAGCCATCGGCGCCACCGACCAGCTCGAGCAGGTGGCCGAGAGGCTCGGCGCGCCGATCATCAAAGCGCTGCTCGGCAAGCAGGTTGTGCCGGACGACAGCCCGTATACTACCGGCACCATCGGGCTGCTGGGAACAAAACCGTCGCAGGAAGCCATCGAGAACTGCGACACACTGCTGATGGTCGGAACCTCGTTCCCGTACATCGAATTTTTGCCGAAGCCGGGTCAGGTGCGCGCCGTGCAGATCGACATTAACCCGACCCGCATCGGGCTGCGCTACCCGGTTGAGGTCGGCGTTGTCGGCGACGCCACGCGCAGCCTGACCGAACTGCTGCCGCTGCTCAAGCGCAACAAGCACCGCGGCTTCCTCGAGCGCGCCCAGTCGGGCATGAAGGAGTGGTGGAAGCTCATGGAGCAGCGCGGCACCCGCACCGACAAGCCGATGAAGCCGCAGGTGGTGGCCTGGGAACTTGGCAAGCGGCTGCCGAACAACGCGATCGTATCGTGCGACTCGGGCACGATCGCCACGTGGTGGGCGCGTCAGATCCCGGTGAAGCGCGGGCAGATGCACTCGCTCTCCGGCACCCTGGCTACGATGGCTGCGGGCCTGCCGTACACGATTGCGGCGCAGATCGCCTATCCGAACCGGCCCTGCTTCGCCTTCGTCGGCGATGGCGGTTTTTCCATGCTCATGGCCGAGTTCTCCACCGCCGTGAAGTACAACCTGCCGATTAAAGTGATCGTTCTGACCAACAACGTGCTCGGCCAGATTCGCTGGGAACAGATGGTGCTGCTGGGCAACCCCGAATACGGAGTGGAACTCAAGCCCATCGATTTCGCGGCGTTCGCGCGGGCGTGCGGCGGAACGGGCTTCACGGTGGAAGATGCGGCCGAGTGCGGCTCGGTGCTGGACCGCGCGCTGGCCACGCCCGGCCCGGTCATTGTCGATGCCATCGTGGATCCGTTTGAGCCGCCTATGCCTCCGAAAGTCACGATGAAGCAGGCGGCGCGCTTCGCGGAATCGTTGGTGCGCGGCCAGCCTTACCGCGGCAAGATCAGCCTGACTGTCGCCGAAGACAAGGTCAAGGAATTGATCTGAGCCTTCCGGAAACGCCGTGCTAGAGTGAACGGAAAAGACACGGTGAAGCGGCGTTGAGCGTCGAGTTGAACCCTATCGCCGTGGTGCGCTGCGCCGTGCGGGACAGCAAGGCGATGCCGCCGCTCGGCGTACCCGCGCGCCTGGAATTGTTCCCCCAGTACGAGCCCGGCCTCTACCGCCTGGAGAAACACTCGCACATCTAGGTGCTGGCGTGGCTTGGCGGCGCGGAGCGCGACATTTTACAAGTGACGCCGCGCGGCGTGCCCGAGCCGGCGCCGGAAGGCCTGCACGGCGTCTTCGGGGTGCGTTCGCCCGCTCGGCCCAACCCGATCGGTCTGACGGCCGCGCGCATCGTGCGCATCGATGGCGCTTCCATCGACGTGGACTACCTCGACTTTGTCGACGGTACGCCCATCCTCGATCTGAAGCCTTACTTTGTCGCGCGCGATCTCATCTTCTCGGCCCGGAACGAGCAGATCGGCCGCCCTGGCAGCCGGGAGGCGCTGCGCGAATCGCTGCTATTTCAGGCACAGCGCTTTCACGGCGAGTTCTGCCCCGGGCTCGCGCTGGGCGTCCGCCTGTTCGAGGACTTCCGCGCGGATGTGCTGGGTATGATGGAGCCGCGCGAGCTGCGCGTCACCGTTCCGATGGATCCTCCGTGTCTGATCGACACGATCATGGGAATGGCGCGCGCCAGCCCCGGACGGGGCACTTTGCAGTTCGGCCCGGCGAAATTCGTGCGTTTCGACGCCGGCTCCCAAGCCGCTGAATACATGCTGCTTCCCGGGGCGCCCGAGGAGGCCGCCCGCATTCTCGAAGCACCCGGCGCCGTGCTTTACCGGCGGCTTCGTCCCGCTCTGAGGTAAGATCGAGGTAAGTAGTTGCCGGAGAGTGCCATGCGAGTTTCCATTGTTGGGGCTGGTTATGTCGGCATCACTACGGGCGTCGCCCTGGCGTACGTCGGCCACGAGGTCACCTGCCTGGATTCAGACGAGCGCAAGGTCGCACTGCTGCGCCGCGGCGTTTTCCCGATCTACGAGCCTCATCTGGAGGCGCTCGCAGCACTGGCGCACTCCCGCCTGCGGTACACCTCCGATCCGAACGAAGCGATGTCGAACGCGGAGGTGATTTTCATTGCGGTCGGCACGCCGTCACAGGCAGACGGCAACCCGGACCTCTCGTTCCTTCGCTCCGCCGCGATGTCGGTGGGGGACCACCTGGGCGACGGCTACACCGTGGTGGTCAACAAATCCACCGTGCCGATCGGCTGCGGCAACTGGGTGGAATCGCTGGTGCGCGAGGCGTTTGAAGCGCGCAACGGGCAGCGCCCGAAGGGATTGTTTTCCGTCGCCTCGAACCCGGAGTTCCTGCGGGAAGGCTCCGCGCTGCATGATTCGCTCTACCCGGACCGCATCGTGATCGGCGCCGATGACGCCCGCGCGCTCGAACGCCTCTACGCGCTGTACAAGCCGGTCATCGAGCAGACGTTTCCCGCCCCGATTTTTCTGCCCCGCCCGGAATCGCTGGGCGCGGTGCCGCTGATCACCACGGATCTCGCCTCGGCCGAGTTGACCAAGTACGCCTCGAACGCATTCCTGTCGCTCAAGATCAGCTTCATCAACGAAATCGCGCAGCTTGCGGAGAAGGTGGGGGCCGACATCACGCAGATCGGAAAGGCCATCGGGATGGACGCGCGGATCGGCACGCGGTTTTTGCAGGCTGGCATCGGCTGGGGCGGCTCCTGCTTCGGCAAAGACACCTCGGCGCTGATCGCTACCGCGAGCGAGTACGGCCTCACCATGCCGATCGTGAGTGCGGCGCGCGAAGTGAATTACCGCCAGCGGGAGCGGGTGATCGACAAGCTGCTGGCGGAGCTGAAGATTCTCAAGGGCCGCGCCGTGGGCCTGCTCGGGCTGGCCTTCAAGCCGCACACCGACGATCTGCGCGACGCCCCGGCGCTCGACATCGCACGCCGGCTGATCGACAGGGGCGCGAAGGTGCGCGCGCACGACCCGGTGGCGCTCGACCGGGCGCGCCAGGACTATTCCGGCCTGCCAATTTGCTACACCGAGTCCCTGGAGACGCTCGCGGCTGAAGCGGACGCGCTCGTGCTCGTCACGGACTGGCCTGAGTACCGCAACCTGCCGTGGTCCGCGCTGGCGAAGTTGATGCGCACGCCGCTCGTTGTCGACGGCCGGAACTTCCTCGAGCGGGACGTGCTCGAGCGCGCCGGGTTCCGTTACCTGGGTATGGGAAGATAGCCTGCTACGCGCCCCGCAGCAGGTTACTTCACTGGCAGCATTACGGTCTTTGCCGGAACGCCGTTTACGCTGACGATTACCGGCTGCACGCCGGGTTCGATGTTGTCCGGCACCCTCACGTTGATCTGGTAATAGCCGATCCCTGTGGGCGTCAGGCCGGCAAACTCCACTTGCGCGGGTTTGCCGCCAATGGTCACTTCGGGCGTGGTCAGGCAGGTTGCCAGGCCGTCCAAGGGGGTCTGCTCGCCGCTCGGTGGCGTGTTGTCCACCGGGCCGAGGCCATTGGCGTAGAGGACAATCAATGCTCCCCTGGGCGCCGGGTTCTGCTGTGTGATGAGCTCGAAATTTTCAGCGATCTGCGCCACGGCGAAACCGGAGCCGATCGGTGATTCGAACACCGCAGGCGCGTAGTCCGAGAGGGGCAGGTCATACACTGCCGTGCTGAAATCCCCCAACGAGACTTTCATTTTTACGGATGAATGGCCGGCCAGCTCCCAGGGGATCTGCACGTTGATCTGATTGGGGCTGACGTATGTCAGCCGCCCCGGGACGCCAAAGCTGCCTTCCACGTCGAAACTGACGCTCACGCGGCCGAGCGCGATGGGAAGATATGGAGCGATACCTTCGGGGAGCACCTTGTCCCAGGCCAGGGCGAAATCGCTGAGGTTTTCGCCCCAGATGGATATGTACGAGCCGGGCGCGAGGCCCCGGCCATCCTTGGGCGCTTCTCCGCTGGGCGCGTTGATCACGCCGTTGGGTGAGATCTTAGGCTCGTAGCGCGCGCTTCCGAAAAAGGTCTGGGTGACGCCGGGGCTTGTGCCCACAGTCGCCTCGATGATCTGGTCGTTCGTGGGTTCCGGCGCGGAAATAACCTCCGCAAAAGCCAAGCCGTAAATGTCCGTAACCGGGTCGACCCGTAAGCGCCCCTCGTCATCGATGGGGAAACTCGCGCCGCCCGCCGCCTTCCATTCCACAGGGGCGCCAATCACCGCAGCCCCGTACTGGTCCACCGCTTTGAATCCGACAATTCCGTAGTTAATCAAGGACCCGACCACGCCGGAGAACTCGCCGTTCTGTACCGGGAAGACGTTATGCGGCACGTTATCGCCGACGGCAAAAAAGTAAGGCACCCGCAGGGGGACCGCGCCTCCGGTGATGGTGATTACGCCTTCATAGGCGCCTGGATCCCAGATCCTCCGTGCGAAATAGGCCATGTTGGTGATGGTGATTACGCCTTCATAGGCGCCTGGATCCGGCCACGTCCCGGTCAGGGTGGCTATGATCGGGATCGTTTGGCCCGGGGGGACGGAAGTCTCGTTGAGCGTGACCTGCGCCGAGCTGGGAGTAGTGGGCTCCACCGCCAGCGTTACCGTGTTCGGGCTGCCGTTACTGACCCAAAAAGGACAGTTCGTTCGACTCCAGTTCTGGTTGAGCACGCCGAACGAAAGCGAGGCCCTTCCCTCGCAGATGCCATCGAGGGTCACATCGGCCTTCAGTGCGGCCTCGACGTTCAGCCTTCCGGCTCCCACCGCTCTTACGCTGGCGGGCACGCCTCCGTCCATGATGTCTCGCGTTGCCGTATGCACCACCGCGGACTTCACCTGGTCGGCTGAGAACGTAGGGTTCTTTTGCTTGACCAGCGCCAGCACACCCGCCACCATCGGGGCGGAAAAGCTGGTCCCGTCTACCACCGTGTAGCCGGAGGGATCGTACATTTCGCTGTTGGTGTCGTACTTCTGCGTGGCGGTATAGATGGCGGCGCCGACTGCGACGAGGTCGGGCTTGAGGTGGCCGTCGATCGCGGGTCCGCGGGAGGAAAAGGCGGCCACCGTGTTGACGTCCGGGTCGTCAAATGCTTTGAATGCCGGATCGAGAACCCCGACGGCGTCCGGGTGTGTCTGGAGCCATGTTTTCAGCGCCCGGCCGTCGCTGTTTCCGATGAGGGCTGCGGGGATGCCGGTCCCGCTGAGGCCGCCGGGCGGGAAGGGCTTGTCACCCTCGCTGCCCGATCCGTCCTCGCGGTAGATGATGACGCCCAGTGCGCCCGCATTCTGTGCGTTGATCACCTTGGTCCGGAAATCGCAGCCGCCGCGCTGGATGAGCGCGATCGCGCCGCTGAGCGAATTGGGGCCCAGATCGCCGCAGGCGAATCCGTTCACGTCGCGCACGGGGGCGGTCACCTTGGCCTTGGGGCCGTCGCCGAAACTTGCCCGGATGTTTTTGAGACCGCCCGGCGCGTTAGCGTCCTCAAGGCCGAAACTCGAGTAGATCACGTGAGCGTTTCGCACCGCGCCCACTGTGAGGGCGGCAGGGGCGATGCCGGGGGAGTGGATGGTGTTTAAAGTGGGGAACTTCAAGCCGTAATCCCCATCGTTGCCGGCCGAAACCACCACTAACATACCCTCATAGGTTGCCACGCTCACCGCTGCTGCTATGAGATCGCAAAACACGGTGGGCTGATCCGGGCACAGGTCAAACGGCGCATTCCATGCGGGATAGCCGAGCGACAGGCTGACAATGTCCATGCCGTCCTCGAAGGCGGCGTTAAGAGCTATGATCAGCGCGTCTTCCGTAGTGCTGTCGTTTACGCCGGGAGAACCGAAAACCTTGTAGTTGCCCAGGTAAGCTTTGGGCGCGATTCCACTGATGGTGGCCAGCGGTCCGGTGTTGCGCACTCCGGCGGCGATCATTGCCGCGGCCGTGCCGTGCCCCACGCGATCGCGTGGGGAGAGGTCGTCCGGGCGCGATATGTCGGGCTCTCCTCCGGCCGCAACTATATCAACGAAGCTGCGCGCCGCGATCACCTTGTTATTCGTGAAATTGCAGTCGTCACCTGCGCAGAACGGCCCTACGGGTTCCAGTGAGGGGTCCTGAAATGCCGGGTGCGTGTGGTCGATGCCTGTATCGATGATGGCGATCTTGATGCCGGCGCCGGCATCGGGAAATCCGGCGCTGGAGAGCGCTGCCCATCCCTCGGGCGTTTTAATCAGCGGCGCCGCCTGATTCATGTGGCGTTTGAACCGGCGCATCTGAACAACCCCTTTGACGCCCGGCAGACCCTGGAGATTCCGGTCGTCCTCAGCGACTACAAATACGGCGTTGAGAAGCGTTTTTACCGATCCCACAACCTTCACGTTGCGCGCGGCCAACTGCTGACGCAGCGCCCTCTGCGCCGATTCGATCCTCGCGGCTGCATCCACGGCGGCCTGCGTGCGCAGTTCCTTGCGCGATGCGACACGCTCTACGAGCGGCGGATCCTCCAGAACCAGCGCGTAGCGCCTGAGTTGAGCCCAGGCAGGCAGGGAAATTACAAAAAGCGCAAGAACCAGCAATCGATTTATGGGCCGTTTCATCGCAACCTCGGACGGAAATCGCGGCAATATCGTTTCCAGAATATCTGAAATTAAATGGCGTATTTTTGGTACTAAAGTCCTTGCCGCTGTTTGTTCTTATCGATTTTTTTTGCCGGGCGGCGTGGCGGCCGCCGGCGGGGAAGAGCCTGGCGCTCAACTCCCCGATCGGGGTTGTTCAGCTCTGAGCTGTTTGGCCCGGCGGGGGCCACAACATGGTTTTACTCTGGCGGTAAGCGTCGACGCCGAGCTTGATGCCGACCATGGTTGCCGTGCCGAGTTCGACGTTGCACGTGACTGTCCCCTGGCCGCGGATCGCATCCAGGAAGCAGCCCATAATGTCGCGGTGGCGTTCGAGCGGTATTTCGACCTCCTCGGATCCGTTGTTCCTCTCCTGAAACTCCGCAAGAAAGTCGCCCTCCGCGCGCAGGATCAAGTCGTTATGGGGATCCCAGCGGCGGCTCCCACTCGGTGCGAGCTGGATTGAGCCGTAGCGGCCGCAGATGGTCGTGGGAATCCTGACGCTGGCCGCCGCGCAGTTCACCAGCAGGATCGTGTACTCGCCGGCGTAGTCGAGGCTGGTCACGTATGTATCCGGGATATCGCGCCCGTCCCTATGCGCGTACAGCCCCCCGGTGGCCGTCACGCGGGTGGGATAGGCCCCGTTGGGGCCGGCAATGGCGAGCAGCAGCGGCGCGAGGGAGTGATAGAGCAGATCGCTCGCCTGGCCTCCGCTGTAGGGCCAGTATTTTCGGAAGCGGAAATAGTGTTCCGGATTGAATGGAATTTTTGGCGCCAGGCCGAATCTCCATCCGAGCCACATGTCCCAATCGATGTAATCCTCGCCGGTGCGATCGGGTCCGGCATCCGGATCGATGCTCCACGCGCGCGAGTCGTAGGTATGGACGCGTTCGCTGCGGCCGCCTCCCGCCTGGGCGATGATCACCTTGCCGATCTTGCCTTCCCGGATGGCGGCCTGCGCGTGCCAGTAGGCCGCGTTCGCCGTGCCCTGCGGCCCCACGGTGTAAACCTTCTTGGTTTTGTGCACGGTGTCGCGGACTGCGAAAGCCTGCTCGATGGTCAGCGTCATCGGCTTTTCGCAGTAGACATGCTTGCCGGCCTCCATGGCATCGATGGACATTTTGGCGTGCCAGTGGTCGGGGGTGGCGATCACAACGGCGTCGATGTCCTTGCGGTCCAGCAGGCGCCGGTAATCCAGAAAGCCCTCGGCCTCCTTCGCGATGGCCAGGGCACGGGTGACGCGCCGCCTGTAAACATCGCAAATTGCCGTCAGGCGGACGTTGTCCTCGTCTCTTCGTCCCACAATCGCTTTCACGTGGTGGGCATAGGCGTGAGCCCCCACGCCGATGACGGCGATGTTGATGCGGTCATTGGCGCCCAAGACGGTTTGCGGAAAAACCGAGGGGAGTGCAACAGAACCGCCCAGAAACCCGCGGCGTGAAGACTTGGCTGCCATAGAAAACTCCCTTTATCGCAGCGGCTTGACGGCGACCTCCCGGAACCAGACGATATCCGCGTCGTGGCTCTGAAGACCGATGTAACCGCGTTCCGGCCGCAGTTCCCGCATGTTTTCCTGCTGCGGCTCCACTTCCCCTTCCCGGTAATCCGTCACCTTGACGCCATTGAGCAGCACGATGGTGCGGGGACCGTCCATCGTGATCTCGAAGATGTTCCATTCGCCGGCGGGCTTCACCGGGTGCGGGGTTACCTGAACCTTCGTCCGCGCGTAGATTTCGCCGGTGTGCCGGCCGGCGATCTGGATCTCGTGCGCGCGGCGGATCGGCATGCCGGTCTCGGTGGGCCGCTCGGGAATCCGGATATAGACTCCGGAGTTGGAGTTGTCCCGCTCCCCTCTGAACACGACGCGGAGAACGCAATTGCCGAGCTGTTCCCGCGTGTAAACCAGCAAACCCAGCTTCCCCTTTGCTCCGATCGCCTTCAGCGTTCCGTTATCGTTGACAAATTCCCCCTCGCCGACGGCTTCCCATCCCCGAAAACCGTTTTCGGGGTTTAGGATCTGCCGCCATTCATCTGCCGCCGCGGGGGAGACCAGGAGCGCCAATACGATCAGCGTTGGAATCGAGCGCGTTCTCATAGTCCCCTCACCTCTCGATAAGAAAAGGGCGGGCTGAAACGCCCGCCCTATCCGGCCGTTTGAACCGATTGAGACATAACGTGGCTTATCCACTTAAGGGAATGAAATCACAGAAGGTCCGGGCTGTCAAGAAAAAGTTCAGGCCCTATTGGCCGGCAGCGGCGATAGTATTTGCCGGGCGCGCGGGTTGTGGCTACTATTCCAGTTCGAAGACGGCGAAGACGGGGTAATGGTCCGAAGGATAGCGGCCGTTCTCGTTGTAAGTCACGGTTTCGGCAAACGCCACGCTGAACGGTCCGCGGTACAGGATCCAGTCGATCCGCCGGCCGCCCGTTCCTCCGCGGAAACCGCTCAGGGTTCCCTCGGGACCAACCCGGTGCGCGGCGGTAAACCAGGCATCTTTTAACGATGCGGACAGAATTTTGTAGGCCTGGCTTTCCAAGGCCGGCGAGTTGAAATCGCCCGTCAGGATGAGTGGAACATCACTCGGAAGTTTGGCGATTCGCTCGGCAATCAGTTTGGCGGAGTTGACTCGCGCCTGTTCTCCCTGGGCCGTGTGTTGGAAGTGCGTATTGAAGTGATAGAAGCGCTTCCCGCTTGCCCGAATTTCGAACAGCCCCCAGGTGACCATACGGGGAAGGGTAGCGCCCCAAGCCTGGCTGCCGGCGACTTCCGGTGTGTCCGATAACCAGAAATTCCCGGCCTCGATCAGGCGCAGCTTGCTTCTCTTATAGAAGATGCCCATGTGCTCGTCCTCACGGTTGCCGCGCCTGCTGTTGCCGAACCATTCGTATTCCGGCAAGTTTTGGGCGATATATTCACCCTGGATGTAGAAAAGCTCCTGCGTGCCGATCAGGTCGGGGTTTTTCAGGCGGATCGTCGCGAGCAGGATATCCTGGCGAATTTCCCAGCGGTTGATCGCGTCGCCTCGAGTTGGCAAACGGACGTTGAAGGTCATGACGCGCAACGTTTCCGCGGCGCAAGCAGACACACACAGAATCAGCAGAGCAAGCAGGCCGATGTATCGCTTCATAGCTTAGTTCCTCTGAAGCTCGTGAGGATGGGCGCCTCCCTCGCCTCCGCAATAGCTTTGACTTCAGGATGCGCATCGCCATCCGGCGTGCCGAGCACAAACAGAATACTCCAAAACGGCCTTATCGTCACGCTTTGTCATCCGGACAGCGAATAGCCCCCTCCGCCAACATACTTGAGGATAAGTTTCTTCTCGTGCTTGCCCCTTTTGTCTGGTATGCTGTGCGAACCCTTCAGCCCGCGCCGGGGGGCTGGGGGGCGGAGGGCGCATCGCTGGCAGAGGGGAACTTGACAGGGGGCTCAGCAGCTTGCTGACAGGGGGCTTAGCAGCCTGAATGCAACAACTGGCTATGCCTCCAGCCAAATCTCAGGGTCGCAACTAGCCGGGTACACGTCCCACAATAATAACTAACTCAAGAATTTTCAGCAGGTTGTTATTTTGGTATTGACAAAGTGAGCTGGTTCCCTTATGGTCTATGTAATCATAACGTGGCTATGCCACGTGTTTGGAGGAGGAGCGGGGAAGGCTTCACGTTTCCCGTCCTAGAGGAGTTAACAACACAGGAGGTGGTTGATGCCTTTGATTTCGAGACTGCTGAGTGTCATGTTGTTGCTCGCCGTCGCGGTTTCCGCCCAGGATCGCGGTACGATTCGAGGAACCGTTACCGATCCGACCGGCGCCGCGGTTGTGGGCGCAACTGTGACTACGAAGAACGTAGCCACGGGGTTGACGCAGACAACGCAGACGGGTGTGGACGGGACGTACACCTTCCTGTATCTGCCTGCCGGAACGTACACCGTCACCGTGACGATGGCTGGGTTCAGGACTGCGGAAACCCCCAATGTGCAGGTCAACGTTGCCACTGTCACTGCCGTGGACGTGCAACTGACAGTCGGGGGCGTGGCGGAGACCGTGGAAGTCTCAGCCGCCGTCGGCCCGCTGCTGGATATGCAGGGCACCAACCTCGGCAAGATTGTGCCCACCAACGTCATACGGGATTTGCCGCTGTTCATCAGCGGAGGCATTCGAAGCAACCTGGCCTTTGTGATTCTGACGCCCGGGGTGATCGGCTCAGCGAGCAACCCGCGGATTGCAGGAGGTCTGCTGGACGGCCAGAGCGAGCAGTTGGACGGCGCCGAAGCCCAAAGCGAACGCCGCAACGACCCGGCCATGAACGGGGTGAGCGTGGAGGGCATGCAGGAGTTCAAGGTACAGAGCTCATCCTACACGGCCGAATACGGCCGCACGTCCAACGGCGTGATTAACTGGGTGACGAAGTCGGGCACGAATGAGCTGCACGGCAGCGCCTTCGCATTTAACCGGAACGAGTTCTTCAACGCGCGCGGCTTCACCCACGAGCCCTCGGCAAGGCCGGTCATACGCACCTGGAATCCCGGCGGCAGCCTGGGAGGGCCGATCTACATCCCCAATGTCTACGATGGCCGCAACAAAGCTTTCTTCTTCTTCGCCTATGAACGGGCGATGAACCAGACCGGGCAATCCACAGAGATGAGATCCCTGGTGGTGGACGAGTTCCGCATGGGCGACATGCGCCGGAATGTGGACTCAACCGGCAATACGATCCCGCTGTACGATCCGTTTGACGCCGCTGGGAACGTCATTCCGAACGCCCTGGACCGCCCGCGCATGCAGTGCAGGGGCGTTCTCGACGTGATTTGTCCGGAGCGGATCGATCCGCTGGCCAAGGCGGCGATTGCCATGCTGCCGCCCGTCGACGATCCGACCAAGATCACCCAGAACTACCGCTCAAGGCGCTGGACGGAATCCATCACGAACCTGCCTTCGATCAAGCTGGACTACGTCTTCAACGAGAAGCACCGGATAAATTTCCTTTTCAGCCACTACTGGAGCCCTGCGCAGCCGTATCGCAACCATATCGAGGGACTACCCGGTGACGGCTGGAACACCGACGTGCTGATCGATTACTACCGGATCAACTACGACTACGTGATCGCGCCGAACGTACTGAGCCATTTGACTATAGGGTTCAACAAGCGCAATCTCTTCGAGGCCCCTCCTTCTATTTGGGACGCGCCTGAAGAATGGGCTTCGCTTTTCGCCCTCAAAGGCCTGCCAGAGGGCAATACCCCGATCCCCAAAGGGCTCACCACGAAATTCAGCGCCGGTGGAATTTCATGGGGGAACAGCGTGATCACGGACTCCCGTTCCAGGACTATTGACTTCAAGGAACAGATAGCCTGGATCAAGGGAACTCACACCCTGAAGTTCGGCATGCAGTATCTGAAAGGCCAGTACCGCCGCCTGGACCGCAACAACGCCTACGGGACGATCGGCTTCAGCGCGGCCGGCACCGGCCATCCCCTGGTGGGGAACAGCGGCTCGGACTGGGCCTCCTTCCTGCTGGGCGTTGCGAGCAGCGGCAGCTTCCGCTACTACTCGGATACGACTTTCCAGTTCCCCTATTATGCGTGGTACGTGCAGGACGACTGGAAGGTGAACCAGAAGCTGACCTTGAATATCGGGCTGCGCTATGAAATTCCGATTCCCAAGAAAGAGCGGAATCTTCGGAACAGCAATTTCTGCCCGACGTGCCCGAACCCTGCCGCGGGCGGGCTGCCGGGTGCGATGATCTTCGCCGGCCGTGACGGGGCGCCCGAGCGGTTTGGAGAGACCAGGATGAACGCATTCGGGCCGAGGCTTGGTTTTGCCTACCAGCTCGATTCCAAGACCGTAATCCGCTCCGGCGGCGCGATCTACTACCAGCCCATCCGGGAAGACGGCAACGCGGATAACGGCATTCAGGGCTTTGGCGGCTCGTTCAGCGCGACGCCAAACTATTTGTCCAGCGGCATCGCGTTCTTGAGAAAAGACGGACTCACGGCGTTCAGCGATGAGATCAAGGCGAACACACCGCCCGTCATCGACCCCACGATCCAGCTTTACGGAACGCCGTTCTACTACAACCCGAAGGCGGGCAGAGCGCCGTATTTCGGAGACTGGAACTTCACCATCGACCGGACGGTGGGACAGAATTCGCTGTTCCGGGTGAGCTATCACGGCGTCGTCGGCGTGAAGATGCTCTCCAGGCAGCAGAGCCAGAATCAGCTTCATCCGATGTACTGGTCGATCTACGGCACCAAGCTGAGCCTGCCCATCGAGACCGCGCTCCAGGATCCGGAAGTCATTGCCAAAGGGTTCAAACTCCCCTTCGAGGGGTATCGCACGAACCTGCAATTGCAGCAGGCGCTGAGGCCATTTCCGCAGTACACCAACGTCGACAGCAATGCCGGCGGCCAGAACGACGGGCATTCGACGTACCACGCTCTGGAGACCAGCTTTGAACGCCAGTTTGCCAACGGCTTCTACACCCTCGTGTCCTACACGTTCGCCAAGCTGATTTCCACCACCAATGGTGAGGACGCCAACCGCGCGAGCGACGGAGTGGTGCAGAATCAGTACGACCGCCGGGCGGACAAGGCAGTGGCGAGCCAGGACACGCCTCACAACATCCGGATTGCGTACGTTTACGAACTGCCGTTCGGAAGAGGCCAGCGGTGGCTGAGCAATCTCCACCCGGTTCTGAACGGATTCCTCGGGAACTGGAAGATCTCGGGAATCCATTCCTACGTCAGCGGCACGCCGTTGCGGTTCACCTGCAACCAGAACCTCTACGGCGCCGGGAGCGGCAGGTGCAGCTACGCGCTTGGCGTGTCGGACGGCTCCGTGCCGTTGATCAACCCGGACTGGAGTCCGGACTACGACACGGCGTTCAGCGTGCCCCAGCTCAACACGGCGGCGGTTGTCCGGCCGCCCAACATGACCTACGGCGATACGCCGCGCCGGATCTCCTATTTGCGGACCAAGTGGTCGCAAAGCGAGCAGATCGCGATCATGAAAAACTTCAGGCTGACGGAAAGCGCGAACCTTGAGATCCGGGCCTCGGCTAACAACCCGTTGAACAGGGTCACGCTCGGCGATTTCAACACGAGCCAGACCAGCCCCGATTTCGGAAGAATCACTACACCTCAGGGCAACAGCCCCCGGAACATCCAGCTCGGGGCCAGAATCTCATTCTGATTTTGCTGTACTGGCACTGGCGGGCGGCCGTTTGCGGTGGGCCGTCCGCCCTTTTTCAGCTCAGCGGAACAAGGGAACAGAGGGCAATTCAATGGATACGAAACCGGTTTCATCTACGCGGCGCACATTCCTGAGCCGCACGCTGGCAACAACTTCGGCTCTCGGCGCCACGACGGCTGCTTCGGCCGCACAGACGGTGAGGTCGGCTGGGCGCGTGATAGGCGCCAACGACCGCATCCGCGTCGGCATCATCGGCATGGGCGGCATGGGGACGGTCCATCTCCGGGCTTTCATGGAGCAGTCCGAAGTGGAGAAGGACATCGAGGTCGTCGCGGTCTGCGACGTCTACGAGAAGCGCAGAGAGCGGGCGCGCGATATTGCCCGGCTGACCGACAGGGATGTCTATAACGATTACCGCGACCTGCTGGCGCGCAGCGATATCGACGCGGTGCTGATCGCCACACCCGATCACTGGCACGGCCGGATGGCCCTGGACGCGCTTGCCGCCGGCAAAGACGTGTACCTGGAAAAGCCGATGACGCACACCATCGAGGAGGCGAAGGCTATCGTGGAAGCGGTGAAGAAGCACAACCGCATTCTGCAAGTAGGCAACCAGGGCCTTTCTTCGCCGAGCACGCATAAAATCAGGGAATTGATCGACGCCGGGGAAATCGGCCCGGTGCTGTGCGCCCAATCGACTTCGGCCCGCAACTCGCTGTTGGGAGAGTGGAACTACCGCATCGAACCGGAAGGAACGCCGCAGACCATCGACTGGAACCGGTGGCTCGGACCGGCGCCCAAACGGCCGTTCAGCCCCGATCGCTTCTTCCGGTTCCGCAAGTACTGGGATTATTCGGGCGGGATTGCCACCGACCTGTTCTTCCACAGTCTGGGGCCAATTCTTTACGCCATGGGACCGCAGTTCCCGATCCGCGTGAGCGCCAGCGGCGGCATTTACGTGCACAAAGACCGCGAGGTGCCGGACACCTACGCGACGCTGATCGAATATCCGAATTACTACATCGACATGTCCGGGTCCATGGCGAATTCCCGAATGGGACGGTTCCACAGCCAGGCCATCTACGGGCACAAAGGCACAATCGTGCTTGCGCGCGGGCAAGTGCACGTTTACGAAGAGACATTCCCCGAACTCCGGCGGCGGCGGGAAGGGCAGAGTGCGGCCGGGCGGCAGGAGGGTCCGGAGCCGAAGGTTTACGAGCTGCCTCCGCAGGGGCCCCAGAGAGATGCCCGGACGCCTCACACGACAAACTTCTTCAGTTGCGTCCGCTCGCGGAAACAGCCCAACGCGCATGCCGAGATCGGCTATCAGATGATCGTGGCGATCAAGTTGGGAGTAGAGGCTTACCGCCAGGGCAAGACGATGCTCTTCGATCCCGCGACGCAGCGGGTGATCGATAAGGCGCCGCCGCGGCCGGGCTATGAAGGAGATGGCAAGAACCACACAGTCGATGCACAAGGTAATATCATCTAGTACCTCGAAAGGATTGATTGGATGAAAAAAGCGATTGGATTTCTACTTCTGCTCGGTCTGCCGCTGGCGGCTCAGGAGTACAAAATCGCGGTAGTCAGCGGACTGCACGCCCACGTCTGGAGCCATCTGAAGAGGATGCTCAAGAACGACGTAGCGCAGTTCGTTGGCTTCGCCGAAAACATTCCCGAACTGGTCGAGCAGGCCAAGAAGAACGGCGTACCCGAGAACCTGATCTTCAGCGACTACCGGAAAATGATCGAGCAGACGAAGCCGGATATCGTCTGGGCGTTCACCCCCACGAACCAGCACGTTGAGGTCGTCCGGTACTGCGCGCCGCGCGGAATCCACGTGATGGTGGAGAAGCCGCTCTCGGCAACGTTGAAAGAAGCGCGGGAGATTCAGGCGCTGGCGAAGAAGCACAACATCCTGGTGATGACGAACTTCGGCTCCACCTGGCAGGCGACGAATTGGGCGGTCAAGGCCGCGGTCGACGCGGGAGAAATCGGCCCGGTGTGGCGCCTGCACGCGGTGCAAGGTCACGGCGGCCCGGGGGATCCGAAGACGTCCTTATTTGTTCGGTGGTTGGCCGACCCGGTCCAGAACGGCGGCGGGGCGCTCGTCGATTTCGGCTGCTACATCGTGAACTGGAGCCTCTGGCTGAAGGGCCTTCCGGAGAGCGTCTACGCGTCGGCGAACCATCTCAAGCCGGAGCTGTATCCCAAAGTGGAAGACAACGCCACCATCATTCTGAACTATAAGGACGGCGTGGCGATTCTGGAAGCGAGTTGGGATTTGCCGCCGGCCCAAAGGCTGGGCAACGAAGTCTACGGCATGAAAGGCAGTATTGTGGGGAATACGATTCGAAAGCCGGGACAGCGTCCCAGCGGGGCTCAGTCGCAAGCGCCGGGAGGGCGCGGGCGGCAGCAGATGGGTGACCAGCTCCCCGTGACTCCTCTTCCGCCGGAACGCGCGGAACCTGTAACTTACATGGTCCACCGGCTCAAGACAAAGCAGCCGCTCGACGGGCCCTCGGCGCTCGATCTGAACGTCGCGACGATGGAGGTGCTGGAGGCCGCCAAGATGTCGATCAAGACCGGACGTGCGATCCCGCTGCCTCTGAAGTAGAATGCCGGATGCACGCGCGGTGGTGAATTCTGTTCAGCGATCCAGACCCGCAGCGGCTGGTTCGCGGTATTTGGAGGCGAGGTGAATTGATGGGCTCTGCGGACAACGAAAACAAGCTGTCGCGCCGCGAGTGGGCGAAGAAGACAGCCGGTACGTTCATGATATTGCCGGCCGGGCTGGCGCGCGGCTACGCGGCCAACGAGAAGCTGAACATCGGCGTGGTCGGCCTCACGGGTATGGGAGGTGTGGACGCACAGACGTTCCACAAGCTGGGCGAGAACATCGCCGCAATCTGCGACGTCGATTCGGCCATTTTAGAAAAGCGTGGGGCCGAATACCCGAAGGCCAAAAAATACACAGACTTCCGGAAGATGATCGAGCGCGAGAAACTGGACGCGGTCTCGATCGCCACACCGGATCACAGCCACGCCTATATCAGTATCTGGGCGATGAAGCACGGCCTGCACGTTTACTGTCAGAAGCCGTTGTGCCAGACCGTGCACGAGGCCCGCGTCATGGCCAAGGTGGCGGCCGAAACCAAGGCCATCACACAGATGGGAACGGCCAGCACATCGTCAGCCAGTACCCTCAGGACCGTAGAATTGATCCAATCGGGTGCGCTCGGCGAGATCACCGAGATCCATGTCTCAACCGATCGGCCGGTTTGGCCTCAGGGATTCGACCGGCTGGCCGGCGAGAGCCCGGTGCCGGGAAGCCTGGACTGGGATCTGTGGCTTGGTCCGGCGCCGGTTCGGCCTTATCAGGCGATCTGGCCCAAAGATCATGCGGTTTACCGGCCGGAAAACTGGAAGAAATATATCTACCAGAAGGATCCGGATCTTCCCATTTATCATCCCTTCACGTGGCGCGGCTGGGTGGAATTCGGCAGCGGCGCTGTCGGCGACATCGCGCCCCACAGCATGAACGTGATCTTCATGGCGCTGGACTTGGGGGCTCCCTCGGCGGTTGAGGTAGTCGAAACCAGCGGCATGAGGCCGGAGATGTATCCGGAGTGGAGCATCGTACGCTGGGAGTGGCCGCAACGGGGCGTTCATCCGCCGCTGAAGATCTACTGGTACGACGGGGGGAAGAGGATTCCCGAATCGATCACCGGAGGAGGCCGCGGCAGCCTCGTCTGGATCGGCACCAAGGGGAGCCTTCCGCAGGGCCGCGGGCCGTTCCGGGGCCAGAAGACCGAACCGTATCCGACGCCGCCGCAGAGGGATTGGGGCCGCGAGGAAGTCCATAAGGACTGGGTGGTTGCCGTCAAGACGGGCAAGCTTCCGGGCTGCCATATGGGTTACGCCGGGCCGTTCACCGAGGCATACCAGCTGGCCAATGTCGCTCTGCGTGTGGGGCATCGCGTTGAATGGGACCCGCTGGCGTTTCGCGTCACGAACTGCCGCGAAGCCAACCAGTACCTCTACCGCGAATACCGGAAGGGGTGGGACCTGAAGGAGATCGCCGGCGCCGAGGCTTACAACGTCTAGCGGGCGGTGAAGCGCCACGGCTCGGCTGAGCGCCTGAATTCTTCCGCGCGACTCGCGCTCAGCCGCCGCGTTGTGGTATGTTGAGCGTTGTGAAGGGCAGGGCGATGCGATGGCCGTCGGCCTGCCCCATCCGCCCGAGGGCGGGAGTAATTCAGTGGTAGAATGCCAGCTTCCCAAGCTGGACGTCGCGGGTTCGAGTCCCGTCTCCCGCTCCAACGGTTTCATAAACTTACCGTCACGCTCACCGTACGACGGTACGACGGTTCCGAAAGGAACCGACGCTGGGGCGATGTTGCCGCATCGCCCCAGCAACCTGACCGTCGCAGAACCTCGCCACGGAACGCCGATCGCGGCGCCCCAAAAAAAAAATCAAATCCGCTCGCGCGTTTCATTCGCGCAACTTCTCCAGCCGGCGCATTGCTTTTCGCATAGCCGACGCGTCCGGCTGCCGATAAACATTCTCATGCACCTCCACGCTGTGGCCGGCAAGCTTCGCCCGAATTGTGGCGTCGCGCTCGGCTTCAGCAATGTGTGTGACCCAAGTCCGGCGCAGCACCTGGTAGTTGGCACCTGCGATGCCCGCAGCCTTGAGCGCCGGCCCGATTCTACGCCGCCAGATGTTCGAGTAGCTGATCGGAGTCCTCAACGCTTCGGACGGGAACAGCCAGGCATCGTTGCTCCGATCTGGCAAGCTCTCGACGTAAAGGGCCATCAAGTTCCGCGTGCCGTCAGTAGGAGGGACAACTCGCCTCGAGCGCGCGCTCTTTGGAGAGTCGACCTTGCCGCGGTAAACCCGTCGTTCGATATGGAGACCGTCAGGCTGGATGTCGCCCAGCTTCAGCCCGATGATCTCGCCAGGACGGAGGCCCTCGTAGACCGCCAGCCGAAACAGCAGCCGGTCTCGTGGTTCAAGAATCAGCTCCGCACGGCGCACATCGTCCACGCTCAATGATCGCTTCGGCTCGCCCGCCTTGCACCGCGGCGTGATCAGCCCGGACGCCGGGTTTACCGCGATGAGCCCGTCAGATTGCGCCATCGCGAAGATCGCCGATAGCTGCCAGCGGACGTGCCCCACTACGGAGGCGCTCAGCCCGCGTTCAGCCAGGCCATCCAAGTGTGCCTGCAGCTCCTTCCTTGTGATCGAAGTGAGTTCTCTGCCGCCGAAGGCCTGGAGAATGTGTGCCTCCATAAGCTGCTCGGTTGTCAGCCTCGTGGACGCCTTCCAGACGCGGCTCTTGGTTGTCAGATACTCATCGAGCACATACCGCCGCAGGGTGACCGCATGCGCCAGCCGGGATCGCGCACGGCTCTGCTCGAGGGGCGCAAGGATGCCATCGAGGATCGCCCGCGCTTCGGCCCGCGACATGTCCGTGTAGGGACCGAGAATGCGGGTGCGGCCCCGCCCGTTCTGGCGCCACTGGGCTCGCCAGACCTTCTTGCCTCGGTGCATCACGACTTGGAGCGATCCGCGCTGCATAATGATCGTGCCTCGACCTTCAGAAGCCATTCCTCCACGGCCTCGCGCCGGAACAGTTGTCGGCGGCCCACGCGAATCACAGGGAGAGGAGGCAGACCAGGCCTGTGGCCGTTGACGATCGCCCACAACGTGCCAGGCGAGACCCGCAGCAACTTCGCAACCTCACGTCTGCCGAGTAGCTCCATCATCCGACCTCACGAGATTCATGGCTTACTACGGCAACCGACAAATCCCGGCGGCGGCTTGAGGCACGTACCTTCGACCCGCCGCCGGAGCCCAAAGGAGCACTTGATGGAAGATCTGGTGTGATGCGCCAGCTCGGCGCCCGGCTGTGTTGTCGCGGCTGCCCGAAGAGGCGGCCAGGTAGCGACTCGGCCTCAGTCGAGGGAGGCATCATCCAGCCAGCGCGGCTTGCCGTAAGCAAGAGTATGATGTACCTGGCCCCGCCGCGGCCACGCCAGACCGCATGCCCACGCCGGACGGCTGTTGAGGCGGCCTCGATGGCCACATGGCCGAGCAGGGCTCCGGCGGCGTCGCGCACAGGTATCCTGACCTGCCGGCCCGGGCTTTGCCGGTTGGCCCACTGGTGGTAGGTCATTTGGCGTCATCCTCCAGGTACTCACGTAGCCTCCGTTCCACCTCGGCGCGAATGAGGCCCACTGCAACGACCGTAATGACATCTGGCCCGCGCCGACCATACGGTTCGAAAATGCGGAGCAGCGACGCGACGTCTGAGACCGCCCAGTACTCGAACCCGTACTCCGCAGGCGCCACAGCCAGGTATTGCACGCTGCCGTCATCGAGATGCTTACGACTATCGTAGATTGCGGTCCAGGCCACACGGGGCTCGACGCCCGCCTGTACCATTCGCGTGGCCACGACAAGCAGCGTCGCATCCTGCGACGAATACAGCTTATCCACGCCTGGGCCTCGCTCGCGTCCTTCGTAACGGAAGAGCCCCCGTTGTAGCCATCCCCGAACTGAGTCGCGGGAGATGCCCAGTACCTTCTCGAGTTCAGACAGCCGAAAGAAATGCGCCATACATGCCAATATTATCACGACTGACGGATCAACTCAAATGGGTATTTTCACCAGCCGTCTGCGGGTAGCCGTCTGCGGCGTGCTGCTGCTCGCACTCGGGCGAGCAGCACAGACCCTGGCTGGGCATCCTGCAGGCCAGACAACGCCTCCATGGGGGCGCCGCTCGCTCTGGTTCGCCGGCGGAAACCCCTTGGGTCGACCTCAGCCCGAGGGGTTTCCGCGGCGTCATAGGCGGCGTACGGCGTCGCTGGCGCCCATCAGGCCGCATGCTATGCTCCGGCGGCCTTATATGCCCCACGCCAGTCAACCGCTCCCGCTCCAAAGTCCAGCCGGCACCGCCACTCGATGCCATCGACCTCGAAGCCCGTGCGGAAGTCGACCTGCGGGCCGGGCGCCTCTTCGAGATAGCTGAACTCGATCGTGGGCGCGATCGCGGGATCGGCCAGCAGATACCAGGCGGTTTGACTCGTCGCGTCCAGCCGCGGATCGGTGACCACCACCAGTCGCCCCGTGAACGGGTTGGCATCGGAGAACTGCGCCGGATAGATCGCCGCCACCAGTTGCTCCGCCGTCGTCTGAAGCGCCGCCGGGACCACCAAGAACCGGGGCTGAATGTCGAGCACCGTCTTGCCATCCAGGCCAGTTTGGAGGCGCATGGCGGCGCGCGCGGCGCTCAAGCTCGTCAGACTGAGGGCGCTGCCAGATCCGGCACCGAGGTTACCGTGACTCGCGTGGAACAGCGCCACGCCGTCGTACATCACGGGATTCGACGTGATCAGCCCGCTCAAAATCTTGCCTTCCGCCGTCGCGGCCGCCACGCCGTAAGCCCTGGCGAAATCGGCGAACGCGCCCAGGTCATCGTTCACCAGAGCCTGCCGCGTGATCGAGAAGATCCGCGCGTAAGTGGCCAGCTTGTAGCTCGACGCCGCTTCCGCCGCAGCGCCGTGCGTGATCTCTCCGTGCTCGTTCACCTTGAGCAGCTCCGGCATCTCGCCGAGCCTAACAATGGTCTTCGTACGGAAGTCCCTCGCCGTGGACTGCCGGCAAACCTGTTTGATCTCCGGCTGCGCCGCCTGGTAGGCGTCGAGCAGCATGCGCTGCCCAGCGCCGCTCAGTAAGTTGGGAAAGTCGCTCGTGGTCAGCGCCAGCCGCACCAGCTCGCTATGACTACGCGTGGTGGGCGTTCGCCCTGCAGCAATCAGGCATTCCCGCGCCAGGTCGGCCACGGAACAGGACATCCACTCCCGAGCTCCCTCGGAGGGCCGCCGCCCGGTGTACCGGCACGCCACCGCCTC
>JAKOTR010000021.1 GCA_029776225.1 Acidobacteriota bacterium | reverse complement strand
GTACGGTGCTGGTCACCACGGCGCTGGTGCGCGGGCAGGGACAGGCCTTCGCGCTGGCTACGCTGCAGTTCAGCTACGAGCCGTACGGCCTGGCGATGCGCCGCGACGCCGACTTGCGCCTGGCCGTCGACCGGACCCTGGCCAGACTTTACCGCACCGGCGAGATCAGCCCAATCCTCGCGCGCTGGTTCGAGCCGCTGGGCAAACCGAACGATGCGCTACAGGCGATGTTCCTGATCAACGGCCTTCCCGAGTAACGCCCAACGCGCGGCGGCGGTCGGAAAGCCCTCGCGGCGGCCGCCGCGGAAGACCTCCATCAGCAGTGTTCCCAGAAACGCTCGTTCCACGGACGAAGGTCAATCTCGCTCGTCCAGGCGGTCCTGGGCTGCCGATGCAGGAAGTAGATGGTTTCAGCCAGGTCTTCAGGCTGCGATTGCGGGAATTCCTCCTGTACGTCTTCACGGATGTCTGCGTCAATGACCACATGCACCACGTGTACTCCGTGTGACCACATCTCCTTGGCCAGCACCTGGGCCAGGGCGCGCTGTCCAAACTTTCCTGCCGCCAGGTTCAGGTGATTCTCGCGGCCGATCAGGGCGGAAGTCGATCCGACCAGAACGATGGTGCCCCTCCCCGCAGCAGCCATCAGACGGGCCGCCGCCCGCGCGACCAGGAAGGCGCCAAAGCAGTTGTGCCGCCAACCCGCCTCGAACGCCGGGACTTCGATGTCCACCGTGCGACCCGGGCCAAAGCTTTGCAGTGCGTACACCACGAGATGTGGAACGCCGTACTCCCGGCAGACGGTCTCAAACAGTTCCTGTACGGAAAGTTCGTCGGTGACATCGCAGGTGAATCCGCTCGCCCGTACCCCGCCCCGTCGCAGTTCCCCGGCCAGCCGCTCAAGACGCAGCCCGTCTCTGGAGGCCAGTGCAATGTTGATTCCTTCGCTGGCGAGTCGCCTCGCGAGTGATTCGCCCAACCCCGGACCAGCGCCCACGATCAGTGCCGTCTCCCGTTCGGGCTTTGCGGAAACGGGTTGGGATACAGAACCCCTCTCGGCGCCCAAAGTGTCCGCTCGCGCGTGCGCCACCTCGGTAACCGGCGCCTGATTCTCAAGTACCGGGAGATTACGGGGCGCCGTCCTGAGCCGAACGGCCCGTTCGAAGCGAAAAACGACTGAAGCCGGTCCAAGATTCAAACGCCGAGCGACCTTCAGGTGCTTCCATAGGCGATGAAGCATGGTTTTCCCCCCCTCTCCCGGTTCATATTAGTTCACCGGCAAGCGTTGTGAAGGCGAAACTATCTTTCTCGTTCGACTTCGCGGCCGTCGCAAGCTGTCTTCGGAGACTTCCGTCGCCCGTCCAGCTTCTCTTTCCCCCACCCCTCGATGGCCGGAACGTATCGGCGCCTGCTCGCCCTGCGACGCGCGGCCAGTGCAGCGGCTCTGCTCCAGGTTCCTCGTTGGCGCGGAAACATGCTGGGTGGAATACGCGGGACAGGTCGGAATTGAAATTCTGTGGTGCTTGGTGGTACTATCGCCGGCTTTTGCTGGCCTGCGCGAGCAAGATTGGAAAGCGCGCCTTCGTGGCGCGCGGGGTGTGCTGTCGAAGTGCATCCTATCACGCACATTCGCCTGTTCAAGGGTGCCTGCCAGAAAGAGAAGGCGGGCTGTAGGTGGGCGGATGGTGGTCTAACCCTGATGAGAGTGAGAGTAAGAATGTCCACAACCATGCGACAGATGCTTGAGGCCGGTGTTCACTTCGGCCACCAGACGAGATTCTGGAACCCCAAGATGGCGCCCTATATTTTTGGCGCCCGCAGCAAGATTCATATCGTCAACCTTGAGAAGACGCTGGCCAAATATAACGAAGCCATGACCTT
>JAKOTR010000018.1 GCA_029776225.1 Acidobacteriota bacterium | reverse complement strand
GGTCATCGTGACCGCTTACTCCGGAGTGACGGATTTCTGCACCCCGGAAACAGCGCTGCTTGTAGACTACAAGCTGGTGCCGGTGCCGCCGGGGGCTTATCCGTACATGGATCCCGATCGCCGCTACGAGTGGGCGGACCCAGACCCTGAGGCCGCTGCCGCGCGGATGCGCGAACTGTATCTGAATCCGGAGAAGGGGCTACGCCTGGGGCGGCAGGGAAAAGAATTGATGGCTCGCAAGTACAGCGCAACCGCGCTTTGGAGCCGCTATCGGGCCCGGCTGGAATCACTCGGAGCTTTTCAACGGAACTAGACCACATGCGCGAGATCCTGTTGGAAGGACCATTTGAATCAGACTACAGCCTGGCGATTGTGAACCGGCGGCTGGCAAAAGGCCTTTTGGCGCTAAATGTCTCCTTGAAGCTCCACCAGCGTGACAACACCACGCCGTATCCTCCTTCGGACGCGTTTCTGCGCGACAATCCCGATCTGGCTCCCTTGTTCGTGGATACGTTGCCGCGGCAACCGGCCGATGTCCACTCCCGCTATATCTACCCGCCGTACACCGACCGCTTCGCCGGTAAACTGCGCGCCATGCACTGCTACGGATGGGAGGAGTCCGGGTTTCCCTTGCGGTACGTCGAGGAGTTCAATCGCGGTCTGGATCTCGTCACGGTCATGTCCGGCTATGTGCGGGATGTATTGCAGAACAGCGGGGTTCGGGCGCCGATCGCGGTGGTCGGGCTGGGCGCCGATCACATTCTCGAGCGCGCCCCGCGGCGAGCCGGTCTCGATACCAGCGGGTTCGTTTTCCTGAATGTCTCTTCCTGCTTTCCGCGCAAAGCGCCCGAGGTTCTGATCAGGGCCTTTTGCGAGGAGTTCACCCGGCGCGACGACGTGCGCCTGATCGTGAAAACCTTCGAGAATCCGCACAACCGCATTCGGGAAATTGTTGATGAAGCAGACAGCCGGTGGCCGTCTCACGCGCCCATCGAGGTCGTGTTCCGCCCTTTGGAGCTGGATGAAATGCGCTGGCTGTACGAGCAGTCGGGCGCTCTCGTTTCAGCCAGCCGCGGCGAGGGCTTCGGATTGCCTGTGGCGGAGGCCATGTTGACCGGCTGCCCGGTAATCGCGACGGTCTACAGCGGGCAGGCCGATATCTGTCCGGAGGGTAGCTGCTGGCCGGTGGAGTACCGGCTGGAACCTGCCCGCACTCATTTGACAGAAGGCGAGTCATACTGGGCCGAGCCAGTGCTGGACTCACTGCGGGCCCAGATGCGGGCTGTGTACCAGGCCTCCGGCGCGGAACTGCGGCGTAGAACGGCGCTGGCGAAAGAGTTCGTGAGCCAGCGCTTCACGTGGCGCCAAACCGCCGAGCGGCACTGGGCGGCTTGCTGCCAGGCGCTCGAGAACCGCGAGCGGCCGTTGCGTGCCCTCAGCCAAGCCTTGGTGAGTTCCAACAAAGCGCGCCGCATCGGGTTTGTGACTTCCTGGAATACCCGATGTGGGATCGCTGAGTATACGCGCTACCTCGCCGGCAGCCTTCCCGAAGACTGCCAGCCGGTGATCTTCGCCAGCGAGGCCGCCGAGACCGTCCGCCCGGATGAGGATTACGTAGTCCGCTGCTGGACCCAGGAGGGCGATGCCGATGGCAACCTGGACACGCTGCTCGCGGCGATTCTGAACAGCGGGGTTGAAGCCGTGTCCGTGCAGTTCAACTTCGGGTTTTTCTCTCCGCCGCGTCTACGGCGGCTGACCGAGACACTGAGGCGGCATGGCATCACGACCGCCGTTACGATGCACGCCACGGCGCACAAGAATCTGCTCCAGATGAAGCCGGCGCTTTGGGCGAGCGATTTCTGCATCTGCCACCGCCGTGAGGAAGTGGAGCGCATCCGGGAGTCTGGCGTGGCGCGCAATGCAGTGTGGCTGCCGCACGGAATCCCAGCGCCCCCCGCCGGCAGGGAAGCACTGCGCGCCGGGCGAAGGCGGGGCACCGGAACGTTCGTAGTGGGTTGCTTCGGATTCTTTCTGCCGCCTAAAGGAATCCACCATTTGGTGAATGCGATCGCGCTGGCGCGCCGGGTCAATCCCCTGTTGCACCTCAAGCTGATCAATGCGCTCTATCCCATTCCGGAATCCAGAAAGTATGCGGCCGAATGCCTGGAACTAATCGCCGAAAAGGAACTGGGCGGCGCTGTCTCGGTTATCACCGAGTTCCTCGATGAGCGCTCCGTGCTGGAGGAACTGGCTTCGACCGACCTCGTCGTACTGCCTTATACGTACTCGACCGAGTCCGCAAGCGGGGCCGCACGCCTGCCAATCGCCTCGCTGACGCCGGTGCTATGCTCGGACCTGGCGATTTTCGACGAGTTCCGCGACTGCGTACACCGCTTCCCCGCCGGCGACGCGGTGGCGCTCGCCAATGCAATTCTGAGACTGGTGCGAAATCCCCAGGAGCTCGCCTGTTTCAGCGCGCGGCAGGCACAGGTAACTGCCGAGCTGGCTTGGCCCGTTATCGCGAAGCGGTTCGCCGGCATGCTGCTGGGTGCGCGGCAAGCCGCCGCCGGCAGCTAGGCAAAAACCGCCGTTCACTCCGCCGTCTTGCGGGCGTGGTCGAACAGGAAGCTGAGGGTCTTTTCGGTCCGGATGCGCGCGGCGATGCGGCCGAGGGCGCCTTCCTTTTCCAGGCGCATGCGGACGGCGGCCACGGGCTCGCGGGTCTGGCGGGCCAGGCGCTGGACTTCGCGGTCCACTTCGTCCTGGGTGGCGTGGATGTCTTCGGTGTCGGCTATCTTATGGAGCAGCAGCGAGGCCTTCACTTCGCGGACGGCCTTGTCGCGCTGGGACTCCTTGAGCTTTTGCCAGTCCAGTTTGATGGAGCGCGGATCGACGCCTTCTGCCGCCAGCAATTGCAGGCGCCGCTCGACCTGGGCCTCGATCTGCCGCTCGATGTAGGCTTCCGGCACGGGGAAGTCGTGCGCGTCCACCAGCGCGTCGACGAGCTTGTTCTTCGCCTCTTCCTGGGCAACGTACTGCCGTTCGGCGAAAATGGCCTTGCGGACCGCTTCGCGCAGCTCGTCCAGATTCTGGTAGTCGCCCAGGTCACGGGCGAACTCGTCGTTGACCTCGGGCAATTCCTTGCGGCGGATGCCCTTCACGCGGGCGCGGAAGCGCACGGTCTTGCCAGCCAGCCGCGGCTGCGCGTAGTCCTCCGGGTAGGTGACATCGAATTCCTTCTCGTCGCCGGGTGAGAGGCCGGTGAGGGCTTCGCTGAAGCCGGGCAGCGTGTCCTCGCCGCCGATGTGAAGCGTCAGCTCGTCCTGCTTGATCGGCGGGCCGGTGATGCCGGAAACGCTCTCCAGCGCGACTACGGCATGGTCGCCCGCGGCAATCGGACGGGGGTCGACGTTGACGTACTCGGCCTTCTGCTCGCGCAACTCCTCGATACGCTGATCGATGTCCGCTTCGGAAACCTCCGGATCCTGGTAGGGGACCGGCAGGTCCTTGTACTGCTTCAGCTCAATCTCGGGAGCGACTTCGAATTCTGCCTTGAAGCGGAGCGGCTCTCCGGGGGAGAAGTGCACGTCGGTTACGTTCGGGGTGCCGACAACATTCAGCCCTTCTTCCTCGGTGCGCTTGAAGAGGTACTTGGGGATAAGCCTTTCCAGTACGTCGTGGCGGATCTCCTCCTGGTAGCGCCGGCGGACAATGCCCGCCGGCACCTTACCAGGGCGAAATCCGGGGAGCTGGACCCGCTTGCGGATCGATTCCACTACGCGCTCGGTTTCCTCTTCGACCTCCGGCGCGGGAATGGTCAGCTCCAGGGTGCGTCTTATGCTCTGCGAATCAGACATTTTCTCCGGTCAACGGGCCGGGCAATGCCGCGGCCCCTACGTTCCTTCAGACCAGCTCGCCAGATAGTGTTCCTGCTCGGGCGTGAGCCGGTCGATCTTGACCCCCATGGATTCGAGTTTCATGCGGGCCACTTTGCGATCCAGCTCCTCCGGCACGGGGTACACACGCTTCTCCAGCGAGCTGTGATTCTTCACGAGATACTCGACGGCCTGCGCCTGATTGGCGAAGCTCATGTCCATCACCGAGGCGGGGTGGCCTTCGGCCGCGGCCAGGTTGATGAGGCGGCCTTCGCCGAGCACGTAGATGCGACGGCCGTCGCGCAGCGCGAACTCTTCGACGAAGTCGCGGACCTGGCGCCGGCTGGTGGCCATCTTCGCCAGTGTGTCCAAATCGATTTCGACGTTGAAGTGGCCGGAGTTGGCCAGAATCGCGCCGCTCTTCAGCTTTTCGAAATGCTCCTTGGCGATGACGTTCTTGTTGCCGGTGAGAGTGACGAAAATGTCGCCGATGGCGGCCGCTTCGGCCATCGACATGACGCGGAACCCGTCCATCAAGGCCTCGATGGCCTTAATGGGATCCACTTCGGTGACGATGACGTTGGCGCCCATCCCGCGAGCGCGCATCGCGACGCCGCGGCCGCACCAGCCGTAGCCGGCCACGACGACGTTCAACCCGGCGATCAGGATGTTGGTGGCGCGAATGATTCCATCCACCGTGCTCTGGCCGGTGCCGTAGCGGTTGTCGAACAGGTGCTTGGTCATCGCGTCGTTGATGGCGATGACCGGGTAGCGCAGCACGCCTTCCTTCGACATGGCGCGCAGGCGGATGACGCCGGTGGTGGTCTCTTCGGTGCCGCCGATCACGCCGTCGAGAACGTCCTGCCTCTTGGTGTGCAGGACCGTCACCAGGTCGCAGCCATCGTCCATGGTGATGTGCGGCTTGTGGTCGATGGCGGCCATGATGTGCTGGTAATAAACTTCGTTGGACTCGCCCTTAATCGCGTACACCGGGATGTTGTAGTCGCGGACCAGGGTGGCGGCGACGTCATCCTGCGTAGACAGCGGGTTGGACGCGCACAGCACCGGGCTGGCGCCGCCATCCCTCAGAGTAATCATGAGGTTGGCGGTTTCAGTGGTGACGTGCAGACATGCGGCGATGCGGATGCCGGCCAGCGGCTGCGACTTGATGAACTGCTTGCGGATGGTCTGAAGCACCGGCATGGACTGAAAGGCCCACTCGGTGCGGCGCTTGCCCAGATCGGCGAGCGAAAGATCTTTCACGTCACAAGCAACGAGAGCCTGCGGATTCTCTGGCATAACGCTCCTTATACCCCCTCTAGCGGACGGAAGCCGCCAGCCGGGCTTCCTGCTTCAGAATGTCGGCCTTGTCTGTCAGTTCCCAGGTGAAGCCTTCCCCGGTGCGGCCGAAGTGGCCGAAGGCCGCCGTCTGCTTGTAAATAGGCCGACGGAGTTTCAGATGATCGATCATCCCTTTCGGGGTCAGAGGGAAATGAGCACGGATGAGTTCGACAATGCGGGCTTCGTCGATGGCTCCGGTCCCGAACGTATCGACGGAAACCGAAACCGGCTCGGCGACGCCGATGGCATAAGCAAGCTGCACTTCGCAGCGGGAGGCAAGCCCCGCGGCGACGACGTTCTTCGCTATGTAGCGGGCCATGTAGCAGGCCGAGCGGTCCACCTTCGTCGGGTCCTTGCCCGAGAAGCAGCCGCCGCCGTGGCGGCCCATGCCGCCGTAGGTGTCCACGATGATCTTGCGGCCGGTGAGGCCGGTGTCGCCGTGAGGCCCGCCGATCACGAAGCGCCCGGTGGGATTGATGTGGTACTTGGTGTTGGCGTCAACCATGTTGGCGGGGATGACGGCGTCGATGATGTGCTCGCGGACTCCGGCGCGCACCTGCTCGATGGGAATGTCGTCATGCTGCGTGGAGACCACGACGGCGTCGATGCGGGCGGGCTTGCCGTTGACGTATTCGACGCTGACCTGGCTCTTGCCGTCCGGGCGGAGGAACTTGAGGATGCCCGCGCGGCGAACTTCGCTGAGGCGCTGGACAAGCTTGTGCGCCATCATGATGGGCAGCGGCATCAGCTCGGGAGTCTCGTCGCAGGCGTAGCCGAACATCAGGCCCTGGTCGCCCGCGCCGCCGGTATCCACGCCCATGGCGATGTCACCGGACTGGCGCTGCATGGTATTGATGACGGCGCAGGTCTTGCTGTCGAAACCGTAGGCGGCGTCGTTATAGCCGATTCCGGCGATGGTTTCGCGCGCGATCTTCTGGATATCCGGCAAGCACTCCGGTTTGGTGGAGATCTCGCCGGCCACAACGCACAGGCCGGTGGTGACCAGGACCTCGCAGGCCACGCGGCCCGCAGGGTCGCTTCCGATCACCGCATCCAAAACGGCATCCGAGACCTGGTCGGCGATCTTGTCGGGGTGCCCTTCGGTGACCGATTCGGACGTGAATATGTACTTGCGTGCGTCTGCCACTCTGTTCCTCCTTTATAGAGCTGGAATTAACCACACCACTGCGTTGCGCAGCCTGGGATTGCCGGAATCCATCCTGACGGAGAACTCCCGATGGAGTCGAAACCTAAAGTTTAACGGACCATAGAGGGAGCGTCAAACAGTCAGGCTGCTTAAGGCTATTGTGCCAGATTCTACGGGCCGAATTTCCGAGCCGGATCAACCGGGAATGAGGAGTTCCTCGCGTTCGGCGGCGGTCTGGGCGGCGTCGGGCAGCCAGCAGCAGGCGTGATCGAACTCGCCGTTCCGGATCGAGAGCACGAGGAAGGAGTACCAGGGGCAGGAGTTCCGAAGATCGAGATCGGAAAAGCTGGCGTCGTGGTCGGGATGGGAGTGGTAGATGCCGATGAGCTCGAGGCCGCGGGCGCGCGCCTCCCGGGTGGCCGCGAGGAGGTCTTCAGGACGCACCTCGTAGCGGCGTTCCCGGGGACCGTCGAAGGCGTTCGGGAGCGGGACGGCCAGGGTGACGTGCTTCACGCCGTCCTTCTTGCTGCCAAGCATGGCGCCGCAGCACTCGGTGGGATAGGCGGCGCAGGCATGCCCGAGCATGGCGGCCCAAGGCTCGGGGTCAATGCGGATCATCGACTTTTCACAATTGTAATTCTTGCGGTTTGCGGCGGAGGTAGCCCCTGCGGGTTGCGGAAGGCTGGCAGCCGGGGCGGAACCCGCGGACTAAAACCCGCCTCGCGGCCGGTATCCCGGACGCGCTCGGATGCGGTACTTCTTGCCGACGTCCGAGGGGATTTCAACCGTGATTTTGCGGTATCCCTCGTTCGGATTCGGCGCCGGATAGTAGGTGACGGTGTAGGAGTTTCCAAGAGCCTCGCGGATGGCCTCGAAAGCCTCAACCTGCTTCTGCCAGCTCTTGGCGAAGTAGGCCTGCCCGCCGGTGCGCTGCGTGATCCGCTTGAAGACACTGGCCGACATGGGATCTTTGTTGACCTCGCTCGTCGAGATCACGTAGATCGGGATGCCTTCGTCCTCGGCGACCGCGCGCACGTCGTCCGGCGCCACCATGCTCGCGTTGTCGGGGCCGTTTGAGAACACGATGATCACTTTCCGGCCTGGCACCTTGGCCGCGTCGCGCAGCGTGAGCAGCAGCGTGTTGTACAGCGCAGCGTCGTCGCCCGCCACCGCCTTGCGCAGCCCGACAATGGCCTCGTTGCGGTCCTGTGTGAGCGGCGCGACTCGCGAGAGATTGCGGCTGAACGTGTACACCGCCACCGAGTCGGCGCGGTCCAGGCCGCGGACGAAATCGGCGATGGCGTCGGAGGCGTAGACGAATCCCCGGTACATGTAGTTGCTGGTGTCAAACAGCACGAACACGTTCGTGCCTACCAGCGCGTCGGTGTGACTCTCCAGGCCCGGTTGCGCTCCTTCCTGGCGAGTCTTGCCCGGCTCGGTGATCAACGGCCGCGTCGAGCCGTCCGCCAGCACCTGCAGGGGAGGCTTGCTGCCCTCGATAAACGTATCGATCTTCTGCGGGATCCCGTCTTCAAGGATGCGGAAATCGGAGGGTTTGAGCCCCGTGATGTAGCGCCCCTTGTTGTCGGTCACAGTGAAGCTGAGCACCACCATGTCCACTTTGACCCTGAAGACCGTGCCCGGCCTCTCCTGCGCGCCGAGGCTGGTTAATCCAGCGATCGCGAGAAACAAGGCTAAGTATCGGTTCACCTATTCCTCCGCTTCCTACTGACTGATTAGTTGCTGCAAAGATGCGTTCTGATCTTCCATCCGGATGCGAAGTTTCAACCTGACGTCCTCGCCCACGCGGCGCAGCGAGCGCAACACCGCGGGCCAGTCCTCCAGATGCGTAGCGAATATTTTCTCGATGGTCTGCTGGGTCCACTCGGGGATGAGCACGTTCAACTGCGACGGAGAAACGTGCACTTCGTCGGCCAGGGCAGCCCAGTAAAGCAGCGTCGATTCCCAGCTCTCGGCAAGAATCCGGCTCGAGAAGCCCATGAGCGTTGGGAAGGTGCGGAGGTGCAGGAGCTCGGGCTGGTAGGAGTTCGTCAGTGTGGGCTTGGGTGTGCCGAACGCCCGGGAAATCGCCGCATAGTTGACGCGATCGGGATATTGCTCCTGGAGCCGCCTCAATTCGCTCACGGGAAACGCGGCCGGGTTCTTCTCGTTGGGCAAAAGCCGCTGCGCGAGCAGGAACATTTCAGCCGGCGTCACGGAATCGAGCGCGGACCGGACCTCGCCCTGCTCGAGCAGGTCCGCCACCCTGCGGGCGCGCGCCGGCGCAGCCTGCTGCTCGATCACCGAAATCACCGCCGCTCTCCGCTCCGCATCGAGCGCCGCCTCGGCCATCACCGTCTCGGCATACCGCATGTGGAGTCCCACCCAGTGCATCTGCTCGGGAGTCACGTTCCACCAGCGCGGAATGGTGGCGGTCAGGATCATCTGCGGAACCAGATCCGCCCAAATCAGTGCCTGCTCGCGTGCCGGAACTATGAAGTTCTGCTCGGCTTCCGCAAGCGCGTACGGCAGCGAGGAAAGCGATCCCACCAGCCGGCCCCCGGCGCTGCTTGGCCACCCGCTGCCGGCCACCTCGGTGTTCTTCCAGGTCTGCAGCGCGCCGTGATAGCCGAGGAAATCGTGGGTGCGGACAAACGCCGGGTTGGTCAGCAGGAGCTGCGCTCCGGGCGGCGCGTAATGCATGTAGTTGAATCCGACCAGCGTGTCCCGAAGCAGCGGCGCCAGTTCGCCGCGGATTGCCCTGAGCCTCTCGGCGTCTCTCCCCGCCCGCTCGATCCGGGCTCGTATGTTGAGTTTCCGCTGGTTTTCCAGGTGGCGTTCGGCCCAGTAGCCGAAAGAATATGCGTTCCTTTCCAGGGTGGAAAGGCCGCTGCGCGGCGACTGGATTTCCGATAGCCGCGACGCCAGCCGGTTCACCAGCGCCGTGTTCAGATTCTCCCCCTGCGGAATGCGTTCCAGGTTATCCGCGATCCCGAACAGCACGTTGAGCGAAACGAGCCGCTGTGCTTCGAAGATGCGAATCATCTCCTGCACTTTGTAGTTCTGCGACTCCGAATCGTCCGTGCTCACCGTGCCCGCCAGCAGGTCTACGATGCGCTCCTGCGGCGTCGCCGTTTCCGGCGCTCCGGTGGCTTTCAGCAGCACCCTGATGCCCGACCGCCCCGCGTCGAACAGGTCCTGCTTGTCGCGCACCTCGGCGAATCCGTGCAGAATCGAGGCCAGCGCCCAGTCCGCGTGCGAAGCCGGGATGGATTGTTGCCGGCAGAAAATCTGCCACAGCCCGGTGAGCGCCTGCATCGTTCCCGCCGTATCGGCGCGCAGTTCCATGTTGCCGATCCGGTTGATCGCCTGTGCAGTATCCAGAAAGCGAATGATGGTCTCGTCGCTGACGTTGGGCGTTTCGGTGAATACCGGATACTGTGCGCCGAAATGCCGGTAACCAAACGCCAGGCGGCTCACCGTGGCGGCCTTCAACGGCGTGGTACGCCGGCGGTCGAGATCGCTCAGCGCGAGAAAGACCTTCAGCGGCTCGTTTTCCACCGACTTGCGGCACAGAGCGAAGAGCGCCTCGAGGAGATCGTCCGGCTCCTTCCAGCGCGGCGCGGCGCGGGAAAGCCGGGAGTCCCACTTGCCCTCCGCTTTCGCGAAGTACGTCTTCCAGACCTCGAGGTCTCCGGGAACGTGCGGGCGGCCGTCGGGACCGAGCCGCAGGCGGGTGGTCAGCAGCATCATGTCCGTGTTCGACCGGAAGACCGGGCGCGCCGGCCCGGGGCTGGTGACTCTCCCGCGAATCGCCGCATAGAACCGCTTCATGCGGTTCGGCTCGGTGAGGTAGTCCTGCACTGGCCCGCTGATGCGCGCCAGAGCGTCGAAGTAGCTCGCCATCCACCCGTCGTCGCGCGAGATCAGGCGCTCGAAGAACTCGGCGCCGTCGTCGGGCGACTTCCCAACGAGATCCGCCCAGGCCGCCGCCGACCGCGCCCCTCCCGGCACGACCGCCTTGCCCCCGCGGATCTGGAACATGCCGCCGTAGAAATCCAGCACGTGCGCGAACGCCCGCAAACGCTGCGCCGGCACCTTGTTTTTCAACTCCGCCGCCGTTTCCGGATCGAGTTTCGCCATGGCCACATAGAACCGGCACAGGTTCGGGTCGGAGAGAAAGATATCG
Source organism: Acidobacteriota bacterium (assembly GCA_029776225.1). Lineage (GTDB taxonomy): Bacteria > Acidobacteriota > Terriglobia > Bryobacterales > Bryobacteraceae > Fen-330. The sequence continues at coordinate 37,928 of JAKOTR010000018.1, read as the reverse complement.
ATGAATTCGCCGCTCTCCCTTTCTCTTTGAGTCAGCCAGTAATCTGGGCCGTACAGCACGTCGACCACCGTTGGACTGTACTCGTAGGTGAACGGCCGGTTTGTGCGGAGCGCCTGTTCCAGCTCAGCGAGCGGAAAACCCGAGTCGATAGTGAGGAACGCCCGCGTGGCGTTCACGGTTTCCAGCACCAGATCGCTGCCGCAACCGCCCCGCATCCGGTATCCGAGGATGCGAAGCAGTTCGCCGGTCTGGGGAGATTCGCAGGCGTCGATCCGGATCGTCTTCTGCTCGCCAGCCAGCTTCTCGAGTTCTCTGGCCTGCGACAGATACCGCTGGATCAACTTCATGTACTCGGTGGGCTCGAGCGAATCCGACCCGGAAGTGGCCTGGTATCCGTTAGTTATGACGTTCCGGGCCAGGGCCGGCATGAGGTCCGCCCCGGTCACGTCCGCCGACACGGCGGCCATGCGCGCGAACGAACGCAGCGGGCCTGGAATCGTGATTGTCCCTACCTCGCTGCGGCGTTCGGAACGGGGCGCGGGCAGTCCGGCGGCGAAATCCTTGCCCCCGGCCTCATGGTAAATTTTCAGGTGCCTTGCCGCGGCCTCCCGCTCGCCCTCGATGAGATCCAGCAGCACGAGCCGGCGGGCGACGGCAGCGCGCCTGGCGGCGTTCGCCGGGCCGTTTAATAGAGCAAGCGCCTTCTCGTAGTTGGCGCGCGTCTCCGGGTCATTGTAGCGGTCCAAAAATTCCGCGTAGTTAAGCAGTGCTGACGGGTCGTCGGGAGCGTTGCGGGCGGCGCGCTGGAGCAACTGGCGCACCGTGACGGCATCGCCCCTCTGTTCCATCTGTTGCACCTGGATTTGGGTATCCTGGGCAACGAGACACGACACGAGCACGACCCCGATCGCCGAAATCCGTGGAAATTTCATCAGCTCTCACCCAAGTCGCTTAACTGTCATTAATGTAGCACTATTTCCCCTTTGACCGGCGCCGGCCTCCACGGCCGCCATGCTCCAGTTGCCAGCCCAAGGGTAGTTGGAATTCTAAGCCCAAATTCGCGATCAAACAATAGGCTCCGCCGGAAATTCGCCATCCCCGGTTGACTGTTTGATGAACTACGGAGAAAGCGGATTCACTTACTCTGGTGGGAAACTTTTCGCCCCCGGACGCGCTGCGATCCCGGATCGCTGCGGCCGGCGCGGGGAAGGGCATCCAAAACCTTAAAAATCAGAGGGAATAGAGGGTGGGGGAAGGACGGAGGCATCTTGCGGGCCCGGCCCGCGTCACTGCCGATTGAGTTCTCTCCGAAGCATGTCCAGGGCCAGTTGAGTCGCCAGCGTCCGGATCTGCTCGCGGTCTCCCACGAACACCGCCCGCTGCGAGCGGCATCCCGTTGGGCCTGCGATGCCGGCTATGATGGTGCCCACCGGCGCCGCTTCCGTCCCGCCGCCCGGCCCGGCCACTCCGGTGATCGAAAGCGCCCAATCGGAGCCCGTCCGCTCCCGAGCACCCCGGGCCATGGCCTCTGCGACTGGCTGGCTGACGGCGGTGTTCTCGCGCAGGACTTCCTCCGGGACGCCCAGCAGCCTGTTCTTTATGCGGTCCGTGTAGGTCAGAAAGCCGCCCAGAAAATACTCGGAACTGCCCGCCACGGACGTAATCCGTTTCGCCAGCAATCCGCCGGTGCAGCTCTCCGCCACGCTGAGCGTCTGCGAGCGCGCGCGCAGCGCGGCGCCCACGACCACCTCCAGGGGGTCCAGGTTCTTCGAATAGATGCGGTCGCCGAGAATCGCTTCGATCTGCGAGCCGACCTCGTCCAGCAGGCGTTCGGCTTCGGCTTCCGTTGGGCACCGCGCCCGCAGGTGCAATTGAATGTCTCCCGCCGCGGCCAGAATCGTAGTCGCCGGATTGGCGTACTTCGTGTAAATGGGCGCGACGAGCTGGTCCACTTCGGACTCGGGCAACAAGGCGATGCGGTAGGCGCGGACCCGGATTACCTGCTCCGGGAGCAGCCGCTGGAGCCGCGGCCGGCAGTGGTCCGTAAACATGGGCCGCATCTCGGCCGGCGGTCCGGGCAGAAGCATGATGGCGTGCCCGTTCTCCTCGATCCACTGGCCTGGCGCCGTCCCGTTCGAATTGGGCAGCGCCTCCGCGCCGTCGATCACAAACGCCTGCCGTTTGTTGATCTCCGGCATCACCCGGCCCCGGCGGCGGAAACGCGCCTCGATGGCGTCGCAGAGATCCTGCCTGAAGTGCTGTTTGCGGCCGAGAGCGGCAGCGACGGCGTCGCGGGTCACATCATCCTCGGTAGGCCCCAAGCCGCCCGTCAATATGATGATGTTGGCCCGCCCCCTGGCGGTCAGGAAAGCGGCCGCCAGCCGCTCGCGGTCGTCGCCGACGATCGTCTTGGCGGTCACTTCCACTCCGAGCAGATTCAACTGGTCGGTGAGCCAGAGGGAATTTGTGTCTATGCGCCGCGGGGTCAACAGTTCGGACCCTACGGCGATGATTTCGGCGTTCATTTACGGCAGCGGCCGGCCCTTGATGCCGACATCGACCCGGTAGAGCGCGCTGTTGGTGGCCACGATCATCGCGCGGGACGGAGTGAAGGCGATCCCCACAATGTTCGGGCCGGAGAGGAACAGTTCGGGTTTGCGGTCCTCGACTCCGATCCGGACCACGCCCCGGCGCCCGCCTATCGACGCCGCCACGTACAGGCGGCCCTCGGCGTCGAACGCCAGCCCTTGTGGCCGTCCGAGCCCGCGGTAGAACACCTCGACCTCGCCGGCGGGCGAGATGCGGTGCACTACGTCGTAACTCGAAGTCGTCGGACCGGTTACGTATAAGTAGCCCTCGGGGCCGAACGCCATGTGGTACGCCGCCATGGACGGCTCCAGGGTGGCGAAGACGTAGATCTGCCGCGAGCGGCTGATTTTGAATATCGTGCCCTGGCGGTCGCCGACGTACAGGTTTTCCTCGTCGTCGAACGCCAGGCCGGTAGCCACTCCCATACCCTCCACGTACACGGACATGTTGCCGGACGGCGTGGCCTGGTAGACCACTCCGTCGTAGCGGCTGGAAATGTAGAGCAGCCCCTCGCGGTCGAAAGCCACGGCGGTGGCGTTCATCACGTCGGAGAGGAACGGCTTCAGGTTGTAGTTGAGGTCGAGCTTGTAAATGGAAACCGGCGTTTTCTGCCCCCGCGTGCCGCTGAAAGTGGTGAAGATGTTGCCCTGGGCGTCCACCGCCGGATTGGTCACCGGGTGAACGCCGTCGGCGATCTGAATTCCCAACTCGCAGATGTATGGGGAACTGGCCTGCTCGCCGTTCCGGATGATCAACTCGCCGACGGACGCCCCCTCCGGCACCCGGGCAATGATGAAGGAATCCGAACCGATGATGACCGGCGCTTCCACGTTGCCCAGGGTCACTCGCGGCCGGTCGGCCTTCACAAAACCCTTACCCCGAATCTGAAGTTCGCCCCCGGCGATTGCCGCCGCCGGGCTAACCAGCGAAATCTGGGGTTTGCTCCCCCCATCCTTGCGAATTGCCATAATGTTCAAAACTGAATGTTTAATACAGATTGAAGCACCCCGCCGTAAATAACACAAGCGCACCGTAAAGGCCCGCCACGACGTCGTCGGCCACAATCCCGGCTCCGCCGGGAAAGGCCTCCGCTTGCCGTACCGGCGCGGGCTTCCAGATATCCATGATACGGAAAAGCAGGAAGGCAGCCAGCCAGCTTTTCCAGTTCAGCGCCGTGGCGCCGGCAATGGCGATCCACTGGCCCACCACTTCGTCGATCACCACCTGCCGCGGATCTTTCACGCCATAGTGCCGCGAGGCGCGCCCCGCCGCCCAGATGCTCGGGACGAGAAAGATCAGCGCCAGCGCTCCGAAATGAAGCGGGCGCCACCCGGCGTACTCGGCCAGCAGCACCGCGGGGAGCAGGGCCCCCAGCGAGCCTGCCGTGCCCGGCGCGGCCGGCGAGAACCCACAACCGAACCACGTGGCCAGAGCGATGGCCAGAGTGGGGCGCGCGTCAGTACTCACCGTGCTCGTCTTCTTCTTCCTTTTCTATTTCCGATTCGGGCCGCAGGGGAGTCGAGATGCGGTACTTCTCCGAGGCCCAATTGCCAAGATCGATCAGCCGGCAGCGGTCGCTGCAGAACGGCACGTAAGGGCCGCCCGGCGCCACTTCCTTTTTGCAGATCGGACACTTCATAAGATCACAAATGGATTCGGCGTGTAAGCCGGCGCGCTCTCGGTGGGTTCCAAAAGCGTGCCCACAAGATCGTAATCGTGCGCTTCGGTGACGCGCAACTCGCGCATTTCACCGGGCCGCGGAGCACGCCCTTCCACGTCGTTGATCAGGCATATGCCGTCGATTTCCGGCGCTTGCGCCGCGGTGCGCGCCTGCCAGAGCAGCTCGGTTTCCGCCGACGGGCCTTCGACGAGAACCCGGACCGTTCGCCCGACGAGGGCCCGGTTGCGGGCGCGCGAGATCTTTCGCTGGATGGACATCAGCCGGCGCTTCCGGTTGTAGATCGTGCGGCCGTCCACCTTCCCATCGAGGTGGTAACTCTGGCTGGTCTCCTCGTCGGAGTACGAGAAGACGCCCAACCGGTCGAACTGCGCGGCTTGAACGAACTGGCACAGTTCTTCGAAGTCCGCCGCCGTCTCGCCCGGGAACCCGACGATCATGCTGGTGCGAATGGCGACACCGGGGACCGTCCGCCGGATCTTCTCAATGAGCTTCAGGAACGCGTCGCCGTTCCCGCCGCGCTTCATCCGCTTCAACACCCGCGCGCTGGCGTGTTGCAGCGGGACGTCGATGTACTTCACCAGCGCGGGCCAGGCTGCCATTGTCTCCAGCAGTCTTCCCGTCACTTTGTTCGGGTAGGCGTAAAGGAAGCGGATCCATTTCTCCTGGGGCGTTTCGATGCGCGCCAGATCCTCAAGCAGCAGCGCGAGGCCGTCGCGGATCCCGAGGTCCTCGCCATAGCAGGTCGTGTCCTGCCCCACGAGGTTGATCTCCCGCACGCCCGCCTCGAACAGCCGCCTGGCTTCCGCGACCACGGATTCGGGCCGCCGGCTGCGGAACGCTCCGCGGAACTGCGGGATGACGCAAAAGCTGCACGGATGGTCGCAGCCTTCGGCGATCTTGATGTAGGCGAAATGCTTCGGCGTGGACAGCACGCGCGGCGTGAGATCGTGATAAAGGTACGGGGCGTGCGGGCGCGCGCCATCCAACGTGCCCTCGCACGCCGCCACGATCTCGTCGAGCTCGTTCGTGCCGATGACGGCGTCCACTTCCGGAATGTTGCGCCGGATCTCTTCGCGGAAACGCTCCACCAGGCATCCCGCCACAATGAGCCTCTTCAGGCCGCCGGATTTCTTGTAGCCCGCCATTTCGAGAATCGTGTCCACCGATTCCTGCTTGGCGGGGTTGATGAAGCTGCACGTGTTGACGACGAGCGCTTCGGCGTCCTCGGGGCGGGACGTCAGTTCATGGCCGCGCGCGGCCAGTTGTCCCATCATGACTTCGGTGTCCACCAGGTTTTTGGGACACCCCAGACTTACGAAACCTACTTTCAAGGGTATAACTCCCAGGATAGCAACTGGATTCGGAAGCAGGCTACGCCGGCAACCGCGGAGCGGCATTCCGGCTTCCGGGGGCGGAGCGGATAATCCCGAAGTTGCGTGAGAATCCTTTTTTGCAAAGCGCACGTAGTCTGTAAACACCATGACCGTCTCGACGCTCACCCGTGAAGAAGAACTCGACTGGCTTGCCCTGACGCTGGTTCCTGGCCTGGGAGCGCGGACCGCCGGAAAGCTCCTGGCGAGATTCCGCACGCCCCGGGAGGTGCTGCGCGCTTCCCGAACGGAACTGGAAGCGAGCGGCATCGCAGGCAGCGTGGCGCAGAGCATCGCCAGCGGCTGCTCGTATGAAGACGCCGCAGCGCAGCAGGAGAAAATGCTGCAAGCCGGAGCCGTTTTGGTGACGCTGGCGGATCCGCGCTACCCGGCAAGGCTGAGAGAGATCTTCGATCCTCCGATCGTGTTGTTCGCCCGGGGCCGCACGGAGCTGCTGAATTCCTTGTGCCTGGGCATTGTCGGGACGCGGCGTCCCACGCCTTACGGACTGAACGTCACAGAGCGGCTCAGCGGCGATCTGGCCCGCGCGGGCCTGACGATCGTGAGCGGAATGGCGCGCGGGGTGGACACGGCGGCTCATCGCGGCGCCCTGGCCGCCGGAGGCGACACAATCGCCGTTCTCGGTTGCGGAGTCGATGTGGTTTACCCCTCGGAAAACCGGAGGCTTGCCGCCGAGATCGCTTCCAGAGGCCTTATCATCTCCGAATTTCCGATGGGCGCTCCTGCGTACCCGCAGAATTTTCCGATCCGGAACCGCATCATCAGCGGCCTCAGCCTGGGAGTGCTGGTTACAGAGGGCGCGCAGTACAGCGGATCCGCAATCACCGCAAGGCTGGCTCTGGATCAGGGCAGGGAAGTGTTTGCCGTGCCCGGCAGCATAGTCTCAAAAATGAGCTGGGGGCCCAACCTGTTGATAAAGCAAGGCGCCAAGCTTGTCCAGGACTGGAACGACGTGGTGGAGGAACTGCCCGCCGAGGAGCGCCGTCTGCTGGCCGAGCGCAAACAGGGGCGCCTTTTTGGCGGCAGCGACGAAACCGGCGGGGAGCAGCAGGCGTCGAACACCGGGGAAAACCTGAGTCCCATCGCACGCAAAATTCTTGGTCTTCTTAAGGTTGAGACCGCAACGCACATCGACGATTTACTGGAACGTGCCGAAGATGTTTCGTCTTCCGAAGTCATCGCGGCCCTCTTTGAACTGGAGTTGCTCGGAGTGGTCCGGCAGCTTCCCGGAAAGAATTTTGCTAAAGTGTGGTGAGAATCCCATTCCGGAACCGGCCAACTGTGGTTTGTCTCCAAATGGCGCCGGTCATCTGATGGTGAACATCAATTTTGTATGGCGAATTCTTTAGTCATCGTCGAATCTCCGGCGAAGGCGAAAACAATTGGGAGATACCTGGGCAAGGGTTTCGTTGTCAAGGCGTCGCTCGGCCACGTGAAGGACCTTCCTAAGAAGGACCTGGCTGTCGACATCGACAACGGTTTTCAGCCGACCTACACCATCATCGAAGGTAAGAAGAAGCTCCTGCAGGAACTGAAACGCGCGGCGAAGAATTCCGAAGCCATTTACCTTGCGGCGGACCCTGACCGCGAAGGCGAAGCGATCTGCTATCACCTCAAGGAAGAACTCGAGGGGCGGAAGAACGGCGGGCCGCCGGTTTACCGCGTGATGTTCAACGAGATCACGGCCAAGGCCATCCGCCAGGCGTTTGAGCGTCCCGGCGACGTGGATATGAACCTGGTGGAGGCTCAGCAGGCGCGGCGCGTGCTCGACCGTTTGGTGGGATACAAGATTTCTCCGCTGCTTTGGGACAAAGTGCGGCGCGGCCTCTCGGCAGGGCGTGTGCAGACTGTTGCGGTCCGCCTGATCGTCGAGCGCGAACGCGAGATCCGGCAGTTCGTAAAGCAAGAGTACTGGACGATCGACGTAAACCTCGCGGCGAAAAAACCGCCGCTGCTGGGCGCGCGCCTCGTCAAGCGCAACGACGAGACGGTCGAGATCCCGAACCAGGCCGCCGCCGATGCTTTGATCGAACAGTTCTCCGATGCGACGTTCATCGTCAAGTCGGTTGTCGTTCGGGAGAAGCGGCGGAATCCCGTTCCGCCGTTCATCACCTCCACGCTTCAGCAGGAGGCGGCGCGCAAACTGCGTTTCAGCGTGAAGCGCACGATGGCCCTGGCGCAGCGCCTTTACGAAGGCATTCCGCTTGGCAAGGAAGGCCCCACCGGCCTGATCACCTACATGCGCACCGACTCCACGCGCGTTTCCAACGATGCCGTGCAGGAAGCGCGCGAATTCATCGCAAAAACGTTCGGCGCGGAGTATCTGCCGGAAACGCCCAACACGTACCGCAGCAAGAAGGACGCACAGGACGCGCACGAAGCCATCCGGCCGACCTCGGTGGCCTACACGCCGGAGTCCATCGAAAAATACCTGGCCGAGGACGAACTGAAACTCTACCGGCTGATCTGGAGGCGGTTCATCGCTTCGCAGATGATGCCCGCCGTCTTCGATTCGACCACTGTGGAGGTTTCCGCCAAGGGGAAGGACGGCGCCGAGTACCTGTTCCGCGCCACCGGTTCCGTGCCCAAGTTCGACGGCTTCCTGAAGGTTTACGAGGAAGGCAAGGACCAGAAGGACGAGGAAGACGAGGAGCTGAAGCACAAGCTCCCGGCAGTGCAAGAGGGCGAAACGCTCAAGCTCCGCTCGATCGATCCCGAGCAGCACTTCACCGAGCCGCCGCCGCGCTACAACGAAGCCACGCTGGTGAAGAAACTCGAAGCCGACGGCGTGGGCCGGCCCTCGACTTACGCGTCGATTATTTCCACCATCCAGGAGCGCGGCTACGTCAAGAAGGAGGGAGGGCGGTTTGTCCCCACCGAACTCGGAATGGTGGTGAACGACCTGCTCGTGGCCAGCTTCAACAACATCTTCGACATCAGCTACACGGCGCGGATGGAAGGCGAGCTGGACGAAATCGAGGAAGGCAAGGTCGACTGGCGGCAGACCATCAGCGAGTTCTACGAGAAATTCAAGCAGGATCTGGAGCACGCCGAGGAGCACATGGAGGACATCAAGCGGATGGAGAAACCCACTGGCTTGATGTGCGACAAGTGCGGAAAGCCGATGGTGATCAAGTGGGGACGCCACGGCAGTTTCATCGGGTGCAGCGGATATCCGGAGTGCACGAACACGCGCGAACTGGTGGTGGATTTGCCCGACGTGGACAGCGCGAACCTGACCGATCAGTCCGACGAGGAATACTGCGAGAACTGCGGACGCCCGATGGTGCTCAAGCGCGGGCGGTTCGGCGCCTTCTATGCGTGTTCGGGATATCCGGACTGCAAGACCACCAAGCGGCTCGGCGGGGAGGAGAAGAAACCGGACCAGTTGCTGGACGAGAAGTGCCCGCAGTGCTCGAGCCAGCTTGTGCTGAAGTACGGCCGTTTCGGCGAGTTCACCGCGTGCAGCAACTATCCCACCTGTAAGTACGTCAAGCAGAAGCTAATCGGCGTGAAGTGCCCGGAGTGCGGCGAGGGCGAACTGATCGAGCGCCGCTCGCGCCGCGGCAAGACCTTCTACGGATGCAACCGTTACCCGGACTGCAACTTCGTGGCGTGGTCAAAGCCGATGAACGAGAAGTGCCCGCAGTGCGGCAGCCCGTACCTCCTGGAAAAGTGGCTGAAATCCGGCCACGTGGCGCAGTGCCCGAACGCCGAGTGCAAGTACAAGCGCGAACTGGCGGACGCCCAGGCGGTGGTCAGCGGGTGACGGGAAGCGGGGGGCGGCCTGAGGCGCCGGTGTTCGGCCCATTTTCCGACTCCGTACGGGAGTTGATCACTCATAGCACATCCGGTCGATCATGGAGTCAAAAATCTTCGCCGTTGCAGCATCAACGGCCCGGTACTGCACGCCCGTGTAGATGCAAAAGACCCAGCGGGCGCGTTGCCCAGTGTCCGTTTCGCCCCTGATGTCGTAGCCGTAAACACCGGCAAGGTTGAATGGCCGGATGGAGAGATTGGTCAGGCCTTTTAACCAAAGGTTGCTTGGCAGGCCATACGATGCGCCTCCGGTTAAGTGAACCATGTAAGTTGCACCGGCTGAGGCCAGACAGCATTCTACTCTCACTTACTGCGGGTGTAAATAGCGGGGTAAACACGCAGCGGCCCCGCGCGCGGATCGTCCTCAGCCCAGCCAGCGTTCCATCAGCGGGAAATAAGCATCGATGCGGCGGTCCCGGAAAAACGGCCAGTTGCGCCTTACACGGTCGATCTCGTGGATGTCGCACTCGGCCACCAGGACGGCTTCCTGGTCCGTGGGCGCTTCGGCGATCACCTGTCCGAACGGGCCGGCGATGAACGACGATCCCCAGAACTCGATGCCGCGCTCGGGCGTTCCCTCGTAGCCGGTCCGGTTGGCCACGGCCACATACACTCCGTTGGCGACTGCGTGCGAGCGCTGGATGGTGCGCCAGGCTTCAAGTTGGGCCGCGCCGTGAGTCGCCTTCTCCGAGGGGTGCCAGCCGATGGCGGTTGGGTAGAAAATGACCGTGGCGCCGCGCAGCGCCGCCGCGCGGGCCGCTTCCGGATACCACTGGTCCCAGCACACCAGCGCGGAAATGCGCCCGAAGGGAGTATCGAACGAGGGGAAACCAAGGTCGCCGGGGGTGAAGTAAAACTTCTCGTAATAGAGCGGATCGTCCGGGATGTGCATCTTGCGGTACATGCCGAGGATCTCGCCTTCGGCGCCGATCACGACGGCGGTGTTGTGGTAAAGCCCGGGGGCCCGCCGCTCGAAGAGCGATGCGATGATCACGACCTTCAGTTCGCTCGCAAGCGCGCCCAGACGCGTGGTGGTGGGCCCGGGGATCGTTTCCGCCAGCGCGAACAACTCCGCGTTCTCCTCCTGGCAGAAGTACTGGGTGCGAAACAGCTCCTGAAGGCAGATCACCTGCGCGCCGCGCCCCGCGGCTTCACGGATTCGCCATTCGGCCTTCGCCATATTCTCGTTCGGGTCAAGCGAGCAGGCCATCTGTACCACTGAAATCCGGAACTTCGAATCCGCATTTTGAACCATAGTCTGATTTTTTCATGTTTGCGACCCGGCGGCCATATTTACGAACGGGCTATTTACGAACCGGCGGTGCGCAGCCGGAGGGTACAGGCCCACACTGCGGGCCCGGAACCTCGCCCTACAGCCCTACTGCAGATTCATGTCGTGGGATACCGCGACCAGCCACTGGCCGCTCTCCTTCACCAGGACGCAGTTCAGCAGGCCGCGCCGCTCGGGCCAGGCTTTCCCGTCCGGTCCCACCGCGCCGAGCAGGCCCCAATGCACGTCCACGGTGGCCACATCCGGGCGGAGCAGCCGCACACGCGTCTCGCGGATCGTGAGGAGGGCGTTCCTGAAGGACGGCATCCCCGGGATCTGAGCGGGGGCAAACAACTGCTCGTGAAAGGAACGAATCGCCTCGCGCCCCTGCGAGTACATTCCCAGCACGCTGGTGTACTCGCCGTCTTCCGTGAAGCAATCGGCGCACGCGGCGGCATCGCACCGGTTCATGGCGTCCGCGAGATTCTCGATCGCCGCCCGCACCGCTTTCTCTTCGGAATTCGGGTCAAGATGGTGCGATTGCGGTGTGCTCATAGCAGTGCCCCTCCCTTCCCACATCATAATCGGCAAGGGCAACAGCCGGAGGGAGGGACACAGGCGCTCGGGTATACTGAGGGAATTATCCAGATCCCATGGGCAGACCCGCGCTTAGAATATTCATCGCAGTCTACGCGGCGGTATGTCTGGCTGCGCCGCTGAGCCGGGCGGCGGCGGTCCCCACGCCGCAGGAGCACTTCGGCTTTACCCCGGGCGACGATTACAAGCTGGCCGACTACCGGCAAATCTCCAGCTACTTTCAGAAACTGGCGCAGGCCAACGGCCGCATACGCCTGGTGGAGTTCGGGAAAAGCTCCAACGGCAGGCCGATGCTGCTGGCGCTGATTTCCTCGGAGGAAAACCTCAAGAACGCGGACCGCTACCGCGAGATTAGCCGCCGCCTCGCGCTGGGCGAACCAACGCCCGAGGAAGCGCGCCGGCTCGCGGCCAAGGGAAAGGCGATCGTCTGGATCGATTCCGGCATGCACGCCAACGAGGTGGCGCCCGCGCAGCACGCTCCCTTGCTGGCCTACCGGCTGCTGACCGGCGAGGACGAAGAAACAGAGCGAATCCGCCGGAACGTCATCGTGCTGCAAGTCCCGGTCATCAACCCCGACGGGCTGGACATGGTTGCGGAATGGTATCGCCGCAACGTAGGAACTGAGTATGAACTGGCGCCGCTGCCGTGGCTTTACCAGGCGTACGCCGGGCACGACAATAACCGCGACTACTTCATGCTCAACCTCCAGGAAACGCGCAACGTTGCCCGCGTGCTGTTTCAGGAGTGGTTCCCGCAGATCGTCTACAACCAGCACCAGACCCCGCCATTCCCCGCGCGCATCTTCCTGCCGCCGTACGCCGATCCGCTGAATCCGCACATTCACCCCGCCGTAATTACGGGCATCAACCAGATCGGCGCGGCGATGAGCGAACGCTTCGCCCGGGAAAACAAGCCGGGCGCCCTCTCATACGCCGGCTTCGACGCGTGGTGGGACGGCGGCTTGCGGTCCGCGCCCATTTTCCACAACATGCACGGCATCCTCACCGAGACCGCCGGCTATGGCTATTCCACGCCGCACGAGTACAAGGAAAGCGATCTGCCGGAGCGGTTCTCCTCGGGACTGCCAACGCGCGAGCCGAGCATCTTCTACCCGCTTCCGTGGCGGGGCGGGCTGTGGCGGCTGCGCGACGCAGTGGAATACATGCTGACGGCGGACTTTGCCATCCTCGATCTCGCCTCGTCTCGTCCCGCCCACTATCTCTGGAAGGCGTACGAGATGGCTCGCGCGTCGATCGACGCGGGACGCAAAGGGAAGCCATACGCCTATGTCGTGCCGCCTGAGCAATGGGACGTTTCGAGCGCGCTCGAAATGCTCAGGCGGCTGCACGCCGGCGGGATCCAAGTGCACCGCGCGAAAGCGGAGTTCCAGGCGCAAGGCAAAACGTATCCGGCGGGAACCTGGGTCTTGCTCGCCGCCCAGCCGTTCCGCGGTTATCTGATGGACCTGCTCGAACCGCAGAAGTACCCCGATCTCCGCACGGGCGCGAGCGGCGCCGCCAGGCGGCCGTACGACGTCGCGGGCTGGACGCTGAGCATGCAAATGGGCGTTGCCGTGGACCGGATCGACGCGTTGTTCGAAGCGGCGCTCGAACGCGTGGCAGAGATCCAATCGCCGGCGCCGCAGCTCGACTATCGCCAGAACGTTTCCTTTCTCGCGGTGGCGGACGCGCTCGCGCGCGGAGAGACGGTCTGCCGGACGGCCAGTGGCGCGTTCATCGCCGGAGAAAGCGCCGGGGCGGCGTACCGGCTGAGGCGTCCGCGGGTGGCCCTCTACGTGCCGTGGACAGCCAACATCGATACGGGCTGGACGCAGTGGCTGCTCGACACCTACCGCGTCCCCTACACAATCGTTCACAACGCCGATATCCGGAAGGGTGGGCTGCGCGAACGCTTCGATTCGCTCATTCTGGCTTCGCAGTCGGCCGATTCGATCCTGCACGGCACGCGCGAGGGAGAACGTACCGGAAGGCAGGATAGCGACCCGGTGCGGCAGCGGCCGGAGTTTACCGGCGGGATCGGAGTCGAGGGGCTGCGCGAGCTGGACCTGTTTGTCAGGCAGGGCGGGACCCTCATCGCGTTCCATGCCGCTACCGAGCTGCCGGTCCGGTTCTTCGGATTGCCGGTGCGCAATGTGACCGGCTTCGACTGCCCGGGCTCGCTGCTGCGGGCCGTAGTGGATTCCAGCCACCCGGTCGCGTTCGGCATGCCGTCGGAGACGGTGCTGTTCTCCACCGGCGGCTACGCTTTCGAAATCACGTTGTTGCCGGAATACAACACGGGCGAGCGCGAGACGCGGACGGTAGTGCGCTACGCGGGAGCGAACCTGCTGGCGAGCGGGTGGTTATCGGGGGAAAGATCCGTGCAAGGCAAAGGCGCCCTGGTTGATGCGCGCCACGGGGAGGGCCGTGTGCTCCTATACGGTTTCCGGCCGCAGTTCAGAGGCCAGCCTTTCGGGACGTTCAAGCTGGTGCTGAACGCCGTCTACCAGGCTTCCGCCGAAGCCCTGTAGCGCATTAGACGCGAAGTTCGCGCCGCGTTTCCAAAAAGCCCAGCACGATCGCGCGCGAGATGATGCCTTCCACGCGCCCCTCGTAAGCCACCGGGAGCTGCGAAACGTTCTCGCGGCCCATGGTTTCGAGCGCCTCCGTTACGAGCACGTCCGGATTGATGGTGAGCATTTGATCGATAGGGCTCATCACGTCCGCCACGGTGCGGTAAATCCACTGGGGCCGCGGCACTTCCCTCACTTCGCGCGGCCCGATCAGCCCTACCACGCGGTCGTTGTCGGTGACCATGAAGCACTGGCGGCCCGTGCGGAGCAACTCATCCTCGACAAACGCACGGAGGTTGTACCGCGGCTCGACACTCGGGCAATCGCGGACCATCAGGTCGCGCACGCGGAGCCCGTGCAGGACCTCCTCGACATACGCCCGGGCGTAACTGGACCGGGCCGCTTCGAGGAGAAACCATCCAATAAACGCCAGCCAGAGCCCGCCGAAGCCGGCGCCGGCGAAGAACTGCACGATGCCCCCGGCGATCATCAGAACGGCCACTGCGCGGCCTGCCTGCGCCGCAAGCCGCATCGAGCGGGCGCCGTTGCCGGTGATCCACCAGATAACCGCGCGGAGGACGCGCCCGCCGTCCAGCGGAAAGCCCGGAACCATATTGAAGACCGCGAGTACGCCGTTGATGTAGCCGAGCCAGACCAGGATTGAAATCGCCGGAGTGGCGGGAGCGTCAAACGGGACCCAACCGTTGGCCCAGGCAGCCGTAAGGCAACCCGCGGCGATCAGGGCGCTCGTGATCGGGCCGGCAATCGCCACCAGGAATTCCGTCTTCGCGTCCGGCGATTCCTTTTCTGCGCGCGCCACTCCGCCGAGCGCGAAAAGCGTGATGGATTGCACGGGCACCCCGCGGGACCGCGCCACCAGCGCGTGAGCCAGTTCGTGCGCGACCAGCGCAACGAAGAAGAGGATCGCCGTCAGCAATGCCGCGGCCCATACTGTTCCCTCCGGCCACTCCGGGTGCAGCATCTGGAATTGAGCGGCCAGCGAAAACGTAATCAGCGCCGCGATCAGGATCCAACTGTAGTGCAGGCCGACCTCTACGCCGAAGATCCGGCCCAGCCTTACGTGGCTATGCATTCCCTCCTCTCCTCCACCCGCTGGCGGCGAAGGCTCCCCGGGGCTGCCGCGCTAATCTCCGCCTGCGCCGCCAGTCTTACCTTCCGCGTAGAACTCCGGGTCCTTGTCGAATTCCTCCTTGCACTCCTGCGAGCAGAAGTAATATTCCTTGCCTTCGTATTCGCTGGTGGTCTCGGCTTCATCCTCGTCGATTCGCATCCCGCAGACCGGATCTTTTACCATCGCCATGGAAGTCCCCCTCCTTTTTTCTCTCACATTCAAGCGGACCCGAAAAGCGTGTTGCCTCCCCAATCCACGTAGCGCTCCGGGTCGTCTTCGAACTCCTGCTTGCAATCCTCAGAGCAGAAGTAGTAATGCTGCCCTTGGTAGTCGCTAACGTGACTCGTTGTTTTGTCCACGGTAGCCCCGCAGACCGGGTCTACAACCATAAACGCGCAGGACCAAACTACGTTGGTCCCCCCTGCATCGTTGGACGCCCAAGGGTAGGGGGCAGTTTCAGGCCGCCAAGTCTCACTGAACGGGCGCGTCTGGCGCCTTGCTCCATTCCGAGAAGGAGCCGTCATAAAGTTTGACGTCGTAGCCGAGGTACTTCAGCGTGAAATAGGTGTGCGTTGCCTGTACGCCGCTTCCGCAATATGCCACGATGGTCCGGCCCGGAGCGGCCCCGGCCTGCGCATACATTCTTCGCACCTCGGCGGCGGGTTTCATGACGGGCATTTCCATGCTGGTGAGCGCGGACCCCCAAAACAGGTTTACCGCTCCCGGAATGTGTCCGGCCCGGAAAGCCGTTTCCGGGCGGGAATCGAGCAGAAGCACTCGAGGCGAGGGTGTGCTCGTCGCCTCGCGGGAAAACTCGCGCACCTGTTCGAGCCGCACCAGCACTTCAGGGCGGACGCGCGGGGTCAGGCGGCCTTGCCGCGGCGCAGGGCTCTCTTGGGAAAGCGGCCGCCCCTCGGCGCGCCACTTCTCGATGCCGCCGTCGAGCAACGCCGCGTGCTCGCCGTGCCCCAGGTAATCCAGCGTGAAATACGCGCGCGTTGCGCTGAGCAGAGTGTTGTCGCCGTAGAGCACGATGCGGGAATTGTCGCTCACGCCGCATCCCGCGAACAGCTTCACCAGGTCGGCCACGGGTGGCAGTTCGTTGGTTACACCGTCGCGCTCAACGACGAGTTGATTCCACGGCACAAAGCAGGCGCCCGGGATGTGTCCGGCGGTGTAATGAGCGGGGTCGCGCGCCACATGCAGCAGGACTACCGAACTGTCGTTCAGCCGCTGTTGAAGCCACTCGGTCGAAACCAGCATTTCGCTGCGCACGTTCGTGCATGCCGGAGAAATTACTAGAAACGCCAATAACAGCAAATCGGGCCGCTTTACCCGGGCGATTGACATAGTGTTCACCCTAATGTTATCCACAAACTAACTCTGGTGTTTTCAAGTATCCGCTGCGTCGATTTATCAGGCGAGCGCTTTCCTCCAGGAAAGCCCGGGCCGCCGGACGCATGCCATGGGTGTATCCGCCGGGGCCGGCGCCTGTTCCCGTTCCGCCGTGGCTCCAACGCGCAAGTGCGGACTGCCGGCGGAAAACACGCGGCCGGTTGCCCGGGTCATTAATGCGGCCTTACTCGAACAGTTCCGTGAGCGCGCGGCCATCCACGCCGGTCATGGCCAGGCCGAGCAGCCGCGCGATGGTCGGCCCGACGTCGAAAACCCGCGCTCTATCCAGCCTTGCCCCGCGCTTCACTCCGCGGCCCCAGGCCACGAGAATCGCGTCCATGTCGGGGTCGTAGTTCAAATAGCCGTGGCTCCCCGGCGATGCTCCGGGCGGAATATCGATCACCGCTTCGCCTGTGTGGGCGCCGCTGAACGAGTAGCCGTCTTTGGCAGCAAGCACAAGGTCGGGGCCCTGATCGTTTCGTTCCGGCGACGGGTAGCCGAGCGCATCATAATCCGCTGGCTCGAACACGCGGTCGATACCTTCGACACCTGCGAATGCCCGCTTCAATTCCGGAACCAAACGCGCGCGGTTTGCCGGGTCGGTTACATACACCAACGCGCTGCCGCCCTCCGGCACGACCCAGGCATCGCACTCAATCTTCCCCGCCGTCTCTCTCAGCAGCCCGCGTTCCCGCAGGACGGCGTTCGGGCGGATGCTGCGGCGCGCCGTCTTGCAGCCGTGATCCGAGACTACCAACAGCGTCGTGCGGTCCTTCAGCCCGGTTTGCTCGATGGTATCGACGATCCGGCGAAGAGAGTCGTCGGCGTAGGCCATTCCGGTGAGGGCAGCGAGATTCCCGGTTCCGTAGCGGTGTTGCGTGGAGTCAAGATTGAGCACGTGGTAAAGCAGCAGGTTCGGTTTGTGCCGCTGCAGGATGTGAACCGCGGCTTCAGTCCATATGCGGTCGCGCCAGGTGATGTTGGCTTTGCTGAAGCCGCGGACTTCCGCCTCCGTGAGCACGCCTTCGGCAATCATCTCGCGTTCGATAGCGCCGTTGGGGTCGGGCCACTCGGCGAATTGCCAGGTGATTGTGGGCGCGTTCTCGATGGCGACCCAGTCCACCTGCGCCGTTGTCAGGCCCGCGCGGTACGCCAGGTCGTAAACCGTCGTCGCGCGCACCAGTTTGGTCTTATCAGTGTGCGGCTCCACGCGCGGCGGCGACTTCGGCCCCTGCCGCACCAACAGGCCGTTGAACACCACCGAGTGCTTCGCGGGCGTCAGCCCGGTGACCATGCTGGTGTGCGACGGCCAGGTCACGGAGGGGTTGACAGTCTGCATGCGCCTGACTGAGGCGCCTTCGCGGATCAACCGGCGCAGCGTCGGGGTTGGCAGCGCCGGGTCGTCGAGCGCGAACGCGGGGAAGGCGTCCAGGCTGACTACGACTACAATGCGATCCTTCGCGGGCTCTTGCGCCGGCACGCATGGGCACAGCACAAGCGTGAGAAGCGACGAGAGAAGAAGGCGGCGAGTCATCCTGACATTCTGCCACAACGACAGTCTGCCGGCTGCGAGCGCTTACTGCCCCGCCGGGCCGGATCGTGAAGGTTACTTCCGCTGCGAAAGGACGATCGCGGTGGCGTCGCGGATTTCCGACATCGGCTCGCCCTTGCGGTTCAGGCCGGCCCCGATATACGGACGCTGGATCTTCACCCACAACTTGGAGGCGACGATGTTGTCCTCGTTATCCAAGATGATGAAGGCATCCCGCAGTTCCCTGCCATTGGGCAGCTTGCGGACCCGCTTGCCGGCCATCTGATATTCGCGTCCTATCTCTTTATAGAACTCGTAGACTTTTTCGAAAGGATCCGGGGTTAAGTAGACTCTAACTTCGAGTCCGGGCTCCGTGGCGGCCAGCCGCATGGCCTCTTGGGTGGCCGCGGCGTCGAGTTTTGCGTTCTTGTAGAGTCTAAATTCCTGTGCGAGGGACAGAGGCGCCAGCGCAAAGGCCAAGACGGCTATCAGGCGATAAGTCCGTTTTGCCATGTCCGTACCCTGTTTGAGCACTATACCCCCATGGCGGGGGGTGTAGCAAGAAAAAGCGTGCGGCACAGTGTGAATTTGCGGCACGCCCTCCCCCAAGGAACTCTGGCGTTTGTAGCGGTTTAGGAATGGAAGCGCGCGTGCTGTATGGCGGGGCGATATGAAGTACCTTTGGATCGCTGCGTTGTTGGCGGCGGCGGGCGCGGTTCGAGGGCAAACCCTCGATGTTAACGTGAACGAACGTTATACCGTGGAGAGCGTCGAAATCAACGGCGCCGATCAATCGAGGCTTGACCCGGCCACCCGCGACGATCTGAGCAAGCTGGTTGGGCAGAAGCTCAATCAGCAGCAACTCGATCAGATACGCCAGGCGCTCCACAGGGCTTTTCCGGGGCGGACAATCGGCATTTCGGTCCGCCGCGGGAGCCAGCCCCAGCACGTCAGAATCATTTTCGACATAGGAGGGCGGCGCCGGCGGTTCGACATATCGGCGCCGGTCGCTCTCTACCACTCGAAGCTGGGGTGGAGCGGGGCACTGAAGGCCGCCGCGCAGTTTGGATCCGGTTCGGCCAGTTTTGGCATCGTGAGCGACGGGGAGCCGCTGGTGGAGCGGCTCGCCGGAATTCAGGCAGGGTTCGAGAACACGAAACTCGGCACGGACCGCCTGGGCCTATCCTTCGACTTCGGCAGCTACCACTCGATCTGGGAGAACGCCACCGTCGAGAAATCGGCCGAAGCGAGCCAGGAGCGGCTGCCGCTGGACATCTACCGTACCCGAACGGCATTCGAGCCGGTGGCGACCGTGGTGCTGGCGCGCCCGCTCCGGTTGTCCGTGGGAGCGAGTTTTCAGCAGATGCAGTTTCAGTATCCGGCCGCGCGCACCGAGGCTGCCAACGCCGTCATTACAACTCTGCGCTATGATCGGCTGTTGGAAGGGTCGGGCTCCAGTAAGCACCGCCTGGAGGCAGGTTATAGCCTGCGCGCGGCCACCAGAGCTCTGGGAAGTGATTTCGTATATGCCCGGCACACGGCCGATATCGGTTACACGCTCTGGCACGGCAACCACAAGTTGACCGAGCGGTTTCGTGCCGGCGGGATTACCGGGAGCGCGCCCCTGTTTGAGCGCTTCGTGCTCGGCAACAGTACGACCCTGCGCGGGTGGAACAAGTACGACCTGGCTCCGGTGGGAGGGAACCGCGTGGTCTACAACTCAGTCGAGTACCGCTACCGGGCGCTGCGGGTCTTCTATGACACGGGCGCGGTGTGGCTCGCCGGGCAGGACTCCGGGCCGAAGCATTCTGTGGGCGCCGGCGTGCACTTCGGCGACCTCGCGCTCCTGATCGCGTTTCCCATTCGCAACGGACGGGTGGAACCCGTCTTCATAGCCGGTTTGAATTTGTAGATGCCTCCCTTCATCACGCGTCGGCGGTTTCTCGGCCTGATTGTGCCGGCTTGCGGGATCAACCTGGCGCGCGGGATGGAATCCGATGGCATGGACGTGCGCCTGGTGGACGGGCGGCTGCGCGTCGCCGCGCCCCATCTCCGGTTCGTCACCGGAAAGCCGCTGGAACGCCTGCAAAACGGCGCGCCGGTGCCTTTCGCCTTTCAACTGGCAATCTCGACGGACCGCTGGGCCACCGTGTATGCCCGCGATATTCAGCGGTTCGTCTTCAGCTACGACCTGTGGGAAGAAAAATTCGCGGTGGTGAAAGCAGGCCATCCGCGGAAATCGGTTTCTCATCTCACCGCGCGAGCGGCCGAGGCGTGGTGTATCGATGAGCTGTCGCTGGCGCCTACAGGGATCGGGGGACAGCAGCCGTTCTGGGTGCGCCTGGAAGTGAGGCACGAAAACCCGGCCGAACTGGCCGAGTGGGACAGCCAGGAAACCATGAGCCTCACCCGGCTGATCGAAATCTTCAGCAGGCGCACCCGCGGGGACCAGGACCGGTGGGAGGTTCGCGCCGGTCCACTGCGCCTCGACGACCTGAAGAGAGAGCCGAGGGCCGGTCTCTCCGCCCGCTTTCCGGCGAATTCTGGAGGACGGCGGTGAGGAGCCTCAGGAACCGGTTGATTCTGGTGTTTGTGGCCGCGACCGTGGCGCCGCTGGCCGCCACGTGGTGGGTGGCCGCGTCTCTGCTCGAACACAGCCTGAGCTATTCCACGACGGACCAGCTCGACATGCTCTCCCGCTCTCTCGAGGAGGCCGGACGCGAGCTTTACCAGCGCGCCTGCGAGTCGCTGAAGCGGGAAGCCGCGAACGCCACGCCCATTTTCTACGCGCGCGGGCAAGAGGCGGCCTGGACCACGGAAGTGCGCGAGTTCTGGGAGAGCGGCGAACCGGAGCGGTTCCGGCTGACCGAGGACGGCGTGCTCGAATACATGACGCGGCAGCCCGGCGGAGTCGGCCTCTACACCGGCAAGTTCGGGTTCAACATGTCGCGGTTGGCGAGCGAGTACCGGCAGGCGCGCGAAACCGTCTCCCGCGCCCGCGCTCGCGACCTGCGGCGCGGCCTGCTGTTCACCTTCGCATCGCTGGCGACCGCCGTCTGGGCGTTTTCGCTCATTTTGCTGATCTTCACCGCGCACCGCGTCAGTCATCCTATCCGGCAGTTGACGGCCGGGCTGGAGCGGCTGGCTTCCGGCGATCTGGAAACCCGGCTGGAGACGAAGCGCACCGACGAGATCGGGCGGGCGATCCGCGCCTTTAACGATATGGCCGCTCAGCTTAAGAGCAGCCGCGAGCGGCTGGTCTATTTGACCCAACTGGCAAGCTGGCAGATGCTGGCCCGGAAAATGGCCCACGAACTGAAGAATTCGCTCACTCCGATCCGGCTCACGATGGAGGAAATTCTGGCCCGCCGCAACGAAAACGATCAGGAATTTATCGAACAGGCCGCAAGGATCGTAGTGGACGAAGTGGAGAGCCTGGGCCGGCGCGTGCGCGCCTTCTCGGATTTCGCGGCCGAGCCGCCGCTGCGGCGGGAAGCGCTGGACGTCAACAGCATCCTGGAGGAGCGGGTCGCATTCTTGAGAACCGCGCACCCGGAGCTTCGCTATACGCTCCGGCTGGATCCTTCCTGCCCGCACACGCTGGCCGATGAGGACCTGCTCAAAGGCATTCTCACCAACCTCCTGGAGAACGCGGCGGAAGCGGCCGGCCCCGGCGGCACGGTGATGGTCAAGACGTCGGTTGCGGACGCGCAGGTTGCGATCGAAGTTCACGATTCCGGACCGGGATTGAGCGACGAAGCGCGGCGCTGCCTGTTCGAGCCGACCATCTCCTTCAAGGAGCATGGAATGGGTCTGGGGCTTTCCATTGCGCGCAAGAATGCGCTGCGGCTCGGCGGCGACGTCCTGCTGGTGGAGGGAGAACTGGGCGGTGCGGCGTTCCGCGTGGTGCTGCCCCAAGCCGTTTCCCGGAGCGTTCCAGAGTCGTCCAGAGTAGCTATTTGACCCCGTTTGGATGCATGCTGATAACTAATGGCTCTGGCGAGAATCGCCATTCTGGATGATGAAGTAAACGTAGGGAATTCTCTGCGCCTCATCCTGGAACGGGAGGGCTACGCGGTCACCATCTGCCGGTCGGCGGCCGAGTTCCGGGCCCACCCCGACGTCCGCCGCGCCGACGCCTTCCTTTTGGACGTGCTGCTGCCGGACGGCAACGGCATCGAGGTGCTGCGCTGGATCAAGCAGACCGAGATCGGCGGACCGGTGATCATGATCTCCGGTCACGCCACGATTTCCGACGCCGTCGAGGCCACGCGCGCGGGCGCCTTCGATTTCCTGGAAAAGCCGCTGACCCGCGACCGGCTGCTGCTGGTCCTCAAGAACGCGCTGGAGCAAGCCGCCCTGCGCCGCGAGAACGCGCGGTTGCGCGAGCTGGTGGGGGACAGCCCGCGGATGATCGGCGTGAGCGAGGCCTTTCTGCGGGTCGTCGAGCAGGCGAAAATGGTCGCGCGCTCGGATGCCCGCGTTCTGCTCTCCGGCGAGTCGGGCACCGGCAAGGAGCTGCTGGCGGAATTCATCCACCGCGAGAGCCCGTTTGCTTCCGGCCCCTTCGTGAAAATGAACTGCGCGGCCATCCCGACCGAGCTGCTGGAGACCGAGCTGTTCGGGCACGAGAAAGGCGCGTTCACCGGAGCCTCGAGTTCCCGGCGCGGCAAATTCGAACTTGCCGACGGCGGAACGCTCTTTCTGGACGAAGTTGGCGACCTGCACGAGACGGCGCAGGCCAAGCTGCTCCGCGTCTTGCAGGAAGGCGAATTTCACCGCGTGGGCGGCGAGCAGACGATACGCGTGGCCGTGCGGGTGATCTCGGCGACCAACCGCGACCTGGCCGACCTCGTCGCCAAGAAGCAGTTCCGCGAGGACCTCTATTACCGCCTGTGCGTGGTGCCGATCCGGGTTCCTCCTTTGAGAGAGCGTCCCGAAGACGTCCGGCCCCTGGCCACGTATTTTCTCGAGGATTTTTGCCGGCGCAACAATTTCAGACCGAAGACGATAGACGACGAGGCGTTTTCGGTGCTCGAAAAATTTCACTGGCCGGGAAACGCGCGCGAGCTGCGCAACGTGGTGGAGCGGATGGCGATTCTGACGCCCGGCGAGAGGCTTGGCGTGGAATCCGTTCCCCTTGAAATCAGGCTCCGAAAGGGGGCCGCGCCGCGGTCGAGCGTGCAGGAAGCCCGCGATGCGGCGGAACGCGACTACATCCTGCGCGCGTTGGAGCAGGCCAATTGGAACGTATCCTCGGCCGCCCGCACCCTCGGCATGGAACGGACGAACCTGCACAAGCGCATTCGGGCCCTTGGCCTGAGCAGGTCTTAACCGGGATGCTGAAAGCGGCGGCGCTGCCGGCCGCCGCTGCCCTTATCTCTTTTTCTCTGCTACTGCGCCGCGACCCGCAGCGGCTTGTCGAGCTGGAAGGTTAGCACCGACTCCGCCGGCACCTTGATTGAGCCGCCCTTGGTGAGGATCTGGGTAAGCGCGCCTGCGCCCGCTCCGGCGCCCGCTCCTATCGCCGCGCCTTTGCCGCCGCCCGCGATAGCCCCGATCACCGCGCCCAGGGCCGCGCCGCCGCCCGTATAGGTGGCGGTGCGTTTATTCGCTCCAAGGCCCGCCTTGCCTGTCTGCGTGACATCGGCGGTCTCAATCGCGTACTGCCTGCCGTTGATCGTCACCGACTGCATATCCAGCACCAGGTCGGACTGCCCGCGGAACCTGCCGCCTTTAGACGCGGAGCGGATCACGATCCGCGCTTCGGATCCACGCGGAATCACCAGATCGCCGTTGGCGTCTCTGACGTCGCGCGTGACCTGGGCCTCAAAGGTCTGCCCCTCCTGAGCGGTTGCCGAGTCGATGGTCTCGTTGGTTCGCACAGAGATCTCGGTGCCTGCCGGCACTTCGTAGGTCCTGGTGGTGACTTCCGCAGGCGGAGCAGCGGGCGCAACCGGCGCAGGCACTGCCGGCGCTGCAGGCGAAGGCCGCCGCTCTGTCTCCCGGGTGCGAGGCGCGGCAGCCCGCCGCGCAGGTGCCTCCGCGGGGGCTTCACCGTACTCCACCGACTTTACTCGAGAGAGGGGGATCTTCCGCTCGATGCCGTCGTCTCCGAGCACGATCATGTCCGTCTGCGTGCTCGCCACGATCGTGCCCGGCACCGAGCTCCCATCCGTCAAAATGACTCTGGCTCGCGGCCCGGGCGCCGTCTGCGCCGTCTCCTGGGCGGCGATGTCCGGCGACTCGCCGCTCTCTTTCTTTCCACACGATACAAGCATCGCCACGCCCAACAGCGCGATGGCTGCAATACCTCGTCTCATAAATCACCTCTCGTACTACTATCCCAAATGCCGCTATTGAGCGCGGACGACGACGACTTTGCCCGCTTCGATGTTAACTTTTTCTTCGCGCCCTTCTCCCCCGCTGGCCGGAACGATTTTCACCGTATATTCGCCGGGGTTCAGCAGCAGGCCCTGGCCCGGGTGGCTGAACTCATCGGCATGGCCCATATAATTTTTCGTTCACGTATACGGCTGCGTACTTGTCGGGCGAAGGGGTGCGCAGGCGTCCGAATGGAGGCTGAGGAGCCGGCAGCGGCTTCATGGTCTGGGAAAGCGTTGTGGTCTTGCCGGGTTCGATGGTTACCTTGACTACGACATCTTCGTAGCGGGGTTCCGTAAGCCTGACTTCATGCTCGCCGGCCGCAACCGCGTATTTCCGCCCAATCCGGAAATTCGCAGCCGGCCCGACGTACTTGCCGTCAATGAAGACTCCCGCCCGTCCGGGATTGACTTTCAGCTTCAGATAGCCTGTATTTTCTTGTCCCGAGAGCGGAATCCCGGCCACTGCAATCAGCAGCGCCGCGACACATGCAGCAAGAGCAACTCGCATTTGAATACCCCCTTGGTAAATTTGTCGGCGATGTCGCCATATCAGTGCCGGTTACAACTGTCGACGAGCATATCACGACCCTGGGGCCGCCGCGTTAAAAAATTTGCTGCGCCGCCAACAACATTTCATGTTATTTTTGAATCCGCGGTAAGAGGCGGTAAAAGGAGGATGCCTTTATGTCCTTGAGCAGGCGAGCGGCGGCAGAGTTCGTCGGTACGTTCTGGCTTGTTTTCGGGGGCTGTGGCAGCGCCGTTCTGGCTGCCGCTTTCCCAAGTCTTGGCATCGGTTTCCTGGGTGTGTCCCTTGCGTTCGGGCTGACGGTTTTAACCATGGCCTACGCCATCGGCCACGTCTCAGGTTGCCATTTGAATCCTGCGGTTTCGATTGGACTGGTTGTAGGAAAGCGTTTTCCCGCTTCGGATCTTCTGCCTTATGTCATTGCACAGGTTGCGGGCGCCATCACCGCCGCGGCGGTCCTGTACGTGATTGCCAGCGGCAAGGCGGGCTTTGATCGCTCGGGCGGCTTCGCCTCGAACGGCTACGGGATGCACTCGCCGGGCGGCTATTCGCTGGAGGCCTGCCTGGTTGCCGAAGTCGTGCTGACGTTCATGTTCCTCATGATCATTTTGGGGGCCACAGACCGGCGCGCGCCGCAGGGGTTTGCGCCGATCGCAATTGGCCTGGCGCTGACCTTGATTCACTTGATCGGCATTCCCGTGACAAACACTTCCGTCAATCCGGCGCGCAGCACGGGACCGGCCCTCTTTGTGGGCGGATGGGCCATCGAGCAGCTATGGCTGTTCTGGCTGGCGCCGATTGTGGGCGCGGCGATCGCGGGGATTGTCTACCCGATCGTCGCGGCGGAACCCAAGTTGGAGCCGGCGGCGGCGAAGAAGGCCGCCGGGGCTCGTTAACCGGAAAAGAGAAAATATGCTGAAAGATTTCAAAGAATTTGTTGCACGGGGCAACGTGCTTGACCTCGCGGTTGCCGTGATTATGGGCACCGCGTTTGGAGCAATCGTTACATCGGCGGTGAATGATGTGATCATGCCGCCGATAGGATTGCTGCTGGGGCAGGTGGACTTCAAGGACCTGTTCATCAGTCTGAGCGGCCAGTCGTATCCGTCGCTGGCAGCCGCCAAAGAGGCGGGAGCACCGGTCATCGCCTACGGGCAGTTCCTGAACAGCGTGATCAACTTTTTGATCATCGCCTTCGTGATCTTCCTCGCCGTGCGCCAGGCGAAAAAGCTGTACCGCGTGAAGCAGGAAGCGCCCGCCCCTGCGCCGGCGACGAAAGATTGCACTTTCTGCTGCACGCCGATCCCGGTGGCGGCGACCCGCTGCCCCCACTGCACGTCGCACTTGGGAGGCGCCGCTGCGGGAATGTGAATCGCGGGCTGCGCGTACTCCGGGCGGGAGACCTCCCGCCCACTCCCGCGAATCCGTCTGGACGGCTTGATTCCTGAAGCCGGCGTGCCGGGCGTCCAATCCGGACAGCACCGGGGAAGCCGCAGTCTGTTTTCTTGAGGACGAACCAGAGCGCCTTAGCGCGGCGCGTGTGTTACTCTGAGCCTTTAGAAGAGTTTTATGATGGCCACCCGCGAGAAGGCTCAGTTGATGAGCGCCTCGGAGATCGACCGCACCCTCGTCCGCCTTGCCCACGAAATCCTCGAAAAGAGCGAGGACCTGGACCGGCTCGCCTTTATCGGCATCCGCCGCCGCGGCGTCCCGATGGCCCAGCGGCTCTCCGCTAAGATCAAGGCGCTGGAGAACCTCGATATTCCGGTCGGCATCCTGGACATCAGCCTTTACCGCGATGACCTCACCACCATCGCGACACAGCCGGTCGTGAACGGCACCGAAATCAATTTCTCTGTTACGGACAGGGATATCATTCTGATGGACGACGTTCTGTACACGGGCCGCACCGTTCGAGCTTCCCTCGACGCGCTGTTCGACCACGGACGTCCCGCCCGGGTTCACCTGCTAGTGCTCATCGACCGCGGGCATCGCGAGCTCCCCATCGAGGCGCGGTTCGTGGGCCGCACCGTGCAGACCTCCGAGAGTGAGATCGTTGAAGTCTTGTTTAATGAGATCGACCAGACGGAGAAAGTCGTGCTGGTCGAAAAAGTAGCCTGATTCATGATGCCAGCGGGATTATTAGGAATTGAGGAGCTGGAACGCTCCGAGATAGAAGCCATCCTGAACCGCGCCAAGGACTTCCAGCCTCTTGAGAATCAGAGTTTCAAGCGCCTGGACCTGCTGCGCGGAAAGATGATCGTGAACCTGTTCTTCGAGGCGTCCACGCGCACCCGCACCAGCTTCGAGATCGCCGCCAAGCGGCTCGGGGCGGACGCCATTTCCATCACGGCCGCCGGATCGAGCGTCTCGAAAGGCGAATCGCTGGTGGACACGCTGAACACGCTCGCGGCGATGCGGCCCGACGCCATCGTCATGCGACACTCGGCCTCCGGCGCCCCCCATTTCCTGGCGCGCCACCTGCCGCGCACTCCGATCATCAACGCGGGCGACGGCACGCACGAGCACCCCACCCAGGCGCTGCTCGACGCGCGCACGATCCTGGACCGCAAGCCGACGCTCGAAGGACTGCGCGTCGCCATTATCGGCGACATCGCGCACAGCCGGGTCGCGCGCTCGAACATCTACCTGCTCTCGAAGTTCGGCGCCGAGATCGTGCTTTGCGGGCCCGCGTCGCTGCTGCCGGCGGGTCTGGCCTGCATGGCGCCCGGCGTGAGACTCACTTATGACATCCGGGAAGCGATCCGCGATGCGGACGTGGTCATGATGCTCCGGGTGCAGTTGGAGAGGCAGCACGAAGCCGCCTTCCCGGCCGGCGAATACTTCCAGTTCTACGGCCTGCGGCTGGAGCACCTGGACCTGATCAAGCCCGACGCCCTCGTCATGCATCCGGGACCGATCAACCGCGGCCGCGAGATCTCTTCCGAGGTGGCCGATTCGCAGCGATCGGTGATTCTGAATCAGGTGGAAAACGGCGTCGCCGTGCGCATGGCGGTGCTGGAGCGCATTCTTACGTCCCATGCCGAAACTGCTCATTAAGAACGGCCGGATCATCGACCCGGCCTCGGGAACCGACCGGATCGGGGACATTCTGATCAAGGGCGGCCACATCGTGCGCATCGGGGAGGATCTGCACGCTACCGGCGTGATCGGCTTCGATGCGACCGGCCTGATTGTCGCGCCCGGTTTCATCGACATGCACGTGCACCTGCGCGAGCCGGGCTTCGAGCACGCCGAAACCATCGAAAGCGGCTCGAAGGCTGCCGCCGCCGGCGGGTTCACCTCCATCTGCTGCATGCCGAACACCAACCCGGTGAACGACGACGCTACCGTGACCCGCTACATCATCGAACGCGCCAGCCACTCCGCGGTGGTCAACGTGTTCCCCATCGGCGCCATCACCGAGGATTGCGCGGGCGAAAAATTGGCCTCGATCGGCTCCATGAAGGAGGCCGGCGCGGTGGCCATCTCCGACGACGGCAGGCCAGTGATGAACTCCAGGGTGATGCGCCGGGCCATGGAGTACGCGCGCGCCTTCGACATCCCGGTCATCGACCATTGCGAAGACCTCAACCTGAGCGCGGGCGGGGACATGCACGAGGGGTTTCACTCCGTCCGGCTCGGCCTGCGCGGCATTCCGTCCAGCGCGGAGGATGTGATGGTTGCGCGGGACATCCTGCTGGCGGAGTTGACCGGCGCGCGGCTCCACGTGGCGCAT
Source organism: Acidobacteriota bacterium (assembly GCA_029776225.1). Lineage (GTDB taxonomy): Bacteria > Acidobacteriota > Terriglobia > Bryobacterales > Bryobacteraceae > Fen-330. The sequence goes on along the minus strand of JAKOTR010000018.1, from coordinate 9,299 downwards.
CTTTCCTCCCGGCGCTCGCTGGAGATGATTGCGGACGCCAAGGCGCGGAAGCTGCCGGTGACGTGCGAAGTCTCGCCGCACCACATTGCCCTCACCGACGCCGACGTGGCTTTCTACGACAGCAACTACAAGATGAAGCCGCCGCTTCGCTCGGAAGCCGATACCGAAGCGCTGGTCCAGGGCATCGCCGATGGGCTGGTGGATGCCATCGCCACGGACCACGCGCCGCACCCGGGCAGCGAAAAGATGCAGGAATTCGAAAAGTGCCCGTTCGGCATCATCGGCCTCGAGACAGCGCTCGCCGTCGCTCTCGAAAAACTCGTTCACAGCGGGCGGATCTCGCTGATGCGGCTCGTCGAACTGTTTACGACCGGGCCGGCGCGGATTCTCGGATTGAACCGCGGCCGGCTGGAGGTGGGGGCGCCTGGCGACGTCACCATCTTCGATCCCGAACTTTGCTGGACCTACGACGTTAACCGGTCCTTCTCACGCAGCAAGAACTCGCCTTTCCACGGCCGGACCTTCCGGGGCGGCCCGGTTGCCACAGTGGTCAAAGGCGCCGTGGTCTGGCGGCGATAGCCTGAAAAGGAGGATTCGTGGCCCACGAAATTCCCGGCGGCAGCCGCCGCCCTGCCATCCTGTATCTTGTCCTCGGGATTCTGCTGGTCCTGTTCCTTTCCGCGCGCAGCATTTCCCGCCTGGTCATCGAGTACAACTGGTGGAAAGAACTGGGTCAGACGCAGACGTGGTTTGACCTGCTGTTCTACCAGTTGGCGCCGCTCGGCGGGGCCATCCTGCTGGCATTCGTCGTGTTCTGGGTGGCGCACGCCCGCGCCCTGCGCTTTGCCGGCGTCAGGATGCGCTATTACCGGACCTACGCCTGGCTCGCCACCGGCGCCGCGCTGGTTTTGGCCATCATCGTCGCCAGCGCTACCGTCAATACCTGGACCGTGGTGCGCTACTTCGGCGGGAGGCGCCTGCCCGCGGAAGCCACTGCGTGGCGCGACGCAGTTTTTGGCCAGCCACTCAAGTTTTACCTGTTCGATTTGCCTTTCTATGGCGCGCTGCTGAGCTACCTGCTGGCCGTGGCGATTGTCGCCATCCTCGTTTACTGGATCGCCGCCCGCATTTGGCAGCTCCGGATGCAGTTCCGCGATTTAGAGTACCTCCAGGAAGTGGACCTGCGCATCCTCGGACTCGAGGGCGGGCTGCAATCGAAATTTTTGCGCCTGGTGGGCGCCGCCGTTCTGCTGGGACTCGCCGTGCGGTATTTTCTCGGCCGCTACCAGATGCTCTACACCGACCACGGCTTCATGACCGGCATGAACTATGTCGATCTGAATTACACGCTGCCGCTGCAATGGGTTGTCATCGCGTGTTGTGTGATCGCCGCGCTGTTTGCCGGTATGGGGCGGTGGCGTTGGGTCCTGCTTGTCCCCGTGGCGCTGGTTCTCAAGGCCGCAGTGCCCGCCGCCATTTCCGCCATCTACGTGCGGCCCAACGAGATCTCCATCGAGCGTCCTTACGTGGAAACCCATATCGCCGCCACGCGCTCGGCATTCGGCCTCGACCGCCGCGTCAGGGAGATCGAGTTCAACGCCACGGTCGAATCGAGCTTCGATCCTGCGAAAAACCAGGCCATCCTGAGCAACGTGCGGCTCTGGGACTGGCGCGCCTTCCACGACACCGTCACCCAGCTCCAGGCGCTCCGTACGTATTACACGTTCTACGACTCGGACGTGGACCGCTACATGATCAACGGCCAGCTCCGCCAGGTGATGATCTCCCCCCGCGAGCTGGATATTCGCCAGTTGCCCGAGGAAGCGCGCAGCCGCTGGCCCAACCGGCACTTTGTCTACACCCACGGCTACGGTCTGGTGCTTGCCGAGGCCAACCGCATCACCTTCAACGGCTCACCCGAGTTTTTCATTCAGGACGCGCCGCCCGAGATCAAAACCCCCAGCCTCAAGCTCACCCGCCCGGAACTTTACTTCAGCGAGGTGACTCACGGGCCGATTTTTGTCGGCACGGCTCAGGACGAGTTCAACTACCCGTCCGGCGAAAAGAACGTTTTTTCGCGATATGAGGGCCGGGGCGGTTTTTCCGTTGCCTCCATGCCGATGCGCGTGGCGGCGGCTCTTGCCCAGGGCGACCCGAACATCCTTCTGACTACCTATCTCACTCCCCAGAGCCGGTTGATCATCCGGCGGAACATTCGCGAGCGCCTTCAGGCGCTGGCCGGCTTCCTGATCTGGGATCCCGATCCCTACCTCGTCGTCACGGAGTCCGGCCGCCTCGTCTGGACCGTCGACGGATACACATCTTCTGACGCCCATCCCTATGCCCGCAGCATCCAATTGGCGAACGGCACGCGGACGAACTACATGCGCAACGCGGTAAAAGCCACGGTGGACGCCTACGACGGGACGACGAATCTCTACATCTTCGATCCCGCCGATCCCATCATCCGCGCCTACCAGCGGCTTTTCCCGAACCTGTTCCAACCGGCTTCCGAAATGCCAGCCGATATCCGCGCCCATGCCCGCTATCCGGAGATGCTGTTCCGGGTGCAGGCTGAGATCTATCGCAACTTCCATATGCGCGATCCGCTGGCTTTCTACAACCGGGAGGACGTGTGGGACGTGGCGCGGACGGCGCGGACGCAGGGCGGGCGGCCGGAGCCGATGACTCCGACGTATGTAGTTGCCAGCCTCCCCGGCGAAAATACCGCCGAGTTCCTCCTCATCATCCCGTTTACCCCACGAAATAAGGACAATCTGATCGGGTTGATGGTCGCCCGCTGCGACGGCGACAACCTGGGAGAGCTCGTCATCCTTCAACTCTCCAAACAGGAGCTCATCTTCGGCCCCATGCAGGTGGAGGCCAAGATTCACCAGGATCAAACCGTCTCCAAGGACCTGACGCTCTGGAACCAGCAGGGCTCTCAGGTGATTCGCGGGCAGTTGCTTGTGCTGCCGGTCGAAAACACCTTCGTCTACGTCCAGCCGATCTACATTCAGTCGGCCGAGGCCAGGATGCCCCAGTTGAAGAAGATCGCGCTCGTCATGGGCAACCACCTCATCTACACGGATACGTACGACGAAGCCCTCGCCCAGCTAACCGCGATCATGCGAGGGACTGTTCCGCCCGCCAAAGCGCCCGAGCCCAGCCAGACGCAGGCTGCCGCGGCTGCTCCCGCTGCCCCACCCGCTCAGCCGTCGGAAGCCGACAAGCGCCTGGAGTCGATCCGCCAGCACTTGCGGCGGTACCGCGACCTGGCGGCGCAGGGCCGGTGGGCCGAGGCCGGCAAGGAGTTGGAAGCCATCGAATCGGAGGTCTCCCGGCGATAAATGGGCGGCGATCCTATCCGCGGGTGTTCCATTCTTGTCGTAGATGACGACGACACGATTCGGCATATCCTGCGGAGGATGCTGGAAGGCGCCGGTTACGAGGTCCGCGAAGCTCCCAACGGCAAAGTGGCGATCGAGGAGCTCAGCCGGCGTCCCGCCCACGTGATGATCACCGACATTTTCATGCCCGAACAGGAGGGCATCGAAACCATACGCATCGCCCGGAAGACCTTCCCGGATCTTGGGATCATAGCCATATCCGGCGCCGCCGGTGAAAATTACCTGAAAATGGCGGAACTCCTGGGCGCGTCGGCGTCTCTGCTCAAGCCGTTCCGCCTCAAAGACGTACTGAAGACAGTGCGGGCAACGCTGTCCGGGCGGGTCTGAACCCCTCCGCCCGGAAACTGAATCATCATTAGGGTGATGGGACCTGGCGAAGGGTTTGTACAGATCGGCGCGCCGCCGCGAAAGACCGTAAAGGATCCGGTTTGCCGGATGGACGTGGATCCGGCGACAGCGAAGTGGAAGTACGACTACAAGAATAGTACTTATTATTTCTGCAATCCTCGCTGCCTGGAGAGGTTCAAGGCCAACCCGGAGCAGTACCTGGGCGGCGCCAGGCCCGCTCCTCAGCCGGCGCGGCCGAGCGCCATCTATACCTGCCCGATGTGCCCTGAGGTGCGGCAGGTGGGACCGGGCGCCTGTCCGAAGTGCGGCATGGCGCTCGAGCCGCTCGAGGCCGCTCCGCCGGCTACCAAGACCGTCTACACCTGTCCCATGCACCCCGAGATCGTGCGGGACGAACCGGGTTCCTGCCCAATCTGCGGGATGGCGCTGGAGCCGCGCACGGTAGCGGCCGTCCAGGAGGTCAACCCGGAGTACGTCGACATGAGCCGCCGCTTCCGGATCAGCGCGGCGCTCTCGGTTCCCATCCTCCTTGTTGCCATGGGGGAGATGTTCTGGCCGGGAATCGTTTCGGCGCGCGCCACCGTGTGGCTCCAGTTCGTGCTGGCGACTCCGGTGGTGCTCTGGGGCGGGCGGCCGTTCTTCGAGCGCATGTGGCGGTCGTTTGTGAACCGGAGCCCCAACATGTTCACGCTGATCGGCATCGGCACGGGCTCCGCCTACCTCTACAGCGTGGTTGCGACCGTCCTGCCCGGGATTTTTCCGCCTTCGTTCCACGTGCACGGCGGGATGCCCGGCGTGTACTTTGAAGCCGCCGCCGTGATTACAACCCTTGTGCTGCTCGGCCAGGTGCTGGAATTGCGGGCGCGCAGCCGCACTTCCGATGCGATCCGCGCCCTGCTCGGCCTTACTCCGCCCGTCGCCCGCCTGATCGGTGAAGACGGCGCTGAACACGACGTGCCGCTCGACCGCGTTCGTCCGGGAGACATTCTGCGCGTCCGGCCCGGCGAGAAAATCCCCGTGGACGGGGTGGTGCTGGAGGGCAGGAGTCCGGTGGACGAATCGATGCTTACCGGGGAACCGATCCCGGTGGAAAAGGAGCCCGGCAGCCGTGTAACCGGAGGCACGGTGAACGGCGCCGGAGGGCTCATCATGCGCGCGGAGAGGGTGGGCGCGGACACGCTGCTGGCGCGCATCGTGCGGATGGTGAGCGAAGCGCAGCGCAGCCGCGCTCCGATCCAGCGCGTGGCCGACGCGGTCTCCGCCTGGTTCGTGCCGATCGTGGTGCTGGTGGCGATCCTGACGTTCATCGTATGGGCGGCGATCGGTCCGGAGCCGCGCATGGCCCATGCACTGGTGAACGCCGTTGCGGTGCTGATCATCGCCTGCCCCTGCGCGCTCGGGCTGGCGACGCCAATGGCCGTGATGGTGGGTACCGGACGGGGAGCGACGGCGGGCGTGCTGATCAAGAACGCCGAGGCGCTGGAAGTTCTCCAGAAGGTCAATACGCTGGTGGTGGACAAGACCGGCACGCTGACTGAGGGCCGGCCGCGTCTGGTCACGGTGAAGCCGGTCCAGGGCGGCGATGAGCGCGAGCTGCTGGCGATTGCCGCCGGCCTGGAACGGGCGAGCGAACACCCGCTGGCTGCCGCAATTGTCGCCGGGGCCGAAGCCCGGAACATCGCTCCCGAGCCGGTGGCGGATTTTCAGTCGCATACCGGGAAGGGCGTCACGGGCACTGTGAACGGCAGGCGCGTCGCGCTCGGCAATCTCGCGCTGCTCAGCCAGTTGCAGATCGATCCCGGTCCGCTCGCGGAAACCGCGGAATCCCTGCGGCGGGAAGGGCAGACCGTGGTATTCGTAGCCGTCGATGGACGGCCGATGGGCCTGCTCGGAGTCGCCGACCCGATTAAGGACTCCGCCCGTGAGGCGATCCGCGCGCTGCATCGCGAGGGCATCCGGATCGTGATGCTGAGCGGTGACAGCCGCACGACGGCGAGCGCGGTGGCGCGGGAACTGGGTATCGACGAGGTGTACGCCGAGGTTCTGCCGGAGGAAAAGGGTTCCGTTGTGAAGCGTCTTCAGGCCGAAGGCCGAACGGTCGCGATGGCCGGCGACGGAATCAACGACGCGCCCGCCCTGGCCCAGGCGGACGTGGGAATCGCCATGGGCACTGGCACGGACGTGGCCATCGAAAGCGCGGGCGTCACGCTGGTGAAGGGCGACCTGCGAGGGATCGTGCGCGCCATACGGCTCAGCCGGGGAACGATGCGCAACATCCGGCAGAACCTGTTCTTCGCGTTCGTCTATAACATCCTTGGGGTGCCCATTGCCGCCGGTGTCCTCTACCCATCGTTCGGGCTCCTGCTCAGCCCGATCGTGGCGAGCGCGGCGATGACGTTCAGCTCGGTTTCGGTGATCGGAAACGCGCTGCGGCTGCGGAACCTGAAGCTGTAAGGGCGCGCGCTACAGCGGCCAGCGCCCCGGAAGCGGCAATCTGCGGCGCCCCCCTGAGGAAGGCGGGGGCTGCGACTCGGTCACGGGAACGCGGGTCATCGACTTGCTGAAATCCAGTTCCGACAGATGGTAGCTCACGGGCCGGTCGAGAACCATCTCGATGGTTGAGCCGCGGGTGAGCGTCGCGTCCGGGCCGCGCGACAGCAGCACGCCCATCACTCCGGCAGCGGCGCCCGCCGCCGCGCCGATCCCCGCTCCCATTCCGTAATTTCCTGCCGCGCCTCCGGCGATCACGCCTACGGTGGCGCCTGCTGCGGCCGCTTCGCCCACGGTCCGCGCGTCTCCGGCCTTGTTGCCCTCGCTCTTGACCTTGCCTTCGCTCTTATCCAGTTCCTCGGTGCTCCTGCCATCCAGAGCACCGATGCGCGCGCGAAAATCCCGCGTCACGCCGTTGGGCAGCGTGAGCGAGTCAAACCGGAGATAAAGTTCTCCGCGCCCCTTGATCCTGCCCGGACGCTTCACTTCGGTGATGGTCCCGGCAACGTAGCTCCCGGGAGGAATGACGACGCGCCCTTTCACCAGGATCGGGAACACGGTCTGAAGGTATACACGGTCGCCCTCGCTGGAGTGCTTCGTGCTGACGCTGTTAATGAGACTCAGCGGAATACGCGTACCGGGCTCGACGGTAAACACGTCTTCCGAGGAGGAGCCCACCTGGCGCCAGCCTTCCTGGTTCTGTTCCTGCTGGTTCTGTTCCTGGGCAGGATCTTGTTCCTGGGCAGCCGGCATGAGCATCGATCCGGCCGCGAGCAGGGTGACTGCCGCACGCACCCACATGGTCGCTCCTGTCCACCTCATTGTACTCTGCCACTTTGTTAAACGCGGCGGCGGTGGCTTGTGTTGCGGCGGATCTTTTCGCCAGGAGCGGTTTGTGTGGCGGCGGGATCTTTCCGCCGGAGATTGCGTGCGGGCGGCCGGGGCGCGCGCCGCCCGCTGATCCGAAAGACCCTATGCTGCGGGCCGGATGTTCTGGTTGACGCAGAAGAAGTTGCCGGGATCGTACTTCTGCTTGATGGCGGCCAGCCGGCCGTAGTTGTCGCGGTATGTTGCCTTAATGCGTTCCTGCCCCTCCTCCATCATGAAGTTCACGTAGGAGCCGCCGGCGGAGTAGGGGTGCAGGTCGTCCCAATACTTCCTGGCCCACTCGATAATCCGGTCATTATTCCTGGGGTCGGGATCGACTCCTACGATGACCGAGGCCCAGTTCGCATCGCGGAAATGGAAAGCCATGTCGCTGCTGCGAGGCCTGTGCGCGGCGCCGTCGATCGGGTACAGGTGCATGGAGGAGAGCGGGGTGGGCAGTGCGGCTGCATGCCTGGCGTGCAGGGCAAGGGCTTCGTCGGGAATCTCCTTCACGAAGTCCCCCTTCCAGTACCATTGCAGGCCTGGGGGGTACAGCGGGTCGAACATGCTTTGAACAGCGGGGAATGGCATGGAGCCGAAGTGTTCGAACACCGGTTTTCCGAAACTGCGCATGGGCGCAGTCTCCTTCTCGGCTTTTTCGGCCGGTCCGAGACAGCACCATACGACGCCGCACGTCTTTTTCAGATGGAGGTGGGAGGGGAACTGCGGGACCGGCGGAACGGTGAGCACGGCAAAGAAGCCGTTGATGTCCTCGGGCGCGGCGGGGAGAAATTCGCTGTAGTGGCGCAGGACCTCGGCCGTCTGCTCGATCGGCCAGAGAGTCGGGCCCGCGAGCACAGTATGCACCGGGTGTGCGCGGAACAGGAACGAGGTGACGACGCCGAAGTTGCCGCCTCCGCCGCGCACGGCCCAGTAGAGGTCCTGGTTCTTGTCGGCGCTGGCGGTCACGAGGCTGCCGTCGGCCAGAACGATGTCCACGGCAAGCAGATTGTCAACCGTAAGGCCATACTTGCGGGAGAGGTGGCCGACGCCGCCGCCCAGTGTGAGCCCGCCGACGCCGGTGGTGGAGATGGTTCCGCTGGGGACGGCCAATCCGAAGGCGTGGCCGGCATGGTCCACGTCGCCCCACGTCGCGCCTCCCTCGACGCGGATCGTGCGCGCGGCCGGGTCGACGTGAACGCCTCTCATCCGCGACAGATCAATGACAAGCCCGTCCTCGCAGACGCCGAGTCCGGCGCCGTTATGGCCGCCGCCGCGGATGGCGGGTTTGAGGCCGCTTTCGCGGGCGTAATTCACCGCGGCGATGACGTCGGCCGCATCCACGCACCGGACGATGAGGCGTGGCCGCCGGTCGATCATCCCGTTATAGACTTTTCGTGCGGAGTCGTAAGCCGGGTGGGAGGCGTCGATGACTTCCCCACGAAAGCGGGTTTGCAGTTGGGTGTTTGCTCCTGGTGATGACATTGCCAGCTCCTCTGAGTAGCGGGACTGCGGAGTCCGAGAGCATCCGAGTTTTGGCTCCGCGCCCCCTGATGGGAGTATACAGGCTATTGTTTGTTACAGGAAGCACAGTTGTTTTTTGCGGGCATGATTGCGCTATACTTAAATTCTTCAGCCGGGCGCGGCAAGACAGTAGAGTTCTGCCAAGCCAGGGTTGGGTGCGGACGGGTGGCCGAGTGGTTAATGGCAGCAGACTGTAAATCTGCCGCCCCTTGCGGGCTACGGAGGTTCGAATCCTCCCCCGTCCACCATGGAGTTTAGCGGGGGCGCCCGCGAAAAAGATCGAGCTGATGTAGCTCAGTCGGTAGAGCGCGTCCTTGGTAAGGACGAGGTCACCGGTTCGATCCCGGTCATCAGCTCCAGTTTTTTTATTTCTGGAGCCGGCGCTCGCGGTTTCAGAGAAGCGAGTCCTGCATTCTGTATTAACCCGTTACAGAAAAGAGGCTTTAGAGGGTTTTTCACATGGCCAAGGAGAAATTCGACCGCAGCAAGCCGCATCTGAACATTGGCACGATCGGCCACATTGACCACGGCAAGACGACGCTGACGGCGGCGATCACCCGGGTACTGTCGAAGAACAACCCGAAGATCAAGTTCCGGAGTTTTGATTCGATTGACAACGCGCCGGAGGAGAAGGCGCGCGGGATCACGATCGCGATTGCG
>JAKOTR010000011.1 GCA_029776225.1 Acidobacteriota bacterium | reverse complement strand
CGTCATCTTAAAATCCTCGATGCCGAGAATAGCACGCAAAGGAGGGGATTGTATGTACCAATTTGGGTGAAATTGTACTGGTACCCTACCCACACTTACCCGCACTTAGGGCTAAGTTTTGTGTAAATATTTTTGGTGGTATAAGCGTCACTAGTCGCCGGGCTATCCCCCGACTTCCAGAAGCTCGAGCACCCTCGCGCGTAATTGCTGAGCCGTGGCGGAATCAGGCAGGATGACCAGAATCGTGTCATCGCCCGCCACGGTCCCCACGATTTCAGGCCACTGTTCGCGGTCGAGCGCCGCCGCCACCGTGTTGGCGTTGCCTGGGGAAGTCTTGAGCACCATGAGGTTCTGCGCAACGCGCACGTCCTGAACGAACTCCGCGGCCAGGAACTGGAAATCCGGGCCCGCTGATTCGGGCGTGATCTGGCGGTACCCTTCGGGCGTTTTTGCCAGCCCTAGTTCCCGGATGTCCCGGGAAAGCGTGACCTGGGTGGCGTGAATACCGATCTCCTTGAGAGCCTGCGCCAGTTCCTCCTGCGTGTGTATCCGCCGGCTGCGGATCAGCTTCAGGATCTGGCCCTGGCGGTAGCTCTTGTTCATCGGGCGGCTCGCATTTCGTTGAGGCGTTGCGCGGCTTCCGCGAGCGCCGCGGCCACCGCGCCCGGACCCGTGCCGCCGGCGATCTCGCGCGATTTCATCCCCTCGCGCGGATCGAGCAGCCGCGCCATTTCGGGCGTGAACTCGGGGGCGAACGCGGTGAGTTCTTCCGCGCTCCAATCCGCCGGCCGTTTCTTTTGGCGCACGCTTTCGAGCACGAGTCTGCCCACGATCTGGTGCGCGCGATGAAACGGCGTGCCGGCGCGCGCCAGCGCCTCGGCGAGGTCCGTGGCGACGACCCAGCTTTCCTCCGCCGCCGCGGCGGGCACTTCCGGGTTAAGCCTGACGGAATCCGCGACCGCCCGCGCCATCTCCAGCGCGCCGCTCAACTGATCGGCGGCCTCGAACAGCGGCTCCTTGTCTTCCTGCATGTCGCGGTTATAGGTGAGCGGCAGACCCTTCATGGTCATGAACAGCGAGTTGAGACAACCGAAGACGCGCCCGGACTTCCCGCGAATGAGCTCCAGCGAGTCCGGGTTCTTCTTCTGCGGCATGAGGCTCGAACCGCTGGTCACCTGATCGCTCAGTTCCAGCCAGCCGAACTCCTCGCTGGAATAGAGGATCCAGTCCTCGGCGAGCCGGCTCAGGTGCACCATGATGAGCGAGGCCGCGTAGAGGAAATCGAGGACGAAATCGCGGTCGGCGGAGACATCCATGCTGTTGCGAGTGAGACCGTCGAAACCGAGGTCGCGGGCCAGAGCCTCGCGGTCGAAGGGGAAGCCGCTGCCAGCGAGCGCGCCCGAGCCGAGCGGCATCACATTCACGCGCGCCCTTGCCTGCCGCAGCCGCTCCCAGTCGCGCGAGAACATCTCAAAATACGCGAGCAGGTAGTGCGGCCACAGCACCGCCTGCGCGCGGCGCAGGTGCGTGTAGCCGGGAATCACGGCGTCCGGGTAGCGCCGCGCCAGCTCCAGCAAGGATTCCATCAGCGCGAGCAACCGCTCCGTGGCGCGATCGATTTCTTCGCGCAGCCACAACCGCGTATCGAGCGAAACCTGCTCGTTGCGGCTGCGGCCGGTGTGAATCTTATCCGCCAGGGCGCCGGTGCGCTCCCTGAGCTTGCGGATCACCAGCGTGTGGACGTCCTCGTCTTCCGCTCCTTCGAAGAACTCCGGGCGCTTCGCTTCGGCGGCGATTTCGTCGAATGCTTCGACGAGCCTGGCGCGCTCCTCCGCGCTGAGGATCCCCACCCGCTCCAGCGCGCGGGCGAACGCCTGCGAACCGCGGATGTCGGCCTCGATCAGACGCCGGTCAAAGGCGAGCGATCCCGAGAAGCGCTCGAAGATCTCGGAAGGCCCCTGTTCGAACCGCCCGCCCCAGAGTTTCATTTCCCCGTAACCGCCGCGCGGACGCGAATGGGCAGTCCGATCAGGTTGATGAACCCTTGCGCGTCCTTCTGGTCGTAGCTTGCGCCCATGGTGAAGCTGGCGATGTCGAGCGAATAGAGCGAGTACGGCGATTTCCGGCTGACCGGCTCGAGGTTGCCCTTGTACAGGCGCAGCGTGACCTCGCCCGTGGTCGCCTGGCTCGCCGTTTCGAAGAACGCATCGAGCGCTTCTCTGAGCGGCGTGAACCACAGCCCGTTGTACACCAGCTCGGCGTAGTCGAGCGCGAGCCGCTGCTTGTAGTGCAGCAGGTTCTTGTCCAGCACGAGCGCTTCGAGTTCGCGGATCGCCGCCAGGATCAGCGTGCCGCCCGGCGTCTCGTAGCACCCGCGCGACTTCATTCCCACGAAACGGTTCTCGACCAGATCGATGCGTCCGATGCCGTGCTCTCCACCGATCTGGTTCAGCTTTTCGAGCAGCGCCACCGGGGACATCTGCATGCCGTCCACCGACACCGGCATGCCTTTCTCGAAACCGATGGTGACCACGCCCGGCGTGTCGGGCGCGTCCTTCGGGCTCTTGGTCAGCATCCAGATGTCGTCCGGAGCGGCGTTGGCGGGATCTTCCAGCGCGCCGCCCTCGTGCGAGATGTGCCAGATGTTGCGGTCGCGGCTATAGATCTTCGTGGTGGATTGCGCGACAGGCACCTTGTGGCTGGCGGCGTATTCGAGCGCGTCCTCGCGGGACTTGATATTCCACTCGCGCCACGGGGCAATCACTTGCAGGTTCGGCGCCAACGCCTTGTAGGTCAGCTCGAACCGCACCTGGTCATTGCCCTTGCCGGTGCAGCCGTGCGCCAGCGCGTCGCAGCCGGTGCGCAGCGCCACTTCTACCTGCTTCTTCGCGAGCAGGGGGCGCGCCACCGAGGTACCTAGCAAGTACTTGTGCTCATATACCGCGCCCGAGCGCACCATCCTCCACAGGTAGTCCCGCACGAACTCTTCGCGCAGATCCTCGACGTAGACTTCCGATGCTCCGGTGCGCCGCGCCTTCTCCTCGAGCCCGGCGAGTTCGTCATCGCCCTGCCCGATATTGCCGCAGACGGCCACCACCTCGCATCCGTAATTCTCTTTCAGCCACGGAATGATAATCGAGGTATCGAGCCCGCCCGAGTAGGCGAGCGCCACTTTCTTAGGTTTGTTCATATTTCGTATCCGAGAAGCGCCCACGGCGCCTGGACGGTAAACCGCGATTGTATCAGGCGGGTCAGTCGATCATCATCAGCAACAGCGCCTTTTGGGCGTGCAGCCGGTTTTCTGCCTGGTCGAACACCACCGATTGCTGGGATTCAATCACCGCGTCCGTCACTTCCTCGCCGCGATGCGCGGGCAGGCAGTGCATAAAGACCGCGCCGGGCGCGGCCAGCGAGAACAGCTTCTCGTCCACCTGGTATCCGCAAAACGCCTTGCGCCGCCGCTCGGCCTCGTTCTCACTACCCATGCTTGTCCAGACGTCCGTATAGACGGCGTTCGCGCCTGTTACCGCCTCCTCGGGTACCGTCGTGATGGTCACGGTTGAGCCCGCCGCCGCGGCGAGACCTTGCGCCTGCCCCACCACGTCGGGATTGGGCGCGTAACCCGGAGGGGAGGCTACGACAACATCGGCCCCCAACCGCGCGGCCGAGAGCATCAGGGAGTGAGCCACGTTGTTGCCATCGCCGACGAACGCCACCTTCAACCCGCGCAGGGATCCGAAACGCTCCCGCAGCGTCATCACGTCGGCCAGCGCCTGGCAAGGGTGGTACAGATCGCTCAGCGCGTTGATTACCGGGATCTTTGACCACCGCGCCAGCTCCATCACGGTTTCCTGGGAAAACGTGCGGGCCACGATGCAGTTGGTCCAGCGCTCCAGGTTCCGGGCGACGTCCTTGATGGGCTCGCGCTCGCCGATCATGCCGCTGCTGAAGACCGAGTCCCCGCCCAACTGCTTGATGGCGAGTTCAAAAGTCAGCCGGGTGCGCAGCGAGGGTTTTTCGAAAAGGAGGCTGAGCGTGCGGCCGGCCAGCGCGCTGGCGAACCGGCGCGGCGCCGCCTTCACGGCGTCCGCCAGATCAAGGAGGTAGTTTACTTCGTCATGCGAAAGGTCGAGGTCGCAGGTTAAATCCTGCCCCGACATCTTGAGAATCGGATCGGCGGGCGCGCCGGCTTGCACTGGAAAAACCTCCCTCGCCAGTGGATAAATATTCACTCAAATGAATAATTACACAAACGAGAGCCGTGAGTCAAGCGGGCCATCACCTGCAAGCGGCCGCATCACTGATCACGGCAAGTCGTTTCCTAAAAACGACAAGCCCCTGGGATCGTCCGCCCAGGGGCCGTCCTCTCTTTAACTTGCTCGCCTACGAGCGTAGCGGATAAACTTGCAAGCACATAATATCGCGCAAAGTCTGAGCTGTCAATCTTCTTGCGCGGGGGGAGTGTTCTGCCACGCGTTGCTGAGCGTCCCGAGCGCAAGCCGCACGGCCACGCTGCGACGGCTCCTGAACAGGAGACGGGCGGCGAGGGCGGTGGCGTTGGAGCCATGTCCATGGCATTGAAGCCGGAGGCGGGGCCGCCGGTCATGGAGGAGTTGCCGGTTGTCCGGGCTTGACGAATTCGGATTTGGAAGTACGATAACTGGAGGCTGTCCACCTGACCGGCGACATCGAACTGGTTAGGTGACCGGGAGATGCGATGGAACTCACCCCTGAAGAGCGACAGAAGATTTACCTGGAAGAGAAGGCACGCCTGGAAATCCGTAGGCAACTTGAAGCCGAAATGAGCCGCCAAGCCGCTCCAACGGTCGTCGTGCAGTCTCGACCGAGCAACGGCGTTGCCGCAGTCCTAAGTCTCTTTCTTCCTGGTGCGGGACAGATCTACATGGGCAGCATCGCGGCGGGGATTGTGTGGCTGATATTCACTGTTATTGGCTACCTGCTCCTAATCCTGCCGGGTTTAGTTCTCCATCTGATTTGCATTTTGCATGCTGCTTCCATGAAGCCAGCCGGATTCGAGAGATAGCAGCCTTCACCCATCGCAGCACCGGTCATCCCTACCACCTCACATAACGGCGTACTAGACCTCCGCTAAGACGAACTGGCTCCCGTTGCGTGCGTCCGGCATGCGCCCGTTCTCATGCGCTGTTATGGCGGACCGGCACGCCGCCGTAATGCCATTCACGACGAAACCGAAAATCTATCCCCTTACTTACTCGTAAGTTGGAGTTTTTGTCCAGCAGTAAGTTTCCAGGCTCCCCGTATGCTCAAAACCGGCAAGTCAGCCGATAGGTTGCACGGAGGAGCCAATATGGATATCGATCCGATCATCATCATCGTCCCCATCCCGTAAGCGAAGATCACACCGGATGCGGACTTCCTGGGTAGAAGCTTTCTGCGTACCAGGCGCAGCGCTCACAATTGAGGGGACACGCACGGTCTCCAGCCAACTCTGATATGATTCCCTGGTGGTACTCCCTGGAGAGTACCGCCAGGGACGCCACGGACCACCGTCCCGGAAGAATAAGCTCTCAACAAAGCGATCCATGCAGACCAAGCTGAAGTTGGTTTGCCTGTTTCTTACCTTCCCCGCACTCGGGACGATCCCATCCGAAAGCCGTTCTCCCGCCTCCTATTCCCCTCAAATCCAATCCCTGTCAGCAAAAGCAAATGCACTCTACGCCTCCGGCGATTACCTGGAAGCCGCCGCAGTGTACAACAAAGGACGCCAGGAAGCGCTGGCGCGCGGCGACCGCGCCCTGGCTCTCCGCTTCCTCAATAATGCCGGCGGCTGCTGGTTCGCCCTGTCCCTCTACCGGAAAGCTATGGACGCTTTCCTGGAAGCGCGCGAGCTGGCCCTGGCCTTGAAAGATCACGAAATGCTAGGGGCGCTGTCGCTGAACATCTCCTCGCTGTATCTGGAGATGGGCGAAGTGGCGGGCGCAGCCGAGGCCGCGCGCGAAGGGCTGGCAGCTTTGCGGAAACTTCCACAGCCGAAATACAAGGTGCAGCTTCTGATGCAGGTGGCGCGGGTAAAGGCGTGGCAGAACGACCTGGACGGCGCGATCCCGCTTTTCGGCCAGGCGATCGCCGAGGCCGACCGGCAGGGCGATGTGGCGCTACAAGCCAAAGCCTGCAATCTGCTGGGATACGAGCTGTTGCGGAAGGGCCGCATCAAAGAAGCCGAGGGGCCGCTGCTCGAAGCTTTCCGCCTGAGGAAGCTGAACCGGGACCGGGAGCTGGACAAATCCTACCTGACGGTGGGGCTCCTGCTCATGGCGCAAGGTGACCTGAGATCGGCGCGCGCGTTGCTCGATGAGGCGGTGGCGGCGGCGCGGCGGCCGGGGCGCGTGCCGCGGTGGAGTCCTTACTATCACCGCGCGCAGTTGAGGATGGCGGAGGGAAATCTGCGCGCCGCGGTCGCGGACTTCCGTACGGCCCTGGATCTTGCACGGCGCTGGCGGCTCGAAGTGATCCCCACCGCCGCAGTTCGCGTGAGCATGGAGGTGGAGCTCCAGCAGCTCTACTCCGGCTTTATCGAGGCCGCGGTCCGGCTGTACGCGGCCACGCGCGATGCGGCGCTCGTCCGCGAAAGTTTCGAAGCTGCCGAGGAGAACCGGGCCGCGAGTCTGCGCGCTCTGATCACGGATCCCGGCGACTGGCGGCGCGGGCTTCCGGCGGAGTACGCGCAGACGTTGGCCCGCTTGCGGGCGGCTGAAATTTCCCTTCTTAGGGAGGATTCGCTCGAGGCGCGCGGGCGCGTACAGAAACTGCAATACGAATTGATGCAGATGGAAGCCCGCGCGGGATTGCGGCTGGAAAGCACACAGACAGCCGCGCCCGGCGGCCTGCTCGAACGCACACAGCGGGCTTTGGAGCTGGATGAAGCGCTGCTGAGTTTTCACCTCGGAGAGCGCGAGTCCTATGCCTGGGTGGTGACGCGCGGCTATGCCGGGCTCCGCGTGCTCGCCGGGCGGGAGCGCATCGCGGAGCAGGTGCGGCGCTTTGTCGACGCGGTCCGGAGCGGTTCTGGCGCGGCGGCGGAAGCGGGTAGCGAGCTGTACAACACCCTGTTCAAGGGGGTCGGGGAGTCCGCGGGCACAAAAACTCACTGGGCGCTTGCGCTGGATGACGTGCTGTTCTCGGCGCCGCTGGCGGCGCTGGTTGTGGATGGCGCGTCTTCGCGCCCCGTTTATTTGATGGAGCTCCGCGCACTGCAAGTTGTTCCCAGCGCGCATGCGATCGCGGGCCGGCTGGACGGGGCACAGCGGGCGCTTGGCTCCGGGGGCCGGTTTGTGGGTGTTGGAGATGCGGTGTACAACCGGGCCGATCCGCGCCTGAGGCGGCCGGCCGGCGGGAGCGTTGCGACTGCGGCGGGGTTGGAGCTGGCGCGGCTGGCGGGCAGCGGAGTGGAGATCAGGGCGTGCGCCAAGGCGTGGGGGCCGGAAGGGGAAGCCGTGTTGCTGGAGGGCGTGCAAGCGACCCGCGAAGGGCTGTGGCAGGCGCTGGACGGGGAGGCGTCGGTGCTGCACATGGCAACCCACGTCACAAGAAAGGAGAGCGGCTCGCAGGCTTTCGTCGCGCTCAGCCTGCGGCCGAACGGCGAGCCCGATTGGCTGAGCGCCGCCGATATCGCGGCCCGGCGGGTCCGTGTCGGGCTGGTGGTGCTCAGCGGTTGCAGCTCCGGGCTCGGGGAAGCGCTGCCGGGCGCCGGGCTGATGGGACTGACGCGAGCCTGGCTGGCGGCGGGCGCGGAGGCGGTCGCGGCCAGCCTGTGGCCCACGCCGGACGATTCCGGCAGCCTTTTCCTTTCGTTCTATCGCCACCTGAAGGAACGCGGCACGCGGGCGGAAGCGCTCGCCAGCGCGCAGCGCGATATGCTCCGCGGGGGCGGCTGGCGCTCGCTTCCCCGGTACTGGGCCAGCTACTTTTTGTTCAGCAAGGAGTGATATCCTATTCTGACTACAAAAGACCCGAAGATTGAAACGCTGCCGGATATTAGCGGCGGCGCGCCGGAGCAGCGCCGAACGCCCGTGAAACCATTGATCGAAAACCGCGAAACAGCAGTTGAGAAACCTGACTGGGCCGACCTGGTCCGGAGAATTCGGGAGGGCGATCCGTCGGGGATGGAGGATTTGTACCGCCATTTCTCCCGCGGCGTCCGGTTCTACCTCTGCCGGCAGTTAGGGCCACAGGAGCTTGACGACAAGGTCCACGATACCTTCCTCATCGTGGTTCAGGCGATCCAGCGGGGCGATTTGCGCGAACCCGAGCGGCTGATGGGGTTCGTGCGCACCGTTGTGCGCCGGCAGGTCGCCGCTTACATCGATTCGGCCGTGCAGAAGCGCAAGGAGCAGGTGGGCGTCGACTCCGGATTCGACGTCTCGGACGGCCGCAGCAACCCCGAAGAGGACGCCATCGCCCAGCAGCGGCGCGAAATCATGATTCGCGTTCTGCGCAGCGTCTCCCGGCGCGACCGGGAGATACTCACACGGTTTTACCTCCTGGGGGAGAGCCAGGAGAAAATTTGCGCCGAAATGGATCTGACCGAGACGCAATTTCGCCTCTTGAAATCGCGGGCGAAGGCGCGTTTTGGCGAGCTCGGCAAGCAAAGACTGAAAAATCGAAATCTTGCCCCTGGAATTTTGAGACGATTTCCCGGTCAAAATCACTAATTCATTTTCCAGGCATTATGAAAATCTTTGCGCGGCGCCGGCCCGCGACGACGGCTACCGAAGAGTCGCCAAGGGGGAGAATAGCTAACATGGCACAGGGCGATAAGGAAGATCACATTTCGGAACACGCACTGGAAGAATATTCCCGGGGAACGCTCTCCGAGGAAGAAACGGAGAGTCTCGAAGAACACCTGCTGGTTTGTCCGGATTGTCAGGATCGCCTGGCCGAAACAGACGAGTTCGTCGGAGCCATGCGGGACGCCGCGGCGCGATTGCAGATGGAGCCCCCTTCGGCGCTGGAGGAACACTGGCGCGCAGCGTGGCGATGGTTGTGGCGCCCGGTGCCTGTTATGGCCGCGTGCGGAGCGGCGATGGTGCTACTGATGGCGGGAACCGTCTGGCATCGCGGAGGGCCTGCCGCGGGCGGCGCCGCCACCGTGGTGCTGGAAGCGATGCGCGGGGATGCTACGTCGGCAGCGAGTGCGCCTGCGGGCAAGGCGCTCGTTTTGGAACTGAACGCCGTGGGATTGCCGGCCCCATCCACCTACCGGCTGGAGGTGGTGGATGAGCGCGGCGCCGTGCTTTTTGAGAACGCCGTCAGGCTGGAAGCGGAAACCATCGCGGCGCCGCTTCCGCGGAGGCTGGAGCCGGGCAGGTACTGGGTGCGACTTTCCGAGCCGGAGGCCGGCGGCAGCCTGCTGCGCGAATTTGGATTTACCGTTCACTGATCAGAGCCGGGTTATCATCCTTGGTTGGAGCCGAACGTAGTCTTTGAAATCGCCCGCTGCCAGCCGCGTCATCTCCGGCGGGTCCTGCAAATCGAGCGCGCATCATTTCCCGGTGAACCCTACACGCGCGACATCTTCCGCGAACTCTGGTGCGAGTGCGGCGAATTCTTCTTTGTAGTCAAAGTTCGCCGGCGCATCGCGGGCTACATCGCCACACGCCTGCGCGAGGGAAACGCGGAAGTGATCTCCATAGCGGTGGACCCGGCGTACCGCGGCGCGGGCGCGGGCGCCGCCATGCTGGAGCACACGCTGGAGCGTCTGGCGGCAGCGGGCGCCCGGTCCGTCGAACTGATGGTCCGGGAGGACAACGAGGCCGCCATCCGCTTCTACCGGCGGTTTGGTTTCCGCCGTATCGGCAGGTGCGCCGCCTACTATGGGGACGGGGAGGCTGGCGTGCGAATGCGGCGGACTCTGGATGGGCCGCCAAAGCGCTAGTGTCCAACCATTGGGCCGGCCTTCTTACGCTTATTCATCCCATTCAAATTTCCTATTTGCTGCACGGCCGGGCGGGGCCCTAGAATACGATTAGCGCCACGAGAGCGCTACTTACCCGGTCCCGCGCCGTACCCAAACTAACGCGAATTCTACTAACCAGGGGGAATATCTCAACAAAATGAAACGCCGGACGTGCGTCTGTATCAGTGTCTTGGTGTGCGTGTCTGCAATTTCAGGGAAAGCTCAGTCGTCGGCTCCCGCTCCGCCGCCGAACGCCGGGCCAACGGCAATTCTCGTGCCGGACGTTGGCGTGCGCGGCTTGTCGCTCAGCGGTCTGCTCGACGGCTACTACAGTCTCAACTTCAATCACCCCGGCTCCGGAATCAACCAGTTGCGGAATTTCGACGTGAGGGCGGACCAGTTTGGCTTCAATATGGGCAAGTTGACGGCCGAGTACGCCCGGGGTCCGTTCGCCACCCGCTTCGATGTAGGCGCCGGGCGCATATTCGACATCATGCACGGCTCGGACACTGCGCCGCGCTTTTTACGCCACTTCGAGCAGGCGTTCGGGTCGTTCACGCCGCCTCGCGCCAGGGGATTCAGACTGGACTTCGGCAAGTTCGTGACGTCGGCGGGCGCCGAGGTGATTGAGACCAACGAGAACTGGAACTATTCGCGGTCGCTGCTGTTCGCGTTGGCGCTTCCGTACTACCACTTCGGCCTGCGGACGTCGATGCCCTTGACCAAGCACTTCAGCGCCGGGCTGCAGGTCGTCAATGGCTGGAACAACGTCGAGGACAACAATTCCGGGAAAACGATCGGATTTACCGGCTCCGTGACCGTGGACCGGATCACCTGGACGCACAACTACTACTTCGGGCCGGAGAAGGACAACACCAACGAGGGATACCGCCATCTCTACGACACCACCTTGCTGGTGGCCGCCAACCGGCTCATCAGCTTTTACCTCAACTTCGACTACGGGCTGGAGAGACGCCTTGAGGGCGGATCGGACCACTGGGCGGGGGTTGGGGGCGCGGCCCGCTTCATTTTGACGCCGAAAATCGCCCTAACCCCCAGAGTGGAATGGTTCAATGACGCCAACGGGTTTTCCACTGGGACGGCGCAGAGGCTCAAGGAAGTGACCTTAACGGGGGAGTACATGTTCATGCCCGGAGTGGTCGGCCGGCTGGAGTACCGCCGCGACTGGTCTAACGTGCCGTTCTTCCAGCGCGGCAATGTCCCGGATGCCGCGAAGAGCCAGACCACGCTGCTGGGCGGCCTGATGCTGTCCTTCGCGCAGAGGCGGTAGCGAACCGCTCCGCCGTCATCGCCCAAAAGCCACGCGCCTCGTTTGACTCACCTTCGCGCTCTCAGCTACAGTAGTGCCTTTATTACGGATTTCTTCAGTTGGCCGCCGCCCCGGGCGGCCAATTCCGTAATCGCGGAGTATTCAAACATGAGTTCCAGCACCAACCTCACCGGCGCGTCGAATCAAAGCACCATGGGCAGCCTGGGCAGGCACAAGCTGTTCCCGCGGGAGCACATGGTGGTCTTTGTTCTGGTGACGGCGCTGTTCTTTTTCTGGGGCATTCCCAATAACTTGAATGACGTGCTGATCCGGCAGTTCATGAAGTCGTTCGAGATCAGCCGTTTCCAGGCCGGTCTGGTTCAGTCGGCGTTCTACATGGGCTATTTTCTGCTGTCGATGCCGGCCGCGCTCATGATGAGGAAGTACGGTTACAAGACGGGACTGGTGACCGGACTGCTCCTGTACTCGGCCGGCGCCATCCTGTTCTGGCCCGCCGCGCTCATAGGCCGGTACGGCTTTTTCCTCTTCGCGCTGTTCGTGATCGCAAGCGGGCTGGCGTTTTTGGAAACCGGCGCTAACCCGTTTATCGCGCAGTTGGGCGA
Organism: Acidobacteriota bacterium; assembly: GCA_029776225.1. Lineage (GTDB taxonomy): Bacteria > Acidobacteriota > Terriglobia > Bryobacterales > Bryobacteraceae > Fen-330. The sequence continues at coordinate 417,562 of JAKOTR010000011.1, read as the reverse complement.
TCCGGCCAGCTCGGAGCGGCGGCTGAACTTTTCGCAGGCCTTCAACCCGTTCGGCGCCATCAGCGGCGCGCTGATCGGCACCGCCTTCATCTTTTCGGGTGTCGAACTGACGCCCGCGGAAATCGACGCCATGAAGGCTGCCGGCGAATACGAGGCCTATCTGCGCAGCGAGACCATGAGGGTCATCGCGCCGTACGCGGTGCTGGGATGCGTGGTTTTCGTCTGGGCGCTGCTGATGATGATGACGAAATTCCCTAAGCTGGCCGGTGAAGCCGACGAGCAGAACGGAGGCGAAAAGGGGAAAATCTCCGACCTCTTCCGCTACAGGCACTTTGTTCTGGCGGTTTTCGCGCAGTTCTTCTATTGCGGAGCGCAGATCGGCACCTGGAGTTACTTCATACAGTATGTTCAGGACTACACGCATCAGCCCGAGAAAGTGGCAGGTTACTTCCTGACAGGTACGCTGGTGGCTTTCTGCGTTGGCAGATTTCTGGCAACTTACTTGATGAAGTTCGTGAAGCCGAACATATTGATGGGCATTTACAGCGTCATCAACGTTGGGCTGGTGGCCATAGGAGTCCTGTTCCCCGGCTGGGTCGGTCTGTGGTCCATTTTCTTCACCAGCTTTTTCATGTCGCTGATGTTCCCGACGATCTTCGCGCTCGGCCTTAAGGAGCTTGGGCCGAACACGAAGTTGGGCGGATCGATGATCGTGATGGCCATCATCGGGGGAGCGGTGTTCACTCCCATCATGGGCCTGATCTTCGAGGCCACGCGGAGCATGGCGATGGCGATGCTGGTGCCGGGCTTCTGCTACGCGTTCATCGCGTACTACTCCTTCATCGGCTCGAAGGTGCGTATCGCGCCGCTGCGCAGCGCTCAGGGTGCGTAAGTTCTAAGGAAGCAGCACTCCGATTCCGGCTCGATGGCGAAAGGCGCCGCGCCCGCGGGGATCATCCACGCCTCGCCGGGGCGAAAGCAGGCGCCGGCCAGCGTTCCCGTTCCGCCGATGACGATCAGCAGGTGCATGCGCTGCGGGTCGGGCTGGTAGCGGAATCCGGTGCGGGTTTCGATGCGGTCGGTAACGAAGTACGGGCACTCGGCGAGGCGCTCCTCGGTGGCCGAGAGGCGTGTGCGGGCCGACTTCCCGGGGTGCGGACCAGGCCGCGAGACCTCGATCGCGCGGTCAAGGTGCAACTCCCGGGGGCGCCCGTAGTCATAAAGCCGGTAGGTCACGTCGGACTGCTGCTGGATTTCACAAAGCGCCAGGCCCGCGCCGATGGCGTGTATCGTTCCGGCCGGTGTGAAGATCGTGTCGCCGGAGGAAACCGGCACCCAATTGAGGAGATTTTCGATTTCGCCCGATATCGCCGCCGCGCGCAGTTCCTCCTTCGACACCTCCGATCGCAGGCCGACGGCGATCGATGCTCCAGGCTCCGCCCGCAGGATATGCCACATCTCGGTCTTGCCGGGCGAATTCTCGTGAACGCGGGCGTACTCGTCGTCGGGGTGAACCTGCACGGAAAGGCGCTCCGAGGTGAAGATGAACTTCACCAGGATCGGCAGGGATTCGCCATCGGAAACGAACCACACCTCGCCGATCTTCTCCGTGCTGTTGGGAAACCAGGGCATCAGGTTGGTCGCCCCCCAGATCTTGGGGCGCGACGATGCCGTGAGCTTTACGGGCTTCACAGGTACTCCCCTCCGAACTTCTCTCCGATCATGCTATGAAGCTTCTTGAGATCTTCGGCGCTGCCGGCGCGGCAGACGAGCGTGGCGTCGGGCGTGTGGACGATGATGAGCCCTTCGCAGCCGATGGCCGCCACGAGGTGCCCGGGGTCGCTTGAGGCGACGAGCGTATTGGAAGTATCCACAAGCAGGCTGCGCGCGGCGGCGAGCGCGTTGCCGTGGGAATCGGGCTGGCAGGTCTTGGCGAACATGGGCCAGGACCCCACGTCGAGCCAGTGCAACGGCATCGGAATCGCGGCCACCCGAACGGCGCTGTCGCGGGAGGCAGGCTCCATCACGCCGTAGTCCAGGCTGATCTTCTTGAGCGTGGGATAGACGCTGGAAAGGACGGCGCCCCGCTCCGGCGTGTCCCAGGCAGCGGCAATTTGAGAGATTCCGCTGAAGACCTCGGGCTCGTACCGGCGCACGCAGTCCAGCAGAGTAGCGGCCCGCCACACGAACATGCCGCTGTTCCAGAGATATTTCGACGGGCCAGAGGCGAAGTAGCGTTCCGCAGTGGCGGCGTCCGGCTTTTCCCTGAACTGCTGCACGGCGTAAACGCCGGGCTCCATCGTCTCCCCGAGTTCGAGATAGCCGTAGCCGGTGGCGGCGTGCGATGGCGTGATGCCGAATGTCGCCAGAACCTCCGGCCGGCGCTCCACGACCGAATACGCGGTGCACACGATCTCGCGAAACCGCTCGACCGGCTCGATCACGTGATCGGCGGTGAAGACGGCGATAACGGCATCGGGGTCCTTCCGCGCGATCACGGCGGAGCTCAGAGTCACCGCGCTCAGCGTGTCCCGCCCGGTGGGTTCGCCCAGATACTGCTCGTTAGTCCATCCTGGCAGGGCGGCGAGGATGCGCTCGCGGTGCTCCTCCAGGGCGCAGATGTAACGGTTGGCGGGCGGCGTCAGACCCGCGATGCGGTCCGCCGCAAGCTCCAGCAGGCTCCGGCCGCCGATGAAAGGGATCAACTGTTTCGGGCTAGTGCGCCGGCTCATCGGCCACAACCGGACACCGGAGCCGCCCGCAAGAATCAGTGCATGTCGCATGGGTGCAGGGGTCTATTTCGAGGATAGCGGATAGAGGGCGGATCGTGGTCTGCTGCCGGTCCACGATCCGCGTTTCCCGGTTGATTAGTCGGGGAGGAAGCCCGCCAACACGAACACCAGGGGGGCGTTCCAGTTGATGGCGATTTCGTTGCCCGCGTATGACTCCTGATCGTCCACCCACATTTTCATCGGCGGCAGATTCGCGGGCAGCTTCTTCAGGGCCGGGTCGGCGCGGCCGCGGTTCGGACCGCCGGAAAGCAGCCCCGGCCAGGGCTCCGCGATGCCGTCCGCCCCGCTGGGACGGTGGTGCGGGTTCTTATACCAGTTCGTGCCCACCCACGTCACCCAGGAGACGGAAAACGTGTTCCTGCCGAGCAGGTAATGCAGGTTGTCGAGCGCGGCGTTGCGGTAGCAGCGGTCCGGCGCCAGTTGGTTCGCCACCAGCAGCAGGAGCGAGTAGTTCGCCGCCTCGCCGTTCGATCCCCAGACATAGTCGCGCGGCTCCATGGAGATGCGGTACGGGTTCTGCTCCGTCCGGGTGGCGATTGCGTTGGCGGCGTCGATGGTCGCCTGCCGGATGGCGTTCAGCGCCTCGGCGTTGGCGTCCTTGCGGCGGGCCAAAGCGTAGGTCCACAACCCCATGGAACCGACCGAAGGCCAGGACGGCCGCCGCACCTGTTTTACAAACTTCTGGTAATTGGCGAGGAAGTAGTCGTGGTAGGCTTTGCCGCCGGTGGAGCGCCAGAGTTCGGCGGCGGCCCACAACCGCTCATCGGAGCAATCAAAGTCGCCGTAGGCTCCGGTGCCAACGGGCCGCGGGTTGCGAAACAGAACATTCGGGTGCTTAGTCAGCCATTCCCACGCCCGGGCGGCCGCGTCTCCGGCGCGCTTTGCGAATGCCTTGTCGTAAGGGGCGTAGGCGCGCTGGGCGATGGCCATCACCGCCGCGAAGTCGCCGGTGGCGCAGGAGCCCTTAAAAGGCTCGGCGCCCGTGCCGATCACGTAGCTGGTGGCCGTGTCTTTTTCCGGCATGACGAAGCCGGCGAATTGCTCGCTGGTCTGCTTGTGGAAGACGCCGCCGTCATCGTCCTGCATGGTAAGCATCCACTCGAGGTTCCAGCGGATCTCGTTCAGGATGTCGGGGACGCCGTTCCCGCTCTCGGGGATGTCGAGCCTGATGCGCGCCAAACGCTTTCCGAAAAGCTCGTGCGCCCACAGCAGAGTTCCCGTGCTCAGGCCGGAGTTCACGATGTAGCGCCCGTAGTCGCCGGCATCATGCCATCCGAACTTGCTCTCGCGGGCGCCCTCCTTGCCGGAGGAGGGATGCCAGGCGCCCTCGCGGTGACACTCGGCGTAGCGATACTGCGGGAATTCGGGCCCCATGTTCACCGCAATGCCGCAGCGCTGCCCGTAGAAGGAACGCATCGCGAGATAGTAGGCGCGGCGGTAAACATCGGGCTTGATGTCGAACGAGTAGCTGCGTCCCACGCCGGGCACGTCGAGGTAATAACGTCCGGTCTGGCGGAACGAGCTGAAATCGGCTAACTGGACGCGGTCGCCCGAGTTTGCGTCTTCAAGCGCCTCACTGAGAGAGCCCTTGAACACGGATTTGCCGTCCGCCTCCCTGCGCAGGTGGAATTCGCGAGCCGGCTGTTCGGCAACTACCATCGCCAGCTTGGGAGCGTCCGGCGGATAACCTGCCTGGTCGAGTTTGATCGCGGTGGACGGTTCGGCCGCCCACGAAAGCGCAGTTAGAAGTAACAGACAGAGTAGGCGCATGTGAGTAACTCCTGTGAGATGCTATCACGCCGGAAAGTTGTCTGGTGCGCTTCAGGCGAATAACTGCTGGGCGCGGACGAGGCGCTGTTGCACACGGACCCCGTTTGGACACTCGATGGCGCAGACGGCGCAGTCCGAACAGCGAACGGCTCTCAGGTTCGCCGGGAGGCTTTGGAAGCGCTTGTAGCCCATCTCAAAGCAGTTGTAGCCTTCGGCGTACATCACATAGCGCACGATGTCGGAAACGGGCAGGCCTTTCGGGCAAGCGCCGTCGCAGGCGCCGCACTCGCGGCAGTACAGCGGCTTGATCTGCTCGAGCCGGGCGGAAAGGATCTTTTCGTCCTCGGCCGAGAAAGGGCCGCTCATGGCGCGAATGTTTTCGTCCACCTGCTCGCGGTCGACCATGCGGACGCTGGTGGTCTGAACGCGGTCGTCGCGGATCACCCACCGGATGGCCGCGGCGCGGCCGCCATCCTGGCGGTAGACGGGATAGAGCGGGTTGTCCTCGGGGCGCCCGTGCCACCGGCCCGCCATAACCTTCATTGCGACCACTCCGATGCCGGCGCGCTTCAGTTCGGTAAGAGCGCTTTCCAAATTAGTGGCATCCATGCGCTGCGGGTCGCGCCGCGTGCCGATGACGAAGTTGTACGGAATCTGGACGACGTCGAACCGGTTCTTGATGATGAACTCCACCATGCGGTGCAGCCGGTGCGTGCTGATTCCCCGGAAGCGGATCTTGCCCGCCTTTTGGGCGGCGAGCTGCACAGCAAGCATCTCGTCGTTGACTTCCTCGGGAGAGTTCTTATTGCCGAAATACCAGATGTCAAGGTAATCGGTTCCAATCTCCTTGAGGCTGGTATCGAGATGCTCGCGCACGGTGCGGGCGTCGGTGGCGTAGGAGCGGCTGGCGATGACGACATTCTTGCGCCACCCTTCGAGCGCCACCTTGAGCACGCGCTCGTTGTTGCCGCCCTCGTAGGCGCGCGCGGTGTCGAAGAAGTTGATCCCGAGATCGGCGGCGTGCCGCAGGACAGTGGGGTCCGAAACGGCTTCGCAGCCGCAGCCGAGTTCGGTGACGCGAAGGCCGGTCCGGCCGAGTTCGCGGAAGCGGAGCGGGACAGCGGGTCTGGCTGCGCGCAGTTTTGCAACCGGCAAGCCTAGCCCCGCCAAAAAGAACTTGCGCCGGGAAGTCTCAGACATGGCAGTCCTCTTTCGAGAGGATACTTCAAAGCGGCGGGCGCCGGACGCGGCTGGGCCGCGAGCGCACTATGGAAGTTCCCGTCCCAAAGGCTTCAGGCGGATGCCGCCGCGGAAGCCGGTGGGAAACTGCAGCTCAATGATTCCGCCGGGGTCGCTGATGGCTTCGTGCATCTCCTGATCGTCCGGTTCGACGCCGTAAGCGCGCGACGGCTCGAGTCCCACGACGTAAACCGTGACCGCTTCTTCCTTCACAGTGAACTGGGGCGCCGCGGCGACCACCGTATCGCCGAATTGCACCGGCTCGGAGAGCGAACGAAGCGGAAAGATTTTGGGTTCGCCGTCGGAAAAGGTTTGAAGCTGGCCGTCAAAATAGCCGAGCCAGGCGGCGTCGTCGTTCCATCGCGAGCGGACGAAGACGCGGCCGAGGATCTTATCGTGAAAGGCCAAGGGCAGATTGAAGTAACTGAGGCCAGGCTGGTAAGGATTGGCCCAGAGAAATTCATAAGGCGCGCCCAGCGGGCCGCGGAGGATAAAGCGGTCATGCATCAGCCAGCCTTGCAGATATTGCATCTCCGGCGCGTTGCTGTCGTAAGCGACCATGGCCATTTCGGCGATGCGCGACATGGCAGCGGCGGCCAGATCGGGCTCGGCCCCCTTGACGGCGGGAATGCGGAAATCGTTTTCGGCCGCGGGGTAGATAGCCGGGTAGTAACTGATGAGGTCGTAGTGCGGCATTTGGGTGAAAAACGTCCGCAGCGATTCGCGAAGATCGATGTGCAGGTTGTCGCGGATGGCGTGGAGCAGTTCAAACAGAGCGTAAAATTCCGAGCGCGGGAGGACCTCGCGCCCGCTATTAACGGCTGGAACGATTTCACCGCGCCACCACTTGCGCACAATGTACTGCAACTCACGTTCGGATAGAGCGGGCGAGCGTGAAGAAAGGACGATGGCGGCCAGCGCGCGCGAGCGGGCTTCCGAAACGCTGAGGGCGCGTGCGGGCTCATCGAGAGCGCGGGCGATTTTAGCGGCGAGGCGGGCCGACTCCTGCTCGCTCAGCACGGCCTGGCACCAGTCATACACCAGGGCAAGCTGGCGCAGATCGGCGGCGGGCCCAAGCGCCCATTCGACGGCGCGGCGGCCGGATTCCTCGTCTTTCGCCACGTAGTGATACAGGGCAAGCGCGAAACCCGGCTCCGGCATGGCGGCGCGGCCGGTCATCAGGGCCTGAAATTGCAGCCAGCGTGTGGCGCGGCGGTCGCGTTCGCGTTCGAGCCGCCGCGCGCGCTGGCCGTGCAGGAACAAGAGCGGATGCTCGCCCGCGACGGAAAAACTTTCATCGTCCTGTCCGGCCAGCGGCAGCGCCATCGCAAGCACCGCCACCAGCGCGAGGCAGCGCCGCGGCATCCTGAGTTTCGGTTCCATCCGGTTCGATTGTGTCATAGTGACACACCGGCTGCATCTTCAGGCCACAGATTCCGCAATAACGCAATCCGATCCCCACTTATTTTCAATCGGTTTCCCACTTGCCACGGTGGCGTCAGACATGCTAAATAGAATGCTGAATTGATGAAGTAGCTCTTTGAACCTGACCCTCTGCTGCAACAGGCAACAGACGGGGCGAGTGGGCGGACTATTGAACGGCGTGCTTGCGGGAGCCGATGTTTAATGCAGTGCCCCTCACTTACGGGTTGCAGGTTGCAACAGAGGGATTTTTTTGAAAGAAGAGCCACGCATCAGTTCCGGAACAAGTTCTCCCCGGAGGTCGACTGGTTTCGGTAACTGTCTGGCGTTCGTAGAGAGGTACTTGGACGCGGGCTTCTCTATGGATGTAAGGCAACGCGGGTGCTGGATCCAGACAGCCCGACGCCGGATCTCCTGCCCCCCAGGGCGAGCCGCATCGGGCTCCTCCACACCCGATGCGGTTTCTCATTGCTCACCGCGCCAGAGCTCTCCGCCGCAGATGGCACGTTCGGATCGCAGGCGGCGGAAGCGCGCGTGTCAGGTGCGGAGGAATGGGGCGTATCGGGCCGGTCCGTTGTGGCTACCAGCAGAGGGTGCCGGAGCGGGGTTCCTCGTCCGGGTTAGGCAGGTAGAGCGTCTTGCAGCGCTCGCAGCGGTAGATTTCCGCGTCCGGCCCGAACCGCTGCCGGACCTCTTCTCCGAAGAAATACCAGCGCTTCAGGTGGCCGGCGCAAAGCTTGCCTTTGGCGTCCTTTTCGTTGCAGGCGCGCATGCGCAGCAGGCGCCGCTTCACTTTCACGCCGTCGCTGAGCGTGGCCACGATCTCGGTTTCCGTGGGGGTCATAAACTTCGAATCATCAGTATAGCAGTGCCGGATGCGCAAGTCCGCCTTGTGCTAACCTTAAGTATTCGATGTGCCGGCCCGTGTCAGCGAGGCGTTCATCCTGCGTACTTACCCGCTCAAAGAAGCGGACCTGATCGTCAGTTTCCTCACGCGGGATCAGGGAAAGTTGCGGGGTGTGGCCAGGCGGGCACGGAGGCCGAAGAGTCCTTTCGGCAGCGGCCTGGAAAGGCTCTCTCAGGTCCGGATGTATTACTTCCAGCGTGAAACCAGGGAACTGGTCGCGCTGGATTCGTGCGAGCTGATAGCCTCGCAGTTCAAGCTGGCCTCCGATTATCCGGCGGGCGTTGCTCTGGATTACATGGCGGAGGTAGCTGAGCAGCTCCTGCCCGAGGCAGAACCGGGCGAATTGTACTTCCGGCTTCTGTCGGCGGTTCTGGATTACCTCCGGGCGCGGCAGGGTGAAGGAGTGTGGCCGGCAATCGTGTATTACACGTTGTGGGCGGTCCGGCTGTCCGGGTTCCTTCCCGAACTGCGGGTGACAAGCGAATCCCGGGCGATCGCCGAGGAGATGATGCGAACACCGATTGCGAAGCTTCAGCAGCGGGAATGGAGCCGCGCGACGGCGGCGGACCTGCGGCGCCTTCTGATCCGCGCGATCGAGGAGCACATCGAAAAAAGACTGGTCACGGCGCCAATCCTGGAAACCATTTAAACCGATGGAGTCGTTTCAAGACGTCCTTTTCAAACTGAAGAAGTACTGGTCGGATCGAGGCTGCATCATTCAAGAGCCGTACGATCTGGAGGTGGGCGCCGGCACGATGGCGCCGGAGACCGCCTTACGCGTTCTAGGGCCAAAACCTTACCGGGTGGCTTACGTGCAACCGAGCCGCCGTCCGGCCGACGGGCGCTACGGCGAAAACCCGAACCGCCTGTACAAACACTCCCAGTTGCAAGTGATCCTGAAGCCTACCCCGGACGACATCATCGACCAGTACCTGCAAAGCCTGGAAGCCATCGGCATCGACCTCCGCAAACACGACATTAAGTTCGAAGAGGACAACTGGGAATCGCCGACGCTGGGCGCGTGGGGAATCGGCTGGCAGGTGATGCTCGACGGCCTGGAAATAACCCAGTTCACTTACTTCCAGCAATGCGGAGGCATTGATTTGGACGTGGTTCCGGTGGAGCTGACTTACGGGCTGGAGCGGATCGCGGCCTTTCTCCAGGGCAAAGACAGCGTGTACGACATCGAGTGGACGCCGGGCGTGACTTACGGAGACGTCCGGCTGGCGGAAGAGCTCCAGTTCTCCGTTTATAACTTCGAGATGGCCGATGTGCCGGCGCTCTGGAAGCTCTTCGATCTGCACGAAAAAGAGTGCCAGCGTTTGCTGGATGCCTACAAGGATTATCCGGACAAGAAGCGGTTCCCCGTACTGCCGGCCTACGACCAGGTCTTAAAGTGCTCCCATGTGTTCAACCTGCTCGATTCCCGCGGCGCCCTCAGCGTGACGGAACGGGTGGCCGTGATCGCCCGCGTGCGGAAGCTGGCGCTGGGCGCGGCCCAGTGCTGGCTGGACCAGCAAAATCTGCAATCGGAAGCCGCGGGAGCGGCGGAGGTGGCCCAATGAGCCTGCCTCTGCTGCTGGAAATCGGAACCGAGGAGATCCCGGACTGGATGATCGAGCCGGCGCTCGGCCACCTGCAGGCGCTGTTCCAGGAGTTGCTTGAGCAGAACCGGCTGAAAGCGGAGTCCGTAAAGACCGACGCGACCCCGCGCCGGCTGGTGCTTCGCGCCGAGGGCCTGCCCGAGCGGCAGCCCGACGCCGAGGAACTCATCTCCGGTCCGCCCGCGAGCGCAGCTTTCAAGGACGGCCAGCCGACCGGCGCGGCGCTCGGGTTCGCAAGGAAGATGGGCGTCGACGTGGCGGACCTGACCATCCAGAATACGCCCCGGGGCGAGTACCTCTGCTACTTGAAAAGAACCGCCGGGCGCGCCACGCGCGACATTCTGGCTGAAGGCTTGCCCCAGACGATCCTGGGAATCCACTTCCCCAAGACCATGTACTGGACCGGCAAGGGCGGGCCGCGTTTCATCCGGCCCATCCGCTGGCTGGTGGCGCTGCTGGGCGCGGAGGTGGTGCCCTTCGAGGTAGCGGGCGTGAAGTCGGGCGACAGAACCAGCGGGCACCGCGTGCTCGGCCAACAAGGGATCGCCGTCAGTACGGCCGATTACGAACAGGCACTGAAAGCCAACTTCGTGCTGCTCTCGGCGCAGGAACGGCGGCGGAAGATCGAGAGCGAAATCGAGGCCCTGCTTCAAGGCACGGGTCTGAAGGTCAGGCCCGATCCGGCGCTGCTCAATACCCTGGTGTACATCACCGAATACCCAACCCCGATTTTGGGTTCATTCGATCCGGAATTCCTGAAACTGCCGGAAGAGGTGCTGGTGACGGTGATGCGCCACCACCAGAAGTACTTTTCGATGGAAGAGGCAGACGGGCGGCTGGCGCCGCGCTTCATCGCCGTGATGAACACGAACTCGGACGCCGAGGGCCTCGTACGCCACGGCAACGAGCGCGTGCTGCGGGCGCGGTTCAACGACGCGCGGTTCTTCTGGAGCGTCGATCAGCAGAAAAAGCTGGAGGATCGCGTGCCGGACCTGGCCTACGTGACCTTCCAGGCAAAGCTGGGTTCCTACCTGGATAAGACCCGGCGGATCGTCAAGCTCTCGCGCCGGCTTGCTAAGCTCGCCGGTGTGGAGAGCGCCGCCGTCGAGCGCGCCGCTCTGCTCTCGAAATGCGATCTCACCACGGAGATGGTGAAGGAGCTTACCGAGCTCCAGGGCGTGATGGGCGGCTTGTACGCGCGGGCTCAGGGCGAGCCTGAAGAGATCTGGCGGGCGATTTACGAGCAGTACAAGCCGGTGGGGATGGAGGACTCGATCCCGTCCACCGCGACGGGGCGCATTCTGGCGCTCGCAGACAAGGTGGATACGCTGGTGGGATGCTTCCGCGTCGGGCTGATACCGAGCGGCTCGAAGGACCCGTTCGCGCTGCGGCGCGCGGCGCAGGGCGTGGTGAAAATCCTCGTCGAAGGGAAGCTGAGCCTCCCGCTCTCCAAGCTGATCGGCAAGGACCAGGCGCTGATGGAGTTTTTCCTGGACCGAGTCCGGTATTATTTCAGAGAGGTTCGCGGGTTCCGCTACGACGAGGTCAACGCCGTTTTGGCCGCCGGCTGCGAGGACCTGACCGACGTCGAAAGCCGGCTCGAAGCGATTCAGGCGGTACGTCCGACGGAGAATTTCGAGCCGCTGGCCGCCAGTTTCAAGAGGATCAAAAACATCTTGAAGCAGGCGGAATTCGCCGGCGGGGGTGTCCCCGATGCCACCCTCCTGGAACAGGGCCCCGAAGCCGATCTCTACTCTGCGTTCCAGGCCCTCCGAAGCCGGGTAAAGCGGCTCCGGAAGAAGAGGGAGTACCGGACGGCGCTGGAGGCAATCGCTTCTTTGCGCCCGCAGGTGGATTCATTTTTCGACAGAGTACTGGTGAACGCGCCGGAGCCTGACATACGGCTGAACCGGCTCACCTTGTTGCATAACCTGTTAAGCGAGTTTTCGGCGATCGCCGATTTCTCGGAGATTGTTACGACGCTTGCTGACGCGCGCGGACCGGCAGCCTCGCCCGGAACGCGACCGTAAGCGGCACAGAGGAGAAAACGCAGCCTTATGAATAAATACGTCTATGCATTCGGCGCTGGCACAGCCGACGGCAACGGAACAATGAAAGATATCCTGGGCGGCAAGGGCGCCGGCCTGGCAGAGATGTGTCGGGCGGGCGTGCCGGTACCGCCGGGGTTCACCATTTCGACGGAAGTGTGCAACATCTACTTCCGGAACAACAACCAGATCCCCGCGGAGATCGTGGAACAGATCGACGAGAAGCTGGCGCAGCTCGAAGAGCGCATGGGCCAGAAGCTCGGCGACACCACCAACCCGCTGCTGCTGAGCGTGCGCTCGGGCGCGAAGTTCTCGATGCCCGGCATGATGGACACCATCCTGAACCTCGGGCTGAACGATAAGACGGTCAAGGCGCTGGAAGCACGGTCCAACAACCCGCGTTTCGCCTACGACTGCTATCGCCGGTTCATCCAGATGTTCGGCAATGTCGTGCTCGAGATCCCGAAGAACGACTTTGACCACATCTTCGAAGGCCGCAAGAAGAAGGTCAAGGCGAAACTCGATACCGACCTGAAGGCGGAAGATCTGAAGGTCATCATCGACGAATACAAGGCGCTCGTTCAGAAGAAGACCAAGAACCCCTTCCCTCAGGATGCACGCCAGCAGCTCAACATGGCCATCGAGGCGGTGTTCCGCTCCTGGTTCAACCCGCGGGCGCAGCATTACCGCAAGATGAACAAGATCCCCGACGATCTCGGCACCGCGGTGAACGTGCAGGCGATGGTGTTCGGCAACCTGGGCGAAACCTCGGCCACTGGTGTGGGCTTCACCCGCAACCCCGCCACCGGCGCCAAGGAATTCTATGGCGAGTTCCTGGTTAACGCACAGGGCGAGGACGTTGTGGCCGGCATACGGACGCCCCAGCCGATCGCCGAACTGGAAACGCTCATGCCGGACGTCTACGCGCAGCTTCGCGAGATCACCAGCAACCTCGAGAAGCACTATCGCGACGTCCAGGACTTCGAGTTCACCATTCAGGACGGCAAGCTTTACATGCTTCAGACCCGCAACGGCAAGCGGACCGGTCCGGCTGCGGTGAAGATCGCCGTGGACATGGTGGAGGAAGGCCTGATCGACAAGCGGGAGGCGGTGCTTCGCGTCGATCCGCAGCAGCTCGATCAGCTTCTGCACCCCGTCATCGTCCCCGAATCGCGCAAGGCGCTGGAGAAGATCGCGACGGGCCTGCCGGCTTCGCCGGGCGCCGCGGTCGGCAAGATCGTTTTCACGGCCGATGACGCGGTCCGCGAAGCGGCGAAGTCGCCGGTGATCCTGGTTCGCGCGGAGACGGTGCCGGACGACATTCACGGCATGGAAGTGGCGAAGGGCATTCTGACCTCGCGCGGCGGCATGACCAGCCACGCGGCCGTTGTGGCCCGCGGAATGGGAACCCCGTGCGTGGCGGGCGCCGGCGCAATCAACGTGGACGAGCACAAGAAGCAGCTCACCGTCACGCTCGCCAACGGCAAGCGCCTCACCCTGAAGGAAGGCGACTGGCTGTCGCTGGACGGCTCCACGGGCGAGGTTTTCGCCGGTCAGGCCAAGACGGCGGAGCCGGATACGCGGTCCGGCTACCTGGCCACCTTCATGAGCTGGGCGGATGAGTTCCGCGGCTCGTTTAGTGTCCGCGCGAACGCCGACGTTCCGCGCGACGCCAAGGTTGCCCGCATGTTCGGCGCCGAGGGCATCGGCCTGTGCCGTACCGAGCACATGTTCTTCGCCGAGGACCGGATCGAGCACATGCAGGCCATGATTATGGCCCGCGACGAGAAGGCCCGCCGCAAGGCGCTCCAGAAGCTGCTCCCGATGCAGCGCAAGGACTTCATCGGGTTGTTCCAGGCAATGGACGGCTTCCCGGTGGTCATCCGGACGCTCGATCCGCCGCTGCACGAGTTCCTGCCCAAGCGCGAACAGTTGATGGTGGACATCGCGAAGCTGCCGCATCTGGACGCGAAGGGCAAGAAGGAGATGGCGGCGCGCTATGGCGTCACCGTGGGCGAACTCAAGAAGCGCCTTCCCGAACTGCTGCAGCGTGTGGAAGAGCTGCATGAGTTCAACCCGATGCTCGGTCTCCGCGGCTGCCGCCTCGGCATTCTCTATCCGGAGATCACCGAGATGCAGGCGCGGGCGATCTTCGAGGCCGTCGTTCATGTGGCCAAGAAGGGCGTGAAGGTCATCCCCGAAGTGATGATCCCGCTGGTTGGCAACGTAGCCGAGCTTGAGAACCAGAAGGCCATCGTGGTGAAGGTGGCCGAGGAAGTGCTCGGAAAGGCCGGCCTGAAGGACCAGAAATACATGGTCGGGACCATGATCGAAATTCCGCGCGCTGCGCTCACTGCGGACGAAGTGGCCAAAGCGGCGGAGTTCTTCAGCTTCGGCACCAACGACCTCACCCAGACCACGCTGGGCATCTCGCGCGACGACTATGTGAAGTTCTCCAAGACCTACGAAGACCAGAAGCTCTTCAAGGCGGACCCGTTCGCCGTGCTGGACCAGGACGGCGTGGGCAGGCTTATCAAGCAGGCCGTCGAGCTGGGCCGGAAAACGCGTCCGGACCTGGAAATCGGCATCTGCGGCGAGCACGGCGGCGAACCGAGCTCGGTGGAGTTCTGCTACCGCGTGGGCATGAACTACGTTTCCTGCTCTCCGTACCGCGTGCCGATCGCCAGGCTGGCTGCGGCTCAGGCTGCCATCAGCGGCGACAAGGCTGAGATGATGCGCACGGCGTAACCGCCGGAAGCATTTCCGAAAAAACGCCCGGTTCCTTACCCGGAATCGGGCGTTTTTTTTGCATTCCAGCAACTCTACTCTCGCGATCCGGGCGCCTCTCCTCTCCCGAGTTCCAGGTGTAAACTGGGATCAACAGGGGAGGGGGGTACGATGCTGCGAGTTTGCTTGATTCTGGGAATGGCGATCCCGGTTTGGGCGATGCCGATCACAGGAGAATTCAGCTTCTCCGCTAACTCGAACTTCACCAACATCACCGGTTCCGATTTCGCGTGGCAGTTCCATCAGGGTGAAGCTTCCACTGTGTACACACAGTGCCCCGATTCGAAGTGCAGCGTGGACGGCAGCGCCGCTCCCGCCATGTTCGCCTTATTGATGCCCGACAACTGGTTCCTGGCCGCCGTCAATTCCACGGAAGCCTACGCGAACCTGCCTGGGAAAGACCCAAGAACATGGGGGGCCATCGGTGGGTCCATCCAGTGGCAAGTCGATCGAACCGACTGGTCGGATATTCCCCTGGGCAGCCAGACCGTAATCGTGGAGCCGATGAAAGTTACCGGCCTGCTTACGGCTTCGGACGATCGCGGGCAGCAGTTCATGAATCACATCCTGCGCGGCTCGGGCCGGTTCGAGACTGAAGTCGTGAGGTTTGAAGGCGGGGTGGCGTTTCTTGGCGCCTTCGGCAGATTCGAAGGCGAGGTGGAACCGCTAGAGGAGACTCCGGAACCCGCCGCGTTTGCGCTGGCCGGGATCGGAATGCTTTTGTTAGGCGTTTGCGCCAGCCGGCGCAGGCGCAACTTACAGTAAGCAGGTAACTTGCCCTCCACCGCCCGGCACGCCGCCAATCCGGAGCTGCCGGGCGGTTTTTTTCATTAAGTAACCCGCCCCACCGAAGCGAGTAAATCCTTCATGAAAATCTAAGTTCCTCGTTTCTTCACTGCATCCCGATTGCCAATGAAAATCCTATTCTGACGACAGTTTTCCGTCGTATACTGGGGCCAGCTTGGGACTTGGAGGGGTTTGCGATGTTTCGTTCCTGCCTGCTCCTGGGACTGGCTGCGCCCCTTTGGGCAACGTCAATCACAGGCGCATTTGACATTTCCGCAAGATCCAATTTCGCCGACATCCTCGGCGAAGGGTTCGCATGGCAGTTCCATCAGGGTAATGCCGGGGAAGTTTTTGCCGCTTGCGCCGGCACAGTCTGCAGCCTGGACGGCAGCGCGGCGCCGGCAACTTTCGCCCTGCTCAGACCCGAAAACTGGTTTCGCGCGGTTAACGGGTCCACGGTGGCGGAAGGGAACCTGACGCCCGGAGAGATCAAGGGCAGCATCGGCGGCTCGTTCTCCTGGCACGTTGCGCGCACCGACTGGGGAGACCTGCCGGCCGGAGATCTTCTGGCCGTTGTGGTTCCGATGGAGGTGACGGGCCTGCTCACCGCCTTCGACGAACAGGGCAATCAGTTCATGGAGAAAACACTGCACGGGACGGGACAATTTGAGACCACGGCCCTGCGGACCGATAGCGGCGTGACGTTTTTCGGCGCGGCCGGCCGGTTCGAGGGCCTCGTGACGGGAATGGTCTCTCCCGCTCAGGACGTCGCAGACCCGCCAGTGGGCACAGTGGGCTTCGTTTCCGAGTCCGGTTCCACTTTCACCGGTTCGGGCGTGTCCGGCTTCGTTCCATCGGGACCCATCGCAGCGGACCCGGGGACGGAAACCGTAAACCCGGCGCCGGAGCCGGCGGCTGTCATCCTGCTCGGGCTGGGGCTTGCAGTGGTTGTCGCGCTGCGCCGCCGCTTCGCCTGAAAGTGCATTTTTGTCGCTCTGGAGAGAAGGAGAGTGAAGAGATGCAGAGCATCTGATACGTGTACGTGGTCGGCGCAGAGCGAAAGAAACGGCCCTTCGCGGCCAGCCTCTTCGATGCGGGGGATGCGCCGCCGCTTCGCCTGAAAATGCCATTTTCATCTGGCGCGGGCTGATGTATCGTGTTACCCATGAAGAGCCTGCTCGTCTTACTCGTTTTTGCGCTGCTCACACCCGCGGCGGCGCAGCAAGCCACCAATTACGACGAGGCTAAGGTTCCGCAATACACGCTGCCCGACCCTCTGGTGTTCGCCGGCGGCCGGCCCGTCCGCAATGCATCCGACTGGACCAGCCGCAGGCGCCCGGAAATCCTCCGGCTTTTTCAAACCCACGTTTTCGGCCGCAGCCCGGAACGGCCGAAGGAAATGACCTTTGAGCTTTTTTCAAGGGATGAAAATGCGCTCGGTGGAACAGCCGTCCGCAAGCAGGTGACGATTTACTTCTACGGAGACAAGAACGGACCGAAAGCGGATCTCCTGCTGTACCTGCCCGCAGGCGTGAAAAGACCCGTCCCAGTGTTTCTGGGGCTGAATTTCGGCGGGAACCACACGGTCAACGCCGATCCGGGCATCCGGCTGGGCGAAATCTGGGGCCGCGGCGGCAAACGGCAGGCGAGCGAAAAGTAGCGGGGTGCGGCGGCAACACGGTGGAACGTCGAGAAGATCCTGGAGCGCGGCTACGGCCTCGCCACGATTTACTACGGCGACATCGAACCCGATTTCGACGGCGGCAGAAAGCACGGAGTACGCGCCAAGACCCCGGAGGCGCCGAACTCCTGGGGTGCCATCGGCGCCTGGGCCTGGGCATTAAGCCGCGCCCTGGATTATCTGGAGACCGACAAGGACGTCGACTCAAAGCGAGTGGCGGTAATGGGACATTCCCGCCTTGGGAAAACGGCCTTGTGGGCCGGCGCTCAGGACACGCGGTTCAGCATCGTGATCTCGAACAATTCGGGCGAAGGCGGCGCCGCGATCAGCCGCCGCCGCTTCGGCGAAACCATCCGCGACCTGAATACCCGCTTCCCGCACTGGTTCTGCGAGAACTACAAGCGATACAACGACCGCGAAGACGACTTGCCCGTGGACATGCACATGCTCATCGCGCTGATCGCGCCGAGGCCGGTCTATGTGGCGAGCGCCCAGGAAGACCTCTGGGCCGACCCGCGGGGTGAGTTTCTTGCTGCCGTGGCCGCCGGGCCGGTCTACCAACTACTGGGGAAGAAAGGATTGGAGACAAGCAACATGCCGGAACCCGGGCGTCCCATCATGAACACGGTGGGCTACCACATCCGCGAAGGCAAGCACGATGTGACGCCCTACGACTGGGAGCAGTTCCTGGCATTCGCGGACAAGCACTGGAAGTAGGCGCGCCGCGGGCGCGCGGATTGCCGCGGCGCGCGCCCGGTCAGCTCACTCCGGCCGTCCGTGCTTGTCCAGCCAGTTCAGCAGAGAACGTATGCTTGCGGTGGCAAGCGCAATGCACGTATCCGCGCCGCCGTAGTAAAGGTACATGGTGTCGCCGTCCGGCGCGATGGTGTAGCCGCACGGAAACACGACGTTCGCTACGTCTCCCTGGCGTTCGTAGGGTTCCTCGGGCCCGAACACCCACGAGTCGCCTCGCAGCAGGCACCGCTCCGGCGTCTCGAGATCAAACAGCGCCAGGCCAAGACGGTACAGGCAGCCGGAAGCGGTCTGGCGGACACCATGGTAGATGATCAGCCAGCCGCGGTCGGTTTCGATGGGGGGCGGCGACAATCCGATTTTGTTCGCGTCCCACCAACTGCCCAGCCGCGCCTTCAGGACCAGCTTGTGGCTACCCCAGTGCCGCAGATCGGGGGAATAGGAGATCCAGATGTGCGCCCCCAGCCAGGTCGTCACGGGCCGGTGAAGCAGCGCCCAGTGCCCGCCGATTCGCCGCGGCAGTAGCGCTGCGTCTTTGTCCTCCGGCGGCATCACCACGCCGTAGCGCTCGAAGGAGCGGAAATCCTCCGTCAAGGCGAGCGACACACCCGGACCGCCCCGCGAGTACGAGGTGTACACGACCGCGTACTTGTCCAACTCTGCGACGTAGGTGATCCGCGGGTCCTCTATGCCCCAGATCTCTTCCGGGAAGCGCTCCACGTCGGGAAGCATCGTCGGCGCCGGATCGATTTCCCACCCCGTGATGCCATCTTCGGAGCGGGCGGCGCACAGGTGCGACCGGCCGCTTCGATCCTCGACGCGGCAGAGCAAGAGCGTGGTTCCATCCTTGAGCTTTGTCGCTCCGCAGTTAAAGACCGAGTTGACCGGGTAAGGCCAATCGGCGGCTGTTAAGATCGGATTTCCAGCATACCGATGAAACAGCACTTCGTGACCACTCGATCTGCCGGCCATGTCAGGACACCACCGCCGGCTCTACTGCGGGCTGGATCAGGTTTGCCGCCCGCCTCATTTCCAGAAGGGCGATGAGGAACGCAAGCGTCGCCTCTGCGCCCTGGTTCTCATTCACCCGGTCGGGATGAAGACCGTCCCGGCAGCCTCCGGTAACCGGATCATACAGGGGCAGTCTTAAGTCGTTCCGTCCGAGAAACCACTCGAAGGCCCGCTGGGCCGCGTTCTTCCAGTAGTTGTCGCCGGTTATCCGGCCCGCTTCGAGGCAGGCGGTCACCATCGCTCCGGCCTCGAGGGGCTGCTGGTCAAACCGTGCCCGCTCTCCACCCCGGCGGTAGAATCCGTTGGAACCGATTGGGACGAAGTGGTCCTCTTCGGACCGCTGGATCTCAACGAGCCAGCGGAGCGCCTTCAGAGCCACATCGATCAGATCCTGGCGCCGCATGCCGGCTCCGCTAAGCAGCAAGGCCTGGGGGAGCCGGGCATTGTCGTAGGCCAATATGTTCTCGAACCATGGCCAGTCCGGCCCACTGTTGTCGAGATACAGTTGCATAAGCCGCCCGGCGAGAACATCCCGGATGGTCTGCGCCGCGCGGTCGCCCGCGAACCGCTTCAGGTATTCGTGACAACCCAGCAACGTGAAAGCCCAGGCGCGCGGGCTGGTGAATTCTGTAGCAACCGGCAGGGCTACCTCGAAGCGCCGCGCCGCAAGACCTCGAACCCCATCGTCGTCCGAGAGGCCCAGCACCGTTCCCAGCGCCCACAACGCACGCCCGTTGCTGTCCTCCGACCCGACCTGATCCAGCCAGCGCCGGTCGTAGGAGAAAAAGTTCCGGAACCGCCGGGATTCCGTGTCGAACGCATGCCAGAGGAAGGCGAGATACCGCTCCCAACCGGGGACCGTAACGCCGCCCTGCGCCGCAAGGACGGAGAAAATGACGGCACGCGCGTTATCGTCGGTCGTATAACCTTCCGCGTAGTTGGGCACGGTGAAAACCGCGTGCTGGAACATTCCGGTCGAGTCTGTCAGCCGCATGAGGTGATCGAGGTTTAAATTGGGCAGCTCCGCAGGGCGGTCGGCCAGCGTCGCTCCGGTAAAAGCCGGCCGCGGACTGCGCAGCCGTTCCTCACGCGCCCGTACGAAAGTTCGCATGTAGGCTCTCGCCACCTTGGGCCAGGTATACTCGCGCGTATAGAGGTACGCCCGCTTCCGCATGGAGTGGCGCTGAACCTCGTCGTCGAACAGCTCGCATATGCGGGACGCCAGTGCCTCGGGGTCTCTGAACGGAACCAGGACGCCGCGGCCGTCCGCCAGAAGCTCCTCGGCATACCAGTAGGGAGTCGAAATAACGGCCTTGCCTGCGCCCACCGCATAGGCCAGGGCGCCGGAGACGATCTGGGCCGGGTTCAGATAGGGAGTGATGTAGATGTCGGCCGCGCCCAGGAAGTGCGTCAATTCCTCGAGAGACACAAAGCGGTTGTGGAAGACCACGTGTCTGTCGACGCCGCGTGCCCGCGCAAGACGCTGGAGCGACAGCCGGTAGGATTCCCTGTCTCTCCTCTGAACGTGAGGATGAGTTGCGCCGACGACGACATAGACGGTCTCCGGGTGGCGCTGGACAACCGCAGGGAGGGCCTCAATTACGTTTTCGATTCCTTTGTTCGGCGACAGCAGCCCGAACGTGAGCAGAACCTTCTTGCCCTCCAGGCCGAACTGATCCTTGTAGAAGTTCGGATCGACAAAAGGAACATCCGGGATGCCGTGGGGAATAATGTCGATCTTCGCGGCGGGCGCGCCGTAGATGTCACGCAGAAACTCCGCGCCGCGTTCGCTCATCACGACAACCCGATCCGATAGTTCAATGATTTCTTTGAGTACGCTTCGCTGGTTCTTGTCGGGTTCTTTGAGGACCGTATGAAGCGTTGTGACCAGCGGCATTCGCAAGTCACTCAGCAGAGCTAGAATGTGGCTGCCCGCAACACCTCCGAAAATTCCGTACTCGTGCTGAAGGCAGACTACATCGATGTTGTTGATATTCAGAAAATCGGCGGCGGCGCGGTAGGTCGCCAGATCGTCCTGCTCGAGTTCAAAACGTACGCGATCCGGATATGAGTACCCGCCGGGTGTATCGTTTACCGGCAGAGCGGCGCACGTGCATTCCGGGAACACCTTCTCAAGTGCTTCGCACAGATCGGTCGTGAAAGTAGCAATGCCGCATTGCCGGGGCAAATGGTTTCCGATGACGACGACCCGCCGGACACTTGTGGTTTCCGACGGCCGCTCAGATGGCTCAAACCGCGCCTGGGGCGGAAAAATCGCTTCGGAAAGCCGGGTGCCATCTATCATTTGTTGCATTCGCTCCTGATCTCCCTCCTTGACTTGCCGGCCGCCGCATGAGGACCACCGGCGACTTCTTGCCCTCTGAATTCGAAGGGGCGCGGGCTAGACGGCCGCTGGGACTACAACGGCCCTGGGTTGGAAACAGCCCAGTTTGACGTGTGTGGCTTCCGGGGCGCCGTTCGCACAGCAGGACGCCACGATCAGAGCCGGGGGATGGGATCTGGGGCTACTGGAATGAACTGCACCCGCCGTGCCCGTACCGGCAGGGCCATTAATGGATCGAAATCGAGGCCTCAGGGGCTCGTCCATTCCTTCCCTCCCCGGTTCAGAAAACAAACAAAGGATTCGAGAAATGACAAATCCCCTACTTGGGATTGGCTCTCGATGCCGACAAACTCGGCTTCTAAAAAAAAATTATAGGCCCTCACTTGCAGGTGTCAAGTGTTGGCGGGTGCTCTCAAGTGCGCGGAAGGCGTTTTCCTTAGGAATTCCACTTACTTAGCTAGTGCAAGTAGGAAAATTCACCGAGTGTCAACCGCATACTAAGTTTGGCTGAAATTAACTCCTCACGCCTGGCTGACGCATTCTTCAAGAATCGAAATGCCGCATTCGGCCTGCTCGCGCGTGAGCACAAGCGGCGGGCTGAGGCGCACGGTTCGCTCGCCGGCGCCGAGAACCAGAACGCCCTTCTGAAAAGCTTGCCAAACGACGCGGTCGCGCGCTTCCGCCGATTCCATCTCGATGCCGATCATCAGGCCGAGCCCCCGGACTTCGCTTACCGAACCGAACCGGCGCGGCCAATCTCGCATGCGGCTGATGATGTACGCGCCCACGTGCGCCGCATTCTCGATCAATTCCGATTCAAGCAGGTCCAGCGTGACCAGCGCGGCAGCGACGGCCACCGGATTGCCGCCGAACGTGGATGCGTGCGCGCCGGGTTTCCAGTCCATGATTTCGGCGCGGGCGATGGTGGCGCCAAGCGGCAGTCCGCTGGCGATCCCCTTGGCCGTGGCCAGGATGTCCGGAACGAATCCGAAGTGCTCGGACGCCCACATCTTTCCGGTGCGCCCGTTTCCGCATTGCACCTCGTCGGCGACAAGCAGAATGCCGTGCTTGCGGGCGAGAGGCTGCAATTCGTCGAAAAATGCTTTGGGCGGGATCAGGTAACCGCCCTCGCCCTGAACCGGCTCGATCACGATCGCCGCCACTTCCTCCGGCGGCGCCGTCGTGCGGAACAGCCGCTCGATGGCGGCAATGGATTCTCCGGCGGCCTTTTCATTCGTGGGATACGGAACGTGGAACACGCCCGGCACCAGCGGCCCGAAGCCGCGCCGCTGCACCGCCTTGCTCGCCGTCAACGAGAGCGCGCCCATCGTACGCCCGTGAAAACCGCCGAAAAAGCCGATGAACTTTTCGCGCCGGGTGTGATAGCGGGCGAGTTTCAGCGCCGCCTCGATCGCTTCCGTGCCGGAGTTCCCGAAGTAAACGCGGTGCGGCCCGGCGCCCGGCGCCAGCGCGGCAAGCCGCTCGGCAAGCGTCACCATGTTCTCGTAATAGAAGTCGGTGCCGGACATGTGGATGAGCCGGGCAGACTGCCGCCGGATGGCCTCGACTACGCGCGGATGGCAGTGGCCCGTGGAGGCGACTGCAATTCCGGCGTTGAAATCAAGAAAACGGTTTCCGTCCACGTCCTCGATCACGGCGCCTTCGCCGCGCTCGGCTACCAGCGGATAGCTCCGCGTGTAGGAGGGGGAGAGCACTTTGCTGTCCCGCTCGATGACGGCTCGTGCGCGGGGACCCGGAAGGTCCGTGGCGATCCGCGGACAGTCCGGACGGACGGACGCACTGCTGGCCTTCATAACAACCCTCCTGCAGGATTTCAAACGACGGGAAACGCGAATCGGCGGGTGTCAGTCGCAGCCAAACAGCCCGGGCCGCGAGTCGGCCGGAATGTTCGCCTTCATACCTTGATGGTAGCGCCGTTCACGCGGGAATGGAAGTCAGGCCACTGCTATGCTGTGAGCGTGGGCGGCTTTCGATTCACTTGCATCCGGGGATGTACGGCCTGCTGCGATCAGCGCGGCTTCGTCTACCTGACGGAAGCGGATCTGAAGCGCGCGGCCGCGTTCCTCGGGATGACGGCGCGCGCCTTCGAACGGCTCTACGTCTACCGGACGCGGCACCTGCTGCGCTTGCGAAAGCCCCGCGCGTCGCAATGCCCGTTTCTCACCGCGAATGGCTGCAGCATCCATCCCGCCAAGCCGACCCAATGCCGCACGTTTCCTTTCTGGCCGGAACTGGTAGGCGATGCCGCCGCCTGGAAAGAAACAGCCCAGTACTGCCCGGGAATCGGCCAGGGAAGACTGATCTCCATCGAGAACGTGCTGCGCAGGGCGAACGAAATGCGGGAGAGCTACCCGGAAATGTACGAGCCGCGAACAGCCGTTCAGACGCGGACGTACTCGCGGCCGATCCGGCGGGCCTCCAGCAGTTCCTCGCGGCAGCGTTCGTATTCCGCGCGGACAACATCGAGCCCGTAGGTCCGCTCGAGCCGGCGGACGGTGAAGTGGCCGTGCGCAATGCTCTGGAAGTGCTCCATGAAGACCAGGTTGATGGCGGCGGCGCCGAGCGCGCCAATCACCGGCACCGCGACGGCAGCGGCCTTTTCCGTGACGACGATCCCGAAACGCGCCGAGATGGCGGCGATCAGCCTGACCAGTACCGGCGCGCCCTGCTCGGCCACGCCGCGCTCGGAAATGTATCTGGCCGCATCCGTGATCGCGCGCGCCAGCACCGCGCGGACGGCGTAGTATCCGGTTTCCGTGCTGTCGTCGCCCTCCTGCCGCCCTCCGAGCGCGAACACCTCCAGGCACGCCAGCCGCACTTCGGGATCGTTGATGTCTTCGCCTTCGGAGCGCGCGATTTCCGCGATCGAGCGCAGCATCACGGTTGTGGTGACCGGCAGCTCCAGCACCAGGGCGGGCAGGCCGAAAAAGCCGCCCACCGAGCCGGTGACGGCCGTGAGCAGCCTATGCTTGCGGTCCGTAGAGGGGCGGCGGACCTGCGGATCCAGCTTGCTGACCGCCACGTCCAGCGCCCGCTGAATCGCCGTCGTGACCGTTTGATGGATCGGCTCGGAGAATTTTTCGGGCAGCGAGCCCAGGGCCTTTTCGAACGGCTGTCCGACGAGGTTGGCGAGCCGCGCCGCGAAGCCGGGGTGTTCCAGCAGCCGCACGGCCTCTTTCAGAGCCCGCCGATCCTCCGGCGTCATTGCATTCATAGCGTCCCTTTAACAATTTTCGCACCTGGGGCGCGCAGGGACCGTTGTGGCGTCTCAGACCGGGAGGGCGACCCCGAGGCGGCGCGCAGCGCGCTCGATCGTCTCCCAGGGTCCGGGCAGGATCGGAATGCCGTGGGCGCGGCGTTCGTCTTCGTAGCGCCACTCGGGATCTCCGGCCACCAGCACCTCGTTGTAGCCGGCGGCCGGCGGAGCGGATTTGACGTGGGCGATGAGGCGGTCCATCCGCTCGTAAAAGGTGGGAAGCGGCATAAACCGCTCGACATCGATCGCCAGGAAGCTGTGGTTTACGCGCGACGGGGCGCCGTGCTGGCGGATCCCGCGGATGTCGGGCGCCATCCCGCCGCCGCCCAGCACGCCACAGAGGATTTCCACCATCATCCCGAGCCCGCTTCCCTTGTATCCGCCCAAAGGCATGAGAAAGCCCTCGAGAGCGGCGGAGAGCAGGTTCGTGGGCCGTCCTTCGCGGTCCAGCGCCCAGCCGTACGGTATGGTTTCCTGGCGATTCAGTTTCGCCTGCTCGAGTTTTCCGAGCGCAACCGTGCTGGTAGCCATATCGAGCAGCCACCCGCGCCCCTCCGGGTGGGGAACCGCCATCGAAATCGGGTTCGTGCCGATCTTCGCCGCCTTGCCCTGCCAGGGCGGAACCTGCAGTGAGGCGTCGCAGACGGCGATGCCGATCTGGCCGGCGGCGGCGATCCGCTGGGTCCAGAACGCAGCCGGGCCGAAGTGGTTCGTTTCCCGCGCCACCACGATCGCGATGCCGTACTGGCGCGCGAGCCGGATGACGTGCCCGGTGCAGATTTCGGCGGTGACGGCGCCCAGACCGTTCTCCCCGTCGTAGAGCAGGCAGGCCTGGCACTCGGATGCGATGCGGCCGGTTGCGTTGGGATCTAGGTCGCCCGCGTCGATCTGGTCCAGGTAATGCGGCAGCAGCGCGAGGCCGTGCGAGTCGATGCCGCGCAGGTTCGCATAGACAAGCACGGAAGCCACCAGCAAAGCCTTATCGGGCGACACGCCCGCCGCCACGAGCATGCGCTGCGCGAACTCGCGGGCCTGGGATTCGGAAAGCGTTACCGCGGGGGAGAGGGGACCGGTCAAGCGCGTTCCACCTTGCGCTTCTGAGAGCGGGGTTGAGGCTGGACGTTGGCGCTCTCGACGAGCCAGTCGGCCAGTTCTTGAGGATCGTCTATGTTCCGGACCGTGAGCTGGCTGGTCTCACCGGAAGTCTCAATCGTAATGTCGCCGACGCGGTAGAGCCGCTGAATCAGGTTCTGGTTCACCGTGACGTTCTGAATCTTCGGGATCTGAATCGTGCGTGTGCACTTCGAGAAAATGCCGGATTCAAAGCGCAATTTATCTCCGGTCACCACGATTTTCGTGAAGCGAAGGCGAATGCTTCCGGATACCGGCCAGAGAAACAGCAGCGCCGGAAAGATGAGGAGCCAGGCGGGCAGTTCCTGAAAGAAATTTACATACAGGAAAACCGCGACGCAGACGACGATAAAGGCTGTCGTGTACTGGAGCCGCAGCCACTTCTTAGTAGGATAGACGACGAAGTCCGCCATAACGCCTGTTGCCGTGCAATCCGTTATTTTACCAGCGAGGGGGCTTCACAGCTTCGACGGCGGGCCCGGCCGCTGCGCCCGATCGAGCGCCGGACCGGCTTATTTCGTTTGCTCGATGATGATCGAGGTCTCGCCCTCACGCTGGAGCTTGAGGCGCTTGCGGACCTCCAGTTCCTGCTCGGAGCGGCTGCTCCGGAGCCTGCGGATACGCTCCTTCTTTTCGGCCACTTCGCGGGCGAGATCGGCGTTCTCCCTCTGGAGCTGGCGGATCTGCTGGTGCTTCTGATTCAGAGAAGCAAGGCTCCGCGGAACCCTGAAGCCAAGAAAAAGCGCCCCAATTGCGGCAATTGCAATGGCTCCAGCCCAGCGGAAGGCAGATTTTTTCATCCCTACATTTGTTTATAATCCTGTTTGGCTGCATTTGCCAAGCGTGGCTCGACGAGTTTCCACATGACGGACTACATAATCGTGTTGAGCACCTGCGATTCGGCCGAACTGGCCGGCAAACTGGCCCGCATCCTGGTCGGCAAGAAGCTGGCGGCCTGCGTGAACATTCTGCCCGGCGTTCGCAGCATCTACCGGTGGAAGGGGGAAGTCGAGGACGCCGGCGAATGGCTGCTGCTGATCAAGTCGCGGCGCGATCTGTTCGACAGGCTGCGGCGGGAGATCGAGAAAGAGCACTCCTACGCCGTGCCGGAGATCATCGCCCTGCCGGTCATCGCCGGTTCGGAGAACTATCTCCAGTGGCTGGCCGCTGAAACCGCCGGAGTGGAACCGCAACCCTGACTTGCGCTGCCGTGGCGCGGCGTGATGTGATATCCCTCTCATGACTACGCCACAGTCTGCACAGAAACCGACGCGCACGCGGCACTGGGTCGTACTCCTCGCCATTACGCTTGCGGTCATCACCTACATTGACCGGGTCTGCATGTCGCAAGCCGCGCCCTTCATCATGCGCGATCTGAACTTCACCAAAGTTCAGATGGGATACGCGTTTTCGGCCTTTGCTCTGGCTTACGCGCTGTTTGAAATTCCCGGCGGGTGGCTAGGGGACTGGCTCGGGCCGCGGCGCGTGCTGCTGCGGATCGTCACGTGGTGGTCGTTTTTCACTGCCGCGATCGGCTGGACCTGGAACCTCGCGTCGCTGGTCGTCACCAACTTCCTGTTCGGCGCGGGCGAGGCCGGCGCTTTCCCGAACCTGACGAAAGTGTTTACAACCTGGCTGCCCCAAAACGAACGGGTCCGGGCGCAGGGCCTGATGTGGATGGCGGCGCGGTGGGGCGGCGCGTTCACCCCGATGATCGTGATCGCCTTGCTGCAATTTATAACCTGGCGGCAGGCCTTCCAGCTTTTCGGGCTGATCGGCGTAGTCTGGGCCGTGATTTTTTACAAGTGGTTCCGCGACAACCCGCGCGACCACCCAGGCGTTAACGAGGCCGAACTCGCATTGCTTGCGGGCGCGGAAAAAATGGCCTCCGGCCACAAGAACGTGCCGTGGGGCAAGCTCGTCACCACGCCCACCGTCTGGCTGCTCTGGGTGCAATACTTCTGCATTTCCTACACGTTTTGGTTCTATATCACCTGGCTGCCCACCTACCTGACCGAAGCCCGCAACCTGAGCGCGGAGTATGCCGCCAAGGTCGCTGTGTTCCCGCTGCTCTTCGGCGGCGCCGGGTGCATGCTTGCCGGATTGTTCGGTCCCTGGCTGGCCCGGAGGATTGGAGTCAAGAAGAGCCGCCGCGTCATGGGCTATGTCGGATGCCTTGGTGCCGCGGGCCTGCTCCTGTTCCATACGGGCGTTCAGGATCCGTTCTGGGCCATGATCATCATGGGGCTCGCCAGCTTCAGCAACGACCTGGTGATGCCCGGCGCCTGGGGATCCTGCATGGACGTCGGCGGCAAGTATGCCGGCACCCTCTCCGGGTCCATGAACATGATGGGCAACATCGGCGGCGCCACCGCGCCGATCACGCTCGGCTACATCATCCAGAACACCGGCAACTGGACAGTGGCGTTTTACATCATGGCCGCCGCATACGTCGTCGCGGCGGTCGCCTGGGCGCTGCTCGATCCCGTTACCCCGCTGGAGCGGGAGAAGCAACCGGCTTAACTGGAAAAACTTCGAGCCCCTCAGAAGCTCCGGACGCCGAGCGAGACGATGTCGTCCACCCGCATCGTCTCCTTGACGACAAACGGTTCGCCGTACTTCACCCCGATCAGGTTTCCATAGAACCGCGCGATCGCCGCCAGGCGCTCCCGGATTTCCCGCTCGGCGGGAAAAAGCTCCGATCCCGGCCCGCCGCCATACTGCGACCGGTAACGGAACAGCGCCGCCATGCGCCGCTCGAACTGTTCGGTGATGTCCACCACGAACGACGGGGTCACGTTGGCGTAAAGCGACGCGTAGAGCACCTTGAAGGGGCGATGCGGCTCGGTCGCCTCATCGAGCTTTTTCAAACCGGCGAGGAAGCAGGCTTCGTACCCGAGTTCGCCGGCGCGGTAGTGGTCCGGGTGGCGGGCTTCCCAGTAAGGCAAGATGACCACCCTCGGGCGCAGTCGCCGGATCTCCATGGCGAGAGACATGCGCGCGGGCAACGAGTTTTCGAGCCGCGCATCGGGAAAGCGCATGTTGCCGCGCCAGGCCAGCATGAGCTCGCGCCCGGCGGCCTCGGCTTCCTGAAGGCGGATTTCCGGCGTGCCGCGCGTGCCCATGTCGCCCGCCGTCAGATCGAGAACGCCCGTGCGGTAGCCGGCCTGCGCCATTTTGATCAGCGTCCCGCCGCAGGTCTGCTCGACGTCATCGGGGTGCGCCGCAATCGCCAACACGTCAAGCGGAGGGGTTTCGGCCATCCTTACTCACCAGTGCAAATCGCGCCGCCGCTGGTACAGGCCGCGGGTGCGAAATATCTTGATCAGCAACATACCCGTGATGAACCCGCCGATATGGGCGAACCACGCGACGCCGCCTCCGCTAAGCTGCGAATAGGCCACCGAGCCGACCCCGCTGAAGAGCTGAAGAATAAACCAGTAGACGAGCACCAGGCTGGCCGGCAGCTCGTACATTGTGATGAAGATAAAGATCGGGATGAGCGTCAGTATCCGCGCGTGCGGGAATTTGACCAGGTAGGCTCCCATCACGCCCGCGATCGCGCCGCTGGCGCCGATGGTGGGGATGCGCGAATACGGATTCAACAGGACATGAGTCAGGGCCGCGGCCACGCCGCACAGCAGGTAAAACAGCAAGTACCTGCCGTGTCCCAGCGTGTCTTCCACGTTGTCCCCGAAGATCCACAGGAACCACATGTTGCCGATCAGGTGGAACCAGCCGCCGTGCAGGAACATGGAAGTGAGCAAGGTTGTCGGATCCAGCCGGTCCGGAATCACGCCGAATGCCGCGATCAAGTGATTGCGCGAGAAGGCATCCAGCGAGATTTCGTAAAAAAACACGGCGACATTGACGGCGATCAGCAGAGTCGTGATCACCGGCGCCGAACTGCTGCGCTGTGTGTCGCGGAGCGGAATCATCGGCTCACGGTCGGCACCCGCTGATGGCGAAGTCGGGATGCGGCCGCCGCCCGGCCGTGCGCATAAGCTCCCGCGCCTTCTCAATGGTACTGATGCCCCCGCGGGCGCCGAGAACGGTGCAGTTGAGCGCGGCCATGGCGTTGGAAAAGTCGAGCGCCTCCATCATGGAGAAGCGCTTCAAGACAGCATAGCAGAAAGCTCCGTGAAACACGTCGCCCGCGCCCGTGGTATCGACACAATTCACAATATAGGCGGGGGAGTACAGGAATTTTCCTTCCACGCGGGCAAGGGCGCCGTGCGCGCCGAGCGTCATCCCGGCAAAGTACATCCCGTACTCGTTCTGGATCGCCTCGAGCGCCTTGAACGGGTCGCTTTCCTGCGTCCATTGCAGCGGGAATTCGGAGCTGGCCACCAGGTAGTCGACGTTGGGCAGCACACGCTCAAAACCGTGATAAAGCGTGTCCACATCCACCGTGACCGGGATGGAAGCGCGGCGGGCGATCTCGGCGGCGCGGGCTACGGCGGGAGTGTCGTGGCCGTCGATATGCAGCAGCCGCGCGCAGGTGATCTGTTCGGGAGTGATCTCCTCGGGCGTTAGTCGCAGCGACTCCGGCCTGTGCCAGAATACGGTGCGCTCTCCGGTCGAGCGGTCAATCACGATGTAAGCGGATTGGTTGGG
Organism: Acidobacteriota bacterium; assembly: GCA_029776225.1. Taxonomy (GTDB): domain Bacteria; phylum Acidobacteriota; class Terriglobia; order Bryobacterales; family Bryobacteraceae; genus Fen-330. The sequence continues at coordinate 387,393 of JAKOTR010000011.1, read as the reverse complement.
GCAGCCTTTGCGCACCTGCACGTGGTCGAGGTTGATGCCGGTCTCGCGCAGGCTGGCCATCTGGATCTGCCCGCGCTCGTCGTCGCCCACCGTGCCGATGTACTTCACCCGGAGGCCAAGCCGCGCGCAGGTCACCATGGCGCTGGCGACCTGGCCTCCGGGGCTGAGCATCTCCTGCTCGAAAGCCACTTTGCCGGCGTAAGCGGGGAAGTGCGGCACGATCAGGAGCGTGTCCGTCGCGTTCAATCCCACGCCGACTACATCGAATCTCTCCATAGAAGATCCGAGAGTAGCACACGCCGGCGCCGCCACCAGGCGGAGCGTACGGCTACTGCTTGATGATGGTGCCGTCCATCCGGCGGATTTCGCCCCAGCCGGCGTTCAGCGGGTGTTCGCGGAACGGGTACTTTTTCGCTGCCGCTTCGTTCACCTCAATGCCCCAGCCGGGAGCCTCGTTCGCCCACAGATACCCGTCCTTCATCACCGGGCAGCCGCTGAAAACCTCTTGCAGCCTCTCGGTGAAGGGCGAGTATTCCTGGATTCCGAAGTTGTAGCAGGCGAGGTCGAGCGCCACGTTGGCCGCATGCCCCACGGGCGAGACGTCGGCGGGACCGTGCCAGGCGGTCTTCACTCCGAAAAGTTCGGCGAAAGCCGCTATCTTGCGGCAGGGAGTGAGCCCGCCGGCCTGGCTGACGTGAATGCGAATGTAGTCAATCAACCGCTCGGCGATCAACGGCGTCCATTCGTGCGGGCTGTTGAACAGCTCGCCCATGGCGAGCGGCGTCGCGCACTGGCTGCGAATTTGGCGGAAGTAGGCGATGTCCTCGGGCGAAACCGGGTCCTCGAGGAAAAAGAGGTTGAACTGCTCCACGTCCTTGCAGAACTTCACGGCCTGAATTGGCGATATCCGCTCGTGAACGTCGTGCAGCAGCTCGATTTCGTCACCGAGCTGCTTTCTGCACTCCTCGAGCAGCTTCAGCGTGCGGCGAATGTACGGCGCCGGCTCGTAAACCGGGGAGTCATGCAGCTTCTTGACGACAACACCCGATTGGCCGCGCCCGCCGTAGCCGGACATGCCCGGAATGCCCACTTGCACACGCACATGGCGGAACCCGCGGCTCATGAACTCCTTCACGCGGTCGATGACCTGCGGTATCTCGGCCCCCGAGGCGTGGGTGTAGGTGTCCACCGCTTCGCGGCATTTGCCCCCGAGCAACTGGTAGACCGGAAGGCCCGCCTGTCGCCCTTTGATATCCCAGAGCGCCTGATCGACGCCGCTGATGGCGTTGTTCAGCACCGGCCCGTTCCGCCAGTAAGAGCTGTTGTAACAGGCCTGCCAGATGTCGTCGATGCGGTCGGCCGGCTTACCGACCAGAAACGGTTTAAGATAGCGCTCGACGGCGGGCCCCACCAGGTCGGCGCGCTGCGTAAATGTGGCGCAGCCGTAACCATATAAGCCGTCCTGGTCGGTTGTCACCTTGACAACTGTCAAGCGCACGCCCCCTGGCTGGGTGTTGATCACGCTGATGTCCTTGATTTTCGGCGAGGGCATGCCGCGCGTGGCCCGCGCGACCTTCTCCTGCGCCGCCAGTTCACGCTTCGAGACAACGCCGGCAAGGGCACCCGAAGCTATCATGCCGAGAAGGCTGCGTCGTTTCATATCCATCTCCTGTCCGTACCGAAAATTCTTTTGAGTATACATCGGCGTGAGCGGTCCGGGCACAGCGCGGCCGTCCGGTGCGCAGCGTGTTTGAAACTCGGCATTCCGCAAAGCGGCGGTGGATTCGCGCTGACTCTTCAGACCCGCTCCCTCAGGAAGGCGGCCGCGTCGCGGTAGATTCGTTCCTGCTCCTCGGGCGGGATGTTTCGGATCCCGTGATCGCCGTCCCGCACCGTAATCAGCCGATGCTCCACGCGCTCGCGCCGCAAGCGTTCCGCCATAATCACCGATTGCTCGTAGGGCACATCGGTGTCCGCGGTGCCGTGCACCAGCATGGTGGGGGGATAATCGCGGGTGACGTTGCGGATGGGGCAGTACGAATCGAACCAGCGGTCCTCCGTGTCCGGGTCGTGGCCGGCCACTTCCTTGGGCCAAAGGCCCTGCTGGCGGCAGTAGAGATAGAAGAGAAACCGTTCGTTGTCCGGCGGCGGCTCGGAAAGGGGCGATTTGCCTACCACGGAGAGGGCTTTTCCACGGAAAACGGCGGGTTGCTTGAGGTAGAACGGATCGGGCCGCGAATACCAGCGCCCGACGATGTCGCCATAGCCCCAGTAGGACACCAGCGCCTTCGGCCGCGGCTGTATGCAAAAGCCCGCCATCAGGGTAAGGTACCCGCCCGCCGATGAGCCGCAAACGGCCACGCGCCCGCCGTCGATGCCAAGCGATGCAGCTTCCCGGCGGAGCCAGCGAAAGGCGTCCTTCAAGTCCTCAATGATGCCAGGCAGCTTGGTTTCCGGGGCCAGCCGGTAATCGATCGAGACCACTGTGAATCCGGCTTCCAGCAGGTTCCGCAGCATGCGCGAATCATCCGGCAGCTTGCGCGATCCCATGATGAGCGCGCCGCCATGAATATAGACCGCTACGTGCTTCCCGCCCCGGTACACATCCGCCTTGATTTCGCAGTCCGGGACGGATTTGTAGACCACGCTGCGCGGCTGTGCCGCGGCCGCTTTCAGCCACACCGGTACTGCCGAGAGCAAAAAATTCCTGCGCCGCATAGCCCCAGAGCCTATCACAACGCGCTCTCGTTGCCCGGCCTTAGTCACCTCTCCGAATCAGCGGCCGGGTGCACCGTTTCTTTCGCGCAGATCGGCCGGAAGCACATCCCCGGGCGTGAGCGGCCGGGGAGAGCGCGCGGCCCGTCCGGCTGCGTAGGATACTGGTTATCTGGGCGAACGAGCATGGGTCAGGTTAGCCGGGAGTTTCAGATCTTTGTTAAGCCGGTAGGGGCTTTCTGCAATCTCGCCTGCCACTACTGCTACTACCTGGACAAGAAGGACCTCTATCCGGAATCGAGCCTGACCCGCATGGAAGAGAAGGTGCTGGAGCAGTACATCATCCAGCACTTTGAGGCCGCTCCCGGCCCGGAAGTCAGTTTCTCCTGGCACGGCGGCGAGCCGACCACCTTGGGCGTGGGCTTCTTCCGCAAGGTTGTCGAACTTCAGCGCAAGCACCGGCCCCCCGGCTGGACCGTCCGGAACGGCATGCAGACGAACGGCGTGCTGCTCGACGACGAATGGTGCCGCTTTCTGAAGGCGGAAAATTTCGCCATCGGCCTGAGCCTCGACGGGCCCGCGGAACTGCACGATCCCTACCGCGTGGCCCGGGGCGGCCAGCCGACTCACCGGCTGGCGATGCGCGGCTACGAACTGCTGCAAAAGTACGGGATCCACACGGATCTTCTCTGCGTCGTGCATTCCCTGAATGTCCGGTACCCGCTCACCGTCTACCGGTTTTTCCGCGACATCGGCTGCCGGTTTCTCGGCTTCCTCCCCGTCGTGGAGCAAGTCCCGGGGGCGCCGAACGGCGTCAGCCCGTATACGCCGTCCGCGGAGGATTACGGCGCGTTTCTGTGCAAGATCTTCGACGAATGGCTCGCGCGCGATGTCGGCCGCATCGTGGTCCAGATATTCGACGAAGCGGCCCGGCCCGCGCTCGGCATGGAGCATTCGCTGTGCGTCTTTCGCGAGACCTGCGGCGACGTTCCCACGATCGAGCACAACGGCGATTTCTTCCCATGCGACCACTACGTCGACCGCGAACACCGGCTGGGCAACATTTTCCAAACGCCGCTTGCCGAACTCCTGGAGAGCCGCGAGCAGCGGGCCTTCGGCGATGCCAAGCGCGACGCCCTGCCGCGCTATTGCCGGGAGTGCGAAGTGCTGGCGATGTGCAACGGCGGCTGCCCAAAGTACCGCTTTATCGAAACGCCGGATGGCGAGCCGGGCCTGAACTACCTGTGCGCGGGACTGAAACGCTTTTTCCTGCACAGCCGGGAGCCGTTAGCGCGGCTGGTGGCCCGGCAACGGGAACCGGCGCCCGCACCGCGGCCTGCCATTCCGAAAGTGGGACGCAACGACCCCTGCCCTTGCGGCAGCGGCCGGAAATACAAAAAGTGCTGCGCCGCGCAGTAGGATACAAAGGTTTCGAGATAAATTTCCCTTGTGCAGCAGCCGCCCGGCATTGGAGAATACTGGTGCGGGATAATTCAAAGCACTTATAGGAGTAGACTGGCGATGCAGACCTTCACAAGAAGACGGTTCATAGAGGGAAGCGCTTTAGGCGCGGCGGCGGCCGGTCTCGGCGTGTCCTCCCTTTGCGCGCAGGATTGGGCGCGCCAGGCGGTCGAGAAATCGCCGCGGAAACGCGAATGGGTCACGGTGAAGCACGGCAACCGGGCGGTGGAATCGTTTGTCGTCCACCCGCAGTCTCCAGGGAAGGCGCCGGCGATGGTGGTGATCCACGAAATCTTTGGAATGACCGACTGGGTGGAAAACGTCACCGACGAATTCGCCGAAGCGGGCTTCCTCGCCATTGCGCCCGACCTGCTCTCCGGCATGGGTCCCAACGGCGGTCGGACGAAAGACATTCCGGCCGGCGAGGTCGGACAGGTCATCCGCAACCTGCCGCCTGACCAGATCACCGCGGATCTCAACGCCGTTGCCGATTACTGCAAGAGCCTGCCCGGCTGTAACGGAAAGGTTTGCGTGGTCGGCTTCTCCTGGGGCGGCAGCCAGGCATTCCGCTTCGCCACCAACCGCAGGGACCTTGCCGGAGCGTTCGTGTTCTACGGAAGCGGCCCGGAAGCGTCCGCGATTCCCAACATCCAGGCGCCGGTCTTCGGCTTCTACGCGGGGAACGACGCGCGCATCAATGCCACCATCCCCCAGACTCAGGAGGCGATGAAAGCGGCAGGCAAGACTTACGAGGTGGTGACTTACGAAGGCGCCGTCCACGGCTTCATGCGCGCCGGAGCACAACCAGACGCCACGGAAGCCAACAGGAAAGCCAGGGCCGCCGCATGGGCAAGGATAAAAGAACTCAGAAGCAGATTTAGCTGAGTACGTCCGGCGTCATCGCCGGACGTACGCGCCTGCAAACTACGGCGCGCCGGTGGAGGATTTTTCCTCCACCATCATTTTCAGCCGCTCGATTTCCCGCCGGATCTTGCGCTCGCGCGCGGCCAGCGATACCACATAGGCGCATAGCACCAGCCATACGGCGAGAAAGCCGTAAAACATGTAAGTAAAATTTCTTGCGTCCATCTCCATCGTCCCGGACCGGAAATACCCCAATCCTTACATCGCGTGCGCATACCTGCGCATGGCATCGATCTCGCGCTGCGCGCGCTCCTGGTTCATCCGGATCATCACCAAGACCGCCCCCAGCAGCAGGAACGGAATCCAGTTCATGAACAGCATGTTGTACATCGCCGGGTCCATCTGCCCGCCGGCCCACACCACCGGTTGCGGATGTTGCGTGCGCCACCACTTGATTGAAAAGAAAATGATCGGAACATCGACAAATGCGAAGATGGAAACCACGGCCGCGATCTTGGCGCGCTCCGTGGGGTCCTCGATGGCGCGGCGCAGCATCAGATATCCGGCATAAATCAGCCAGCCGACCAGCATGGAGGTCAGCCGCGGATCCCAGGTCCACCAGATACCCCAGATGATGCGTGCCCAGATCATCCCGCTGATCAGGTTGGCGGCGCCAAACGCCAGCCCCACCTCCGTCGCCGAAGCGGCAAAAGCGTCGTGGCGAAGGTCCTTCTTCACCAGGTAGAGAATGCTGGCGATCATGGCCGCGAAGAAGCACAGGAACGCGGTCCAGGCAGCCGGCACGTGGAAGAAGATGATCCGGTAGATGGCTCCCTGCGCGGCCTCGTCGGGCAACTCAAGCAGTATGACGTAGAGATTGCGCGCCAGCAGAAGGGCGGCAATCCCGGCCATCGCGATCATCAGTTTCGTTCGCATTCCCATTCACCTCACCAACACGGTCTCCACCAGCGCCAGCGCCAGCGCGGTAAAGATGATATCGAAAGCAGCCAGCAGGCGGAGCCAGGGTATCAGCTCGGCGGTGAGCGGCTCGCCCATGATCAGCGGGGTGGTCAACTGCACAGCCGCCAGAAGCGCCGGTATCATGATCGGGTAAACCAGCATCGGCAGCATGAGTTCGCGCAGCCTGAGGTTCACCGTCAAGGCGCTGAACATGGTGCCGATCACGGTCAAACCCCATGTGCCCAGCAGCAGGACTAGCATCAGCGGCCAGAACTGCTGCGTCCAGGGCACGTTGTAGAAAACTCCGAAGACCGGCAGGCAAACCAGTTCCACCGCCGCCAGCAGCGCCAGATTCGCCAGCGCCTTGCCCGCAAACAGCGCGGCGCCGGATATGGGAGCGGCCACCAGCGCGTCCAGGCAATCGTTCGGCAGTTCCCGGGCGAAGCTGCGGTTCAAGATCAGCGCGCCGGCGAACGCGAAAACCAGCCAGAGCAGCCCACCCGCAATCTGCCGTGTCTGCTCGGCCGTGGGTTCGAACGCGAAGCTGAACAGCAGCAGGATGACCAGCGCGAAGGCAAAGGACGCGTTGAGCGCCTCCTTCGTGCGAAGCTCCGAGCGGAGGTCCTTGGAGGCGATCGTGAGGCTCTGCCGCAGGAAGCTCAGCCGCGGGGGCTGCGTGCGCTTCCCGGCTGCAGTTCCCCGTACTGCCGGTATAGCCATCCGGTGTCCTCCAACATTTCCCTCGTGCGCTCGCCGGTGTACGCCAGACGGCCGCGGACAAGCAGCGCCACGTGGGTCGCCAGCTCCAGCGCTTCGCGCAACTGGTGCGTCGAAATCACAATCGTGCGGCCCGCAGCGAGCGCGTCGCGCAGCAGAGTTTGCAAGAGCGAAATCGCGCGGTCGTCCAGCGCCGTGAACGGCTCGTCGAGCAGCAGCACATCGGGCTCGTGCAGAAACGCGCGCGCCACGGCGAGCCGCTGCCGCATGCCCCTGGAAAACTCCCGCACGAGGCCGTCGCGCACGCGGTCCATGCCGGTGCGTTCCAGCCACTCCATCGCCGTCCGCTTCGGCTCTCTCAGCCCGTACATGCTCGCAAACAGCGTCAGATTCTCGTAAGCGGAAAGCTCATCGTAAAGCGAGATGCCGTGACCGAGGATGCCAATGGAGTGCCGCGCGGCGCGGTCCCGCGCCTGGGTTCCGCAAACAATCACACGGCCGCGGTCCGGCCGCGACAGGCCGCCCAGGATGCGGAGCAGCGTCGTCTTCCCCGCCCCGTTGCGCCCTAGCAGCGCCATGCAGGCGCCCGCCTCGACTTCAAAGCTGATCTCCCGCAGCGCCGGATAGTCCCCGTAAAACTTCCAGACTCCCGCGACCTCGACCGGGTTCATCCGCGCTCCGGTCCCCTGCGATACAGAAGAATAAATCCGAGGCCGAGGGCCAAAAAGGCCGGCGTCAGCAGCCACACAACGCGGTCGTAAATCCTGGGGAGAATCGCCTGTATGGAGGGGCCGCCTTCGTCGCCCGTACCCTCGAGGTTCACACTGAACGCCTGCGCCGCGGTCTCGAAGATCGCCGCCTGGGTGCTCGGCTCGATGCCGAGCTGCGTCAGCCCCTCTCCGGTAAGCGTGACGCCGTGCGGCACGATGATCCGCGTGGGCGCGCCCTGCACGAGAGTTCTTCCCGAAAACGGTCCTGGGGGCGTGAACGGCACAGTGTAGCTCACATCGATGCGCGTCTCGCCGGGCTTGACGGGGAAGCTGAGCTTGTAAACGCCGGTTTCACCAGTTTCCTGCGGAGCTCGCTCCACCGGCATGCTCCGCGGCGCCGTGGCCATCACCCGCAGGCTCTCCTTTCCTTCCGCCGGAACAAAAAATCGCAATGTGCCGTTGCTCGGATCGTGCCAGGTGACGTTGCCCGGGTTGGTGAGGAAAAAGGTTTCGCTCACGGCAAGCCGCGACTCTCCCGGCTCGAGCAGAACAATGCGCTGTTGAACGCGCGCCGCGCCGGGCTTCGTCGACGAATCGTAGACCTCGAGCTCGACGCCGCCGGCCGGCACGCCCTCCGGCAGCATCGTTGTGTAAGTCACCCCGCCGTGGACCGCCTCAATGAGAAACGTCGCGCCAGCGGCGTCCTGAGCGAAGGAGAACCTCCCCTCATTGTCCGATTTCGTGCTGCCTACCAGTTCCGGGCCGGCGCCCTGCCCATGCCGGAACAACCTCACCGTCGCGCCGGGCTGCGGCTTGCCCGTGCTGCGGTTGTTGACCGTGCCGTCGATAGCGCCGAAAGCGGCGGCGCAAAGGAAAAACGCCAGAAATCTCATTTCGCCTCAACCAGCATCGGCTTGCCGCATTCGCCGCAGAACTTCATGGGTGTGGGGAATTTCGCCCCGCAGTGCGGGCAGGCACCGGGTGCGGGTGCGGGTTCCGGCTGCGGCTGCGCAACCGGCGCGGCAACCCCTCCAGCCGCTTCAATCTGGGCAAGCACCGCGGCGAGCTCTGCTTGCAGCCCTTTCTTAGTCTGCGTATAGTCCTCGTCGGAAAGCTTACCGGTCCGGTATTCGAATTGAAGGTCGCGCAGGTTTTCGTAAATCGCGGCCTTGCGGTCTTCCAGGTGTTTCACGGGCGAGACGGGTTCCGGCTCGGGAAGATCTTCCGCGCGGACGCCGAGCGTGTAGATGATCACGCCAACCACGAGGATGGCAGCGGTAAAAGTAAGCATCAATCCAAGTTTTCCAGATCTCTATCAATCCGTTCCTGGTAACGTGCCAGGACGGCGGGGTCCGGCGCGGCGCCGGCTGGGGCCGGAGCTCTGCGGAAGTACTGAATGAACTTCCACACCACGACGAAGCCGAACGCGAGGGCTATGAACGGCATCACCCATCCGAGCAGATTGAATCCTTCGGCCGGCGGCTTCAGCAGCACGCGCGTGCCGTACTCTTTCACGAACGCCTCGAAGATGGCCGCATCCGGCATTCCGGCATTCACCATGCTCAGCAGCTTCTGCCGCGCGGGGTCGGAGAAGTGGCAGTGAAGCATGTTGCACGAGGTCACGGAACTGCCGCACCCGCAGAGACAGGCAAGCTGCTCGCCCAAACGCCGGACCCGCGGGTTTTCGAGCGGAATCCCGCCCTGGCCGAGCATTAGCGCCGCGGTTGCCAGGATCAGCAGAATAGTCTTAAACCGCCGCCGCATGCTCCCTTCTTACTCCGGCCACCTGCGTGCGCACTTGTCTCGGCCTCACCTTGCTGGGCACGAGGCAGATGAGCGTTCCCGCCACCAGCACCCAGTAGCCGATCCAGATCCACGACACCAGCGGGAATACAAACGCCTGGATGATCGCACGCTGGTTATCGTCGCTCATCCCGGCGAAGTTTAGATAAAGGTCCTCGTTCAACCGCCGCCGGATCGCCACCTCGGAAGTGCCCTGCTGGCTGGCCTTGTAGAAGCGGCGCTCGGGCGTGAGCGAGCCGAGGCTGCGGCCGTTCTTCGTAACGTCGATCCGCGCCGTGTGCCAGGTGTAGTTCGGGTTGTCGCCCTGCCGCACGTCCGCCACTCTCAGCTCGTAGCTGCCCAGGCGGATGTGGTCGCCGATCCTGACCTCCTGCGTCGTATCCGTGTTGAAGGCGGCGCCGGAGAATCCCACATACATCAGCACGATTCCGAAGTGCACGATGTAGCCGCCATAGCGCCGCGTGTTGCGGCGCGTAAGTTCGACGGCCGACCGCAGGAGTCCGGTCCCGCTCTTGGCGGCAATGGCGCGCGAACCCCGGTAGAATTCCGCGATGATCGTCCAGGCCACGAACAGGCACAGCCCCAGCGCGGTGAGCGCATATCCATGACGCACGCCGGCGGCAAACAGCCCGGCCGCCAAAGCCAGCGCGCCCAGCAGCGGCCATTGAAAATTCCTCCGCAGGCTTTCGAGCGACGTGCGCCGCCACGCGAACAACGGGCCCACCCCGGTCAAAAACAGCAGGAAGAGCCCGATGGGAACCATGATCCGGTTGAAGAATGGCGGGCCGACGCTGATCTTTTCTCCGGTGACCGCCTCCGAAATCACCGGAAACATCGTGCCCCACAGAATTGCAAACGCGGCCGCCAGCAGGATCAGGTTGTTAAACATGAAGCTGGATTCGCGGGATATCACGCTCTCCAGGCGCGCTTCGGTCTTCAGGTAATCCAGGCGGTCCAGAATCAGGTAAGCCGTCACCGCCATCGTTGCGGCCATGAAACCGATGAACCAATGCCCGATGGAGGACTGCGCGAAAGCGTGCACCGAGCTGACGATCCCCGAGCGCGTCAGGAAGGTTCCGAAGATGCAGAGGAAGAAGGTGGCCGAAACCAGCACCATGTTCCAGACCTTCATCATGCCCTTCTTCTCCTGCATCATCACCGAGTGCAGGAAGGCGGTCGCGGTAATCCAGGGGAGGAACGAGGCGTTTTCCACCGGGTCCCAGCCCCAGTAGCCGCCCCAGCCAAGCACGACATAGGCCCAGGCCGCGCCGATTACGATTCCCGAGGTCTGAAACAGCCAGGTGATCAGCGTCCAGCGGCGCGTGGTGTGAATCCAATCGTCGCCGGGCTGCCGCGTGATCAGCGATCCCATCGCGAAGGCGAACGGCACCACGAATCCGACGTAGCCGAGGTACAGCACCGGAGGGTGAACCGCCATGGCCGGATGCTGCAGGAGCGGGTTCAGACCTTGGCCGTCCGGAACCGCCGTAATTCCGCGGCCGACGGCCAGCATCTCAAACGGGCTCGCCACGAACGCGTTCAGGATCAGGAAAAAGCACTGCGTGACCATGAGCGTCGCCGTGACGTAGGGCATGATGCGGCGGTGCTTGCGGCGGTTCGTGTAAACCACCACGGCCGAGTAGCAGGAAAGCAGCCAGCTCCAGAACAGCAGCGAGCCTTCCTGCCCGCCCCACCACGCCGCGAACTTGTACAACACCGGCATCGCCAGGTTGCTGTGCGCCGCGACGTAGGAGAAACGGAAATCGCCCGCCAGCAGCGCCGATACCAGCACGAATGACGCCACGGTCGTCAGCAGCAGGATCGAATAAACCGCGCGTTCGGCGGCGGCGATGAGAAAGGGCCTTCGCTTCCACCCGCCGATCACCGAGGCGGCGATGGCGAAAACGGAAAAACAAAAGGCGAGGAGGACCGCCAGGGCTCCCAGGTTTTCCATAAAACCGCTCTTTTACAGACCAGCCTTGTTGATGTTCGACGGGTGCTTGCCGCCGGCCGGCTTGGCCTCGTACTTAGACGCGCACTTAGCTTGAATCTGGCTGGCGGTGAAGACGTTGTCCGGTCCCAGGTGGCCGTCGGCCAGCGCCTGGGCGCCATCGCGGAAGGTATCCGGGAGCGGAGCCGCGCCGTTGTATACAACCTTGAGCCTGTGGTTGTCCTGAACCAAAACGAAGCTGACTTCGCGGCCTTTGCGGATAATGGAACCCGGTTCGACATCCCCTGCCACGCGGAGGCGCTTGCCTGCCGCCTGCGGGCCTAGTTGCTCCAACTCGTTAACCGTTATGTAGTAGGTCTTGGTTTCGCTGATCCCGCCGGCTGCTAGCCAGACCAGCGTCCCGACGATGACTACAACCAGCGCGGCGAACTTCCAGTAGGTCTTCATACCAGCCCTTTCCTTGAGTATACGCCAACCACGAAGATTGCCTTTCGCTATAGCGCCGTTACACCTTAACGGTTGTTAAGAGTCGCGGCCGTTTGTAAGGCACGCCGAACCGGCGCGGCGAACATTTTTGGGGGCTGTTAAAGGGGGAGGGTGTAGAGCCCCTTCTTGGGGCTCTTAAAAATCCGGAGAGCGGCCTGAGCCGGAAAGTCCGCCAGTGCCGTTGAATGGAAAAAGCTGAAAGCGGAATCCAGGATCCCCTGTTACACTCGAAGCAGATGCCGGCTGGGTCTAAACCAACGATCGCACTGCATCCTCGGGAACTGGCCGAGAGGCCCCCGGTGCGCGAGTGCTTTCAGTGGTTCACGCGCGAGAAGCAGTGGATCAACGAACGGCACCTGCAACTTTGCCGCATCCCCGCCCCGACCTTTTTAGAGCAGGAACGCGCGGAGTGGATGGCCGACCAGCTCCACGCCGCCGGCTGGAATGCGGAAATCGACCGCGCCGGAAACGTGGTGGCGAGACTCGGCAACGCCGACGGCCCGCTGGTCGCGCTGACGGCCCACCTCGACACCGTGCTGGCTCCGCGCAACAAGGACGAGATCACGGTGGAGCCGGACGGCACGCTGCGCGGCCCGGGCGTTTCCGACAACGGCGCGGGGCTGGCCGGACTGCTGGCCATCGCGCGCGCGGTCCGGCTCGCGAGCCCCTTCGGCGACGCCGGCGAGCGGCTTCTGCTGGCGGCGAACGTTGGTGAGGAAGGCGAGGGCAACCTCAGCGGCATGCGCTACCTGGCGCGGCAGTCGCCCGTGGCGCCACGGATCAAGTCCTATATCGTGCTCGACGGGCCGGCGCTCGACCACATCACCTCGCAGGCGCTGGCCAGCCGCCGTTTCGAACTCGTCTTCACCGGACCGGGCGGGCATAGCTGGAGCGACTACGGCACGGCGAATCCCATACATGCGCTCAGCCATGCTATCGCTTCCTTCACGGACCGCTGCGCGGCGTCCCCCCGGCGCGTGTCGTACAACTTCGGGATCCTGGAGGGCGGCGTCAGCGTGAACTCGATTCCGGCGCTGGCGCGCGCCAAGGTAGACCTGCGATCGGAGGACAGCCAGGCGCTGGACGAGGTAGCGGAGACTCTCAGTGAAGCCGTCGAGCACGGGCTCGAAGTCGAGAATCGGCGCGCCAGCGGCGCCAAGCTCGCCGCGAAGATTCGGGAGATCGGCTCGCGGCCCGGCGGGCGCCTGGCCGAGAACTCCCCGATTCTGGCCTGCGTGCGCGCCGTCGACGCCTTTCTCGGGATTCGCTCGCGGCTCGACGTCGCCTCCACCGACGCTAACATCCCCCTGTCGCTTGGCATTCCCGCCGTCTCGATCGGCGCCGGTGGCCGGGGCGGCGGCGCGCACACGCCGGCCGAGTGGTACCATCCCGAGGGACGCGATCTGGGCCTGAAACGCATCCTGCTGGTGCTGGCCATGCTGCTCGGGGACGAGACTCCGATAACCCCGTAAGGAAATAATGAAGTGATTCGCAATGGCCGCGAAGGCGCCTGGCGCGCCGACCTCGCCCTCGTCTTCATCGCGCTGATCTGGGGCTCGACGTTTGTCGTCGTTAAAGAGGCGCTGGCGGACACCTCCACGCTGCTCTTTCTGGCATTGAGGTTCAGCCTGGCGACAGTTTCGCTCGGTCTCGTCTTCCGCCCGCTTCCCGGCACGTTCGCGCGGCGGACTCCGTGGATGAAGGGCGGTGTGCTCGCCGGGCTCTGCCTGTTCGGCGGTTACGCGTTCCAGACTTTCGGCCTCCGGTACACGACTCCGTCCAAGTCGGCCTTCATCACCGGGCTGGCGATTGTGATGGTGCCCGTGCTGGCGGGGGTGGTGCAGCGCAAGGTCCCGCATCCTTCGGAGGCGATCGGCGTGGCGGTTGCGACGGCAGGCCTGGCGCTGCTGACCATGCCCGCCGGTTCGCTCCACATGGAAAAGGGCGACCTGTTGACTTTAGCCTGCGCGGTGGCTTTCGCCGCGCACATCCTGGTGGTCGGTTATTACGCCCCGAAGATAGGCTTCCAGGCATTGACGCTGGTTCAGCTCGCCACCACCGCCGCGATGTCGCTCGCCGGCTTCTGGTGGCTGGAAACGCCGTTCATCAGGTGGAGCGCCGGCGTCGTTGCGGCGGTGATCGTTACCGGCCTGCTCGCCACGGCACTGGCATTCTCGGTGCAGACCTGGGCGCAGCAGTACACCACGCCGACGCGCACGGCGCTCATCCTGGCGCTCGAGCCGGTGTTTGCCTGGGTGACGTCTTTCGTTGTGACCGGCGAGGTGCTGTCACGCAAGGCGGCCTTGGGCGCGGCGCTGATCCTTTCGGGCATTCTGCTGGTGGAGTTAAAACCGTTCGCGCTGCGCCGGCCGCCCGCGTAGGATTTTTTGTTTACATGTGCATCGCGAGGGTGCTTTCTTACCGCCCGGCGAGCGTGAAGGGCGCACCGGCTGCAACCCCGGCTGGGCGGGGGCGGTTATAATCGCGGCTATAATGTAGAAGCCTGCCGTTGGAGACACCGTGATGAAACTACTGGGTCAACTGAAGCGCCAGAAGGTGCTATCGGTCACTTTGCTTACGTTCACGTTGTCGATCGGCATCCTGATCGGCACGCTGATCAACACGGCCGTGCACGCCGGGAAGGAGCAGGGGGGCGTGCCGGATGCAAGCACGCTGGAAATCCCGAGTCCGGTGCAACTCTCTACCGCCTTCAGCGCGCTCGCCAAGCAGCTCGAACCCTCGGTCGTGAACATCACGTCCATCTACAACCCGCGCACCTCGGCGCAATCGCGGAACCGCCGTCCCTCTCCTGTCCCCCAGGGCGACGAAGAGGGCGATTCTGGGGGGCTCGATCTCTTCCGCCGCTTTTTCGGCCAGGAACCGGATATTCCGCAGCTCCCGTTCGGCCGCCGCCAGGGCACCGGCTCGGGCGTGGTCGTAGACGAAAAGGGGTATATCCTGACGAACCTCCACGTAGTGGAGAACGCCTCAAGGATCCGGGTGAAGTTCAACGGCGACCCGGTGGAATACACGGCCAGGCTGGTGGGTGCGGACCCGGAAACCGATCTCGCCGTAATTAAAGTCGAGCAAAGCAGGATATTCGTGCCAGCGAAGATCGGAAACTCGGACGGCGTGCAGGTGGGCGATTGGGCGGTGGCCATCGGTTCTCCATTCGGGCTGGAAGCGACCGTGACCGCGGGCATCATCAGCGCCACAGGCCGCGACATCGGCGGCGTCGAGCACCAGTTGCAGAAATTCCTTCAGACCGACGCGGCCATTAACCCGGGCAACAGCGGCGGACCGCTGCTTGACATCAAGGGGCAGGTGATCGGAATCAATACCGCCATCGCGACAGAAAACGGCGGCTACCAGGGCATAGGGTTCGCATTGCCCATCAACCTCGCCGTGAACGTGTACAACCAGATCGTCCGCACGGGCCGGGTTTCGCGCGGCAGCATCGGCGTAGGGTTCAACGCGAACGAGAGGCCGGAAACGCTGGCAGTCTACGGCGCCAAGCACGGCGTGTTCGTCACCCAGGTGGAGCCGAACGGGCCCAGCGACAAGGCCGGCGTGAAGGTCGAGGACGTGATCATCGCGCTGAACGGGCAGCCAATCAAGGACGGCGACGACCTGGTGAGCCGCGTCTCCAATACGCCGGTGGGCTCGGAAGTGACGCTCACGTTGCTGCGCGACGGCCGCAAGATGGACGTCAAGGTCAAAATCGCCGAGCGCTCCGAGGTTTGGGCCAACGCCCCGCAGTTCCGCCGGTTCCGCCGCGAGGAGACCGCGGAGGAGAAGTCCGCCGCCGAGGTGAAATTCGGCCTCAGCATACAAAACCTTACCGATGGCATGCGCGAGCGCATGGGCTTCACCGAAAAAGGCGGTGTGCTGGTGACCGGCGTGACGCCCAACTCGTTCGCCGAGGACATCGGTGTCGTCCCGCGCGACATCATATTGGCCATCAACCGCCGGCCAGTTGCATCCACCGATGACGTGCAGCGGATCCAGGCGACTCTGAAGCCGGGCGACCCTGTTGCCATCAAGGTCATGCGTGGCATCAGGGGCCAAGGCACGCGCCCAGGCGAGATCGCGTGGCAGCCAGTCTTTCTTGCGGGCACTTTGACCCCCAGTCCGTGATACGATAGCCGGGTCGGGGAACACCGGGCCGCCTGGTGTTCCCCGGCCTACGCAAGCGCCGGTCCGGCCGCGGCCTCGAAACCAGTCCGGCCGCAATAAGAACAACAACCACCGGCGGTGTTATTTTGAATCCTTGTTTGGAGAGTTGCGTTTGCGAGTATATGGCGCGCTGTGCTTAGTCCTGCTTCTGGCTCTTCCGGCTCCCTGCGCAGCCCAGGAAAAGACCGCGGCCTCGAAACCCGCTACAGCCGCATCAAAGAAAGCAACCACACCTGCCGCCAAGAAAACCACGGCCAAGAAAACCACAGCAGCGAAGAAAACGGCAAAGAAGCAAACCGCCCGCAAGCGCGCTCCCGCCGCGAAGCAAAGCTGGCGAACGGGGCAGATGGCGCCGACGCCTGAGCGCTACCGCGAAATCCAACAAGCTCTGATCGATAAAGGCTACTATCAGGGCAGCGCGAACGGCGTCTGGGACTCCGAATGCACGGAGGCGCTGAAAAAATTCCAGCAGGATCAGAATTTGAAGCCGGACGGCAAACTGGATTCGCTCACCTTGATCTCTTTGGGTCTGGGACCCCGGCGGGAGAATGCCAACTCCGCCAACTCCGTCCCCGCAGTAAAACCGCCATCCGGCGAGGAACCGCAACAGCCGCGTTAACCCCTACAGGGCGGCAAGCAAACGGTCGATATCATCCGGGCTGATGTAGAAATGCGGGGATAGCCGCACCCAGCCCTGGCGCGGAGCGGCGATAAAGCCCAACGATTTCAGCGATCTCACGGTCAAGCGCGCATCCTGGCCCGGTTTCCGGATGCTGACGATCCCGGCGCCGGTCTCCGGGGTCCTGGTTCCGAGGACCTCATACCCCTTGGCGGCGGCGCCGGCGGCAATGCGGTCGCCCAAAGCCTGCACCTGCGCGGCGATGCGGTCGATCCCGACGGAAAGCAGAAACTCGACCGAGGCGCGCAAACCGTAGCAGCCGATGGTGTTCAGCGTGCCGCACTCGTAGCGGCCGGCGTCGGGCCGCAGCGTCATATCCCGGCTGGCGTAGTCGGCGTAGGCGGCCACGTTGGTCCAGCCGAACTCCACCGGCTCGATCTGATCCTGTATGTCCTTTTGTATGTACAGGATGCCGCAACCTTCCGGACCCAACAGCCATTTATGGCCGTCGGCGGCCAGGGCGTGAATGCGAGCCTTCCGGACGTCGACGGGGAACGCGCCGAGGCCCTGGATGGCGTCCACCAGGAACAGGCAGCCGCGCCGGTGGCAGATTTCGCCGATCGCCTCGAGGTTGGCGCGGTAGCCGCTGAGGTACTGGACGTGGCTGATCGCCAGGAGCCGCGCCCCGCGGCAGGCCTCGTCGATGCGGTCCAGCGGGCTGAACGCCGAAAGCCATTCCACCCGGATCCCCCGCGATTCCAGCCGCTTCCACGGATAGTAATTGGCCGGAAATTCCTCTTGAAACGCCACCACCTTATCGCCGGGACGCCAATCCAGGCCGATGGCCACGGTGGCGATGCCTTCGGAGGTGTTCTTGACCAGCGCGATTTCGTCGCGGTGGGCCCCGATGAGTCGGGCGGCGGCCAGCCGCAGACCCTCGTACGTCTCCATCCACTCCGAGTAATGGGAGGAGCCGAAGTGCAAGGCGTCATCCGCCAGGCGCTTCATCGCGTCGGCGGCGGGTTTAGAGAGGGGCGCGACCGCGGCGTGGTTGAGGTAAACGGCTTGTTGAGTCACCGGAAACTGATCGCGGTAGGCCTCCCAGAGCGCAGGGGCGGCGGTTCCGGACAAATTCTCGGAAGCATCGCAACCCATTCCTTCCAATATACGTTATATAGATCAGGACCTACTCAGGACGGCTATATGGACCCGGGTGGGGCGGGCCCGCCTTACCCGTTTCGGAGGTGGACTGAAATGAAACGGTGTGATCCGAGTTCCGGGAGTATAATCGAGGTTGGGTTCCGGGCAGGAGGAATTATGAGACGCCTTTCCGTTTTCGCAATTGCGGCGGCGACAGCCTTGGCCCTGCTATCTCCCCAACCGGGTTTTGCCGACAACAAGAAAAAGGACCCGGATGAGATCGGGAACCGCGACGTCGGCCGCGGCATGAACATCTACTCGCTCGAAAAGGAGATCGCCCTCGGCAAGCAACTGGCGCAGGAAGTGGAGCGCCAGGCCAAGCTTATCGACGACCCGATCATTTCGGAATACGTCAACCGGGTAGGCCAGAACCTCGTACGCAACTCGGATGCGAAGGTGCCGTTCACCATCAAGGTGATCGACGCCGAGGAGGTAAACGCGTTTGCCTTGCCCGGCGGATTCTTCTTCGTGAATTCCGGCCTGATTATGAAGGCGGAGTCCGAAGCGGAACTGGCGGGCGTGATGGCGCATGAGATTGCGCACGTGGCCGCGCGCCACGGCACGCGCCAGGCCACCAAGGGCACGTTCGCCAATTTCGCCACGATCCCGCTGATCTTCATGGGAGGCTGGACGGGTTACGGCGTGCGGCAGGCGGCCAGCGTGCTGGTTCCCGTTGCGTTCCTGAAGTTCTCGCGCGGCTTTGAGGAAGAAGCCGATCTGCTCGGGCTGCAATACCTGTACAAGACCGGCTACGACCCGACCGCGTTCGTGGACTTCTTCGAGAAGATCCAGACGCTTGAAAAACGCAAGCCGGGGACGATGTCCAAGATCTTCTCGACGCACCCGCTGACCGACGACCGGATCAAGAAAGCCCAGAAGAACATTCAGGAACTTCTGAAGCCCAAGCCGGAATACATCGTGAACACTTCGGAGTTCGACAGAGTGAAGGCGCGGCTCATCGCGATGGAGAACCGGCACAAGATCGATCCCAAGGAGGCCAACAGGCCACGGCTGCGCAAGAAAGCGGGCACCGGCACAACCATTGGCGACGAGAGCGGCGATGAGAAGGCGAGCGACGAGGACGAGCGGCCGACATTGAAACGCCGCGACTGAGTTTTTTCTTCTCGTTGATTCCGTTGGGGCCCACGGCTCAGGCTGCGCCGTGGGCCTTTTTGCTTTCCGTGAGCGTCAGTTCGTGAACCCGAGCGCCTTGAGCCGCGATTCGAAGTCCGGTTCCTCGAAACTGACGAAGGATTGCTTCACGCGGCCGTTTTCGAGCGCAACGATGTAAGGCACCGTGTTGGGACTGTACACCTCACGCAGCGGCTCGACGTCATCCGTGATCAGCGCGGGCAACCCGGTGGCGCTGACGAACTGCTCGGCGAAGTGCGGTTGCTCCAAGGCGGCACTGATGATGGTTACACCGCTGTTCCACTGGAAGGTGGACATCGCGCGCGCTACCTCCATACAGTGTGCGCATTCCGGGTTATAGAAGAATAGCAGCACGCGCCCTTCCCGCAGCGGGAACGGTTTGCCGTCTACGGTGATCGACTCCGGCGCCATGATCCAGGCCTTCATCGTGACGTGAACGCCGTAGGAGGCGCCGGCGAACACGGCCACGGCGAGCAACACCAGCACCGCGCCGCGGATTCCGCGGGAAGGCCGTGCCCACCATCCGGCAATCACGGCCAGCGCGAGCATGATGCCGTCCCCAATGAAGAATCCCGGCCCGATCGCGCGCTTCACCCATGGGAAGCAGTTGCATTCTTCTCCGCGCAGCACATCGTAGAGCGCGCCGATGTAAATGACGAAGAAGACAAGCATCGCGCTGATCAGCCAGGCGCCCCAGCGGCGGTAACGCGGCACCAGGATCAGTACGCCCGCAAACAGCTCGCCCACTCCGAGCAGGACCGCTCCAATAAGGCTCAGGCTGGCGGGCACGCGCGCCTCAACGAGACGCGCCGCGGCGCCAAACGGATCGGTGATCTTCCAAACGCCGGCGATAATGAAGAGGAGAGCAATCAGAAACGCTGCAATGTGACTTACGGCGGCCTTCCATCCAGCGGGCACCCATAAAGCGGACGCCTCGTTAGGATGTGCCATACTGTCGTCCATGCTCCCTATTGTATCCCGCAATTTGAAGGCTAAATGTTGGGGCATAACGGTTTTGGCGATGGGAACCTGTTTGGCGCAGCCCGCGGATCTGGTGATCACCGGGGCGCGAATTTACACCGTGGACAGCCGTAAGCCGATCGTCTCCGCCATGGCCGTCAAGGGGAGCCGCATTGTTTACACCGGCAATGATGCTTCGCAATATCTCGGCGCCGGAGTCCGGCACATCGACGCGCGCGGCGCAACGATCGTTCCCGGCCTGATCGATTCCCACGCCCACATGGAAGCGCTGGGCGATGAGCTGGAGACTTTGAATCTGCGGCGCGTGCGGTCGATCGAGGAAGTGTGCGAGATCGTGTGCAAGGCGGCTTCCGAACGCAAGCCGGGCGAGTGGATCCGGGGCCGCGGTTGGGACCAGACGAACTGGGGCGGCGCGTTTCCCTCCGCGGAGGACCTTACGCGGGCCGCTCCCAACCATCCCGTTTACCTCACGCGCGTGGACGGCCACGCCGCCTGGGTGAACCGGAAGGCGCTCGAAATCGCCGGCATCACGGCGAAGACGCCAGACCCGCCTGGCGGCAGGATTTTGCGGACCGCGGAGGGCACACCGGCTGGCATTCTGATCGACAGCGCCTCAAACCTCGTGGCATCGAAGATTCCGCCGGCCACCCCGGAGGACACGCGGCGCCGGATCGCGCGGGCAGCACGGGAGTGCGCGAGACTAGGGCTGACCACGGTGCACGACGCCGGCGTAACCGCTCAGGCGCTTGCCGCCTACCGTGAGTTGATTGCCCGCGGCGAGCTGCCGGTGCGAGTATACGCGATGATCGGCGGGCCGGGACCGCTCTGGCGCGAGTACTTGCAACGCGGCCCGGAAATCGGCGACCGTTTGACCGTGCGCAGCATCAAGCTGATGGCGGACGGAGCGCTCGGCAGCCGCGGCGCGGCGCTGCTGGCGCCCTTCGCGGACGAGCCGGGCAACATCGGCCTGCTGATGCTCACGCGGGAACAGGTGGAGCGGGTGGCGCGCGAGGCGGCGGCGCGCGGCTTTCAGGTGAACACGCACGCCATCGGTGATCGCGCCAACCGGGTAGTGCTTGAAGCGTACGGCGCTGTGCTCGGCGGCAAGAGCGGCCGCCGGTTCCGTATCGAGCACGCGCAGGTGGTCGCGCCGGAGGATTTCGAGTTGTTCGCGAAGTATGCGGTGACGCCCTCGATGCAGCCAACGCACGCCACCAGCGATATGCGGTGGGCGGAGCAACGCCTGGGCGGCGCGCGCGTGAAGGGCGCTTACGCGTGGCGGCGCTTCCTTTCGCTCGGACTCGAAATCCCGAGCGGTTCGGACTTCCCCGTCGAGGAGCCCAACCCGCTGCTCGGTTTCTATGCCGCGGTGACGCGTCAGGACCGCGAGGGGAATCCTCCGGGTGGTTGGTTCCCCGATCAGCGGATGACACGCCAGGAGGCGCTCAGAAGCTGGACCCTGAGCGGCGCCTGGGCCGCATTCGAGGAGAACGAGAAAGGCTCGCTGGAGCCCGGCAAGCTGGCCGATTTCGTGATGCTTTCCGCCGATATCATGCGCGTGGCGCCGCGGGAGATCCTGAGCGCGCGCGTGACGATGACGGTGCTGGGCGGCGAGATCGTTTACTCGGAAGCGCGATGATTTTCGGGGTCCTGCTGCTGCTTGCGGCGTCGTCCGGGCGCCTGGTCCTGATGGAGGAGACCGTTACCGTGCCCCCGCGGGAGGTGGGGAGCTTCCGTCTCGACATCGCGCAGCAGCGGGCGTTTGTCGAGTGCCGCTTCTCGGTGGAGAGCGGCGGGCCAGACGTGCGCGTCGCGCTCATACGGCACGCCGGCACGGACCGGTCTCGCAACGGCGCCCGCCCCGAAGTGCTTACGATAACCGGGTTCGAGAAATCCGGCCGCCTGAGACACTTTTTGGAGCAGGCCGGCGAGTACAGCATCGTGGTGGACAACCGGCTCTCGGGAGCGCGGGAGGCGCGCGTACACCTCACCGTGAACCTGGCTTTCGCGGAGGAAGCCCGCGAGTTACCGCCCGGACGGCGGCGAGCGGTCATCCTGCTGACGATGTGCTACGTGGCCGCGGTAGCCGTGTTCGCCGCGCGGCGGCTGCGAGGCCTTCGATTGCGCGGCTGAGCCGGAGCAGTCCTTGCGTCGGCTATGAAGCATTAAGCGGGTTGTCCCACTTCCACAGGCACGGCGCGGGTGAAATTAATGTACTTGCCCACACTGATTCGCTCCGATCGATAGATGGCAATGACACCCAAACCGCCGCAGGGCTTCGAGATGCCACATCCTGCCAGCATCTTCACTACAGCCTTCAAACTTGCCGGCCGCGACCAAACGGGCCATGAAACGATAACGCTGCCCGAATCCCAACTCGTCGTAAGCGCAAACAGCCGGACCTCGCCTCGTTCGCGCCGGGGAACGGCGGTCAGCAGGGGAAGGGCGAGGCTGGCAAGGCGGTTCGCTCCATGCACGGTCAGCCCCTTGTCATCCGAAGGATCCTCGAAGCGCAGCGCATAGCGGCGGTCTTCGAGAGGGTCCCAGCGGAATGACTGCGTTCGGTCCTGGCGCACCCATCTGTGAAAGAGGGCCTGTTCGAGTCTGGCCGGAGAGTTCAAGTCGTCAGCGGTGACTTCGTTCGCCAATTCCCTCGGCGGCAGTCCTTTCGGCACGCTTTCCAGTCTTTCCAGAAAGTACTGACGACCTTGGCCGAACATGACGCAGAAGGGAGTGGCCCGGATTTTGCCATCCTTGGATGCCACGTCGCTCATGAGCGCGGACAGCAGGTCCATTCTCAGCCGGCCCGAGCCGGGGTCGCCTTTGCACGCCTCTTCCAGTTGCCGCCGCGCTTCGGCTATGTCAAAGTTCAGGTTCTTGTGTTCGCCGAAGGAGTGAACTTCAGCCAGAGCGTTACAGCCTCGCGCGGCGGCGTCGAGAATTTCTGCTCGTGTGAGGTCTTTGGACACAACCAGGCGCGGACGCAAGGGGACGCCTCCCCAGTACACGCGAGAATGCCAGCCCGGCTCGGCATGATCCAGCGCGCGGTGAAATCCCACCAGCGCAAGGAATGCAAGCAGGTTGTCAGGCTCCAGACCTTGCAGAATGTGTTCTCTTGGCATCTTCCTCTTCCTCCGACGCGCGATGGTCCGCAAGCCTCAGGATGGCTTCGAACCGGGCGAGTTCCCAGAAACCGTAACGCCGTTGCAGGCGGTCAAAAAGCCCCGCCCAATCGACGCCGTCCCAGGTGAAATCCAATCTTTGCGGGCCCGGCGCCGCATCCAAATGCAAAGACTTTCCATTGACCCCCAGGATTTGCCGGGGGTGGTCGTCCAGTTCGTCGTCATGAGGGAAAAATGGGCGTCCCCAGCCGTGATGGGTCCCGATGAGCCACAGCGCGAGATCCCGGTCCATCGAACCGGCCGAAGCTGCAAACTCCGGATCCTGCATGGCGACTCGAACGGACAGCGCCTCGTGCCTCCAGTACTCGGGCAGGCCACGCGGCCGAGCGCGAACCGCCGACTTGGCCAGGACCGGTAACACATCGCCTCCGTTGTGGAGCACTCGTTGGAAGCGGCGGTCGCCCTTGCCCGCGTCGTGAAACTGCGCCGCGAAGTGCAGCGCTCGCCGGACGGGTTCGCTCAATCCAGCCCGGCTTGCGAACTGCTCAACCTTGGCGGCGACGTGCATCGTATGATCGCTCAGGCTGACATCATTCCTGCCGAAGCTCCCCTGGCGATCGCTTTCCGTGCTGGGCTCAAGCGTGGATTCCCGGCTGACCGCCCGGCGGCCTGTCAGAATCAGGCCTTCCTCGGGGCGGTCGTCCACATAAAGCGTGACGTCTTCCAACCGTTCGATGGCCTGCAATTCGTTGAGGGCGTCGCCCGTCAACACACCGGCGAGTTCCGCCGGGAGCGTTTCCGGGTCTTCGTAATACTGTTCGAGAAGAGGAGCGATCCTTTCCCAGACTTCGCGCTCAAAGAGATCCCGGTGGAGGCGAATCGCAATCTGCCGCGTTTTGAGTTGCGCTGCCGCCTCCAAAGCGCGGTCCTCAACCGGCCCCTCCTGCCGGCCGGTCCAGCCCGATTCATCGCATCCGCCGTAGGAGGCCGGCACAATGATCACGTCGCCGGGGCGAATCTCCCACGCCCGGATCACTCTGGTTTGATCATCGTCAGCGCCGCGCCAGCGAAAGACTCTACGGCGGCTCGGGGCCGCGTCTTCGGGTTCCGATTGTCCTTCGATATCGCCTACGTCTGCCGCGTTGGGATCGCCGGCGAGCCACTGCCGCACGCTCCACACAGGAGCGCAAAGCATTTCGGGAGCGCGCGGAGGCACAAGAGCAATCAGGCGCTTCAAACGATCCTGATTGCGTTCGTCCAAGTCTTTTTCGGAGATGTCCTTGCGCCAGACGATTTCGACGTCGGCGGAAGCCCTCTCCGCGCCGTGGAGGAACAAGGCAACTTCCGGCTCCACGGATGGCGGCGGGTTCGTGCACGCCCAAAGGTCAAGGTAAGCCGGCGGCATCACAGGAGCATCCGGCTTCTCGCAGCAGGCTTTGATCAGATCGCCGGGAGTGAATTTCTCATTGATCTCCTCAGTGAGCGCGAGAGAACCGAAATCCACGATCCGCCGCCTCTGCTCAACGCGCGCGATCCGGCTCAACGCCTCCCAAGCGCCTCTCGCCGCAAAGCCGTAAATCGGGTCCGGCGTCTTGGCCTTCAGCTCTTCTTTGGCCGCGATCACGATAGCCTTCGCCGCAATATCGCGGCCCGTCCGGTTCAGCCGGCCGAAACGCTGGCGCAGCGCATCCAAAGGCGCGATCTGCGTCACGAGCCCGTCGAAATCAAAGTCCGCGCCAACCTCGACTGTCTGAGTTGCGACGGCGAACAGCTTTCGTCCATCTTCTTCCAGCGCCTCCTCCAGCCTGCTCACGATCGATGTGCGATCGATGTCGCGGACACGCCCGGTGAGAAGAATTTTTTGTTCCGTACTCGAGTCGTTTTCCGCGTTCGCGTTCTCGTCCGCCTTCAACTGGGCGAAAACCGCGCGCGCCAGGTCGACCCGGTTGACGACGATCAGAACTCGATTGATTCCCTCCTGTCTTGCAAGCTCGCGTGCCGCCTGCGCGTGCGCGACGGCCAGATCGGCTTCTGCTACCTCGCGCAACTCAGCAGGCTTCCGGGCGGAGAGCCGCTTACCCAAAATGGGGTGAGTCAAGTCCTCCGGTGAAAGACCAATAACAGCCGTGCCGCCCTGCTCACCAGGAGTTGCCGACAAGGTCACCGCTGCCCACGGACCAGGCTCAAACTCGGTCCACGGCTTCCCGCGATAGCGCTCCACCCAATCGAGTGTTTGCCGGAACGGCTCGGCCAGATGAGCCTCGTCCAGAAAGATCAGGCAGTCGGATCCGAGTAGCCCCGCGTGTATGGGCCGCATGGAATTGGAAACGCCATAGCCGCGGAACAGCAGCCGAGAGCCGACCTGGTCCACGGTGGAAAGCAGGATCGTCGGCTGCACAGGCGTCCTGGCCCAGTCCGATTCGCGGGGAAGACCTCCGCGCAATTTCTGGACCCAGAGACAGGGTTCTTCGCCGCACGAAAGAGGCTGGAGCGCGCGCGCCACCTTCCCTGCAACGGTGGTGGCGTTCGGATCCAGCGCCTGCTGGATCCTGCAGGCCCGCTCGTATGCCTGGTCCACGATTAACCGGCGGTCGACAACGAAGGCAATCCGTACGGGCGCCCGCCGTTCGGCGCCTAGCGCGGCTTCCAGCGCCAGGTGAAAGATCGCGATTTCGAGAACAGCGGTCTTTCCGGCGGCCGTCGGCAGATCGAGGCACTTCGGCCATTCCCGCCGGCGGAACACTTCGCTTGCCAGGCGCTCCTGCCACGGAAAGGGATCGTGGCCGTCGTTGACTTCGCGAAAGAACGGGGCAAAATCTTCTGGGCAGAGCGGGTTCATGCCTGTTCTCCTATGCAAAGGCCAAGTCCCGAGTAGCGGCCCGCGCCGAGTATCACCGGACCGCACACCGGTTCCGAGAACTCGATAACAGCGTGCGTCAGCATTCGCTTGCTGAGGAATCCCGGCAGCGTCCAGCCAGTCCACTCCGGCGCCTTTCCCGAGGGATATGCGGAAGGCGCTCCTCGGATTGCAGCGTGCTTGTAGAGCCTCACTGCTCGCGGCGCCGGCAAACCGATGTTCTGGCACGAGGAAGCAATGATCGCCGCCATTTCGGCGTCGCGCTCAATCAGGTCTTTCGCCTTCGGGAACCTGTCGAGCACGATTGGAGTGACGGATGCCCAGCGCCTCGCGGGGCGCGCATATCTCCCGGGCTGCAAGCTCCACTTTGAAGGTGTCAAGGTGCGGCTGATCGACCAGACGCCCAGGCTGCCGAGCTTCAGTTCGCCGACTGCACTGAGCAGACTGTCAAACGTGCGCCACTGCTCGGTCAGGCCCGAAGGATCATCCAATCCCGCCAGCCAGTCGCGCTCGGCTTTTCGCCGCTCATGATCGGTATCGCGCGGGAAAACGATGGCAAGTCCCATGAGCCGGCCTTCGGAGTACTGCGAGCCGACATCAGCGAGCGGCACGATCGCCATGTGCGGGAAGTTAACCGGCGTGCCGTCCGGATGATGCCCGGAGATCAGCTCGGGCACGGCCAGGCCCACCTCTCCGTACCGGCTCATCAGAGCGTCGCGAAGGCGGCGCGCAACCGCAGCGATCGCGCGCAGATCCGGGGTTTGGCCGCCACTGTCTTCGAGCACGATCCACTGATCGGAAAAGATACTTTGAGGCAGTTCTTGTGGTTCTTCAGGCGGCGCCGCGACAGGCTCGCCCACTAGAGGACGCTCGCCCTGCCGGTAGTAATGTTCGAGCTCCGCCAGCCTGCCCGGATAGACGCGGCGGCTCGGCGGGCGCCTCCACAATCCGGCCTCTGGGGGCGCGTCGAGGGCAAACCGGCAGCGAACCACCGACGCCGAGTGTCCGAGATATGCGGTGTCTCGCGCAAGGGCCTGAAGGGCGTCGAAAGTCTCTTTTTCGGGCTGAATGCTCCAGTTCAAACGCACAACCGGCCGGTAGGGAATGGCCGCCGGAAACATCCGAGGCTGCCTGCGGCGGTGTTCTGGCAGCGCGCTTGAATCTCCGGGAGGAACGTATGCGATGCCGATGCGGCGCTTTTCGGCCTCGCTTGCTTCAATCATAGGAGGGGGCTGCCGCTCCAGCCATTCGAGCGCCGCCCTTTCCTGCGGCTGCTCGCCTCGCGTCCCCCACGCTGCCACCAGCGCCGAAAAGACACGATCCGGCTGCGGGGGCCAGTCCGGCTCTTCCGTGGGGTTCTGTCCGGATTTTGCGGCGAAGCACACCCCGGTGAGGTACTCGATTTCCAGGGTCAGCATCGGTCAGGCTCCTGTTTCGGCTGCCTCGCCTCCTTCGCCTGCCAATGCCAGCTCGCGGCTCTTCTCGACGATCGCGATCAGCTTGGCCTGCGGCTTCAGCACCAGGGGTGTGCTCGAAAACGTGAATCCCGCATTGCGAACGGCCGCGACGCACTCGGCATACAGAGCGCGCGCCGCCGCGAGGTCAAGTTCGATGTCTTCCGTCGAGCCGTCAAACTTCACCAATTGCAAGGGCGCCGGCCCGTCGCAAACGAGATCGCACCGCGAGCGCAGCGCATATCCTCTGGCGTCCTGCTCCAGCATTGCGACCAGACCGAGCGCCGCCAGCAGCGACCGCGCCGCCAGGGTCCGCTCACTGTTGCCGAACCGCAGACGGCGCAAACCCGCCAGTGTGACCACAGAAGTTTGTTCAATGTAGTCGCAAGTAACACCAAGCTTGTCAACCGTGGGCGCGATATTACCGTGATTAATCTCGGATGGCCTGACCTTCTTGGCGCCCCTTCCGGCGTTCTCCGCCTCCACGTCCCAGCCTTCCTTGGACTTGTACACCGCCACGCCGCGAAGCACGCCGAGCGGGTCGATGCGGCTGCCGGTGCGCCGCGCCGCGCTAACGACATCGCCACCGTTTTGTTCTGTGGGCACATTCACGCCAATCAGCTCGCTCACGAAGCAACGCGGGAATTTTGCGCCCAGTCCGCCGCCCTCACCCGTGGAGTTCCAGACGCCGAACAAGAGCGCTGTCGGTGAAAGCTCGAATATCGCGCTCGCGTCCGACGCCTTGGCAGCGATCAAAGCCCTGCCCACGTCGGACTTCATAAATGGTACGCCGCATAATTCGCTGTCGCGCAGAATGGCGTCGAACAGCCTGTGCGGCGCTTCCAGCGAGGTAATTTCCGTCAACCCGTCCAGTTTCGCATCCGAGAAATCGACGGAAACGTAAGGTAGTTCAATTAGTTTTTGGCGAGCCGCTTCGAGCAGGTACTCTTCCGCGCGATTGGCTTGTGATTGTACTGAATCGACTAGTACGCACCAGACTTCTTCGCCATTGATGCGCCGCCGCTCAAAGACATGCCGCGGCGGGTCGTTCTTTTCCGGTCCGGGGTAAGTAGGGGGGAAGATTTTTGCGCCTTGTCCTTCGGCAGGTTGCAGCCGCCTTCTGCGTCGAAGCGCGGCATCGTTCTCAAGAGCATGTTGAAGAGTATCGAGCTGTAAAATCATGATCTACTCCTTGACTGGGTACACTATCACATCTCCGCCGAAAGTGTACTCCTAAAGTTAGCAGCTATTTTGTCGAGACTACTCCATTGATGAGAGCCACGAGCAAGTGATCTCTGGGACTAAGTAAATTTGTGAGTTCGGCATGCAGTAACCCGATCGCGTAAGAGGTATTCTTCAGCAGCCACACGCTGCCGTTGAGCGGATGAGCTCCCAGCTTGTGCAGGAACTCAAAAAACCGTGCGTAGTCGTAGTCTGATGTGTTTGACACCAGATCGTACGCGATGATGAGATCGCGCATACTTCCTCCTGAGTGTGTTGATTACGCTCGTCGGAGGCGCAGCCCGGGTGGCCCCGAGCTATGTTATGCTCAGGGTGGACAGCAAACTGCGAGTCTGCGCCTGCGGACAAGCGGTTGTTACGCGCTCGAACGGATTGCCGCCGTTCGAGCGCGTTTCTTATTTAAGCATGAGACTTGCTGCTGGTCAATGTTTTTTACATTTGACTATACGAATGGAGTTTAAATATACTAACGGAGTCGGATGAGACGGGAAGTGAGACTGCCAGCGCATCCGCCCCATTGAAGAGTTTACTCAAACGTAAACTTTTGAAAATAAACGAACATTTCCGCGATCACTCGGTCGCGGCCCCATTGAGTGCCAGGCGCGCCCGACGAAGTCGGGCGCGCCGCAGCACGTCTCCCCGCACGCCTCCACTTTTTCGAGCGAGGGAATCGGCGTGGGAGATGCGGTAACGCCATTTCCAGGTTTTTTTATCCAATTGTTTCAAAAACTTGCGGACCCGCAGCGGCGATTTCCGATCGGCCTTGCTCTAAGGTGGAGTCAATATTCGACCCTGGGTTGTGGGCCGGAATCGCTCATGGAGGACATCGACGGCCCACAGCCCCCTTCCTTTTGAAAGAGGGCGCCACATCAGGCTGACTACTTTTGTGCATGATGGTTAGGTGCCCGCTCGCATTGGCATTCATCCCGTCCTGGAGGCGCTTCGCGCCCGCCGCCCTCTGACCCGCGTCGTCATTGCCAAAGGCCTGTCCGGGCCGCGCATTCAACAAATCATCGAGCTGTGCCGCGAGCTTTCCGTGCCGGTGCGCTTCGAGCCGCGCGAGGCGCTGGACCGGCTGGCGGGCGGCGCGGCGCACCAGGGCGTCGCGGCCTTGGGCGCGGCCCACGGGTTCGTCACGCTCGACGAGGCTGCCAGAGGCGCGCAGCTCCTGGTGGTTCTCGACGGCGTGGAAGACCCGCACAATCTCGGCGCGATCATCCGGACGGCGCACGCGGCCGGGGCCAGCGCGGTGGTGGTTCCCGAACGCCGCGCTGTCGGGCTGACCGAGACTGTGGCCAAGGCCGCCGCGGGCGCGCTCGAATACCTGCCGGTCGCCCGCGTGGGCAACCTCACCCAGGCGCTCGAACAACTCAAGCGGCTCGGCTTCTGGATCTACGGATTCGACGAGCGCGGCCAGGAAACCTACGACCGCATCGACTACGCCTCTCCCGCCGCCTTTGTATTCGGCGGCGAGGGCAAAGGCGTGCGCCAGGGGGTCCGCAAGCATTGCGATTTCCTGGTGCGGATCCCGCTGGCCGGCAAAATCTCTTCGCTGAATGTCTCGGTGGCGGCCGGCATCGCGCTGTTCGAGTGGAAGCGGCGGAAGGGAGCGTGAGGCGGTTGGTAAAATCGTTCGAGATGCTTCTTTTCAAAGCCGTTCAGGTGCGGCCCGGTGGAGCGGCCGCGTTCCCATCCTTAACGGCTACCCGATACTCTATATATTGAGGCCGGCATAGGATGATTCACGCCATATCCACGCACCTGTTTGTAAACCATCGATTGACCACAGCCGGGCTGGAGAGGATCCAGAACGCGGGCATCACCGCGGTCGAGATCTTCTGCGCCAAGCAGCACCTCGACTACACGAACCGCGCCCAGGTGACCGAACTCAAGCACTGGTTCCGCGATTCCGAGCTGCAGCTTCACTCCCTGCACGCGCCGATGTACACCGACGACGTGTGGGGGCGGTCGGGCCCGCACGCGGTCATCACCATTACCGAGCCGGTGAAGTCCAAGCGCATCGCGATGGTGGACGAGATCAAGCGGGCGATCGACCTGGCCGAGCACATTCCGTTCCGCTATTTGATCCAGCACGTCGGGGTGG
Source organism: Acidobacteriota bacterium (assembly GCA_029776225.1). GTDB lineage: Bacteria > Acidobacteriota > Terriglobia > Bryobacterales > Bryobacteraceae > Fen-330. The sequence goes on along the minus strand of JAKOTR010000011.1, from coordinate 356,819 downwards.
GCGGAGAGCCTTTCGACGAACGGAAGCTCGATGCCGCTTTCTCGTCGCTGGACGAACTGCACGTCTTCGCCAAACAGCGCGGAGTGGAGGTGCTGCTGGAAAACATACCGAACGAACTCTCGACCGCGGAACGGCTCGTCTATTTCCTGAATGAGACACACCTGCCGCTCGGCATCTGCTTCGACATCGGGCACGCGCACATGTGCGAGGGCGTGGAGGCCGCCTTTGAGCTGATGAAGGACCGCATCCGCTCGACCCATATCCACGACAACGACGGCACCAACGACGCTCACCTGTTCCCGACAGTCGACAGCGGCACGGTGGACTGGAAGAAGACGATGGATCTGCTGCGATCCCGGCCCGATCAGTATCCGCTTCTGCTCGAGGTGAAGGAGAACCCCGAGCTTAAGAATCCGCTCGAGACCTGCTTGCAGATCTTTGAACGATTGGAGAATTTGTAAATGAGTTCCGGCGAAACCGTTCCCACCATTACGATCGCCGATGCGGGCCGGCATGTCGGCATGAAGGTCCGTATCGCCGGCTGGCTGTATAACCTGCGCAAGTCGGGCAAGATCGTGTTCCCCCTGGTGCGCGACGGCAGCGGCATCATGCAGTGCGTCGCGGTGAAGAGCGCGCTGCCTGAAGAGCTGTTCGAGCAGATCAAGGACCTGACGCAGGAGTCGTCGATCATCGTAACGGGCAAGGTCCGCGCCGAGCAGCGGGCGCCGGGCGGTTACGAGCTGGACATCGAAAACGTCGAGGTGATCCAGCGCGTGCCGGTGGAAGACCCATACCCGATCACTCCCAAGGAGCACGGCATCGAGTTTCTGATGGACCACCGCCACCTGTGGCTGCGGAGCCGGCGCCAGCACGCCATCCTGCGCGTGCGCCACGAAGTGATCCGGGCGGTGCGCGACTACTTCGATTCCCATGGCTTCACGCTGATCGATACGCCCATCTTTACGCCGAGCGCCTGCGAAGGCACCACCACGTTGTTCGAGGTGAATTACTTCGACGACGAGAAGGTGTATCTCACGCAATCCGGCCAGCTCTATGCCGAAGCCGCGGCAATGGCTTTCGGAAAAGTCTACTGTTTCGGGCCGACTTTCCGCGCCGAGCGGTCGAAAACGCGGCGCCACCTCACCGAGTTCTGGATGGTGGAGCCGGAGATGGCTTACGCCGATCTTGAGGAAGTGAAGCGCGTAGCCGAGGAGCTCGTCGTCTACGTCGTGGGGCGGGTGCTCGAAAACCGCCGCAAGGAACTGAATGAACTCGAGCGCGACGTCTCGAAGCTGGAATGCATCCAAGCGCCTTTCCCGCGCATTACCTATGACGACGCGGTGCGGGAACTGCAAGCGAAAGGCAGCAATATCCAGTGGGGCAGCGATTTCGGCGGCACCGACGAAACCCTGCTGAGCGAAGCCCACGACCGCCCGCTGATGGTGGACCGGTTCCCCTCCGCGGTCAAGGCGTTCTACATGCAGCCCGATCCCGAGCGCCCGGAGGTTGCCCTCGGTGTGGACGTGCTCGCGCCGGAAGGATACGGCGAGATCATCGGCGGCGGCCAGCGCATACACGACCTCGATTTGCTGCTGCGCCGCATCGAAGAGCACGGGCTGCCGAAAGAGGCGTTTAGCTGGTACATCGATTTGCGGAAGTACGGCACCGTACCGCACGGCGGCTTCGGCATGGGCATCGAGCGCTGCGTGGCGTGGCTGTGCGGCCTTGAGCACGTGCGCGAGACCATCGCTTTCCCCCGCATGCTTTACCGGACAAGACCCTAGATGCCGCGGGCGAAATCCAGCATAGCCGTGATCGGCGCGCCCGTGGATCTCGGCGCAGGCCGGCGCGGTGTGGACATGGGCGTTTCGGCCATGCGCTTCGCCAATCTCGGGCAGCGGCTCGCAGAGCTCGGCTACAGCGTGAAGGATTTCGGCAACGTGGAGGTCGAGCAGCCCGAGCGCGCGCCGGTTGGTTCGCAGAACGCGCGTTTTCTTCCCCAAATCGAGCAGGCCTGCCGGAGGCTGGGAGAAACGGTGGACGCCGCCGCCGGAGCCGGCAAACTGCCGCTGGTGTTGGGCGGCGATCATTCGGTTGCAATCGGCACGATCGGCGGAATGGCCAAGCGGCTGCGGCGGTCGAAGAAGCGGCTTGGGGTGCTGTGGATCGACGCGCACGCCGATATGAACACGCCAGAGACGAGCCCCAGCGGCAACGTGCACGGGATGCCGCTCGCGTGCACCATCGGACTGGGTCCGCGCCGGCTCACGCACCTGTTCGGTTTCGCTCCCAAGGTCGATCCCGCGAACGTGGCGCTGGTGGGAGTCCGCGACGTGGACGCGCTGGAGAGGCCGCATGTGAAGGAATCGGGCGTGCGCGCCTTCACGATGCGCGATATCGACGAGCGGGGCATGCGGGCGGTGATGGCGGAAGCGCTCGAAATCGTGTGCGACGGCACCGCGGGCTTCCACGTCTCGCTCGACATGGACTCGGTGGACCCGGATTACGCGCCCGGAGTGGGAACGCCCGTCCGCGGCGGACTCAACTATCGCGAGGCGCACCTGGCAATGGAGATGGCGGGCGATACGCACCGGATCCTTTCGATGGAAGTGGTCGAGGTAAATCCGATCCTCGACGAAGCGAACCGCACGGCGGCGCTCGCGGTGGAGCTGGTGCTGTCGGCCATGGGTAAACGAATTCTATGAAGATACGAGTTGCCGTCCTGTACGGCGGGCGGAGCGGAGAGCACGAAGTGTCGCTCCGCTCGGCGGAATCGATCATAGCCGCGATGGATCCGGGCAAGTACGAGATCGAGCGGCTGTTCATCACGAAAGAGGGTAAGTGGGAGCCGCGGCCGATCCTGCCCGAGCCCGGCGCCAATCCCGGCATCGACGTGGTTTTCCCGGTGCTGCACGGCACGTTCGGCGAGGACGGCACGGTGCAGGGCCTGCTCGAGTTGGCGGGGCTGCCTTATGTCGGGCCGGGCGTTCTGGCCTCGGCGGTGTCGATGGACAAGGACGTCATGAAACGGCTGTGCCGCGAGAAAGGCCTGCCGGTAGTTGAGTACGCGGTGCTGTGGCGCGGCAAGCTGGACTTTGAAAACCCGTTCGGCTATCCCGTGTTCGTGAAGCCGGCGAACCTCGGCTCGTCCGTGGGGATCTCAAAAGCCACGAACGCCGAAGAGCTGCGGAAGGCCATCGCCGCGGCGGCCGAGTACGACCGCAAGATCATTGTGGAGCGCGGCATCGCCGGCCGGGAGTTCGAATGCTCCGTGCTCGGCAATGAGCACCCGTGCGCTTCCCTGCCCTGCGAGATTCTGCCCTCGCGCGACTTTTACGATTACGAAGACAAGTACCTGCTCGACAAGGCCAAGACCGTGCTTCCGGCCGATCTGCCGGACGCGATGATCGAGGAGATACGGCGGCTGGCGGTGGCGTGTTATCAGGCTACGGAGTGCGAAGGCATGGCGCGCGTCGATTTCCTGCTCGAAACGGCTACGGGGCGCCTCTACATCAACGAGATCAATACGATTCCGGGTTTCACTTCCATCAGCATGTACCCGAAGATGTGGGAGGCCAGCGGAATCCCCTATTCCGAGCTGATCGACCGGCTGATCGCACTAGCGCTGGAGCGCGCCGAAGCGCGGAAGGCAACGAAATATACCCGCTGATAAAGATCAGGCAGAGCCCTTTGTCAGGGCGAGCTGGTTCAGGCCGTTGATAAAAGCTCTGGCGCTGGCTTCCACGACGTCGGTTGATGCGCCGCGCCCCATCACACGGCGGCCATCCTCCTCAAGGTGCACGGTGACCTCGCCTATGGCCTCCGTGCCGCTCGTCACCGCGCGTATTTCGTAGCGCGACAGCCTGGCGGAAGTGCCCGTGACCTGCGAAATCGCCTTGCAGACCGCATCCACCGGGCCGTCTCCGATCGAAGCCCCCTGCTTCGTTTCGCCCTTCACGCGCAGCCGCACAGTGGCCGTCGGTATGGCGGACGTGCCGCTGTAGATCTGCAAATATTCAAGCTGGTAGAGCTCCGGGGCGGGTTGAATCTGGTCGTGGAGGATGGCGATGAGGTCCTCGTCGAAAACCTCCTGCTTTTTGTCCGCGACCAGCAGGAAGCGCTGGTAGGTTTGGTTCAGCTCCTCCTGCGACAGCTTGTAGCCGAGCTTTTCGAGGCGAGCGCGGAGGCCCGCGCGTCCCGTGCGCGCCGTCAGCACGACTCTGCTTTCGGCGAAGCCCACGTCTTCCGGCCGCATGATCTCGTAAGTCTCACGGTCCTTCAGCACGCCGTCCACGTGGATGCCGGAGCTGTGCGCGAACGCATTCCCGCCGACCACCGCCTTGTTCGGCGGAACCGCCATGCCCAGCATGTCCGCCACCAGCCGGCTGGTCCGGCAGAATTCGCGCGTTTCGATCCCGGTGGTGACGCCGAAGTAGTCCGAGCGCGTGCGGAGCGCCATGACCACCTCTTCCAGAGCCGCATTGCCAGCTCTCTCGCCGACTCCGTTGATGGTGCCCTCCACCTGCCGCGCGCCGTTCTTCACCCCGGCGAGCGCGTTGGCCACCGCCATGCCGAGATCGTTGTGGCAGTGTACGCTGATCTTCGCGCGGGCGATGTTGCGCACCTTCTCCCGAATAGCGCGGATCAGCCCGCCGAATTGCTCCGGAACGCAGTAACCCGTCGTATCGGGAATGTTGACGACCGTCGCGCCAGCGTCGATCACCGCTTCGAGCACTTCGAACAGGTAGGCGGGATCCGCGCGCCCGGCGTCTTCGGCGTAAAACTGGACGTCGTCGGCGAACGAGCGGGCCAGCTTCACCGCATCGACCGCCATCTTGATGATTGTTGTTTTCTTCTCGGCCAGATCCTTGCCGTAGCGGGGATCGCGGAACTTGCCCAGTATGTGAATGTCCGAGACGCCGATGCCGGTGTGTATGCGCGGCCGCCTCGCCCGGGCGAGGGCCTTGCCGCACGCCTCGATATCGGCGGGCACGGCGCGGGACAAAGCGCAGATCACGGGTCCTCTGATTTCCTTGGCAATGGTTTGGACCGCTTGGAAATCCTCGGGCGAAGACGCAGGGTAGCCCGCCTCGATGACGTCCACTTTCAGCCGGGCCAACTGGCGGGCGAGGTTAAGCTTGTCGCGGCTGCCGAGCCGGGTGCCGGCCGCCTGCTCGCCGTCGCGCAAGGTAGTGTCAAAAATGTCTACTTTCTCGGACATGCCTTAAGTATCCATCAGTGGCCGGCGGAGCGGCGCTTGAGTGATGAACTACCCCGGCATAAAAAACGGGGGCGGCGACCCTGAAAGGACCGCTCGCCCCCGCCGAGTTGTTATCCGCTCAGCTCAGAAGGTGAAACGCACAACCATCTGCATTTGGCGCGGATTGCGCGCGCTGGTGAACTGGCCCAGAGTGGCGTTCACCTGGTTGCCGTTGGGATCGAAGCGGGCCGTGGAATCCACACCACTGAACTGCGTGTGGTTGAAGGCATTGTACATTTCGGCCCGGAACTGGAGCGTGAGAGGTTCGCGAATCGGGAAGTTCTTGATGAACGAGAGATCCCAGTTGTTGATACCGGGGCCGGTATACAACCACTTTCCGCCGTTGCCGAGAGTGCCCACCGCGGGCATCTGGAACACATCGGTCCGGAAGAAGCGGTCAAAGGTCTGCTCGCTCTTGGGGAGCTGAACCTTTCCGGTCACCACGATACGCGCCGACTGGGATGGCGTGCCGGTGATATCCCTGTTGTCCGTGGTCGTAAAGCCCACGTTTCCGGGCCCGCCGCTGATGAAGGAGGCGATACCGGAAACCTGCCAGCCGTTCAGGACCCAGCGGGAAACCACATCCCTCATCGGAACGTTCGGCACCTGGTACAGGAAGTTGATCCGCAGGTTATGCCGGCGGTCAAATTGCGAGTACCCATAGTGCCACTGCCTTGCGGGGATGAACGGAGAGACCGAGTTGTCGTCGTAGTCCACCGTATCCAGCCACTTGGACCAGGTATAGGAAGTGCCGAACTGCATGCCTTTGGCGAACCGGCGGTTCACCATGACCTGCAACGAATGGTAGTTGGAGCTGGCGCCGTAATTCGCATAGCTCACGCCGCTGTACCCGGTGTAAGACCGGAGGAAATTGTCGGGCAGGGGAGATCCGGTGGTCTCGTCCCGGTTTGCGGGATCGAAACGCGCCCCCAGTGGGATCGGATCCATGTCGAAAGCCCAGCGAAGGTGCCGGCCAAAGGTCCCGACATAGCTCACATCCAGCACGGTGCCCCAGCCGATATTTTGCTGGATCCCGAAGTTGGTGTTGTAGGATCTGGCCACTCCCCTGGGGTCCTGGTTGGCGGTCACAGAACTCGGGTTCATGAAGCCTTGCTGCGGGGAGGCCAGGGATTCCAGGGTGCTGTAGTGAATCGTGCTGGTAATCACCAGCGGGATTCGGCTAGCGCTGCCAACCCGCGCTTCGCCGTTCGCGCCCGAGCTTTGGAAAATCCCGAAGCCGCCGCGAATGGCCGTCTTTCCGTCGCCGAAAACATCGTAAGCAAAGCCAAATCGGGGTGAATACAAGAGCCCGGGACCCTCGACCATTCCGCGGGGGATGCCGGGATCCGTGCTCAGGACCATGCCGTTGGCGAAGTTGCCCACCGCCGGAGAAATGGCGCCGATCAAGACCGCCGGATATACCGCGCCCGTGACCGGATCCACCGCCATTCTTTGGCCGTTCACCATTTGCGGCCTCAGCAACACCACTTTATCCTCGGGCTTCCATTCGGAAAGCCGGAAGGCCGATTCCACCGCGGTGCCATAGCCGGGAGGCGTCGCCACAAACCGGATGCCCAATTCCAGCGTCAGCTGGCGGTGTACCTTCCAGCTATCCTGGACGAACCACTCGTAAGACTTCCAGATCGAACCGCCGCGCACATACCGGTTGGCCTGGGACACGTTGTTGAAAACACCCAACGCCGCATTGGCGAACGTGTGGCCGGATTCCAGCGGGTTGTTCGCATTGCTTGAGAAATTGACGCTGCCCCGATTGGTCGAAGCAGCCCCGGTCTGGGATTGACGGTTCAGAAAGATGCCGGCTTTAAAGGTGTGCGGCCCACTAATCTTGGTAACGTTGTCAGTGATCGTGTAGGTCGGATACCGTACCGTGTAGGGGATGTTCGTCAGGGTGATGTTGGCGACGTTGGGGATTCCCCCGAACGTAACGTTGGGAAGCAGATCGAGCGGATTCGACTCCGGGAACAGTTGCGGAGCGTTGTAGCCGACCGTTGATCTCTTGAGTTTTTGGAGCTGGTCATCGGGAATCGTCTCGCTCTCCCAGCGCCAGTTGTAGCCCAGCACCAGTTCGTTTACCAGCGTGGGCGAGATGATTTTCTGATACCGGGCGGAAACGATGTTGCCCCTTGTGAGGAAGGTCCGATACTCCAGAGGCCAGTTCGCGTTGGGCGTGGCAAGCCCCATCGTGCCGGTCTGCTTGTCCTGCTGCCGCGACCACGTTACGGCAATGAAGTCGTTCGACGTCGGGTTGAAGTCGATTTTCAGAGTATGCAGAATCTGTGGCTTTTCAAGCTCGACCTGGCTGACGTAGTTGTAGTTCCCTCCCGAAATGCTGCGATCGAAAAAGTTCGGAAGCGGTAAGAACTTCAGCAGTGCCTGTCCGTTCGGATCGAGCCGGTTCGCCGGGATGATGTTGTCCGGAAACGGCTGGCGGGTAAGAGGATCCCTTACAACAATCAGCCTGTTATTCACGTCCACGCTTTGCGAGAAGTCGCCGGCCCGCTCCAGTTCTGTGGGCACCGTAATGCGGGTGGGGCCGACGCCCGACTTCTGCGGCCAGATCTCCTGCGCCCAGAAGAAAAACAGCTTGTTCTTCTCCGTGTTGAATTTGTTGGGGATATAAACCGGTCCTCCGATGGTGTAGGTGAAAGTGTTGTAGCGGTAACGGGGCTTGGGGATAGGCTGTCCACCTACAATCGTGCGGTTATTGAAAAAGCTGTTGGCGTTGAATTGTTCGTGCCGTTTGTAATAGCCGAAACTGCCGTGGAACTCGCGGGTTCCGGACTTGGTAACCATCTGCACACCGGCGCCGCGCATACGGCCGTATTCGGCCTGGTACTGATTCAAAAGCACTTTCACCTCGGCCAGCGCATCCATGCTGGGATTCAGGGTCGAAATCCAGCCGACGCCGCTGTCCTGGGTCGGGACGCCGTCCAGCCAGGTCCCGATGGCGTTCCTCCGGTCGCCGTTAACCCACAGGCCGATGGCGAAGTTGCGGTCCGGTCCTTCCGGGGTGGCGGTGTCAATGACTCCGGGAAGCAGCTGAAGCAGGCTTGTGACGTTCCTGCCCTTGATCATCAGGTTTTCCAACTGGCTGCCGGTCACGAGACCCGAGCGCTCAGCGCTCGCCACCTGTACGGCCGTGCCCTCAGCCTCTACCGTAATGCTCTCGGTCACGCTGCCGACCTCGAGAGCAATCGTGCCCACCGAAAGCCTCTCATTCGCCGTGAGATTGAGTGAAGTCCGCTGAACCTTTTTGAAACCTTCATTCTCGATCGTGAGGCTGTAAACCCCGGGATCGACCGCATTGAAAGCGAAGTCGCCCGTGGCTGAGGTCGAAGCACTGCGCGTAACCCCTGTCCTTTCATTAGTTAACGTTACGGTTGCCCCTGCAACCGCAAGCCCTGAAGGGTCGGTTACCGTCCCCAGAATGGAACCGGTAATGGTTTGCGCAGATAATTGAGATGCTAGGGTTATAGCCCAAATTAGGACAAACCATCTACATATCTTCATTTGTTACCTCGAGTTGTTTACCCGTATTGTGATCCTTGAGGTTGCACTGTGCCTGTCTTTACACACAGGCCAGCGCGCCCAAAGCGATCTACCCCCAGCACAACACGCGTGTGGTGTTGTGCACGGCTAATTATAAGCTCAGGTAAAAAAGGTGTCAATAACCTCCAGCGCGCGGACCCCAACGGACAGGGTTTGCCAGCATTACTCACACCGGAGAGCGACATTCGGGTCCGCACTTGTGGCCTTACGCGCGGCAATATATGAGGCGCCGAGCCCGGTTCCGGCAAGCACCACCAGACCAGAGGCGAGTGTCAGGGGATCTTCCGGCTTGACTCCGTATAACAGCGACGAGATGAGACGCGTCGCAGCCAATGCTCCTGCAAGGCCGATCACGGCCCCGGCGATCGTGAGCCGGGCCCCCAGTGACAGAACAAGTTGCAAGATGTCACTGCGTCCGGCGCCGAACGCCATCCGGATCGCGAACTCGCGGGTCCGCCGCGCCACCGTATTGGCGGTAACCCCGTAGATTCCGATGGCTGCCAGGATGAGCCCCGTTGCCGCGAAGGCTGCCAGGAGCAGCATGTAGAAGCGCGGCTTGGCCACCTCCCGCGAGAACCAGTCATCCACGGTCTCTATTTCCGGCGGCGGCACTTCGGTCCATGGCGCGGACCGTGCTCCGGATGTCGGCAGCAAAATCGTGGGATTGGGAGAGGATGCGCGCAACGACATACTGGGAAGCTCCATAGGGCAACGGCAAATGGATCTGGCAGCCCGGCTCCGTGGTCAGACCGGTCTGGCGCACATCGCCCACCAGCCCGATCACCTCGAGCCTGGCGCGGCTTCGGTAATTCGTCATGATCTCCTTGCCGAGAGGATTCGTCCGGCCGAACAGCATGGCCGCTGTGGTCCGGCTGATCATTACGGGCACCGGCGTGCGGCGGTCGTCGGCGGGCTCGAAGTCCCGGCCGGCGAGCAGAGGTATGCCATGACGGCAAGGAAATCGCGGTCAATATTGCGCGCCAGAGCCGAGCAGGTCCGCTTTTCGCCGGCATCCTCTGCGCTCAGCTCATAAGGGAAAAGGACCGCCTGCAAGGGCAAGTAATCCGCCGCGCTAACCCGGATCACGCCCGGCATCCGGCCGACTTCCGCGGCGAGCCGCCGGGCGAATTCTACGCGGCGGGCCGCATCGTATTTCTGGTACGGCAGGGAGAGCTGGATAGAAAGAACGCGGTCGCGCTCGAAGCCGACGTCGATGCTCAACAGGCGAAGCAACGTGTTCGTCATCAAGCCGGCGCCGCTGAGCAGCACCATTGCGAGAGCCAGTTGCGCCACCACCAGCACGTTGCGGAGCGGCAGGCCGCCAACACGAGCGGCCATTATGGCGTCGCCTTGATGCATGGCCGCGGCAAGATCTCTGCGCCCCGCCTGGAACGCCGGCGCGAACCCGCACAGGATGCCGCTCGCGATCGCGATGGCCGCGGCCGTGACAGGACCGTATAGTCGACCCCTACCTCCTCGACGCGAGGAATACGGAAGGACTCAATGGCAGGAACGGCGCGTACAGCGGCGATCGCCAGAGCGGCGCCCGCCACACCGCCGATCAGGCAAAGCATGACGCTCTCCACAAGTGTCTGGCGCACCAGGCGAGCGCGGCCCGCGCCAGGGCCGCACGAATGGCCATCTCCTTCTGCCTGGCGGTTGACCGCGCCAGCAGCAGGTTCGCCAGGTTGGCGCAGCAGATCAGCAGCACGAAGCCGACGGCTCCAAGCAGAACGAGAAACGTCCGCCGCACATCGCCGACAATCCACTCATGGAACGGCTTCACCACAACATACGTCCGCGAGTCCTCCAGGTGCTCGCGGCGGATCTGTTGCATGACCGCGTCCATTTCCTTCTGGGCGGCTTGCCGGGTGATGCCCGGGCGAGGCGCCCGATCGCCACCACGTTGCCGCCTCCGCGGGAGTTGCGGTTGGCAGCCATGGGGACCCAGACGTCGATTGCGCCGAAGTGTGCAAAGCGAAAGCCGTCGGGTATGACTCCGGTGACCGTGAATATCTTCCCGTTCAGCACCAGGGTGCGGCCAAGGACATTCGGGTTCCCGCTAAACTCGCTTCGCCAGAATTCGGCGCCCAGAAGGGCGACCGAAGCTCGTCCCGGCTGATCTTCGTCCCTGGAAATGGGCCGGCCGAGAACCGGCCGCACTCCGAGGACATCGAAGAAATCGTGGCTGACAGCACCCACGGAGACGCGGCGCGCCTGCTCGACGCCGCTGAGAATCATCCCGGTGTTGTAAGCCCCGGCAACGGTTTCGAAGCTTGTGGCGCGCTCCCGCCAGTCTACGTATACGCCCTGTGCGGAGGCGAAAGCCTCGCCCCCTTTTTCCGATAGGATGACCATGAGGCGCTCGGGCTCGGGGAAACGTAACGGCCGCATGATGACGGCGTTACGACGGTGAAGACGGCGGTGTTGGCGCCGATGCCCAATGCCATGGTCAAGGCGGCCACTGCGGTGAAGCCCGGATCGCGCCGCAACATCCGCGCGGCGAAGCGGATGTCCTGAGTCAGGCTGTCCAGCGCCGGGAAGCCCCGGCGGTCACGGTATTCTTCCTTCGTCTGTTCCACGCCGCCGAAGCTGCGGAGCGCCTGTGCGCGCGCTTCCTCGGGAGACATGCCCCGGGCGAGGTTTTCCTCGATTAGCATGTCGAGATGAAACTGGAGTTCGGCATCCAATTCCCGCTCGAGAGCCCGCTTGCGAAACGTCGCGATTAGTCTTGCCCAGAAGCTGCGCATAGGCTACTCCACGGTTCGCAGGAACCGCTCCATGAGGGCCACCGTCCGGTCCCAGTATTCGCGCTCCTGTTGAATCCGCTTGCGCCCGGAGCGCGTGAGTTCGTAGAACTTCGCGCGGCGGTTATTCTCCGAAATTCCCCATTTCGCGCGGATTAAGCCTTTCTGTTCCAGGCGCAGGAGGGCCGGATAGAGCGTGCCCTGATTCAGGTCGAGTGCGCCCCCGGAGATCTGCTGGATCCTGCGGGCGAGGCCGAATCCGTGTTGTGGGCCCATGGTTTCGAGAGTCCGCAGGACCATCAAATCCAGCGTGCCCTGTAGAAGCCCGGCTTTTCGCTCTCCTGTAGACATTCAACAGGAGTGTAGCCGCGCTCCTGTAGAATGTCAAAAGGTTTTTTGCGCCAGAAACGGCCTCCGCAGCCACAAAGCCCGGCTGCGCCGGGCATCCGCACCGAACCCCGGCTAGTACATTTCTATTACTCTATTCCTACTATTTCAGTCTTTAGGGGCCCGATGTTATAAAGGGTGGGCTCCTAATCGGGAGTGTCGGAGAAAAAAGGCCATGCGCATGGAAGAACTGCTGGCGGCCTGCAACTCGAATGCCGCTCTGGTGAAAAAGGCGATTAGCAACCCGGCGGTCCTGAACGAGGCGTATAACTACCCCCGGCCAAGTTCCTTTTCCCGCGGCATTCGCCTCGACCTGGGGAATATCACGGTCCTGCTGATCTCCGGCACCGCCAGTATCGGCCCGAACGGCGAGACCCTGCATCCGGGCGACTTTCGCGCCCAGACGCGCCGCACCTTCGCCAACATCACGGCATTGCTGGAAGCCGAGGGCGCTACCTGGAAGGATGTCGTTCGCACCACCTGCTACCTGCGCGATATCGACCGGGACTACGCCGCCTTCAACGAGGAGCGCACCGCTTTCTACAAGGCGCAAGGGCTCGATCCGCTGCCCGCCTCGACCGGCATTCAGGCGCACCTGTGCCGGCCGGACCTGCTGGTGGAAATCGAAGCGATTGCAGTCTTCCAGCGCACCTCTGCGAGGTGAGCGCGGCCGTGTTCCGGGCGTGGTGGATGCTTTCCGCGATTCTTGTAGGCAGCGCCGCAAGCAGCCAGGCTGCCCCGAAACTCACCGCGCCCGTGGTTTTCACGCAGCTTCCCCTCACCGGTCTGCCTTCTCCCCGCGCGGTGCTGCGCGGCGATTACGGGCGCGGTGGCCGGCTCATGCTGCTGCTGCCCGGCGGCGCCGTCCGTCCGCTGGTCAAGGATTTTGAAAGCGCGGCGGATCCCGACGTCTCCTTCGACGGTAAACGCATCCTGTTCGCGGGCCGCAAGACCGCGTCAAGCAACTGGGAGATTTACGAGATCAACGCGGACGGCTCGGGCTTGCGCCAGATCACGCGGGGTCTCGGCGACTGCCGCAACCCGGTCTATCAATCCTCCATCTTCTACCTGGACGACGAGGCGCCGCACTACCAGGTCACGTTTGTCAGCACGGCGGCCGGCGAGTACAACGAGTACGGCCCGATTCCCGCATCCAACTTGTATTCCATTCGCCTGGATGGCACGCAACCGCGCCGGCTCACGTTCCAGGTTTCCAGCAGCTTCGATCCGTTCCAGATGCAGGACGGGCGGATTCTGTTTTCCGCCTGGCGCTGGCACACGCTGGAGGGTGGCGGTCCGCTCGGCCGCGTGGAACTGTACGGAATCAACCTGGACGGCACGGACTTCGCGGCGTTTTCGGGAATGCAAGGCCGGCGGATCAAGCACATGGCGTGCACGACGCCGAAGCGCATGGTGGTTTTCATCGAGTCCTCCGAGGCCCTTTGGGACGGCGCCGGATCGGTCGGGACCCTGAGCCTGCGCCGCAATCTGCACTCTTACCGCGCTCTTACGCCGCCCGAAGCGGGCCTCTATCATTCGCCGTCGCCGCTGCCCGACGGCCCGGTGCTGATTTCGCGCCGGCCGGCAAACGGAAAGGGCACGCATGCAATCTACCGGCTGGACCCAGAGACCGGCCGCGCGGAGCCCGTCTTCGACGACCCGAAATTCCACGATATCCAGGCCAAGCTCGTCGCGCCGCGCGAGGAACCCGATGGCCGGTCTTCCGTCGTGGTCGATTCCGAGCCGGACGGCGTGTTTTACTGCCTCGATCTCTACACCACCGATTTTTCCGACCGCAACTGGATGCCGCCCGGCAGCGTGAAACGGCTGCGGGTGCTCGAGGCCGTTCCGCGCACACCGGCGGCCTCCGGAACCGAAACCCGCTCGCCTTTGCTGCACCGGCGCCTGCTGGGCGAAGTCGACGTGGAAGACGACGGATCGTTCCACATACAGGTTCCGGCCAACCTCCCGATTCAACTCCAGGCGCTGGATGCGGACGGCATGGCGCTGCGGTCGAGCGCGTGGATCTGGGTGAAGAACAAGGAACACCGCGGCTGCATCGGCTGTCATGAGGATGGCGAGCGCACGCCGGAAAACGTCGCCGCGAAAGCGCTCTCGCATCCGGCGGCCCGGCTCAACCTGCCGGTGGAAAAACGCCGCACGGTGGATTTCCGCCGGGACATCATGCCGCTGCTTGCGGCGGGATGCGCCAGCGGCGCGTGCCACCCCGCTGGGTCGAAGCTGCCGCTCCACTCGCCGGAGGCGGCCTACAAAGCTTTGCTTGCCGGATACGTCACGCCCGGACAGGCGCGCACCAGCCCGCTGGTTTGGAGCATACACGGCCGCAACACCTCGCGTCCGTGGGACGGCGCCGCGGCCGCGCCCGTAGCGGCAATGCCGCCCGCGGGCTCGAAGCCGTTGACGGCGGCCCAGAAGCGGGCCATCGTCGAGTGGATCGACTTCGGCGCGCATTGGGAAGCCCTTCCCACCGCATCGGGAGGAAAGCGATGAGAGTTTCCTGCCTCATGCGATTGCTGGCCGCCGCCGCTGCGTTTGCAGCGCCGCCGCAGCAGTGGCCCGTTTTCACAGACATCACCAAACAGGCGGGCATCGAATTCAAACACAGCTACGGCGACCGCCACCTCGACAACATCGTCGAGGGCACTGGCGCCGGCGCGTGTTTCTTCGATTACAACGGCGACGGCTTCATGGACATTTACTTCGTCACCGGCACGTGGACGAAGGGCGTCAGCGACAACCAGGGCAGGGACCTCCGCGGGAAGCTGTCCAACCGGCTCTACAGAAACAACGGCAACAACACATTCACGGATGTAACCGCGCAGGCCGGCGTGGACGGCGGCGGCGTGTATGGCACCGGATGCTCGGCGGCCGACTACGACAACGACGGCGATGTAGACATCTACGTCCTTAACTACGGCCCCAACATTCTCTACCGCAACAACGGCGACGGCACCTTCACCGACGTGTCGAAGCAATCGGGGCTGGACGACAAGCGATGGAGCGTTTCGGCCGCCTGGTTCGATTACAACCACGACGGCTATCTCGACGTGTTCGTCGGCAACTACCTGGTGTACGACGACGGCAAGTTCCGCGACTTTTACCCTGCCCAGGGGTATCCCGGGCCGCTGAGCTACAGCGGCGTGCCGAATGCGCTCTTCCGCAACAACGGCGACGGCACCTTCACCGACGTCACCAAGGAGGTGGGGATCTACAAACCGGACGGCCGCGCAATGAGCGTCACCGTTTCGGATTTCCGCAATGTCGGCCTGCTCGATCTTTTCGCCGCCAACGACGCGATTGAAAATTACTACTTCGAGAACACTGGCAAGGGCGTTTTCAAGGAAAAAGCCCTCGAGCTTGGCATTGCATATGGAGAGAACGGGCAGGGCGTCTCTTCGATGGGTCCGGTGGTCGGCGATGTGAATCGCGACGGTTTGCTCGATATCTTCATCCCCAACCTGAACTACTGCATCTTGTTTGTCCAGAGCATAGTCAACGGCCGCAGAACGTTTTTCGACCGCACCGCCGTCAGCGGCCTCTCGCAGGCGCTGGGGCAGTACGCCGGCTGGGGCGCCATCCTGTACGACCACGACAACGATGGGTGGCTCGATCTGCTCACCGTCCACGGCAACGCCCATCACGAGTACGTGCAGGAAGACACCTTGATGCGCAACAAAGGCGACGGGACGTTCGAAGACGTTTCCACTCGCTCGGGAGCCTATTTCGCGGAAAAGTACGTGGGCCGCGGCGCCACCTGGGCGGATATCGATAACGACGGCGACATCGACATCCTGATCATCAATTTAAACGACTACCCGAAGCTGCTTCGCAACGACGGCGGGAACAAGGTGAACAACTGGCTCGTGATCGATGCGCGCCTGAAATTCCCCACCGGAACGCGGGATGCCAACGGCGCGCGCGTCACCGTCACCACCGGCTCGCTGAAGCAGATCCAGGACCTGGTTCCGGCGCGCGGCTACCTCTCCCAGGGCGATCCCCGGCTGCACTTCGGACTCGGAAAGGCGGAGTACGCCGATTCGGTCGAGATCCGCTGGCCGGACGGCGCGGTGGAAAGACTCGAAAAGGTGAAGGCGAACCAGATTTTGAAACTGGTGCGCGAGGCAAAAGCTGTCAGGGTAAAGCAATGATGGGCAGACTTCTCTGGCCGGCCGTGCTGCTCGCAGCATACCTGGTGGGCGCGCCTAAGACTCCCGTCTATGTCGGGGCGCGGGCGTGCTCCACCTGTCACGGCGCGCGGAGCATGGGCAGCCAGTACGGCCTCTGGCTGCACTCAAAGCACAGCCAGGCCTGGGCGGTGCTGGCCAAACCCGAATCGCGCGTCATCGCCAGGCTGAGCGGCCTGCGCGACGTCGAACCCCAGCAGTCGGTGATTTGCCTGGGGTGCCACGCCACGGCAGCGCACACGGAAGAATGGGAGCGCGAACCCGAGTTCCGTATCGAAGACGGCGTGCAGTGCGAGGCCTGCCACGGTCCGGGCAGCGAGTACATGACGGAAAGCGTGATGCGCGACCCCGAGGCGGCAAGGAAAGCCGGCCTGCGCATGCCGGGCGAGCGTGAGTGCATGAAATGCCATCAGGAAAAAGGCTCGCATATCGCGGCTCTCCAGAAGCCTGTGTTCGATTTGAAGCAAGGCCTGGAAGCGGTGAAACACCCGCTTCCCGAAAACCCCGTGCCAGGGCCGGTGCCCGCGGCCGTCCCCGCGGACGGCAAAGCCGAGGGGCCGCGCTTCGCCGGCTCCGACGCTTGCGGCGCTTGCCACCGCGGACCGAACAGGGGCTATCAGTACAGCATCTGGCGCAGCAGCCAGCATGCGCGCGCATGGGCTGTGCTCGGCACGGCCCGCGGCTTTGAGGTCGCCAAAGAGAAGGGTGTGGCCGAGCCGCAAACCGATCCGGCGTGTCTGAAGTGCCATGCGCCTGCCGCCGTTCCGGCGCGTCTGGCTTCCGCGCGGGTCGAAGAGGGCGTCGGCTGCGAAGCCTGCCACGGCGCGGGCAGCGAGTATCTCGAGGACGCCATCATGCGCGACCGCACCGCCGCCGCGAAAGCGGGGCTTCGCCAGCCCACCCGCAAAACCTGCCTGGGCTGCCACGATGGCAACAAGTTTCAATACGACGAAGCGGTGAAGAAAATCGCCCATCCCACCAGGACCGAGGCGGCCAACGGCATCGCCGAGCCGAAGTACAAAAACCCGCTCAACCTGGCTATCCGGCCGGGCGGCGCCGAGTTGTGGGTCACATGCGAAACGGGCGATACGGTCGCCGTGATTGACCTCGCCACCCGGGAGAAAACGGCCGAGTTCCACACCGGCGGCGCGCCGACCGGAGTCGCCTTCACCCCGGACGGCAAGCGCGCCTTTGTAACGAACCGCCTCGACGATACCATCGCCGTCATCGACGCGGCTGGGCGCAAGGTCCTTAAGACGATCCCCACCGGCGATGAACCGCACGGCGTGGCGACGGACAATCAGGGCAGGCTGCTCTACGTTCTGAACACGTCGTCGGACGATATCTGGGTCTTTGATCTCGCCGCGCTGGAGCGGGTGAAAACGCTGGCTGCCGGCCGCGGCCCCTGGGCCGCCAGTCTCTCGCCGGACGGCTCGGCGCTGCTCGTCACCAACACCTTCTCGCACATCCGGCCGCTGCGCTCGACTCTGCTTTCCGAGGTCACGCAGATCGAAACGGAGCGCGGCACGGTGGAAGACCGGCTCCAGGTGCCGGGCGCCAATCTCATGATGGGGATCGACTGGCACCCAAGCGGCCGTTTCGCCCTGGCGACCATGAACCGGACCAAAAACCTGGTCCCCATGACGCGCCTGTTGCAGGGCTGGACAATCACCAACGGCCTCGCGGTGCTCTGGCGCACGGGCGAAGTGGACCAGGTGCTCCTGGACGAGCCCGACATGGGTTTTGCGGACGTCACCGGCATCGCCTGCACGCCGGATGGCCGCTACGCGCTGGCCTCGAGTTCGGGCACGGACCGTATCGCCGTCGTCGACATCCAGCTTCTCACCGGGCTTATCCAGCGCTCATCGAAGTACGAACGCGAGCACGTGCTTCCAAACCATCTCGGCAAACCCACCGAGTTCATCGTGAAGCACATTCCCACGGGCCGCAGCCCTCGCGGCATCGTGATCGCGCCGGACGGAAAGACCGCCTACGTCGCCAATTGCCTCGATGACAACATCGGGGTGATCGACCTGGCGCGGCTGGAGCCCGCCGGCGTCATCGACCTCGGCGGTCCGAAAGAAGTAACCAAACAGCGCTTCGGCGAGCGCGTTTTCCATAGCGCCAAGGTTACGTTTCACCGCCAGTTTTCTTGCCACTCCTGCCATCCGGACGGACACATCGACGGCGTCACGTACGACATCGAAGCGGACGGCATTGGCGTAAGCCCCGTCGACAACCGGACGCTGCGCGGCATTCTTGACACCGCTCCGTTCAAGTGGGAGGGCACGAATCCGAGCCTTTCGCGGCAATGCGGACCGCGCCTTTCGGTCTTCTTCACGCGCCTTGCCCCCTTCACCCCGGAAGAGCTTTCTGCGCTCGATTACTACATCACGACGATTCCCCGCCCGCCCAACCGGTATCGCGCGATGAACGCCCCGCTCACGCCGGCGCAGCGGCGCGGCAAGGAAATCTTTTACCGCACCACGACGAACGACGGCCGCGAAATCCCGGTGGAGAACCGGTGCAGCACCTGCCACCCACCGCCGTATTACACGGACCGCCAGCGGCACGACGTCGGCACGCGCCACCCGCTCGACCGCCAAGGGAAGTTCGACGTGCCTCACCTCAACAACATTTACGATTCCGCGCCGTACCTGCACGATGGCTCGGCCGCCACCCTGGAAGAGATCTGGACCATTCACAACCCGGACGACCGGCACGGCGTAACCAACGACATGACGAAAGATCAGCTTAACGATTTGATCGAATACCTCAAGACGCTCTGACTTGGAGGGCTGGATGAGACTCGCATCCGTATTCGCACTCGCCGCTGGGCTAGGCTGCATTCTGCCTTGGGGATCGGGCGGGCAGGCCCAGACCGCGGCGCCGGCGGCAGCGGCTCAGAAGCTGCCGTACATCTATACGCACTGGAGGCAGTTCACCACGAAAGACGGGCTCCCCAACGACCACATCTTCGCCGTCAAGGCCGATGGCCCGCGCGTGTGGATCGGAACGGAAGGTGGCCTGGCAATGCTCGATAAGCGCACGGGCAAAATCAGGAGCTGGACTGAAAAAGACGGCCTGCCCTGGCGCGTGATAACGGGCATCGATGTGGACAAGAAAACCGGCGACGTCTGGCTGGCCCTGTTCGGAGCCGGCCTGGCCCGCTTCAGTGGAGGCCGCTTCGACCACTGGCACCAGATGAACAGCGGGCTGGTGAACGACGTGGTGTACGCCGTCGCCGTCGAAAACGATAACGTCTGGGCCGCCACCACCGCCGGCGCCAGCCGCTACAACACCGTCACCAAGGAATGGACCGTCTTCACCGAAAAGAACGCCCCGATGGAGGAGATCTGGAACTACGGCGTTCACTACGGCGACGGGAAAGTCCATTTGGCCGTCTGGGGCAGCGGCATTCTCGAGTACGACGTCGCCACCGGCCGCTGGAAAGATTACCTGGACCCCGACGGCGAGATGGAAATCGATCTCTACCGCGACGACGGCATCATCCACGTGATCACCACCGGCGCCGGCTATGTGGACAAGGTGCTCTGGGTTTCTTCCTACTTCGGCGCGTCCCGCTACGACGGCCGCCACTGGCGGGGATTCTACAACCAGGATTCCGGCCTGCCGAGCGACTTCATTAACAACATCGCCGTCCGCAGCGGCAACGAGGCATGGTTCTGCACCGACAAGGGCCTGGGCGCCGCCGTGGACGTAGCCACGAATACCTGGGTAGCCTACACGCGCGATCCGAAACGCAACACTGGGTATGCCGTGGTTACGCGCGACAAGCAGGTGATCGAAACCGTGGAAACCGGCCTCAACATCCCGCACAACTACACGATCTCGGCCGATATCAACGGCAACGACGTGTGGATCGGCACCGCCAAAGGACTCGCCTGGGGGATTGGCAAGGATTACTATCCCGGCCTGCGCGAGCGCGGCGTGATGACCGCGAGCGCCCGGTCCGCGTCGGGAGGCGCACGATGAAACGAATCTGCCTCGCCCTGATTGCTCCGTTGCTTTTTGCCCAGCGGCCCGGCGATCCGCCCGAACTCAGGGCGCTCATCGATCCCGACACCGCCGAGGTGCTGCGCCGCATCGATGCCGTTGGGCCGTACGAAGTCCCCGACCTGCGCTTGAAACAGGATACGAACTACGCCAAAACGCCCATCGATATTGAGCCGTACAGCGGCGCGAAGCCCTACAAGGAGCATTTCCTGGTCCAGATGGAATACACCGGGCCGCGGCGCGCCGAGCCGGAACCGGGACCGGATTTGAAATCGGTAAAGATCGGGTTCATCGGACCGATCATGGCCACGGTTTCGGTAGCCACCGGCGGAGCGAGCCACGAGGAGGCGCTCGGCATCAAGATGCTTCAAGGAGCGCAGTTGGCAATCGAGCAGGCGAACGCGCGCGGCGGCTATCTCCGGCGCAAGATTCCGTTTGAACTCGTGGTCTCCAACGATAACGGCCTGTGGGGCGCCTCGGGCAACGAAATCATCAACATGGCCTACAAAGACCGGGTCTGGGGCATTCTCGGCACCATCGACGGCGCAAACTCGCATATTGCCATCCGCGTCGCGCTCAAGGCCGAGATTGTCATGGTAAACAGCGGAGACACCGACCCCACCTTCATCGAAACCAACATTCCCTGGGTGATGCGCGTGATCAGCGACGACCGCCAGCAGAGCTACCTGCTGATGGACTACATCATCCGCAAGATGAACTACCGGCGCATCGGCATCATCCGCGCAAGCAACCGCTACGGCAGGTTCGGCGTCCGCGAGGTGCGCGACAGCGCGCGCCGGCTGCAACGTCCGATCATTCTCGAAATGGCCTACCGCGTGGGCGCGGAGGACTTTTCGCTCCAACTGGAGCGCCTCAAGGCCGCCAATCTCGATTGCATCATTCACTGGGGCGACGCCAAAGAGAGCGCGCTCATTCTCAACCAGATGCGCAAGATGGGGATGAACCAGCCATACTTTGCCAGCGATCGCACGGTCTCGGACGAGTTCCTGGCGATTGCGGGCAAGAACGCCGAGGGCGTGATCTGCGCATACCCGTGGAATCCCGACCGCAAGGACCCCAAGCTCGACGAGTTTCGGAAGGCGTTCCGGGCACGTTTCAACCAGGAGCCCGAGACGTACGCGGCCCACGGCTACGACGGCATGAACCTGCTGATCTGGGCCATTCAGGTGGCCGGCTTGAATCGCGCCAAGATTCGCGACGTGCTCGCCTATCGCAGCCAGCCCTGGCCCGGCGTCACCGGCGATATCCCGTTCAGCGCCACGCTCGACGACCTCGGCGAGGTGTTCATTTGCAGGCGCGAAAACGGCGCCTGGAAATACTACTCCCGCGAGGATCTCGGGATTCCACGTGGCTACATTCCCGCGCGCGACCGCGTGAGCCGCGCCACGGGCGCCATCGAGCCTATGAAGTAAATGCGCTTCTTACTCGCCCTGGGACTCGCGCTTGCACTCAGCGCGCCCGTCCTCTGCCAGAAGCCGTACTTCGATCCCAACCACCGCCCGAGGGACTTTGAGGGCCCGGGCCTTGACGATCCCGAACCGGCGGACGTGCGTGAAGTCCTGATCGGCTACTTCGGGCCGGACGATCCCGCGCACCCGCTCGGCGGCATGCTCTGGCGCGGCGCCGCCCTGGCCATCGAAGAGGCGAATGCGCGCGGCGGCTACCGCGGCCTCGCCTTCCGGCTCGCGCCCGTCTGGGATGAGAACCCCTGGAGCGGCGGCGCGGGGAAACTGGCGCGTCTCGTTTACACCGAAAGGGTCTGGGCCATCATCGGCGGCATCGACGGCGATACCACCCATCTGGCCGAACAGATTGTCGCCAAGGCTCTGCTGCCCCTCGTCAATCCGGCCGGCACCGATCGCGGCATACACGGCGCGAACGTGCCCTGGGTCTTCTCCTGCCTGCCGCCCGATCAGCAGCTCGCTCCGCCTCTGGCGCGGGCTCTCGGGCAACACGCACCTTTTGCCATCCTATCGGCCACCGATCACGATTCCCGAGCCTTCGTCACGGAGCTGAAAATCGCGCTCGGCCGGGAACGCGCCTCCCCTGTCCTGCACGTGGAATTCGAACCGGGCGCGCGGCAGCCGGGCGAACTCGCGGACCGGCTCACGGCTTCGAATGCGAGGGCCGCCGTCGTGCTCGCCGGGCCGCGGGACAGCGAGCGCGTGATCGAGGCCATCCGGGCGCGCGGCTTTACGGGCGATATCTTCGGAGGGCCGAAACTCGCAGCCGCGCAGCTTCGCAACGTGCCGTTCCCCCGAGCCGGCGAAATTCGAGCGGAATTCCGCGCCCGCTTCCTCAAGCGCTACGGCGTGGCGCCGGACCTGTACGCGGCTTCCAGCTACGACGCAGCCGCACTGCTCACTGCCGCCATCCGCCGGGCCGGGCTGAACCGCTCGCGGATCCGTGACGCCATCCAGGCGCTCTCGCCGTACGAGGGCGCATCGGGGCGCATCGAGTGGGACCCGCTCGGCCGCAATCTGCGCCCGGTGGAGCTTACCTTTCGGCCGTAGGCGCTCAGTTTTGCGGCGGGGTCTGAAGGGTGGAAGCCTGTTGGACGCCGGCCGCCACTTCGGGCAGAATGCCCAGTTGAATGTAGATGGGGCGAATTTCGCGGCGGATCGCGGGCAGCTTGCGCGCCAGCCAGCCGCCTCCCGCCAGACACACCAGCCCGCAGACGACCACTGTCCACGGAGCGCCGATCCGGTCCGACAGCGCCCCCGCCAGCAGGCTGCCAAACGGCGCCGCGCCCATGAACGCCATCGTATAGAACGACATTACGCGCCCGCGCTTCTCTTCATCGACGATTGTTTGAAGAATAGTGTTCGTGCCGGCCATCTGCTGGATCATGCCGTAGCCGGAAACGGCCAGAACGAATAGCGAGAGCCACAAGTTGCTTGATAGCCCGAAGACGATCAGCGATCCGCCGAACGTCAGTATCGCGAACACGATCTGCTTTCCGAGTCCCAAAACGCTCCGCCGCATGGCCAGCAGGATCCCGCCTCCCAACGCGCCCATGCCCGTGGCGGCCATCAAGAACCCCAGCGTGTTCGGCCCTCCGCCGAGCACGTTGGCGGCGAAGACCGGCATCAGCACCGTGTACGGCATCCCGAAGAGGCTGATCACTGCCACCATCACCAGCAGCGAACGAATTGCCAGCGACCCGCTGACGTACCGCCAGCCCTCGCGGATTTCAACCAGCAGATCGCGCTGCGAACGCGGCGGCGCAGCCTGAATCTTCATCGCCAGCAGCGATCCGATGACGGCGACGTAGCTCAAACCGTCCAGCAGAAAACAGACGCCCTCGCCCACCGCCGCGATCACCATGCCCGCGATGGCGGGCCCGGCCAGCCGCGCCCCGTTGAACATCGAGGAGTTGAGCGCGATGGCGTTGCCGAGGTCCTCCCGGTTTTCGACCATTTGGACGACGAACGCCTGGCGCGCCGGCATATCGACGCTGTTGATCACCCCCTGCACCACCGACAGCAAGATGATCTGCGCGGGGGTAATGACGCCGGCCAGCGTAAGCCCGGCCATGGCCAGCGATTGCAGCATCAGGAAAACCTGGGTGACGACCAGCGTGCGGTGGCGGTCCCAGCGGTCGACCAACACGCCGGCCACCGGCCCGAGGAGGAACGTGGGGATCTGCCCGGCAAACCCGACCACTCCCAGCAGAATCGACGAGCCGGTGAGGCGGTAGACGAGCCAGCTCGTCGCGACCCGCATCATCCAGACGCCTATGAGAGAGACGCTCTGCCCTATGAAGAAGAGCCGGTAGTTTCGTGCCCGCAGGGCTCGGAAAGCAAATGCCCAATTCCCCACTGTTCCATTGTCGCCGAAGCTCGGGTCTGCTACTCCCGAACCGGCCTGGCCATGGAACTGGCCGGAGGTGGGTACGAATAGCCGCCGGCGCCGCGCGCCGTAGCAAGCCGGATTACCGGTGCAGGTCCGACAGCCGCACCGGCTGCCCGGCCGAGTTCCGGATCCAGAGATTGAAACCGGCCCAGACAAACGTCTGGTTGAAGTAATTGGTCAGCCGGACGACGAGCTCGTTCTCGCCGGCGCGAACCGGAAGCGTAATCTTGTGCGTGCAGAAACCGGCGCACTGGCTGGGTTCCTGGTAGACGATTTTTCCGTTCAGCTCGATTTCGATCGGGTCATCGTGGCTGAGCACCGCCTCGAGCTGCTCGGCCTTCTTCGCGATAAAGCGTTTGCGCGCCAGGTAGGCGTGCCCGTTACCTCCCAGATACATTTCGCCGTTGGTTTCCGCGCCATGGCGGCTGATATAGGTGAGGTTCAGTCCCGGGCCGTTGCTCGTCTCCCACAGCCAGCCTGCGGGAAATCTCTCTTTGATGTTTCCCGCTTCGAAGGTTTTTCCGGCATCCAGATCGGCTACCGACGGGAGGTTAACGTAGAGCCCGCGTTTTTGTTTGGTAGCCTCCAGCGGAACGGGCACGAAGCCGAACGTCTCCCACAATTCCGTTATGGAGGGGTCGCCCGCGGGCACGGTCAGGTCCTCCGGCGAATCCTGGTACCAGAACGCCACGCTCTCGGGCTGGAGGTTGGCGAATGTCGCCCATTCCATGTGGAAGGAATGCTGGAACGGATAGGGGTTTTCGAAATGGTGGCGGTATCGCCCGCGATCGTTCGTGATCGCCTGGGCGTACGGCTGGTGCTGCCCGGCCCCGAAGAAGGCGAAAGTGAAGTAATCCTCGCCATTAATGCCGTGCAGAAACGCGGGCCTTTCCGACTCGCCATCGACAATCGCAAAATCCCCGCCGCCGTGGTCATGACCCGTCTTGAACAGCGACATGCCGAGCCAGTGGCCGCGGCCTCGCGTGTAGAGCACCTGGTGCGGGCTGTGTCCGTTGGTGGAAGCCGTCCGGTTGTACCAGGCGTGTAAATAACCCCAGTCCGGCCGGAACTCCGTGACGCGCTCGATGTCCAGAGAGAGAACGGCTTCGACCGGGGTGGAGCCTTCGTTCTCCAGGTAAAATTCAAACTTCTCGCGGAACGGCATCGGAAGGTAGTTCACGGCGCGGTTTTCATCGATGCGCTCGAAGCTCGCGCCCTGGAACTCGCCGAAATAACGCGCCGTAGGTGCGTTGATGGCGTATCCGGACGCGCCGTCGTAGCGCACGAGCATCCGCAGCGGATGCGAGATCGGCGCGTTGAGATCCAGCCTGCGCACAATCGCGGGACCCGTCGCTGTGCCTATCAGCACGCGTTCCCCCGGAGCGATCCGGCGCCGGTCAAATCGGATGGTTTCGGTTCGAATAGGCGGGCGGGGCGCGGGCGGCTGCCATCCCTCGTAGTACAGCTCGACGCGGCCTTCCCTTTGCCGCGATCGCAGGCGCACGCCTTTCAAACTGTCGTCCTCGGTCCGGTAATCGATCTGGGTGAAGAAAATATCCACGCTGTCGGTCAGTTGCACCACATCGATGCGTATGCTTTTCTCGAAGGGAATCGGCAGGTACAGGTTGTGGTCGCGTTTGGCCGGGTCGCGCGGAACGGGAGAGGCGATGGCCGGCGAGCTCTTCACGTGGTCGGCGGCCGCGACGAGCTCGTCGAACCTTCCGCGGATGCTCGGCTCAGTTTCCCCGTCGACGAAGAACTGCCATTCGAAGTAGGGGCCGTCCTTCATCCAGGTGCTCCAGATGTGCCGTACGGAGCCCGTGCCTTTGATATCGAGCAGCGTCGCGCGGAAGCCCCTGCCCGTCCACCAGCCGGCGTGCCGCTTGGTGCTTTCCACATAGCTGTTCTTGCCGGCGCGGTAGTTTCTTAGAACATGGACGTCGCGAACCACTTCTTCAAACGGCCTGGCTGCACGCCCCTGGTCCGGCGCCGCAAGGGCCAAAATCACGATCGAAAGAACTGGCGCGAGATTCTTCACCCTTTTTCCTCCAGCTCAACAGCAACAAGCTATCCTACGGAGCAAGCGGGCCGCAACTCAGGCCTGTCGTGGCTGATTGTTCGTGGGTTCAGCGAAGTGGGAAGCGGGCGGATCCACTTCCGCCGGGGCCCGCCCGCCCTAGGCAATAGACGAGGAGATACTACAAGTGTCTGGAGCTTGGAGGAGTCCGGCCTCCGCTTCAAATTACCCGCAAGCGGAACGGCGTCCCCGATTCCAAAAGCCGCAGGTTCAGCAGCCGCACTCGTTCCCGGATCCGCTCCAGATTCACCGGAGTGGCCGGAAGGTCTTCAAGCCTCAGGATGATTCCGCGCGGCGGAAATTCAACTGGCGGGATCTTCCCCGCTCCGTTTCCATTGCTGTTGACCATGCTTCCCTCCCCCCGGGAAACGCCGGGTGTCCTTTGCTACCAGTTGCACCTGTTCGGGCAACGCCAGAAACCCGGTGGAAAAGACCCGTCAGCGGCGGGTTGAGGAGACCATGTCGCCTCGCAGGTTTCGCACTGGAGCACGCGGCCGTACTTGTTCAGCAGCCTCACGCCGAGCCTCGCCATCTGCGCGCCAAGCACGCGGCGCTCATCGTTGCGGGTAACCGAAGTGGTCGCCGGCATTCTTCTTACCTCCTCACGTGTCGCTCTACCTGTCATGGAGCACGTGCCGCGCCAACGATAGCAATGGAAAAACAGGGGTTTCAGCCTTTCCAGCCCGCTATTGCTGCCCAAAAACGCGCATTGCTGGCCCTTTTCAGGCAGTATCGGCGCTCTTCCAAGCCGCTGGAGCGCCTCGACCCCGGCGGTGCGGTACGCCGGGCCGTTCTGGCCGTCTTCGTGCAATGATCCCGCCTATGCAACTGCCTGGGCCGGTACTGCTGATCTGCTTGCTGGCGGGACTGGTGCTTGCCGCAGCGCTGGCAAGGTTCCGGATTGCCAGGCGCAGGGACAAGGCGAAAGCCGGCACGGATGAAGCGGGCAATCCGCCGCCGCTGCCGGAGGGTTGGTTGCAGCGGGAACTGTCGCTCGCCGCCGAGCACGTCAATAGCATCCGGTTACTGCTGGAGATAGCCCGCCAGCACCACCAGCCTGTTCCGAACGCGGCGATCACGAATCTGGAAATGGTGGGAAAGCAACTCGGCGAAATTCTGCGGCGGCTCGGCGCAGCCGGAGAAGTCACCGCGCCTGAGCATCGTCCGCAGGCAGCATCTCCTCCTCGCCCTCGACAGCCTTACGCCGGATGCCGTGCTTCTCCATCCGATAAATGAGAGCTTTGCGGCTGATGTCCAGGTACCGGGCGGCATGGGTCTGGTTGCCGTGGAACTTCTCGAGCGCCCGCACGATCAGCTCCTTCTCCACTGCTTCGAGGCTGATTCCCTGGGGCGGCAGTTCCAGTTGCAGCATATCCACCGCCGGCCGCTCCCGGCGCAGGAAATCCGGCAGGTCGGCCAGGGTAATCTCGTCGCCGCGCGCCAGAACCACGATCCGCTCGATGACGTTTTCAAGCTCCCGCACGTTTCCCGGCCACCGGTAGTCCTGGAACCGCGGCAGCAGGCTTGCCGGAAGGACCAGGTTGGGGCGGCCCTGAGCTTCCTTCGCCTTTACGAAAAAGTGCTGCACCAGTTCCGGGATGTCTTCGGCGCGGTCCCGCAGCGGCGGCAGTTCCAGCGGGATGACCGAGAGGCGATAGTACAAATCTTCGCGAAATGTTCCATCCTCGATCATCGCCCTCAGATTCCGGTTCGTAGCGGCAATGAACCGCACATCGACCCGGAGCGGTGACGTCGCCCCCACCTTCTCCAGTTCGCCGTGCTGGAGAAGCCGCAGCAGCTTCACCTGGAGTTCTCCGGGCATCTCACCGATTTCGTCCAGAAACAGCGTCCCGCGGTCCGCGAGTTCGACTTTTCCGACTTTGTGCGTGATGGCGCCCGTGAACGACCCCTTCACGTGCCCGAACAGCTCAGATTCCAGCAGATCGCGCGGGATCGTGCCGCAGTTGATGGTGACAAAGGGCTTGTCGCGGCGCGGGCTGTTGTAATGGATGGCCCGGGCCAGGAGCTCCTTCCCGGTCCCCGTCTCACCGTGGATCAGGATGGTGGAATTGCTCTGCGCGGCGCGCGCGGCTGTGTCGAGCACCGTCAGCAGGACTTCCGAGTGGCCAATGATGTTTTCAAAGCCGTACTTGCGGTCCAGGCTCGCCCGCAGCGTGCGCACTTCCTTCACCAGCCGGAAGTGCTCGAGCGCGCGGCTCACCGCCAGCGCCAGTTCGTCATAGTCGATGGGTTTGGTCAGATAATCGTACGCCCCCGCGCGCATCGCCTGCACGGCGTTCTGGATCGTCCCGAACGCGGTGATGATCAACACCGGAATTTCGGGGTAATCCCGGCGGATCTGCTCCAGCAGGTCCATCCCGGAGACGCCGGGCATCTTCAAGTCGGTGAGCACCAGCGCAGGCGGCTCCTTCTCGATAGCCCCAATGGCTTCCTCCGCACTGCCCGCCGTCACGGCGGTGTAGCCCATCTGCTCAAGCTGCGTCTGGAGGACCCAGCGCAGATTCTCATCATCGTCTACGACCAGAATGCGAGGAGGATTCATCTGCTTTTCTTTTCTTTGGCCGGGAGAACCACCGCAAAGGTCATGCCCTGGCCGTCATTGGGGCGCGCCACAAGCGACCCGCCCATCTGCCGCACGATCTGATGGGCGACCGGCAATCCCAGCCCTGTGCCGTGTTCCTTGGTGGTGAAAAAGGGGTCGAACAGCCGGTCTATGTGCCCCGGCGCCACCCCATGCCCGCGGTCGATGACCCCGATCGAAATCTTGCCATCTCCGGTCTCGGCCGAAAGCGTCACCGTTTCCCCTTCCGGGCTCGCTTCGATGGCGTTAATCATCAGATTTAAAAGTACTTGTTCCAGTTGCTCCGGGTCGCATTCGACCGGTTCGAGGTTCGGGTCGATCTTTTTCTCGAACCGCACCGTTTTGCCGCGAACGCCATGTGCGGCCAGCCCGAGCACATTATCCAAAACGGGCTCCAGCTCTACCGTTTGCAGGCGAGGGGGCCGCGGACGGGCAAAATTTAAGAAGTTCGTCAGCAGGCCGTTGAGCCGTTGGCTCTCGCTCATGATGATGTCCAGGCACTTGGCGTCCTTCGGGCTGAGGTCCCGGCTCCGGCTGAGTATGGCTGCTGCCCCCGAAATGCTCGCCAGCGGGTTCCTGATCTCGTGAGCCAGGCCTGCCGAAAGCTGCCCGATCGCGGACAGGCGCTCGGCGCGCTTCATGCCCTCGAAGTTCGCCTGGACTTTCTCGTAAACGCTGCTGAGTTGCTCCGCGATCTGCTGGTGATGGCGCCTGAGCCGCCGTTCGCGTGCGGTCAGGGAATCAACGAGCCAGGCGAGAAACGCCAGCGCCAGCAATTCCGCCGCCGTCCCCGCGCCGCCGTGAGCCCGCGGGAGCAGGAACAGGCCGATCCCGCACACGGCGGCGGCGCTCAGCCCTGCAAGCCGGCCTTCGAGCAGCGCGGCAAGAACCACGGGGATGCTGTAGAGGAGCGCCAGCGATCCCCCCGCGAGCCAGTCGGCCAGCCCGGCAAAAGCCACTGCCGCGGCTATGGCAATCCACCGGAGCGCCGGTTCCCAACTGTCTCGATTCAACAGTTTTCGCGTGATCGAGGCCTCTTTTGCCCTCTACCCTCAGCGTACATCCAAGGAGGGACTGACGTTCAAGTGCGCTTCGTGTCGCTCGGCAATACCTTCCAGAGCCAGAAAAATTCTTCTGTGAAGGTCGAGCAGAGGACCGCGAACGCTCTCCTGTGTGATTCCCGCCAACGACTCCGAACTCCGCAGCAGCACCTCGGTCTCCCGCTCGCCTCCCGTCACAACCACCGGGTGGGGAATCAGCAGCGCGGCGCCCCGGTTGAAAACTACCGCCTCCAGCAGCACCGCCGGATCGTCGACGTACAGGACGACACACGGCGCAACACCGGCTCCCAGTTCCTGCTTGATTCTTGCGGCGATGTTCAACTCCGCGGGCGTGCGCAGCCCATGCCGCGCGAGCGCGTTCCGCACCATCCGCAGCCCAACCTGGTGCGGCTCCGGAATCCTGAATGTCAGCATGACCAAACTACAGCCTCTCCCTGCGCGGTGCAAGAGAGTTACCAAGGCGAAAGGCGGAACCGGCCGCGCGCCGCCGCCCCTCCGGCTGCGAATTCCGCCTTCTTTTGACCTCTAGATAGAAGCCGCCCGACCGCCTCGCTGGACGCCAACGGCCATCACTGTGCGTTTTCAGGCAACTGCCCGGCTCAGACGCAGCCGGCGCTCCCCGGCGCTGTGTCATCAGGCTTGCGCGGAACTGGGGACTGATTCATGCGGCCGACCCGCGCCAGCCGCCCAACGGCTCAAGATTCAGCCCGGCTCGGCGCTGCCGGATGGTGAAGGAAATGATCGAGGGGCGCTGTCTTGTTCACGGGGTGCCGCGCGAAGCCGCCATTCGCGCGGCCCCGGCGGGCTTACCGTCAGGGTCGCTCACGACCCGCTCTCTTGCGTCATCCTGGGCCTGGCGAACCAAATGGACCGCCTCCGGCGAGGCGATTGGCGCAAATCCGAAGGTCCCCCCTCGTCCTCGGCTTGCGTCTGGTGGTAGGCTTCGAGCAATTCCTGCTCGTCGAAATCAAACGCCTGTGCGTACTGCCGGATGTAACTGGTATTGTAAATGCCGCCCGGCAGCATCTCGAACTCACCGCGCTCGATCGCTTGCAAGTAATTGATGTTGATGTTTGTGGAGCGCGCTATCTTTTCGAGTGTCACCCCGCGGCTTTCTCTCACGGCAGCCGCAACGGCGAACGTTCCGCGGCAATCCTTCATTTCGAATCTATGATAAGGCTGCGTCGCACCCCGGCCAAATCCCGCGAAACGGTGAACCAGCCGTCGAAAAGGCAGTACCCCCGCAACCCGCCATCTTTCCCAATCCGGACGCGGGGGGGCGGTATACCCCTCCACACGAGAAGTTGTCCGCCTCCTCGTGGGGGGCCGGGCCCCAACTCGCGCAGGCCGGCGGTCGAGGCCGGCGCCGCTTAGCGCCGGCCGGGCATCCGGTTCCCCGCGGACAGAAATTGGGTTTTTTGAGGGCTTGAAAGCTCCTTCGCTGCCGCGAGATCGTTGTTCACAAACATCCGCTGGCCGGTAACTTCGTTCAGGGCAAGGAACGTCGCCGTCCCCTCGGCGGCGCGGCAATCCCGAATCGTCACGCCCTGGCCTTTGCTCAGCGCAATCGCCGCCGTGTTCGCCGTCGTATGCGCCTGACGCCCGCGGAAACCCGAGATTTCCAGGTCGCGGAAGTTCTCCACCTGAATCGCGTGTGTGAAGTAAGGCGGCAGTTCGCCCTGCCACTCCACTTCCAGGTTGGCGATATCGAGCCCGTCCACGTACCGCGCGAACACGGCAGAAATGTCATGCTCGAAAAGGCCGATGCTCGGATCCCTGGTGGCTCTGAGATCAAAATTGCCGCCGACGGCCTTGTGCAGCGGGCCGCCGGTCATGACCAGCCTCACGTTCCTCAACCCCACCTTCCGGATCACGCTGTCTTCGACGCCGAAGATCACCACGCCGTGCTCGCACTGCGCGTCGATGTTGTCGAATTGGATGTTCCGGATCCGCCCGAGTTTCTCCATACCCGGGGCCAGGGCGGCGGAGATGTGGATCGGTTCGGCCTTGCCCCACCAGTGGCCGGTATGCAGCCGCGTGCGGATTTGAATGTTCGAGAACTGAACGTTCTCCACCGAGTGCGGCCCCCGCACGTTGACGCAAATGGCGCGGTTCCCGGTGATGGTGATGTTCGAGAAAACGCAGTTGCGGATGTTGCCGTCGGTATTGTGCGCGCCGTATCCCACGCGGATGGCCGAAGACTTCGCCTCGAGAACGCAGTCGCTCACGACCAGGCCATCGGCATCGAAGACCGCGATGCAGTCGTCGCCGGTCCGGATCACGCAACCGGTCATCCGCATGTTCCTGCAGCCGGAAATGTCGATGCCATCATCGTTCGGCACGCGGCGGTCGCTATCCAGGCTGTGTATGGTGATGCCGAAGACTCCGACATCGTCGCACTGGACAAAATGCAGATTCCAAGAGGGCGAATTCTGCAGAGTGACGTCGCGGAAGAGCACCTTGCGGCAGTTCGTCAGCCGGATCATGTTGCCGGGGCGCGACCGCGGCGGGTGGGGGCCTTCCGTATCGATCGCCGGATCGAGAAACGCTTCCTTCTGCCGGATGTACTTGGGATCGAAGTCGCGCGGGTGGTGCACCCTTGAAGAGTCGACAAACGCAGGCCCGTTTCCGTCGATGGCGCCGCGCCCGATGATCGAGATGTTTTCGGCGTCGTTGGCGGTGATAAGCCCGCTGCGCCTGGGACGTCCTCCTGGCTCGCTGGGGGGAAGCGTGTAATCCGCCACATCGGGGCTTCCCTTGATTACGGAACCCGCTTCCAGGTACAGCACAAGATTACTGACGAGGCGCAGGGCTCCCGTGATATAGACGCCAGGCGGCACGTACACGGTCCCGCCGCCCGCCGCGGCGCACGCGTCGATCGCGCGCTGAAGAACCTCGGTGTTCTTGGTCTTTGCGTCGGGAACGGCGCCCATTTCGAGGACGTTGAAAAACGTCTGGCCCCGGCTGCCCGCGGCCTGCGCAACGGGAGCCTGTGCAGCGTGCAAATGGGGCACTCCAACGGCAAGCGCCGAGGCTGTCGCGCCAATGATGTGGCGCCGGGAAAAGCTTGTGGAGAATCGATCCGTCATAGCCTCCTCAAAGGTCTGGTCTTGACGTACCAGTATTCACCGGGCGCCGGCTTCCAGGCAACCGAGAGCTCTCCAGATGACCGGCGCAGTGGTGTCGTCTCCACGATCCAGAGCTAAGCAGCGCGTCGGGGGAGAACTTCCCTGTCGATCTGCGGTGGGATTGTCCGCTCCGCGATCTCCAGGTCGTAGGCGTTCTGGAGATTCAACCAGTACTGCGGCGAGGTTCGTTCATGCTGACCCGAGCAACTCGCCCGGATGGATCGGCGGCAATCTCTTACGCCTTGCCATGCAGGGTCCTCCATTCAGTGATAATCCACGATCTCGACGTCGTAAGCGTTCCCTTCGCGCCAGGAAAAGCAGATCCTCCAACGGTCATTGATCCGAATACTGTACTGCCCGGCGCGATCGCCCTTCAGCGCCTCCAGCCGGTTGCCGCGGATGGCGCCCAGATCAGCCAGACTTGTCGCGGCGTGCAGCCACCGCAACCTTTTCCTGGCCTGCTCCTCGATACCCAAAATTTCCGGCTGCCGAATCCTTCGTGAATCATCTCGGTTTCCGGCATCGAAACGAGCGATTCTTTACGTACAAGGTAGTACGTAGCGCGTAAAAGACGTCAAGGCGCCCAAGCCATAGGTCGCGTGCGAGCCGACTCGTTCTCACAAACGCCATCGGCGACAGCCGGCTCGACATGGAGTCTCGCGTCGACGGGATCAGGCTGAGGATCGCAGCCAGCGGCAAGCAGAGATGACGAAATCAGACGACCTTGTTCGGCCAGCCCGTCGGCAAAGTCGTGGCGCTTGGTTTTAGAAGCGCGAGTCGCAGTCGAATCCCGAAACCAAAGACTAAAGCACAGCAATTGAGGGTTGACGGGAGTCTGGTTGATGGAGTCTGAAGGATGCCCGGTTGCGACCGCAACGCGTTGGAGGTTGGTTGCGGGGGGTGGATTTGAACCACCGACCTTTGGGTTATGAGCCCAACGAGCTACCAGACTGCTCCACCCCGCAATCTCATGCTAGCGCAAGGCAGCACGCAGGGTCAACCTCCCACACAGAGTTTCTTGCCTCTTTATTTGCGTCAGACGGGGGGAGCGCCCCGGCGCCAGCTCAGCCCAGATTCTGCCCCTGATCGAGCGGATACACGTGCCCGCTCGACATCGTCGTGAGCGCCAGGTACAGCACCAGGAGTGCGAACTGCTCCACCGCTTCCTCATCGCTCACCGGGTACTTCACCGCCGAGCGCTCGCGGATTCGCTCCCACCTGGCACGCGGGAAGTCCTCGGGCGGCAGAATCGGCCCGGGCGCGAGCGCGTTTACGAAGATGCCGCGCTCGCCGTAATCCAGCGCCATCGCCTTGGTCATTCCGGCGATTGCGGCCTTCGTTGCGATGTAGGGAACGTTGCACTTCTGGGGTCTGGAAATCGAGGTCACGTCGGCCACGTTGATGATATGGCCGCCGGGGGGCATCATCGGCGCGATGAGCTGCGTGGGCCAGAAGGTGCCCAGGATGTGCGCATCGATGTTCTCCTTCCACTCCCGCTCCCCGGCAGCATCGATTCCCACCGGCTCGTACACCGAGGCCATGTTCACCAGAATGTCGATCCGGGGAAACACTT
Source organism: Acidobacteriota bacterium (assembly GCA_029776225.1). GTDB lineage: Bacteria > Acidobacteriota > Terriglobia > Bryobacterales > Bryobacteraceae > Fen-330. The sequence continues at coordinate 322,316 of JAKOTR010000011.1, read as the reverse complement.
CCCGCACCTGCTCCACCGCCTCAGCGACGCTGGAGCGGTCGGAAACGTCTGCTTGTACGGTGAGTGCCCGGACTCCCAGCTTCTCGGCCATCGAGGCGGTCTCCATTGCTTCGGCGGCCGAGCGCCGGTAGCTCAGCACGAGGTTAACGCCCTGCTCGGCCAGCGTATACGCCACGGTGCGGCCGATGCGCTTGCCGCCCGTGATCCAGGCCGTCTGGCCCCTCAGCCTTTCGAGATGCTTCTGGACGAGGCTCAAAGCAGTTTCCGCAGCGCCTCGTGCAGGCTGTCCATGTCGGTTTCGCCTATGAAGGATTTCACCTTGCGGCCCTGCCGGTCGTAGAGGAACAAAGCCGGCAAGGCCCCGCTCCACTTCGGGTCGATCGAATTGATGAACGTGTCGTCGTTGCGAGGCCGCTTGATGTAAGCGGGCAGCGGCGCGCCCTGTTTTTTCAGGAACTCGAGCGCGCCGGCTTCCTGTTCCGGCTCGTCGCAGGAGATGTTGACGAGCTTCAGGCCGCGGCTGCGGTAACGTGCTTCCAGCTTCAGCAACAAGGGCATTTCCGCCCGGCACGGCTGGCACCACGTGGCCCAGAAGTTCACCAGCAACACACTGCCTGTGTGCGACTTTCTGACCTTCTCGAACCCGGCCTCGTCTAGAGGCGCCAGCATCGGTTGCTGAGCCGCGGCTGCGAAGGTGCAGGCGGCCACGATCAGCAACAGACGGCGTGTCACGACTCTTTTCTCACCCGCTTGATGGTGCATCCAAAGGCTTTTGTCTGGGCGACCTCAACCGGACGGCCCGCCAGAATCGCGTCCAGAGCGTTGCGAGCCCGCTGGACCTGCACGCGCCGGACCTCCTGGGAGTCGTCGATCGAGCCATGGTATCGAATCACGCCCGCGCTATCCAGCACGAAGACTTCCGGGGTTACGGTCGCTCCAAACATATCGGCCACCCGGTTGTTTTCGTCCTTATAGACCGCGAACGGGAACCCGTTCTGCCGGGCGTGGGCCGCCACCTCCGAGCCGGGTTCGCTTCGGTTCGAGTTGATGAACACGAACTTCACCCCTTTCGGAGAGTAATCGTTGTAGAGCGCCTTCATCCGCTCGTTGTACGCGTTCGATACCGGGCACTGCGTGGCGATGAATGTAATCACCGTCACGTCGCCCTTAAGCTTCGAGAACTGCACAGGATTCCCCTGGACGTCCTGGAGCGTAAAGTCGCTGACGGGCGACCCCAGTTGAAATTCCTGCGCCGGCAACAAGGCCGCACACACAACCGCGGCCAGCAACATGTGTTTCATAGCCCCTCCGTTTGCTGCAGGCGGGATTGCCGCCCCGCCGTTCTACTTCTTCTTGTTGAGTTTCAGGTTGATTACCGCTTTGCTGCGTGAATCGAATACGCTGAGCGTCTTGACATCGCTGACCGAGCCGTCATGCTCAGCTTTCAACTCGAAGTCCACGTTCGTACTCAGGCCGTGGAACGCGTAGCCCCCGTCTTCCTTCGTGATAAACGAGCGTATCTGCAACGTTTTCGTGTTCTTGAGGTGCACAACGGCCCCGGAGACGGGGTTGCCGGCCGCATCCGTGACCGTGCCCTGGACCGACCGGACGTTTGTGTCTTCCTTCTTGTCCCGCTGCCCCAGCGCCAGCGGCTGGATCGCCAGAACCGCCGCCGCCAAAGCCAGCACCACCAGAATTCTCTTCATTAGACTATCCGAACGGTTATTTAGACGCAGGGTCTAACTTGAAGAATACCTCAATCCGGTCCTCGCCGGATATAATGACCGGCTTCTCCTGCGTCTCGTACCCGGGCACCCTGACCCTCAACCTGTACTCGCCCGGCTCAGCCGGCAGCCGGAACACGAATTCCCCTCTCGGACTCGTAGAGGTCCGCATTTTCTTGAACTTTTTGGGGATTTGCGATCCGGGGGCCGCCTCCAGGGCCACCTCGACCCCCGGGAAAGACATCCCGTTTTCACGGAACACGGTCCCGCTCACCACCGCATAGGCTTCGGATTGCTTTTTGTCCTCTCCGGCAGCCTGCGACAGGAGCGTCCCGACCGCGATCGCCAGCAAGGCGCGCGAGGCGAGCTTACCAGTCCTCGTCCTCGTCATCCTCTTCGTCGCCAAAATCCAGCGTGTCGTCCTCTTCCTCTTCCTCGAGCGGCTCCAGCTCCAGGGGATCCGTACCCACAACCCGGAGATCGGCCCCGCACTCCTCGCACGTCATCGTGTCGCCTTCGTCCCACTCCTCCTCTTCGAGCTCGAGTTCCGCGTCACAGACCGGACAAGAAACCATGCTGATTCCTCCAAATAAAATGCCGTTCAATTTCTCTTATACAAGCTAGCGAAACACCCACGAACCGTTTCGCGCAACTTTTTTTCGCGCCCCTCCTGGGGGTCTCCGCAACCTGCCACTGCGGCAGGTCAATCGCCCCCGTGCACCGGTCCCCCTCCTTGACAGACTGTATCATCTCAAGCTACGAGACCGGTTGCGAGTCAAAGCGCGCAATGGTCAGACCAGAATTCCGACCATTGGACCTCATTAAAGCATGCCTGGGCTGCTCTCCGAAACACAGCGTCGCAACTTTTTGGCGTGCGGCCTTCGCTCAGGGATAGGTAATCCGCCCGCCTTCGACCCGCGCGAACAGCGTCAGCGAATGCGGCTGCGCCTGCCCGCGCCCGGTGATATGGACCACCTCCACGCCGCGCGCGGTCAGGGCGTCGGAGATCAGCGAGCGGTGGCAGCGCCAGGGGACCGCTTCCGCGCACATCAGCGCCACTGGTTCCCGTCCTGCAAGTTCCATCAGCTTGTCCAGCCCGGCGTCGAACTGCGGCGTCCCCATGTAGTCGGCGAAGCCGCGAAACGAGGCGTTGCGCCAGGCCGTGTTCGGCGAATCCTTGCGCGGGTGCCGCAGCCCTCCAAGTTCCGGCATGTGCGTGTAGGCGATCCCCTCGTGCCCCAGCGCCGCCGGTAGCGATTCGCGGTTGTACTGAGGATTGTGCCGCGACCGCGGGACCGTCCGGACATCCACCACGCGCCGCACCCCATGCTCCCGCAGCAGCTCCACGAACTCCGGCAGACTACGGGTCGAGTGCCCAATGGTGTAGATTTTCATAGGGCGGAATCGAGCCCCCTGCCTGATAACATACCCCTATGGCGTGGCTCAAATCCGGGGACGAAAAATCCACCAGATGGGTCAAGGAGCAGATCGAGATCCTCAACCGGAAGGGCTGGTACCACAGCATCCAGTTGCCCGACGGCCGGGTGATTGAGGGTGTGCAGAGCATCGATCATTTGAAGCAGCGCCTGGCACGCTTCCCCGTGCCCGAGGACCTCCGCGGCAAGCGAGTTCTGGACGTGGGCGCCTGGGACGGCTGGTTCAGCTTCGAGATGGAGCGGCGCGGGGCCGAGGTCGTGGCGGTGGATTGCATCGATGTCGAAAAGTTCCGCATCGCCCATGAGCTGCTGGGCTCGAAGGTGGACTACCGCATCTTGGACGTGGACGAGCTTTGCCCGGCCACGGTCGGGCGCTTCGACATCGTACTCTTCTTCGGGGTGCTTTACCATCTGCGGCACCCGCTGCTGGCGCTCGAACGGATCTGCCAGTTGACGCGTGAGATGGCGCTGGTGGAATCCTTCGTGATCGACGACGGTCTGGAGCCCGGCCCGTACATGATGGAGTTTTACGAAACCGACGAGCTGGGCGGCCAGACCGACAACTGGTACGGCCCCACCACTGCCTGCCTTCTGGCGCTGTGCCGATCGGCGGGCTTCGCGCGCGTGGAACTCGGAGAGGTGGTGAAGCAGCGGGCGCACGTCACCTGCTACCGTCACTGGGAACCCCCGCCCGCAAACCCGTCCTGCCCGCCGCCCGTGCTGAACGCCGCCGCAAACAATCGCGACTGGAGCAACCGCTTCCCGAAAAACAAAGACCTCTACGTCTGCTGCTTCTTCAACACGAAGGAGCAGGTCACGAAGGAGAGCCTGCGCATCGAGCTGGACGGCTACGGCGTGCCCGCGCTCACCGCGACGTCGCTCGGCGGCGACGGCTGGCAGGCGAATTTCTGGCTGCCTTCGGGCCTGGACCCCGGGCGGCACGAAGTCCGGGTGCGCACGGTCAACAGCCACTTCAGCAACCCGGTGGAGATTGAAGTGATCCCGGCAGTGAACTCGCCCTTGCCGTTCTAGGCGCCGGACTCCCAGTTTCACATCGCAAACTTCCGGCCCGGCCCCATCCCCACTCCGCATGCTACAGTGAAAACAGAATTCAGCACTGGGGCAACAGCGGCCCGACCGTGTCTGGGGCATGGCGGGGCGCAGATTCTCAAGCCATTGGGGGTCCGCCGTCAGCGCGGCGGGGTGGGATGCGAATGGCGAGTTCCGAACCGTACGTCAGCCCTCTGCACAAAATCGCTTTTCTGTGTTTGCTCTTCTACGTGTTCATCCTGCACAGCCGGGTGCTCGACCTCACGTTTCCCTATCTGCGTATCCCCAGCCTGACTCTCTACGCCTCGATGTTCGCCGCTTTTCTCGGCGGCGGGATTCTCCGGGCCTACACGCACCGCATCGGCGTCTGCCTGCTGCTGCTGACGGGTTGGATGTTCATGGCCGTCCCGTTCAGCGTCTGGATTGGCGGCAGCATTACCGCCGTCAAGCTGTGGATGAAAACATTTCTGCTCTATTTTGTACTGGCTGGCCTCGCTACCACCTGGGGGCAGTTCCGCCATCTTGTACACACGATTGCCTGGTCCATTCTCGTTCTGGCTCTGCTGGCGCTCTGGGTCGGCGAAATGCCGCAGGGCCGGCTGATGCTCAGCGTCGGCCGCTTCACGAACCCGAACGATCTCGCCCAGATTCTTCTCATGGCGCTGCCTTTCTGGTGGTACATTGCCGGCAACCCGAACCTGAAGCGCTCCTACCGGGTCCTCTCGTACCTGGCGATGGTGCCCATTCTGGTGGCCATGTCCAAAACCGGTTCCCGCGGCGCGCTGGTTGCCGCCGCCGTGGTTGCGCTGGTGCTGTTCTGGCGCTCCTCGATGGTTCACAAGTTCCAGCTCACGATTGGAGTGCTCGTGGTGGTGGCCGCCGCCGCGCTGCTGCTGCCGGACTACCTCGTCCGGAGATACGTGACTTTTTTCGACGCCGAGGAAAGCGAAACCTACTCGGAGTTCGACGAGAGGTTCGCAGGCAGCGCAGTCAGTTCCACCTGGAGCCGGTGGGCGCTGCTTCAGGACAGCATCATACTGACCCTGCACAACCCTCTGTTCGGAGTCGGCCCAGGCCAGTTCGACGTGGCCCAGGACATCTACTCGCGCGCCACGCGCGGCCGCAAGGGCTCCTGGCAGGTCACGCACAACAGCTTCACCGAAGTTTCGAGCCAGAACGGCATTCCGGCCCTGGTCTTCTATACCGCAGCCATCATCTTCGCCTTCCAGGCTGTTTCGCTTCCCAGGACGCCGCGGCGCAAGCTCACTCCGCGGCTGGCCGAAATCTCCGCCGCTTCGCTCTGCATGCGTCTGTCGCTTTGGGCGTACGTGGTTTCCTCGATGTTCGGAAGCTTTGCTTTCCAGACGCAATTCTTGACGCTGGGCGGGCTGGCGGTGGTGTTTTCGCGCACGGGCGCGCTTGAGTTCAAACGCGCAATCGCCACAAATCCGGTGTCGCCGCCCGCGCCACAGCCGCTCGCCGCGCCGCCTCCGCAGCGCCTTTCGCCGGTGTTCGCCAGGAGAGCGGCCGGCAGCAGTGCAGGAACCGCCTGAGCCATGTGCGGAATCGCCGGATGCGTCAGCGTCAACCCCGACCCGAGGTCCCCGGCGCTCGTGGAGCGAATGGCCGCGTTGCTACGGCATCGCGGGCCCGATGACCGCGGCTCCTACTCCGATACTTGGGCCACTCTGGCCCACCGCCGCCTCAGCATCATCGATCTGGCCGCCGGCCGCCAGCCCATGTCGAACGAAGACGGCAATCTCTGGATCGTCTACAACGGCGAAGTGTTCAACCACGCCGCGCTGCGTCCCGAACTGGAGCGCGCCGGCCACCGCTATCGCACACGCTGCGACACGGAAACCATCCTCCACGCCTACGAGCAGTACGGGCCCGGCTGCGTGGACCGCTTTCGCGGCATGTTCTCGTTCGCCATCTGGGACCGCGCCGCCCGGAGGCTGTTCTGCGCGCGCGACCGCCTCGGCATCAAGCCTTTCTACTACTTCTGGGACGGGCGGCTGTTCGCCTTCGCTTCCGAAATCAAAGCGCTGCTCGAGCATCCGGACATTCGCTGCGCTCTGGAAGAAGAGGCGCTGCCGGAGTATCTCGCCTTGGGGTATCTCAGCGGCGAGCGCACGATGTTCTCGGGAATCCGCAAGCTGATGCCGGGCCACACGCTCACGTTCGAACCGGCCGCCACGCGGCTCGAGATCCGACGCTATTGGGACCTGCCCGCGCAGGCAGGCGGGGAACCGGAGGACGAGGCGTTCTGGATCTCCGAATGCCGCCGGCGGCTGGAAGAGGCTGTGCGCACGCGGCTCATGAGCGACGTGCCGCTCGGCGTCTTCTTGAGCGGCGGCGTCGATTCAAGCGCAATCGCCGCGCTTGTGCGCCGCATGGTTCCCGGCCCGGTGGAGACATTTTCCGTCGGCTACGCGGAAGGAGAGTTCAGCGAGCTCGGCTATGCCCGGCAGGCGGCGCGCGCGATCGGTTCCGATCACCACGAGGTGGTCGTCGGCCTGGAGGATTTTTTCTCCGCGCTGCCGCGCCTGATCTGGCACGAGGACGAGCCGATCGCCTGGCCCTCCAGCGTTTCGCTGTACTTCGTCTCGCGGCTGGCCGCCTCGCGGGTCAAGGTGGTGCTCACCGGCGAGGGAAGCGACGAGCTGTTCGCAGGCTACGCGCGCTACCGTTTCTACCTGATGAACCGGAAGTGGATGTCGGGCTACCGGCTGCTGCCGCCGGCGCTGCGCGGCTGGATCCGCCGGCAGGCAGCCGCTTCCAGGCTGCTCTCCGCCGGGCTGCGGCGCAAGCTCGGCCACACATTCCTTGCGCGCGGCGACTCTCTCGAATCGCTTTACCTGGACAACTTTTACTGCGCCTTCTCGGGCGCCGATCAGGAGCGCCTGTTTTCGCTCCCGCCGGGCCCATCGCCCTACGCGCAGTACCTCGGCTACTGGAATGCGCGCCCGCGCGTTCCGGCCCTCGACCGCATGCTCTACGCGGACTCGAAGACTTACCTCGTCGAGCTGCTGATGAAGCAGGACCAGATGAGCATGGCGTGCTCGATTGAAAGCCGTGTACCGCTGCTGGATCACACTTTCGTCGAGTTCGCCGCGCGAGTCCCCGCAAGGCTCAAAATCCGCGGCCGCACGCAGAAATACATTTTCAAGCGCGCGGTGGAGGACTTGCTGCCGCGCGACATCGTGTACCGCAGAAAGATGGGTTTCCCGACGCCGCTGCGGGAGTGGCTGCTCCGCCCGGCGGCGGCGCCGCTGATCGACAGTTTGCGCGCCCCTGGCGGTCTGCTGGCGGAATACGTAAACCGAACCGAACTCGACGCGCTGCTCGCGCGGCATTCGCAGGGAATCGAAGACGCCACCGACCGCATCTGGCGCCTGCTCAATCTCCAGCTCTGGGGCGAAGTTTTTCTGACCGGCCGGCTCAAACCGTCGCAGGCCGCCGAAACAGCACGATGAAGATACTCTGGGTCAACACGAACTTTCTTCACCCGACCACCAAGGGCGGCCAGATACGGTCGCTCGAAATCCTGCGGCAGCTCCACCGCCGCCACGAGATCCATTACGTCGCCATTGCCGACCCCGCACACCCCGAGGCTTGTGAAGCGAGCAGGGAGTACTGCACCCGCTGCTACCCGTTCGAGCACCGCATCCCGCCGAAAAGCTCGCCGGCGTTCGCCGTTCAGCTCGCGCGCAACTGCTTTTCGGAAATGCCGCTTGCGGTGAGCCGGTTCTATTCGCCCGCGCTGGGCCGCTTTCTCGAAAACTTGATCCGCACCGGCCGCTTCGACCGCGCCGTAGTGGACCATCTGGCGCCGACCTCCTACTTTCCCGCGCTCGACCGCAGCCTGTTTTTCCAGCACAACGTGGAAACCATGATCTGGCGCCGCCGCGCCGCCTGCGCCCCGGACCCGCTGCGAAAGCTCTATTACGGGCTGCAGGCGCGCCGCATGTTTCGTTATGAGCGCCGCGTGTCGCGCGCCGCCGGGCACATCGCCGCCGTATCGGCCGTGGACGCGGCGCTGATGCGGAAGCTGTTCGGCGTCTCTCGCGTTTCCGAAATTCCCACGGGCGTGAACATCGAGTACTTCGCCGCGCCGCCGTCTGTTGAGCCGTTTGCCGATCTCGTGTTCGTCGGGTCAATGGACTGGCTGCCGAACATCGACGGCGTGAGCTATTTCGTGCAGGAAATTCTTCCGCTGATCCGGCGCAAGCGGCCCGGCTGCACCTTCGGCATCGTTGGGCGCACGCCCGCGCCAGGCATCACAGCGCTGGCGCGGCAGGACCGCAACATCTTTGTAACGGGCACGGTGCCGGACGTCCGCCCGTACCTGTGGGGTTCGTCGGTGTCCGTCGTGCCGCTGCGCATCGGCGGCGGCACGCGCTTGAAGATTTACGAATCGATGGCCGCGGGCGTTCCCGTGGTTTCGACCACCATCGGGGCCGAGGGGCTGCACGTAAATCCCCCGAACGACATACGGATCGCCGATTCCCCCGCGGCTTTTGCGGAGAGCTGTATGGAGCTGCTGGCCGATGCGGATGAGCGGGCGCGGCTGGCCTCCGCCGCACTGGAAATGGTTCGCGCGAAGTTTTCGTGGGAGCGCGTGGCAAGTTGTTTCGAGCGCGCGCTGGAGAGCGCCCCAGCGTTGGGCTGAGCGCGTTATGGCGCCCCGTGTTCTGTCCGGGCTGGCCGGCACGGCTTTTTTGGACTCTAACTTGTGCGCTTCGAGTGCACACATGTGTTTACAATCAGTGTTGTGCTGAGTGCCACGGTGTTTCTGCTGAGCGCCGCTTTTGCTGTTTACGTGGTGCTCGGCTATCCCGTTCTGCTGTACTTGCTGGCCCGGTTTCGCGCGCGGCCGGTCCGCAAGGAACCGCTGCTGAAGTCCGTCACCGTACTGCTGCCGGTACGCAACGGCGAGGCGTGGATTCGGCAGAAGCTCGAGTCCATTCTGGAGCTGGATTATCCGGCGGAATTACTCCAGATTATCGTCATTTCCGATGGCTCGACCGACGGCACGGAGGCGGCGGTGCGTGAATACGCGGCGCGGGGCGTCGAGCTGGTCGCGATCCCGCCAAGCGGAAAAGCGCTGGCGCTGAACGAAGGGATGCGGCGCGCCCGCGGCGAGATCCTGTTTTTCACCGACGTGCGGCAGAAGCTCGACCCGGCGGCGCTGCGCAACCTGGTGGCCTGCTTCGCCGATCCCACCGTGGGCGTCGCGACGGGCGAGCTGTTCATCCTGCGCGGCGAGACGCTGGAGGAAGCCAACGTCGGCCTCTACTGGCGCTACGAGAAGTGTATACGCAAGTGCCAGAGCCGCGTTGATTCCATTCTGGGCGCCACAGGCTGCATCTACGCGATGCGCGCTTCGCTCGCGGGACCCCTGCCCGCGGGCACGATTCTGGACGACGTCAACCTGCCGCTGCGCGCATTCTTCCAAGGCTACCGGATCGTGCTCGAGGAGGGTGCGCGCGCGTACGATTACCCCACCTCGCTCAAATCGGAATTCCGCCGCAAGGTGCGGACGCTCGCCGGCGTGTACCAAACCATAGGCGACTACCCGGCGCTGCTCGGCCCGCGCAACCGCATGTGGTTCCACTTTGTTTCCCACAAACTGGGCCGCCTGCTGCTGCCGTGGGCGCTGCTCGCAGCTTTTGTTTCCAGCTTCGGGCTTCCCGATATGTGGCGCGCGGCGGCGCTAAGCGCACAGGCGGCGGCGCTCGCGCTTGCGCTCCTGGACACCATCCTGCCCGATTCGTTCGCTCTGAAGCGGATCACGTCTCCTGTGCGCACCGCCATAGCGCTGATGGCCGCGGCGTTCCTGGCCGCGTTCTCCCTGCTGCTGCCGCGCGGGAGCCTCTGGCAGCCCACCCGGGTCAATGTTCGCGGAAAAACCTTTACTCAAGCGCAGCCAATGCCGACGCGGGAGGAATCGGGCCCCTGACTTCGCGCCCCTCAAACCGGAGCCGGGCGGAATCGGGCGCCAGCAGCCACGGTTCGCCCGCGTGGCGGCCGAAGCACAGGAAGGGGGCATCGCTCTCCCAACCTTCCCATTCCCACGGCCCACCGCCGTCCTGGAACAGGATGAGCAGCGTATCGGCGCCGCCGCGGTACCTGTAAACCACGGGCGCGCCCGGCAACCGTTCCAGCGCGGCATTCTCCCGCTCGCCCGGCGACAGCGCGACGGTGAACTCCGCCGGCAGCGGCACCCGCGCGCGATAGCGCAGCACGAAGACCGGAACGCTGGCGCCGTAGGCAGGCGACCACTCGCTTTCCAGGATCTCGGCCGTCCAGGCGGAATCTTCCGCCCAGGCGAACGTAAGCGCGGCGCCATCCGGCGCGGCGAACGTACGCGCGCGCGGCCATTCGCGCGACGGCGCGAACCCCGGTCCCAGTCGCCAGTGAATCGCCAGATCGTGCGCCGCGCGGCCGAGAGCCACGTCGCGGACGAGAAGCAGACCTGTTTTCCAGGAGATCACCCAGCGCCGGTGAATCACCGGATCGCTTAGCCGCGAGTAACCGTCGTGGCTGGCGGTGAAGACGTCGGCGAGCGGCGAGGTCAGCCAGCGCTCGAGGCGGGTGGCCGGCTTCGCGCCCCAGTTGAACGGTCCAGCCGGCTCGGCCTGGTCTAATCCATCGACTTCCAGCGTGTTGTGGGCTGCGGTGCCGCGGAAGCGGTTGCGCCCGCGCGGAAGCGAATAGCAGAAAGCGCCGGGATCGGTGAGCCAGTGCCGGCCCTGCGCGATCCATTGCAGGCTGAGGGCGTCGGCGTGTCCGTGGCCGCCGGAGCCGTAGCCGTGCGGGCCGGCGTCGACGATCACCGTGCGCAACAGCGGTTGCGATGCGGCAAGGCAGTACACGCCCGAAGCGGCGCACCGCGTTGAAGCCGGCGGGCGCAGCTCGGAGGGCAGCCGGTCAAATTCCTCCACGCCTTCCGGCCCGAGCAGCCAGATGGATTCATCGCGCAGCACGCCGCCAGCGGCGGCCTTGAAATCCGGGCGGTGAAAAACCACGGCGGCCGTGGCAAGCGGATCGAGCATGTGCTCAGTCCGATTGCGCCGCGGATCGAACCAGCGCCCGCCGTCGTCGTCGCCGAACCGCGGGGCGGCGCCCGCCTGGGACTGCGCCCGGAGCGCCTCGGCCATTCGCTCGATCACAGCGTCGAACTCCGACGGCGCCTCCTCGCAGTTGCGCGCGGCCAGCAGGCGCGCGTGCAGGAACATGTCGAGCGCGTAGACGTGATAGTAGGTCGATTGCTCGAAATGCGCGCCGTCGGGAAGTACCTGGCGCGCGGCCTCGTTCTGGACGATTCGCCAACCGAGCCTCCGCCATCGCGCGGCGGCGGCGAACTGCGGGTAGAGTGTGCCGGCGAAATAAAGCGCCACGGCTTCCCCGAGCAGGTGCGTGTTCGGCGCGAAGTAGTAGGAGAGGTACTTTGCGATGTAGCGCGCGTGCCCGGCGATCGCCGGTGCGAGGACGGCGCGGAACTTGTCCAAGCCGCGGCCCGCCAGCAAATGGTCAATCCAGATCCAGGAGAGGCAGCGGAAAGCGACCTCCAGGCTGCTCGCCCAGTTGATGCCGTAGGGGTACGGGTTGGCGGATTGCCAGGAGTGCCACTGCGCCTGAAGCTCCTCCAGATAGCGGGTTTCGCCCGCCAGCAGGAACGCTCTCGCGAGCGTGACCAAGTGCTGGTGCCGGTTCAATTCCCAGATGACCTTGTGGTCGCCTACGGTATCGAAATCGAGGAACGGGATGCGGAACCACAGTGTCCGCGGCGCGCGGCGGTTGTTGACCGGGTCGAAGTGCCAGTCGATTTCGCGGCCGAAATCGAGCCCCTCGTAGCCCAGCAAATCGAAGCGGCGCTCACAAATCCGTTCCGCATCGCGCACGATGCGCCCGGCGTCTTCGGGCAGCGTCGCGCGGATGCGCTCGATGAGCACGGGCACGTCATTGGAATCGAAGAAAAACCGCCCCGGCGGCTTCGGCGCACGCGTGACGGGCTGCTTCAGCGGGGAAAAGCCGAGCTTCGCGCAGGCCGCGTCCACGCGCTTGTTCATTTCCTGCGCGGTTCGGACCCACACTTCATGCGCGCTCATACGCGACACGCGCGCCAATACTTGGCGCACACCACGACGGGCAGGCATCTGCTCTCAGGCTACCAGAGTGGCTGTACAGTAGCGCTTTCGTTCGCTCTACATATGGAATTCGAGGATGTCCCGGTCCTCGACCACGTAGGTGCGCTCGACCATGATGCCGTCGCGGTTGCCGTCGGTTCGATACAGGCGGGCGAATTTCAGGTTCTGGGCGAAATCCTGGTGCACCATGCGGGCGGCGTCCAGCACGGTCTGCCCGCGCTGCAACACGTAGGGCGCGGTGAGATCGGCCTTTTTGCCCGGGGCCTTCGTGTAGACTCGGACAAGACCCAGGGCGTCAAAAACGGCGCGGGCGAAAAGGTCGAGGTTGTGGCCCTCTGCGGCCGAGATCCCGATGTAGCGATAGCGTTCCCCGTAGAGATCCTGAAGCGCGGCGAGGTTGGCCTCCGCGCCGGGAAGGTCGATCTTGTTGGCCGCGAGGAGCTGAGGCCGTGCGAGGCGGTGGCGCTCCAGGGTCTGTTCGATGAACTCGATCTGATCGAGCAGGGCGACGTCGTTCACGTCCATCAGCAGCACGCCGAGGTCGGCATTCCGAATCACTTGGGGTATCCAGGGCTCCATGAATTCGGCCGAGATGGGCGGCAGGTCCACCAGTTGGATCTGCACGTCTTCGAAAAGCATCATGCCCGGAGTGGGAAAACGCGTGGTGAAGGGATAGTCGGCCACCTCGGGTTCCGCGCGAGTCAGCGCCGCCACCAGTTGGGATTTGCCCGCGTTCGGCGGGCCGATCAGCACCACCTGCCCGGCGCCTTCCTTCTCGACAACGTAGAACGGCGCGGCGTGCGCGGGGCCTTTTTTCTGCGACTCCTTGCGCGCCTGCGAGAGCCGGCGGCGCAGGTCGGCTTGCATCTTCTCGGTGCCCTTGTGTTTGGGCAGCGTGGCGAGCATGCGCTCGAGCGCAGCGATCCTTTCGGCGTGGCTCTGGGCATTCTTATATTCGCGCTCTGCGGCCAGATACTCCGGCGTGAGATTCGCGGGCATAGCGCCTCGAAGATATTATGCCCTCTGTGCCGCCTGCCCATCCCGCGCCCGCCAAGGCCGCTCCAAGCTCCCTGATATAATTGAAAATACGCTGCGCGGCACTCTCGCGCACACTCGAGGAGAGCTCGTGTTTCGAAAAATCATCCTCCCCGTTTCAGTGGCGCTGCTTTTCGCCGCGTGCACTACCGCCCCGCCGGAACGCCGTTCCAGCGTAAAAGACGTCAAGGAACGGAAACCGGCGCCTGACTTCGCCCTCCAGGATGCCGACGGCAGGACCGTGCGGCTTTCCGATTACCGCGGGAAGGTTGTGCTGCTGAATTTCTGGGCCACGTGGTGCGCCCCGTGCACAGTCGAGATCCCCTGGTTCGTGGAGTTCGAGCGCAAACACAAGGACAAGGGATTCGCGGTGGTTGGCGTGTCGATGGACGAGGACGGCTGGCAGGTCGTCAAACCGTTCGCTTCCAGGTACGGCATTAACTACCGGATTCTGATGGGCACCGATTCCATCGCGCAGCTCTACGGCGGCGTGGAATCGCTGCCGACGACATTTGTGATCGACCGCGAAGGCAGAATCGCCGCGGTTCATGTCGGGCTGGTCAGCAAGCGAAGCTACGAGAAGGACATCAATGAGGTTTTGGGCGATTCCACGGAAACTGGCGACGATTTGTCTTCTGGCCGGACCGGCCTTACTGCTCGCGCAGGGTAACTTCCTTATGGTGGACCCGCCGCGAAAGATTGCGGCAAAGCGCGGCGAGACTGTCGAGGCACGGCTGGCGGTGCGGGTCCGCGACGGCTTCCACGTGAACAGCGACCAGCCGGCGGAGGATTATTTGATCCCGCTCCGGCTGAAATGGGAGGCGGGTCCGCTGGCGCCCGAGGCGATCGTGTTTCCGAAACCGGAGATGCGGAAGTACGAGTTCTCTCAGAAACCGCTCTCGGTGTTCACCGGCAACTTCGAGATTACGGCGCGGTTCAAGGTGGATCCGAAGGCCGCGCCGGGACCGGGCGTGCTGGTCGGCAAGCTGCACTACCAGGCGTGCTCGCACAACACCTGCTACCGGCCGGCAACGGTTGAGGTCCGGCTGCCCTACGAGATCCAGTAACCTCCCTTGCGCAGACTGATCATCCGCCCCGGAGCAATCGGGGATTGCATTCTCGCGCTTCCGGCAATAGAACACCTGCGGGCCGGCTTCACGGAAGTGTGGGTCTCCTCGCGCAATCTCCCTTTGATCCGGTTCGCGGACCGCGTGCGCGCGATCCCCTCGACCGGTCTTGACCTCGCCGGCATCCCCGGAGTGGAGCCGCCCGCGGCGCTGATGGAAACGCTGGCGGAATTCGATTCCATCGTCTCCTGGTACGGGACGAACCGCCCGGAGTTCCGCGCGGCGATGGCGGGGCTACCCTTCGAGTTTCTACCCGCCCTGCCCGAGGAAGGCGCGGGAGTACACGCGGCCGATTTCTACCTGCGGCAGGTGGGCGGAAAAGGACCCGCGATTCCCCGGATCGACTGCAAGCGCACGCCCGGGGACTACGTAGTCATCCAGCCGTTTTCCGGCAGCGCGCGAAAGAACTGGCCGCTAGAGCGGTTCCGCGCGCTGGCTCGCGAACTGAACGGTCCGGTGCAGTGGTGCGCTGGCCCGGAGGAGGAACTGGAGGGCGCGGTGCGCATCGACGATCTCTACGAGCTCGCCTGCTGGATCGCTGGCGCGCGGCTTTATATCGGCAACGATTCCGGCATCACGCACCTTGCGGCGGCGGCCGGCGCGCCCGTGGTAGCGCTGTTCGGCCCGACCGACCCGGCCATCTGGGCGCCGCGCGGCGAGCGCGTGCGGATTGTCGCGACCGCGCGTCCGGGCGAGCCGATCGAAAACCTCACCATCGAGCGCGTGCTCGCGGCTGTCCGGGAAGCTGAGGTATCGTTGGTTGGTGAATAATTCCGGGAACGTTCCTGCAAAGATGAGCCTCCGCCGGCAACTCGTCATTCTCGCGCTGTTCACGCTGCTGCTGCATATTCCCTTCTTGAAGCAGCCCGTTCAGGGCGACGAAGTCAATTACCTCGACATTGCGGCGAACGTTCTCAAACAACCGCTGACTCCGCTGAACTTCAACTACGTTTTTCAGGGAAGGATGGTTGACGCTTCCGGCCATCCGCATCCGCCTTTGAACGCGTACCTCGTCGCGGTGCCGTGGCTGCTGATAGGCCGCATTTCGCTACTTGGGTTTCACGCGTTCTATCTCCTGTTCGCTCTTGGCATCAGCTTCGCCGCCTATGCCCTGGCGTCGCGCTTCACTACGCAGCCGCTATGGGCCGCATTGCTGGTGGCGGCCTCGCCGCTGGTCCAGGTCAATACCAATACCCTGGCGAGTCCAGAAGCGCCGGGACTCGCGTTCCTGCTCGCTGGCGCGGCGGCTTTCTTCTTTCGGCGATTTGTGCTGTGTGGGATCGCTCTTGCCCTGGCGGCCCTCACCGCTTTGCAGGCGCTGGCCCTGCCGCCCATTCTGCTGCTGGCTTACGTGTGGAAGCGCGAGCGCCCACCGAAGGCCGCGTGGCTGGCGCTGGCGGCGCCGTACGTTGCACTCGCCGCCTGGCAGGGAATGCAATGGGCGTTAACCGGACGCCTGCCGGCGGCGCTGCTCCTGGGCCACATGAGCGATCCCGCGCTTAGCCGGGCCGCGCTGAAAGGCGCCAGCGCGTTGGCCTTGCTTCAGCACCTCGGCGCGCTGGTGATTTTCGTGCCGCTGGCGGTCCGCCGGCTGTGGGGCATAGTGCCCGGTCTTGCCGCCGCCGCGCTGGTCCACGATTACCCCTGGTGGGAGCGCGCGCTGCTGGCGGTGTTCATAGCGCTCGGCGGAAATGCGCTGGTTTGGTTATGGCAAAGCCGGAAGCGGGAACCGGTACTGGCGAGCTGGTGCCTGCTCTATCTCGCGTTTGCCTGTGTGGCGTTTTTCGCGGGCGCCTCGCGGTATCTGTTGCCCCTCGTTGCGCCGATGGTAATGCTGTTCGTGCAGCAGTTCGCCCAGCGGCGCCGGTGGATGAAGCTCGCGCTTGCCTGGAGCGTTTTTCTCGGTCTCAACATTTCGTTCGCGGCTTTCGAATTTTCGCGCGTGTATGCCGAAGTCGAGCCCCCACCGGGAAAAACCTATCTGGTCAACGGCGAATGGGGATTCCGTTTCTACATGCTGGCGCGCGGCGGCCGGATGCTGGAGCGGCGCAGCGTCCCCCAGCCGGGCGAGTGGATCGTCTCCTCGGAGTTGTCGCTGGCGGGTAACTACGACAGTCTCGCGGAGGAAACCGCGGTTCCAATTCGCACCACAGACCTGACCGTGCGCACTCCACTCCGGCTCATCGACCGCTTTGCCCACTCCGGCTTTTCCACCGCTTCCGCAGGGCTGCTTCCGTTCTCATTCTCGTGGGCTCCGCTGGATCGCATCCATTACGCGCGAACCTCGCCGTTTCTGAACGAACCCGGGGAGTGGATCCCCACCCAGTTTTCCGGCCGGCTCGTGTTTCTGCCCCGGCCAAAAGCGGCTGTCCGCCTTCCGATCGGCGCCGGGGAGAGCAGCCTGCATTTCGCGCTGTTCGGGCGCGGCAAGGGACAGGCCACGTTTCGCATCGCGGCGGCATCCGGCAGAATCCTGTTCGAAAAGACTGCCGAAATCGATGGGGAGCTCTGGGAGACGCACTCGATCCCGCTCGAGGGAATCCGTGAGGTGGTTCTAACGGCGGACAGCGAACCGGACCTGAAAGCCGGATGGGGTGAACTGACTGCCTGCTGCGAGGGCGATGCCGAGGAGCCGCCGCCCGAAGGGCCGACCTGGTCCTTTTTGAGATTGGGAGATATCCGCAGCAGGCCGCAACTCGTTTCGGGATGGCACGCTATCGAAGACGGCGGTTGGCGCTGGATGGCGCAAGAGGCTACTGCCGTGCTTCGCGTGCCGGCCGATCCGCCCGCAACCTTCGAATTACAGCTCTACTTTCCGCCGGATCACATCAAGCGCGCCGGGGGGCCGGTGACCGTTTCCGTGTGGATGGACGGCAAGCCGTTCGCGGAGGAGACCTACAACCAACCCGGCGGCTACCGCCTTGTGAAGCCGGTGCCAGACGGCTTTTTAACTCCGCCCGAAAGCCGGGTAGAGATCAGGCTCAACCGGGCAATCCCTCCCACCGGAGCCGACCGCCGGGAGCTAGGGGCCGTGGTCCAGGAATTCGGATTTACGGGGCACGGCGGACCTTAACGCCTATGTCCGGCGACTTCAGCAACTTGTGTACCAGGCGGTTCGAGGGACGGTGGGCCTCGACGAAATCCACCCCTTCGGATGTGATCGCAATCTCGCCCGTCGTTTCGTCGCGGCGCACGTACCCCTTGTCGCGAAGGTACCAGACGGTAAACTCCAGGTGCTCGCGCGGGACGGACATCTTCGCCTCCATCTCGAGCATCGAGAGGGTCGGGTGGTCCGGCGACTCCCGGCGCCGGTTATAGAGCAGGCAGAGGGCGCCGAGGCGGCGGTTCATTTCCGCATCAATCCCGACAACGAACTCCTTCATTTCAAAGATCGGCATCGGCTGCGTGTTGTGCTGCAGCCATTCCTTGTCGTACTCGGCGCGCCGTTCCGGGTCGGAGAGAACGTCATAGGCCTGCTTGAGCAGCACAAACTTGTCTATGTCGCCGGTCTCGGGGTTGTCGGGATGGTACCGCGCAGCCAGCATGCGGTAGACGCGCTGGATCGTCTGCAATTCAGCATTCTGGCTGATCTGGAGCAACTCGTAGTAGTCGACAAAATCGTCCATAACAGGAACTTAAGTGCATCGCAAGAACTCATCGATCTCGCGTGCGACGCGGGCGCCTTCGGCGACCGCCTGAACTACCGTGGTCCCTCCGTTCACGATGTCGCCCGCGGCAAAAACGCCGCGACGGCTGGTTTCCAACGTGCCGTCGCGAGTCCAGATGAGGCCGCGGGAGGTGACGCGCACGCCCGGGAGCGCAGCGGCGAGTTCGGGATCGATCTGCTGCCCGATCGCTTCTACTACAAGAGATGCCGGAAGAACGTGCTCGGAGCCGGGAATATTTTCCGGACGCCGGCGGCCGCTTGCGTCGGGCTCGCCCAGTCTTGTGCGCGCTACCTTGAGCCCGGTCAGATTGCCCTTCTCGTCCAGCACATAGGCCAGCGGGGCGGTGAGAACCAGGAAATGAACGCCGGCGCGGATGGCCGCGTCCCGCTCCTCGGGCCAGGCGGGCATCTCGGCGAACGACCGGCGGTAGACGATAAAGACGTCCGAAGCGCCGGCGCGCTTTGCCGACAGAGCGGCGTCGATTGCCGTGTTGCCGCCGCCAAGCACGAGCACCTGTCCCGTGACCGTGCCGCCGTTCTTGATCCGCGTGAGGAATTCAAGCGCCCCCTCGACGCCCGAAGCGGGACGGCAGGAACCGGGCAGCGGCACAGACCGGCTCAGGCCAAGCGCGATCAACACCGCGTCAAAGCCTTCGGCGAGCACGTCGTCGAGAGTGTAGGAACTCCCGAGGGCGCACTGTCGCTGTTCGGCCACGCCGCTGGAAGCGAGCACGTCCTGGACCTCGCGCGTGAGAATGCCGTTCGGCAGGCGCTCGGCCGGGATGGTCTGCCGCGCCTGGCCGCCGGGGGCCTCGCCGCTGTCGAACAGGCTTACCTTGTGGCCGAACGAAGCCAGCGCCGCAGCGGCGGAAATGCCTGCGGGGCCCGCGCCAAGCACCGCCACCCGCTTGCCGGTCACCCGGCCTGCCGGGCGCGGCTCCGCCGCCCATCCTTCTTCGACGGCCTTTTGCGACACCCAGCGCTGCAGGTGGCGTATGGGGACGGCCTCCGTGTAGTGCTGGTTGATGCACGCGTGCTCGCATTGCACTTCCGACGGGCAAACGTACCCACAAACGGCGGCCAAAACGTTCTGCTCCCGAATTGTTTCGTAAGCCTCGCGGAAGCGGCCGGCGGCAATGTGCCCGATGAACTTGGGAACGTTGACGCGGGCCGGGCAGCCGGTTACGCAGGTGGGGTCGTTGCACTGCCGGCACGTCTTGGCCTCGGCCAGAATGGTGTCGAGCGCTTCGGCGCGTCCAGCCTTGTAAATGGGTTCGTAAATCGAGGCGTCTCGCGGCACGCAGCCGGTGCGGCCGCCGTCGCGCATGATCTGCGTGCAGGCCGAGCAGGCAACGCACACGCGCTCGGGATCCAGCGTGCCGTTCTCGGCCAGCGCCCGCGGGAAGTCGGGATAGGCGAACGACATGCGGCCCGCGCCCACCAGCGTGACCCAACCTTTTTGGATGGCTGCCGCGGCCACGTTCGGGAAGTAGTGCCGGAGCCAGGAGTAGCCGCCGCCGATGACGGCCATGCCGGGGAACTCTTCCTGAATGCGGCGCACGATCTGAACAAAACGCGCCACGCCGTACAGCGGCGATTCCTTGGGAACAGGCGCGCCGGCGACAGGCAAATCGAAGGGCCGGTTCACGTGCGGGTTGTAGTAAGGATTGCCGATGGTGATGTTGACCAGCGGCGCACCGTTCTCCTTCAGAAAGCGCACGAGCTCGATGGGCTCCGTGAGGTCGGGTTTGGCGGGGTCTTCGCGGTCCACTCCGAAGCCGTAGGGATAGGCCATCGCGTCGTACGCGTTCATTCGGGACGTGACCGTGATGCCGGGAACGGCGCTGCGGATCTTCGCCACCACGTTACGGAAGAAACGCGTGCGGTTTTCAAACGGGCCGCCGTACCGGCCGTCGCGGGTGTGCGAGGCGTGCAGTTCGGAAACCAGGTAGCGGTGGCAGGCCTTCACGTCCACGGCATCGAACCCGGCCTCGTGCGCAAGCCGCGCAGCCTCGACGTAGATGTCTTCCAGCCGCTCGAGTTCCTCGTCCGAGATGATCGGGTAATCGTCCGGCAGCTTGTGCAGGGGGTCGAGGTACGGCGAGCGGTGGGCGATGATGGGCTTGGGATAACGCCCGGGCTTACTGTACCGTCCTGAGTGGGTGAGCTGGAGCACGCAGTAGACGGGATGCGGCGCGGCTTTCCGGCTCTGCTCGACCAGCTTCGCGAACCCCGGCAGCGTTTCCTTGCGGATCCAGAGCTGGCGCGGATTGGCGCGGCCTTCCTCCACCACAGCGGTGGCTTCAAACCATAGCAGGCCCGCGCCGCCGGATGCGAACCGGCGGTAGCGGCGGAACGTCAACTCGTCCGGCGATCCGTCAGCAAGTCCATCGCAGCCCTCCATCGGAAGGACCACCATGCGATTGGCAAGGCGAAACCCGTTCAAATCGAACGGCTCAAGCAGTGCGGAGGCGTTCTCCGCGACCGGCAAATCCAGCCCAAGCTCACTAATGCGGCTCTGCAGCTCGCTCAAAGAATGAAAATTAAAGCACTCATGAACAGTCATCGGAAATCACGAGCATTATATCTTAAGGCCAATAATGGAACTGGGAGGGGCTAGAAATGAACAATAAACCTCTGCGTGAGCACCTTTTATACCTGCTGCGCGGCAAAGGGGCGCACGCGGATTTCGAGGCCGCGGTCAAGGGATTGCCGGCGAAGCTCCGGGGCGCCAAACCCGAGGGCGCGCCCTATACGATCTGGCAAGTTCTGGAGCACATGCGGATCGCGCAGTGGGACATTTTGGAGTTCAGCCGGAATCCCGAACACGTTTCGCCGGACTGGCCTTCCGGGTACTGGCCGGAAACGGAGGCCCCGCCAAGCCCGGCGGCGTGGGAGAAGAGCATCAGAGACTTCCAGGCGGACCTGGAGGCGATGCAGGCGCTGGTGGCAGACCCCGCCACGGACCTGTTCGCGCGGATTCCAGGCGGATCGGGACAGACCGTGCTGCGTGAGGCCCTGCTGGTGGCGGACCATAACGCCTATCACCTCGGCGAACTGGTACTGCTGCGGCGGATGTTGGGCGCGTGGGATGCTTGAGCGTTACCGGATCACTTGTGCCCGGAAGACATAGACCTTCGTGGACGGCTCGCTGTACGCGGCGTAGCTGGCGCCGGCTTTCCGGGCCAGGGCTTCCAAAAACTGCTGGGCGGTCCAGTTCCGTTCCGTGGCTACCTGCGGCAGCAGCAGGCCCTGGTAACCGCCTGCGTCCAGCAGCGCCCCGTGCTCGTTCACACGGAAACCATCCAGGTTCGGGAGCCGCTTGAATGGCGACAGGACCGAAATCTCCAGCTCCAGCCCTTTCTCGCCCGGACGCACCGGCCGGAAGCGGCTATCCTCAAGGGCCGCTGACAAAGTGACCTCAGGCGTCGCCTCCCAGAGCGGCTCCCGGGACGCGCGACGTCCCACGCAGCCCCGCAGGTTTCCCCCGGAATGCAAGCTCACGAATACCCCGGCGGGCCGTTTGAGAGCGGGCGTAAGCCGTTCCGGCGGAATCGGTTTGCGCTCGCCGGTGCGCAGATAGTGATCCAGGGTCCGCCGCGCGCTTTCCAGCAGCAGCCCCTGGTCTTCCTCCCCGAGTTCGAAAGCCCGGTAGGGGAAGTACCCCAGCGCTCCGTAGCTGACCGAGTGGTGGAAATCGCCCGTGATCTCGCCCGAGGTCTGGTAATCCAGTGTTTCCTGGAAAATTTCGCCATCGTGGAGCCAGGCCAGTGTCTCTAACAGAAGCGCGATCGGCTCGTAACCGCAGACGGTTGCCGAAGTGCTACGAAGCGTTTCCAGAAAGAATTCCGGAGAGAGGCTGCCCGCGGCTTCGATCACCGTTTCGTCCAGCTCGCGGAGCCGCTGGGAGATGCTGCGGTCGGCTGGAAAGGGCTCGTAAGAGAACGCACGGCCGTAGTGCGTAAGGTCCGAACTGGCCATCAGCACCGTACCGGGTTCGAGGAGGGGCGCAAGGCATCGCGCAGCTTCGGTGCGCGCCTCAGGGCCGAGCCTGCTGACATAGACCGGAACCACCGCCGCGTCCGGCACTGCCCGTTGCAACAGGGGGAGCTGGATTTCGATCGAGTGGTCGCACAGCGCCGATTCGCGCATGCTGCGGAAGACCCCGCCCGCCAGCAGTTGGCAAACAGCTTCGCGGTCCACCGCGACCTCGCCGAGCGGAGTCCGGAAGCGCTCGACTTCGGGGATCCACACTCCCGGCGCCGCGCCGCGGTGCGAAAACCCCAGGAGCACTACGCGACGGGTCCCCGCCGCTTCCATGTGGCGGTACGCTGCCGCCGCGACCACGCCGGAGTAAGCCAGCCCGGCATGGGGAACAACGAACCCGGCGGCATGCGGGATCAGGCAGGAGCCGGTCCGTTGCGCCGAGTTCTGAAACAACTCGTCCAGAAGTTCTTGAAGGGCCGAAGGCTGGCCCGGATACCAGGATCCGCTGTACGGGGACTCGTGAGCGGCAGCAGCCTCCAATTCAACTCTCCTCGCCTGCTATTGTAGTGCTGAATTGGACCGGGCTGCGCAGGTTTTCAGGCGACGCGAACGGCGCGGTATCTCACCACGGTTGCGCCGGGAGCAGCGGGCAATTCGCGGGAATCGGAGCGTATGTCCTCGAACATATTCCGGACTGTCAGGTTCGCCCCGTTCAGACCCTCGCGATCGAGCGCCTCACGAACCGCCTCCATCCTCGCGGCCCAGGCCGGGAACTCCACGACGGCGGCTGGCGCCACCCTCTCCACGCCGTCGGAATCAACATAGACTCGTTCAGCGTCGTGATAGATCTGGGGGTTAATAGGGAAATCAAGCCGGGCGAGGACGTCCAGCAACCGCTCGAGCAGCCGCGGTTCAACCGCGATCCGCACGATTACCAGTTCGCCTTCGCTTCCGCGCAGGGAGAATCCTCCCCCGCTGCTTTCGGGCCGAACGCTCATAGTACCTCCAGTGCTTGCGCACGGGCTAGTAGCGCAATCGGCCCCAAAAAGCAAAACCCTGGGCTAAAGGCCACAGGGTTGCATCATGATTGACCGACTCCGCCTTTAGCACTTTTTTTTGACGTGGTTGCAAGTAGCCGAGCCCTCAGGCTCTAAATCAATCCACGTTCGAGAACAGAATACCACCCGGGCAAGGAAAACTCAACGGCTGCTTCGCGAGACCCGTGAAGCGCGCGGCTACTTGCCGCAGCACTTCTTGTATTTCTTGCCGCTGCCACAGGGGCAGGGATCGTTGCGGCCGACTTTGGCGGCGGGAGCCGCCGGCGGTTCCTGGCTATCTTCCTCTTCGTCTTCGCTGTATTCTTCCTCGCCCCATTCGCTGAAGCGGACCTCGAATACCGGCTCGTACCCGTCCATCCGAAGACGGTCGTCGAGCCCTTGCCCGACCACGCCAGCCTCATCGCCCGACAGGCCGCCCGCAAGATTCTCGATTCTCCGGAACAGGCTGCGCGCGCGCGCGGGCGACACAGGACCGGGAGCAGCCAGACAATACGCGTAGAGAGCAGCGTTGCGCACCCGTTCGTCTTTGAAGAGCTGCTCAACTTTGCTCAATTGAGAGACGATCCCAAACCAGCCCACGGCCAGCACCGCCTGCTCCCGAACCTTGGGGTCGGGGTCATTCAGGTACGGCGGAATCAAGTCGATGAACCGGCTGTCTCCGGATGCCGACATCGCTTTGATCGCCTGCGCGCGTGCCTCGGGAATAGCCGCGAGTTCGCGGATCGTGTAATAAAGCCGTCCTTCCTCGCCCCTCGCGGCTAATGCCGTGGCGATGCCGGCGCGCTCCACGGGGGGCGCGGAGCCGTCGTCCAGGCGGCTGTGCATCGCCGCAAGGATTTCCGCGTCCAGTTCCTCGTCGTCGATGCGCTTCGCCAGAGCTTCCCAGCAGTTCGCGCGAACTTCCACGTCGGGGTCGTTTTTGGCCAGCTCCAGGATCCGCGCCGCCTGTTCGCGGTTCAGTTCTCCGGCGCCAAGCGTCCGGACTGCTCCCGCCCGGTACGCCGCCACCGGACTGTTCAAGAACTCCACGAGTTCCCCGTCGCTGAGCTCATCGAAGTAAGGGTCTTCCTCCTCGGGGTACTCGTCCCAGATGTCGTACGCTTCCGGGGGCTCGGAAGGCTTTTCCGAAGCCAGATCTTCGAGCGCTCCGGCGATTGCGCGCCGCGTGGCGTCGTCCTCCGCCTTCGCCAGCGCCTCCTCCAGCACCGGTTTGGCCGCCGGATCCCCGTATATGCCCAGTTGCATCGCGCCCTCGTACGGGTCGGCCGCGAATCCGCGCAGCAGCACCTCCAATATCCGCGGGTCGCGTACCCCGAGAGCGGCGAGCGTGAAAGCGACGTCGGGCGCGCCGTTGGATTGCTTGTGCAGTTCAAGCAGCGGTTCCACTGCCGCTGCCCCCAGCTCCACAAACGCCAGCGTCAGCTCGTCCTGAAATTCAAAGCCGTAGGTGGAGGCGTATTCCAGCAGGAAAGGCAAAGAAGCTGGCGTCCGCAGTTGGCGGGCGATGGCGAGCAGGTCGTCGTCCAGGTCGACCCGGTCGTCCTCGCGGTCTTCCTTGAGGAGGCGCAGGAGGTCCGGGAACACGGCCTCGCCCCGGTCGAGAATTACCCGCAGCAGGCGGTGATCCATGCCCACCTGGAGGCGGGCAGCCGCCCGGAGCAGATCGTACGTGGAATGGGAAGGGTACTCTTCCGGACTGAGTATGACTGGCATGAATTCATGGCGGGCACGCAGCCGGGCGCGCCCGCCTTATCGGTTATTCCGTGGCTTCGGGGACCACCTGCACGGTGATCTCCACGGTGACTTCCCGGTGCAAGCGGATCGGTACTTTGTACTCGCCAAGTTGCTTGATCGGGTCTTCCAGGTGAACCTTGCGCCGGTCCACCTGATAGCCCTGCTGCGCCAGCGCTTCCGCGATGTCCTTGGCGGTGACGGAGCCGAACAACTGCTCCTGCTCGCCCGCTTTCTGCGCGATGGTCAGCACCACGCCGGCCATCATCTTGGCCAGTTCCTCGGCCGCAGCCTTTTCCTTGGCCTCCCGGCGCAGGTGGGCCTGCCGCTCCTGTTCCACGATCTTCTTGTTCGCTTCCGTGGCGACGACCGCCAGCCTTCTTGGCAGCAGGAAGTTCCGCGCGTAGCCGTCGGCGACCTTCACGATCTGTCCGCGGCTGCCCAGTTTCTCGATGTCTTCTCTCAGGATGACTTCCATCGAATTCCCTCCTGCCTTAGAGCTTCGTCGTGAACGGCAGCAACGCGATGTTGCGCGCCTGCTTGATCGCCTCGCTCAGCCGCTTCTGGTGCGGAGTGCAGACGCCCGAGAGCCGCCGCGGGACGATCTTTCCGCGCTCCGTGATGAACGCACTCAGCGTCTTGACATCCTTGTAATTGATGTCATCGATCTTTTCCACGCAGAACCGGCAGACCTTCTTGCGCCGGAAGTACTGCTTCTTTCCGGCTACGGCCTTATCGGCTCCCGTGGGCTGCTCCGACGCGCTGATGGGTCTTCCACCTCTGGTTTCCGCCATGGTCGATTACTCCTTCCCGGCGCCTTCCGCCGGTGGTTCTTCCGTCCGCTCCGCCGCCGGTACGCCAGGTGCGGGCGCCGCAGCCACAGGGGCGGGCGCGGGGGCGCTCGGCGCCGCTGCTACCGGCGCGGGCTTGCGCTTCGCTCTCTTCTCGCGCTGCTTCCTGCGCTTCTCGATCTTCTTCAGCTTCTCGTCCACGCGCACGGTCAAATACTTCATCACCAGGTCACTGACCCGGAACCGGCGCTCGATTTCCTTCACAACGTCCGGCCCGGAGGCGAACTGGAGCAGAACGTAGTAACCTTCTTCGCGCTTCTTCACCCGGTAGGCGAGCTTGCGGACGCCCCACTTCTCAGCCTTCTCGACCGTGCCTCCGCCGCCGGTTATTACCTGTTTCGTTTGTTCGATGAGCTGGTCGATCTCCTCTTCGGGAACGTCCGGCCTCACGATAAACAGTATAAACAGTTCTTCGTAAATTCTCATTCTTCCTCGGTTTTTTCACCTCGGGCGCGACGATTGAATTTCGTCATGGCCATCTCGACGCCCTCGGAAATTATGGAACCGACCGCCTGGGCCGCATAGTCCAGGAAGTCGTCCAATTCCAAACGCTGCTCCCGCCGGAACGGCTTGAGCAGATATTCCGGTTCCGCCCGGCCCCGCGTGGAATCGATGCCAAGGCGTACCCGCGTAAACTCCGTTGTTCCAATGCAGCGGATCACGGATTCCATGCCGTGATGCCCGCCCGCCGAACCGCGCGGGCGGATCCGCAGCGCCGTCCACGGCAGATCGTGATCGTCGTAAATCACGATCAGCCGCTCCGCCGTGAGCGAGTTCTTTTCCAGCAGCGGTTTCACCGCCTCGCCGCTCAGGTTCATGTACGTTTGCGGCTTGGCCAGCAGCACCGCCTGATTCCCGATGGCCGCCCGGCCGACCAGCGCTCTGGAGTCCTTGCGCTTGACGCGCACCCCGCACCCCTCGGCCAGACGATCGACCACCATGAAACCGATGTTGTGCGGAGAATACTCGTACTCCTCGCCGGGATTGCCGAGCCCGACCACCAGCCACTCAACCATCGCTCAGGGCGGGCCGGGCTGCTACTTCTTCTTGCCCTCGGCCTCGGCTTCCTCTTCCTTCTTGCCCTTCTTGATAACCTGGGGCTCGGATTCGCCGGCAGCAGGAGTGGCAGCAGCCTCGGGGGCGGCCTCGGCCGTTGGCGCCGCCTCGGCCCGGAGCGCCACAACGTGGGCGATCACATTATCGGCCGAGGTCACGAGCTTCATCGAACCTTGCAGGGCCAGGTCGCCCGCCCGGATGCTCTGCCCGATCAGCAGCTCGGTCGTGTCAACGTTGAACTGCTCGGGAATCTCATCCGGGAGGCACTCGATCTCCACTTCGCGGGTGACGATTTCAAGCAGCCCGCCCTGCGCCTTGACCCCCTTGGGTTCTCCGTGCGTCACCACCGGTACGGACACCCGGATGCGCTTGGTCAGATCGATGCGCTTCAAATCCACGTGCAGCAGCGTGTCCTTGACCGGATCGTACTGCCAGTCCACGAACATCGCCGGCGAGCTCTCCCCGCCGCGGACATTCACGTCGAAAATCGTGTTGTGCCCGGTCTTGCTGTGCAGGATCTTGAGGACATCCTTGGGGTTGACGGCGACCGCGACACTATCCTGATACCCCCCATACAGCACCGCGGGGATCATTCCCTGCGCGCGCAGACGCCGCGCTTCGTTCTTTCCCCGGGCGGGCCGGGGCACGGCGTCAATCTTAATCGCTGTTCGCATTCGTTCTCCTTACTCTGCCCGGATCGCAAGTCCGCCAGTTGGACGTGGGTTGCGTTGCCGGGTCCGCGAATTCCTATACAAACAATGTGCTGACGCTCGTTTCCTCGTGGATGGACTGTATGGCCTTCGCCAGAAGCGGCGCCACCGACAGCGTCCGGATCTTGGTCGAACGCCGCGCTTCCTCCGACAACGGAATCGAGTTGGTCAGCACGACTTCCCGAATCTTCGAATTCTCAAGCTTCTCTACAGCCGAGGGCGAGAGCACCGCGTGCGTTGCGCAAGCCGTCACACTGTTCGCGCCGGCCCGCATCAGCGCCTCCGCCCCTTTCACCAGGGTTCCCCCGGTGTCGATCAAATCGTCCACCATCAGGCAGTCCCTGCCTTCGACCTCGCCGATGATGTGCACCACCTCGGCCACGTTCACGTCCTCGCGGCGCTTGTCGATGATCGCCAGCGGGACATTCATCCGCTTGGCGAAGGCGCGCGCCCGTTCCACGCCGCCCGCATCCGGCGAAACCACGATCGTCGACGGCGTCTGGATCGTCTTCATGTACTCGATCATTACCGGCGTGGCGAACAGGTGGTCCACCGGGATGTCGAAAAACCCCTGTATCTGGGCCGCGTGCAGGTCGAGCGCCAGAATCCGGTCCGCTCCGGCCGTTTCCAGTAGCTTGGCGATGAGTTTCGCCGAAATGGGGACTCGAGGTCTGTCTTTCCGGTCCTGCCTGGCGTACCCATAATAGGGTAGCACTGCGGTGATCCGGTCTGCTGAAGCGCGCCGCAAGGCGTCAATCATCAGCAGGAGCTCCATCAGATGGCGCTCCACCGGCTTGGAAGTCGGCTGGACGACGAAAACATCGGCGCCGCGAACGTTCTCCAGGATCTGAAGATGGATCTCGCCGTCGGCGAACGACTTCACCGCGGCTGCACCGAGCGGCAAATTGAGAAACGCGCACAGCTCTTTGGCCAGGGCCGGGTTGGCATTACCCGTAAAGATCTTGATCCGGTTGGAATCCATCATGCGTACCTGCTTTGGGGTGGCCATACTCTCCGCGATATGTGCTCGCCCAACCGCCTCCACCATAATGCACGGTAACTCGCACGCCTGAGCAGCGAAACCACAAACACTCGCTCGCCGCGAAACTCCGCCGCCGCCCGCTCGGCTCGCCCGCGGTCCGCAAACAGCCCGTAAAGCGCTGCCCCGCTGCCGCTCAACATCGCACGGTCCGCGCCCAGCCTTTCAAGTTGCTGTTTGAGGATTTGCAGCCTTGGGTGCTTCAGGAAAACCACAGGTTCGAAGTCATTTTCGCCCGGAGAAGCGGTTTCCTCGTCCCAAGCATCAGACTGGAAACTACTTATGATATTTTGCCATGCCGCTGAAGTCAATTCATCCGGGCGGTTGAGCGCCTGATACGCCTCGGGGGTCGAGACGTGGATATCGGGCGCAACCAGCAAAGCCGCGCCCGCGCGCCGGTCGGGCAGAGGGTACAATTCTGTGCCGCGGCCGGTCGCGGCGGCGGTCCCGCCGAGCAGGAAAAAGGGTACGTCGCTCCCCAGACATGCCGCGGCGTTGAGCAGCACCGGCAGCGGCAGCGTCCGTCCGGCCAGCACCGGCAGCGCCAGCAGCACCGCGGCCGCATCGCTCGATCCGCCGCCCAGGCCGGCGCCCATGGGAATGCGCTTCTTCAGACGGATACTCACGCGGCCAGTGACCCGCATCAGGTCAAAGGCTAGCTCCGCAGCGCGCTGGACGAGGTTCCCCGGGATTTCCGGGTCCGAGGCCACCTCGATACTCGTGGCAGGCCCGGGAGTGAACTCCACGTCGAGCGTGTCGGCCAGCGACACTGTCTGAAAGATGGTGCGCAGCTCGTGGAAGCCGTCCGGCCGCTTGTGCAGAACCTTCAGGCTCAGGTTAATTTTCGCCGGCGCGCTCAACCGCGCCCGGCGGGGGAGGGAGTTCATTTCTCAAACTGCAGCAGCGAGTAGACGTCGTGCCCGGCCAGCTTGGCGCGGCCGTTCAAAAACAGCAGCTCGAGCACAAAGCCCAGGCCGGCTACCCGGCCGCCCAGTTTCTCCACGAGTTTCGCCACCGCGGCAGCGGTGCCTCCGGTCGCCAGCACGTCGTCCACGATCAGCACGCGCTGGCCCTTTTCGATCGCGTCCTTGTGGATTTCCAGGCTGTCGAACCCGTACTCGAGCTGGTATTCCACGCTGACGATCTCGGCCGGCAGCTTCTTGGGTTTGCGCACGGGAACAAACCCTGTCCCCAGGGCATAGGCCAGCGCCGGCCCGAAGATGAAGCCCCGCGCCTCGATGCCGAGCACCACGTCGATGGCGGAGTTGCGGTAATGATCGGCCAGGGCGTCGATGACTATCTTCAGCCCCGTCTTATCTTTCAGCAGGGTGGTGATGTCGTAGAACAGGATGCCCGGCTTGGGAAAGTCGGGCACCGCGCGGATCAGTTTC
The DNA here is from genome assembly GCA_029776225.1 of Acidobacteriota bacterium. GTDB lineage: Bacteria > Acidobacteriota > Terriglobia > Bryobacterales > Bryobacteraceae > Fen-330. The sequence goes on along the minus strand of JAKOTR010000011.1, from coordinate 292,301 downwards.
TTCAGATCTGGGACAACAGCGAGTTCGCTCATCAGAAGTACTCGATTCGGAAATCACTGTAATCTAACATCTCGGCTTCGACTTCCTCAACCTGTTGAACGTGAGCCATGCGCGGTCCCACGTGCAGGTGGCCTGACAGCTCGGACAGCTTCTCAGCCGGGCCGACGGCATAGACTTCCACGCGGCCGTCGGACAGATTGCGCGTATAGCCGGTCAGGTCCAGGTCACGAGCCACCTTCTCCACAAACCAGCGGAAGCCGACTCCCTGTACCCGGCCGCTCACAAAGTACCGCCGCGCGCACACGGCGGGCGCTTTCTTCGATTTAGCCACAAACCCATTGTATGGCGTATGCACGTGGCCGCGCGCGGCTAACGGTTCACGCGGCCGTTCTGCTAAGCTGGCGGCGTGCGCGAGCATAGGTCGAGTCTGATTTACGCGTTGCTCTGCTGCGCCCTTGCTCTGGGCTGGCAGACTCTCCTCGTGACGTGGCACTACGACGGGAACTGGACGGCGCTGTTCTACACCGGTGATTACGGTCGCATTCCGCCGGAGCTTGCTTCAGAAGGCATTTACAGGCTGCCCGGCAGCGCCGGTTACGACGGCCAGTTCTATCACTACATCGCGCACGACCCCTTTCTGAACCGGGGAATGGATGACTATGTGGATAACCCGCGCCTGCGCTGGCGCCGGATTCTGGTTCCCTTTCTGGCCTGGACGGCTGCCGCCGGCCAAAGCCGCTGGGTGGACCCCGCGTACTTCGCCGTTACCCTGGCCTGGGTGTTCCTCGGCGCTTACTGGTTGAGCCGGTACTGCCGCATTTGCGGCCATCATCCGGCTTGGGGGCTGGCCTTTCTGCTCGTGCCTGCCGTGCTGGTCTCCATCGAGCGCATGACTATCGATACGGCGCTGGCCGCGCTTACGATCGGGTTCGCGCTCTATGCGGAAGCGGAGCCGTCCTGGAAGTTGTACCCGGTACTCGTCCTCGCCCCGCTGGCGCGGGAGACGGGCCTGCTACTCGTGTTCGCCTGGTGCGCCTGGCTGCTCGTGCGGAAGGACTGGAAGCGCGCCCTCACCTACTCGACCGCCATCGTTCCCTTCCTGGGCTGGCTGGCATTTCTGTCGGCACGCACAGCTCCCGACCTGACCCCCTGGTGCTCCTGGTTGCCCCTGAGCGGGATCATCACGCGCACCCTTCACCCCATCCAGTACCCCGTGACCGGCCTCTGGTACGCCGTTGCGGCCGCTACGGACTACCTGGCCGTGTTCGGCATCTGGACGGCATTCGGGTTCGCGGTTGCCGCACTCGCCCTGCGGCCACGGAAGCTGACTCCGATGGAAGCCGCCGCTGCCGCGTTCGCCGTGCTGCTGGCGTTTCTGGCGAGGCCCGACATCTGGACGGAGGCGTACGCCTTCGGGCGCACGCTATCGCCGCTGCTCGTGCTGCTGGCACTGGCGGGAATGGCCCGCGGCCAGTGGTGGGCACTGGCGCCGCTGGGATTGGTGCTCCCCAGAATAGCGGCCCAGATGGTTGCGCCGCTCCTGGTAGCGCTAAAATCGGGCTGAGATGCCTTTCCCGATTCACCGCATGAGAAGGTTGCGCGCGAGTGAGCCGCTTCGCTCGCTGGTTCGTGAAACCCGGCTGGAGCCGTCGCAGTTTATCCTGCCGCTGTTCGCCTGCCCGGGAACCGGTGTCCGCAGGGAGATTGCCTCCATGCCGGGGCACGCGCAGCTTTCCGTGGACAACATCGTGCGCGAGGCGGCCGAGGCGCGGCGCCTCGGACTCGGCGGTGTGCTGATGTTCGGAATCCCGGAGTCCAAGGACGAAATGGCTTCCGGGGCCTACGCCGAGGACGGCATCGTGCAGCGCGCCGTGCGGGCGATCAAGGCCGAGGTGCCCGACCTTACCGTGATCACGGACGTCTGCAATTGCGAGTACACCAGCCACGGGCATTGCGGCAAGGTGGTCAACGGCGAAGTGGATAACGACGCCACGCTCGAGTGGCTGGCACGCAGCGCCGTCTCCCACGCGCGCGCCGGAGCCGATGTGATCGCGCCGTCGGACATGATGGACGGCCGCGTGGCCGCCATCCGCAAGGCGCTCGACGAGGCCGGGTTCCAGAACACTCCGATCATGTCCTACGCCGCCAAATTCGCCTCCGTGTTTTACGGCCCGTTCCGCGAGGCGGCCGAATCGGCGCCGCAGTTCGGCGACCGGCGCAGCTACCAGATGGACCCGGCCAACGGCCGCGAAGCGCTCCGGGAAATCGAGCTGGATATCGAGGAGGGCGCCGACATCGTCATGGTGAAGCCGGCCATGCCCTACCTGGACGTCATCCGGCAGGCCCGCGACCGCTTCACTGTTCCGATCGCGGCCTATCAGGTGAGCGGCGAGTTCAGCATGATCATGGCGGCGGCGCGCAACGGCTGGATCGATTGCCAGCGCGCGATGTTGGAGTCGCTAACTTCGATCCGCCGCGCGGGCGCCGATATCATCATCACTTACTTCGCAAAGGAAGCGGCGGCGCTGCTGAAAGGCATCCCGGCGGACTCGCAGGTGTAAGCGGTCAGGATTCCGGAGCGGCTCTTGCGCAAAATCCGCAGGCCGTTTCGCTCCATCATGCCTTCCAGGATCCAGTCCAGAGTGGAAAACTCCTCTTTGAAATGCCGGACGGCCTGGGTGGCGATTTCCTCCCCAGCGCTCAACCTCAACTCCTGAATCGCCGCATTAATGAAGGCGTCATAATCATCAATCGGCGAAGGGAACACGACGTCTCTCAAGTACAGGCGCCCGTGGGGCCGGAGCCTGCGGCTTATGGCGCCGAGCGCCTGGAATTTCCAGAAATCCGGAAGGTGGTGCAGCGCCAACTGGGAAATCACGGCGTCAAGTTGCCCATCGGGCTGGAAGCCCGAACGGAAGCCGCCGATCTCGAATGTGACGTTGGCAATCTTCCGCTCATCCGCCTTTCGCCGCGCGCACGCCAGCATTGGGGCGGAGACATCGGTTGCGAAAACGTGGCGGCAGCAGCGGGCCAGGCGAAGGGCGCACTCCCCGGTCCCAGTTCCGATTTCCCAGATCACGGCGTCGGGGGACAGGGAAATTGCCTCGGCGATCTCCGCGGCTTCGCGCTCGACGTCGCGGAGCCGCAGCATGAGCTCATCGTACGCCGTGACGTTGCCTTCATCCCCGTAATCGGTACCCCTCTGAACGCTTTCGTCGAATTGCCAGGGATAAGTCATCGCAAAAAAGGGGCCAGCCTGACATGCTCCATTCTTAGAAAAACGCCTTATCAGGCTGCCCCCTTTGTCACGCTAGCCTGCCAGGGCTTTGGCTGCTTTGCGGAAATCGGCCGGATCGACGCAGATCATCGCGCTGTAGCGGCCTGCGCCTCCAGCCAATGCGTGGACGGAAACGATATTGATGCCGGCGGCTGCCAGCGCCGCAGTCTTTTCGGCAACGGCGCCGGGCCGGTCTTCTCCGGCAAGCAGGAACGCCTTCTGTTTCTTCCCGAGTTCGACGCCGGCTTTCTTGGCGGCGCGCACCGGGCTAGGGGCGTTCTCATCAAGCACCAGGATGATTTCGGCGTTGCGGGCCCTTTTCGGATAGCCGAGGAACCCGACCAGGTTCACGCCGGCATCCTTGAGAGCAGTCAACAAACGGGCAGCCTCCCCGACTTTGTTGGGTACGGCGCCTATGTAGAAACTAACGTTCTTAATTTCATCAGGCATGAGGCAAATCTATAACCTACGGCAGAGAAGGTCAACACTTTTTCGGACGAACCATCTCCGAAATGCCTGCTATGCTAGGATCTTTGGAGTCACACGCGGATGATGCACACCCAGGACGTTGAGAAACTTCAAGAGATCTCGAAGGTGATCCGCCGCCACATCATCGTGATGCTCGGAGAGGCCAAATCCGGGCATCCGGGAGGTTCGCTCTCGGCGGTTGAAACCCTGGTGACGCTGTTCTGGAGCGTGATGCGGCACGACCCGGCCAACCCCGAATGGCCGGACCGGGACCGCTTCATTCTGTCGAAGGGCCACGCCGCCCCGGTACTGTACGCGGTGCTTGCCGAATGCGGCTACTGCCCCGTGGACCAGTTGAACACGCTGCGGAAGCTGGGCTCGATATACCAGGGCCACCCCGACAAGCGGTTCCTGCCGGTGCTGGAGGCGTCCACCGGTTCCCTGGGCGAGGGGCTTTCGCTGGCGGTGGGCTTCGGCATGGCGGCGCGCGCCGATGGCCGGCCGTCGCGCATGTACGTGATGCTCGGGGACGGCGAAATCCAGGAAGGCCAGATCTGGGAGGCGGCCATGTTCGGCGCCTTCCACAAACTCGACAACGTAGTGGCCATCGTGGACTACAACCGCATCCAGCTCGACGGGTTCGTCAAGGACGTTATGGAAATCGAGCCGCTGGCCGATAAGTGGCGCGCCTTCGGCTGGCATACGATCGAAGTAGATGGCCATAACATCCCGGCGCTCCAGGCGGCGTTTGCGGAGGCGGCGTCGGTCAAGGGCAAGCCGTCCGTAGTGATCGCCCACACCATTAAAGGTAAAGGCGTATCCTTCATGGAGAACGACCCCAAGTGGCACGGCGTTGCCCCGAGTAAACAGGAAGTGGAACTGGCATTGAAGGAGCTCGCGTAGATGGCGGTAAGAGAGAAATTCGAGTTGAAACTGGGTGCTGCCACCCGTGAAGCTTTTGGTAAGGCGCTGGCCGAGCTGGGCCGCGAGAACGACAGAATCTGGGCGGTGGATGCCGACCTTTCCAAGTCGACCTACACCTCTCTGTTCGCCAAGGAGTTCCCCGAACGCTTCGTCTCCTGCGGCATCGCCGAGTCCAACATGGTGGGCGTCGCCGCCGGGCTGGCGATGGCCGGCAAGATTCCTTTTGCGGCCAGCTTTTCCGCCTTCATCTTGAACAAGGGATTCGAGCAGTTGCGTGTCGCGGTCGCCTACACGAACATGAACGTCAAGATCGTGGGCACGCACAGCGGGATTTCGATCGGCGAGGACGGCCCCTCGCAGATGAGCGTGGAGGACATCAGCCTCGCCGGCGCGCTGCCGGGCTTCGTAGTGCTCTCGCCCGCGGACGAAGTAGCCACCCGGGCGCTGGTGCGCGCCGCCGCCGAGCACGTGGGCCCGGTATTTATCCGGACGGGCCGGCCGAAGGCGCCCGTGGTGTACGCGCCCGACCGGAAATTCGAGATCGGAAAGGCGATTGAGCTTATCGAGGGCCGGGATCTGACCTTTATAGTCACCGGGCTGATGGTGGCCGAAGCCATCCGCGCCCAGGAGGCGCTCGAAGCCGAGGGAATTTCGGCCCGCGTCATCGATATTCACACCATCAAGCCGATCGACCGGGAAGCCATCCGCCGCGCCGCGGAAGAAACCGGCGCGATCGTCGTGGCGGAAGAGCACCTGGTGGACGGCGGGCTGGGGGTGCGTGTGGCCCAGGTAGTGGCCGAGACGTGCCCCTGCCCGATGGAATTCATCGGGTTGACCAACTATGCGGAATCGGGCACGCCCGACGGGCTGCTTGACAAGTACGGCTTGCGGGCGGCAAACCTGGTAGAAGCGGCCCGCAAGGTGCTGAAACGGAAGAAAAACTAGATTGCTCGGCGGGTTACCGTCCCCGTGGCAATCTGAGATATGCCATTCGCGACTGACCAGGAGCGTACGCTTACCAACCTGCTCGTCAGCGTGATGAATGCGCGGGAACAGGAGGGCGCGCGGATCTCGCGCATTCTGCATGACGAGGTAGGGCAGGTGCTCAGTGCGATCGGCCTCCAGCTCGACCTGCTGCGAATGGACATCATGGAGAACAAGGAGGAGGGAGCGCGCCGGATCGCCGAGATCCAAAAGGTACTGGAAACCGCCGTCAACCAGGTGCGGGAACTGAGCTACGAGCTGAACCCCTCGATCGTCGAACGTACTGGCCTGCCCTTTGCCCTGGACCGCCTCGTGGGACGCTACCGGAAAACGTTCGACGGCAACATCCGCCTGCTCTTCGATTCGTCCGTGCGAGTGCCGGTAGGGCCCGCGACGGCTCTGTACAAGATCGCCGAACAGGCGGTGGATAATGCGGTGCAGCATTCCGGCGGCAAGCAGGTGGAAATACTTGTTAAACCGGCCAAACAGGGTGTCGCTCTGGAAATTCGTGATAACGGAAAGGGTTTCTCGCCCGAAAAGGATGCGGGCGGGGTGGGTATGCATTTAATGAAACATCACGCCAGCCAGGCGGGAATCCAATTTTCCGTTGCGAGTGTACCGGAAAAGGGTACAATTGTGAGAGCCATTTTTCGGGCGGCTGATACGAAAAAATGAAAAGAATTTTTCAATCTGCCGCCGAAACAGCGTAGTGGTGTGCGCTGTGGGCGCTCTGGCTTGAGGGCGGAAATGTCGTACCAGATACTTCTAGTTGATGACCACAAGATCTTTCGTGACGGTATCAAATCCATTCTCGAGCGGCGCGACGAGTTCAAGGTTGTAGGCGAAGCCGAGAACGGAGCCGAAGCGGTCCAATTCTGCAAGAAAGCCCGTCCGGACCTGGTATTGATGGACATCGGGCTGCCGGGCCTGAACGGCATTGAAGCCACGATCGAGATTATGCGCCATGTTCCGGAGTGCAAGGTGGTTATCCTCTCGATGTATGACGACGAGAGTTCGGTGGTGGGCGCCATCCGTTCGGGCGCGCGCGCTTTCGTGTTGAAAAGCGCCTCTTCGGAAGACCTGCTGGACGCCCTCCGGACGGTCGCTAAGGGAGGCTTTTACCTCTGCGCTGAAGTGGCGGACCGGGTGCAAACGCGGATACAGCGCGGAGATCTCGAGTCCAAGTCCCTGCCTCCCGTTCTCGATACGCTCTCGCCGCGCGAGTTGCAGGTACTCCGCCTGGTGGCCGAAGGCAAGACGAGCAAGGAAATCGCCGTCATGCTGGATCTGGGCCTCCAGACGGTTCGCAGCTACCGCAAGACGATGATGAAGAAGATCGGTGTAAACAACATCGCCGGGCTTACGCAGCTCGCTCTCTCCGCCGGTCTTACCCGCTTTACGCCGGAAATCAAAGAGCGGCCCGCGTAAGCGGGTGTCATACGCCCGCCCCGCTTACGGCGTGGAGCTCTGTCCTTCGGCCGCGCCGAGGCCTCGCGCCCGGCCCTCCAGGACGGCTTTCACCTTTCCCGCAAGCTGCGCCGCCGTATACGGCTTCTGGATGAACCCCGCCACGGCGGCCCCTCGGAACCGCCGCACGGCTTCCAGTTCGTTGTAGCCGCTGGAAACCACCACCCGCACATCCGGCCGGATGCGCCTCAACTCCGCAAGGGTCTCTTCGCCGCTCATCACCGGCATGGTCATATCCAGCAGCACCAGTGAGATTTCGCCGGACGCCTCGCGGAATATATCCAGCGCCTCCCGTCCATTGGATGCCGCCAGGACCCGGTAACCGTAGCGTTCCAGCGCAACCTTTCCGGTCTTGAGCACGATGTCCTCGTCGTCCACGATGAGCAGCGTGCCCATTCCCTGGAGTTCCTGGTACTGAACTTCCGGTGCGGCTTCCGTGTAGCTGCCCGCCGCCGCGGGAAGCAGGACTTTGAACGTGCTGCCGCGTCCGGGCGTGCTGTACACCTTGATGTCGCCCTTGTGCCCGCGTACGATCCCCAGCGCCGCCGCTAACCCCAGGCCGCGCCCGGTGAACTTCGTCGTGAAGAACGGATCAAAGATGCGGGCCTTGGTCTGCTCGTCCATCCCGCAGCCCGTGTCGTGCACTTCCAGGTACACGTACTTGCCCGGCGCCAGCTCGTCCCGCATCAACGCGCTCTGGCTGTAGGTTTCATCGACCTCTCTGACGCCCGTGGTCACCACCACGGTGCCGATCGCGTCGCCGATTGCCTCCGCGCCATTCAGCACCAGATTCATGACGAGCTGCTGGATCTGGCTGGAGTCCGCCTCGACCGGCGGCAGCTTGTCTTCGAGCTCCAGCCGCAAGTGCACTTTCTTGGGGATCGTCATGCGCAGCAGAGCACCGATCTCGCGCACCAGTTCGGAGATATTTACCGGCTGGATAATAAACCGTCCCTTGCCGGAATATGCCAGCAACTGCCGGGTAAGGTGCGCGGCCCGCTCGCTGGCCAGAATCACGTTTTCGAGGATCGGCCGGACGGGATGGTTTACCGGAAGTTCTTCAAGCGCCAGGCTGGCGTTTCCCAGGATGCCGGTCAGCAGGTTATTGAAATCGTGCGCGACCCCGCCGGCCAGCAGGCCGATGCTTTCCAGCTTCTGCGATTCCCTGAGCCGCTGCTCCAGGCGCCTGCGTTCGGTGAGGTCCACCACGAAACAGACCCAGGAAAAGCGCGGAGCGCCTTCGAGCAGCACCGCCCCGATGAGCGCCGGCAGCCGCGTGCCGTCCTTGCGGACGTATTCGGTTTCATAGGGTGCGCAGGCGCCGTTCGCCAGCATCTCGCTCTGCGCCTTGGCGCCCGCATGGGCATATTCGGGCGCCGTGATCGCAGCCCACCGCAAGCCCTCAGCGAGGTCTTCGCGAGTGTACCCGATCATGTTCAGGAACACGTCGTTTGCGTCGACGATGACGTCGCCCTCGCCGAGGATGATGCCCATGATGCCCGACTCCACCAGCCGGCGGAATCGCTTCTCGCTGCGGAGCGCAGATTCCAGCGCCTCCTGCGCCGCCGCCCTCTCGCGGTGCGCGGTGGCGTACAGCCGGGCGTTGTCGATGGCCAGTCCCGCGCGGCGGCCAAGATGCTCGGCAATCGCCAGGTCGTCCCGGCCGTAATGCCTTCCCGGCTGCGTGGAAAGAAAACTGATCGCGCCCAGCGTGCGGCCCCGGGCCACCACCGGCACGCACATGTAGGACACGATGCCGAGATTCCGGAGCATCTCCAGTTGCTCCTCGCTCCGCGCCGCGACGGCCAGCACGGTGTCCGTCACCGCGGACACGATTTCCGATTCTCCCGTCCGCAGGACGTGCGGCACTCCGAAAGGAGAGTCCGGCGGAAGGGGGTAGCGCTGGGCAAGGTTGCGCAGCGACTGAGCTCGCGCCGGATCGGAGTGGGCCACCGCCAACTGGCGCACGGAACCGTCGGTTTCCACCATGCTCACGGCGCACCAGTCCGCTATGCGCGGCACCGCCATCCTGGCGACCTGGGCCAGCGTCGTCTCGTAGTCGAGCGACGATCCCAGAAGCGCGGTGGCATCGGCCAGGAACGCGGCGCGGCGCTCGGCTGCCTGTGCTTCCGCGCGCATACGCTTCTGGTCCTCGTAGAGATTCGCCGCCCCGATCGCCGCCGCCGCCAGATTGGCCAGTGCCGATGCGGCCCAAATCTCGGATTCGTCGAAGGGCTGCGGCTCCCGCCGGAAGAACCATAGCCCGCCCGAAAGTTTGCCCTGGCTTCGGAACGGCACGGCCAGCGCCGAGCGTATGCCTTCGGCCCGGTACAACTCGCGGCACTTCTCGGTCAGGGGAGCATCGACGATGTCTTGGAACGCTACGGGCGCATCGATCTCACGGGCACAGTCTTCCAGCCGGCCCGCTTCATTCTCGAACTCCTTCGAAAGCCCCGACGTCAATAGCGCGAGCCCGCTTTCCGCCGATGGGTTTACCCGCGAAGCCGCATAGGCGTCGGCCGGGATCAGCTTTTGGGCCAGGTCCAGGACTACCCGCAGCATGCCGCCGGGCTCGATCGAGCCGAGCAATACTCCGGAAGCATCCAGCAGCAGCTTCAGGCGCGCTTCTCTCCGCCGCGCGGTCTCCAGCGCTTGCTCGATCTCCCGGCGCGCGGCATATTCGCTTGCCAGCAGCCGCGCCCGCTCCTCCTCGGCTTGCCTCTGTTCGGTGGCGTCGCGGAACACGGCCACCGCGCCGTTCAGCTCTCCGTTCTCGTTCCGAAGGGGATACGCATTCACCCCGAGCCACACCCCATCCGGTGCTCCCGGTTTCCGAACGAAAATCTGAGCCGAATGGACTGTTTCCCCCCGCAATGCCCGGGCCAGCGGCAGCTCATCGGGCGAGCACGGCCTCCCCCCTTCCAGGAGAAGAGAGGTTCCGTTCGAATTGTGGCGCTCGGGGGCGGCCAGCATCAGGCGTTCGTCCACCATGCGCCGCGCCGCCGGGTTGGAAAGCAGCAGCCTGCCGTTGCGGTCCAGCACCACGATGCCCTCGCGCATTTGATCGAGCGCGCATTCAAGCGCCTTCAACTGCCCGCGGAATCGCCGCTCACGGGGCGGACCAGTCCCTTTGGCTGCGCTCATGATTGCCCCCTCCTGCGCGAAGACATCCAGACCCCCTGGGATATTTGCTATTGTAACATAAATATTTATTAATTGTTTACGAGGAAGTAAGGTATAGACGAAAAAACTCTCTTTTTTTTGCGAACACCTCGGACACAGGAGCCGCGATGAGTCACGAGCGCGCGGGCTTGGGCTTCCGCTGGGGGATGCGCGATAGCGCGTTTTGCGGGGACAAATGAAAAGGGCGGCGGCCGTGAAGACCGCCGCCCCGGGAAATTACAGCTTGACGGCGTGGAAATCCCACCCTCTGCGGATGGTGGGTCTCAAAAGCTTGTTCGCTTCTTCATTGTTGGTGATCCGCATTTTGTCGGAGTCATATTCGAGCTTCCCTTCGAAGCGAAGCGCGATGACGCCGATCAGCATCCACTCCACGAACGGCGCGGCGACCTCGAAATTCGAGCACGCCGGCTCGCCGCCTTTGCAGGCGCGGATGAAGTCGCGCATGTGGCCGGGGGACCGCGTGAGCAGCGGCGGCGGCATGCGGTAATCCTTCATTTTTTCGAGCGGAATCAGCCGGGTGACCTCGCCGTAGGTCCCTGTCGTCAACATGCCTTTGTCGCCGATAAACAGGCTTCCGTTAGGCTTCGGGAACTGCAGCGGCTCGGTGGAGGCTTTCAATGCCTCGAATTGCTCCCACGAAAACACTCGACCCGGAGACCGGAATTCGTAGTCCCTCGGCCGGCCCATTCCGAAACCGCCTGGACCGCCGGCTGCGCCCGGCCCGCGTCCGCCTGGCCCTCCGCCCGCGCGGCGAGGCAGCGACGGAGGATCGCCGATCCACTCGCCCTCGGGCACGCCCTGAATCTTAGGAGACTCGGTAAGGCCGTCATACCAGTAGATGCTCAGCGCGGGCATATTGCCGTAAGGGGCGAAGTCGAAACGGATCACCGACAACTTCGGGAACATGAACGAGCTCACGCCCTCTTTCTTGATGCACTCGACGCCGAGGAGCTTGCGTTGGGAGAGGTGCAGCGCCATGTTCGGCGCGCCCAGAATGTGGCAGGCCATGTCGCCGATCGCGCCGCAGCCGAAATCATAGAAGCCGCGCCAGTTGAAGGGGGCGTAGAAGAATCCGCCGTTTCTGTCCGGTTCGGAGCCGCCGGCGGTGAACGGTCTCATCTCGGCAATGCCGAGCCACAGATCCCAATCGAAAGTGCTGGGAACAGGCTGCTCCTGCGGAATTTCGGTCAGGCCCTGCGGCCACATCGGACGATCGGTCCAGGCATGCACTTCGGTGACATTGCCGATGTCGCCGTTCCAGATGATTTCGGCGCATTGCCTGGTGCCTTCGTTCGAGTAGCCCTGGTTGCCCATCTGCGTCGCCACGCCGTACTTGCGGGCGGCCGCCCGCAGTTGCCGCGCTTCCCAGACGGTGCGGGTGAGCGGCTTCTGCACGTAGACGTGCTTGCCGCGCTCCATGCACCACATCGCCTGGATGCCGTGCATGTGATCGGGCGTGGCGATAATCACGGCGTCGATGTTCTTCCCTTCCTTGTCGAGCATCTGCCGGAAATCGCGGTACTTGGGCACGTCCGGAAACCGCTTGTACGTGGCTGCGGCGCGCCGTTCGTCCACGTCGCAAAGCGCTACGACGTTCTCCGTGGGGGCGACGGCTGCAAGGTTGGAGCCGCCCTGCCCTCCGGCGCCGATCGCAGCAAAATTCAGCTTTTCGTTGGGCGACTTATACCCGAGAGCCTTAAGAGAAGGAGCGCTGCCGAAACCGGCCGCAGGCACCGCGCCGGCCAGCAGGCTTCCATAAAAGAAGTGCCGTCTTGAGATTGCCATGAGATTCCTCCAAAATCGCGCAGCCCGGTGCACCGAGATCACCGGCCGGTTGATCGGACAGTCTAAGTGCTCTGCCGGCTGCGGCGCTCCGGAAAACTCATGCTATATCAAGCGGCACTGGCCCGCAACCGCCAGAACGCCCCGCGCGCAGCTCAGCCACGAGCGCAGCGGCTGAAAAGCGCAAACGCCTATCCAGGCCCAGGTGCCTGCACGAAACAAACAGGACTAATGGGGCCGAAAACCGCGTTTTTCGGGCGCTTCAGGCGTTTGTTTCCGGCTTTGCGTAGCGGATCGGGCTGAAATGGTCGCAGGAGCAGAAGTCCTTGCGGTTACGTACCTTACAGGGGCCGTCGATCGAGATGTGAAGGCTGCGGGGATGGCCGCACGCAGCGCATTTCAACTCTGCTCCGCCTGTTTTGGTGTTATTTTCCATTGTATCTTCAATCATTATCCCATGCGTGCCTTCCCAACTGCGAGTAACTCCCTGCGATTTAATGGAATCCGCCCGAATTGGAGCCGGTCTGAGAGGCTGCGGCAATCGAATTTTCGCGCGCGGCATACACTAGGGGGATGTCCCGGCAAGTGCAAGCAATGACGGATGAAGACCTGATGCGCGAAGCGCTCGCGCTGGCGCGCGAAGCCGCCGAGGCCGGAGAGGTCCCAGTCGGCGCGGTCATCGAGTCCGGCGGCGTGATCGTGGGACGGGGCCGGAATTCCCCTATTGCGCTCAATGACCCCACGGCCCATGCCGAAATCCTCGCTCTGCGCCAGGCCGCGGCCGTGCTGAGGAACTACCGCCTGGAGAACGCCACGCTGTACGTGACGCTGGAGCCCTGCGTCATGTGTGCCGGGGCGCTCGTGGCCGCGCGCGTCCGCAGGCTCGTGTTCGGGGCTCGCGATCTGCGATTCGGCGGCGTACGCAGCAAGTTCCGGATCGCCGATTCCGAATTGCTCAGCCACCGCGTGGAGGTCGTCGAGGGAGTGCTCGCCGTCGAATGCCTGGAGCCGCTGCAGCAGTTCTTCCAGGCCCGGCGCCTGTAGGATTCGGCTACAATAAACTATTCATGTCCAATCTCTTAGAGGGCAAGTCCGCCCTGATACTCGGAGTGGCGAATAAATGGAGTTTGGCCTACGCGATTGCGGAGGCTTTTCGGAGGGAAGGCGCCTGTCTATACCTTACTTACCAGGGTGACCGGCAGCGCGAAACGGTGGAAACCATCGGGGCCGAGCTCGGCGCCAGCCGCGTGATGGCTTGCGACGTTTCCAAGGACCATGAGCTGGAAGCCCTCACGCAGACGCTGCGGTCAGCGCCCGGCCGTATCGACGCCGTCGTGCACAGCATCGCGTTCGCGAACCGCGAGGACTTGGCGCGTCCTTTTCTGGAAACCTCGCGCGCCGGCTACCAGCTCGCCAATGACGTCAGCGCCTATTCGCTGGTGGCCGTGGCGCGCGCCTGCGCTCCGCTGATGACCGCAGGCGGGTCCATCACCACGCTGAGCTACCTCGGCTCGGTTCGCGTCGTCCAAAACTATAACGTGATGGGCGTCGCGAAGGCGGCTCTGGAGGCTGCGATGCGCTATTTGGCGAGCGACCTCGGTCCTCGCAACATTCGCGTGAACGCCATATCCGCCGGACCGATCAAGACGGCCTCCGCCCGGGGCATCAAGGATTTTTCCAGCATCCTCGATTACGTCGCGCAGCGCGCACCGCTACGCCGGAACACCGACCCGGCCGAAGTCGCCGATGCCGCAGTGTTTCTGGCCAGCGATCTCGGCCGCGGAGTCACCGGCAACGTGATTTATGTGGACGCCGGTTTTCAGATCATGGGCGTGTAAGATGCTGAATTTGACATCGGTTTTGGGCGTTCATATCATGAAGGTCTGCTGTGGTGTTTCGCCATCCGGTATGTTCGGGCTAGCATTTCCTTCTGGTTACTCCAATGATCAAAGTTGATAGGTTAACCAAGCGCTACGGCCGCACCGTCGCCGTAGACGAGATTTCCTTCACAGTGGAGAAGGGGCAGATCGTGGGGTTTCTGGGACCGAATGGTGCCGGCAAGACCACCACTATGCGGGTTCTCACCTGCTTCCTCCCTCCCACTTCAGGCGGCGCGACTATGGCCGGTTTCGATGTCCTCAAGCAGCCGCTCGAGGTCAAGAAACGCATCGGATATCTGCCGGAAATCCCGCCGCTGTATCCCGAAATGGAAGTAGCCGAGTACCTGTCCTTTGTTGGCAGGCTCAAGGGAGTATCCAAGTCCAACCTGGCGCGCCGCGTCGATGAAGTCTGCGGACTCTGTGCCATCGGCGATGTCCGTTTCAAGCTGATCGGGCGCCTCTCGAAGGGCTACCGGCAGCGCGTTGGACTGGCGCAGGCCATCATCCACAACCCCGACATCCTCATTTTGGACGAGCCCACCGCCGGGCTCGATCCCAAGCAGATTATCGAGACGCGGGAACTCATTAAGGAACTCGCCAAGGTGGGCGAGCACACTATCATTCTCAGCACCCACATCCTGCCCGAGGTCGAACAGACCTGCGAGAAAGTGATCATTATTAACAAGGGCAAGCTCGTCGCCACCGACTCGGTCGAGAACCTGACGCACCGCTTGCGCGGCGCCGAGTCGATCTCGGTCGAAATCGAATCGCGCAACGGCGAGCTTGATTTGAGCGAGGCGCAGCGCCGTCTCGAACAGATTCCCGGCGTGAGCCGCGTGATCCTCAAAGACAACAAAGGCCCGCGCGCGGCCTTCGAGGTCGAAAGCCTCGAAAAGCACGTCGTCCGTGGAGATGTCGCCCGCGCTGTGGTGGAAGCCGGCTGGAACCTGAACGAGCTGCGCCCGGTCGCGATGAGCCTGGAAGACGTGTTCCTGCAACTCACCGCTTCGGATGCGGAAACCGCCGCCGCCGGAGGTGCGCAATGAAAAACATTTGGGTGCTCTATCGCAAGGAACTGAAGAGTTACTTCTCGTCGTGGATCGCCTATCTTCTGATGGCGTTCTTCGCTGTCGTCTTCGGCTATTTCTTCTACGCGGCCACGGCGATCTTCGTCAGCCGCGGCATGCAAGCGATGATGATGGGGGGCATGCCGATGGACATGAATGAATGGATCGTTCGCCCCCTGCTCATGAACGTCAGCGTCATCGGGCTGTTCATCATCCCCATGATCACCATGCGGCTGTTCGCCGAAGAAAAGCGAACGGGCACGATTGAGCTGCTGATGACCTCGCCGGTTCGCGACTATGAGCTGATCATGGCGAAATGGCTTTCCGCCGTCACACTGTATGCCGCGATTCTTGCGATTTCCGCCGTTAACCTGACTTATTTGTTCGTATACGGAGAGCCCGACTGGAAGCCGATTCTGGTCGGTTATCTCGGCCTGCTGCTCCAGGGAGGCTGCCTGCTTGCGATCGGCACCTTCGTCTCGACGCTCACCCGCAACCAGATCATTGCCGTCGGCGGTACCTTCGCCATCTGCATGGTGCTGTGGGTGATCGACTGGGTGACCGCGTACGACAGCTCGACCTGGGCGGAAGTGCTCCGGTACCTGTCGGTGGTGACCCACTTTGAACCGTTTGCCAAGGGTGTTCTCGATACCAAAGACGTTGTGTTCTACGTGTCGATGATATTCTTCGGCCTGTTTCTGACGGCCCGGTCGATGGAATCGCTTCGTTGGAGGGCGTAAACACCATGAAATTTCAATGGCTCAAAGCACGGCAAACCAGGTACACGGCCTACGCAACGGTCTATATTTTAGTGATTATTTCGGTGCTCAGCGGGGCCAATTTTCTGGCGAACCGGCACAACAAGTCCTATGACTCGACCGCCAACAAACGGTTCAGCCTCTCCGACCAGACAGAAAAGATAGTTCGCGGCCTCACGCAGGACGTGAAAATCTACTACTTCGATCGCACCTCGGAATTCAGCCGCGCGCGCGACCTGCTCGACCGTTACGACAATCTCTCAACCAAACTGCGCATTGAATACATCGATCCCTACAAGAAGCCCCAGCTCGCCCGCACGATGGGCGTGCGCACCGAAGGCACGATTTTCGTCGAAGTCGGCGTCAAGCGCGAGGAGGCCAAGAGCCTGAGTGAGGAGGAAATCACCGGGGCGCTCATCCGCGCCCTCAAGACGGGCGACCGCGTGGCCTGCGCCGTGTCGGGCTCGGGTGAACGCTCGTTCGACGACACCGACCGCTCGGGATTTTCCGAGATGAAAGGGATTCTCGAGAAGAACAACTACAAGACCCAGGTCATCTCGCTTCTCGAGAAACCGGAAGTGCCCCAGGAATGCACGGTGCTGATCATCGCCGGTCCGACCAAGGACTACATGGCTCCCCAGGTCAACGCCATCAAGACCTTCGTCGAAAACGGCGGCCGCGCGCTGATCATGATGGATCCCGCGCTCAAGATGCGGGGCCAGGAAACCGCCGACAACCCCGAACTGGTGAAGCTGCTTGCCGGCTGGGGCGTCTCCCTGAACAACGACCTCGTGCTCGACACCAGCGGAGTGGGCCAGTTGTTCGGCCTCGGCCCCGAGGTTCCTCTTGTGTCCAACTACGGCTCGCAGCCGATCGTCCGCGAAATGAAAGGCATCGCCACCGTCTTTCCGCTGGTGCGCTCGATGGAGATCAAGTCCGCCGACAAGACCAGCGTGGAGATGCTGTTTGAGACCTCGGAAAACAGTTTCGCCACCACGCGGTTGAGCTCTCCAGCCATTGAGCTGGATCCCAGGCGGGACAAGAAGGGACCGTTTACCCTCGCCGCGGCCGGCACCTACAACACCGAAAAGGAAGGCACACAGGGGCGGTTCGTCGTGGTCGGCAGCTCCTCCTGGGCGGGCAACAGCTTCCTCCCCGCGCGCTCGGTGGGCAACCGCGACCTGTTCCTGAACATGATGAACTGGCTGTCCTCGGATGAGGATCTGATCTCCATCCGCCCGAAGGAACCGCAGGACCGGCGGCTTTCCCTGACCCGGGCGCAAATGAGCAGGGTGTTCTATTCCAGCGTCGTCGGCCTGCCGCTGCTGATTCTTCTCGGCGGCTTCGGGGTTTGGTGGAAGAGGAGATAGCCGATGCGGGTGGGTGGCTTGCTCGTCGCCTTTGCCGCCCTGGCTGCGGTCGTCGGCGGCATCTGGTGGTCGAACAAAAGCAAAGAGGCAGCGGCCAACAAGCCGTCGCCCGACGCTCCCCCGAAAATTCTTGAAATACCCGAAGACCAGTTCCGGAAAATAGAGATCCGCAAGACGGACGGGGAGACCACGATTGTCGAAAAGAAAGCCGAGGCGTGGGAAATCACCGCTCCCAAGCCGCTGCCGGTCGACCAGGACGCGATGAATTCCATGATCTCCTCGCTGGCCTCGCTCACCTCCGATCACTTGATCGAGGAGAAGGCGGAGGACCTCTCGGCTTTCGGGCTCACCAAGCCTTCCGTAGAAATCATCGTCACTCTCGCGGACGGCCAGACCCGGAACGTGCTCATCGGCGATGAGACGCCAACCGGCTACAGCTACTTCGCAGGCCTGCGCGGGGACCCGCGCGTCTTTACCATAGCCAGTTACACCAAGAGCAACATCGACAAGACATCCAATGACCTGCGTGACAAGCGGCTGCTCAAGTTCGATTCCGACAAGCTCACGCGCGTCGAGCTGGATGCCAAGGGCCAGGTGCTGGAGTTCGGCAAGAACAACCAGAACGAATGGCAGATCCTGAAGCCCAGGCCGCTCCGCGCCGACGGCGGCATGGTGGAGGAGCTCATCCGCAACCTGAGAGACGCCAGAATGGATCTTTCATTCCCTGAAGAGGAATTGAAGAAGGCTCCCAGCGCGTTCGCATCGGCCACGCGCGTGGCTGTCGCCAGGGTTACCGATGCCTCCGGCACACAGGAATTGCAGGTCCGCCGCGACAAGGACAACAACTACTACGCCAGGAGCAGCGCGGTCGAAGGCGTCTACAGGATCGCCAGTTACGTAGGCGACGCGCTCGATAAGAGACTCGAAGATTTCCGCAACAAGAAGGTTTTCGATTTCGGCTGGAATGACCCGACTAAGGTCGAGGTTCGCGACGGCGATAAGCACACCGTTTACGAGAAGTCCGGTGACAAGTGGATGTCCGCCGGCAAGCAGATGGATTCGGCGAGCGTCCACACGGTGATC
This sequence comes from Acidobacteriota bacterium, assembly GCA_029776225.1. Taxonomy (GTDB): domain Bacteria; phylum Acidobacteriota; class Terriglobia; order Bryobacterales; family Bryobacteraceae; genus Fen-330. The sequence goes on along the minus strand of JAKOTR010000011.1, from coordinate 274,058 downwards.
GACAAGCTGCGCGACCTCTCGGCCGAAAGATTCCCGGAGAAGGGTTTTGGAACTCCCTCGCTCGAGTTCGTTGTGACTTCTAACGAAGGGAAGCGGGTGGAGAAAGTCCTCATCGCCAAGAGCGGCGACGAGTGGATCGCGCGGCGTGAAAACGAGCCCTCTCTCTACCAATTGGCTGCCAGCGCAGTGGAAGAATTGCAGAAAGCCTTGTCGGAAGTGAAGGAAGCCGCTCCGGAGAAAAAATAAGGCGGCGCGGCTTCCTCTGACATGAACGCGCTGCTCACGGACCTCTACGAACTCACCATGAGCGCCGGCTACTTCGAAGCCGGCATCACGCATCACATCGCGACCTTCGAACTTTCAGTCCGCCGGTTGCCGCCGAACCGCGGCTTCCTTGTTGCCGCTGGTCTGCCCCAGGTCGTGGATTACCTGCTTGGGCTTCGATTCGGCAGCGACGAGATTGATTACCTGAGGTCGCTGCCGCAGTTCGCGCGCGTGTCGCCGGGCTTCTTCGAAGCGCTGCGCGGGCTCCGGTTCACCGGCGATCTGTTTGCCGTTCCCGAAGGCACTCCGGTGTTCGCCGGCGAACCCATACTCACCGTGCGCGCGCCGCTGATCGAGGCGCAGCTTCCGGAAACCTGGCTGCTCTCGATGATCAGTTTCCAGACGATGGTGGCCGCGAAAGCGGCCCGTGTTGTCGAGGCTGCCGCCGGACGTGCGGTGGTGGAGTTCGGCAGCCGCCGCGCCCACTCGCCCGAAGCCGGAGTGCTCGCCGGCCGCGCCGCTTACATTGGCGGGTGCGCCGGCACCAGCAATACGCTGACGGGCTTCCGCTTTGGCATTCCGGTATTTGGCACCGCCGCGCACTCATGGGTCCAGGCCTTCCCCACCGAACTCGAAGCGCAAAAGCAGCTTCAGAAACTGCTCGGCGAAGGTGTCATTTATCTCATTGACACTTTCGATACCGTCGAGGGCGCCCGCAAGGCGGCATCGTTGGGCATGCCGATTTGGGGCGTTCGCCTCGACAGCGGCGACCTGATCGCGCTCTCCCGCACGGTCCGCCAAATCCTCGACGATGCCGGTCTCACCGGAGCGCGCATCATGGCGAGCGGCGATCTCAACGAGTACAAGATTCGGGATATCGTCGCGGCTGGCGCGCCTATCGACGCATTCGGAGTCGGCACCGAACTCGCCACTTCCTCAGACGCTCCGGCTCTCAGCGCGATCTACAAACTGGTGGAAATCGAAGCGGACGGCGTCAAACGCTACACTGCCAAGTTCAGCAAAGACAAGAACACGCTGCCCGGGGCCAAGCAGATCTTCCGTTACCCGGACCGCGACGTCGTCGGGCTCGCCGGCGAGCCCGCCCCGGTGGATGCCGAGAAGCTGCTGCGCCCGGTGATCCTCTCCGGCAAGCTGGTCGAACCTCTGCCCGGCCCCCAGGCCGCCCGCGACCACGCCCTCCGTGCGCTCGCGCGCCTACCGGAGGTCTGCCGCCGTCTTGACAACCCGGAACCCTTTCCCGTGGAGTACAGCCGCGAGCTGACAAAGCATTACGAAGCGATCAAGATGGATCATGAGGGGTCACACGGATGAAGACCGTATTCTTCGACATCGATACGCAGATCGATTTTCTCTTTCCCGCCGGAGCGCTGTATGTGCCCGGCGCCGAGTGTCTCCTGCCCACGCTCGCAAAACTGAACCGCTACGCGGCGGAGCACTCCATCCCGGTGGTCTCCACCATGGACGCGCACACCGAAGACGATCCCGAATTCAAGGACTGGCCGCCGCACTGCATCGCCGGAGAACAGGGTCAGCGAAAACCGGCGGAACTGCTTCTCGAGCGCCGCGTTGTCGTGCCTGCTGACCCGGCGGACGTTCGCATCGATGGCGCCCAGCAGATTATCGTCGAGAAACGGAAGCTCGACCTGTTCAGCAATCCTAACCTGCCGCGCCTGCTTGAGGAGCTCGGCGCGGACAGCTACGTTGTGTACGGCGTGGTGACGGAGTACTGCGTCGCCTGCGCGCTCAGGGGCCTGCAAGCTACAGGCAAGCCGGTCACTCTGGTCACGGATGCCATCCGGTCGATTAACGAGGAGGCCGCCGCCCGCGTGCTGGCCGAATTCACGTCCGCCGGAGGCCGCCTGCTTACCGCTGCCGAAGTAATTCGGTGAAATTCGTCAGCCGCACGCCCGCTTCTTCGATTGCTCTGCGCACCTCGGACGACTTCAGCGCTTCCAGTTCGGCTTCGCGGCTCTCCTTCAGCCTGGTGCGGGCCGCGCGGAGTTCGGCGGTACAACGTCCAGGGTGGCACATCAGTTCGGTCGAACCTTCGGGCAGTTGCCTGATCAACGCAGCCAGTTCCCGCGTTCCAAACCGGCCGGTAATCTGAAAGCCGGCGAAATGGTCGGTGGAGCGGCATCCATTGCGGGCGAGCACCGTCCCGAACCACCCCCGCGCGATCGCCATGCCGCGGCTCGCCGCACGCACCCGCCAGGGGACTGGAACACCGTGCAGCGCGAAATCGAACGGGCGGCGCACCCACGGAATGCCGAACTCCGCCGACAGCCGCGCGACCGCCTCCAGCACCGGCGGCAGCAGGTGCGTATGCTTGTGGGTGTCCAGATGAGCCGGCCTCAGCCCGGCCTTGAGAATCCGCTCGACCTGTGCGCGCAGTTCGCGATAAGGGTCCAGGCGGCGCAAGGCAAGCGCGCGAATGAGTTCCCCAACCGTTGCCGGAAGCATCGCCTGCGGCCGCGCCAGCGACCGCCCCTGCACCAGAACCAGGTGGCAACCAACGTCGAGTCCAGGGTTCTCGCCGGCCAGCGCCACCGCGTCGTCGAACGCCTCTCCGTTCGCCATCAGCGTCGTGGCGCGGAGAATTCCTTCGCGGAACGCCTCGATGATTCCCGCGTTCACATCCCGCGTAAAGCCAAAATCATCCGCGTTGACGATGAGGTATTTCGGCAAGGTTTAGAACAGGCCCAGCTTGATGCTCAGGTATTTTTTGGGATTCTGGCGAACATCCCTCACCAGCGCTTGCAGCTCGGTGGTGAGCCCCTGAATCGAAGTATAAAGTTCCGGGTTCACGATCAACTGGCCGAGCGTTCCCTGGCCCGCGTTGAGCCGGTCCAGCGTGTTGTTCAGCTTGGCCAGCACCGTTTGAATCTGCTGGTAGGCGGCTTCGTCCTTCAACAGCTTTCCCGCCGTCCCCTGGCCCGCGTTCAGGCCGGCGATCAGGGTTCGCAGTTCCGCGACACTGGCTCGCGCCTCGTTGTACAGCGCCGGGTTCTGAAGGAACTGCCCCGCCGTACCCTCGCCCTTTTGCAGTCCGGCCAGCAATTCGTTCAGCCGCTTCACGGTCGCGCTCGTCTCGTTGTAAAGCGTCTCGTCGGCGAGCAGCTTTCCCAGCGTTCCGTGGCCGCTTCCGATGGTGGTGGTCAACTTACGCAGCTCCGTTACCGTGGCAACCAACTCGCGGTAGAACTTCTCGTCGCTGAGAAACTTGCCGACGTTGCCTTCTCCCGCTTCCACCTGGCTCACGATTTTGTCCACCCGGTTCAGGATGGCCTGCGCCGAATCGAACAGGCCGAAGCCTTTCCTCACCAGGTCTTCGATCTCGGCGGTGGGTACGCTGGGCAACTCGCCCCCCGGCTGGATCTTTTCCGGGTTGGTCCCCTGCATGATGTTGATGTACTTGGTCCCGAGCACGTTTTCCGCGCTGATTTCCGCCATGGAATCGATGGGGATATCGTTGAGCCTGTCGCGCTGCACCTCCATCACCACGCGCACGACCTTGTTTGGATCCCGAAGCCCCGACAGCTCCGTTGCCGTCACTTGTCCGATCAGAATCCCGTTCAGGCGGACCGGCGCGCCTTTAGCCAGCGCGGCCGAATCCCGCATGTACGTGTAGATCGTTGCGTGACTCTGCCAGATGGGCTTTTGCGACGTGAACAGCCAGATCAGCACGCCAAGGATGACCATGGCTGCGGTCGCCATCACTCCTACCCGCAACTGCGCCCAACGGACTTTCTTTGCTGCCGGCATAAGCTCACTCTTCGCGCTTCACGAATTTCTCCACGTACGGGTCCCTCGATGCCTCCAATTCCGCCAGCGTCCCCTGAAACACCAGCCGGCCGTCACGCAGAACCAGGAACGTGGTTTCAACGTCGTTGTCCGTCGGGGAAACCGTCTCGATCTGGTCCGTTTCCGGACGGTACCGCGACGTAGCCAGAAAATGCGCGTCCTGGTAGCGGTGCGTCACCATCACCGTCGCCGCTCCCCTCAGGTCTCTCTGCTTCACGATCAAGGCCACGATGGTGAAGGCCGTGATCGGGTCCAGCCCCGCCGTCGGGGAATCATAGAGCACCAGCTTCGGCTCGGTTACGATCGCGCGCGCGATCCCGACCCGCCTTCGCATGCCTCCCGACAGCTCGCTCGGAAACTTGTCCAGCGTGTGTTCCAGCTCGACGAACCGCAGCGCCTCCTCCGACCGCGCGCGCCGCTCTTCCTCCGTCAGGTGGAAGCCGTTCAGATTCTCCAGCGGATAGCTCACGTTCTCTTCGATCGTCAGCGAATCGAACAGCCCACCCTCCTGGAACAGCATGCCGATATTGCTCCGTATGCGGAACAGATCCTGCTCCTTCAGGTCCGTGATGTCCCGGCCGAACACGAAAACCCGCCCGGAATCGGGTTTCAGCAGCCCGAGCGCGGTTTTCAGCAGCGTCGTCTTGCCGCTGCCCGCCGCCCCGAACACCACCAGAGATTCCCGCTGCCGCAACTCGAAAGAGACATCGTCAAGCGCCTTTTGCTCATCGAATGACACCGTCACACGCTCAAACCGCAGGACGGATTGACGCTGGCCAGGAGATGACATCCGGAGCTACAAGCTTACAAAAATCCTTGTGATGAAAAACGTCAGAACGAATATCAGCACCGAGGAGACCACTACAGCCTGCGTCGTCGAGCGGCCTACCCCCTGCGTGCCGCCGGTTGTGGTGAGCCCGTAGTAGCAGCCTACCAGCGCGATCGCGAACGCGAACACGAACGGCTTTATCAATCCCTGCGCGATATCACTGTAATCCAAAGCCTGCCAGGCGGAATTCCAGTACTGGCTCGCCGCCTGGTTCAACACAAAATACGCAATCACGAAGCCGCCGAATATCCCGACGAAGTCCCCGATAATCGTCAGCAGCGGCAGCACCGTGCAGGTCGCAATCAGCCTGGGCGTGACCAGCTTCTGGATCGGGTCCGTGCCGAGCGCGCGCATCGCGTCGATCTGCTCGGTTACTTTCATCGAGCCCAGTTCGCTGGCCATCCCGGATGCGTTTCGTCCGGCTACCATCAACGACGTCAACGCCGGTCCCAGTTCCCGGACCAGCGTGATCGCCACCACCTGCCCGGTCTGCCCCACCGCCCCGTACTGCATGAGCGCCTTGGCCATCTGCATCGCCATGACCGCGCCCGTGAAGAAGCCGGTCATCAAGACGATCGGCAGACTTCCCACCCCGATGATGTCCATCTGGATAAAGATATCGGAGGCGTAATGAGGTCCTCGGACAATGTTCCGCAGGGCCCGGCCCGCCAGTATGTAGAACTCCTGAACTCGCAGAGCGGGAAATTTCAGGATATCTAGCAAACCGTCCTCACTCTCTTCCCGTATCCCGATGGTAACATACAGCTTGCGGGGTTTAAGATCGTGAAGGGCCTGACTGCTGTCCCGGGCCTCCGCGTGGGACACGCTTCCGATTACGACGCGCTTACAGGCTGCACGGCCATACTCTGCGAAGAGGGCGCGGTTGCGGGCGCCGACATCCGCGGTTCGGCCACCGGGACCGAGGAGTTTTCCGTCCTCGAACCCGGCCACGTCGCCGGGCGCGTTCACGCGGTCGTGCTGGCCGGCGGGAGCGCCTTCGGCGTGGAAGCGGCCTCCGGCGTCCGCCGCTATCTCGAGCGGAAGGGGATCGGTTTTGAGACGCGCGCGGCCAGGGTGCCCATTGTGCCCTGCGCCATCATCTACGATCTGGCCATCGGCAGGGCGGACGTGCGCCCAACCCGCGAAATGGGCGAGGCCGCCGCTGCCGCCGCAACCAGCGATCCGGTGCGGGAGGGCGCGGTTGGAGCGGGCACCGGGGCCACGGTCGGCAAGCTTTTCGGCATGGAACGGGCCATGAAGGCGGGGATCGGCTCGTTTGCTGTCGCGCTCGAAGGCGCCTATGAGGGCGTGGTGGTGGCCGCGCTTGCGGTGGTCAACGCCTTCGGAGACGTCATCGACCCGAAGACAGGCAGGATCGTCGCCGGCGCGCGCCGCTCGCCCGAAGGCCTTGAATTTGCCGATTCAGCCGCCGAGATCAAGCGTGGCGCCCGTCCCGGTTTCACCCGCGAGAACACTACCCTTGCCGTGGTGGCCACCAATGCCCGCCTGGATCGTATCGAAGCGCGGAAACTCGCCCAGCAGGCCCAGATCGGAATGGCGCGCACCGTCAACCCGGTAAACACCATGGTGGATGGCGATCTCGTCATCGCCCTTTCGCTGGGGGATCGCCGGGCCGACCTCAACGCGCTGGGAATCGCCGCCGCCGAAGCCGTCTCGGAAGCGATCCTGCGAGCGGTCCGCCTCGCCCCCACGCTGGGCGGAATCCCCGGTCTGGCCGGGGACTAGCGGGCTCAGAGCACCGCCTCTTCGTTGCCGATATCCCACATCGCTTCGAGATCCCGCTGGCTGTACGCGCGGAAGGCAATGAGGGTGTTCGTGGATTCGATGCCTGGGATCTTCTGAACGCGCCCGGCCACCAGCTCTTCCAACTCCTCGTGCTGGCGCACGCGCGCGATGGCCACGAGGTCATACGGCCCGGCGACCGAGTACGCCTCGGTGATGCCCTTCAGATCGATGAGCGCCTGCGCCACTTCAGGCACTCGCCCTTGCTCCGCGTTGATCAGAATGATGGCAGATATCATGACTGTTCCCAACACTTGATACCACCGCCCAGCACGTGGGGACAAGTCCGCGCCCCCCGCCGGACAGATCACTTTTTACTTGACTCCAGAGAGGCTGGCCGCCATCGTGGTTGTATAACGACTGGGTTGTTCAGCACGCAAGGAGACCGGCTGGTGAGAATCGAACCCTACCTGATCTTTGATGGCAACGCCGAGGAGGCGCTGGCGTTTTACGAGCGCGCGCTCGGAGCGAAGGTCGAAGCCAAGATGCGGTACGCCGAGTGCCCCGATCCCGTGCCGCCCGAGCACATGCCGCCCGGCGGTCCGCAGAAACTGCTGTATGCAAGCCTTCGGATCGGGGATGCGCGCGTGATGATGAGCGACGGTGTGCCGCCGGAGGCAGGCGCATTCCGCAGCTTCAGCCTGAGCTTGCAGTATCCCAGCGAGCCTGAAGCGCGGCGCGCGTTCGATGCTCTGGCCGAGGGCGGCCGCATCGTGATGCCGATGGGGCGGACGTTCTTTTCACCGTGCTTCGGCATGCTGTTCGACCGCTTCGGCGTGATGTGGATGGTGACGATCGAGTCCTCCGCAGAAACGCAGCACTGAAGGAGACAACAATGACGACAGCCCCTTCCATCGTCCCTCATCTGTGGTTTGACAAAGAAGCGTTGGAGGCGGCCCGATTTTACACTTCCGTCTTCCCCGGCTCTTCAGTCGATCACGTCGCGCACCTTCGGAACACACCATCGGGAGATTGCGAGCTGGTGTATTTTCGCCTGAACGGCCAGAGGTTCATGGCAATCTCGGCGGGTCCGTTCTTCCGGTTCAATCCCTCCATCTCCTTCATGGTGAACTTCGATCCCGGGCGCGACCCCGCGGCGCGCTCCAGCCTCGATGCCGCGTGGGACAGGCTCGCTGAAGGAGGCAAGGTGCTGATGCCGCTGGAGGCATACCCGTTCAGCGACCGCTACGGTTGGATTCAGGACCGTTACGGGTTGTCCTGGCAGCTCATTCTGTCGAAGCCGGAGAGCGATCCGCGGCCCTTCATAACGCCGGCGTTGCTGTTCACGGGTGAGGTTAGCGGCCGGGCCGAGGAGGCCGGGGCTTTCTATCGTTCGGTGTTTCCCGATTCGCAGCCCGGCCAGCTCGCGCGATACTCGGCTGGGATGGCTCCCCACCGCGAGGGTACCGTGATGTTCTCCGACTTCCGTCTCGGCGGCACGTGGTTCGCCGCGATGGACAGCGGGCTCGACCACGGCTTTCGCTTCAACGAGGCGATCTCGTTTGTCGTGAACTGCCGCGACCAGGCCGAAATCGATTACTACTGGGAAAAACTCTCGGCGGTCCCGGAAGCAGAGATGTGCGGCTGGGTAAAGGACCGCTTCGGCGTCTCCTGGCAGATCGGTCCAGACGAACTCAACGCAATGATGTGCTCAGGCGACCAGGAGCGCGTGGATCGCTTGACGCAAGCGTTCCTGCCAATGAAGAAGCTCGATGTAGCCACCCTCCGCGCCGCGTTCGAGGGCTCTTAATCAACAAGAGGGGCTCTAGATCAAGGACAGGGGCAGGTCGGCTGGCTCTTGATCAAGATCGGGGGGCAGGCCTTGATCCCAGATTTAGAAAACAATCTTGGGAGATACGTTCTGACCAAATCAGAGATCCTGTGCGGCCTGCCCGATCTCCAGATGACCGAAATTCAGAAGCAGAAGGGAGAATCTGGTGGACCTGGAGGGATTCGAACCCTCGACCTCTTCCATGCCATGGAAGCGCGCTCCCAACTGCGCCACAGGCCCACGGGTTAACTCCATCAATCATAACACAGCGGCTCGCCTCGCGCGGGCAGTCTTGCTGTATGCTGTGGACATGACCCGGGATGAGGCCTGGCAGATCCTCTGCGAGTTCACCAAGTCGGAAAACCTGCGCAAGCACGCTCTCGCCGTCGAAGCCTGCCTTGCCGCCTACGCCCGCAAGTTCGGCGAGGACGAGACCAAATGGTCCGTCACCGCCCTGCTGCACGACTTCGATTGGGAGGTCCACCCCGAAGCGCCGGATCACCCCCTGAAAGGCGAACCGATCCTGGCCGCCCGCGGCGTCAGCGAGGAGATCCGCCGCGCAATTCTCTCGCACGCCGATTACAGCGGCGTCCCACGAGTGTCTCCGCTCGAAAAAGCCCTGTTCGCCTGCGACGAACTGGCCGGCTTCATAACCGCCGTGGCGCTCGTCAAACCGCACCGCAGCCTCGCCGAGGTGGACGTGAAATCGGTCCGCAAGAAGATGAAGGACAAGGCTTTCGCCCGCTCCGTCAACCGCTCGGACATCGTCGCTGGCGCCGCCGAACTCGGCATCGAACTCGACGAGCACATCGACTTCTGCATCCGCGCCATGCAGGAGCGTGCCGCCGAACTCGGTCTCGCAGGGGTGTGACGTGCTGCGCGTCGCATTCCTTGCGGTCGCGCTTGCCCTTGACCCCGCCGGTCAGGAACAGGAACTGATCCGAAGGACAGAGCGGAATCCCAACTCCGCCGAAGCGCATCACGCCCTCGGCATGTTCTACTTCCGGACGGGACGCTACGATTCCGCCACCCGGAGCTTTGAGCGCGCCGCGGATCTGGCCCCCTCCAACGCCCTCTACTGGAAAATGCTGGGAGCCGCCTACGCCGCTCAAAGCCAGTTCGAACTGGCGGAAGCGCCGTTGCGCAAGGCCTGCGAGCTGGACCCGAAGCTCGAGGGCGCCTGTTATTACTACGGGCGCAATCTTTACACGGAAAACAGGTTCGAGCCCGCCGTCCAGGCGTTTGAGCGGGCCCTGCGGTACGGCCCCCGGGAATCCCGGTGGCTCGTAGAGCGCGGCTTGGGCCTCGCGCTCGCGGCACTCGGGCGGGACAAGGAAGCGGAAAAGTCTTTTCTCAACGCGATCCGCTCCGCTCCGGCCGGCTTACGAGAAATCGACGATCCGCGTCTGGACTACGCCGTATTCCTGATTCACCAGGGACGGCACGAAGAGGCTCGCGCGCCGCTGAAGGACCACCTGAGCCGCTTCCCAAATTCCTCCCGGGGACACTTCGAACTCGCCAGGGTCTTATTCCATGAGGGCCGGCTGGAGGAAGCCGCTTCCCATCTGCAAAAGGCCGTCCACGCGGACCCGCAGCACTGGGCCGCTCATCTGCTTCTCGGCAGAGTCTACGTCCGCCTGGGCCGCAACGTGGAAGGGGAGCGCCACCTCCTCATCGGGCGGCAGGGCGCCACCACCACCGAACCGGTCCGTTAGTAGCGAGTGCCGTTGCCCGGTTCCGCCAGGCCGGCTGCGGCGCGCGCGCGTTCCGACCGCCGGTCGGCGAGCTCATTCACCCACCCGACGATCGTCTCCTCGTCGCAGTGCGCCGCAAGATCTTCCCAGTCCGCAAACCGGCGCAAAACGTTCACCGCCCCGTTGCAATCTTTGTACTTGCCGCCGCAACCCCGGCAGCCCCTCTGAAGATCACCCACTCAACACTCCCGGCCAGCTTCGCAATCGGCCATGCAGTGATGTCTTGCACGTTTCGAGCCGATTCAGCGGCCGCTTTGGAACAGCGCGTGCCTTCCCTCACATATGGACCGCCTCAAGAACAAAGTCTGTGTTGTCACCGGCGGCGCACTGGGCATCGGACGCTCGGCCTGCCGGCTTCTGGCTCAGGAGGGAGCCACCGTCGCCCTGACGGACGTTCTGGAAACGGAAGGCCGCCGCGCGGCGGAGCAGATCGCCGAATCCGGCGGAACAGCGCGGTTCTGGCGCATGGATGTCGCCGTCGAAACCGAAGTCGCCAAGGTGCTCGGCGAAATCGCGCGGACCTTCGGCAAAATCGACGTCCTGGTGAACAATGCGGGCATCAGCGGCGTGGATAAGCCCACCCACGAAATTACGGAACACGAGTGGGACCGGGTGATGACCGTGAATGTGAAAGGCCCCTTCTATTGTACGAAGCACGTTATCCCCTACATGCAGCGCGCCGGGGGAGGCAGCATCATCAATCTCTCTTCCATTTACGGAATCGTCGGCGGGGGCGACTTGCCGCCCTATCACGCATCCAAGGGCGCAGTCCGTCTGATGACCAAGAACGACGCCCTCCTCTATGCAGCAGACAACATCCGCGTGAACTCGATCCATCCGGCTTTCATCTGGACGCCCATGGTCGAAAAGTATGCCGCTGACCGCGGGGACGTGGAATCCATGCGCGCCCAAATCGAAAGCCTGCATCCGCTCGGCAGGATCGGCGAACCCGACGATGTCGGCTGGGGGATCGTCTATCTCGCCTCCGACGAATCCCGGTTCGTCACCGGCAGCGAACTCGTCATCGACGGCGGATACACCGCGCGGTAAGCGCGCCGCACGGGGATTTCAGGGGTCGAAGACGGTGGCGACGTCCAGGATCAAGCCCGTCCGCTCGTCGCAGATCACCGCCTGCGCCTCAAACAACCCGCGGCGGAGTCCCGGCCTGAGGGGCGGCAGGCGCCGCTCCAGCTCTTCCGGAAACCAGACCATCTTCTTCTCCCACCCTGGAGGCAGCCTGCCTTCGCGCCGCAGTTTCTTTTGCAGTCCCGGCGGCAGCCCGGATGGCCGGCCTTTGTAATAGCGCTTGATTTCCCGCACATCCTCCACGCGGAACCGCACCACTACCCCGCTCTCGCCCTTTCCTTTTCCCTTCTGCTTCGCTCTGAGCGGAACCGCCGCAATGAGCACGCACATCAGAACCAGAAGCAACCGTCGCATAGGATCCGGCCTCGTACCAGGAAGTTTCTTCACGTACTATGCGTTTTTTTCGCAGCCTGGCGGGCAAAAAACACCCAAACTGTCCAGAATCGGGGTGGTAGGCAATTCTGCTGCCATCTTCGGGCGGGACAGGGCGACCTCCGCCGGAAGCCTCGGCTACCGGTGCGCCTGCTGCCCGGCCAGCCTGGCCGCGAAATCGAGCGCGCGGATGAAACTCGCGGTCGATGCCACGCCGCGTCCGGCGATGTCGAAGGCGGTCCCGTGGTCCACGGAAGTCCTCACGATCGGCAGCCCGAGCGCCACGTTCACGCCTCCCTCGAAATCGAGCAGCTTGAGCGGGATGTGGCCCTGGTCGTGGTACATGCACACCACCGCGTCGAAGCGCTTCTGCCGCACCGCCATGTAGAAGACGGTGTCCGGCGGGAACGGGCCCTCAACAGGCAGCCCCTGCGCCTGCGCCCACTCCACCGCCGGGCGGATCTCCCGGATTTCCTCCTCACCGAACAGGCCGTTCTCGCCGGCATGCGGGTTGAGCCCGGCCACCGCGATGCGCGGGTTGTCCCGCAGCCGGCGCAGCGCCTCGCACGTCATCCGCAGAATGGTTTGAATGCGCTCCTTCTTCACGCGCGCGATGGCTTCGGTGAGGGACACGTGCGTGCTCACGTGCGTCACAATGAGTTGCTCGGACGCCAGCATGATCGTGACATCCTTCACCCCGCACACTTCAGCGATCAGTTCCGTGTGCCCGGTGAAATGCGGATCGGAAAGCTGCGTGGCTTCCTTGTTCATCGGGAGCGTGGTCATCGCGGCGATCTCACCCGCGAGCGCTGCCTTCGCGGCGCTGATGACGTACTCGCGCGCTGCCCGCCCCGATTTCGCGTTCAGTTTGCCCGGCGTCACATCGCTTCCGGCCAGCAGCTTGTGGTCGATCACGTTGAGCGCGCCTTCCTGATAGCCGGATGCGCGGCTGATTGCCCGGAACTCCACATTCAGGCCCAAAAGCTCGTTGTAATACTCCAGCGCCGAAAGGTCGCCGAACACCACCACCGGATACCCGATCTCGCCGCCGCGGAACGCCTTCAGCAAAATCTCCGGACCGATCCCGCTTGCATCTCCCGCGGTCACACCAATGATCATTCCCTGGACTCTCCACTTAGTTTGAGGCGTAAGTTGCCGAGTAACTCGGGCGGGCCGAATCCGCCGGCCTTAGTAATGAGATAGAGCGCGCGCCCGCCGGCTCTTATTTGAGAAACCGGAACCCCGGGCAGCACCTCCCCCAACGGCTCGAGCGCGGAAAACCCGAGCGCACGCAGAACGCCCCAGGCCGTGTCGCCGCCGAACACCACCAGCGCCTCCAGCCGCGCCCGCTTCATAGTATGGCTCACCGCCTCCCCCAGGCGCGCGGCGAATTCGACTCCGGGCCGCTCTCCGGCGCTCTCCCGGGTTTCGAGCACGGCCCAACCCGAACGGTACGCGCCCGGCGCAACGCATGGCCAACCGCTTTCCAGCGCTTTTTGTACCTGCCCGCGCGAAGCAGCGTGCAGGCTCCCGTTCACCACCAGGCAGTCCGCGATGACGGGCCACGCCGCCGGCGTCCGCCGCCCGCCCGGCGAAACCAGGGCCGCTATCTCCCCCGCAAGTGCAGCCGGTCCCGCCGCCAGCCGCACGCCGTCGACTCCCTGCAATAAGCGTGCAACGGCCGCGATGTCCGCGTCGCTTTCGCCGTCGTATACATGCACGAACGGCCCTTCGGGCGCCAGCGCTCGCTCCATCAATTTCACCGGCACAGGGGCAAGCAGCTCGCCGATATGGCTCGTCCGCACCGGATTCAGAGGTTCGCGGCCGAACGCCGTCTCGCTCACCGGCACGCCGTTCACGAACAGGACGCCGCGCTTCACCGTCCGCCCCATCGCCGGATAGGCGGGCGCGTACAATACCGGCGTTCCCGGAAACGCATCGAGCAGTGCCCCCAGCTCGCTGCTGATGTTGCCGCGCAGCGTCGAATCGGTTTTCTTGCAGACGATGCCCACGCCCCGCTCGCGCGCGGCCGATGCCAGCGTTCTTGCCCGGGCCGCCGCCTCCTCCGGCGCAACGTGCCGCGTCTCAGTATCGATCACCAGGGCTTCGTGGCTTTCCCATCCGGCCGGGCACAGCGTCAGCTCGGTGGTGACCAGCGTCCGCAGCCCGGCCCCGGCAAACTTCGCGCCAATCTCCAGCGCGCCGGTCAGATCATCGGCCAGCCCGAGAATTTGCATGTATACAGTCTCGCCCCGCCCGGGGGTTCTGAGCCAACAAGACCGCCCTGGGGGCGCCAGGCCCGCAGGTCAAGCAAGAATCCCAAACCCTTTGTTTCCAGTGGTGAAAAAAATTTCATTGACAAGCTTACGATTGTAAGTTACACAAAAAGTACAGCCTTTTCATGTGCGGCATAGCCGGAATTATCTCCAGCGGCGCGTCCGATTCCACCGGGCAGCAGCGCATCATGTGCCAGATGCTCGGCATGATCCGCCACCGCGGTCCCGACCAGTTCGGCATCTACCAGGACCCCGCAGCCACCCTCGGCAGCGCGCGCCTCAGCATCATCGACCTCAGTTCCGGCCAGCAGCCCATCGCCAACGAAGACCGCTCGCTGTGGATCGTTCTGAACGGCGAGATCTTCAATTACGTCGAGCTCCGGCCGGACCTGGAGAAGCGCGGCCACCGCTTCACCACCAGCAGCGACACCGAGGTTCTGCTCCATCTTTACGAAGAGCACGGCCCGGACTGCCTCCACCTCCTCAACGGGCAGTTCGCTTTCGCGATCTGGGATGCGCGCAACCGGCGCCTTTTTCTCGCACGCGACCGCATGGGCATCCGCCCGCTCTTCTACACGGAGAAAAACGGCACATTTCTGTTCGCCTCGGAGATCAAGGCGCTGCTGGCGTATCCCGGCATGACGGCCGAAATTGACCCCGTCACGCTGGATCAGGTCTTCACCTACTGGAGCCCGCTGCCGGGACGAACGGCATTCCAAAACATCCGCGCCCTTCCGCCCGGCCATTTCCTTGAACTCCGCCCCTGCGGCTTACCAGAACCGAAACGATACTGGAGTGTTTCGTTTCCGCCCGAGGCCGAAACAGCGACCCCGGCCGAAGGCAGACGGGCGGACGAATATTTCGAGCGCTTCCGCGACCTGTTGACCGACGCCACCCTCATCCGCCTGCGGTCCGATGTCCCCGTGGGCGCTTACCTGAGCGGCGGCCTGGATTCCTCGATCATCACCCGGCTCGTCGCCGAGCGCGCCGGACGGCGGCTGGCCACGTTTTCGATCGCCTTCGACGATCCCGACTTCGACGAGAGCGAATTCCAGCTCCGCATGGCCCGCTTCCTCGGCACGCGGCACGAGATCGTCCGAGCCACTCACGCCGACATCGCGCGCGCCTTCCCTCAGGTGATCTGGCACACGGAAACGCCAACCACCCGCACCGCCCCGGCCCCGATGTTCCTGCTCTCCGAGCTCGTGCGGAACTGCGGTTTCAAGGTGGTGTTGACCGGCGAAGGAGCCGATGAGGTACTGGCCGGCTACGACATCTTTAAGGAAGCCGCCATACGCCGCTTCTGGGCGCGCCGGCCGGAATCCGCTTTGCGTCCGCTGCTGCTGCGCCGCCTCTACGCCGACATCCCCGGAATGGCGAAGACCAGCCCCGCCTTCCTTGCCGCGTTCTTCCGGACTGGCCTTACCGAAGTGGATTCGCCCCACTACTCGCACCTGGTCCGCTGGCGGAACAACGCCCGCAGCCGGCGGTTCTTTTCCGAGTACGTCGCCTGTGCGGCGGAGGCCGCGCGCGACGGCGAACCCCGTTTGCCCGAGCTGTTCTCCACCTGGGGAGCGCTCCAGCGGGCGCAGTACCTGGAAAGCACGATTTTTCTTTCCGAGTACCTTCTCTGCTCGCAGGGCGACCGGGTGGCCATGGCCCACTCCGTGGAATCGCGCATGCCCTTCCTCGACTACCGCCTGGTGGAGTTCTGCAACAGCCTGCCCTCGAATCTGAAGCTGCAAGGCTTGAAGGACAAGCGCCTGCTCAGGCGCATGGGAAAGGAATGCCTCCCGGACCGCCTCTGGGAGCGGCCAAAGCGCCCCTACCGCGCCCCGATCCAGCGCAGTTTCTTCACTGCGCCGTTGCAGGACTATGTGCGCGAGCTGCTATCGCCCGAAGAAATCAAGTCGTCCGGCCTGTTCCGCCCGGGAGCAGTCGAACAGCTTGTGCGCAAGGTCTCAACCGGCGCGGCCATAGGAGAAACGGACGAAATGGCGCTGGCCGGAATCCTCTCCACGCAACTGCTCCACCGCCAGTTCGTGTCCCGTTTTACCGCCGCGCCGCCAATTTCCGAAGACCGCGACGATATCAAGCTCTGCCGCGGTTGATCAGTTTCCCGCCTCCGCCAGTTCCACCGGCCCAACCAGTCCAGCGGAAATCGGAGGGAACCATGCGGCCCAGCGCTTCGCCACCGGGTCGACCGGCGCCAGCGACTTCGCATAGTTCCCCAGCATCGTCGTGACCTTCACTTCCAGGCGGTTGCTTCCCTGCCGGAGCACGCCGCGGGCATCGTAAAGATGCCGCCCGTACCACCGCACTCCGAGCGGCTTCTCGTTCAAAGTCACCTCGGAAACACCATGCACCCGCCCGAGATCGAGCACCGTATGGCGCGCGTCGCCGGCATCGAACTCCGCCCGGTAGACCACGACGCCCGCGAACGCGGCCAGCGCCGGATCGCTCGCCTTGCCGATATCGATCAGCTCGTTAAACGTCCTCTCGAAGGGCTCTCCGCTCACCGGTTCGAATCGCGCCCGCCATACCGTCTTCACGGGGATCGCTTGCGCCCCGCGCCGCACGCGCGCGAACGCCGCCCCGCGGCCCGCGCTGCCCGGCTCGAATACCAGCAGCAGGGACTCCGCCGGCCCCAGCCGGATCGCTACCCGGTTCCCCTGCTGCGGATAGGGCCGCCGCTCTCCCGTGAACGGGTCCCACTCCCACGCGCTCTTGTTCCCCACCGGCAGCACGGCCTCGAATTGGACCTCCTCGCTCCGGCTCGTGTTGGCGAAGAAGAACAGATCGCGCGCTCCTTGCTGGTGATGGATGTGCGAAACCCAGGGGCTGGTCTTCGACATCTGAACCGCAGGCGTGATCGCAAACCGCTTCAACAATTCCGCAGACCACGCCAGCAGGTTTTCCCTCTCTGCCAGCGGCATCCCCAGGCGGTTCCATTCGTTCGGTCGCGCCGCAGGCACTTTCCGCTCGGGCGCGGGAACCACAGCCACGCGCTCTCGGCCCGCTTCGAGCGCCCCCGCGATGTGCGTGCGCACCCATTCATCCTTCTCGGCGGCATTGTGCAATCCCGGTGAACGGCTCGGCTGCCGTCCCACGAAGGCGATCTTGCCGCCCGCCTTTGCATACCGCTCCAGCGCCAGCGCCGTGGCCGGCTCCAGCGACTCGACATCCATCAGGATGATGGCCTCGTATCGCCGCTCCCCATACCGGATTTCGCCGCCGGCAAACTTCGCCTCCTGCAACACGCTCTCGCTCACGTAATCCGTCTGAACGCCGTTCTGTTGCAGCGCTTCCCAGAGATGGTAGTGATACCAGGGCACGTACACCTCCGGGAACGGTTGATAAAGCATCCCTGCGCGCGACCACTCATCCGCCCGCGGGCCGAGAATCGCCACCTGCGCTGTCGCGGTTGTCTGCCGCAGCACCGCCGTCATCCGCGCCGAGTAGTCCGCCCAGAGGCGGAAATACGGCCACCACGGGCTCTTTTCGTTGAAGTAGCAACCGAAGCGCACCCAGCCCGGGAACCCTGCCTCGGGCGGCGTGTAGTTGAACCCGTGCAGCACCGGGTGATTCACGCCCGTCAGCAGGCTCATGTCGAGTCCGATTTTGAAATCCTCCATCGTTTCCCGGAACACGGGTACCGCGTTCGTCATCGCTTCGAAGCTGACGAGCCGCTTTCCCGCCAGGTGAGCGCCCGAAGAGACGTACTTGTTCACCACCGTTGGCATGGGCACGATTCGGTCTTCCTCGCCCCAGAGCCAGCTTTCCCCTTCTGGCAGGTCCACGTGCATGCTGCCTTCGAGCGGATGCGTCTCACGCCCGTAGGCCTGTATACGCCCGCGCAGCCCGTTTTCATGGCACCAGTCGATGTAGGTCTTGATGAACCGCTCCCGGAACAGCTCGATCAGCGTCAGCACGAAGTCGTACCGCGCCCGCCGCACGGTATCGGCGAACTCGCCCTCCGGCACATCCGAATCGCTGTCCAGCACGAAGGGCAAATACGGCGCCAGCGCATAGCCGCGCCGCTTCTCGAACTCGGCCGCGAAATCGCCCGTCCAGTTGGCGCGGTCGAGTTCCAGGCTGTCCACGAACATCGCCCGGAGCAGGTTGCCCAGCTTCCCGCCCAGCGCCGGACCCAGCGTGGCGGACAGCCGGTCCAGGTATTTCCTCACCGCCTTCGCGTTGAAATGGTCCACCACCGGCCCGTCCGCGCCCGGAGCTCCGAGTTTCACGTGCGAAAACCCGATCTCGTGCAGGCCCCCGTAGAGCGTGTACTTGCCCTCCGGCACCGCGATTTCGATCGTGCCGTCCGGCTTCACCGAACCCATCACGTCCGTCCCCGGATTGAAGCGCGTCAGCCCCGCCGGAACCAGGCGCAGGAACGCAAGCCGCGGCTCAGTGGCGACCTCCGAGCTCTCGCGGCGCCGCCCCACGCGCTGCTGCGCGAGTTCCTTCAGGGTCGTGCGGAACTGCTGCGGGCCGGTCAGCTCACGCTTTACCAGCGAAATCCGCTGAATCTGCTCCTCCGGCGGCAGGAATCTCCCGCCGAAAGGCCATCCCGACCCGACGATCAGATCCGGCGTCATGCCGCGCTTCCGCGCGCCCTCGGCGGCGATCCAAACCATCCGGTTCCACTCCGGGCTGAGCCAGTCCAGGGCCTTGAGGTTCCGGAGTCTCTCGCGTGGGACCTGAGGCGGCATTTCGATCGAGTTGATCTCCACGCCTCCGATGCCCGCGGCTTTCATGACGTCAAGTTCGCGCTGTATCTCGCTCTCGGTCACATACAACCCGTTCCACCACCACCGCACGAAGGGCCGGGCCTCGCCGGGCGGATTCTGAAAATCCCTGTAGAGTGCATCGGCCGGCTGCGCCGCCAGGCCGGCTGCGATCGCGATAAGGAAGAGTCCAACTCGGAACATAAGTAAAGACTCTATCGAAAAAAGCGTGAGCTTGTAAGGCGGGCATACCCTGGCGTCGCGCAGCGATTGCCGGGTTACGCGACTTACCCGCTTGCGGGGAGCCCCCGTGCCCGCATCGTGCAACGCTGCCCCCAACTTCTGATCCTGAGTTCCAATTTGCGAGGGGGCATCCCGTGTGGTACGCTTCGAGTCAGACTCCGGCTCGCGCGCATTGTCTTTTACTACAGCAGTCTGGCAGTGGCCGCCCGAAACGGGCGATTCCGGAGCGGTAAAAACATTCTAATGAACGTTCGTTCCCTTTTCAGTTTGTTTTCCTCAGATCTTGCAATTGATCTGGGGACCGCAAATACGCTGGTCTACGCCAAGGGTAAAGGGATCGTAGTCAACGAGCCCTCGATTGTAGCGATCAACAAGAACACCGGCGAGGTGGAGGCCGTCGGGAAAGAGGCCAAGGAAATGCTCGGCCGCACTCCCGGCAACATCGTGGCGATCCGCCCAATGAAGGACGGCGTTATCGCCGACTTCAAGGTCACCGAGCGCATGCTGAATTACTTCATTCAGAAAGCGCACGGCCGCAAAATGCTCGTCCACCCGCGCATCGTCATCGGCGTGCCCTGCGAAATTACCCAGGTGGAAAAGCGCGCCGTTGTCGACTCGGCCTATCGCGCGAAGGCGAGCGAAGTGCACCTGGTGGAACAGGCCATGGTGGCTGCCATCGGCGCCGGACTCCCCATCACCGAGCCTTGTGGGAACATGATCGTCGATATCGGCGGAGGCACCACCGACGTCGCCGTCATTTCCCTCTCCGGCATCGTCTACTCCCGCTCGGTTCGCGTCGCCGGCAATGAGATGGACGACGCCATCATGCAGTACCTCAAGCGCAAGTACAACCTGCTGATCGGAGAACGCACCGCCGAGCAGATCAAGATCCAGCTCGGCTCCGCCTACCCGCTGGACCGCCCGCTCACCATGGAGATCAAGGGCCGCAACCTCATCGAGGGCGTCCCCAAGACGATCACCATCGACGACAGCGAAATCCGCGAGGCCCTCTCCGAGTGCGTCGCCACCATCATGAACGCCATTCGCGTCGCGCTCGAGCGCACCCCGCCCGAACTCAGCGCCGATATCAGCGACCGCGGCATCGTCCTGACCGGGGGCGGCGCGCTGCTCAAGAATCTCGACCGCCGCATCCGCGAGGAAACGGGTTTGCCCGTCTCAATCGCTGAAGACCCGCTTGCCTCGGTCGTCCTGGGCACGGGGAAAATGCTGACGGACTTCAAACTGCTGCGTAAAATCTCCATAGAATAGGAGTTGACGCCCGGAGTCGAATGGACTCGCTGCTCAACCGGTACCGCAACATCACGGTGCTGTTGCTGGTCATCTGCGCGCAGCTGATCCTGCTCGCCTATCAGGTGAAAAGCAACGAGGACGTGCGGTTGATCCGTGTCTGGGCCGTCACCGCCGTCACGCCGCTGGCCCGCGTTATCGAGGGCGTTCGCAGCAATACGGTGGGAATTCTCCAGAATTACATCCTCCTTCACAATGCCCGGCAGGAAAACCTGGAGATCAAAAAGGAACTGGACCGGCTGAAACTCGAAAATCAGTATTTGAAATCCGAACTGGAAACCGCCGACCGCGTCAAGGCTCTCAGCCTTTTCCAGGCCCGCAGCCCCTCCCGCATGGTCCCCGCCCGCGTCATCGGCACCGGCACTGGCGCCAACTCGCGCGTCGTCTTCATCGACCGCGGCTCACGCAGCGGCATCAAGCGGGGCATGGCCGTCATCACACCCGACGGCATCGTCGGAAAGATCGTCGCCGCCTACCCCACCGCATCACAGGTTCTCCTGGTCACGGACCCCACCTTCGCCGCCGGGGTCGTCTCCCAGAAACACCGCGTACACGGCACCGTTCGCGGCCTCGGCTATAGCAGTTGCGAGGTGGACTATATCGAGAACGAACAGAAAGTGGAAGTCGGGGAGTGGTTCTTCACTTCCGGCGACGACGGCGTCTTCCCAAAGGGCTTGCCCGTGGGAAGGGTCACCGCCGCGCGCCCCGGCAACCCGTTTATGCAGGTCACCCTCGCCCCCAGCGGAACGCAGCGCGGGACCGAGGAAGTGCTGGTCATCGTCGAGGGGGTTCACCAGCCCATCCCCGAACCCGAAACAGCCAGCGCCGAGATCCACTACCAGCCGCCGCCCGAAACCCCGGAAACGGCTTCGGCCGCGTCCGGGACCGTGGCTCCTCACCTCGGAACCGACGCGGACCGCCTTCGCCAGCGCTATCAGCGCATCGCCGAGGCACAGGGGCATACGTTCGGGCAGGGTCTGCCCGGCTCCAGGCCTCCGGACTTCAATCTCGACCCGGATCGCCCGCCCGCCCGCGGAGGCGCCGCACAGCCGGGCGTGGCCAAGCCGAAGCCGGCGGAATCCGCTGCCGCCGCCGCGCCCCCTCAAGCGCAGCCGCCTAAAGCCCAACCCGCCGCCGGCGCTCCGCAGGCGCAGTCCGCTCCCGTAGCCGGGGTCGTGCCGGCGCAGTCGTCGCCCGCTTCCGCCACGGCGCCCGTCAAACCACAACCCGCCCAAGTACCACCGGCGAAAGCCGATCCTGCCGCCGGGGGCCAGCAGCCATGAGCGACGTTTCCGACCTCCGCCTCATTACCAGCGCGCGTGAGAGCCGCGTCGCACGGTTCCGCCGCTGGGGGCTGATCGCCGTCCCGCTGGCTGCGATTTTGTTTCAAGTTTATGTCCCGCTTTTCTTTCAATTCTTTCAGTTTCTCGAGCTCCCGCTGCTGGTTACTGTCTATTTCGCGCTCATGCGGCGCGACCAGATAGCCGGCGCTTTCATCGGCGCGGCCATCGGACTGGTTCAAGACTCCCTTTCCCATCAGCCGCTGGGAATGTTCGGTATCGTCAAAACGCTGGTCGGGTATTTCGCCGCTTCCGTCGGAATGCGCTTTGACGTCGATCACTTCGTCGTCCGGTTTTTGCTCGGGTTTCTTTTCTACTGTTTCCACCAGTTTTTCTACTGGGTGCTGGCCCGGGCGCTGCTCGGCCAATTGGTCCCATTTGACGTCTCCCACACGCTGGTAATCGCGCTTCTCAATGCCGTAGTCGGCATCTCACTTTTTCATTTTTTGGATAAACTGAAAGAGAGGACTTAGGCCTCAAAGTCCGTGAGCCTCTCGTTGCATAATGACGATCCGCACCCTCTAACGCCCGTCATACGCGATGAGGATACAAAGTTCGCCGCGGGCAGAATCGCATTTTTCCAGTACCTGGCGGTCGGGGTTTTCCTGTTTTTGATCACGAGTTTTTGGGAGCTCCAGGTTCGCGACCCGGAAAGATACAGCCAGGCGGCCGAACGCAACCGGATCAAGTCCCAGCCGATCCTCGCTCCCCGGGGCAAGATTTTAGACCGCGACGGCCGCGTCATCGTGGACAACCGCTCGTCGTACAGCTTGCTGCTGTCGCGCGAGCACCTGAAGCGCGAACACATCCGGACGATCGCGCTGGGGCTGAACATGGACTACGAAGAGCTCGAGTCCCGTATCGAGCGGTTCAGCTCCCGCCCCGAATACGAAAGCATCATCATCAAAAGCGAGCTCACCCCCGGTGAGGTGGCCTTCGTCGAGGCACACCGCGATCCGGAAACGTTCCCTGAAATGGAACTGATCCACGCCCAGCGCCGCCTCTACCCGAAGGACGGGCTGGCCGCCCATGTCATCGGCTATGTGGGTGAAATCAGCGAGGCCGAGCTGAACGAACCGCAGTTCATCGACTATGACCAGGGCGCGGTGATCGGCAAGGCGGGTCTCGAACGGGAGTATAACCACGTGCTGATGGGCGTGGACGGCCAGCGCCAGGTCGTGGTGGACAACCGCGGCCGGGTCCGCAGCGTGCTCGGAATCAAGGAAGCCACGCCGGGCCGAAACCTCCAGTTGACGCTCGACCTCGACGTCCAGGTGGTGGCCGAACTCGCCATGCAAGGCCACACGGGTTCCGTCGTGGCGCTCGACCCGCGCAACGGCGAAGTTCTCGCGATGGTTTCCACTCCCTCCTACGATCCCAACAAGTTCGCCGGCGGCATCCGCGCCTCGGATTGGAAGGAACTGATCAGCAACCCGGATAATCCGATGCTCAACCGGGCCATTCAGGCTCAGTTCGCCCCCGGGTCCACCTTCAAGCCGATCATGGCCCTGGCAGGGCTGGAATCCGGCGCTATTGACGACGACTTTCGCGTCCACTGCCCCGGCGGCGCTACCTTCTATGGCCGGTACTTCCGCTGTTGGGAGAAGCGCGGCCACGGAACGGTGGACCTTCACAAAGCCATCGTTCAATCCTGCGACGTGTACTTTTACAACGCCGGCAATCGCATGGGCGTCGACACCATCGCCAAGTACGCCGAAATGACCGGCCTGGGCCGCAAGACCGGGATCGACTTGCCCAACGAGATGCCGGGACTGGTCCCCTCCAGCGAATGGAAAATGCGCACTTTCCGGCAGAAGTGGTACGCCGGCGAGACGATTTCGGTAGCGATCGGCCAGGGCGCGCTCACGGTGACGCCGCTGCAACTCGCCTACTCGATCGGGGGGCTCGCCATCGGCGGGGTCTGGCACAGGCCGCACTTGGTGAAGGATCCGGAGAAGGTTGAGAAGCCCAGAATCGCCAAGATCGATCCGGCCGTTGTGCAGAAGATCGTGGCGGGCATGTACGGCGTGGTCAACGAGGGCGGCGGGACCGGAGGGCGCGCGCGGCTGCCCGGCATCAGCGTCTGCGGGAAAACCGGTACGGCCCAGCGGATCTCCAACCAGGCGGCCAAGGGCGCACTCGGGCGCATGCTGAGGGACAACGCGTGGTTCGTGGCGTTTGCGCCGTGCGAAGCGCCGGAAATCTCCGTTGCGGTGCTGGTGGAGGGCGGAGAGCACGGCTGGCTGGCCGCCCCGATCGCGCGCGACGTGATCAAGGCCTATTTCGACAAGAAGGCGCGGCGCCAGCGGCAGAGCCATATGGCTGAGCTGAGGCGCTCTGTTCCGCAGTTCGGTCCCGTGGGGCCGGAGGCAGCCCCGGCGGTTACACCATGAGCACCTACCGTTCGGTTCGCGACCTCGACTGGACCCTGCTCATCATCACCCTGCTAATCTGCGGCCTCGGAATCCTGCAAATCTACAGCGCCACTCGGGATACGAGATGGGAAGACGCCTGGTGGAAGCAGATCATCTGGGTGGCCGGGGGCCTGGTGGTGATGTGGATCGTCTCCCAAATCGATTACCACAGCCTGCTCAGCAATGCGTTTCTCTTTTATTTTCTGTCTGTTATCGCCCTCGCGCTGGTGCTGATGGTCGGCGGCTCTGCTTTTGGCGCGCGGCGCTGGATCGAGCTTCCGGGCTTCAAGCTTCAAATATCGGAATTCGTCAAAACGGTGATAATATTGCTAGTAGCCCGGTATTTGACTGAATTGAAGTCCGATCGGGTGGAAGGCCGCGATCTGCTGAAATTGGGCGGCTTGGTCGCAGTGCCTACGGTGCTGGTGATGAAGCAGCCCGATTTAGGAACCGCGCTCACCTATCTCCCAATCCTGGGTATCGGAGTTCTGCTGGCCGGCCTGCGCTGGCAATACTGGGTGGCGATTGCCATCATTCTGGTGCTGGTGGTGCCGCTGGGCTGGCATTTTGTCCTGAAGGATTATCAGAAAGCTCGCTTGGTGACGTTCCTGGACCCAGGACAGGATCCCCGAGGCTCCGGATACCAGGTGATCCAGTCCAAGATCGCCGTTGGGGCTGGGGGAATGTGGGGAAGAGGAGTGACCAAGGGGACGCAGACGCAGCTCCGGTTCCTCCCGGTTCCGCACACGGATTTCATATTTTCGGCATTTGCCGAAGAGCACGGCTTCGTTGGAGTCGTGGTCATTTTAGGGCTGTATTTTCTGTTGCTGATGCAAATTGTGCAGAACGCGCAAATGGCTCCCGACCGTTCGGGAATGTACGTCTGCATGGGGGTCGCTGCGTTGCTTCTGTTCCACATCCTGGTGAATATCGGGATGGTCGTTGGCCGCATGCCGGTGACAGGCATTCCATTGCCTTTAATGACATACGGCGGCTCCAACGCGTTGTCATTTTTCTTGATGCTGGGCCTGGTCAACAGTGTCAGGCTCTGGCGATTTGTGAGTTGAGAATGGCCGAACGTGGTTGGCCAACGGGATTGAGGTTTTCCGCGAGTCTGTTTCGTTAGCAGTGCGGGAAATGCCGAGTGCAACGCGGACGGGCTCTTTGGGCCGGTCCGGCCGGCTTTCCTGGTTCCGGGCGATGTCGAGACGAAGGACTCCGTCGCCGGAGCCCAACAAGATTACGTAGATTTGCAAGCCAACCGCCGGGCGGCTTATCGCCGGCGGGCGTCGAAGCCCTCTCGCAAGCCTTTGGTCCCCTGAGCAGCCGCGCTCGCCGCCTATTTGAGCGGAGTTACTCATGGGAAAAGAGCTGATCATCTCTTCGAACCGCCACGAAACCAAGCTGGCGATTCTCGAGGACGACCAACTGGTCGAGGTTTATTTTCAACGCGCTAACGAGTATTCGTTGGCCGGAAGCATACATAAGGGCCGCGTGACCCGCGTCCTGCCGGGCATGCAGTCGGCTTTCGTGGATATCGGCCTGGAGCGGGACGCCTTCCTTTACGTTTCCGACTTCTTTGAGGACAACGAGGAGTACGACCGGATTGCGGGCAACGCCGAGGAGAAGGCGCTGCGGGCCGAGAAGGGCGCGCCTGCCGAAACCAGCGCGGCGCCGCAGGTCGAGGCGCCCACGCCGCAGGCCGGCTCGGAGGAAAACGAGGGGCGGGACCGCAAGAGCCGCCGTTCGCGCCGCCGCCGCTCGCGCAGCCGCGGGTTCCCGGAATCCAAGTACGCTGCCGATATCGGCGGCTCCCGCCGAGAATCCGAAGCTGAGGAACGCGAAAAAGAGTTCCCGGTGCTGCCGGGCGAAGTCCTGGCCAAATACAGCAATCATGAAACCGGGGAAGAACCTCAAGAGGCCGAAGAGACTGCCGCGCAGGCGGAACCGGGCGAGAACGCCGAGTCTTTGACCGAGGACGAGATTGCCGCCCAGGATCCGACTCTGGCCCTGGGACCCGCTGCCGAGCAGACTGCCGAAGAGGCGGCCGAGGAAGAGCCCTCCGCGGAAGAAGCTGCTGCCGTAGAGCCGGCCGCCGAAGAGCTGGCGGTTGAAGAAGCCGCTGCCGAGGAAGCCGCAGCCGGAGAGGCCGCAGCCGAACAACCTGCTGCCGAAGTCGCCGCTGAGGAACCCGCTGCCGAAGAGGCTGGTGCCGAACAAGCCGCCGCTGAGGAGCCCGCTACCAAAGAGGCTGTTGAGGCTGCCCCCGCTGAAGAGGCTTCCGTAGTGGCCGAAGAGGCAGCAGAGGAGACAACCCCAGGCGCGGCCCTCGCAGAAGAGGCAACAGAGGAAACAACTCCGGAAGCTGCCGAGGAAGCTGCGGCTGAAGAACCCGTTACGGAAACCGGCGTTTCCGAAGCGGCAGCCGGACAGGAGTCCGAAACCGCTCCGGAAGAAGAGAGCGAGGGAGCTCCGCTGGCCGGCTTCCCGGAAGGGGCCGTTCCCGAGGAGGCACCCTCGGAATCCCCCGCCGCTGAGGCGGAGACCTCCGAGGAGGAGGTCGAGCCCGCCCGCATGCCCATAAGCCTCACGGCCACGCTCCGGGAGCAGGGCTACCGGTATCCGCACCGGGTCTCCCGGCGGGCGCGCCGGAAGATGCGCGCTGCTCTGGCGGAGAGCGAGGTCAAGGAAGCCCCGGCGCGCGAAACCGTCGAGACCGAACCCGCTCCTGGCGGGAAGGCGAACGGCCAGGGGCGTCACGAGCGCCCGCCCCAGCCCTCGATTACCGAACTTCTCAAAGAGGGCCAGGAGATTCTGGTTCAGATCGCCAAGGAGCCGCTCGGGCAAAAGGGCGCTCGCATCACCTCGCACATCGCCCTGCCCGGGCGCTATGTCGTCTACATGCCGACCGTCGAGCACCTGGGCGTCTCGCGCAAGATCGCTTCCGACGAGGAACGCCAGCGCTTGAAGCGCATCCTGCAGAACCACCGTACCGGCATTCCGGGCGGCTACATCGTCCGCACCGCCGGCGAAGGCAAGGACGAGAGCGAGATCGCCTCGGACATGAAGTTCCTGTTTAATCTTTGGCTCGACATCCGGCAAAAGGCGGAGGCGCGCAAGGCTCCAGCGCTCATTCACCACGACCTCGACGTTGTCAGCCGCGTTCTGCGCGACCAGATCTCCGAGCAGTTCAAGACCATCTGGGTGGACAGCGAGGAAGTCTATGAGACCGTGTTGCGATTTGTCGAACGGTTCCAGCCGAACACCGTGGGCCGCGTAAAACTGTACACGCGCGACACGCCGATTTTCGACGCCTTCAACGTGACTTCGGAACTCGAAAAGGCGCTGCGTCCGAAGGTCTGGCTGAAGTCCGGAGGCTACATCGTCATCAATCAGACCGAGGCGCTGGTGGCCATCGACGTGAACACGGGTAAGTTCGTCGGCAAGTCGAACCGGCTTGAAGACACGATCGTCAAGACGAACCTCGAAGCGGTGAAGGAGATCGTCCGCCAGATACGGCTGCGCGACTTGGGCGGCATCATCGTCGTTGACTTCATCGACATGGACGAGCGCAAGAACCGCCAGAAGGTCATGCAGGCGCTCGAAGAGGCGATGCGAGCCGACCGCGCCCCGAACAAGATTCTTCAGTTTAATGATTTCGGTCTGGTCGCGATCACCCGCAAGCGCGTCAAGCAGAGCCTGGAGCGGACGCTCTGCTCGCCGTGCCCGTACTGCGATGGCGCGGGCTACGTCAAAAGCGTGCAGACGGTGGTGGGAGAGATCATCCAGGAAGCGCACAAGATCGCCCGGGCCGTGGAAGGCCCCGATGTGACGCTGCGGGTCAACCCCGAAGTTGCGAAGTTTTTGAAGGCGAGCGATAACAACTACCTCGAAGAATTGGAAGAAGTGCTGGGCAGGCCCGTGCTCGTGATCAGTGATGCCACGTTGCAGCAGGAGAAATTCGACCTCGTCTGAAATCTCGCCTGAGATACAAACCAAGAAGCGCCATCTGGCCCGCTGTGGGACTACAATAGGCCGGATGGCGCTCCGAACCCTGTTCCTCGCCGCGGTGATTGCCGGCGGCGGCCTCAGGGCGCAGTCCGTCCGCATTTATACCGAGTTGCAGCGGGTGGATCCGTTTTGCGCGGTTGTCGCCGCCGACAAGGCCGGGCGTTCGCGCGAGGTGCTTTCGCCCGCGCTCGCTCGCAACGGCTACGCCACGTTTCAGGCCGTCATTTCGGTTCCGGAAGGACAGCAGTACAGTCTCTTTCTCGGGCAGAATCCGGAAGGCGCCGTTAAGGTGGCCGCCTACCGGCCCGTCTGGGTGAAGCGAGACAATTCCTACATTCCGGACGGCCTCGAGCCGCTCACCATTACCGACAACGGCGAGATCGTGGACGATGCGGCGGAACAGGTCGAGGGGCAGACTTGCCGCGTGGTCTGGCTCGACCTCTGGGTGCCGCCGGAGTCCCCGGTGCGGCGCACACGCTTTGAGGTGCAACTGAACGTCGCTGGGCACTGGGTCATCTATCCCATGGAATTGCGGATTTCCTCGGCAATTGCGCCGCCGGCGGCCAAGGGGCCGTTTGAGCCGCTACCTCCGCCGGAAGCCCCCGCGTCGGCGACCGCCGCCAGGGTGCTGCATGCTTACCTGTGCGGAACGCAGGGGGGCGAGAGCGAGGAAGGGCCGCTCACCGTCCGCCGGCTCATCAGGCGCAACGCCCGCCAGGATGTGGCGATCGCCCGCTTGCTCGAAAATAGAGCGGGCAAGACGGCGCTTGCGGCGGAGTTACTGGAAAAGGCGGGTGTCGCGGACCGGACGAAATGGTGCGAGTCGCCGCCCGGCCACGGCAATTCGGGGGGCGAGTGGTACCTGCGCGTGCGCGACTTCCTGCTGCACTCGAAGCTGCTCGGGCCGGCCGAAGTTGCCATGCCCCGAGTGGCTATCAAGCCAGGGGAGTAGCCTGGGGGCCTGCCCTCTGGGCTACCTCCTGAATCTCGGTCCGAGGATGAATGGTACTCCCTAGTCGCCAGCCTTTTCTTCCACTTTTCTCGTAGACTTTGCCGCACGTTTGTGTGCTGTCTTTGGCGAAGCCTTCGGAACCAAACGCAAGAGGGGCAAGGGTGGAATTGGAAGCCCCATCCTCGCTGTCAAATTCTGCACCAGTTCACGCGAGTAGGGCCAGCAATGCAAGATGGCGTTTCCCTCCCGGAATGCATCGAGTTCCGCAGTCGAAGGCGTGTAGCCGCGGCGAAGTTCGTAATCCAGAGCATACCGGCAAGCTACTTCGAAGCCGTGCCGTTCCGGCTGCTCCGGGGCATCGATCGGATCACCAAAAACGCTAATTCGCACCGCAAACCGAGCATTCCTTTCGGAAACACTCAGGACTGCGGTTTCCATCTTTAGGCCAAGGCGCAACTGACCCTGTAGTTGTCCATCCGACTCTGAAAGGGTTGCCGTGCAATCCAGGAGTTGGATCTGCTGGAGCTCAGCACTCACTTGAAAACGGTGCGCCGCCTGAACTTGGCTCTTTTCCTGTGCTATTGTGAACCCCATCTGATTCCCGACGAGCAGTCCTAAGCGCCGTAGCAGGTATCCCACATAAACCGGGGGCAGATCGGCCCCCGCCGACTGATACGGACGCGCCACGCGCTCTCCATTGGGATTCGGCAAGTTCCCGCCGCGGCATTTGAAAGACCATTGCTTGTGACTGAGAAGCTGTTGCTCTCAAGCCCAACTTAGCCTCCAAATCCGCAACATTCTTGCGCGCGGTGGACAGATCTGTCTTGAGGCGGATCAATTCGTCCATCGCCTCGTCTTGAACCAGGCCGGCCTCCCATCGCTTGGGACTCGCTTCACTGACTTTGAGATATTCAGCAAACTCTCGAAAGCTCATTCCGAGACGCTTGCGGGCCTCCTTGAGTTCCTTGGTTGTAAGGAGATTGTGCTTCCGGCGGTATGCATCCGCGCTCGCAATCGTATAGGCCTTCGACTGTTCATCAGTCAGCACTTGCAGGCCACATCGTCTGCACACTAATGCTTCGGTGCTGACAGCTACTTCCTCACCTCGAATGTGAGCCTTCATTTCAGTCACTTGGCTCACCATCTTGCCTCTTTTGCATTGAAAGCACTTCATAGATCTTTTCTCTTCTTCCCGTACAAGGGAGGATGGCAGGACCAAAAGAGAACCACTGGCTTCTTGGCGGTACCGGAGATCTGAAACTTAAAAAAGACTTCTCGCCCAAGAACTCTTGATGGAAAAATGAAGGGCAACCCGGCGGTTCGTTGAGTTCGTACGGCGGTTCGTAGCATTCGGGCGGAACCTCATCGAGGATTTCGAGCAACTTCTCGCGGACCTCATCACCAACCAACCCGAAGTACTGGCGCATGTTGTCGTTGAACTGCGGTGTACGATAGCCAAGGCCCCGCTCAGTCTGTTCGCGCGCCAGCCTGATCGCCTGATCCGGTGGGTAGCGGCCAAGAAACCCCTTCTTGAGGACCTCCTCGCGCTGTGCCGGTGGGTAGTTCGCAAAATATCCCTTCTCGTCCAGCTCCTTAGCATTGGCAATCCAGCGTTCTCGAAGGGACTTGGCGCTGAGGCCGCTCATCCATCCCACCCAAACAGTATCATATGATACCTAGCTCCATCAAGCCGCCCCCTGGTTTTTCCACACCCCGCCAGCTTCATAATGCTTTGAAAACAAAGAGCACCTTATCCACTAGGGAAAGTGCAAGGCGCGAGAGCTTTTTCTCGCCGCCCGAGGTGGCAATCAAACCAGTGGAGTAGCGTGTGAGCCTGACGCCTCAGCGCCGCGTGATGTTTTCGTACCACTTGAGGCTGGACGAATCGATGCAGGCGATGTCCAGCTTGCCGTCGCCGTTCAGATCGGCCGCGGCGCAACTGGCGGCGCCCATCCCGCCCTCATCGAGCGGGTGCCTTGTCCAGCGCTTCCCTTCGTTATCCTCCGCCGTGTAGATGAACACGCTGCGCCCCTTGCCGCGATATCCGGCGACGATGGAATCGCGGCGGCGGCCATCGAGATCGGCTGTGAGCAGTGCGTGGCCGTCGACGAATGAATCGTCTATGACCTGGCGTTCCCACTGGCCGCGCCGCTCCACGTAGACCACTACCTGGTTGCCGTGCCACGGCTCGATGGCGCAGAGAAACCGGCGCTTGCCAATCCTGCCCACGGCCACCTCGCTCGATCCGCACTTCGGCCACGCGTCCGGGCTGCCTTGGGCGAGCCGCGTACGGCGCCATTTCCCACCCAATTGGAACAGGCTGATCCCTTCGAAGCTCGCCGTGAGGATTTCGTCGCGGCGGTCGCCGTCCCAGTCGACGATGGAGATGCCGTGCAGGACGCCCGCGAGATCATTCGAGATCACCTCGCGCTTCCACGTGCCCGGGCGGTAGAAGACCTGGGGAACCCTGTCGCGGTAATCGGGCGCGGAGGCGCGGGCGCCGGCCAGCGGAGCATTCACCACAACCTTGCTTCCGCTGCCGTCGATATCGGCCCAGCGCAGGCGGTGCGAGGTGGGCAGGCGGTCGATCTCCGCGGCTGTCCAGGGCTGCCGCGGGTCGCCGGTGTGGGTGAGCACGGAGACAATGCCGGCGCTCTGTTGGGGGTCCATGGAAAATTCCTGGGCGAGCACGATGATGGGGATGCCGTCCGGGCGGGGATCGGACACGGCAAGGTTGATCGGGCGGGAAACGCCTGCCAGAAGTATGTGGCGCTGCCAGCCCGGGTTTTCAAACCACAGGAGTTCCTTGAGTCCGCTGGCGAGAGCGATGAGGTCGGGCCTGCCGTCCTTGTTGAGGTCGGCGGCAACCACCTGGTAACCGCCCTTCAGATCGGAAGCGATGGTATGCTGCCGGAATTCGGCCGCCGCCAGCAGGCAAACCGTGAGGGTGCAGAGCGCAAGCAGGCGCATGGAACCAATTAAGCACAAATGAGGCGCACCGGCGCGTCCTGCCGCACTCGATGCGTCTTGCTTGCCGAGCCAGCGGATGCGGAAGTTCAGGGCCCGGCTCTGCCCGCCGTAGAACGTCATGAAATGCGGGGAGCTGCTGTCGGCGTTCACTACGTTTGGGTTCTTGCGGTTCAAAATGTTGTTGAACCCGAAACGGAGGGCCCAGCGGTTCCCCCGGAACCGGAACCGCCGCTCGAGGTGCAGGTTCAGCTCGGCGAAGACGGGGAAGCGGTAATCGTTCAGCTTGCCTTGAATCCGGCCTGCCTCGTCGGTGACTGAAAACGGGAAGCCGTCGCGTGCTTCGAACAGGTAGGCCACCGCCCAATTCGGCCACAGCGTGGGCAGGTAGCCCCAGCTCACGAAGCGGTTGGGTGCATCCCAGGGCATGCGGCCGATGTTACTCGTGATGAGCAGCGGCTCGTCCACGCTGATATCGACGACGCCGTTCGAAAGCGCGCGCGACCGCGTGTAGCTCCCCAGGATCTCATACTGTCCGCGAAACGACTTCCGCAGGGTGACCTCGACGGCATCATAAACGTCGCGGCGCAGATTCCCGAGCAAATAGACGGCGTCGAACATCGAGGTCCCGTACCGCGCCGCCACCTTCTCAAGCGGCAGAGCGCCCGAGATCACAGTGTTGTAGTACATGAGACCGTCGCGGCCGCGGCGGCCGATGTACTGAAGCCGCGCGTACAGGTCGCCAATGAAGCGGCGCTCGGCGCCCAGGCTCCAGGTTCGGTACCGGGGCGTTCTGAGCGGCCCCGAAGCAGCGAGGAACACCGATACCGCCGGTCCCCATAGAGGCAAGCCGTCAGCCGAATAGTAAGTGGTCAGGGAGTACTGGTCGTGGGGGCGGCTGAAAACGCGCAGGCTGGTCTGGTCGTAGATGATGCCATACCCGCCTGAGATCTTGATGGATTCCAGGCGCGGCGGCGCCCAGGAAAAGCCGAATCGCGGAGACAGGGTGAAGTTGCCGAGCAGGCGGTCCCAGTCCTGGCGCAGCCCGAGCTCCACCAGCAGGCTGGCTTGCGGCTTCCAGGAGTCCTGAATGTACCAGGCCGCCTCGGTATTGGAGATGCACGCATTTCCGGAGCCGCCGAAAGAGACGCTCCGGGAAATCGTGTTATCGGCGCGCAGGTAGATGTATCCGGTGCGGCGCACGTCCTGCCAGTAGTTCACGGAATGAACATCCGCGCCGACCTTGAGTTGGTGGCCGCCCAGAGCGGTGAACGAAGGGAGGAATACGTTGGCCAGGAACTGGTCGCGGCCCGCCTTGCGGATGGCGTCCTGAAACGAGTAGCCGCGGCGGCCGTCCGGCGTGATCAGGAGCACGCCGTGGCCTTGGGGGATTTCGCGTGCGAAGGTGCGGTTGGCCGCATAGCCGGCTTCGATGAGCGCTCCGCCGCCGAAGTACATCTGGTCTTTGATGTTGAAAAACCACTGGCGCGTGCGGCGGTCGAGCGTCGTCTCCCTCGGATCGAGAACGCCCAGGCCGTTTCGCGGAGCGGTCCAGAGATTGGTGAGCAGCCCCGTGTAGATGATGTGGGAGGGCGTGAGATTGAACTGGTTCCGCAGCAGGTTGCTGAACCGGATGCTGTTGGTGCGGTCCTGTCCTTTGGGAAGCTCCTCGACAATCTGATTGTCGTACTGGAGGTCGATGCTGTCCGAGAACCACGCGCGCCCGCGGCGCAGCGGTCCAGCGACGTTGAAGCGCGGGGTCCAGCCGGCGAGAACCAAACCCTTGCGGTTCTCGATGGCGGGAATGAAATTCGTGCCGGAGTAGTGGAAGCGGTCGCTGCCAGTAATTGTCTTGATGGCCAGTACGCCCGCCGCACCCTTCCCGACCTCGGCCTGGTTGACGCCGGATACCGCCAGCGACTGCACGGACTCCACTGTGATACGGGTCTCAAAACGCCCAGTCAGCGGGTCGTTCACCTGAAACCCGTCGAGGGTGTAGAGGGTCTGCTCCTCGGCGCCGCCGTGGAGGTGGACGCCGCCGCGCGAATCCTCAACGATGCCGGGTATCGCCCGGAAGGCATTTCTCAAGGTATTGGTTGAGGGATAGGGGATCTGAACCAGTTCGGTGCCGGTGAGGCGTTGCTCGGGAGTGGTGCGGTCGAAGTCGACGTCCGGCGGCGAATAGGAAACGTCGATTTCCTCGAAGACCTCGCGCGCCGGGTTCAGTACCAGGGTGACCTCGTTGGTTCCGGCAGTGAGCGTCACGGGGCGATTCGTCAGGCGGAAAAAACCCTGGCGTTCGGCGCCGAGCAGGTATTCGCCCTCCGTATCCAACTCGAAGACGAATTTCCCGGTTGGATCGGCGGTGGCTTGAAGGCGCAGGTCCGAACCGGGGCGCGTGAGTGTGACTTGGGCGCCCGGGACTGCTGCGCTATTCTCGTCCACTACACGGCCGGTCAGCAGAACCTGGCCGTACACCGGACATCCCCAAGCCGCGACAAGTCCGATCAGGAGCGTCCACTTCACTGGTCCACCCCGTTTTTTCCAACACTCCCTCTCAACTCATCCCCAAGAAGGCTTTCGAACGCTTCGGCGGCGTCCGGGCCTTCCAGCCAGTCGCGCGCGCTACTTACAATCATACGGCACACGCCCGGGCTCCTCCGTGCCAATTGCAGCATCATGGACGGGGACAATTGCGGGGACGGTTGCCGGCCGAACAAGGCCTCAGAGGGGAGAAGGAAAACCCTGTAAATTCTTGGGGATAAAAAGGATAAAGCCGGCGGGCAATTCCGCCGGCCCTGGAAAACGTGAGCGGCAGACCGCCGCCCTGCATCACATCGGACAACGGCCGAGGTTGCAGGCCGAGGCAGGCGCTCCGCAGGGGGCCGTCTCAGCCTTACCGCCGCCGCCCATGTGGCTGGCAAAAACCGAGAGCTGGCGGCCGGCGCCCTTGGAACCGCACTCTGGACACACGGTTTCCGCGTCGGCGTCCTGCATCCGCCGCAACAGTTCAAACTTCGCGCCGCAACTGGCGCACCTGTATTCGTAAAGAGGCATTTCCTTCCTCAGTGTACAGGATGCAGGGGCGGGGCCGGAGGTGACACATTCGCGCTTCCCCCCGGTGCCGTCCCGGCAGTGCGCCCAGTGGCGCTTATTCGAGCAAGGGAGCCAGATCCGGGTTCCCCGGCCCGAAGTGCTTCAGCATGACCAGGTTCTCCGTGTCGCTGCGGTTGGTCACTACCACTCCGGCTTTGGCGGCGGGGGCGGTGACAAACAGCTCGTCCTTGGTCATCTGGCCGTAGCGGATCAGCGTGGGCGTTTCCACCTCCAGCTTGCCCACGGTACCCCAACCCTGCACCACGATGAGGCCGTACGCCGCGGCGTCGCGAATCACGGCCGAGCGGCCCGGAAACACGGTCAGCTCCTTCGCCGAGTACTTTGGGCTCTTGTAGGCGACCCATTTCTCGCAGTAGCCGCAGTCCGCCATCGCGGCTTCGTCCGCAACGGGTTTGGGATGGCACAGGTTCTTCTTGGCGAAGTCGGGATCCACGTTGGCTTCCCAGTCCAGCATGGAGATGATGTAGTCCAGGTCGTGGTGGTGCTCCGGCGGGACGTCCTTGACCAGCAGGTCCCAGGGCACAACGCGGCCTTCGACCATCGACTGGAACATTCCGAATACGTCCGAATTCACCTGGGGCTCGTAGGTCACCAGCGATCCGGGCGCGTGCAGGATGCCGGCGTCGACCTGCCAGCCGGTGCCGGGCTGCAATTTGTAGGCCCGGGAATGGTAGAGCAGGCCGTTGTCGCCTTCGTTCCAGCGCTCCAGGCAGCGCCGGACGTCGTCCTTAGTGGTTCCGGGGTTCAGCCCCATGAACGTGTACGGAAAATTGTTGCCGGTGAAGTTGTACTGTGGCGGAAAATAATAAGCCTCGGGTTTCCCCTTGCGGCCCACTTTCGCCGCATGCTCGTCCATCTGGTGCATGTGGTGAGGGATGGGGCCGAGATTGTCGAAAAACTTGCACAGGACGTTCCACCCGCCGTGCTCGCGCATGACATCCGCGCCGAGCAGCTCGTCGCCGATCGTCTCCACGGCCTCCTTCAGCAGGATTCGATGGCCGTCGGCCACGATGTAGCTGAGGCCTTCGTCTTCTGGCGTGCCGGGGCCGTTGTCGGCACGGGTCGTCGATGAGAACCAGCGTTCGTCGATTCCTCCGCGGTGGGCGCCAAGCGCGTAGAGGTCGCGCGGATCGAGCTTGAGCCGGCCGCCGGGCATCAGAAATGAGCGCGGCACCCAGCACGGCGCCAGCCGGAGGATCCCTTCGCCCGCCGAAAGAGCTTCCCGCAGCAGTTTCGTTTTTGACATAGGTCTATTTAAGTGCGATCGGGTAGTGTTGTCCAGTAGGAATCTCAGCGGCCCGTGCGGAAGCGCCCGTTACTGCTCGTACTTGATGGTCGCCTCGCCTTCGAACCTTCGGTAGTTGCGGAAATCGGCCGCGTTCCGGGAGCAGAAGCCGGTCGCTCTCTGGCAGGTCAGCATTTCGGCGTGCACTGGCAGTAAGTGCTCGGTGGCGTCGCCCAGGCGGACGTACTGGTAGTCCACCGAAACCTCCACCGTGTCGAGCGGGAAGTCCAGCGGCAGCCTCTGCGCCTGCATCTCAATCCGCATCACGCGGCCGTTCTTGCGGTCGATCCAGACCGAGCCGCCGTAGGCCGGGCGGATTACCTGCGATGGCACGTGAACGGACCAATGGGAATTCGGCTGTTCGACGAAGAAGACGTAAACGGCGGCGTCCACGCCGGCAATGGTTTCGTTCTTGCGCAAGAGAAACTCGGCGGCCGTGGCGGGTGAGAAAAGGTCCGCCAGCACGCTGCCGTATTCGCCCTTGGACCAGGCTCCGCCGAGCTGCTCCAACGTCTTATCCGTCCGCTTGCCGTTTACCTCGATGTTGCGGTACTGCTCGCGCCCGTTTTCATAGACGACGTCCGCCGAAATTACGTCAACGGCCTTCCAGTTCACCGGCCTGCTCCGGCTCTGGTACCGGGTGGTCATCTGCCGGCAGATATAGTTGGGCAGTTTCTCGTTATATGCGGCCACGGCCCGCCGCGCCTTTTCGATGAGCGGGTCCTCTCTGGGCGGCGCCGCGGGTGGCTCTGGCAGCGGCTCGGGAAGCTTTGCCTCCGCGTCCGCCGGTTGACCGCTTCGGGCCGGCGCTCCACGGCGCAACGGGGGCGGACCGGGGTCGTCTGGTCCGATGCGCGCGGGGGGCTCCGCCTCGCGCACCACACGCGGTTCGGGCTCGCGCCGCGCCGCGGCTTCTTCCGTTTTTTCCTGAGCGCGCGAGCCGGCGCGGCGAAGCACGGGTGGGGGCTCGTCAAAGTCGGAACGCTGCACGGAGGGCTCGACGGGCTGCGCCGCGCGCGCCCGCTCTTCGGGAGTACCCGCCTTCTGCCAGGCGACCGCCACTGCGTGAAGGAAGCCCTCCTCGTCCTGAGTGGCTTCGACGAAGAGCCAGTCGCCGGGAGTGAACTCCGACGGTTTCGCCTCGGCCGAGTTCTTGTAGAACGTGGTTTTCTGAGTCCGCGTGAACGTGAGGATACGGCTATCCTGCGCTTCCAGGACCAGTTCCTTATCGCTTAGCCTGCGAAGGATGCCGGAAATAGTGATGGTGGGTTCCGCCGAAGGTTTCGTCTGTTTGCCGCCTCTCGGAATACCCAGCGGCGGGACCTGTGGCGCCCGCGGTTGCTGCGCCGCAACGGGCAATCCCACCAGGAAAGTGAGAACGAGCGCACCCCAGCGGCTCATAGCCCTGAGATGCCTCCCGGCGCTTAATGGTTACCAGGCAGGCGCCGCCCTGCGGGGCGCTACCGCTCATCAGCCTGCGCTTGAAGCCGTTGTCGAATGATTACGTCAGTGGGGGCGGCCCCCACTACGCCCCTCTCCTCGATCCTGTAATCGGGCGGGACCTCGAAGAGCGAGCGATCCGGCTCGCCAAGGTTAATCGCGGTCAGCCGGTAGGTGTTGGTCCCCGTCCGGGGGTCGCTGTGCTTGCTCATCACCATTGTCTGGAGTTGGGGAGAAAACCACGATTCGGAAACAATCTCAATCGGCCGCTCGTTGCCGATAGTGCCTGCGGGGATTGTCAGAGTCGTTCGCGTGCCCTCCGCCTGAACGCCTTCGAACATCCTCGTGCCAAGCTGTTCCGTTTTGACCTGTTCCATCCGCTGGCCCGGAAAAGGGGCCGGCTCCACGCGCCTGACAACGGTTACGGGCGCGGCATATCCGGCGAATGCCGCCGGCACGGGGCCTTCCTGCGGGACGCCGACCGCAACCCGCCTGACTACCGCCGGCATCGTCGTCTTCATCGCGGTTTTCTGCTGCGGGTTGAGCACGTAGTGCACACCGGCAACCGGATCGTGGATCGTGATGAACTTACGGGCGGCTTCCGCATGCCCCGCGTCCCCGATCTGGCTTTCGTGGCGCGTCCGCCCTTCGCTGTCGCGATACACGGCGCCAGTGGTTTCGCGGCGGATTCTGTTGCCGTCGGCCAGCGTCTGAACCGTTTCGGAGACGGCAATTGCCGAGTACGGCGCTCCCTTTACCGCCCCTTGAAACGGGCCGGCCCCTGCCGCGGTCCACCCGGCCACGCCGGGACTTGCATGAGAAAGCACGGCAATCCGTACTTCGTTCGTGTTAGTGCTCGCCGTTTGCGCTAGTACAACCGTTGCAAAAGCAATCCCCGCTACCGCTGCCTGGACAGACGCTCCCCTCATGTTCTCTCTCCTTCTTCGACCATTGGACTCGTCCGGCCGGGTGAAAAGTTTCCAAGAAACGCGTTCGCTCATACGGGCGGGGCGCCGAAGCCGGTCCCGGTGAGCGACAGTCCGCCGTCGCAGACAAAGACGGCCCCGGTAATGATCGCGGCCGCATCCGAGCACAGAAACAATGTGAGGTCCGCGACCTCGTCCTTGGTGGCGTAGCGCCGCAAGGGACTGGACGCAACCAGGGCGGCCTTGGCCTCGTCGCTCGGCGTGAGGCGGCGCATGCCCTCCGTGTCCTCCACCGGGCCGGGGCAGACCGCGTTCACCCGCACGCCCGCCGAGGCCCATTCGAGCGCCAGCACCTTGCTGAGCATCTCGATGCCCGCCTTGGCGGCGCACACGTGCGCCTGCATGGGTACGGGCCGGAACCCGTGAATCGCCGAGATATTGACGACCGCGGCGCCCGGCTTTCGCAGGTGCCCAAAGGCAGCGCGGCAGGTGTTGAACGTCCCGTTGAGATCGATATCGACCACGCTTTTGAAGCCGTTGGCCGACATGCCCAAAGCCGGCGCCAGGAAATTGCCCGCGGCGCCGCAGATCAGGATGTCGAGTTTTCCGAGTGCTTCGTGCGCCTGGCGGACAGCTTCCGAGATGGCAAGATAGTCGCGCACGTCGGCGGCGAAGAAGTAAGCGGTACCGCCGCAGGCGCTGATGGCGCCGGCGGCGCGTTCGAGCTTGTTCCTGTCGCGGCCAACCAGGGCAACCCGCGCCCCGTGCGCCGCAAGCTTTGCGGCGATATGCAGGCCGATGCCGCTGCTTCCGCCGGTGATCAGGGCGGTGCGGTTTTCAAACAGCTTCTCGCGAAAAATCCCCGGCATGGCCGGATGTTAACACAGCAATTGCTCCGCAGAACGCCCAAAAGTCGCTGAAAAACAAGCTGCCGCCCAGCGGTGAATCCGTTCCGGGCCGGTGTTAGCCTGAAAGCGGAAAGAGGGGCCTCGTGCGGCGTCCCGCTAAAGTCGCGATCGCGGTCTGCGCCGCGGTAGTCGCCATTGCGGTCTTTCTGTGGCTTGTCGTGACCCGGACGAGCGCGGCCAAGGATTACATCGCGGGCAGGATCGCTTCGGTCCGCGAGCAGGGGCTGGCTCTGGATTTCGAGGATCTCGGTATCAGCCTCGTGGGACCCTCGGTCACAGTGAACGGTCTCGTGGTCCGCACACAGCCGGAGCCTGAGTTTCCACCGCTTCTGAGCGCGAAAACGGTGCGCCTGAACCTGAACATGGGCGCGCTGCTAAGAGGCAATTTTGCACTCGACGAAGCGGTGTTGGAAGACCCGCAGGTTTACGCCGTTATTACGGAACGGGGTGGCAGCAACCTGCCGGGCGCGCGCAGCGGCGGCGGAGGGCAGGCGGCGATGCCGGCAATCCCCAGGCTCCGCGCCACAAACGGCTCGTTCAGGCTGGACGACCGCCGCGATGGCGTCTCTATCCATCTCCCGAAGTGGCGGCTGTCGGTGGAGCCGGATTCCGGTATCGAGTTCCAGTCCAGCGAGCCGGGCTCGGTTACTTACAGGAAGCGGCAGATTGCGGTGGACGAAATCAACCTCGCCACTAGAATCCGGGCGGGCGCAGTCGAAATCGACCGGCTGGAAGTGAAGACGCCGGAGAGCAGCATCAGGGCCTCAGGGACGGCCGGTACCATGGACCGGCCCACAGTGAACCTTCGCGGCTTCGTTACGCTCGATCTCCCGGAACTCACTCGGATCGCGGGGATGCCGCCGGCCGGATCGGGCGAACTGAAAGGGACGTTTACCGCCACGGGGCCGCTCGATCAGCTCCGGCTGCGGACGGTTCTCCACGGGAACGACATACCTGCTACTGGTTTCGAGAGCCCGACTGTAAATGCCGATTTCACTTACCAGCGGCAGCGCGGGCGCATCGACGTGCACAGCATTGCAGTGAACGCTCCCGTTGCCGATTTCACCGCGGAGGGCGCCGTGGCGCTTCACAGGACCGGCGCCAGCGCTTTGCAGGGGCGCATCGGGCGCATAGATCTCCGGCAGCTCACCGCCGGGCTCAAGGCGCCGTACATATTGGCGAGCCACGGCGCGGGGACTGCGCAAGCGCGCTGGCCCGGCCTCGCATTCAAACAGGCGTCCGGCAGCGCCGGCTTGCAGTTGACTGCGCTGTTGCCCTCCGCGGCTCCCAACGTGCTCCCCGCCTCCGGACCGCTCAGCGTCGCCGTGCAAAGCGGGCGCATCCGGGTTTCGCTTGGTGGCCTCGATGCGCTCTCGGCGCGGTGGAATGGAAACGTCGCCGTGGATTTCCAAAAGCTGGGAGGCACGGTGCGCGGGCAAACCTCCGACGCCGGGCGGATGCTCCCACAGCTTCAAGCCTTCCTCGGACGAAAACAGCCGCTGGTTCCCGTCAACGTGCGCGGCGCGGCCTCCTTCGTCGTGAACCTTGGAGGCACTACGCAGCGGCCCACCGCCGGCCTCACCGTCAACGCGCCTGCGCTGAACGTGGGCCGCTTCGACAACGTCGCTCTTAACGCACGCGCCCAGTACACCCCGGCGCAGCTTCGGGTCCAGCAGGCAAACCTGCGCTGGAGAGGGCAGACGTTGACGGTGCAGGGGAACGTCGGTTTGCAAAGCGATGCCGCGCCGCTCGACCTCACGGCCTACGCCGAGGGCGCAACGTCTGCCGCGCTGCTCGGAGCCAACGTGCCGCAGATGCCGGCCGTCCCCTCGTTCCCGCCGATTCCGTCGATTCCGGGGCTTTCGCAACAGATCCCGCAACTGCCGCGGTTCGCGCTCCGCGCCCACGTGGGCGGCACCACGGCCGCCCCCCGCGTCACGTTCATCGGACCGGCGGCCAACGGCAACGGCCGCTAGCTCCGCAAAACCCGGCCCCCACCCAGCAAATTCGTAAATATAATGGTAGCCGCGCGCGAGCGGGGCACTTATTTACTACGGCCGCGTGTCGACCGGCTTCCGTCGCCGCAATCCTTACACGGGAGGACAAGGTGCTACATTTCCGTCTTGCTATTCTTGCGCTGATCACCGCTGTCGCCCTAATCGCCGGCGGAAATAACTACAAAAACTTCGACGTCGCTCTGTACGCCAGAGTGTACGAAACGCAAAACATGAAGGACCCTGCCTGGCTGGAGAGCCGCTGGGAGGCCGTTTCCAAGCACATGAAGGTGGATAAGATCTACCTGGAAACGCACCGTGACACCGTGGTGGTCGATCAGGCTACTCTGGACCAGGCGAAGAAATTTTTCCGGGACAAAGGCCTCAAAGTCGCCGGCGGCATTACGATCACCATCAATGAAAGAAACCAGTTCGAGACTTACTGCTACTCGAACCCCGAGCACCGCCGGATGCTTAAGGAAGTGGTAGAGTTCACCGCCCGCAACTTCGACGAAATCATATTGGACGACTTCTTCTTCACTGACTGCAAAGCGGACTCCGACATCGCCGCCAAAGGCAAGCGCTCCTGGACGGAATTCCGCCTGGCGCAGCTAAACGAGGCCGCCCAGAGCCTGATCATCAAGCCGGCCAAGGCCGTCAATCCGAAGGTCAAGATCGTCATCAAGTACCCGAACTGGTACGACCATTTTCAAAACCTCGGCTTCAACCTCGAAACCGGACCGAAGTTTTTCGACGGAATCTACACCGGCACGGAGACTCGCGACCCCGCCGGCAACCAGCACCTCCAGCAGTACCACGGCTACTCGATCATGCGTTTCTTTGAAAACCTCAAGCCGGGCGGCAACGGCGGCGGATGGGTTGACCAGGGCGGAATGAATCTGCCAAATCGTTTCGAGGAGCAAATCTGGCTCACCTTGTTCGCCAAAGCTCGCGAAATAACGATTTTCAACATCGGCGCAATCTACTCGCCCACCAAGAACCCCGATGGAACCACCGTGCCCGACTCACGCGCCGCCCGCCTGGCCGGCCCCGTTTTCGAGCGCGTGGACAAGTTTCTGGGGCAGTTAGGAAACCCGATCGGAGTCAAAACCTACAAGCCGTTTCACTCCTACGGCGAGGACCATTTACCCAGCTACCTCGGCATGATCGGCATTCCTATGGACATCGTGCCAACGTTCCCGGAAGACGCGAATACGATTCTGCTCACCGAGCAGGCGAGGTTCGATCCGCACATCGTAGACAAGATCAAGAAGCAGTTGACGAGCGGCAAATGGGTCGTCATCACCTCCGGTCTGCTCAAAGCGCTTCAGGGCAAGGGCATTGAGGACATCATCGAGCTGGAGTACACGGGCAGGACGGTGGCCACGCGCGAGTTTTCAGGCTGGGGCCTGCGCGGCGCGACCGTGGAAAGCGACATCCTGATCCCCGAGATCCGGTACTTCACCAACGATTCCTGGGAAATCGTCAGCGCCTTTACATCGCCGAACCGCACCTCGGGCACTCCCATCTTGCTCTCCGGCAAGTATTCCAAGGGCGTTCTGTACGTACTGACAATTCCGCAGGCCCAAGGCGAGCTGTACCGCTATCCCCAGAGCGTGCTGCGGGCAATCCGCAACGTGCTGGCGAGGGATATGTATGTACGGCTGGACGCGCCGAGCATGGTCAGCCTGTTCGTCTATGACAATGACAAATTCATTGTCGAATCGTTCGCCGAGAAGCCGGTTGTGGCGCGGT
This sequence comes from Acidobacteriota bacterium, assembly GCA_029776225.1. Lineage (GTDB taxonomy): Bacteria > Acidobacteriota > Terriglobia > Bryobacterales > Bryobacteraceae > Fen-330. Next base: position 230,691 of record JAKOTR010000011.1, on the reverse strand, counting down.
TGATCACCGACAAACGGATCACCAGGCTCCGCGACGTGGAAACCGGGCAGGAATTGACGGGTAAGACGCAGGGCAACATGACCGTCTTTGAGACACCGCTCACCAGCGGCACATTCCGGGTTTTCTCGGCGGAAGAGCGGGTACGCTGCTCTTAGCGATGGAAGTCTCGTGCGGCTTCCGGCTGATACACGATCGACTTAATTCGGTACTTTTTCGAGACGCCGGCCTGTTCAATCTCGACGGTCGTGCCGACCTTCGCTCCGAACAGCCGCGCTCCCATCGGGGATAGCACGGAGATTCTGTTTTCGCTCGGTTTCGCACCCGAGGGGTAGGTCAGCCTTACCGCGAGGGACTCCCCCGACTCCACGTCGGTAAGGGTGACTTCGGAATTCATGGTGACCACGTCGCCCGGCATTTCGGGCCCGGGGATCACGTCCGCTTCCGAGAGCTTTTCCTCGAGCTCCTGGTGGTGGCGTGCGAGCAGCGTGCCAGAGGGCGAGCGCATGCTGTCTAACAGCGAACTGACGCGTTCGGCGTCCTGTTCGCTGATGCAGAGCGGCCTGGTGCCTCTGTGTTTTCTGGTCACGCTTTTCATAGATACACTCCTAGGGGATCGTCCCACTATCATTATGCACTTACTGTGCCAGATGTTTGCACGCGATTTAATCGGCTTTTTTTAAAATCGGACCCGGCCCGGATTTAGCCGGCAACTCCACCCCGGAGTGGCACGGCTGTTGCTCAGCCTTCGGGCAATGAGCCTGAAAACGAAGTTTCTGGGGAGCGCGGGCATTGCCTTGTTCGCCGGTTACCTGATGGGTGTGGTAGGCGGCCTGTATCTGAACACGATCGGATCGTACCTTCTCAGCGCGGTGTTTGTCTCGGGGGTAGGGGTTTTGTGGCTGCTGCGGGAATGGAGGCGCTTGATCACGGACCCTGCCGAAGCGCTGGTCCGCCAGGTCCAGGTCATACGCGAAGGCGCATGGACGAGACCCCTGCCTGTGGCCCAATCGGGCGAAATTGGGGAGATTACGGCGGCAATCAACGAACTCGGACACGATTGGATGTCAACGGCTCACCGGTGCGCGGCCAATTCCAGAGTCGCGGCGGCGTCGCTGATCGAGAACAAGGTCGGCCGCAGACTGAACCTCGCGGCAGAGCACCTCGCCAGCGTCGCCACGCTGCTCGCTCTTTGCCGGGACTATCAGCAGCCCATCCCCGAAGCGGCCATACGCAACCTGGAACTGGCGATCAAGGACCTGCGGGAGATCGCGCCCCAAATGAAACAGGAGTTCGAGCGGGAGTGGGAGAGCCGCGAAGTCCAGCACAGTGTGGCTTCCGGTTAGTGTCCGTTTCCGGCCGGCTGGCGGCTTGAGTTGTACGTTTTGGTACAGTTCCGCTCAGCCGTCTGCGGCCGTATCCTGCACCTGTTCCCGCCTGAGCCCGTGCTTCTCCATCCTGTAAATGAGAGTCCGGCGGCTGATGTCGAGGTATTCCGCCGCCTGCGTCTGGTTCCAGTTGAATTTCTCCAGGGCCCGGAGAATCAGTTCCCGCTCCACGTTTTCCAGGCTGATTCCGTGCGGCGGCAGATCCAGCACCACCGCTTCCTGGGGTGGCGGCTGGCGCCGTAAAAAGTCGGGGAGGTCGTCCACCGTAACCTCCCCTCCCACGCTCAGCACCACCAACCGCTCCAGAACGTTTTCGAGTTCCCGGACGTTGCCCGGCCAGCGGTAGGCGGTGAAGTAAGGAAGCAGCGCCGGCGGCAGCTTCAAATCGGGCTTTCCGTGCCTTCGCCGGGCATTGAGGAACAGGTGCTGCACCAGTTCCGGAATGTCTTCGACGCGTTCCCGCAGAGGCGGGATCTCCAGAGGGATCACCGCCAGCCTGTAGTAGAGGTCCTCCCGGAAGGCGCCGTTTTCGATCATGGCCTGAAGGTTCCGGTGCGTCGCTGCGATCACGCGCACGTCAACCACGGCCGGCTTCGTTCCCCCGACTTTTTCGATCTCGCCCTGCTGCAACAGCCGCAGCAGTTTCACCTGGAGTTCCAGTGGCAGCTCGCCCACCTCGTCGAGGAACAGTGTGCCGCCGTCGGCCATCTCGACCTTGCCGCGCCGGTTGGCGATTGCGCCGGTAAACGAGCCCTTCACGTGCCCGAACAGCTCGGATTCCAGCAGGTCTTTGGGAATCGCGCCGCAGTTGATGGTCACGAAGGGTTTGTTTTTGCGCCGGCTGTTGTGATAGATGGCCTTGGCCAGCAGCTCCTTGCCCGTCCCCGTTTCGCCTTGAATCAATACGGTGGAATCCGTCGGCGCGACGCGGGCCGCTATATTCAGCACGCGGAGCAGAGCCTTGGAGTGCCCAATGATATTTTCGAACCCGTATTTCTCGTTGAGGACCGCACGCAAGTTCTGAACTTCTTCGGCCAGTTGTTGGCGTTCCAGGGCGCGGTCCACCACCAGCACAAGCTCGTCATAGTCGATCGGCTTGGTGATGTAATCGTACGCGCCGGCTTTCATGGCCTCGACCGCGTTCTGGATCGTGCCATAGGCGGTGATCATAATGACCATCGTTTCCGGGCATTCCGAGCGGAGCCGGGCCAAGAGTTCCATCCCGGACATTCCGGGCATCTTCAGGTCTGTGATGACCAGCGCCGGGGCGAAGTCCCCAACCATGGCGAGCGCCTGCTGGCCGTCGGCGGCCGTACACACGTCATAGCCCGCCTCCTGGAGCTGCATCTGCGTGATGCGGCGGAGGCTCTCGTCGTCATCCACCACCAGGATCCGCTTGCGCCTTGTCATAGCGGGACCTCCGGTTCGAGCGGCAATTGCACGGAAAACGTCATCCCGCGGTCTGGGTTGCGCCGGGCGGTCAGGATCCCTCCAAGCTGCGTCACAACCTGGTGCGCCACCGACAGCCCCATACCCGTCCCCTGCTCCTTGGTCGTGAAGAACGGATCGAAAATGCGCTCCATCAAGGCGGGAGAAAGCGCCCGCCCCTGGTCCCGAACCTCGATGAGCGCTTTGCCCTCCCGGAATTCCGCCGAAAGGACGATCTCGCCGCCGCTCTCTTCGGTCGCCTGCACCGCGTTAATTACCAGGTTGAGCAGCACCTGCTTGAGCTGTTCCGGGTCGGTCTCTACCGGCGGCGCATCCGGCGCGATCGCCTTCCGCAGCACGATCGGCTTGCGATCGACGGCGTGCATGGCGAGGTCAATCACGGAATCGAGCAGCGGCTCGAGCGCGATCCGCTGGTAGCGCGGCGTGCGCGGGCGCGCGAAATCGAGGAAGTTGGTCAGCAGGCGGCTCAACCGCGCGCACTCCTTGTTGATGATGTCCAGGCACTCTTCGTATTTCGCATCACAGGCGCGGTTCCGGCGCAGGATCCCGGCTGCGCCCGCAATGCTCGCGAGCGGATTGCGGATCTCATGCGCAAGGCCGGCCGAAAGCTGCCCGAGCGCATACAGCCGCTCCGCCCGCTTCATCCGGTCAAAGTTCTCCTGGAGTTCGCCGTAGATCTTGCTGAGCCTCTCCACGGTTTCCTCGGAGGCGCGTTTCTGGGCCCGTTCGCGGTCCGCCAGAACCCCGGTGAGTACGCCGACCAGGAAAAAGACAACGATTTCGAGCGACTGATAGAGCGCAAAGCCCGGCAGATCGCGCCAGACGGCGGCGCCCTGAAGGTAGGAAATGCCCGCGAACGCGGCCGCGGCAATCCCGCCCCGCCAGCCGAAGCACAGCGCGGCATAAACGACCGGCAGATAGTACAGCCGCTGGCAGATATACTGCCAGTGGGCGAACGGCTCGGGGGTCATCCCGTGGAGGAGGCCGATCGCGACAATGGCCAGGCCGGCGACCGCCGCGCGGATCACCGCCGCGCGCTTCTGCCCTGCCTGGCCCCCTTTGCGATCGGAGTCCGCCGGCTTCGTTTGAATCAACGGAATCGCTTCAGACTTCTGCACCGTGCCTCCTCCACCTCAGGAAGCCCTATACGGATAACACCGGGCAGGGCGCCGCGCGGACAATACCGTACGCCGTGGTGCGCAGGCTTCCCAGAACCCGGGCCGGGCTGCGCCCGATCACCAGCAGATCGGCCCCCAATTCGGCTGCAACTCCGGCCACGGCGGCTGCCGCTTTCCCTTCACGCAGAGCCACCGCCGCTTCCGTGCCGGCTTTCTGTTGCATTTGCGCCAGTTGTTCCCGCAGCAGACGCTTCAGGTCGTAGCGCCACTCGGCTTCAAAGCGGCACATTCGCGGCAACTGCAACTGCGGTTCGGAATGCATGATGGTGAGAGCTCCGCGAAGGTGCTTAGCCATTTCCGCGGCCCAGCGCACGACCTTTTCGCTTTGCGGCGCGAGCGCGACCGCGCACAGGATGCGCATGGGCGCCGGGTGCTGGGAGCTGTTGGCGGCGCGCGTTCCCGTCCAGACGGCGCAGGGAGCTTCGCGAAGAATCTTTGCCGTAAGCGACCCCAGCACCGCGCCGCGCACCACTCCCCTGCCCCGCGTGGGCATGACGATCAGGTCCGTCCGGTCCCTGGCAGCCTGTTCCAGGATCACCCGCCCAGGGTCGCCCGGCACGATCAGGCGCTTCGCCGAGAGGTCGGGAAAGTATTTCTGAAGAGCGGAATCGTAAAGCAGGTCCCAGCCTTCCAGCACCTCTTTGGGGCCCGGATTCTCGCCGATGACATGCAGCAGGACGACCTCGGCGTGAAACCGCCGTGCGAGAGCGGCTGCCCACCGCACAGCAAGAAAACGCCGCTCCGAGGCATCCAGCGGGACGAGAATCCTCGAGATCATACCACCTCCAGGCAGCGGACCCCCGGCTCGCTATGCCGCAACAGCGCGCCGACTCCGCCAAGGCGGCCAACCAGGCCTCCGTCGTCGGCCTGTTCCACGCCGCACCCCAGGGTTTCGGCCGCGCGCAGCATGTCTTCCCGGATATCGAAACCAATCACGTCCGCCTTCCCGCAATCCGAGCAGGCGGGCGGCTTTTCCGGAGCGACCGTGATGTTCCAGCACGCGCGGCACACCCAGCCGGGATCAGGCCGGTAGGAGGGCGTCATAAACACCACATCGAGCTGCCGCTCCATCAGCGCATCCATGGTGGCCTGTGTGCCGGCCGCGGCCAGGCTGTCGAGCAGGAGCTGGCGGCGCAGTGTCTCCATGCTGTCCGGCGCCGGTTCGAACTCCGCGGCGGCCGTTCGCAGGCCCGCCTGCACTTCGCGGACGGAAGGAGACCGCAAACGGGGACTCGGCGCCAAACCCTCGCGCAGCGCTCCGGCGACGCGCCGGCCGGTCTTGCCCGACCCCTCGAGAATGACCGCTTCGGGCGCCTGGCTCTCCACCAGCGCGTTCAGCAGTGCGGTCAGTTCCTCGATCACATCATCTTCGGGTCCCCCGCGGCCATAGGTCACCCGCGCCCGCTGCCGCACGAACCGGCTGCGGAAAGCCTCGTAACGGTTCCATATGGGCCGGGTGATGGCGCCCAGGCGGATTTCGAACACGTTCGCCGCGTTGCCGCCCACCCGCACCGCGAGGTAGCTCTCGGAGTGATCCTCGAATTTCAAAAGATCGATCATGTCGGGGGTCGAGTTTACCACCAACCGGTCGGGCAGGGGCTGTAGGCTTTGGATGGGCAGAAACATCGGGTTGGGGCTCCCGCGCGCGAAGATGGCCAGGCCCTTGGCATCCGGCCTCAAGCACCGTGCGATGTATGCTCGGATACGGTCCAGCGCTTCTTCAAAGGGCTCTTGCCACGCCGCGCCGACCGCATGCCCCAGCACCCGGGCACGCTGCTCGTCGATTTGGGGGCGCCCGGTCAGATCCACGTAGCAGCTCACGATGGGCGCCTCGTCCGGCTCGAGCGTTGCCAGGGTACGAATCAGCTTCGCCAGATCTTTTGCAAACAACTCCGTCCTTCCTTTTCGCTTTAATCAGTTAGAGGGGCAATTCGCTGGCCACTCCGGCAGGGCAAAATCAACGCCAAAGGCCAAGCCGCGCGGCGTTTGCTGTGCCTTTTGCGGTCCCGCTGTACGTTTTGGGACACTTGGGGCCTGTTCTTGCTTTCGGGCGGGGAAAAAACCTCTGGAAAAGCTCCTTGAGAAATCAGGAAATAAAAAAAGCCGCCCCGTGCCTTGAAGGCGCGGGACGGCTCGAATCTAACCGGTTGGTTATTAGTAATCCATGTCAGGGCTGTGACCCGGGCCCGGGGTTGCGGGCTTCTTCTCGGGGATCTCAGCCACCAAAGCTTCGGTGGTCAGCATCAAAGCGGCGATCGAAGCCGCGTTCTGGAGCGCGGTGCGGGTCACCTTGGTCGGGTCGATGACGCCGGCCTTCACCAGATCTTCGTATTCGCCCTTGGCCGCGTTGAAGCCGAAGTTGGGGTTGTCGTTCGCGCTGATCCGCTCAGCGACGATGGCGCCTTCAAACCCGGCATTGGCCGCGATCTGCCGCAGCGGCTCCTCGCAGGCCCGGCGGACGATTTCCACACCGATCTGCTCGTCGTTCTCCAGTTTCAGGTTGGAGAGAGCCTTGGCCGCGCGCAGCAGAGCCACGCCGCCACCCGGGACGATGCCTTCCTCGACCGCGGCGCGGGTCGCATGCAGCGCGTCTTCCACGCGGGCCTTCTTCTCCTTCATTTCGGTCTCGGTGGCCGCGCCGACCCTGATCACCGCCACGCCGCCGGCCAGCTTCGCCAGCCGCTCCTGCAGCTTCTCACGGTCGTAGTCCGAGGTGGTCTCCTCGATCTGTGCGCGCAACTGCTTGATGCGGCCCTGAATCGCTTCCTGCTTCCCGGCGCCCTCCACGATGGTGGTGTTGTCCTTGTCCACCGTGACGCGCTTGGCCCGGCCGAGATCGTCCAGCCTCACGCCTTCCAGCTTGATGCCGGTCTCTTCCATGATGGCCTTGCCGCCGGTCAGGATGGCGATATCCTCGAGCATCGCCTTGCGCCTGTCACCGAAGCCGGGGGCCTTCACCGCGCAGGCATTCAGCGTTCCGCGCAGCTTGTTCACAACCAGGGTCGCGAGGGCCTCACCCTCCACCTCTTCAGCGATCACCAGCAACGGCTTGCCGCTCCGCGCGATCTGCTCGAGCAGGGGCAGCAGATCCTTCATGTTGCTGATCTTCTTCTCGTGGATCAGGATGTAGGGATCCTCGAGAACCGCTTCCATCCGGTCCGGATCGGTGATGAAGTAGGGCGACAGGTAGCCGCGGTCGAACTGCATACCCTCGACGGTGTCCAGCTCGGTGGACATGGTCTTGGATTCCTCGACCGTGATCACGCCGTCCTTACCGACCTTCTGCATCGCCTGGGCGATGGTCTCGCCGATGGTGGTGTCGCCGTTGGCCGAAATCGTGCCGACCTGCCCGATCATCTCGCCCGAAACCGGCTTGGAAAGCTTTGCGATCTCGTCGGTGACCACTTCGACGGCCTTCTCGATGCCGCGCTTCAGCGCCATGGGGTTGGCGCCCGCCGCCACCGACTTCACGCCCTCACGATAGATGGACTGCGCGAGGATGGTCGCCGTGGTCGTGCCGTCGCCGGCCACATCGGAGGTCTTCGACGCCACTTCACGCACCATCTGGGCGCCCATGTTCTCGAGCGGATCCTTCAGCTCGATTTCCTTCGCGACGGTCACGCCGTCCTTGGTGATCGTCGGCCCGCCGAATTTCTTCTCCAGCACGACATTGCGGCCCTTCGGACCGAGGGTGACCTTCACGGCGTCTGCAAGCTGGTTGACGCCGCGCAGAATCGCCTGACGAGAGCTCTCGCTATAAACAATCTGCTTTGCTGCCATGACTGTTCCTTTCTCCTTTTACGCTTTGGCTTCCTTTGTCGCGCCTTCCAGAATTCCGAGGACCTCGTCCTCACGCATGATGACGTACTCCACGCCGTCGATCTTGATCTCGTTGCCGGAGTACTTGCCGAAGAGAATCCGGTCGCCAGCCTTCACGTCCAGCGGGACGATCTTGCCGCTATCCAGGCGCTTGCCTTGGCCCACAGCGATCACTTCGCCTTCCTGCGGCTTTTCCTTGGCAGTATCGGGGATGATGATCCCGCCCTGGACCTGTTCCTGAGCCTCGATACGCTTCACGACGATACGATCGTAGAGCGGTCGAATGTTCATACCCATTCCTCCCAATTGATTCCCAAATTGATACCCAACTGATTCACGTCTGGTGTGTCACGGAGGCGGGTCCGTACTAGACCCGGACCCCAATGCGTATTATTAGCACTCTCCCGCGAGGAGTGTCAATATATCCCGGTAAATCTATGTAAGTAAGGCACATCCCAACCTGACTCGGAAAGGACGTCCACATGACTGCCAGGGTACTGCTTGCGCACAACGGCGGGGTCGGCCTCCGCGCCGGCGCCGTCCACGGTCCCCACGAGCACGACGGGCCGCGGCGCAATTGACGCGGCGATCTCGGGCAGGTCGGTGTGATTGAGGAATCCGGGAACGAAATTCGCAAACGAGGTGCGGTACATTTCCGTCTCCACCACGCTCTGAAAAGAAACCAGCCCGTGGACCAGATAGAGCCTGCTAATGCCCGGGTCGAGCGCGGCCGCGCACAGCGCAGGCACGGTCATCTTATCCAACGCGGCGACGGTCAGGGGCACGGCGGCGAACTCGGGCCGCGCCCGGAGCGCGGCGGTGAGAGCCAGGGTGTCGGTCACCCACTGTCCCAGCATCGGGCGGCCCAGTATGAGCGAGGCCCAGGCATAATACTCCTCGGTGTTGCGCGTGCGGGCATAGCGGGCCGCGCCCCGCCCGTACTCCGGCTCCAGGTCGTCGATGCCGCGCAGCGAGGCAACGCAAACCGCCGCCCCGCTCTCGGCCAGCTTTTGATAGAGCCCGCCCTCGTTCCACCGCGTGTTGCGGCTGGCGGGCTCCAGCAGCAGGCAGGCCGCGCGCACATCTCCGGCTTTCCGCGGCAAGAAAACCCAGGCGGGAACCCACACGTGAGCCGAGGTTTGGACTTCTACAGCCTCGATTTCGACGTTGCGCGACGGCTGGCGCTTCAGCACCCTCATGCGGAGCCCCTTCGCCGGGTGCTCGACCGCCAGCAATTTCGCCAGATCCGCCGGGCGGCGCGTCACCTTGCGGGACTTGTTGAGCAGAAACGGCGTCTTCCCGCCGAAAGACTTGACGACGTTGCCATCCGGCGACACCCAAAGCGCGCGGTCCGGCTCGGGTTCCACGTCCGGCTCGCGGCCGATCGGCGTTTTCTCTCCTTTGAGCCACCGGGAAAACCAGTTGTAGACGCTGAGGCGGGAATCGTAGGCCAGAGCGTGCGGCAAAGAGGTGCTGACCCAGCCCAAGCGGTCCTCGGCGTCCAGCACTTCATAGATTTTTCTCAGCTTCTGGAACTCCTCCCACCCGCTCGCGATGTAGTTAGGCGAGTAAGTGCCAAAGGAGTCCTTGTCGCTGACGCTGACCAGAAGCGGTTTCGGGGCCAGCGGATAGAGCAGGTCCCAGCGGTCGAATCCGAGCGGGGCGGAACCCAGCAGGTTCTGCTCCGCGTCGTCAGTCGAGCCGGGCGGGATGAACTGCGCGCAGGCGAAATTTTCGGTGTTCCCGCTGCAGATGACGGCGGCCGCCAGCCGGTCGTCCACCGCCGCCAGCATCATCGTGAGGGTGCCGCCGCCCGATTGTCCCGTGGCGCCGATCCGCTTGGGGTCGGCCAGCGGGTGGGCGGCCAGATAATCCAGGCTGCGCACGGCGTCCCACACCTGCACGCGGGTGGCGGTGTCCCCGTACAGGAGCATCTGCCTGCCCGGAACCGTGTGCTCGGCGGTGGGAGGGCCAAGGCGCGACTGCCCCGAAGGCCCCGGATAATAAATCCGCTCGCCCTGCCCCATGGGATCGAACGCCAGCACCATGAAGCCGAGCTTGACCAGCCCCTGGCAGCACCGCTGGTAGCCTTCGTAGGCTTTCCCGTTCGCCGAATGTCCCATCTGGAAGAGGATGCTCGGGTATGGCGCCGGGCCGGAAGGCAAATACAGCAACGCGGGGATATGGAAATTCGGCCGGCTTTCGTAGACGATCTTTTCGATCTCGTAGCCGTCACGCTTGAGCACATCGATCGTGCGCGCGTTCAGCGGGGTTCGCTGCGGCATTCCGCCGATGAGCTTCCAGAAGGTGGAGCGCGCCCACCGTTGCCGCTCGCGAACCGCCTCAGGCGTGGTCAGTTTGGCGAGTTCGCGATTGCGTCTTTCGTAGGCTTTGGCCGCCAGATCGCGGAGGAAGTCCGGCAGGCACCGTGAATAGTCGCGATAGGGAGTTCCCGGGTAGCCTTCTTGCGCTGACCCATACGACGCCGTTGCCCAGGCCGCCGTAAGCAACAACTCTCGCCGGGTCACGTTGCAAGTATACAAAAAGCGCTTCCGACTAAGTTGCAACATTTTTGCCCGCGTTTGGTGGGAAACCGCCGCAACCGCACCCACACGTGGGCCGGGGCGCGGGCTTCTCGGTCCAGGCGCCGGTCTGCGCTCCGCCCCCAGGCGCTGTTATGCTACGAGCAAGCTGGGTGAATGAGCGCCATCGTCGCATTCCGCCGTGTGTCGTACCGGATCGGAGACAGGCAAATTCTGGACGACGTCAGCTTTGAACTCGAAGCCGGCGAGACCCTGGTGCTGCTCGGCCGCAGCGGCTCGGGCAAAACCACCGCGCTCAAAGCGATCAACCGTCTGATCGTGCCCACTTCGGGCGCCGTCGAGGTGGAAGGCCGCCCGACAACGGAATGGGACCCGATCCGCCTGCGCCGCCGCATCGGCTACGTGATTCAGGACGTTGGGCTGTTCCCGCATTTCACCGTGGCGGAAAACATCGGGCTGGCGCCGAAGCTCGAGGGCTGGCCGAAATCGAAGATCGAGGAGCGCGTGCGCGAGCTGCTGGCCGAAGTCGGTTTGCCGCCCGATGAGTTCGCGCATCGCCGTCCGGCGGAGCTCTCCGGCGGGCAGCGGCAGCGCGTGGGAGTGGCGCGCGCCCTTGCCGCCGAGCCGCCGCTGCTGCTGTTCGACGAACCGTTCGGCGCGGTGGATCCGGTCACCCGGCTCGACTTGCAGCGGCAATTCCTGGCGCTCCGCAAACACCGGCAGAGCACCGCCGTTTTTGTTACCCACGACATTCGCGAAGCGCTGGCGCTGGCCACGCGGATCGCGCTCTTGGCGAACGGCCGGATCGAAGCCATCGCCGAGCCGCGGCGCTTCCTGGAACTGGACAACCCCGAGGCTCGGGCGTTCCTCGCCGGCCTCGACTGGAAAATGGAGCCCTGATGCCGCCGGGCATGGCTCGGGAAATCGCGAATCTCACGCTCGATCACCTGTACCTCGTGGCGATCTCTACAGGGATTGCTGCCGCGGCCGGGATTTCCGCCGGCATTCTGCTGGCCTGGCGCCCGGCCACGCGGCGCTGGGCGCTGGGGCTGGCCAATGTGATCCAGACCGTGCCCAGCCTTGCGATGTTCGGATTTCTGATACCCGTTCCGCTGCTGGGAGGCATCGGCCGGGGCACCGCTATCGTCGCGCTGGTGCTCTACGCGCTGCTGCCGGTGCTGCGCAACACAATCGCGGGAATCCTGAGCGTGGATCCGGCGGTGCGCGAGTCGGCCATCGCCATCGGCATGACGGACAGGCAGCGGCTGTGGCAGGTGGAGATCCCGCTCGCGGTGCCAGTAATCTTCGCGGGCGTGCGCGTGGCCGTAGTGACCACGATCGGTACGGCCACCATCGCCGCGGCGATCGGCGCCGGAGGGCTCGGCGTTTTCATTTTTCGCGGCGTCGCCACGGTGAATGCAAACCTGATTCTCGCGGGCGCTATCCCGGCCGCGGCCATGGCGCTGGCGGCCGACGGAGTCTTGGGATGGATCGAAGGCAGGCTATCGCGGGCCTGATCGGCGCGGGCGCCCTGGCGTCCTGCGGGCGCGGCAGTGCCGTGCGCGTCGGGTCGAAGAATTTTACCGAGCAGGTCATCCTCGGCGAGATCGCCGCCCAGCTTTTGGAGGCCCGCCTGGGCACGAGGGTGGACCGCAGGCTCGACCTGGGCGGCACCATGCTTGCGCACACGGCGCTTGTGAGCGGCTCTCTGGACACCTACCCGGAATACACCGGGACAGCCCTCACCGCCATCCTTCAGCTTCCGCCGGCCCGGGATCCGAAAGCTGTTTTTGAGCGGGTCAGCCGGGAATACCAGAAGCGCTTTGAGATCACCTGGCTTCCGCCGCTCGGGTTCAACGACAGTTTCGCAATGGTGGTGCCGGGCGAACTGGCGCGCCGCTACGGCCTCAAGACCCTCAGCGATGCGGCGGCCTACCGGCCGGGTTGGAAACTGGGCGTGGGCTACGAATTCCTCCAGCGGCCCGACGGCCTGGCGGCGCTGAAGGCCACCTACGGCCTGCCTCTGGCGGCGCCGCCCATCACCATGGATCTGGGCCTGCTGTACCGCGCGCTCGAACAGGGGCAGGTCACCATGGCCGCGGGAAACACCACGGACGGGCTGCTTTCTGTGCTCGACGTTGTGGTGCTCGACGACGACAAAAACGCCTTTCCTCCCTACGAGGCGGCATTCATCGCCCGCACCGCGTTCCTGAAAAGCCACCCTCGCGCGCACGACGCTCTGGCTTCGCTCTCCGGAAAAATTTCCGAAAGCGCTATGCGGGACCTGAATTACTCCGTTGATGGCCGGCATATGCCGCCGCGCGAGGTGGCCTTACGGTTTCTGCGCGAAGCTCGGCTGGTGTGACACACTGGAGCCGGAGGGGCTGTGTCGATGGCTAACACATCTGTGTACATTCTCAAGGAGGAGCTACGCCGCGCCCGGGAGCACACGGACAATTTGTTCCGCCTGCTCAACCCCGACGCGCTGTACGATCGCCCGATCCCGGAGCGCCACCGCCTGATCTTCTACCTCGGACACCTCGAGGCTTTCGACTGGAACCAGATATGCCGCTGGGCGCTGGGCATGACCTCGTTTCATCCCACATTCGACAAGCTTTTTGCTTTCGGCATCGACCCGCCGGAGGGGTCGGCGCCTGCGGATTCGCCCTCGGACTGGCCGCGGGTCGACGAGGTGCTTGCGTACAACCAGCGCGTCCGGGAGCTTCTGGACGCTGCGTTTGAGCGCGCTCCCGAGACTTTGCTGCATGTCGCGATCGAGCATCGATGGATGCACGCGGAGACATTCGCGTACCTGATGCACAACCTGCCGCCCGAGGCCAAGATTCCCCGGCGCGAGCGGCGGCGCGTTTCGGGCGTTCCTCCGAAACCGGAGATGGTTGAGATTCCGGCTGGTGTGGCATCGCTAGGCCAGCCGCGAGGCAAAGACTTCGGATGGGACAACGAATTCGAGGCGCACAAGGTACAAACGCCCGCCTTCGCGATCGGTAAGTACAAAGTCACGAACGGCGAGTATCTCGAGTATGTGCGCGCGGGCGGCGAGGCGCCCCACTTTTGGGTGAAGCGCGGGGATGCCTGGTTCTGGCGCGGGATGTTCGAAGAAATCCCGCTGCCGCTCGACTGGCCCGTCTACGTCACGCAGCGGCAGGCGGAAGCTTACGCGGCATGGGTTGGAAAAAGCCTGCCCACCGAGGAGCAGTTCCATCGCGCCGCATACGGGACGCCCTCGGGCGAGGAACGCGCCTATCCGTGGGGAAGCAGTGATCCCGGATCAGTACGCGGCAATTTCAACTTCGCCGGCTGGGACCCGGAGCCGGTCGATGCCACGCCGGAGACCGACAGCGCGTTCGGCGTGTCTCAACTCGTGGGCAACGGATGGGAGTGGACCTCGACTGTGTTCGAGCCGTTCCCGGGCTTCAAGCCGTTTCCCTTTTATCCCGGCTACTCGGCGAATTTTTTCGACAACTGCCATTACGTGATGAAGGGCGCATCGCCGCGCACCGCCGCGCCGCTGCTGCGCCGCTCGTTCCGCAACTGGTTCCGGCCGAATTATCCGTACGTCTACGCGGGCTTCCGGCTGGCGGAGAACTGATCGATGGCCGGTCAGGCGCGGAACCTGAAACCGGAACTCTCCTTCGCCGAGGAGGTGCGCTCCGGGCTTACCAAGGCGGGGCAGAAAGAACTGCCCTCGAAGTACCTCTACGACGATGTGGGCAGCGCGCTCTTCGAGGCGATCACTCATCTGCCGGAATACGGCTTGACGCGGGCCGAGCAGCGGCTGCTCCAGCGCCACCGCGACGAAATCCGGCAAGCGGCGGGCTGCCCGGCCGTGGTTACGGAACTCGGTAGCGGCGACGGCCGCAAGGCGCGCACCATTCTGGAATCGCTTAGAGTGTGCGGGCGGCTCACTTACTATCCGATCGACGTGTCGGCGGCCGCGCTCATCCGTTGCAACCGGGAACTATTGGGCCTGGGCGCGCTCACGGTGGTCGGGCTGGAAGGGCCGTTTCTGGAAGGGCTGGCGCGCGCCGCGGCCGAACGGGAACCCGGCCGGCCGATGCTGGTGTTGTTCCTTGGCAGTACGATCGGGAATTTCGACCGCCCGGCGGCCGTTCGTTTTCTCAAGTCCATTCGCGGGCTGCTGGCGCCGGGCGATGCGCTGCTGCTCGGAACCGACCTCCAGAAACCGGCTGAGCGCCTGCTGGCGGCCTACGACGATCCGGCGGGCGTCACAGCTGCTTTCAACCTGAATCTGTTGGCGCGAATCAACCGGGAACTCGGGGGCGATTTCGACCTCCGCCAGTTCGCGCACGAGGCGCGATTCTGCGAAGCCGAGCAAAGAATCGAAATGCACCTGCGCTCGCGCCGTCTCCAGACAGTTACGGTCCGCGAGGCGCGCATCACGGTAACGCTGCGGGAAGGCGAAACGATCTGGACTGAGGCGTGCCACAAGTTCTCCTTGCGCGAACTGCCGGAGCTTGCGGCAAAGACCAACTTCCATCCGGAGGAGATCTGGGTGGACGAGGACTGGCCTTTTGCTTTGAATTTGTGGCTGGCGAAGTAGCCCATGGACGGGCCAACGCGCGAGCACGGCGCCCCGGATTCGAACCGGGTGCCCCGCGAGCCGGCGCTGGTTGCCGTGCTGGCGGTTGCAACCGGCCTGGCGCTCTACCTCTGCAACCTGCTCGTAGCGCCGTTTCTGCCGGCTTTGGCCTGGGCGGTGGCGCTGGCGATCCCCACTCACCCGGTCTATGACTGGCTGAGGGAGAGAATCGGGCACAAGAACCTGGCCGCCGGATTGACCGTCTTCGCGGTGGCGGTCGTGGTTGTTGTTCCTTTCGTGTTCCTGTTCCAGGAGTTTGTCCGGCAGGCAGCGAACGCGCTTTCTGCGGCCCAAGCGGCAATCACATCCGGCGAGTGGCTCAAGGCGCTGGAGCCGCATCGCAGGCTGATGTCGTTCCTCCGCTGGGCCGAATCGCGGTGGGATGTCGGGGGAGCGATTGAGCAGGCCATCACCAACCTGACACCGCAGGTCGCCACTGTCGTGGCGGGTTCGTTCTGGGCCGCGGCTCAGTTCCTCATCACGTTCTTTCTGCTTTTCTACTTCTACCGGGACCGGCGCCCGCTGGTGAACCGCGTGCGCGGCCTGATTCCGCTCTCCCGGGACGAAGCCGATGAAGTGTTCTCTCGCGTTAACGACACAATTTTTGCCACCATCTACGGGACGCTTGCGGTCGCCGCGGTGCAGGGGGCGCTGGGCGGGTTGATGTTCTGGTGGCTGAAGCTGCCCGGGCCGCTTTTCTGGGGAACCGTGATGGGGTTGCTGGGGATCGTACCCGTTCTGGGCGCGTTCGTGGTGTGGATTCCGGCAGCCATCTATCTGGCGCTTTCGGGGTTCTGGATCAAGGCTCTCGTGCTCACGGCCTGGGGCACCCTGGTGGTGGGGACAATCGATAACATCCTGTTTCCGGTCTTTGTGGGAGGGCGCATCCGCGTCCACACTGCGGCGGTGTTCATTGCGGTGGTCGGCGGCATCATTGTTTTCGGCGCATCCGGTGTGATTCTCGGCCCCGTGGTGATGGCCGTGACCTTTGCGCTGATCGACATCTGGCGGCGCCGCATGGACTGAGCGCGGCGAGTCAAACGAGTCACGTCGAATTTGTTTTTCTTTTTCGTTCCCTATGAGCGAATTACTGAAATGCAGCCTCGTTCCGCGGCGATTGTGGTCTCTAGGATAGGGGCGTGGAAAAATCGACTACTTTCCTCTCCGGCCCTGAGATGGCGCCGCCTGATGATGAGCTGCTGAGGCTCAGCGAGCACCCCACGAGCGCAGAACGGCTCGCCGCCAGGGTGTGGAACAAGGCGGGCGGTCTGCTGAGCTCGCTTGCCGCGCAGTTGCAGCTTGAAACCGGCGTCGCGGTGGCCGTCTTCTGCGTGGAATCCGGCGGCGACGGCTTCGGCCCCGGAGGGCGCATGCTCATCCGTTTCGAAAACCATCACTTCTTCCGCCACTGGGGCAAGGCGAACAGCGAAGTCTTCCACACCCATTTCCAGTTCGATGCCAAAAGGCCCTGGACGGGCCACCGCTGGCGCGCATCAGCCGCCGGAGAATTCGAGCTGGTCCATTGCGGGCAGGCCGGCGAATGGCGGGCGTTCGAATTCGCGCGCTCATTGGACGAGACGGCGGCGAAGCTGTCCATCAGCATGGGAAGCCCGCAGATCCTGGGATCCAATCACGCCGCCGCCGGATTCGGGTCCGTTCACGAAATGTTCGACGCGTTCTCAAGCAGCGAACGGCGGCAGATCGAGGCCTTCTTTGACTTCCTTCAAAAAAGCGAGGCTCAGCCCCGCATGGTGCCCGCGCTGCGGCAAAAGGATTTCCGGCGGTTCGCCGAACTGTACAACGGGCCGGGCAATGCCGCCGCCTACGGCGAAAAAATCAAGCAAATGTATGACACCTTCGAGCGCCTGCGCGCCGCACGAAAGCCGGGCGGTGAAACCATCCTCGACGTGATGGAGCAGTTACAAGACGTTTAGCGCTTCGACGAAGAACTCCCACCCCCACCGTTACCACCCCAGCCAGTAATCCCGCCCCGCGAGCTGAGTCGATAGTCTGCTATTGCAGTATGGGAGGTTAACAAGCAGTTCACCGACCCCAGCACTTCCTCAAGTTGCCATGTAGGCTGTCCTGGTGAGATTTCCATTGACACATTAGCGGGGGTTTCTGTATAGTTCTACTGACATGGCAGTTCTGCAATTTGGAATCTTCGTTCTTGCCGCCGGGATCGCGTGCGCCCAGAGCTCCGAGGGGCCACAACCGCCGGTGGTCGACCCGGGCGGTCCGGGCAAAGCGCCCTCCGATGCCATCGTCCTGTTTGACGGCCGCGACAATTCCGCCTGGACCACGATGGATGGGCAGCCCTCGAAGTGCACGGTCGCCAACGGCGTGATGAGCTGCCGCACCGGCGCGGGCGATACCCGAACCAAGGAGACGTTCCGGGACGCGCAGATTCACCTGGAGTTCAATCTTCCCTACGAGCCCCATATGAGGGGCCAGGGGAGGGCGAATAGCGGCGTGCTGCTCCACGGCCGGTACGAGATCCAGATTCTCGACTCCTACAAGAACGAGACATACGCCACAGGCGCCTGCGGCGCACTCTACGGGCAATCCGCGCCGCTGGTGAACGCTTCCCGCCCGCCGGGCGAATGGCAGACCTTCGACATCATCTTCCACGCCCCGCGCTGCGCTCCCGACGGCACGGTGGAGACTCCCGGCAGCCTCACGCTGCTGCACAACGGCGTGCTCATCCAGGATCACGTGCCGGTGCGCCCGCGCAAGTGCACAACGAGTGAGGGCCCGCTGGTGCTTCAGGACCACGGCAGGTACGTCGGCCGGAAGATCGCGACGGCGAAAGGGGTCACCGAGGGCGCGCCGGATACGACGGTGCAGTTCCGCAACATCTGGATGCGCCGGCTCAACCAGTAGCTTGTTCCCAGGCAGCCTGGAAAAACGCTGAAGGAGGAATGCATAAATGGAAAACCGGCGATCGTTCCTGAAGAAGGCAACCATGGGACTGGCCGCGGCGGGGGCCCCTGCGGCTCCGGCGCCTTCGGACCAGTTCGTGGTCGGGGTCATCGGCACGGGAACCCGCGCCTACGCGGCTCTGATACCGCAGTTCAAGTTCAACCCCGCCTTCCGCATTGCCGCCCTGTGCGATGTATACAAGCCCAACCTGGAAAAGGCCGCTGCTCTCGTGGGCGGCAACGTCGCCACGTACGGCGACTACCGGCGGGTGCTTGACCGCAAGGATATAGACGTTGTCGTGATCGCCACACCTGACCACTGGCACTGCCCCATGGTCATCGACGCCTGCCAAGCCGGCAAGGACATCTACCTGGAGAAGCCGGTCTCCAACGACATTGACATGTGCCTGAAGGCGATCGCGGCCGTCCGGGAGCACAAGCGCGTGGTGCAGGTCGGCCTGATGCAACGCAGCAGCGCACCGTTCATGGAGGCTTACAAGGAGGTCAAGAGCGGGGTTCTTGGCAAAGTGCGCCATGTCGTGCTGATCAACCCCGGCGGAAGCGCGCCCAGAGGAAGACAGGGCACGGCGGGAGGCGCCGCTCGCCAGGACGAGGAGTCGACTGCCCCTCCCCCAGACCTTGACTGGGAAATGTTCCAGGGGCCGGCGCCGCGCCGCCCATACAGCCCCCAGCGCCAGCGCGGCTGGCGCAACTATTGGGAGTACGGCGGCGGCCCGCTGGCGGACTGGGGCGTGCATCTCCTCGATGTCGCTCACTGGTACCTGGGCGTCAACGAACCCGCGCGCACCGCGGCCGCGGTCTACGGGTGGTACAACCGGCCGCAGGACGACCGGTTCCCGGACACAACCGACGTTTCCTGGCAGTATCGGGACTTCGTCGTGAATTACAGCTCGCGCTCGGACGTTCTCGGCACTTATTTCTGGGGAGACGACGCCGTGCTGTTCGTCAACCGCTACGGTTACACCTTGCGGCCCGTCACCCGGAACTGGCGCGGCGGCGGGAAATCGGCTCCCGAAAAGAGGGTGGACTTGCACGACGAGCCACCAAACGGGCATGCGTCCTTCGACTCCGACTGCGGCAGGCACATCCTGAATTTCCTGGCCTGCCTGAGAAGCCGCGAGCGGCCGGTGTGCGATATCGAGACCGGCGCATGGTCCACCATTCCCACCCTGATGGCCGGCCTATCGATCCGGCACGGCGGCAAGACCATCGCCTGGAACGGCAATGGCGCCGCGCCGCTGTAGGGAACGGCACTCTCTTACTCAGGCGTCCAAAACGGCTCCACAGTAGGCACGAACTCCACGGGCGCCTCGTGGATGAACGTCTTCAGCCACGCGGCGCATTCTTCCATTCCGGCTTGTTCGGAGGGAATGTGGCCGAGCAGGATCAGGGCCTTGCGTTTGCCCTGAGCCACTGCGTCGGTCACGTATTCGATGGTTTCCCACTCGGGCACCTCGCCGATCACCACTACCTCCACGTCTTCCCGCTGGAGCAGGCGGCGGTGCGAGGTGAATCCCGCGGCTCCCGGGTTCAGAGCCACTCTGGTCACCACCATGCGGGGGTCGCCGACCACCCGGACCACCCGGCTTCCCAGCTTCTGCTTCAGCTCCGCGGCCAGTTTTTCGAGAGTGGTTCGCGGTATGGTGAACCGCCCGGGGGCGCCCGCGCTCTGATACTTCTGCCACCCGAGCGCGCGCACCACCCCCGTCATGACGCCGTCCGGGCGCCGGGCGTGCCAATGGTCGTGGAACCTGAAAATCACTAGGTTGTGCTCTTTGATAAACGCCTGCTTGGCGGCCCAGACCGCATCGTTCTCCTTTTCCAGGTAGCCGGTCTCATCCAGGTGTCCGTAGAACGTGGGCTCGTGCGCGATGATCAGGTTCTTGCCCGATGCGGCCGCGCGCCGCAGCACATCGTATGTGGGCATCATGGTGACCGCGATCCCGGTGACGGGCGTTGCGGGACTCCCGGCCTTGATGGTGTCCACGGTGGAAGCTCGCCAGGCCACCCCCACCTGTTGTTTGATTCTGTCGATTACTTCGCCGGCCGTCAGGGTACGGCGTTCCTGCCCGGCTGCCGCCAGACTCAGGACCAGCACGAGATAGAGCATTCGCAAAGCCACGTTCAGCACCTCCCGTTCGCGGTTGTTTCGAATTTACAGTATCAGAGTTGCTTACTGGGCGGTTTCCACGGGTTGGGCTTTTTCGGCCAGCCTCTTGCTTTCCATCAGTTGCAGAATCCCGCGGAGTGGAATGCGCACCCAGTCGGGGCGGTTGCAGAGTTCAAAGTAGACTTCGTAGATCGCCTTTTCCATGAGGTAAATGAAAAGCAGCCCCGCGGCGGCTTCTTTCGTTTTTGGCAGGAACGGGGCGTCACGGGCCGTGGCAAGGTACTCGTTGAGAAACGCCAGGCTGACCCAGCGGCACCAGTAACGGGCCCAGAGTTCGAGTGAGCTGCGGTCTTCGGCGCGCGGGATGACGCCGGGGACTTCGCCGAACAGCGCCGCATAGGAGGCGTAGTGAAACGAGCGCAGCATGCTGGCCACGTCGCGCAGCGGGGAACGCTTGATTCGCCGCTCGCTGAGCGCCCGCGCCCGCTCGCCCTCAAAATCGATAAAGACGAAATCCTTGCCCGTATAGAGCACCTCGGGAAGGTGCAGGTTGCCATGCACCCGCGTGCGCGCGGCAGTCGAAATCTTTTTGTCGCGGATGGCCCGGAAGCGCTGGTGAATTTCCGTCTCCATTTGCAGCACCTGGCGGGCTTCGGACAACGCCGGCTCCGGCAACTGTTTCAGCCTCTGGCGCAGCATGGCAAGCGACTGCGAGGTCAGCCTGAGCATGCCGTGATAGAGCGACTGGCGGTAGAAGTCGGTAAACGGCTCGGGCGCGAAGCTGGGGTTTTCCGTATGCTCGCACAGGGCCAGGTGCAGCTCGGCGACGCGGCGGCCAAGCAGCCGGACCGATCCGATATACGCCCCGATCAGATCCTGAGCCAGCGGCGGCACGTCAAGGTCGAGCATGCCGATCGTGGGCGGCTCATAGGGCGGCTCATCTTCCGCATGCAGGCGCCGGGCCAGCGCGCGCTCGAAATAGAGGCCGAGGGAATCCAGTGTGTAGTCCCAGGCGTTGCCCTGATTCGGAACGTAACCGTGCAGGATTCCGACCGTCATGGTGCGGCCGTCCCGGCGATACTCCAGGGCGCCGGCGACCGGCGGGGCGTACGGGAACTTCGCCCTTTCCGAGAGGAAATAACCCATCTCCAGTTCGGGATTGATGCCGGGCTCGAGCTTCCGGTACACCTTCAAAATGAGTTTTTCGTTGTAGCTGACCAGGGTATTGCTCTGGTCGGTTCGCCGGACGCTGGGCTCGAGGCCATCGCCGCCGGCCGTCAGTTTCCGCAACATGCCGCTCGGGACCGCGAACAGCTCACCGCTTTCGCCGCGGAATTTCCGCCGGCGGGAGATCGCATCGAGCATTTCCTGCGCGAACTCTCCGTCGGAAAGGGCGCCGTAAAGAACGCCCTCGGTCTGCTCCGGCCCTCGCAGCCGGACAACCACCATGTCCGGCATTTCATCCAGAATTTGCCGTGCGTGTTCCCCCTGGGCCAGCTTCACGGGAAGCAGGTAGGTTTCGGGATCTCCTTCGGAGTAGTCCACGTTAACGAACAGAAAAGCGGAATCGAGTTTGGAAACGGGGACGACGTCCACAACCTGGGCCACTCTCACGCGGCGTCCTTTGCCGGTGAACCAGCGCCGGGTTTTCAGGAACGAAGGCAGCAGCTTGTTGAGCGCGAGCCACGTCTTGCCGGCGAACACTTCCGCCCAGTCCTCCACATCCACGGTCGGGATGCGCACCTCGATGGGCTTGTCGCTCACGTACTCAAGAGACACGCGCTGCGGTTCGAGCGCAAACCAGTAGAACTGGTGCGGCCCGAGCGTGATGAAGTAGGGCAGGTCGCCGATGGGCGGGAATTCCGAGCGGCCGAATAACTCCACCGGGGTCATGCCCTTGAAATCCGAGAGGTCGAGTTCGGAAGCCTGGGCGAAGCGCGAGAGATTCGCCACCACGAGAAGCGTGCTGTCCTGGTATCGCCGCAAAAACGCCAGCACCTTGCGGTTCTCCGGATGCAGAAACTCGATCGAGCCTCGCCCGAACGCTTTGTGCTCGCGGCGCAGCGCGATGATCCGCTTCATCCACCAGAGCTGCGAATGAGGATTGTGGATTTGCGTTTCGACGTTCACCGCCTCGTAGTGATACTCAGGGTCGATGATTACGGGCAGGTACAGCTTCTGCGGGTTCGCTCTGGAGAATCCCGCGTTGCGGTCGCTGCTCCACTGCATCGGCGTGCGGACTCCGTTGCGGTCACCGAGATAGAAGTTGTCTCCCATCCCGATCTCGTCGCCGTAATAGATGACCGGCGTGCCGGGCAGTGAAAACAGCAGGCCGTTCATCAGCTCGACGCGGCGGCGGTCGTTTTGCAGCAGCGGGGTCAGCCGGCGGCGGATTCCCAGGTTGAGCCTCATCTGCGGATCATCGGCGTACACCCGGTACATGTAGTCCCGCTCTTCGTCGGTGACCATCTCCAGGGTGAGCTCGTCGTGATTGCGCAGAAACAAAGCCCACTGACAGATTTCCGGAATCTGGGGCGTTTGCTGGAGAATGTCGACGACCGGGAAGCGGTCCTCCATGCGCATGGCCATAAAGAGCCGCGGCATGAGCGGGAAGTGAAAGTTCATGTGCGACTCGTCGCCGTCGCCGAAGTAGGCGATGGCGTCTTCCGGCCACTGGTTGGCTTCCGCCAGCAGCATGCGGTTCTTGAAGCGCGAATCGATGTGGTGCCGCAGCTCCTTCAGGAATGCGTGGGTTTCCGGAAGGTTTTCACACGTAGTACCCTCGCGCTCGAAAAGATACGGCACGGCGTCCAGCCGGAGGCCGTCAACCCCCATCCCGAGCCAGAAATCCACCACGTCGAGCATGGCGCGGCGCACGCGCGGGTTGTCGAAGTTGAGATCGGGCTGGTGCGAAAAGAAGCGGTGCCAGTAGTAGGCCTTGGCCACCGGGTCCCAGGTCCAGTTGGACGCTTCGGTGTCCTTGAAAATGACCCTGGCGTCCTTGTACTTGTCCGGGGTGTCGCTCCAGACGTAGAAATCGCGGGCACGGCTGCGCGGCGGCGCATGGCGGGCCCGCTGAAACCACGCGTGCTGGTCCGAGGTGTGGTTCATCACCAGCTCGGTGATGACGCGCAGTCCCCGGCGGTGCGCCTGCTTCAGGAACGACTGGAAATCGCGCAGCGTTCCATAAGCCGGGTGGACGTCCATGTAGTCCGAAATGTCGTAGCCGTCGTCCTTCCACGGCGAAGGGTAGAAAGGCAGCAGCCAGATCGCGGTCACTCCGAGGTCCTGGAAGTAATCGAGTTTCTCTTCCAGCCCTGCGAAATCGCCTACGCCGTCGCCGTTGGCATCGTAAAAGGCGCGGACATGGACTTCGTAGATGATCGCGTCCTTGTACCAGAGGGGATCGTCTTCCAGCCGGACGGGCCTGCGGCTCTGCACCACTCCGAGCGTACTCCTTTCCCCAGTTTATCGAATTGGGTCCGAATTATCCCCGATTATTGGCGGGCACAAAGAATTATTGGCGCAAATAAAACAGGCTCAATCGAGGCAAGCCGGCCGACTCCAGCAGGCGGCGATCCAGATACTGCTTTTCGAGCATGGCGATCTGCTCGGCCGTCATTTTGGCGCGATAGGGGCGGAGCCGGAGATCGAACTCCCGGCGGGCGGCCAGGACGTCTTCATCGGACTGCGCCGCCCGCGCAATGGCGATCATCTTTTCCTCAAGCGCGGTGAGGCGGCGCTCCAGCTCCTCCAGGTCGCGGTAGTGCGATTCGGCTTCGGCGGCCAGGCGGTCGAGAGCGGCGGCGATCTCCTCGTATCCCGGTTTCCGGAGCTGCGCGGCGTTGGACTCCAGGTAAGCGCGAAGCTCGTCGAGCCCGAAAGGCGGCGCCGGCTCCCTGGCCGTAGCGGGCGGAGCTTTCCCGGCCATCAACTGAGCCTGCTCGAGCACTGCCTGGGCACAGTAGGCTAGCGAGTTGATCTTCTGCACTCTGGACTTTCTTGCGCGCCATTTCTCGAAAGCGGCGTCGATGCCCCGCAGCACCGCCTCGAGCGGCACGCCGGCGTTCTTCCAGCTCTCAATCAGCGCCCAATCGAGCGGCGAGAGCAGAAACAAACCGGTGCCGCGCGCCTTTTGGAAGTGCTCCTCGATTTCCGTGAAGTAAGTGAAGTAATTGCCGGACCAGGCTTCCTCTGTCATCGCCGCCGGTTTCGCTCCCAGATCATGGCGAGCCCCTCCAGGGTGAGATCCTCGTCCGCCTGCTTCAGGTAGCGGGAGCCGCGCACGATCAGGCTCGCCTGCCCGCCTGTGGCGACCATGCGGGTTTCCGGCCCCAGCACGCCGATCAGCCGCTCGAGGATTCCATCGATCATGGCGATCGAGCCGTAGTAGAGGCCCGATTGAATGCTGCCCACGGTGTTCGTCCCGATCAGTTTTGCCGGCTCGCGCACGTCCACCATGGGAAGCCGCGCCGTCTTGGCGAACAGGCCTTCCACCCCGATCGTGATGCCGGGGCAGATCAGCCCGCCGAGGTACTCGGCATCGGCCGAAACACAGTCGAAGGTGATCGCGGTGCCCAGGTCCACGATGACGCACGGCCCGCCATACTTCCGGAACGCGGCGACGCTGTTCACCACGCGGTCGGCGCCGACTTCGCGCGGGTTCTCATAGCAAATCCGCAGGCCAGTGTCGGTCTCGGGTTCGACGAACATCGCTTCGGTGTGGAAATAGCGCGTCGCCATCGCCGCGAGCGAGGAATCGAGCGGCGGGACCACGCTGGAGATGATGATGCCGTCGATGCTGGCGAAATCGAGCGACGACAGCGCGAACAGGTTCCTCAGCAGGACGCCCCATTCATCGGCCGTCTGTTCATGGTTCGTACGCAGCCGCCAGTGCGCGATGAGCTCGCCGTTCTTAAAGACCCCGATGGTTACGTTGGTGTTGCCTACGTCGAGTGCCAGAAGCATAGCGTGCCTTCATGCCGGCCGTACTCCGCCGGCTAAAATCAGAGTTCTTTCTCCATCCGGCCGGCGCACGTAAAGGAAGCCCCTGGGGTCAAGCCCGTCGGTGACGCCCTCGATCGGCGCCGCACCGTGTTCCACCAGCACGCGCTTGCCTTTGACGTAGCTCGATGCGCGCGAGAACGCCTGAAGCACCGGCTCCTTGCCGCCTTCTACCAGCATCTTCGTAAAGCTGTCGACGGATTCGAGCAGGCGGATCAGCAACTGCTCGCGCGAGTGCGTCCGCCCCGAGACCGCCCGCAGCGAGGTCGCCGTGCCGGCGAGGTCATCCGGGAATTCCGTCTGGTTCACGTTAATCCCGATACCGGCGATGTAAGTTCCTCCCGCTGCTTCCACCAGGATGCCGGCGCACTTTTTTTCTCCGATCAGCACGTCGTTGGGCCAGCGCAGATCGCAGGCCAAACCGGCGGTTTGAGAAATCGCGTGTCCCGCGGCCAGTCCCAGCGCCAGCGACAGCACGGGAACGTTCTCATCCGGCATGTTGAGCCGCAGCACGATGGAGACACAAAGATTCGCTCCGCGCTCGGCGATCCAGCTACGGCCATAGCGCCCCTTTCCAGCGGTCTGCTCCTCGGCGCCCACCACGGACCCCGTTGGGCAGCCTTCGCGCGCCAGCTTCTCCGCTTCCGCCATCGTCGTCGCGCAGGAATCGAACCAGACGATTTGGCGCCCGGGAAACCGCGCGCGAACACTGGCGAGGTCGATCATAGCTCCAGCCGGAAGTTGATGTCGACAGCCGCCGTGGAGTGAGTAATCGCGCCGCAGGAGATGAAATCGGCGCCGGATTCCGCGTAGGCGCGTATGGTTTCGAGCGTGATGCCGCCGGAAAGCTCCACCGTCGCGCGGCCCGCGACATAGCGCACCCACTCGGCGGCTTCCTCCGGCGTGAGATTGTCGAGCAGCAGGTGAGTGGCCCCGGCGGCCAGCGCTTCGTCCAGTTCCTCGCGCGTGCGCACCTCGATCTGCACCGGAACGCCGGCATTTCGCGTGCGCTCCAGCGCGGCCCGCACTCCGCCCGCGGCAGCGATATGGTTGTTCTTGATCAGGATGGCGTCGTAAAGACCCATCCGGTGATTCATGACGCCTCCAGCGGCCGCGGCCATCTTCTCCAGCAGGCGCAGGCCGGGAGTGGTCTTGCGCGTGTCGAGCACGCGGCACTTCGTGCCGGCCACCGCATCGGCATAGCGGCGCGCCGTGGTCGCGACGCCGCTCAGCAACTGGAGAAAGTTCAGCGCGACGCGCTCGCATTCGAGCAGTGTACGAGCCGGGCCGCGCACACACGCCAGCGCCTCGCCGGGAAGGACGCGGTCGCCGCTCCGCTTCAAAATTTCCAGGCTGTCCACGCCGCCGCGGAGCTCGTAGATGACCGGCAGCACCTCCATCCCGGCGGCCACCAGCGGCTCGCGCGCCACGAAGCGGCCGGTGGCTTTCATGTCCGCCGGAACGCAGGCTTGCGAAGTCAGGTCACCCGATCCGATGTCCTCGGCCAGCGCGCGCGCCACGGTTTCGCGGATCACGTCGTTCATAAGGCTTCATACGCGCCGCGGCTCTTTTCAAGCTGGCTCTTGTACTCGGAAAGTTTTTGGCGTATCGAATTCACTACGTGCTCCGGCGCGCGCGCCAGAAATTCCTGATTCCCCAACTGTCTCTCGGAATTGGCGATCAGCTTTTCGAGCTGTTCGATCTCTTTCCCCAACCGCTTGCGCTGTACCTCAACCTGCGCGCTCGACACGCGCAACAGCAGGTCGAACTCAGTAGTGGAGCGCTTCACCCCCTTCGCATCCGCCGGAGCGGCTCCATCGTGAATTTCGAGCTTCACGTTTGCCAGCTTCTGAATGGCCTCGACCTGCTGGCGCGCCACACCGGCGGCTGTGGTGTGCGAGTACAACACGGCGTCAACCTGCTCCTTGGGATTCAGCCCCAGGTCGGCGCGGAGGTTACGCGCGGCGGTGACGATATCTTGCACAATCTGCATGTCCCGTTCGGCCGCAAGGTCGGTGATCTCAACGTCGTACTGCGGATATTGCCCGAGCGCAATGGAAACCGGGCGGTGTTTGGATCCCTTTGCCAGCCGCTGCCAGAGCTCCTCGGTGAGAAACGGCATCACCGGATGCAGCAGCCGCAGCGAGACTTCGAAAACCGTAAGCAGATTGCGCCAGTGGGCGTCCAGCCCCGAATTTTCCTTGAAGCGCAGCTTCTTGATTTCCAGATACCAGTCGCAGAACTCGTGCCAGAAGAATTGCCAGAGCAACTGGGCGGCTTCGTGGTAGCGGTAGCGCTCCAGAGCGCGGTTCACCATCTCCGCCGTGCTGTTCAACCGGCTGAAGATCCAGCGGTCTTCCAGCGGCACGCCTTCCGCTCCGGCCCCGACGGCAACCGGACGGTAGGAGACGCACTCCTCCGGCACCCACGGGGAGACGCCCGAGCGCTCCATGTTCAGAAAGATGAACCGCGCGGCGTTCCAAATCTTGTTCGCGAACGCGCGGGCGCTCAGCATGCGCTCTTCGCTCAGCACGATGTCGGTGCCCGGCGCGGCGCCCAGCAGCATGGCCATACGCACCGCATCGGTGCCGTATTTCTCGGTGACCTCGAGCGGGTCGATCACGTTCCCGCGGGTCTTGGACATTTTCTGGCGCTCGGCGTCGCGCACGAGGCCGTGTATGTAGACCTCGCGGAACGGCACGTCGGCGGTGCACTCCAGGCCCAGCATGATCATCCGGGCGACCCAGAAGAACAGGATGTCAAAGCCCGTGATCAGCAGAGAGGTCGGATAGAAAGTCCTTAGGTCTTCGGTCTTATCCGGCCAGCCGAGCGTCGAGAACGGCCAGAGACCGGAGCTGAACCACGTGTCGAGAACGTCGGGATCCTGTTCCAGGTTCCTGGACCCGCACCGGCACTGCTCCGGCGTTTCGCGCGCCACCACGATTTCCCTGCAATCCTTGCAGTGCCAGGCGGGGATGCGGTGGCCCCACCAGAGCTGGCGCGAAATGCACCAGTCGCGGATGTTGTACATCCACTCGTAGTAAGTCTTCGTCCAGTTCTCCGGCGTGAACCGGATGCGTCCTTCCTCCACCGCGCGGATGGCCGGCTCGGCCAGCGGCTTCGTCTTCACGAACCACTGCGTAGAGATCAGCGGCTCCACCGGGGTCTTGCAGCGCTGGCACTTTCCCAGGCTGACCTCGTACGGCTCGATCTTCTCGATCAGCTTCTGTTCCTCGAGGTCCGCCACCACGCGCGTGCGCGCTTCGTAGCGGTCGAGCCCGGCGTAGGGCCCGGCGGCCGCGGTCATGCGCGCCGTGCCGTCGATCACCTGGATTTTCGGCAGATCGTGGCGGCGCCCCGCTTCAAAGTCGTTCAAATCGTGCGCGGGAGTAACTTTCACCACTCCGGTGCCGAACTGCGGATCCGCCACTTCGTCCGCAATGATCGGGATCTCGCGATTCATCAGCGGCAGGATGACTGATTTTCCGTGCAGGTCCTTATACCGCTCGTCCTTCGGGTTGACGGCGACGGCGGTGTCGCCCAGCATGGTTTCCGGACGCGTCGTCGCCACGACGAGAAAACGGTTCTCGCCCTTCACCGGGTAGCGTATGTGCCACAGGTTGCCGGGGACCGGATCGTGCGTGACTTCCAGGTCCGAGAGGGCGGTATGGCAACGCGGGCACCAGTTCACCATGTACTCGCCGCGGTAAATCAGCCCCTTCTCGTACAGGCGGACAAAAACTTCGCGGACGGCGCGGGAGAGCCCCGGATCGAGCGTGAACCGCTCGCGCGACCAGTCGCAACTGGTTCCGGTGCGGATCATCTGGCGCTTGATCGTGTCGCCGTACTTTTCCTTCCAGGCCCACACGCGGCGCTCGAACTCCTCGCGGCCGATCTGGCGGCGGTCGATCCCCTCGCTGGCCAACTGGCGCTCTACGAGCATCTGCGTGGCGATGCCGGCGTGATCGGTGCCGGGCAGCCACAGAGTGTTGTCGCCGCACATCCGGCGCCAGCGTATCGTGGCGTCGATCTCGGTATGCTCCAGCATGTGCCCGATGTGCAGCGAGCCCGTGACGTTCGGCGGCGGGATCACCAGCGAGAACGGGCGTCCCGGGGCGTTCGCGTCAACCCGGAAAATGCCCGTATCGATCCACCACTGCGCCCAATGCGGCTCAAACCGTTGGGGTTCATAGACTTTCTCAAGTTGCATGCGGGAATTTCCAATATAACATCGGCGGCGTGCCCAAGAGCGCGTTGAAGGCGTCTTCGGCTGCGCTTCGCCGCTTCGAAGCTCGCCACCGCTCTCGGAAGCGGAGTGATCCCCGCCGGTCTGTTATGATTAGATGTTATCCCACTAGACCCTGAGGAGAACCAATAACAACTATGGCGGTAAAAGTAGGCATTAATGGATTCGGCCGCATCGGGCGCAATGTAGTACGGGCGGGGTACAAGGATCCCGAGATTGAATTCGTTGCGGTCAACGATCTTACCGATACAAAGACGCTGGCTCATCTGCTTAAGTACGACTCGGTCCTCGGGCCGCTGGATGCAGAAGTTAAGGCCGAAGGCGACTGCATTTCGATCGACGGCAAGAAGCTGAAGGTGTTCGCCATCAAGGATCCGGCCGAGCTGGATTGGAACTCGGTCGGCGCCCAGGTCGTAATCGAGTCCACGGGCAAGTTTACGGATGCGACCCAGGCGTCCAAGCACCTGCGCGGCTCAGTGAAGAAGGTCATCATTTCGGCCCCGGCCAAAAACGAGGACATCACGGTTGTTCTCGGCGTCAACGAAGATAAGTACGATCCCCAGAAGCACAACGTCATCTCGAACGCCTCCTGCACCACCAACTGCCTGGCGCCGTTCGTCAAGGTGCTGCACGAGAACTTCAAGATCAACAAGGGATCGATGACCACGATCCACAGCTACACCAACGACCAGAACGTGCTCGACTTCCCGCACAGGGACCTGCGCAGGGCGCGCGCGGCGGCCATCAACATGATTCCGACCTCGACGGGTGCCGCCAAGGCGATCGGCCTCGTCATGCCGGACCTCAAGGGCAAGCTTGACGGCTATGCCGTCCGCGTTCCGACGCCGAACGTCTCCCTCGTCGATTTCGTGTGCGAGACCGAGAAGAAGGTCACGGCGGAGGAAGTGAACGCCGCTCTGAAGAAGGCTGCCGAGGGACCGCTGAAGGGCATTCTCGCCTACACGGAAGACCCGGTGGTCTCGAGCGACATGATGCGCAATTCGAACAGCTCGATCGTCGACGCCAGCCTGACCAAGGTGCTCGACGGGAACCTGGTCAAGGTGGTTTCCTGGTATGACAACGAGTGGGGTTATTCCTGCCGCGTCGTCGACCTGGTGAAATTCCTGGCCGCAAAAGGGCTGTAAGAAGAGACACACTTTCGGGGAACGTAGGCCGCCCGGCGGTCTACGTTCCTTTTTGTATCTGGCGGATCACGGCGTCCGTGAATTCGGCCGTTCCGGCCGTGCCTCCGACGTCCGGCGTCAGGTACTTCCCTTCCGCATACACCCACTCGATGGCCGATTGAAGCCGCCGCGCCGCCTCAGTTTCTCCCAGGTGAGCCAGCATCAGCACGGCCGATTGCATGAGCGCAGTCGGATTCGCAATCCCCTTCCCCGCAATATCCGGCGCACTCCCGTGGACGGCTTCAAACACCGCGTGCCGCTCGCCGATGTTTGCTCCGGGCACGATACCCAGCCCGCCCACCAGCCCGGCCACAAGGTCCGAGATGATGTCGCCATACAGGTTGGGCATGAGCAGCACGTCGAAAATTTCCGGCCGCATGACAAGCTGCATGGCCGTGTTATCGACAATCATCTCCTTGTATTCGATCTCGGGATAGTCCTGCGCCACTTCCCGGCAGCAGCGCAGGAACAACCCATCGCCGAGCTTCATGATGTTGGCCTTGTGAATCGCGTGCACCCTCCGGCGATTGTGCTTCCGGGCCCACTCGAAGGCAAAGCGCGCAATGCGCAGAGACGCCGCCCGGGTGATCACCTTCAGGCTGGTGATGACGTCCCGGATCACCTCGTTCTCCAGACCGGCATAGAGGTCTTCGGTGTTCTCCCGGAACATCACGATGTCGATGTGCACGTCGCTGTAGCGCGACCTGATGCCGGGAAAGCTGCGCACCGGGCGGACATTCGCGAACAGTTCCAGCCGCTTGCGCAGCATCACGTTCACGCTCTGGTGGCCGCCGGCGATCGGCGTCGTCACCGGTCCCTTCAAACCGACACGCGTGCGCTCGAGCGATTCAATCACGTACTCGGGAATCTCTTCGCCGTGGGCCTCAAGCGTCTTCGAGCTTAGTTCCAGGCAATCCCACTCGATTGGTACTCCGGTGGCCTCGACGGCGCGCACGGTAGCCTGCGCGACCTCGGGCCCGATCCCATCTCCAGGAAGCAGAGTTACTTGGTAGGACACTTTCCATCATAGCCGTGCAAGACCGCAAGCGGGCTACAATAAATGTTCCATGTCCAAAATCCAACGAGTTTTGATCAGTGTTACGGATAAATCGGGCATCGCCGACTTTGCCCGCCGGCTGGCCGCCTTGGGCTGCGAGATCATATCCACCGGCGGCACGGCGCGTGCGCTCAAGGAGGCCGGGCTCACCGTGCGGGATATCTCCGAGGTGACCGGATTTCCCGAGATGCTCGACGGGCGCGTGAAGACCATCCACCCCCGGATCGCCGCGGGCGTGCTCGCGATTCGCAGCAACCCGGAGCACCGCCGGTCGCTCGACGAGCACGGCATCTCCACCATCGACATGGTGGTCGTCAATCTGTACGCCTTTGAGAAAGTCGCGGCGCGGGAGGGCGCCACTGTTCCGGAACTGATCGAGAACATCGACATCGGCGGGCCTACCCTGATCCGTGCGGCCGCCAAGAATTACCAGGACGTCATCGTTGTGGTCGCGCCGGAGGATTACGACGCCGTCGCGCGGGAACTCGAGGAGTGCGGCGGCTCGGTGTCGCTCGCCACGCGCTGGCGGCTGGCGAAAAAGGCGTTCCGGCTCACCGCCGACTACGACCGCGCCATCAGCGCCCGCCTCAGCCGTATCACCGTCGAGGAGGACAAGTACGTCGAGACCACGCCGGCGCTCCCGCTCACGCTCGACATCCGTGCGGACCGCGCGCTCGATTTGCGCTACGGAGAAAACCCCCACCAGCAGGCCGCGCTGTACGCCTCCGGGCGCTCCGGCATTGCCGGCGCCGAGCAACTGCACGGCAAGGAGCTTTCCTATAACAACCTGGTCGATCTCGACGCCGCATGGCAGCTCATCCAGGAGTTCGAAGGCCCCGCCGCCGCCATCATCAAGCACACCAACCCGTGCGGCTGCGCCGAGCAGGCCACTCTGGCCGAGAGTTACCGCAAAGCCTTCGAGGCCGACCCGGTTTCCGCCTTTGGCGGCGTGCTGGCGTTTAACCGTCCGGTCGATGAGGAAACCGCGCGTGAGATCGCCAAGACGTTCATCGAGGCAATCGCTGCGCCCGACTACACCCAGGAGGCCCTCGCCATCCTCACCGCAAAGAAAAACCTGCGGCTGCTCAAGGTTGCCAGCGACGGCGCCCCCGGCCTCGTGGTGAAGTCGATCACCGGCGGATTCCTGGCCCAGACGCCCGACATCCACCAGCTCGACCCCGCCCGGCTTGAAGTAAAAACCAAGCGCGCCCCCACGGAGGAGGAATTGCGCGCGCTGCTGTTCGGCTGGAAAGTCTGCAAGCACGTCAAATCCAACGCCATCGTGTATGCCAGGGAAGGCCAGACGGTATCGGTCGGCGCCGGGCAGATGAGCCGCGTGGATTCTGTGAAGATCGGCGCGATGAAGGCCGTGCTGCCGCTCAAGGGCACCGTACTGGCGTCGGACGCCTTCTTCCCGTTCCCGGATGGCGTCGAGGAAGCCGCGAAACACGGCATCACGGCCGTGATCCAGCCGGGGGGCTCCATCCGCGACAACGAAGTGATCACCGCCGCCGACCGGCTCGGCCTGGCCATGGTCTTTACCGGCGTGCGCCACTTCCGGCACTAGGCCCGTCTGCCGGGGCCCTTCCGGCCCCAGCCCGGCAACGATATACTCGGAACGAAAAACCCGCCGCGCCCTCACAAAAGCCGGCGAACCCGAAGTACCGGAGAATAGGTTGCCATGTCTTCGAAACTGACGCGCAGGGAGCTCCTGGGCGGCGCGGCGGCCGTATGGGCGTTTGCCCCGAACCGCCCGCTCGTGGACACGCACATTCATCTGTTCGCCGCGGACCAGCAGCGGTTCCCCTACCACCCGAACGCGCCCTATAAGCCGTCGGCAGAACCCCTGGAACAATACGTGGAGTTTGCGGCCTCGCGAATCGATCACGTCGTGATCGTTCACCCGGAGCCGTACCAGGACGATCACCGCTATCTCGAATACTGCTTCGCCCATGAGCCCCGCCCCGGTTTCTTCAAGGGCACCTGCCTGTTCGATCCCATCGCGCCGGACACTCCGGCCCGCATGGAGGCGCTGGTGAAAAAGCATCCCGGGCGGATCGTCGCCCTGCGGATACACCAGATGCGCAAGCCGGGCGAGCCGCCCACAACCAGCGGCGCGATCAAGGACCGCGACATGCGCCACCCCGCCATGCAAACCACGTGGCGCAAGGCTCAGGAGCTGGGCCTGGCTATCCAGATGCACTTCATCCCGTATTACGCGCCGCAGATCGGCGAACTGGCTGCGCGTTTCCCGGCTGTCCGCGTCATACTCGACCACCTCGCGCGCGCCGGGCAGGGCACGCCCGCCGAGTTTCAGGAAGTGCTCAAGCTGGCCCGGCTGCCGAATGTGTATATGAAGTACTCGGGAGTGGAATACTCGTCGAAGCAGAAATACCCGTTTCAGGATGTCCGGCCGATCGTGCGGCAGGCCTATGATGCGTTCGGCCCCGACAGGATGATCTGGGGCGGGCTGGGAAGCAGTCCGGCCGCGTTTGAGAGGCAGCTCCGGCTGTTCGATCTGATGTTCGATTTCGCGCCCGAAGCTGCCCGTGCCAAGATCCGCGGCCTGACCGCAATGAAACTCTACGGCTGGGCGTAGCGCCGGCCGTGCGTGTCCCGAGGCAGACAGGCTCGCGTAGTGATTAGCCCCGCAGCTTGCGGTACAGCTCCAGGCAGCGCTGTGCCGTCTCCAGTTCGGGCAGGTCGTAGCCTTCCTGCTCGATCAGATAGAATTCGACGCCGCCCTTGCTTTCCGCCGCCGCGAAAATCTTCTTCCACGGCGACGCTCCCTCACCGAACAGCACCCGGTAGCCCTTCTCCGGCGACCATTCCTTCAGGTGGACGCACTGGATGCGGCCCGGATTGCGCTCGATCCATGCCACCGGATCGTTGCCCGTTTCCACGCAGGTGCCGACGTCGAGTTGGAGCATCACGTCCTTCTCCGTGTTCGCCGCCAGCAGTTCCATCGGCTTCTGCCCCTCGACGGGCCTCCATTCGGCGCCGTGGTTGTGATAGCCCACGCGCAGGCCGCTCTTCTTCGCGGCCTCCGAAGCCTGGTTCAGCACGCTGGCCACGCGCTTCCAGTCATCGAGTGTCCGCACCCTGCCCGGCGACGCCATAACGATGTACTTGCTGCCGATGATCTGGTTCAGTTCGATCGCTTTCTCTATCCCAGCCGGCTGCAGCGCCTGCGGGCTGTTGTGCGTCGAATAGCACCGTACGCCGAGATCGTCGAGTAGTTTCCGCATTTCCTTGGCCCGGTCTGTCGTCCAGTCGTAGTACGGGGAATAGAACTCGACGCACTCGTACCCCATCTTGGCCACGGCGCGCACGGTGGCGATCTCATCTTTTTTCATCTCGCCGCGCACCGAATACAGCTCGATCCCGATCGGAACTTTCTTGGCGCTCACCGCTGTGGCAGCCAGCGGGCCCGCCGCCATAAGCGAAAGGAAGGAACGTCGTGAAAAATTGCTTCGAGTGCTCATCGCACCGAAGAATACCACAACCGCCGGGACAAGGGAGGGCAACAGCGCCGCCGGACGCAGGCCGTGCCGTTAGCCGGAACACAAGAATTCCGCGCTTCTGCCGATATGCCTATTAGTGGTTTCCGCAATCCCATTGGCGCTCTGCTTCGCGATGCAATCGACGGCACTGGCCGCCGGCATCGAAACCGTCTCCATTACGGAGCTGAAACGCCGGCTTGTCGAGCATCCCGACGCGCAGCCTCGGGTGGCGGTGCGAGGCGTCGTCACATTTCCGCCCGGCATGATGACCTATTCTCCGGGAGTCTTCTATTTCGAGGACGAGGGCGGCGGCATCGCGGTCACGGGAACACAGCCCCTGCAGCTCTCTCTGGGCGATCGCGTGGAAGTTCGCGGCCGGCCGCGGTGGCTTCGGGACATTGAGCCTGAGCTGGTCGCCGACCAGGTCATCCGGCTCGGCAGAGGGCCCCGCGTCACCCCGCAGGTCACGACTCCCAAGGAGGCGCGCACGGCGAAGTACTCGGGCCGCCTGGTCCGTCTCACCGGCAAGGTAGCGAGGATCAGCGCCGGCGAGCACAGGGATTTTCTCTTGCTGGAAGCCGGCAAGAAAATGCTTCGGGTATACCTCCGGCGGCCGGACGGCAGCCCGTCGGTTCTGGCGCAGGTCGCTCCGCCCGGCGCCGAGGTGCAGGTCACCGGCATTTCTATCCCTCTTTCGGAGGACGAACACCAGATCCGCCTCCGAACCAGCGCCGATCTGGTCACGATCCGCCGCCCCCCAGTGTTCTCCACCACCCAGGTCATCGTCACCGCCTCCATAGTCGGCGGTCTCGCACTGGTCGCGGTGATCTGGATCGTGACGCTGAAACTGTCCATACGCCGGAAGACCGCCGAAACCCAGGAACTGCTCGCCCGCGCCCAGGAAGCGTCCCGGCTAAAGTCCGAGTTCCTCGCCAACATGAGTCACGAAATTCGCACCCCCATGAACGGCATCATCGGGATGCAGGGACTCGTGCTGGCGACCGAACTCACTCCGGAACAGCGCGAGTACCTCGAAACAGCTCAAAGTTCAGCGGAATCGCTCATGATGCTGCTGAACGACATCCTGGACTTCTCGAAAATCGAGGCCGGGCGGCTCGATCTCGAACCGGTGCCCTTGTGCCCGGTTGAAGTCGTGAGCGCAGCCGTCCGCACGCTGTCGATCTCCGCACGCCAGAAAGGACTGGCCCTCAACTTCGAGGCGGAAGACGGCATCCCCGACAGGCTGCTCGGTGATCCGCTGCGCCTCCGGCAGGTTCTGCTGAACCTGCTGGGCAACGCCGTCAAGTTCACCAACTCGGGCCGCATCGACGTGCGCGTCCAGGTGGCATCTCGCACCGAAAGCGAGGTTGCGTTGCGCTTCTCCGTTACCGACACGGGAATCGGCATCGCGCCTGAACAGCTCCCTACGATTTTCGACGCCTTCCGGCAGGCCGACGGATCGACGACGAGGAAGTACGGAGGCACGGGGCTCGGGCTCGCGATTTCAGCCCGGCTGGTGGAACTCATGGGAGGACGCCTGGAGGTCGAAAGCGAGCTCGGCGTCGGCAGCACTTTTCATTTCACCGTGCCGATGCCGGTCGTCCGGACGGATGCCGCGGCGGCCACCGAACCGCCTCCAAACCGCATCCCGCAGCCCATCACGGCAGCGCAGCCCCTCTTCATCCTGATGGCGGAGGATAACGTTCTGAACCAGAAGGTCGCCCTCCGTATTCTTCAGAGACAGGGCCACCGCGTGGTGCTGGCAACAACCGGCCGTGAGGCGGTCCAAAAGTCCGCCGAGCAAAATTTTGATCTGATCCTCATGGACGTCCAGATGCCCGACATGGACGGCCTGGCTGCCACCGCCGCCATCCGCGCGCGCGAGAAAACCACCGGCCGGCACGTGCCCATCCTCGCCATGACCGCGCACGCCATGAAAGGAGACCGGGAACGCTGCCTCGCCGCCGGGATGGACGGCTACGTTCCCAAGCCGGTCCGGCCGCTCGAACTGGCCAAAGCCATCGAGGAAGTGACGGCGCCGGCAAGGGCCCGGCGTCAGGCCGCCGATTAGCGCTCCTTTTCGAGCGTCAGGCGATACACTTCGCGCTTCGACAGGCCGCGTTCCTTTGCCACGGCCTTGATCGCGTCCATGCGGTCCATTCCCGCCCGCACCCTCTCCTCAACCGCCTCGGCCGCCGGCATCTCTTCTTCACGAGAACCGGAAGACGCCTTCCCGATCAGCACCGTGAACTCCCCTTTCTGCGGGAGCGGCGAGCGTAGCAGCTCCTCGGCCGTTCCGCGCAGAAATTGCTCGTGGATCTTGGTCAGCTCGCGCGCCAGCACAACGGGACGCGGGCCGAGCACTTCGGCGATGTCGGCCAGCGTCTCGCGAATGCGGTGCGGCGCTTCAAAGAAGATCAGCGTCGCGGACGCCTCCTTGAGCCCTGCAAGGAACTTCCGCCGCTGCGAGGAGCGCGCCGGAAGAAAGCCGAAGAACTGGAAAGTGTCCGTGGGCAGCCCGGACGCGGCCAGGGCCGCCATCACAGCCGACGCCCCCGGGATAGGCACCACCTGTACCCCGCGCTCAATCGCCTTCACCACCAGCCGGTACCCCGGGTCCGAGACCAGCGGCGTGCCCGCATCCGACACCAGGGCGACGTTCGCGCCGCTTTCAAGCTGCGCGACCAACTCAGGCGCCCGCAGCGCTTCGTTGTGTTCGTGGTAACTTATGGTCCGCTTGTCCAGCCCGTAGTGGTGCAGCAGCTTCTGTGTCTGCCGGGTGTCCTCGCAGGCAATCACGTCCACCTCTCTGAGGATGCGCAAAGCCCGCAGGGTGATGTCTTCCAGGTTTCCGATGGGTGTGGCGATGAGATAGAGCGTACCGGGCATGCCCAAATTCAGTGTAACTTTATTGAAATACTTGAGTTCGCCAGGTTAGAGCCACTACGATAGACGGGATTGCGCCAACGATGGGCAGGTTCTCAGACGCTGTCGAGAAGACCGCGGAATATTTACTACTGGCAGGTGCCGGGCAAGCCGGTAAGCGTTCATTTCTCCGTGCGCGCGGCGAGCCGCGTTTTGGCAGGCGCCGGACGCGGGCTGGGCGCCCGGCTTGAAACCGGCGGATTGCTTCTGGGCTGCGCCGGGGCAGGTCCAGGCGTCGCAGTCACGGTCGAAAATGTCCTGGAAGTCCCCATCGAGTACGCCTCCGGCCCCATTTACCGCCTCTCGGAGAGGGACAAGGAAAACCTGCGGATAACGCTGCGCCTCTGGGAGCGGTCTCCCGGCCGGTCCATCTATGCCGTCGGCTTCTACCGGACGCAGGCGCGGGCCGGATTGTCACTCGCGCCTTCGGACCTCGAGCTGTTTTCCGAATTTTTCCCCGAACCGTATTGCGTGGCCCTGTTGATCCGGCCGCAGCCGCGCCGGGCCGCTCTCGCCGGCCTGTTTTACCGGGAGAACGGTGAAGTTACGGCCGTGCCGGGCTGTCTGGAACTCCCCCTCCGGCACGAAAAAAGCGAGCCCGCGCCGGCGCCGGAACCAGAGCCGCCCGCGTGCGAACCCGAGTCCGCCGTTCTGGCTTTCCGCCCGCGGAGCGCTGTCTGGGCCTCCTGGTGGATTCAGGGGCCTCTGCTCGCCGCCCTGTTGCTTGTGGATGGATTCTTGGGATTCCTTGCCGCGTTCGGACCACTGCCAGCGCCGCCCGCGCGCCGCGCGCCGCCCCGTGATCCGTACGCTCTGTCACTGCTGGTTGTGGAGTCGGATCAAAATCTTCATTTGATGTGGGACCGCGACGCGCCCGCCCTGGCCCAAGCCTCGGGAGCCGTGCTGTCCATTACCGACGACGGCGAGACTCGGACGCTCGACGTCCCCCTCGCGCAACTGCGCGAGGGCAGCATCACCTACCGCCGCAACTCGGGCAGCGTCACGTTCCGTCTTGAAGTGTTCTTGAAAAACAGGCGCAGCCTCAGCGAGACCTGGAGTCTGGAACCTGCGCCCTGACCTCACCGCTAAACCGTCGCCGCGCTTGACCGGAACAGCCGCGCGCGGATCAAGTTCAGAATGTCGTTCGCAAGGAACGGCTTGCGCAGCACCGGAAAATCGTACTCCTGGCAGATCGCCTCCTCCTCCGCCGAGAGCTGCGCGCCCGTCATGATAATGACCTGCGCCTTCGGCGCCATCCGCTGGAGCATCACTCCAAGCTCGACGCCGTTGCCGTCGGGAAGCAGGAAATCGAGCAGCGCCGCGTTTGGCAATTGGTTGGCGAGTACCTCCTTGGCCTCCTGAGCCGACTCGGCGGTCAGCAGCCGCCAGCCGGCCTGCGCCATCAACCGCTCCAGAAAGCGCAGCAGGTCGCGGTTGTCGTCTACCAGAAGCACCGTCGGGTGCTGAGGCGCACGGACAGCGCCGTGATCCAGAGAGCGGATGGTCAGGCTCTCCTTGTCCTCGGACACCTCGACCCGGACGCGCGCGCCCGGCTCGATGCGCCCGCTGGCAACCAGCGTCGCCAGCGGCTGGGTCAGGTAGCGGTGAATCGTCCGCTTCAGCTCCCGCGCGCCGTATTCCGGGCTGGTTCCCTTCCGGAGCAGGAACTGCCGGCTCTCGAACGGCACTTCGATGTTGAAGTACCGGTCCCCCAGCCGTGTATTGACGTGCCGCTGCAGCTCCGCAATCTGCTGGTCCAGAATGATCGCCAGCGATTCGTGATCGAGCGGCTGGTACGTGATCACGGCGTCGATCCGGTTGACAAACTCCGGCGAGAACCGCTTCCGAACCGACCCAAGCGCGATGCTCTCCAATTTGCTGGTAAGCTCGGCCCGCTCCGTCTGCACGCCCGCGTGGAAACCGAACTCGGGATTAATCTCCCTCATCATCTCCCGGGCGCCCAGGTTGCTGGTCAGGAATATCAGGCTGTTTTCGAAATTTACGGCGCTATTATCGCCCAGGCGAAGAATAGCGCGGTCCAGAATTCCCAGCAGCAGGCGGGTCAACGACGGCGCAGCTTTTTCGATTTCGTCGAACAGAACAATCGAGAGATTGCACTTCTCGCTGGTCACCGCGTTCAGCTTCTGCTGGTTGAGCATGGGCTGCGTCTCACGGTGCCCCAGATATCCCGGTGGCGCGCCGATCAGCTTAGCGACCTCGTGCTCCATCTGGTATTCGCCGCAGTCGATCTTGAGGACGTTTTTCTCGCTCCCGTGCAAGACCTCCGCGAGAGCTTCCACAGTTTTGGTTTTTCCCGTACCCGTTGGTCCCAGCAGGAGGAACACTCCAACAGGCCGCCCCTCCGGCGCAAGCCCCGCCTGGAACATTTCGATGTAGGGAACGATATATTTCATCGCCGTCGGCTGGCCGATCACTTTCTGTGAAAGCAGCGCAACCAGGTCGTTGGAGCTCTCCGCCGGCGCTTTCTTATTTTTTGCTGACGTGGCCGGGGTCTTCATGCGATCCGCTTCCCCTTCTGGCCCCATTATATCTGCTGCCATTTCACCCTAACCCCTCGGAGGGCGTCTTCAAAGCTTTTTAACGACAAAATTTCCAAACTTTATTTCTTTAAGAATGAGACAATTGAGTCCGCAATTCGAATACTTGCGCGGCCGTCTCCGTATGGGTTGTGAATGACCGCCATCCGCTCGTACTCCTGAGGGTCATCCAGCAGCCGTTCCACCTCCCGCAGGAGATTTTCCTCATCCGTTCCCACCAGTCTCACCGTCCCGGCCCGGACGGCTTCCGGCCGCTCCGTCTTCTCACGCAAGACCAAAATCGGTTTGCCGAGCGACGGCCCTTCCTCTTGAATCCCGCCCGAATCGGTGATCAGCAGCCACGCGCGCCGCATCAGGTCAACAAACGGTACGTAATCCAACGGTTCCAGCAGACAGATATTCGGCAGCCCCGATAGATGCCGGCGCACCGGTTCCCGCACGTTCGGGTTCGGATGGACCGGGTAAACGATCTGAACATCCGGCCGCTCCGCCAATCGCCGAAGCGCCGAGCAGATGCGTTCAATCCCCTCGCCAAAGCTCTCCCGCCTGTGCGCGGTCACTACGATCAGCTTGCGCGTGGGGTCCGGTTGCCACTCCGTTCCCTTTAGCTTTCCCAGTTCGAGCTGCTCTTTCACGTAGAGCACCGCGTCAATGCCGGGATTTCCCGTAACCACCACTCGTGACGGGTCCACACCCTCACGTGTCAGATTCGCCGCAGCCCAATCCGTCGCCGCGAAGTGGAGGGACGCCAGGCGCGTGGCAAGAACTCGATTCATCTCTTCGGGGAAGGGCTGCAGGCTGTCCCAGGTGCGTAATCCAGCTTCAACGTGGCCTACCGGGATCTTCTGGTAAAAGGCCGCCAAAGCTCCGCAGAGTGTGGTGGTTGTATCTCCCTGTACCAGTATAATATCTGGACGCACCTTCAGGATAATCGGTTCCAATCCGGCCAGGATCCTCGCCGCCGTCTGGGTGAGCGTTTGGCCCGGAAGCATCGCGTCGAGATCGAAGTCCGGCACAACCTGGAAAGCCGCCAGAACCCGGTCCAGCAGCTCCCGGTGCTGGGCGGTGGCGCAGACGCTCACCTCGAACTCCGCACGGCAGCGCAGGTGATTGATCACGGGGCACAGCTTGATGGCCTCCGGGCGCGTCCCAAAAATGAAAAGGGTCCGGTATCTCAAGCCTTTGTTGTATCACGGGAGGCAGGACCGCCTTGGCGGGGGACTCCGCCGCAGCACTCGGGGCCGCCGGCGTTGATCCGGTTTTGTCTTAATCCGAGCGACGGTGGGAATCTACTTGTGGCGGTAGGTGATGCGACCTTTCGTCAAATCGTACGGGGAAAGTTCCAGGGTCACGCGATCGCCTGCCAGAACGCGAATCCGGTTCCGGCGCAATTTGCCGGCCAGATGCGCCAGCACAATCCGGTCCTGGTCTAGCTGAACGCTGAACAGACCACTGGGAAACTTTTCAACCACGGTTCCGGTTACTTCAATGCTATCTTCCTTGCTCATTGTCCTCCTGCTGTGAGATTTCGGTGGATGAAGGCGAGAGAGGAAGCGACCGCCCTTCGTCTGGACTCAAGTTCAGACGCGCGAATTCACACACTTCTTCCCTCGCGATTCAGCTATCTTGATTTCATTATACAGCACCCCACGCGCTTGCCAACCAGCTTTCGATATTTCGCGCGTTTTGTACTACCTTAATGGGGGACGGCATCATCGTGCGGACTTTTAAGGATAAATGCGTACTTGTGACCGGGGCGGGCCGTGGCATCGGCAAGCGCCTGGCGATCGGATTTGCCCGGGCTGGCGCCCGTGTGGGCCTTCTGGCGCGCAGCAGGGCGGAACTTGACCTCACCCACATGGAAATCGAGCACGCCGGGGGCGCCGCCCTCCGCATCCGGGCCGACGTCACTGATTACGACCAGGTCTGCGCGGCCGTGGACCGCATGCGAGTCCATTTCGGCGGCGTACACGTCCTGGTGGCCGCCGCGGCCATTCAGGGACCCATCGGGCCGCTGGCCGAATGCGCGCCCAAGGCCTGGGTCGAAGCCATCGAGACAAACCTGATCGGCGTTATGCACGCCTGCCGGGCCGTGCTGCCGCAAATGATCGAGCGCCGGTCGGGAAAAATTATTGTGCTGAGCGATGAAGGCTGCGCGGCGCCCCGCCGCAACTTCTCCGCCTACGCCTCGGCCAAAGCCGGCGTGGCGCGCCTGGTGGAGACGCTGGCCGAAGAGGTGCGCGATCACAACATCCAGGTGAACTGCATGGCCCCCGGCGCCACCTACACCCATATGACGGATCAGATCCTCAGCGCCGGCGACCGTGCCGGCTGGAAAGCCAAGGAGGAAGCGCTCGAACTGCGCTTCAGCGGCGGCACTCCGGCGGAAAAGCAGATTGAACTCGCGTTGTTCCTGGCTTCGGAGCGCTCCAACCACAT
Source organism: Acidobacteriota bacterium (assembly GCA_029776225.1). GTDB lineage: Bacteria > Acidobacteriota > Terriglobia > Bryobacterales > Bryobacteraceae > Fen-330. The sequence goes on along the minus strand of JAKOTR010000011.1, from coordinate 187,728 downwards.
CAGCGGCCGTCTCATTCACGTCAACGACGACTGGCAGCGCCTGGAACACTCCTCCATTCACCCGGAACTCTACACGCTGCGCCGGGTCCGGACCGGAACCTTCTGAGCCGCCGAACCCTCACGAAGCCAGCCGCTTCTTCTTCGCGGGACGCTTGCGCTCCGCTTTCGCGGGCTGGAGCTCCTCGGCGCGCTCCGGAGGCTTCCTGCCCGCCGCCGCAAGGCTCTTTTGGAGCGCCTCCATCAGATCGATTACCGGCGCCACCTTCGCGGGCGGCGCCGCGCGCACCTCTTTGCCTTCCCGCTTTGCCTCGATCAGCTCGAGAACCCGCTTGCGGTACTCGTCCTGAAACTTTTCCGGCTCGAATGGCGCCGCCAGGTTTTCCACCAGCCGCTCGGCCAGTTCCACCTCCTGCGGCCGGATCTCCACCGCGCCCGGTTTGCCGTACTCCGCGAGCTGGTTCAACTCCTCGGGGTAGTAGATGGTGTGCAGCGTCAGCCCGTTCGCCCGGGGACGAATCAGCACGATGTACTCGCGCTGGTGCATCGCCACCTTGGCAATCGCGGCGTACCCGGATTTCTGCATCGTTTGCACCAGGAGCTGGTACGCCTTCCGCCCCGGTTCTTCCGGCAGCGCATAGTACGAAACGTCAAAGTAGAGCGGGTCGATCTCCTGCACATGCACGAACTGGACAATGTCCATGCTCCGCTCCGAAGGCGGCGCGATGGCTTTCAGCTCCTCCGGAGTCACCACCACGAAGGTGTCCTTGGATTCCGGATAGCCCTTGACGATTTCCGAGCGCTCCACCGTTCGCTCGCAGTGAGGGCAGTAAAGCTGCTGGCGGATCCGCGTTCCGCACACGTTGTGCAGCATATGAAAACTCACGTGCTCGCGCCGCGCGGCCGCGAAAAGCCGGACCGGCACGGAGATCAAGCCAAACGTGAGATAGCCTTTCCAGACGGTTTGGGCCATTGGCGGGTTCCCCTCGGCTACCTTCAGAATAACGCCCGGCCCACGGCTTCCGGCGCGCTATGATGGTCGCGGTCAGGATGAGCGTTTTCCGGCGTTATATTCTCCTGCAGGTTCCAGGATGGGCGCTGACGGGAGTAGTGGCGATCGCGCTGGCGAGCTGGGCGGGGTTGGACTGGCGCATCGCGCTCGGGTTGTGGCTGGCCTACGTGGCCAAGGATTTCGTTCTGTATCCGTTCCTGCGCCGCGCGTACGAAACGGATGTTGCCGCCGGCGCGGCAGCGCTGGTGGGCAAGACGGGCATTGCCACCGAGGATCTGAATCCCACCGGCTATATCCGCATCCGCGGCGAGCTCTGGCGCGCCGAACTCGCCCCCGGCTACCGTCCGGTCCGCGCGGGCGCTCCGGTCCGCGTGATTTCGGCTCACGGCCTTACACTCACGGTGACTCCGGAACCAAGGTGCTAGACTCGATCTTCAGGAGGGGCTTATGGGAAGCGTTGCCGAAATCGCTCCGGACATCTACCGCGTCACGGTTTTCGTACCGGAGTTCAACCTCGAATTCCATCACTTTCTCGTCAAGGACGACGAGCCGCTGCTGTTTCACACCGGATTCCGCCGCACGTTCGCAGAGGTGCGTGAAGGCATCGCCTCGGTAATCGATCCCGCGCGCATACGCTGGATCGGCTTCAGCCATTTCGAATCGGACGAGTGCGGCGCGCTCAACGAGTGGCTCGCCGTCGCGCGGCACGCCGAGCCGGTTTGCGGGCTCCTGGGAGCGATGGTGACCGTGAACGACTTCTCCAGCCGCCCCGCGCGCATTCTGACCGAAAACGACGTGCTCCCCACCGGCAGGCGACGCTTCCGTTTTCAGCACACGCCGCACTTGCCGCACGGCTGGGACGCCGGCGTGCTCTACGAAGAGACGGAGCGCACGCTGTTCTGCTCCGACCTGCTCCTGCAAACCGGGAAGTGCGAGCCTGTGACCCGCGATGACGTCATCGGCCGCGCGCGGGAGACGCTCGCGGGGCTCGAAGCCGGTCCCTTCGCGGGCGTGACGCCATACACGGCACATACCGGGGTTATGCTGAACAAACTCGCGGATCTGAAACCGTCGCTGCTCATCACCCAGCACGGCTCCGCCTACGCGGGCGATGGCGAAAAAGCGCTCCGCGCCCTGGACGGTGTGTATCGCGAAATCCTCGGCAAGCCCGCGGCGGCAGGCTCGGCCCGGTAAGCCGCACCGGCAAGCGCAGAAGCTCAGCGGCGCGGCCCTTCCGCCGTGCCGCTGCTACTCCACCGTCACGGACTTAGCCAGGTTGCGCGGCTGGTCGACGTCGAGCCCGCGCAGTGCCGCGATGTGGTAGGCGAGCAACTGCAGCGGAATGACGGTGATCACCGGGCTGAGCATCCACGGCGTTTCCGGCACCCACAGCACGTACGTCGCGAGGCTGCCGATGAGTTTGTCGCCCTCCGTGGCGACGGCAACCACCGGCCCACCGCGCGCTTTGGCCTGCTCGATCTGGCTGATCATCTTCTCGTACCACGGGTCGCGCGGCGCGATGACCACCGTGGGCATAGTCCGGTCGATGAGCGCAATGGGGCCGTGCTTCATTTCCCCAGCCGGGTAGCCTTCGGCGTGTATGTAGGAGATTTCCTTCAGCTTGAGCGCGCCCTCGTAGGCGATCGGCATGTTGATTCCGCGGCCCAGGTACAGGCAGTGCGCCATGTCCTTGAGCGCGCGGGCGACGCTTTGCACCTGGCGATCGCGGTCGAGGCACCGGCCCACAAGGTCGGGAACGAGGCGGAGGTGGTTCACCAGACAGCGGCGGTCGTCGTCCGCAAGGCTGCCCCGCAGGTCCGCCAGGAGAATCGCGAGCATGTACAGGTCCACCAGCGGCGCCGTGAACGCCTTCGTGGACGCAACGCCGATCTCGGGACCCGTCTGCATGGAAATGAACCCGTCGGCAAGCCGCATGGCCTGCGAGCCGATCACATTCACGATGGACCACAGCACTGCGCCCTTGCGGCGCGCTTCTTCCATCGCCGCCAGCGTATCGACAGTCTCTCCGGACTGGCTGATGGCGAGCACAACCGTGTCCCGGTCGATGATCGGGTCGCTGTAGCGAAACTCCGAGGCGATTTCGACCTCCACGGGAATTCGCGAGATGCGTTGGATCAAAATCCGGCCCACCATGCCCGCGTGCGCCGCGGTGCCGCAGCCCGTGATGACGATCTTCTTGATGCGCCGCGCCAGTTCGGGCGTGAGATTCAACTCCGGCAGGCGGATGCGGCCCTGCTCGAAATCCACGCGGCCGGAGATCGTATCGGTGAGCGAGCGCACCTGCTCGTGAATCTCCTTGGCCATGAAATGCCGGTACTCGCCTTTTTCGGCGGAAACCGGGTCCCACGGGATGGTGTGCGTCTGGAAGCGGAGCGGCTCCCCTTCCAGCGTTTGCAGCTCCAACCCGCTGCGCGTCACGACGGCGAGCTGGCGCGATTCGAGGAATACGACACGGCGCGTGTGGTCCAGAATCGCCGGCAGGTCCGACGCGATGAACATCTCGCCATCGCCGCAGCCAATCACCACCCCGCCGGCGTTGCCGATGCGCGCAGCGATGATCTTGTCCGGCTCCAGAGCGGACATCACGACGATGCCGTGCGCGCCTTTCAAATGGCCGAAGGCCTCGCGCGCCGCCTCGGCCAGCCCCATGCCGCGCGAAAGGTAGCGCTCGATGAGGTGGACGATGGTTTCCGTATCGGTTTCGGATTGAAAGACCGCGCCCTCGGCGGCGAGTTCCTGGCGCAGTTCGAGATAGTTTTCCACGATGCCGTTGTGGACCACGACCACTTTCCCCGTGTTGCCGGTGTGGGGATGGGCGTTCCTGCTGTTGGGCACTCCGTGGGTCGCCCAGCGTGTGTGGCCGATGCCGCAGTGGCCATGCACGGGAGAACTGTCCACTAGCTCGGCCAGGCGGGATAGCTTGCCGGCGTCGCGGCGGATCTGTATACCCCCGTTTTCCAGCACCGCAAGCCCGGCCGAATCATAGCCGCGGTACTCGAGCCTCCGCAATCCGTTCAGAATGATAGGAGTAGCGTCTCTGGGGCCGATATACCCCACGATTCCGCACATGGATTTCCCTCCGTCTGATGTCGTTCATAGCTGTGCGGGCGGCGCACACGCCCTGCACGGGCGCAATGCCGCCACTCTCCACTCGCCGCGGCTTTGTCCGTCCGGTTGCCCGGGCGGCGTTGCCCCGCAGCGTTTGTCGGAGGGAAAGGATCGGGTGGTGGATCACCCGGAGGGCATCCGCTGAACTCTCGATTTTCCCAGGGCTGAAGCCTGCTTACCCCGGTTAGCCCGCCCTCGGTGGGCGGGAACCCTCTGCCTCGTCACCCCGCCTCCGGCCCGACACCTCGGCCGGCGGGGTCATGCGCTTGGCCTTTCCCAGCAATATAGCCTGAGTTTAGCACGACGGATGCCCGTTAGGCAGACCCGTCCGGTTACTATACTGTTCGTATGCGGAAGGCATGGGCGGCCGCACTAGTCGCAATATGCGCGTTTGCGGCCGGGATTCCGAACGAGGAATACCGGGCGCGGCGGCAGAGGGTGCGGAGCGAGCTGGGCAATGCCGTGCTTGTTCTGTTCGGCAACACCGAACGCGATGTTGCCGGCCTGCGCCACGCGTTCGTGCAGGAGCCGAACTTCTATTACCTCACCGGCTGGCTCGAACCGGGCGCCATCCTCCTGTTGACCCCCGATGCGGAAACGCTCTTCCTTCCCCCGCGCGACCCCGCCGCGGAGCGCTACACGGGCCGGAAAACCACTCCCGACGACAAGAACGCCACGGCGGCGACGGGCTTTGCAAAAGTGCTGCCGGCAGCGCAGTTCGAAGCGCAATTCCAGCGAGCGCTCCAATCCCGGGCGAGCGTGTACACGCTGCCGGGCACTCCCGGCGCGGAGAAGCTGAAAAGCCTGGCGCCCCTGCGCGAGTTTCGCGATGCGCTGGCAGTGCTTTCACGCTACCGCGCGGTGAAATCGCCACGCGAAATCGAAATGATCCGCCGAAGCGTCGACGCCACCGTGGAGGCGCACCGCGCGGCGTGGCGGCGGATCGCGCCCGGCCTCTACGAATACCAGGTGGCGGCGGCGATGACCTTCGCCATGCAGGATGGCGGATGCGAGCGGAACGCCTACGCGCCGATCGTCGCCTCCGGCCCCAACGCGCTCGTTCTGCATTACTCGCAGAACTCCCGGAAGATGGAGGCCGGGGAACTAGTCCTCATGGACGTCGGGGCGGAGTGCTCCGCCTACGCCGCGGACGTGACCCGCACCGTTCCCGTAAGCGGGAGGTTCACGCCGCGGCAGAGGGAACTCTACGAGGCCGTGCTCGGGGCGCAGAAGGCGGTCCTGGCCGCCGTCAAGCCCGGCGTCATCATGGGCGCCAGCCGGACGGCGCCGAACAGCCTGTACAAGGTCGCCTACGACTATCTCAACGAGCACGGAAAGAATGCCGGAGGTAAGCCGCTCGGCAAGTACCTGACGCACGGCGTCTCCCATCATGTCGGGCTGCAGGTGCACGACGCTCCTTCGGCTTCCTATTCCCAGCCGCTGGAAGCGGGCATGGTGATCACGGTGGAGCCCGGCATCTACATTCCCGAAGAGTCGATCGGCATCCGCATCGAAGACACGGTGCTCGTCACCCCGGACGGAGCGGAAGTGCTGAGCGCGGCCCTGCCCAAGGAGCCCGGCGAGATCGAAAAGGCCATGGCGGCGCGATGAGCCGGAAACGGGCAGCAGGTTACCTTGCGGTGCTCGCGGCGAGTTTCACGCTCGCCATGGTGGCCGGCTGGCTCGGAGAACCCATTGACAACGGCGCCTATGACTGGATGTTCCGCCTCGCCCGCCCCGGGCCCGCCAAGACGCAGTCAATCCTTCTATCGATCGACGAGGAGTCGCTCGCCCGCCTCGGCGGCATGCGCAGGCTGCGCGCGTTCATGGCCGAAGGCCTGGAGCGCGTGGCCGCTGCACGGCCCAAGGCCGTGGTGATCGATCTGATCCTTGCGGATGAGGACGACCCGGAGCAAGACGCCGCCCTCGACGCCGCGCTGGCGAAACTGCCGGGCCTGGTATTGAGCTGCGACATGGTGGACGAGGGGCGGCGCTGGGAGCATCCGCTGCCGCGGTTTAAGCGGCGCGCGGCGGCCGTCGGGCATGTGCACGCCGAACCAACGGGGGGCGTGTGCCGGCAACTGCCGCTCGTGAAAGTCGCGGGACGGGAGAGAAGATGGGCGCTGGCGCTTGAGGCGTTTCGCCTGAGCCGGGGCGCCGCGCACATCGTCGAGTCCCCCGAAGATCTCGAGGTGGGCGGCGTGAGAATTCCCGCGCCGTGGCGCGAATCGAGGATGATGCGGATCCGCTACGCCTCCGAACCCGTCGAGCAGATTTCGTTTTGGGAGCTGAAGAACAACCCCGCGCTTGCCGAGCGGTTTCGAGACCGCGTCGTCTTTGTCGGGATGGTGGCGCAATCGGCGGCGGCGGACCGCTTCATGACACCCGTTTCCGGCGCACAGACGATGGCCGGAGTCGAGATCCACGCGAACGCGTTTGAGACGCTGGCGGGAGGGCGCTTTCTGGTGAGCGCTTCGAACGTGGCTGCGGCCGCCCTGAGCCTGGCGCTGGCCGCGGCGGGGGTGGCGGCGTTCGCATTCCGCACCGGCTGGCTGGCGTACGCGGCGGCGGCCGTGGTATTAGGCTTGGCGCACCTGGTCCCTTATTGGATGTTCACGCGCGGCATCGTATATCCGTTCTTCGCGCCGGTTTCGGCGGCCTGGCTGTCGGTTGTGGGTGCGGGCGCGCTCCAATTTGTGACGGTGCGCCGGCAGTTGCGGAGAACCGAAGCCGAAAAAGTCCGCTATCAGCACGCGATGCATTTCGTCACCCATGAGATGCGCACGCCGCTCACGGCCATTCAAGGGTCGAGCGAGCTGATGTCGCGCTACAACTTGAGCGAAGAAAAGCGCAAGCAGATAGCCGAACTGATCAATTCGGAATCGAAGCGGCTGGCGCGGATGATCGAAACGTTCCTCAGCGTCGAGCGCCTCTCGGCCGGCCAGATGCAGTTGAAAAAAGAAGCCTTCCCCGTGCGGGACGTGCTCGATGCATGCCTGGCGCGGGCCCGGCCTCTGGCGGAGCGCAAACAAATTCGCCTCAATTTGGAAGAGGTAGCCGAGGCAATTCTTACCGGCGACCGCGAATTAATGGAATATGCGGTTTATAATTTGCTGACCAATGCCGTGAAATACTCGCCCGCGGAGACCGTGGTCACCGTATCGGCGCGCACGGAAGGAGACCACTTGCGGCTGTCGGTGAAGGACCAGGGCATCGGCATGGAGCAGCACGAGCTGCGAAAGATTTTCCAGAAGTTCTACCGCACCAGCCGGGCGGAGAAGTCAGGCATAGTGGGAACCGGGATCGGCTTGTCGATTGTGGAGCAAATCGTGACGCACCACGGCGGGCGGATCGAGGTGACCAGCGCGCCGGGCAAGGGCTCGTGTTTCACCCTGGTGCTTCCGGCACAGGCAGGCACACGGGTCGAGCCGGCGTGAAACGCGCGCCGCAGGCGCTCCCGCCGCCGCGCCGGGGCTATTACCGGCGAATTTTGGACTAAACTGTATGTGAATTGAGGTCTTTTTTTGGCACGGCTGCTGGTAGTTGAAGATGACTTGGGTGTGCGAACCACGATCGTAACCTTCCTGGAATGCGAAGGCTACGAGGTGGACGCGGTGTCTTCGACGCAGGAGGCCATCGAACGGCTGGCCACGCACTCCTATCCAATCGTCATTTCCGATATCTACCTGGACGAGCGGACCGGGCTCGACGTGCTGGAAGCCGCGCGCGCGAAAGATCCGCGCTGCGCCGTGATCCTGATGACCGCGCGCGGGAGCATGGAGACGGTGATGGCGGCAACGCGCGGCGGGGCGTTCGACTACATCGCCAAGCCGTTCGAGCTCGACCAGATGCTCGAGGCGGTGAAGCGCGCCGAGGCGTCCCTTTCGGCGGCGGACCGCGACGAGGCCGAGGCCGAGGAGCTGCCCGAATCGGAAATGATCGGCAGCTCGCCCGGCATGGTGGAGATCTACAAGATCATCTCCAAAGTGGCGCCCACCGACGCCACCGTGCTGCTGGAAGGCGAAACCGGCACCGGCAAGGAGTTGATCGCGCGCATGATCCACCGCAACAGCGCGCGCGCGAAGGAGCCCTTCGTGACGGTGGACTGCGGGTCCATTGCGCCCAGCCTGCTCGAAAGCGAGTTGTTCGGCGTCATGCGAGGCGCCTACACCGGGGCGGACCGCGACCGCATCGGAATGTTGGAAGCGGCCGGCCGTGGGACCGTTTTCCTGGACGAAATCGGCGACGTCGACCTCAGTTTCCAATTGAAGCTGCTGCGGTTTCTCCAGGACCGGGAAATTAAGCCTGTGGGCTCGCCTCGCTCTAAGGTGGTGGACGTGCGGGTGATCGCCGCCACCAACCGCGACCTGCGTAAGGCAGTCGACGAGGGCAAATTCCGGGAAGACCTGTGGTTCCGCCTGAACGTTGTCCGCATCGTTGTTCCCCCGCTGCGCGAGCGCCGCGGGGACGTCCCGCTACTGGTGCAGCATTTTCTGAAGAAGTACAACGAGCGCTACCAGACGCAGACCAAACTCACGAATTCCGGGCTGAAAGCGCTGATGAACCATACCTGGCCCGGCAACGTACGGCAGTTGCAGCATCTCATAGAGCGGCTGGCGATCCTCGCGCCCAACGGTCGCATCGACGAGGCAGCCGTGTGCGAGGGGCTGAAGATGATGCAAGGCCAGGAGCAGCCGGGCGAATCTCTGGCCGAAACCGAGGCCGAACAGATCCGCAAGGTGCTGGCCGCCACCGGGGGCAACAAGAGCCGGGCCGCCAAACTTCTGGGCATCGAGCGCAAAACCCTCTACCGCAAGCTCGAGCGGATGGGGCTGTAACCCGCTGATTACTCACGAAAGATAAGTATTTCCTTTTGTAGCTTTAAGGTCTAGAATAAGGGGGCATTCATAACAGCGGCATTCATAACAGCGGTCTCATAGTACGGAATATTCCGGCAGGAGGTGAGACTAATGTTTGAAAGCCTGGACGACCGGATCAAGCGCACCGAGATGGACACGTCGTCCCCCCTCGAGCGGCTCCTGAAAGTGGTGCTGGCTCTGGTAGTTACGGTGCTGGTGCTAGGCGGGCTGTACGTGGCAGTCCGTATGGTGGAGTAGTTGGCCGGCTCACACCGCTTCTGGCGCTAAGGGGTGTGGTTGAGTCAACCAGCCGCATGACGGATTTTACCCGGGCGGCATAGCCCTCCAGAGAGTTGTAAGTAGCCAGAAGCTCGTCTAAGTCTTTGCCTTTATAAAGCCTGGAGTGTGCAAGCCGCGACGCCACGAAGTAAATTCCATCCTTCAGGGTCGCAAACTCCCGCCGCCCGGAGTCCCAGCCGAACAGGTTATTCCCGAGCGCCGTCTTGCCGCCGCCGGTTTCGACCACGCAGATGCTGGGCAGCAGCCGCCAGTCGAGGTGGTTGCGATCGGCCGCCGCCAGGAAATCAGGGGCGAGAGGAAGAGAAGCCGGCCCGAACCTCTCAAAAAACTCGTTCAGGCGCGCGAGCCGCGGGTCGTCGCGATATACGGAAGCTGGGGGTTCGTGGGCAGGATTGGAAACAGTAGCAGCACTGAAAATTCCAGCCCACAAAACGAATCTCCGCAAAACGAACAGGAACCTCCGTCAGAATGGTTTTAATTGCTAAGGTGCTCTATTTGAGTGACTTATATACGCTTAACAAGATTTTAAGAACCAGATTCCGTTTATTCAGTATACCATGGACATCCGAAATCGAGTGTAAAAAACCGGGGGTGACGCCCGGAATTCAGGCCGCGGCCCCCGGTTCCCTCCCCCGCTTGCGGTAGGCTGAAAGTTAGCGTCATGAAGAAAATGCTGCTGTTAACGGGCATCGCGGCGCTCGCCGCTGCGCAGATCGATACCATTTCCGGCCGGCGGATTCGAGCGGACACGAAATTCCTCTCGAGCGACCTGCTGGAAGGCCGCGGCGTCGGCACGCGGGGCGGCCGGCTCGCCACCGAATACCTCGCCGCGCAATTCGAGCTCATGGGGGCGGAGCCCGCAGGCGACAACGGCACCTATTTCCAGAAAGTGCCGCTCGTGGGCCTCGAAACGCAGCCCACGTCGCAACTGGCGGCCATCGGAAACGGCAAGACCGTGACCCTGAAATGGCTGGACGATTTCGTCGGAGCCAACGAGCGCCAGCGGACCGAGGAGACAATCGACGCCGAAGCGATTTTCGTTGGCCACGGAATTACGGCCCCGGAATACGGGTGGGACGACTTCAAGGGCGTGGATGTGCGCGGCAAAATCCTCGTGCTGTTCACGAACGAGCCGGAATCCACCGAGCCGACATTCTTCGGCGGCCGCGCGCTGACCTACTACGGGCGCTGGACGTACAAGTTCGAGGAAGCGCTGCGCCGCGGCGCGCTGGGCGCGATCATCATCCACACCACCCCTACGGCCGGCTACGGCTGGGAAGTGGTGAGAAACTCGTGGGGACGGGAGGAAGCGTACGTGCGCCTGGAGCCGGGCGCTCCTGCCCTGGCGCTGGCCGGGTGGGTGACAACCGACGCGGGCAACCGCATTCTGGCGCTGGCCGGGCGCACCGTGAATGAACTGCTGAAGGCGTCCAACTCACGCAACTTCCGGCCCATCCCGCTCGGCATACGGTTTCGCGGCAAGCTGGTTTCGAAAATGCGGGAGCTGGAGACGCACAACGTCGTCGCGCGGATTCCGGGAAGCGACCCGGAGAAGAAGTCGGAAGCCGTGGTATTCAGCGCGCACTGGGACCACCTGGGAATCGGCACACCAGTGAACGGAGACGCCATCTACAACGGCGCGGTGGACAACGCCACCGGCTGCGCCATCCTGCTCGAAATCGCGCGTGCCTGGGCGGGGCTGGAGCAGAAGCCGCGGCGCTCGGCCATCTTCGTGGCGGTGACCGCCGAGGAGGCCGGGCTGCGGGGCTCCGATTATTACGCCCGGAACCCGGTGGTGCCGGCCGATAGGACGGCCGTCGCGCTAAACTTTGATGGCTTTTACCCCTACGGCCGGACCCGGGACGTGGTGGTGACAGGCGCCGAGCGGACCACGCTCTGGCCGGTGGTCCAGGAAGCAGCGCGCCGCTACGGGTTTGAAATCAAGCCCGAAGCGCATCCCGAGCAGGGGCTGTTCTACCGCTCGGATCATTTTTCTTTCGCGCGCGTAGGCATCCCCTCGTTTTCAATCAAAATGGGTTCGGAGTTTCTGGGCAAACCGGCGGACTTCGGCAACAAGCTGTTCCAGGAATTCAACGAAAAGCACTATCACGCGCCTTCGGACGAGTTTCAGGAGGACTGGGATTTTTCGGGGCTGGAAGCAATCGCACGCTTCGGCGCGCTGATCGGGCTGAACGCGGCTAACCTGGACACGCTCCCCGCCTGGAACGAGGGCGACGAGTTCAGTAAGAAGCGCGCCGCCCGGAATCACCAATAGACTTCCTGTTTGAAGGACTCCTTGGGGTAGCCGGCGCGCTGGAAGACTCCCTTCACGTTTTCAATCATGTTGGGGTTGCCGCAGGCGTACGCGGTGGTTCCGGACGGGGTGAACCCGAGCGCGTCCAGGTGCTTGCGGACGATGTCCTCGGCGCGGCCCAGCTCGCCCCTCCAGCCGGGGTCTAGCCAGGTCCGGCTGATCGTGGGGATGTAGCGGAACCATTCGAAGCGGCGGTCGTATTCGGAAAGCTCCTCGCAGTAGGCGAGCTCGCGCGACACGCTCGCGCCGTGAACCAGCGCGATGCGGTGTGGCCACGGTTCGCCTTCCTCCACGCGCGCCGCGAATTCGCGCATCATGCTCACAAACGGCGCCACGCCCGTGACGGTGGCCACCATGAAGTGGCACGTGCGGCCGCTTCTGTCGTCAAAAAGGAACCTGCCTTTTGCCGCCCGGCGGATGGTAAGCCCCGAGGCCCCCACCGGCACATTGTAGAGGTGCGGCGTGAGATGGCCGCCGGGAACCAGCTCGACGAAAAACTCCAGCTCCGGTTCGCGCGGCGACGACACAACCGAATAGGGCCGCTCGATCAGCCGGCCCTCGCCCGGCAGCCCGATAGTGACGTACTGGCCCGGCACAAACTGTATCGGCTCCTCGGGACGAACACGAACGATCCAGAGCTCTGGGGTAACGTCCCGCCGCGATGTGATCACGGCGGCTATGTGTTTAGAGTCAGTCATTGCGTTTCTCTATGAGGCGGCGGGCGCGCATGAAAACAGCCTTCAGCATCTCGTCCGTCAGCAGACCCGTGGAGGTGTTCTGCTGGCTGGGATGGTACGAGCTGATAAGAACCGGCTGGCCGCGAGCGATAACATGCTCCCGGTCATGCGCGAAAACGAAACCAGCCTTACTCTCTATGATGCCCCGGTTCCGCAGGATAGTTAAATACTGATCGAACGCGATGCGGCCCAGCGCCACCACGGCCCGCAAGTCCGGCAGCAGGTTCAACTCCCTCTCCAGGTACTCGCGGCAGTTGAGGATCTCCTCAGGAGTGGGGCGGTTGCCCGGCGGCGCGCAGCGATTGACGGCCGTGATGTAAGCATCGCGAAGCGTGAGGCCGTCGTCGCGGGAGCGGCTCACCGGCTGGGAGGCAAAACCGGCAGCGTAGAGGGCGCGGAACAGGTAGTCGCCCGAGCGGTCCCCCGTGAAAATGCGGCCCGTTCGATTTCCGCCGTGCGCCGCGGGGGCCAGGCCGATCACCAGCAGCCGCGCCCGGGGATCGCCAAACCCCGGGACGGGCTTGCCCCAGTAATCCCAGTCCCGATAGGCTTTCTTTTTCGTCTTTGCAACCTGAGTGCAGTAGGCGATCAACCGCGGGCAGCGCTTGCAGGCCACTACCTCACGCGCAACACACTCCAGGGTGTCCAGGGAAAGGGGCATTCTTTTTTATTGTCGCCGAAAGACGCGCTTGTTTGAGAGGAAGGGCGCCTATGTCAGAAGGGCGCGGCGCATGTTTTCCAGCGAGCGGGTCATCGCATCGGCCCCGGCGGCCTCCATCACCTTGCGCAGCACGGCGACCAGCCGCCGGTCGCGCCAGCCGCGCCGGGCTTCGGCCTCGAGCACCGCGAATGCTTCCTTCGGGGAGAATGCGCGCTTGTAGGGGCGCGTCGAGGTGAGCGCGTCGTAGACGTCCGCCACCTGCAGAATGCGTGCGAGAAGTGGAATCTGCTCGCCGCGCAACCCGTCGGGGTAGCCGCTGCCGTCCCATCGCTCATGATGGCTCCGGATGATCGGCAGCACGGCCTCGAGCGTGCGCGTGTGGCGGCATATTTCCTCGCCCTTGATCGTGTGCGTGCGCATTACGGCCCATTCGGCGTCGTCCAGCGGGCCGGGCTTGAACAGAATCGCATCCGGGATCGCGATTTTGCCGATATCGTGCAGGAATCCGCCGCGGTACAGGGCCAGCAGTTGCGGGCGCGGCAGTCCGAGCTCGGTTCCGACCATCAGGCTGATGGCGGCCAGGCGCTCACAGTGCCCGCCGATGGCCTTGTCGCGCTGCTCGACCGCCCGGGCGAGCGCAAACAGGATCGACTCGGCCTCTTCGAGCGAATCGATCGCGGCCTTGTGGCGCAGCAGGGCGTGGATCCGCGCGCGGACGACGGCCGGACTCAGCGGGCGGACAAGGAACTCGTCGGCGCCCGAGGAGATGCCGGCGATCTCGTTCTTGGCCCCCTCTGCGCTGGTGAGAATGAGAACGGGAATCAGCCGGGTGCAGCGGTCCGACTTGAGCTCCCGGCAGAAATCCAGGCAGTTGGAACCCGGCAGGGTCAGATCCAGAATCACCAGGTCCACCGTCTCGCGCCCCAGCACTTCCCGGGCTCTCGCGGCGGTGGTCGCGCTGACGATACGGCAGCGCTCGTTCCTCAGGGCGCCGCGAAGGAAGTTCCGATTGCTCCCGCTTTGTTCGAGAACCAGGATGACGGGCGCCCGTTCGGGAAATGCCTGCGACGGCGCTTCCGGGTTGCGGTGAATCGTCTCGAGCGTCTGGGTTCGCGGCACGTGGCTGCCCTTTTCCGTACCTTGATCTATCGGCGGGAGATGGTGGAGAATTTAGAGCTGACCCCAATGAGAATTCAATTGATATTGGCTCTCGCCGCGGCGCCGCTCTGGGCTCAAACGCTCTCGCAAGGGGAGCGCGACTTCGCCATGAGCAGCTTACATGCGAGCCGCAAAATGTTTTTGGACGCGATCTCGGGACTTTCCGAGGCGCAATGGAAGTTCAAGCCGGCGCCGGACCGGTGGTCGATTGCCGAGATCGCCGAGCATGTAGTGCTGGCCGGCGATCTCAAGCCCGTGCAGGACATGTTGAAGTCGCCCGCGGTCGAGCGCGGCAAAGTGGACTCGAAGCAGGACGCGAGATGGCTGGAAAAGATGGCCGATCGCACACATAAGGCGAAGGCGCCGGCCCCGATGCTGCCCCAGGGGCGCTGGAAGACGCCGGAAGCCACGGCGGCCGAGTTCCGGCAGCGGTATGACCGGATTATCCGCTACGTGGAGACGACCCGCGATCCGCTGCGCAGCCACGTGGCCGGCTCGGGCGAGAACGCCTACGATGCCTACCAGAGGATCCTGATGCTCGCCGGGCACGTCCAGCGGCACGTGGCGCAAATCGAAGAGGTGAAGGCCGACCCAAAGTATCCCAAGTGAGGCGGGTCAGGTTGACGAACCTCCTTCAACACCGCTAAAGTAAAGAAGTATCTGTAGTTCAACCGAGGTCCCCATCGTCTAGCCCGGCCTAGGACACCGCCCTTTCACGGCGGCAACGGGGGTTCGAATCCCCCTGGGGACGCCACTTTAATTCAAGCATTTACGGCCTTTCCCTCGATTAGCGGCTGAGTAACGCCAGGGTAACGCAATTCGCCAAGAACGCCATCCAGGCGGCCCACTGCTTCCCCAAGGAATGATGGCGAAAGGTGCGGGTGTCTTATTGCCATTCGAAGGTCGTTGTGCCCGAGCAACTGAGCTACCGTGTGGATGTCAGCCCCCGACATCCTCAACCAGCTTGCCGCCGTGTGGCGGAGGTCGTGGAATCGGAATTCTCAATTCCAACCCTGCGGCAGGCACGTGCGAATGCTGATTCGGTGATTTAACGTTCGCGAACAGCCTGTCAGTCGGCTTCGCGTCGGAGGCAACCGGCGCAGATCACAGGGCAGCCAGAGCCAATTCGTTCAGGTACACGATTCGGCTCTCGCCGTTTTTCGTTTGCGGGAGTAAGATCAGCGTGCTTTCGAAATGTGGGAAATGTGTGTGTGTTGGGTGAGGTCGGGATCGAGGACCTGCAGGCGGTTCACAATCGGTTGTCGTTATTGGCGAGAGATAGTGATACGGCCAGCGATTACAGGCATTTAGGTATACTGCATCCGATATGGGCCGCCGAATTTCCCTGAGCAGACGCGCTACGGCCAGTGGTGTTGCCGCAGAGCTGCTCGTTCTACTTCCGATTCCTTGATTCCCTGTTCCCGTTCGGCTAGAGTGGGGTCTTAGGTGCGCCCGTGAAGCGAATCATCCATGTGCGGATCTTCCCAGGGGAGAAGCAGTACGTGGCGGAGTGCCTCGACTTGCCTGTTGTAACGCAAGCTCCAACGCTTGACCAGTTGGCGGTGAATATCAAAGAGGCTATCGGCCTGCATCTCGAAGGGGAGGACCTCGCCGAACTCGGCCTTGCGGCCAATCCCACTATACTGGCTAGTCTCGAACTCGAAGCCGTCGCCTGATGCCGAAGCTCAGAGTCCTGTCCGGCGATGAGGTGGTGCGGATCTTGCACTCTTTCGGGTTCGCACCTGTGTCGCGACGCGGAAGCCATATAAAACTCCAACGAAAGTTGCCAAACGGCTCGCGTCAGAGCCTGACGGTTCCTCTTCACCGTGAAATGGACCGCGGCACGCTTCTGGCGATCTACCGTCAAGCGCTGCGTTTCATCCCCGAGGACGAACTGCGGTCCCGGTTCTACATCGATTGATCCCGGAGCGCAACCAGTCTCCTGAGGCCCTCTAGCAGAGGGCGCCAACTCTCAATCTTGAGGGGACGCCAGATTTGAAAGACTGAGCGGGCTTCGATATCCAGGCGCCGTCCTTGCCGTCCCACGTGAACCGGAACCACCGGGTGCGGCTTCCGGCGGCGATTCGCCAACTGCCAAATGCGAGGTAGTCCTACTCGTGCCGGAACATTGTCAGATGCCGCGCGAGCCGAGGTGATCGCTAAGTCGTCCGGCTGAGGTGGACATGGCGTTGACTCTTTGTTACGGCATTTTGTAGGAATCGTCGAAGGCCAGCTCGATTTGGGCCGTCTTGCCTGCCTCAAGATTCACCGGGGCGGGCTTGCCTGCCTCCTTGCTGTACATGGCCACGGAGGAACCCGAGGGGGGCGGGCCGGAGACGCCGTCATAGGTGCCGTTCGGATCGAATGCCACTACTACGTATACTGTGGGGACGGAGAGGCTGGAAAACGTTACCGTCTGGTCCTTTGCCGTGGCGGTCTCAGCGGCGAGAGGCGGTGCGTCGCCATGCACGAATTCCGGCGAATCGAACAGGAAGACAAACATCTTGTGCTTCTCGTCCACATTCCCCGATCCGGTGTAGTTCAGTTTGACTTTGAGCGAGCGGTCGGCTTTGCTCTGCTGCGCGGCCGCCAGGAAGACCAATGCTGCGAGGGCCGATGCGATGAAGAGACGCTTTCTCATGATTTGGAACTCCTTTGAGCGGTCATACGGAGACTGCCGCGGCAAGGTTCAGTATAGCCTGAGCAATAGCCTGAGACGCTATGCCCGATTTAGTGGGGAGCCGTAAATGCCGATACCAGCAACTTACTTAGCCGTCAGAGCCGCCACCCCGCAAGCTATACTGGCTGGTCGATTCTGATGCGGACTGGCTGCGATCTCGAACGGGAATACAAGACCCGCGGTTCACGTCATTGGCGCCATCGCTTGTACCGGATGCTCCAGCCTCCGGCGCCGTTTGTCATGAACCCCGCCGAGCCAAAGAACTGGCCGCTTGGGCGGTGGAACCTGTACGTTGGCGGCGCGGGCCGTTCCGTCCCCGGATACGTCAATATCGACTTGTTCGCCATGCCCGGCGTCGATGTCGCCGCGGACGTTGAGCGGCTACCCTTTCCTTCCGACCTCTTCCAGCGCATCGAGTGCGATGCGGTCCTTGAGCACGTGCGCAACCCGCGGCAGGCCATGTGTGAACTCCGGCGCGTTTTGGCGCCCGGCGGATACCTCCATCTCGTGACCCCGTTTTGCCATCCCTTTCATGCCTACCCGGCGGACTTCCGGCGGTTCACCATCGATGGCCTCAAGGAGCTGGCCGGCGGCCTCGAGGTTGTCGCCGAAGGCTGGCGGACCGGCCCGACCGCTACCATCCTGGTCTTCCTCCTCGAGTACGTGAAGCTGCTGCTCCCGTTCCGAATCTGGCGCGCAGCAGCACACTTTGTATGCGGCTGGCTGCTCTTTCCGCTTCGCTATTTGGATCTGCTCCTGTTGCGGTCGGCGACGGCGCATCGCATCGGCAACCATTGCTACCTCTGGCTGCGTAAGCCTCTGCCGGGCGAACAACCAGCCGAACCGTGAGGCGCCATCCCGCAACTTCCCGGCCGCTTGTCTGATCCAATTAGATTTGGCTCAAGGAGGAATGCATGCCGATCCCGCTCATCGAGTATCAAGACGCGTCCCCGGAGGTTCGCGCGGTGTACGACGACATCATGGCCACCCGCCAGACCGGCCGGGTCAACAATTTCTGGAAAGCTCTCGCCAACGACCCGCCCACGCTCGAGCGCACGTGGCGCGCCGTCAAGGAGATCATGGCTCCAGGCGAGCTCTCCCCGCTGATCAAGGAAATGATCTACCTCGCAGTCAGCGTGACGAACCAGTGCGCCTACTGCATCGCTTCCCACACGGCCGCGGCGCGCAAAGCCGGCATGAGCGATGCCATGTTCGCCGAACTGATGGCCGTTATCGGCCTGGCGAACCAGAACAACCGGCTCGCGGCGGGCTACAGAGTCGAAATCGACAAGGAATTCCAGTAGCTCCGCCGCCTGCGCGGGCAGTGCTTCGGAAAGCCGTAATTTAAGCATTTCGCGGCATCCCTGCTAAGATGGCACCGTGGCAGGGTGGAAAATCAGAATTCAGGACCTGGTGTGGCTGGCGCTGTTTGTAGTCATCGCCATTGCCGGGCCGGAGCGGCACCCGCGGTTTGTGTTCGCGCTGTTCCTGCTGGCGGGATTCCAGGTTGTGGAACCGAAGATCGCTTCGCTGGCGACGCAGCGCGGCAGCATCCTGGCGAACCTGCTCAAGCTGGCCGTGGGCTACCTGATCGTCCACGATTCCGGCGACATCACCAGCAGCTATTACTGGATTCTGCTGATCCCGGTGGTGTCGGCGGCCACTACGCTGGGCGTTGGCGGCACCGTCCTGTTTACCGTGCTGGCGTGCGCCGCCTATCTGCTCACCCTGCTCCACGTGGACTGGACGCGGTACACGCTCCCCGAAGACCAGGTGGCGGAACTCATCCTGCGCCTCTTCTTCTTCACCGTGATCGGCTATCTTACCCAGCGGCTGGCCGAGGCCAACCGCCTGGAGGCCAGGCGCGCGCAGGCCGCCGCCGAACAGCTTGCCGAAGCGAATCGCAACCTCCAGGAGGCTGAAGCCGCGGTGCGGCGCTCCGAGCGGCTGGCCGCGCTGGGCCAGTTGTCGGCGGGACTGGCGCATGAGCTGCGCAATCCGCTCGGCACGATGCGCGCCTCCGCCGAGATGCTGATCAAAAACCTTCCGGAAGGCAACGAGATCGCGGCCGAACTGGCCGGGTTCATCTCCAGCGAGGTGGACCGCATCAATTCCCTGGTCACGCGTTTCCTGGAATTCGCACGGCCGCTGGAGCTGAAGTTGCAGCAAGCCGAACTGAGCGAGGTGTGCGACCGGGCCATCGCCCAAGTGGAGCGCGATCGCGGGAACCACGAGGTAACCATCTACAAGAACTACTCACCCGACGTGCGCCCGTTCGAGTTCGATCCCGAACTGATGGAGCGCGTCATCTACAACCTGCTTCTGAATGCCGCGCAGGCGACGCCGCCCGGCGGCGCTGTCACCATCAAAACGCGCGTCGTGGACGACATGGTGGAGATCTCGGTGATCGACCGCGGGCAAGGGATCGATCCCGCCCAAATCGAAAACATATTCAACCCGTTCTTCACCACGAAGAAGGATGGCGTCGGTCTCGGACTGGCTATCGTTTCCAAGATCGTGGATCTGCACGGGGGTAAGATAACTGTCGAAAGTGACCCCGGGAAGGGCAGCGTTTTCCGCGTGTTCCTTCCACTGGTTTAGGAGATGAAGACCCGCATTCTGGTTGTCGAGGACGAAGAGAAGCTTCGCCGCGTGCTGGAACTTCAGTTGCGCTCGGCGGGCTTTGAGGTGGAGAAGGCCGGCACGGCGGAGGAAGCGCTCCGGCTGGCCGACCGCGCCGATCTGGTGCTCACGGATGTGCGCCTGCCCGGGATGAGCGGCCTGGAACTGCTTGCCGCCATCCGCCGCCAGAACATGACCACCCCCATCATCGTCATGACCGCGTTCGGCACCGTCGAGACGGCGGTGGAAGCGATGAAGGCGGGCGCGGCGGACTTTTTGCTCAAACCTTTCTCGCTTGACCACCTCATGACGGTGATCCGCAAGGCGCTCGACGTCCGGGCCTTGCAGGACGAAAACCGCAAGCTGCGCGAGGAACTCGGCTACCGCTACGAGTTCGACAACATCATCGGGCGCAGCCCCGCGATGCAGGAGATTCTCGCCACGGTCGAGCGGGTGGCGCCAACGCGCGCCACGGTACTGCTGGCGGGAGAAAGCGGCGTGGGCAAGGACCTTATCGCGCGCGCCATCCACTACCACTCGCCGCGGCGCGACCGGCCGTTCGTCAAGATCAACTGCACCGCCATTCCCGAAAACCTGATGGAAAGCGAGCTGTTCGGCTATGAGAAGGGCGCCTTCACCGGCGCCAACACCTCCAAGCCCGGCAAGTTCGAGCAGGCCGACACGGGCACCGCGTTTTTGGACGAAATCGGAGACGTGCCAGCCAACATTCAGGTGAAGCTGCTCCGCGTGCTCCAGGAGCGGGAGTTCGAGCGGCTGGGGAGCAACAAAACAAGGCACATCGACGTGCGCATCATCGCGGCCACCAACCAGGATCTGCGCGCCGCGCTCGAGCAGGGCACCTTCCGCGAGGACCTTTATTACCGCCTCAATGTAGTGCCCATCAACCTGCCGCCTCTCCGCGACCGGCCGGAGGACATTCCGTTCCTGGCCGAGCACTTCGTGAAGAAGCTCGCCAAGGCGAACGGCAGCCGCGTGGAATCCATAACCGACGCGGCGATTCAAAAGCTGCTCAGCTATCACTGGCCGGGCAATGTGCGCGAACTGGAGAACGTCATCGAGAGAAGCATCGTGCTCTGCTCGGGGGACCGCCTCGACGCCGACGATATCCGGCTCGACACCGCGCCGCGGGCAGTGCGCCGGACGGCGGACCATTTCTTGCCCGAAGGAATGACGCTGGATGAGTACGAGCGCGCCCTCATCCGCGAGGCGCTGCGCCGGGCCGAGGGCAACAAGAGCCAGGCGGCGCGGTTGCTCGGGCTGACCCGCAACGCGCTCCGCTACCGCCTTTCGCAAATGGGGCTGGAAAAGGACGCAGGAAACGCAGAGTGAAGCGCCCGCACGCGGCTATTCCACTTCCACAGTGAGTTTCTTCTGCGTGCTGTGGCCCTTGCTGTCCGTGGCGGTGAGAGTGTAAGTGGTGGTGGTTTCCGGGGCGGCGTAGAAACAGCCCTGCATTACCCCGCTCGGCGGCATAGCCGGCGGGTCCACCGTGATCCGCACCGCGTTTACGGTACTGAAGCACAGCGAATAGGCCCACTTGGCCCCCGGAGCGCCGACCACGTCCGCGGCGGGCTTCTTCTGCTGGACCCGAAAATACGTAATTCGCGGCAGACTCTCCGGATCGGGCTTCACGCGCACAAGAAACGATTCGGTGACGGGGCCGCCGGGCCCCTCCGCCGTCAACGTGTACCGCGTGTCGCGCTGCGGCGCGATCTCCAGGCACCGGTTCATCGAAGGCCTCAAGTCTTCGACCGGCGGATCCAGGCGCACGGCCTCAGCGTTAGCCACCCCATAGCAGAGAATCGCCTTGCCGCCTTCCACGAGTTCCCCCTGGCTCGCGTAAAAGTGCAGAATCTTTACGTTCGTGCCGTGATCGGGGGGAGGGGGCGGAGCGGGCTTAACGGCTTGAGACGTAAACTTGCGGTTCGCGAAGTAGCGGCTCGCCATGGTCCAGCCGAGATACACGAGCGCCGCCAGCGCAACAAGGGACATATAACGAGCCAGTCTTCGCATTCTTTCAGCTTAACGCGAGCCGGGCCGCGGGGAAGAAATCAGCGCACGGAAACGTCGCGGCGGTCAACAGGAGTATACGGACCAGAATTCACATTTGCCGCTGCGGTTTCGCCTTCGGGCGGTAACGGGCCACCCTGATTTGAGCATCCAATCTGATGGGAGGAGATGATGATGGCCCGGCTCAGCAAACCGCTGGACGCCACCGCGACAGGCCGCGAAGCGAAGGCCTTCGGCGCCGGCCTGCGCGAGCTGATCGCCGGCCAGGACGAGGCAATCGAACAAATCGTCAGCGTCTACCAGAGATACCTCACCGGATTGCAGGAGCCGGGCCGGCCGGCCGGAAGCTTCCTGTTTCTCGGCCCTACAGGCACGGGCAAGACGCGCATCGTGGAAGCGACGGCGGAACTGCTCGCGGGCACGGCCCGCGCGGCGATCAAGATCGATTGCGGCGAATTTCAGCACAGCCACGAAATCGCGAAGCTGATCGGCTCGCCGCCGGGCTACCTCGGCCACCGGGAGACCCGCCCGATGCTCAGCCAGGAAGCGCTCGACGAGTTTCACACGGAGAAGGTGAAGCTGAGCTTTGTGCTTTTCGATGAGATCGAAAAGGCCAGTGATGCGCTATGGAACCTGTTGCTCGGCATTCTGGACAAAGCCACCCTGACGCTGGGCGATGGCCGCCGCGTCAATTTCTCCCACGCGATGATTTTTCTGACCAGCAATCTTGGCGCGGCCGCCATGGAGGAGCTCCTCCGGCCGAGGCTCGGCTTTGCTCCCGCCATGGCGCACGGACCTCACGATCAAAAAATCGAGAAGGCCGGACTGGAGGCCGCACGCCGGAAGTTCACCCCCGAGTTCATCAACCGTCTGGATAGGATCGTGGTCTTCCGTCCGCTGGGAGAGCCGCAGCTCCGCGAAATCCTGGAGATCGAGCTGCGCATGGTGCAGAAGCGGGTCTTCCAGTCCCCCAGCGCCGGACCTTTCCTGTTCAAGGTCACCCGCCGCGCAAAAGAATACCTGCTGCGCGAAGGCACCAACGAAAAGTACGGCGCCCGGCACCTGAAACGCGCGGTAGAGCGCCTCTTGGTGGAGCCCATGGCGAACCTGATCGCCAGCGGACAGGTGCGTGAGGGCGACGTTCTGCGCGTGGATTTCGACGCGGCGAAAGGGCGCCTGCTGTTCGTCGTCGAAGCCGAGGGCGTGCCCGCCTACACGCTGGCGGAAATGGCGAAACTCGTCCCTTCCAGAGCGGCGGCCGCGTAGGGTTCCTGCACTTCACTCTCGCCGGTCATCCGGTTCGCTCACATCGCGGTTCGGCGAAAAGCCGGGATCGGATCACATCCAGCGGCCCGCGCGGCGACTTGCAGCCTGCTACAATGGCATGTTCTATCGGTGGGCACGGCTGTCAACCCGCTGAGGGAGAGTTTAATGCACGTCATTTACTTGCTTCTGCGCGTCTTCAGCTTTTGCTTTCAGGGTTTGCTCATAGTTTTTCTGCTGGCGGCGTCAGTTCTCGCCTGGTCCAGCGGCAGCTTGCTGTCGATTGATCTTTTGCCGTGGACGGGGGAGGCGCTGACCACGTGGACGTTTGTCTCCGCGTTGGCGGGCGCAACGGTTACGATTTTGGCGCTGAAGCGGATTGTTCCGGTGTTATTCCTGCTGTGGAACGTGGCTGTCGTGATCATGCTGGTGCGCGGCTACTTCTTCAGCTCCTACGGTTTCACTTCCGGAAGCGACCTGCTGACGGCTCTTCTCTTCATACTGGGCGCCGTAGTGGCGGCGGTGGGAAGCTGGGTGCATATGCGGCGTCCGGCAGGCGTCGCGGCCCGGCGTAAGGCGGCGGCGCTGGTTTAAGAACGGGCAGCCCTGCCAGAAACTGGAATCCGAACCAGCGCGTCTGTTTAGGTGTCGTGAAACCAATCATTTTCAGCCTCGCCTTGGCGGCGGTGGCCGGCGTTGCCGCGGCCCAGGACTATTATCCGCGGCATAACTTCACCTTCGGGGTAGGGGCGGCGCAGCCGCGGGCGGATCTCAACGGGCTGTTCAAAAACTCGCCGGGCATCTCCTTCAGCTACGGATACAGGTTTGCCCGTAATTTTCAGGCGGATGCCGGATTCGAGACCGTATTCGGCGCGGCCGACGTGCGGGATTTCCTCAACACCGAGTTCGGCCCCGTGCTCATCAAGGATTATCAGTACTTCGTGCCTCTGGGGGGCCGCGCCATCCTGCCCTTGATCGGCGGCCGGTTGTTGTTTTCCGGCGGCGGCGGAGGCGCTTACATGCGCTATTCCGAACGCCTGCGCCAGCCGAGCGACTTTTTCAGAATCGCCTGTCCGGTTTGCACTTCACGCAGCGGGTGGGGGTACTACGCGCTGGTAGACATCAGCACTTTTGTAGACAACTCGCAGCACTTTCGCGTGGGCGTCGTGTCGAAGGTTTACCGCGGGCACACCAATGGCGAACCGCTGGCCGCCCTCCCCGGGGTCCGCACCAGGGACCACTGGGTGAACATCATGGGCCAGGTCGGTTTCAGCTTCTAAGTCTTTCGGTTACTTGATCTCTGGGCTATTGGCCGTGGCGGGCTCGGCGCCCCAGTTCTCGCGGATCACCATGGTCTGATCGGAGTAGAACGTGCGGCGTCCCGTGCCGTTATACGTTTCCGGATTGGCGTTGATGGTGTAGCCTCCGGGTCCGCCCTGCATGGTGAACACGTACCCGCTTTTCCTGCCCTTGGCAAGGTCCTCCGAAATGAGGCCCGCGCCGCCGGGACCTTCCTGCCCGCTGGTGGGCGGCCCAAGTTCCTCGAGCTTTGTGGCGTATCTCCCGAATTGGGAATAGTATTGCGCCTGGGCGGTGTGGAGCGTTTGAATCTGCCGGATGGCGGCTGTTTCCTGCGTCTGCATGCGCGCCTTGTCCAGCCGGGGAATCGCGACGGCCGCAATGATCAGCACGATCGCGACCACAATCAGCATCTCGATCAACGTGAACCCGCGACGGCTCCCGTATTTTCTTCTCTTATTCATGACAGCCTCCGGGTATTTCATCATGGCAGAATACACCCCATATGTTACTTGACGCCGAACGGACTGAGATCGTGGAGTAGGCAGCCATGCGCCGCCGCGTGAATTTGCCGTAATCGCGCGAGCAGCGCCCCCAGCCGGTGCAGAGGCAGCGAGTTCGGCCCGTCGGAAAGCGCTTTTTCCGGCGCCTCGTGAACCTCGAGGAAAACCGCGTCCACGCCTGCCGCCACCGCGGCCCGCGCCAGCGGTTCGATAAACTCGGCCTGCCCGCCAGAGGCCGTCCCCGCGCCCCCGGGCAACTGCACGCTGTGCGTCGCGTCGAAAACCACGGGAAACCCGAACTCGCGCATGATGACGAGCCCGCGCATGTCCACCACGAGGTTGTTGTATCCGAAGGTGGTGCCTCGTTCGGTCAGCAGGATCCGCGTGTTTCCCGTGGAGGCGACCTTTTCGGCCGCCATGCGGATGTCCCGCGGCGAGAGGAACTGGCCTTTCTTGATGTTGACGATGCGGCCTGTGCGGCCCGCTTCGAGCAGCAGATCCGTCTGGCGGCAGAGGAACGCCGGGATCTGGAGGACGTCGGCGACCTCGGCGGCGGGACCGGCCTGGGCCGGTTCGTGTATGTCCGTGAGAACGGGATAGCCCGCAGCCCGGACCCCGGCCAGAATCCGCAGGCCTTCCTTCAGGCCCGGCCCGCGGTACGACGCCAGGCTGGTGCGGTTGGCCTTGTCGAAGGAGGCCTTAAACACGAACGGCCCGGCGATCTTGCCGATTTCGCAGGCCAGATAATGAACGTGATCTTCGCTTTCAATGACACACGGCCCGGCGATGAGCGCCGGCGGATGTCCCTCACCGAAAACGATTTGCCCGCCCCGGGGCGTTTCCAGCGTGACCGGTTTCATTGCTGCCGGAGGGCGGCGGCCGGCTCGCGCCCGGTTACCTGCTTTTGCCGCCGGAACTCAAGCGCCGCTTGAATGAAGGAACGGAACAGCGGATGGGGCTCGAGCGGTTTGGACTTGAACTCGGGATGGAACTGGCAGCCCAGCCCCCAGGGATGGTTTGAGTATTCGCAGATCTCGACGTAGACGCGGTCGGGCGTCTCGCCCGTGATCCGCAGACCGTGCTGCGTGAGCACCTGCTCGTATTCGCGGTTGAACTCGTAGCGGTGGCGGTGCCGCTCACTGATCTGCCGGACCCCATACGCGTTGTGGGCGATGCTGCCTTCAGCCAGGTTGCAGGGATAGGCGCCCAGCCGCATGGTTCCGCCCAGCATGTCCACGCCCTTCAGTTCGCGCAGCTTGTAGATGACGCGGTGTGGCGTGGCCGGGTTGAACTCGGTTGAGTCGGCTTGTTCCAGGCCGCAGACGTTGCGCGCGTACTCGATCACCATCGCCTGCATGCCGAGGCAAATGCCGAAATAGGGCACTTTTTTTTCGCGGGCGAAGCGGATCGCCTGGATCATGCCCTCTACACCGCGCTTGCCGAAGCCGCCCGGCACCAGAATGCCGTCGAAGTTTCCCAGGTGCTCGATCGCGCCGGGCGCCAGCAGCCTGTCGGACTCGATCCATTCGATCCGTACCCGCACGTTGTGCGCAAGACCGCCGTGAAGCAGCGCTTCCTTGAGGCTCTTGTAGGAATCCTCGTACTCGGTGTACTTGCCGACCAGGGCAATGCTCACCTCTCCGACCGGGTTCCGCATGCGTTCGAGCATGGCGTTCCAGCGGTCCAGGTTGCGCGGTCCGCCCTCGATGTGCAGCCCGCGCAGGATGGCGTCGTCCAGGCCCTGTTCGGCGAGCAGCGGCGGGAGCTCGTAAACGGAGGACACGTCACGGGCGCTGATCACCTTGTCCACATCCACGTCGCAGAACAGCGCGATTTTCTCTTTCATTTCGTCCGACAGAAAGCGGTCGGTGCGGCACAGCAGCAGGTCGGGCTGAATGCCGATGGCGCGCAGCTCCTTGACGCTGTGCTGGGTCGGCTTCGTCTTCAGCTCCTGGGCGGCGGCGATCCAGGGCACCAGGGTGACGTGGACGAAAAACGTGTTTTCCCGGCCCAGTTCGTGCCGCATCTGCCGGATCGCTTCCAGAAACGGCAGGGATTCGATGTCCCCCACCGTGCCACCGATCTCGACAATCACGACGTCGACTCCGGCGGAGACGCGCCGGATCGCCGCCTTGATCTCGTTGGTGACGTGAGGGATCACCTGCACCGTTTTGCCGAGGTAATCGCCTCGCCGCTCTTTGGTGATGATCTGCTCGTAGATGCGGCCGGAGGTGAGGTTATTGGCCTGGGTGAGTTGAACATGTGTAAACCGCTCGTAGTGGCCCAGGTCCAGGTCGGTCTCGGCGCCGTCGTCGGTGACGAAGACTTCCCCGTGCTGGAAGGGACTGAGCGTGCCGGGGTCCACGTTCAGATAGGGATCCAGTTTTTGCAGGGACACCCGCAATCCGCGGCTCTCAAGCAGGCAGCCGATCGAGGATGCGGCGATTCCCTTCCCCAGTGAGGAAACCACTCCGCCGGTCACAAATATGTACTTAGCCATCGTGCTTCTCGAATGCCTTCACCTCAGCCTGGAAAAGCTTTTCCACCCGCTCCAAGTCGGCGGGCGTATCTACGCCGAGCGATTCATAGTCGGTCTCAACCACGCGGATCCGGTGCCCGTTCTCGATCGCCCGCAACTGCTCCAGCCGCTCCGCTTGTTCGAGCGGGCCGACGGGCAGGTCGGGATAGGCGAGCAGGAAATCCCGGCGGTAAACATACAGCCCGATGTGTTTGTAGTGCGCCGCGCCGGCATCGTCGCGAAGATACGGGATCATCGAGCGGGAAAAATAGATCGCGTTGTCGAACCGGTCGGTGATCACCTTCACCACATTCGGATTGGTCAGCTCGTCCGGGATCTCGATGCGTTTCTTCAGGGTAGCCATCGGGATTTCCGGATCGGAAACCAGGGCGAGCACGGCGGCATCGATTGCGGCGGGCTCGATGAGCGGCTCATCCCCCTGAATGTTTACAACTACGTCGGCCTTTTCGGAGGAAGCGACCTCGGCTGCCCTGTCGGTTCCCGAGAGATGGTCGGAGCGCGTCATGCGCACCGGCGCTCCAAAGCCGCGGGCGGCGGCCGCGATGCGCTCGTCATCGGTCGCGATCACCACCTGGGTCAGATAGCGCGCCTGGGCGGCTCTCTCCCATACGTGCTGGAGCATAGGTTTTCCAGCGATTACGGCGAGAGGTTTCCCGGGAAAACGAGAGGAGGCAAACCGGGCCGGAACGACCCCCAAAATCCTACCGGGCACGTTCGATGATATCACAACCGGCCCGGCCCGCGTTTCCGGCAGGTGTGCGAAGGGGCACCCCCCCGGAGCCGGCTGAACGCTAAGAAAGCAAAGTGAATTCCACGATTCGCGGGGTAGGCGTCCGGCTCCGGCGTGATATACTGGGATCGTCGCAGCCGTAACCACATGGTGGAGAGCAAGTGATGGTTGCGCAGTGTTTGAAGCCCGGTGTCTTAAGTCTCACCTGCGCCTTTCTGGTGGCCAGTTCGGTGCTTTCAGGCCAGGCTCAGAAAGAGCAGCAGAATCCGCAAACCTCCGCACCGCCCCCGCGAGTATCGATCACTCCGCGCCCGAAGCCTCCCGCCCCGGACAGCACCGACGAGGGCATTCCCAGATCGCGCAGCCTGCGGGTGGACACCACGATCGTACAGATTCCGGTTACCGTCACCGACCCGATGAACCGGTTCGTCACCGGCTTGGAAAAAGAGCATTTCCGGCTTTTCGAAGATAAAGTCGAGCAAAAAGTCACGTATTTTTCCAGCGAAGATGCGCCGGTTTCCATTGGAATTGTTTTCGACACCAGCGGCAGCATGGGCTCGAAGCTGCAAAAATCGCGCCAGGCGGTCGCTCAGTTGATGAAAACGGCCAACCCGGAAGACGAGTTTTTCCTCGTGCAGTTCAGTGACCGTCCCGAGGTCGTCGTGAGTTTCACCAGGGACGCCGAGGAGATTCAGAACCGCCTCACTTTCGCCCAATCGAAAGGCCGGACCGCGCTGCTGGACAGCATCTACCTGGCCATCCACCACATGAAGAATGCGAAGAACCCGCGCAAGGCCCTGTGCGTGATTTCCGATGGCGGCGACAACAGCAGCCGCTACACGGAAAGCGAGATCAGGAACCTCGTGCGGGAGGCGGATGTTCAGATTTACGCGATCGGGATTTTTGAGCCCATCGGCGCCCGCGGCCGGACCCCCGAGGAACTGGCCGGACCGAGCCTGCTGTCCGAACTGGCCGAGCAGACAGGCGGACGAAGCTTTGCAGTCGATAATCTGAACGAACTCCCCGATGTGGCGGCCAAGATCGGCATAGAACTGCATAACCAGTACGTGCTGGGCTATGCCCCCACCAATCGAGAAAAGGATGGTAAATACAGGCGAGTTCAGGTGAAGCTCGTGCAGCCGCGCGGGCTGCCACCGCTGCGTGCGTTCTGGCGGCTCGGATATTATGCGCCAACGCAATAACATTCCCGCCCTGCTGGCGGCGATCGCCCTGGCAGTTCCGGTGTGGGGACAGGAAGGCGCGGCCGTGTTTCGCGCCGATACCCGCCTTGTGGTGCTTCACGCCACCGTCGTGGACAAGCACGGCAAACTCATCACCAATCTGGACCGAAACGCCTTCCAGGTCTTCGAGGACGGCGTCGAGCAGCCAATCAAGATTTTCCGGCGCGAGGACGTGCCCGTATCGATGGGCATCCTGGTGGACAACAGCGGCAGCATGCGCGACAAACGGCGCAAGGTGGAAGATGCCGCCATGGCGCTCGTCAAGGCGTCGAACCCGTATGACGAGATCTTCGTGGTCAATTTCAACGACGAGGCCTATCTCGACGTGGATTTCACTTCCGACCCGAAGAAGCTGGAAGAGGGAGTCGCCCGGATCGATTCGCGCGGCGGCACCGCCATGCGGGACGCCATCGACCTCGCCATGGACCACCTGCTGAAGAAGGCCAAGCGCGACAAGAAGGTTCTGGTGGTGATCACCGACGGCAACGACAATGCCAGCGAGATTTCGCTCGAACGCCTGATCCAGCGAACCCAGCAGAGAGAGGTGGCCATCTACACCATCGGGCTTCTGGACGAGGAGGAGCGCCGGGAGGCGAGGCGCGCCAAGCGGGCGCTGGATGCGCTCGCGGAAGCCACCGGCGGCCAGGCCTACTACCCGAAGAACGTCGATGATGTGGGGAAATTCACCCTGGAAGTGGCGCACGAGATCCGGAACCAGTACACGCTGGCCTATAGCCCTTTGAATGCAAACCTCGACGGCACCTTCCGCCAGGTCAAGGTCACGGTGAAAGCCAAGGGCAACCCCCGGGTCAGGACGCGTAGCGGCTACTATGCCATTCCCGAACTCGCCAGGACTGGGGCGGGCGCCCCGGGTTCCTGAGCCCCGTGGCCTCGTCCACCCCTGCTAAGATGGTCCGGTGAAGCCCGTTCTCAGCGCCATCGCCGTCTGCCTGCTGGCCGCCGGGATCAGCCGCGCCCAAGAGGAAGCGGGGGCCGTCTTCCGCACCGACACCCGGCTCGTAGTGCTCCACGCGACCGTTATCGACAAGAACGGCAAGCACGTCACTACACTCCCCCGGTCCGCGTTCCACGCCTTTGAAGACGGCGTGGAGCAGCAGATCAGGATTTTCCGCCGCGAGGACGTGCCCGTGTCGATGGGCCTGGTGATCGACAACAGCGGCAGCATGCGCGCAAAACGTTCCAAGGTTGAGGCGGCCGCTTTGGGCCTGGTGAAAGCCTCCAACCCGCAGGACGAGGTTTTCATCGTCAACTTCAATGACCAGCCGTATCAGGACGTGCCCTTCACCAGCGATTTGAAGCGGATGGAAGAGGGCATCGCGCGCATCGACTCCAGCGGCGGCACCGCCATGCGCGACGCCATCCTCGCTTCCATCAACTACGCGAAGTCCAAAGGCCGGCACGATAAGAAGGTGATCGTCGCGATCACCGACGGCAACGACAACATGAGCGAGGTCGATCTGGACCGCTTGATTCGCGAGGCGCAGCAGCAGGAGGTGGTCGTTTACGTCATCGGCCTGTTCTCGGATGAGGACCGGGGCGAGGCCAAGAAAGCGAAGCGTGCCATCGACGAACTGACGAAGGCCACCGGAGGGCTGGCTTACTATCCCGAAAAAGTGGACGAGGTGGGCAAGGTCGCGCTGCAGGTAGCGCACGAGATACGCAACCAGTACATCATCGCCTACTCGCCTTCCAATCCTGCGCTCGACGGCAGCTACCGCCGCATCCGGCTCGAGGTCAAAGGGCCCAACCGGCCGGTTGCCCGGACCCGCACGGGCTATTACGCCACGCCCGCTCCGCGGGCCGAACGCAAGCGCTGATGCTGCGTTTCCTGTGGCGGGCCACCCGCGGCTACCGCCTGCGGCCGTGGCGCAGCCCCTATCTGCGCTGGCGCATCGAGACTTACTGGGGAATTCCCGCCGAGCGGATCAGCTTTCGCGAGTTCACCCGCTTTACTTGGACCCACCGGGGCGAGCTGATGCGCTTTCTCCGCTGGGCAGGCAGCATGCAAAGGATCCGCTAGGCGGATACCTGTATAATGAGTTTGCGGGCTTCCGGCCTGCACCTATGAGACAGTAAAGACACCTCCGACCCCCACAACTGGCCGCGCACGGCGGCCGCGAGGAGTGTATGTCTTTACTGAACGTTTTCGGACTGTCGTTCGGATATCCATCCACGATCGAACTCTTCCGCGACGCGACTTTCGCTATCGAACCGGGCGACCGCCTCGCGGTGGTCGGCGCCAACGGCGCGGGTAAGTCTACTCTGCTCCGACTCCTGGCGGGCGAACTCCAACCCGTGGCCGGCGCCATCGTACAGCGCAAGGGTCTGCGAATCGCCGTCGCCGGGCAGCGGTGCGCCGAAAGCGCGGAATCGCTGTTCGACTATGTGCTCGGCGTACGTCCGCACCTCGCTCAATTGCGGGCGTGCCTTGCCGCCACTGAGCGGGAGGCGCCCTGCGCCTACGCCGAAGCGGTGAACGAATACGAGGCCGCCGGCGGCTACGCGGCCGAGGCGCAGACCGCCCGCATTCTCGACGGGTTGGGGTTCCAGCCGGAGGAGTGGGAACTGCCGCTGGCGTCCCTCTCCGGTGGGCAGCGCACGCGGGCGGACCTGGCGCGCGCGCTCGCTAGCGATGCGGACGTGCTGCTGCTGGACGAACCCACCAGCCACCTCGACGTGGCCGCCCGCGAGTGGCTCGAAAACCAACTGGCCTGCTGCAGCGCCTGTGTGGTGGTCTCGCACGACCGCGTGCTGCTCGGCCGGGTGGCCAATCGGGTGCTCGAAATCGAGCGCGGGCGGGTAACGCTGTTCGGAGGCGGCTACTACGAGTACCGCGCGCACCGATCGTTGCTCGAGCGGCAAGCATGGGAGCGCTACCAAGCCGCCGAACGCCGCAACGCAGCCGCCGCGAAGGCGGCCGAGCGCCGCGCCCGCCTGGCGGCGCGCGTAGCCACGGCACCCTCGGGCGCGCGCAGCAGCCACGATTATTACCGCCGCAAAGCGGCCAAGGTGGCACGCACTGCGAGGCTGCTGCGCGAGCGCGTTACCCGTTCCCCCGCGGTTCCCAAGCCTTGGGAGGAGCAGCCCATCCCGGTGCTCGAATTTACCAACGTGCGCCGCAGCGGCGACGTGGCGCTTTCCGTAACCGGCCTGGCGAAATCCTACCCCGGAAAAAGGCTGTTCAGTGGCCTGAGCTTCGAACTGGCGCGCGGCCGGCGGATGGCCATCACGGGACCCAATGGCTGCGGCAAAACCACTCTCCTGCGCGTGCTTCTGGGCCTCGAACCGGCCGATGAAGGGAGTGTGCGCTTCGGTGCGCACGTGACCGTCGGCTACTATGCGCAGGACGCTGAGGAGCTGGACCCCAACGCGACGCCGCTGGACATCTGCGGCACCCATACCCTGGCCCGTACGCTGCTGGCCTGTCTCAAGGTGCGGCCCGATCGCGTCGAGCAGCCGCTGGCGAACGCCAGCGCCGGCGAGCGCGCCAAGGTTGGTCTCGTTCGGCTGCTGGTGAGCGGCTCCAACCTCTTGCTGCTCGACGAGCCCACCAACCACCTCGACATCGAAGCCCAGGAAGCGCTGGAGAAAACGCTAAGGCAATACCCGGGAACCATCGTGGTGGTGTCGCACGACCGCGCTTTCCTGGATGCCCTGGCACCGGACGACGTGATCGCCCTGTAGCGCCGAAACCGCGACGGCGTCCGTCCCGCTTCAGATCGTCCGCGTGACTTTGCTGAGGGTGCGCGGCTGGTCCGGGTTCAGGCCCTTCTCCTCAGCCAGTCTGGCGGCGAACAGTTGCGCTGGCACGATGTAAGGAATCGGCGTGAACAGCTCTTCCGGCCTGCCGCCGCGCTTTCTCAGATTCACCGGCAGGCAGATGCCGGGTCCGGGCAGGCTGGCGGCTTCACGGTTGCCGCGGTCGGTGATGATAAGCGTCTCCGCCTTGAGCTGGCGGAGGCGGTCCAAAATCTCCCGCGTGGACTTCCAGGTGACGCCCGGCGGAGCGAACGCAAAGATGGGAAACGAGGGCTCCACCATCGCGATAGGGCCGTGCATGAAGTCGGCCGACGAAAACCCTTCGGCAACCACATAGCAGGTCTCCTTCAGCTTGAGGCTGAACTCGAGCGCGTTGGAGTAGTTGATGCCACGTCCGACCACCACCGCATGCTCCATGAAACGGTACCGCTGGCAGATCGCGGCGATGTGGGGATCCAGCTCCAGCCCCGCGGCGGTCCATTCCGGGATGCGCCGCAGATCGTCCAGCCGGATGCGGGCGCCGAGCGCGTACGCGAGCAAATAAAACATCAGGATCTGGCCGGTATAGGTTTTCGTCGCGGCGACGCTCTTCTCTTTCCCCGCGCGGACCAGAAGCGTGAATTCAGCCAGTCCGGCCAGCGTGCTGCGCGGTTCGTTGGTGATGCCCACGGTCAGCGCGCCCTGCTGGCGCCCGTGCTCCATCACGAGGTTGATGTCGGTGGATTCTCCCGATTGCGAAATCGCCACCACGAGGACGCCGCGCAAGTCCACGCCGCCGCCGTACAAGGTGAATACGGAAGGGGCGGACAAGGACACCGGAATGCCGGTGGTGATCTCCAGCAGGTAGCGGCCGAACTGCGCGGCGTTATCCGAGGTCCCGCGAGCGGCCAGAACAACCAGCCGCGGCCGCTGCCCCTCGACTTTGCGGCGGAAGCGTTCGATGGCCTTCAACCCGGCAGCCAGCGTCCGCTCAAGCGCCTCTGGCTGCTGCCGGATCTCCTCTAACATCTTGGACATAGACTATTGAGCATAGCAGGGTGATGCCCGCGCCGAACACGTGCTATCATCTCGACAGCCGGCTCGCCATGCAGCGTGTGGGGGATCTCGAAATCGATCAGGACTTGCGATTCGAGAATGCCGAATGGCGGGCGGAGCGAGCGGCCTGGGCTTTGATGTCGCTGATTATCCTGGCGGCCATTCTCGGGCTTTTCGGCTCAGGGGTGCTGAACCGGTCAGAGGCATATGGCGAAGGCATCAAGGTGCGCTACCCGCGTTTTGGCCGCGTGAGCAGCCCCACGGCGCTTGAGGTGACAGTCGCGCCCGCGTTGGTGAAAGACGGGGTTGTCCAGGTATGGCTCCCGCGGGAGTACGCGGTGTCTCTTGAGATCACTTCCGCGATCCCCCCTCCAGAGTCCGGCACCAGCACGGAGGACCGTGTTGTCTACGCTTTCCGGGCGAAGCCGGGCGTGCCGGCAAACATTGTCTTTCAGGGGCGCTTCGCCGAGGGAACAATGGGGTTTCTGACGGCGAGAATAGGTATCATCTCCGGCGGCGAAGCGAATTTCTGGCAGTTCGTGTGGCCGTAGCGGTTCACTCCAGCGGCAGGAGAAGCATATGGATTCCGTCGTGCGAGCTATCGTCGTGTATGGCCTGGTTTGGGCGCTGTTCCGGGTTTCCGGAAAACGAACGCTGTCCGAAGCCACAACTTTCGATTTCGTCCTGCTGCTGATCATCGCCGAAACGACGCAGCAGGCGCTCTTGGGAGAGGACTATTCGATCACCAATGCCTTTCTGCTTGTCACCACGCTGATCGGCATTGACGTAGCCTTATCGCTGGTCAAGCGCCGTTTTCCGCGCTTCGACAAGGTTATGGACGGGCAGCCGATCATCATTGTCGAGAACGGGCGTCCGCTGGAAGATCGAATGCGGCAAGCGCGCGTGGACGAAGCGGACATCCTGGAAGCGGCAAGGCGGCTTCAGGGGCTGGAGCGGATGGAGCAGATCAAATACGCGGTGCTGGAGCAAAGCGGGGGGATCAGCATCGTCCCGCGTTCACGCTCCTAAAGCGGGATCCTGAGCCTGCCCTCCGAGCCGACCGAGTAAGCGCGCGTGGGCAGTTCCGACGGCGGCAGGCTGAGCACATAGGGCCTGAGCAGGAGGAGCACTTCGGTGGACAGCTTCTCGTCGTCGTTCTTTCTGAGGAGCGGTCCGATCAGCGGCAGTTGGGAAACGCCCGGGAGTCCGGTAAACGCCTTCGCCTCACTGCTGCTCATGAGTCCGGCAACGATCGCCCACTCGCCCGCCCGCAGGCGCACCTTGGATTCAAGGCGCCGGGTGGAGATGACCGGCACGCCGTTGATGCTCTGCCCGGCCAGCACCTTGAACTCCGCGTTCACGTCGAGCGAGATTTCCTCCATCCCGTTCACGTGCGGGGTTACCTTCATCACCAGGCCGAGGTCCTCGAAGGTGAACGTGGGGGGCACGAGGAAGTCTCCGCCGATGAACGTGGCGGTCGCGATCGGGAATTGATCGCCGATGTGGAAGGTGGCCGTGGAGCCGTGGGCTGTGCGCACTTCGGCATCGAGAAGGTTCCGTCCGGTCGCTTTCGCCATGCTGGCAAACGCCTGCGCATCGCCGATTCCCACGCCGAACATGTTGGTCGAGAGCTTCAGGTTGGCGAGAGCGGTGAGCGCGCCCACCACGCCGCTGCTGCCGACGTAAAGAATCGGCAGGTTCCTGGGGAGCAGCAAGCCGTAGGTGAGGAGGCTGCTTCTGTCCACTTCGAGAAATTGCAGTTGGATGGCAACCTGGGTGCGCCCGCGCGCCAGTTGCTGGAAAAGCGCCTGGGCGGGGCGGACCTTCGAGATCCGGTCCTTGATGAGCACCATCCTGCGGGTGGTGTCGATGGAGAGCTTGGTGAGATCCATCGTCTGCTGGACGGCGCGCGCAAGTTCCTGTGCCTCCTCCGGCGTTACAGGATCGGGAATCGGGATCGTGATCGCAATTACCGGTTCGACTTCCGCCCGCTTCTGGGGCGTGTCCTTGACCACCATGAACAGGCGCTCTCCGAGCGGCACGACGAAAGACGCGGTGGCCGCTTCCAGCGCCTGGATCGCCTCGCGGAAATCGGCGTCCTCCAGGCGGAACCGGAACGCGGCGCCCGGCTGGTAATCGCCGTCGAAAACCACTTCCAACCCGAAAATTTTCGCCGTCTGCTCGAAAAGCGCCCTGGCGTTGCCGCGAAGGTCAATGTTTTTCCTGCCCGGCGTGGGCTGAAGGTCGGGAGGCGGCTTGAGGCGGCGCAGTTCCGCCAGATCGTCCTCGGTGATCGTGCCGGAAAGGCCGGGAAGCGGCTTGAGGGGTTCCAGGACGGTTTTCCCCTCCGGGGTGATCTTGGGCATCACGCGGGCCTTCAGCGCCGCGCGCGTCCGCAGGGCCTGGCTCCGGGCCCAGTACTCCTTGCGTTTCGGATCCTTGACGGCGGCTTCCGTGTAAAGCAGGTAGGCGCGGACGATGTCGCCCTCGCGTTCCGCTTTCTGGCCTTCCTTAAACAACTTGGCCGCACTCGGCTCGCCCGCCGCAAGGCCGGTGGCAATCGCCAGACAGACCAATACTGCTCGTGACCAGTGCACCAGAATAGGCTTGACGGCCGGCGAGGCTCAAACGTGCAGAGTGCGATGCAAGGGAATTTTACATGGACGGCGCGGCGAAAATGGAATAGCATCATTAAGAAACCGCTATTAAGAACCGAAACCGCTATGGTCACCTTTGCTTCAACGCGATCCGCGTACTGTCCTCCGCAGCCTGACACGCTGGCGGATTTGGATGTTCCACACGGCCTGCTCGTCGATCTGGTGCTGCGCCGCACCTTCACCGCCGGCCAGACCACGCTCCAGGATCTAAGCCAGGCCCTCAAGCTTTCGCCGCTGGTCATTGAGGCGATATTCCGCGAGCTGCGGCAGCAGCAGCTCATCGAAGTGAAGGGCATGGTGGGCAACGATTACAGCTTCGTGCTGACGCAAGCCGGCCGTTCGCTTGCCAGCGAGCGATACCAGATCTGCCACTACGCGGGCCCGTGCCCGGTTTCAATCAAGCAGTACCACAAAGCGACGAAGATGCAGGCGGCCAAGGTGCGGGTGGACCGCCGCAGCCTGCGGCAAGCCCTTTCCGACCTGGTGCTCCCCGACCGGCTGCTCGACCAGCTTGGCCCCGCCATCATTTCCCAGAGTTCCATCTTCCTTTACGGACCGACCGGCAGCGGCAAGACCAGCCTTGCCGAGCGCTTACTGCGGGTCTACCAGGACGCCATACTGGTCCCCTACGCCGTGGAGGTGGACGGGCAGATCATCCAGCTATACGACCCGGTGGTGCACGAGGCCATTGAAACCACCGATCAGGAATTCGACCCGCGCTGGGTGCTCTGCCGGCGGCCGTGCGTGATTACGGGCGGCGAGCTTGCGCCAAGCATGCTCGAACTGAGGCTGGACGAGTCCAGCGGCATCTATGCGGCGCCGCTGCAAATGAAAGCGAACAACGGCGTGCTGGTGATCGACGATTTCGGCCGGCAGCTCATGTCTCCCCGCGAGCTGCTGAACCGCTGGATCGTCCCGCTCGACCGGCGGGTGGACTACCTCGCCCTGCGCTACGGCGTGAAGTTCCAGATACCGTTTGAAATGCTGGTGGTCTTCGCGACCAACCTGGACCCGCGCGAACTCGCCGATGAGGCCTTCCTGCGCCGCCTGCACAACAAGGTCTACGTGGAGGCGGTGGAGCCTCAACTCTTCGACGAGATTTTCCGCCGCGTGGCGACGGCGCGCAATATCCCCTTCGAACCGGACAGCGCCGACTACCTGCGCAAGCTGTGCTTCCGCGAAGGCGGCATGGAGCTGCGCGCCTGCTATCCGGCCGACATCTGCGACATCCTGGTTGCGATCGCGAATTACGAGGGCCGGCCCGTGCGCATGACCAAGGCCGACCTGGAGCGCGCGGTGGCCCTCTATTTCGCGCAGACGTAGCCGCTTTGCCGCTGCTCAGGCGTGCATCTGCGCCGGCTTCAGCTCCACTTTGACCCAGCCGGGCTGGCGCTCGTCGAACGCCTTGTACGCATCGATCGCCGAGGTGAACGCCTCGCGGTTCGTGAGGATTCTCAGGGGATCGACTGTGCCGGTGCGAACCATTTCGATCAGCGGCGGAATATATTTCCGGTGGTTGCAGTTGCCCATCTGCACCGTCAGGTTTTTCGCCATGGCGGCGCCGATCGGGAACGTGTTCATCGAATCCGGGTAGACGCCGATAATGGCCAGCGTACCGGCCTTCGCAATCGACTTGATTCCCCATTCCAGCGCCTGGCCGGGCGCGTCCCCCGGATGCCAGTTCGAGCCCTTGGGCGCGGCCTTCGGGGCTATTTGCTCCTTAAGCCTGTCCCACTCCTGCGCCCGCTGGTCGGCCTCCCTGGCTGCCGGGCCGCGGTGCGGGCGGTTGGCGTCCACGCCGACCGCGTCGATCACGCGGTCCGGACCAATCCCGCCCGTGAGCGCGCGAATGGCCTCCACAGGGTCTTCTTCCTCGAAATTGATGATTTCCGCGCCCTGCTCCCGGGCCATTTCGAGGCGCGACGGGATGGCGTCCACCGCCAGGACTCGCGCGGCGCCCAGCATCTGCGCGCTTGCGATGGCGAACTGACCCACCGGGCCGCATCCGAAGACCGCCACCACGTCGCCTTTCTTGATTTCCGCTAGCTTGGCCCCGAAGTAGCCGGTCGGGAAAATATCCGAAAGCATGATGGCCTGATCGTCGGTAACTTCCTTGGGAAGCTTGATCATCCCCACATTCGCGAACGGGATGCGGGCCTTCTCCGCCTGCAACCCGTCGAAGGAGCCCGTTGATGCAGGGCCGCCGAAAAAGGCCGTGCCCACCGTCCGCCCGTGCGGATTGGCGTTGTCGCATTGCGAGAAATAGCCCGCACGGCAGTAGTTGCAGTATCCGCACGCAATCGTGGACGGGATGACAACCCGGTCGCCGATCTTGAAATCGCGCACTTCCGAGCCGAGTTCCTCGACGATGCCGACCCCCTCATGCCCCAGGATCGTGCCGGGGTTCATCTCGCCCATAGTCCCGCGCACCATGTGCAGGTCGGTTCCGCAGATTGCCGAAGCGGTCAGCCTGACCACGGCGTCGGTCGGTTCCTTGATTTTCGGCTCGCGGACGTCCTCGAGCCGGATATCGCCTACCCCCCGGAAAACGACAGCTTTCATGGAATGCATCCCCCCTTACCATCCACGATACTGCGAACGGCGCCCTGAGATGCACCGAAATTGCCTTGGGGTGTGTTTTGGGAAATCGTTGGAAATCCGGCCGCTATTCGCAGACGTCGTCGTCGGGCCCGAAGACGCCGTGGGCAGAACCAGGAGGGGCAACTCCGCGTTCGAACTGGTCCGCCAGCGTGTTCAGCAGCCGGTGGATATCATCCTCCGGCCGAACGAAGGGACGCCGGTCGGCCCTATGCCGGACGCGGACGCCGCGGTTCCGCCGAGGATTGGATGAGCCACGCATCTTCTCCCGTAAGCGGTTTTGCAAACGAGGATTGGATGAACCAGGCATCTTACCTAGTAAGACGCACGCCGGGAAAAAATCGTTCTGGGAAAGGCCCAAAAAGTACTATATTTTTTGGGTAGGATCTGGAACATGGAAAGGCGCAAGTTCTTGAAAAGCATGACAGCGGCGGTTGCGGGCGCTCCGGCCTTGCTCGCACAGCGCAATGCTAACGACCGGCTCGGGGTGGCCTGCGTGGGCCTCGGCACCCGGGGCTACCAACTCATGCAAGAGGTTCAGGACTGCCCCAATACGGAGGTCCGCATCATCTGCGACCTCTACCAGGGCAATGTCAAGCGCGCAAAGGAAAGCTGCAAGAACGAGCGGGTTCGCATCGTGCGCGATTGGGAAAGCGCGGTGACGGATAAGGACGTCGACCTCGTCCTGATCGCCACACCGGACTTCTGGCACGCGCCGATGGTGGTGCGGGCCGCTGAAGCCAAAAAGGATATTTACGTTGAGAAGGCCTGGTGCCGCACCTTGCAGGAGGCCAAGCAGATGCGCAAGGCCGTGAAAGACAACAAGGTGGTGATGCAGCTTGGCCACAACTACAACAGCATGCCTACGTTCCACCGGGCCCGGCAGATCTTCCAAGCCGGTGAACTCGGGAAGGTGACGCTCGTCCGCATGTACATCGACCGCACGAATGCCTGGCCGGAGTGGCAATTCTATACCCGGTACGATCTGAACCAACTGCCCGCGGACGCCACCCCGGAGAACATCGATTGGGAGCGCTTCATCGCCAACGCGTCCAAGCGCCCCTTCGACGCCGAGAGGTTTTTCCGCTGGCGCTGC
The DNA here is from genome assembly GCA_029776225.1 of Acidobacteriota bacterium. Lineage (GTDB taxonomy): Bacteria > Acidobacteriota > Terriglobia > Bryobacterales > Bryobacteraceae > Fen-330. Next base: position 147,487 of record JAKOTR010000011.1, on the reverse strand, counting down.
TGGTGGGAATACGGCACCGGCATCGCGGGCGACCTGTTGAGCCATCTGTGGGACGCCGTGAACATGATTTCGGGAATCGGCATCCCGGAAACCGCCCTCACCCAGGGCAACAAGTACTTCTGGAAGGAAGACCGCGAAGTGCCCGACATGTGGCACGTGCTGTACGACTACCCGAAGAAGGAGATGGCCGTCACCTTCAACTGCACGTTCCACAACCGGCACGTCGGCGAAATCATACAGTTCCTCGGGCGCGAAAAGACGCTGGAAGTCTCGCCGTCGTTCTGCCGCACCTTCGAGGCCGAGTGGAAGCCCGAGTACGCAAAGAAGGCTGCCGCCGCACGCTGGCAGGCCACTCGGGCCGGTTTGCCGCCCGAGAACGCGACCGTTCCGCCGGAATACACCATGAAGCGGGGCGAGGTCGAAGTGGACAACCACATGGAGAACTTCGTTGCCTGCGCCCGCTCCAGGGAGACACCGCGGTGCGGCGTGGACCGCGCCTTCGAGGAGATGGCCGCGGTCGTCATGTCGGTCGAGGCATACCGCCAGGAGCGCAAAGTCCGCTGGGACCCGGTCAAAGAGGAAGTGGTGTAAGATCGGGGACCGCCCGCAGCGAGAGCACCGCTTCGATTTCCTGTTCCATACGCTCGCGGTCCCAGCCAAGGATGGCGCCCATTTCGCGGGCGTATGGCTCCAGGCGCTCGCGGTCCCACGGCTGCTCGTAACCCCAATAAGTCGAGACAAACATCAGATCGGAAAGGCGGCGAGCCATCTCATGCCGCACGGCAAATGCGATGCGCTCGGAGGGAGACTGCGGAAGGCACGCCGCGCGGAACGGAGTGCGCGACGTCGGGTGGACGCCGGCTAGGGCCGGGGCGATCTCGCGCGCGGCGAGGTCCGCGGCCTCTTCGCTCATCAGCCGGTAGGTCGTATACTTGCCGCCGGCGACGTGCAGCACACCGGCGGCGTCGTTCCAGATGCGGTGCTCGCGGCTGGTGCGCGTGGGCGACGCCGCCTCGTCGCGCAGCAGCGGGCGGAGCGCGCTGAAGGCAGCCAGCGGACGGGCCTGCGCCCCGGGGAAAAGTTCCTTGACGATTCCCAACAGGTAAGCCGTCTCCTCGCGTGAGATGCGGACGTGGTCCGGACTCTCCTTGTGGTCGACATCCGTAGTCCCCACCAGGCTCAGTTGATTGTCCTCGCCCCAAGGGATGACAAAGATGATCCGGCCCGATTCTTCGAACCAGGCAATGGCGTTGTCGCTCCGATTCAGGCGCGGAAAGACGAGGTGCGACCCGCGCACGAGACGCAGCCCGCCGGCGCGGCTCCAGGGGCCGGTTGTGTCCACCAGTTTGCGCGCGCGCGTCTCGAACACCTCGCCCGAGAGCGTATCGCGCAGGTGGACGCGCCAGCCTTCAGCGTCGCGCTCCCAGGCCTCCGCGCGCACGTAGTTAACCGCCGCCGCGCCGTTGTCGATGGCGTCAGAGATGTTGGCGAGCGTGAAGCGCGCCGAGTTCACCCGGGCATCGAAAAACAACGCGGCGCCGCGCAGACGCCCGCCGGAAAGTTCCGGTTCGAGTTGCGCGGCTTCCTCCCGGGACAGCATGCGGTGGCGTTCAATCCGTGCCTTTCCCGCAAGCAGGTCGTAGAGTGCGAGCCCCGCATGGTAGTAATGGCGCTCGAACCAACCGGAAATTGGCATGAAAAAGCGGAGGGGCCGGACGTAATCTGGCGCCAGGCGCAGCAGAAGCGCGCGCTCCCGCAATGCCTCGCGCACCAGCCGGAATTCGAGGTTTTTCAGGTAACGCAGGCCGCCGTGAATCAATTGCGAGTTGCGGCTGCTGGCGCCGGAGGCGAAATGAGCCTGCTCGACAAGTCCGATACTGAGCGGCGTGCCCGTCTCCCTGGCGCGCAAAGCGAGGTCGCGGGCAATCCCGGCGCCGTTAATTCCCCCGCCCAGGATCAGCACGTCCAGCCGCTCCCGGCGCAGCCGCTCCAGCTGCCGTTCCCGCGCGTCCTCCGTCACGCCCCCAGTATAAAAAGGGAGCAACCAGTCTGGCGTGGGCGCGGCGCCACGAGCGTCGCGCATTGAGAGGCGGCGGTCACGCCCGCCGCTTACCAGCGCAGCTTGAGGTTGGCTTCGTAGCGCTCGGTCGAGTTCATCATCTCGTCCCAGGTCACCACGCGGTTCTGGTAGGCGGCCATGCGGCCGAGGATGGCGGTCAGGTTGCTTTCCACTCCCTGCTCTACGTTGTTGAGCGGCTTGCCCGTGCGTATGCTTTCGACGAACGCCTTGACGTTGTTCACGGCGCCCTGGCGGAAGGTGTCGTCCTTCTCCGCTCCAAGCCATGCGTTCTCGCCGGTGATGCGCACCAACCCGCCGTAGTGCGAATCCACCGCGCCCCGGATACCGAACACGCGCACGCAGAGGTCCGAAAAGCTGTTGGTAAGCTGGTTCGAGCTGAAATCCGCGTGCACGTCGTTGGGATACCAGAAGGTCACCAGGAAGTGGTCCCACGCGTCTCCGGCGTCATAGCCGGTGCCCCGCCAGTCGGTGCGCCCGCCCGTTCCGAACGCCCGCAGCGGATGGCCTTGCAGGAACCAGTTCGCCACATCGATGACGTGGATGTTTTGCTCGACGATGATGTCGCCTCCGAGCACGCGGTCCATGTAGAAATTCATCACGCGCGCCTGCCCGGGATCCATGCCTGGCTTAGATTTGTCTTTCGACGGACGGCCTGCGTAGTAAAACACCTGCGCGAAGACGGGCTTGCCGATGTCCCCGCGATGCACACGCCGCGCGGCCTCCTGGAACACCGGCTGCGCACGCGTCTGAAAATCGATCAGGAAACTGAGATTTTTCGCGGCTGCTTTCTTGCCGCTCTCGAGAATACTCTTGCAGCCGGGGACATCCACCGCCGCGGGCTTGGCCAAAAAGACGTGCTTTCCGGCATCCACGGCGGCGCGCACCTGCTCGGGATGGAAGTACGGCGGCGTCTCGATGATTACGGCGTCGAGCTTCGATTCCGCCAGCTCGCGGTAAGCTTCGGGACCGTAATAGGCGCGCTCCGGAGCCACCTGGAAGGCTTCGCGTGTGCTATCCAGGCGCTCGCGGATCACCTCGGCTAGCGCCACGACACGCGCCCCGGTGAACTCCGGGAAAAATTTCCCGATCCAGTTTCCACGGCCGCCGCATCCCACTATGCCGACCTCCACGGCCGAGTTCGCCTGGCTGCCAAACACGGTCTGCGGCTTGAGGATGAGGACACCGCCCGCCGCGGCCTTCAGGAAATTGCGTCTCTTCTGCATAATCGTTTGCCCCGAATGGTTATACCACGCGCTCACAGGCCGAAGAAGCCGCGGGCGGCCGTCCAAATGGTCTCAAGCGACCCTGTAAGCTCGTGACCGTCTTCGAGAAGCGTGAGTTGGACATTGGGGCGCCACCGGGCGAACTCCTCCGAGAGCGCGCACGGCACCGCGGTGTCCGCCCTGCCGTGGAAGAGGAGTACCGGTTGAGTCACATCTGGAAAATCCTCGTAGTGCGCGGCATCCTCGACGATGCCGTAGCTGAGCCGGCGCTCGCGCCCCTCGCCGTAGTGGAAAAACGAATGGTACCCAAGCTGCTTCCAGGCGCTCATTTGGTCCTCGCCAAGCCACTCCGCCCAGCGGCGCGAAAGCCCAAACGCCGGCGCGAGCAGCAGAAGCCGCTCCACTTCGCGATGCCGCGCCGCATACAGCGCCGCCAGGTACCCGCCCATGCTCGAGCCGATCAGCGACACCGGCCTGCCGTCCGCCAGACGTTCGATTACGCGAAGCTGCTTTGTCAGCGTGAGATTTTCAAAATCGCCCTCCGAGAGATCGGGAACCAACAGTTCGATTCTATGGCTGCGGAACCGTTCGTGAAGGAACTGCGCTTTCTTGGAACCCGGTCCGGAGGCGAAGCCGTGAAGGTAGATGATCATTGGAATGTAAACACCTATGGAAAGACATATCACGGATCAGCAGGCCCGAGACTCGCCTTTCCTGCCGGCGGCGCGAAGTGCCGAATTCTGTTGACTTTTCGTGAAATGAGCAGTAGTTCTCAAGAAGCGAGCGAACATCGCGCTCCGGGAGGACTGCATGACGAAGCTAATTTCCGCGATTTGCATCGCATATTTTCCCGGTTCTTCTTGCTCAGACTCCCCTGCCCGGCCAGCCAGTACGAAGTCGCTCCTCGTCGAAACGTCATCCAGCCACACCATAGGTACGTTTGTTTCTGCAATACTCTCCCAAGGGCGATTTCTTCAGCGTTTCGAAAGCCTGGGAGCTCGTGGATGGCAAGGTGGCGCCGTTCTTTCATGAAGACGTAGTGCGTGCGATGAGGGGCATATCGCAGTACGCGGGCATGGACGAAGCGGCTTTCCTCGAAACGCTACAGCAACTTGCGGCACAAAAGCAGAACTCACCGAACCCCCGGTGAACCGGCAACGGCGCAGCCGTAAATGATCATTGGAACTTGATCTCGGCGTCCACCGAGAAGACTCGAAACGGCGAGTAGCGGAACACGTTTTCCACTACCAGGGTGGACCCGGCAAACTGGCGATGAACAACCGAAGCCGGCGCGGGAACGCCTTGAGCGTTGACGGTGTAATCCACGCCCGCTTCGTCGCGGATTTCGGTTTCTCCTTCCTTGCGGACACTGATGAGCTCCACGCGAAGCGGCCGGAAGTCCGGGCGGCGCACCCAGAGCCGGCCTTCCAGCGGCAGGTGCATCGCCTTGCGCCCTTCGAAAATCAACACCGATCCCTGCCCGCCGCGCTGCTTGAAGGCCAGGATGATCGCCTCGTCCGCGCCGATGCGGCTCTCGCCATCCAGCCGGAAATCGTAGTTGTCCAACTGCCGCCGCCCGAACAACAACAGCACCTGCCCGAAATCGGTCGCCGCGCCGGTAAGCCCATATTTTTCAAAGCGCTCCAGCATGCGCTTCTTCACCCTGTCGTCTTCGGAGCGCATACCGAGGGCCAGGGTGTGCCGCGCTTCCTCCCGGCTGGAAACCGGCTTGCCGTCCACCATCACCACCTGCCTGAACTCGTGAAGGACGTTCGGGGACTCCCGGAAACTGGAAAAGCCGTATTCGGAGATGATCTCGCGCGTGCGATACTCAGGTTTTGGGTGGCCGATGCGCGGCAGAAAACGCCGCGGGATCTTCAGCGCTCGCTGCACCAGGGTCTCCTCGGCCAGCATACTGGGGGCGTGGGCGCGGAAGACTTCGGCTTCCTCGGATACCCGGGCGAGAATAGCCCGGATCCCGTCAGCGGGGTCCTGCTGTGCTGATAGGCAACCGGGGGCCAGCGCTGCGAAGACGATAGCGCTCCGCCACATAGCTCGATTGTAAACTCCTGGCGCAAAACGGAAAACACGCCAGTTGCGTGCGAGCGTGAACGTCGCTAGAATCAATCAGTTTGTAGATCTGGAGGTTTCATGTCGGTTGAGCAGAAGGTGAAGCAGATTATTGTCGAGCAACTTGGGGTTGATGAGGCCCAGGTTGACTCGACGGCGTCGTTTGTAGACGACTTGGGCGCGGACTCGCTGGATATCGTCGAGCTCATCATGGCTTTTGAGGAGGCCTTCGACCTCGACATCCCGGACGAGGACGCCGAGAAAATCGCCACAGTGAAGGACGCCATCGACTACATCGAAGCCAAGATGGCGAAGAAATAAACCAGCCAGCCGTATTCGGTTTCCCAGAAGAGGAGTCGGAGCTTTGTCGCGTAGGGTCGTTGTTACAGGTGTCGGATTGGTTTCCCCGGTCGGCATCGGGACGGAAGAGACGTGGGAAGCCATCCGCAACTCGCGCAGCGGCATCGCCCCCATCACGGCTTTTGACGCTTCGGCGTTTCCCTGCCGGATCGCCGGGGAGGTCAAGGGGTTCCAGCCCGAGAAGTGGGTGGAGCGCAAGGAGCTCAAGAAAATGGGGCGATTCATCCAGTTCGCCATCGCGGCGTCGGAATTCGCCCTCTCCGCTTCGGGACTCAAGATTACGGAAGAGAACGCCGAGCAGGTCGGCGTTTACATCGGCAGCGGTATCGGCGGGTTTGAAGTGATCGAGCGCGAGTTCGAGCAGTTGCTGAATCACGGTCCCAAGCGCATCTCACCGTTCTTCATCCCTGCGACGATCGTCAACCTCGCCTCCGGATACGTTTCCATACGGACCGGCGCCAAGGGGCCCAACTCCGCCACGGCTACCGCCTGCACGACCAGCGCACACGCCATCGGAGATGCCTTCCGGCTGATCCAGCACGGCGATGCCGACGCGATGATCTGCGGTGGCGCGGAAGGCGCCATCTGCCGCATGGGAATCGGCGGTTTCGCCGCTATGCGCGCCCTCTCCACCCGCAACGACGAACCGGAACGGGCCAGCCGCCCGTGGGACAAGGACCGCGACGGCTTCGTGGTGGGCGAAGGAGCGGGCATTCTGATCCTCGAAGAATTGCAATCGGCCCTGCGCCGCGGCGCTCCCATCCTCGCCGAAATCGTCGGGTATGGAATGAGCGGTGACGCCTTCCATATCAGCGCGCCTCCGGAGGACGGCGACGGGGCATACCGCGTCATGCGCAACGCGCTCCGCGATGCCGGGATCCCGCCGGAGTCCATCGATTACATCAACGCTCACGGCACATCGACCGACGTAGGCGACCGCGTAGAAACCCTCGCGATCAAGCGCTGCTTCGGCGAGCATGCCTACAAGCTGGCCGTAAGTTCAACCAAATCCATGACCGGCCACCTGCTCGGCGCCGCCGGCGGGCTGGAAGCCGGCCTTACCGTCCTCGCCATCCGGGACCAGATCCTGCCGCCCACCATCAACCTCGAGTGCCCGGACGAAGGCTGCGATCTCGACTACGTGCCGAACGTGGCGCGCCCCGCCCGCATCGAGTACGCCCTCTCAAATTCCTTCGGCTTCGGCGGCACCAACGGCTGCCTGATTTTCAAGCGCTATACTGGATAGCAACTATCCGGAGGGTAGCGCTTCTTAGATGAAAATCCTGACTGCGCTCAAGCAGGTCCCTGCCCGCGATTCGTCTCTGCGCCCAGGTCCGGACCAGCGCTGGATCGAGGACGCCGATCTCAACTACGAAATCAACGAGCCTGACGCTTACGCCCTCGAAGAGGCGCTTCAGCTCAAAGAGAAACACGGCGGCGAAGTAATAGTGGTAAGCGCCGGTCCGGCGCGGGCCGCGCAATCCATCCGCGAAGCCCTGGCCAAGGGCGCCGACCGCGCCATCCACATCGAAGCGGACGGCCTCGATACCTGGGATTCGCTCAACACAGCGATGCTTCTGGCGCGCGCCGTCGAGAGCGAGAAGCCGGACCTCATTCTCACCGGCTTGCAATCCGAGGATCTGGGCTACGGCCAGACGGGCGTCATCCTGGCGGAGTTGCTCGGCCTGCCGCACGCCACGATCATCATGCAGGTCGAGGTGCTCGACGGCTCCATCCGCGTCAAGCGCGAACTGGAAGAGGGCTGGTTTCAACACATCGAGATGCCGCTGCCCGCCCTGCTTACCATCCAGTCCGGCATCAGCAAATTGCGCTACGCCACACTGATGGGCATCAAGCGCGCCAGGACGAAGGAGATCCGCCGCGTGACGCCGGAGCAACTTGGCTTCACCCCGGCGCCCGCGCTTGAGATTGCGCGCGTCTACCCGCCGCAGAAGACCAAGCAGACGGAAATTCTCGACGGCGACGCGAAACAGGCGGCGCAAAAGCTCGTCGAGCGCCTGAGGTTCTCGGCTCGCGTCTTGTGAGGTGATGCCATGAGCGTTCTCGCAATTCTCGAACAGCGCAACGGGGCCTGGAGCCGCATGGCCTGGGAGACACTGGCAGCGGCGCGGCAGATGGCGCGCGACTTGAACGCCCCGGTCTCGGCCGCCGTCCTGGGAGAAGGCGTCGCCGGCCTGGCGCAAAAAGCCGCCGGCCGGGACCTCGAAACGGTTTGGGCTGTGGATCACCCGCTCCTCAAGCAGTACACGCCGGATGCGTACACGGCGGCGCTCGAGGCACTGATCCGGCACGCCGGCCCTGAGCTCGTCGTGTTTCCGCACACCTACCAGGTCCGCGATTATGCGCCGAGGCTTGCCGCCCGGTTCCGCCGCGCCCTTCTTAGCGATGCGGTTTCGCATCGCGTGGAAGACGGCAAACTTGTCCTTGTCCGCCAGCTTTTCCAGGGCAAGCTCAACGCCGACGTCAGGTTCGCCACCGAGCCGCCGAACTTTGTTTCCGTCCAGGCCGGCGCGTACCGAGCGGACGAAATCGAGCAGGGGAAGGCCCGGGTGGAGACCTTCACGCCGCCGCTGGATCCCGCAGCGGTGCGCACCCGCCCGAGCGAGCCTTTCCGCGAAACGCAAGCCGGCGTCGACCTCTCCTCGGCCTCGATCATCGTGTCCGTCGGCCGCGGCATCAAGGAAAAAGAGAACCTCGCCATCGTGGAAAAGCTTGCCGAAGCGCTCGGCGCGGAACTCGCGGCATCGCGGCCGATCTGCGACAACGGCTGGCTTCCGATGGAACGGCAGGTAGGCAGCTCCGGGCAGACGGTCGCGCCCAAGCTGTATCTCGCAATCGGCATATCCGGGGCGATCCAGCATCTCGTGGGGATGAAAGGCTCGCGAACCATCGTGGCGATCAACAAGGACGCCGGCGCTCCAATCTTCGAGGTCGCCGATTACGGAATCGTGGGTGACCTGTTTGAAGTGGTGCCGGCCCTGACCGAGGAAATCCGCAAAATCAAGGCGTGAGGGCGTCCCCCGCCAGCAGGGCGACTGGGAACGAAGCGAACGCCTCGGCCAGCTTCAGCGCGTTGCCGCGCACGCGGATTTCCGCGCCGGTAAGCACGTCGTGCCACCGACGGGGCGCGTCCTCCGGCAGCTCGAGCGCGGCGTTCCCCCAGATGTTCGGCTGCAGCAGCCGCTTGCGCGAGGGCGCCAGACGCGCGGTGTTCCGCGGCACCGCGGCGATCACCCACTCGTCCCCAAGCCGCCGCGCGAACCCGCAGGTATGGCTGTCCCCACTCAACCCCAGATACTCCCCCTGCTGAAACAGCTCCGCGTGCGCGCGCCGGAAATTCAGAGCCTTGTAGGTCAGGTAAAGCTTGATCCTGCCATCCTGCCAGTTCGCGCACAGGTCTTTGACCAGCGCGGCCGCGTCCTGTGCCTCGCGCCGCCTCAATTCGTCGAGCAGCGCGCTGCGGCGCGCGAAGTCCACCGGCCGCCGGTTATCCGGATCGACCAGGCTGAAGTCCCACAACTCCGTTCCCTGGTAGAAATCGGGCACTCCGGGCGAGGCGATCTTGAGCAGCGTCTGCGCCAGCGAATTCACCGCCCCGGCGGGCGCAATCCGCTTTTGAAACGCCAGAAAATCCTTGAGAAACACGTTGTCCTCAGCGGCTTCGAGGATGGCGTCGACGAACGCTTGGAACGCCTTCTCATACGCCTCGTTCGGATAGAGCCAGTTGGTGTGCACCTTCGCTTCGCGGGCTGCCTTCTGGACGTAGCCCTTGAGGCGCTCAATGAAGCCGGGCACTTCCTCCTCATCCAGCGGCCAGGCGCCGATCAGGGTCTGGTACAGCATGTACTCGTCGTTGCGGTCCGGCGCCGGCTGCCCGTTCACCATCCGCTTCTTCGCTGCGTTCCATTCGCCCCAGCGGGTGACGTGCCGGGCCCACAGCCGCGGAATGTCGGAGAGCACGTTGATGCGGGCGCGCACGTCCTCGCTGCGCTTGGTGTCGTGCGTGGATGTGGCGTTCAGCGTATGCGGCCTGCGCTCCAATCGCGCCGCGTTCCGGCGGTGAAATTCCTCGGGACCGGGCGGCAGGTCCGCCGTCACCGGATCGCAGCCCACCTCATTTTGCGAGATGAGGCGGTTGTAGACGTAGCACGCCGTGTCCTCGAAACCCTTGGCCATCACCGGCCCGGTGAACTGCTGCCACGCCATCACGAAATCAAGCCACTCCTGGCGGTTCTCCACATAGTGCGGGACATCCAGCAGCAGCACACGCCTGAGAAATGCGAACGCCTGAGAGCCGGACTCGCCCGACGTGTGCTCGGCGGCGTCCAGGGCCTGTTCCAGATAGCGCCTGTCCCGCGGCGAAACCCGGCACTCCCGAACATACGTGCGGTAAACGGAAAAGCAGGCTGTCACCTCCACCAAGGCGTGAAGCAGCGACTCGAACGGCAGGTCCCGCGCATAGCGGTCCTGCGCCGCAAGCTGCCCCAGCATAGAACCGAGCGCCCGCACTTCGCCGGCGAACAGTTCGTTCATCACCTGCTTCATCCGGGTGTACCGCACCCGGGCGAAATCCTCCTCGAACCCGGTGAAGCGGCGATAGACATCGCCCAAAGCCTTCATGCTCTCCGGGTTGACGAAGAGACCGTTCACGTAATTGAGGAAGTCGTATCCGGTCGTGCCGAACTGCTCCCAGTCCTCCGGCAGCTCCTCGTCGCTACCGAGAATTTTTTCGACGATCACGTAGAACGCGGAGCCACCCGCCACGCTGGCCCGCAGGCGCCGCAGATAGGCGGCCGGATCGCGCAGCCCGTCGATGTGATCAACGCGCAGCCCGGTCACGCGGCCCGTCTTGACCAGGCCGAGAATTTCCATGTGCCGCGAATGGAAAACATCGGGGTGCTCGACACGCACGCCGACCAGGTCCGTGATGTCGAAAAAACGCCGGTAATTCAGCTCTTCGGAAGCGATCCGCCAGTACCCGACACGGTAGTGCTGCCGGTCGAGGATGCGGTCGAGCACATCGAGGCTCTTGGGGTCGCCTTCCGTTCCGCCGATCGCGATCAAACAATCGTCCAGCGCCGCCCGGAACGCCTCGCTGGTGTTGTAGAGGCGCCAGAGGTCGCGCTTGATTTCCTCGGTCTTGCGGCGCCGCTCGGCCGCTCTGGAAGGATCTCCGGCGGGCAGCGCCTCGATCGCATCGAGCAGCGCTTTCAGCTCCGGCTCCGCCGCCGCGCATTGTTCGAGCACCAGCGGATAGGTTTTGGGATCAAGCGGCAGCCGGTGATCGTAATAGCTGACAAAAAAACCGTTCTCGTCCAGCCGCAGGCTGAACTGCCTGCTTTCCAGCACCGCCCCGTACAGGTCCCCGAGAATCGGCAGCACGATCCTGCCAGGCCGGCGCGATTTCGGTCCGGGGCGGGCCCAGTCCACCGCGAAGTGATGTGCGTAGAGCGAGTCCTTGCCGTGCTCCAGCAGGTCCATCCACCAAGGGTTTCCAGAACTGGCGGCCATGTGGTTCGGCACGATGTCGAGCAGCAGGCCCATCCCGTAATTCTTCAGCTTGAGAGCGAGTTCCTCGAACTCCTCCTCGGTGCCGAGTTCGGAATTGATTCGCAGGGGGTTCTCGACGTCATAGGCGTGCGGGCTGCCGCGGCGCGCCTTGAAGCGCGGCGACGAATAGAGGTCCGTGATGCCTAGCAGTTGAAGGTAGGGCACCAGGTCGCGGCCGTCCACAAACCTGAAGTTGATGTTGAACTGAATGCGATATGTGGAAACCGGAATGCGCAGCGCGCCCACGTCACTCCACCCGCACTCCGAGCCGATCGCCCAGGCTACGGAACAGCCGCGCCCACTTGTCCGCGGCGGGGTCCCCGGAGGCGGCCTTGGCGGCGAACTCGGGGAACACGGTCAGCATCATGTTGTAGTAGATGTTCTGCACCCTCCACAGCACCACGCCGAACGGCAAGGTGTGGATCATACCCGCGGCGGCATCGAGCCTCTCCAGCATGGCCGTATTCTCTGGATGGGCGGCGAACTGCTCGGCCATTCGCTCGAGCGTGCGCCGCAGTGAGAATTCCAGCGTGGCGGAATCGAACGGTACGTTGGCGATCTTGGTCTCCTCAACCAGCGCGGCGATGCGGCCCAGGTCGAGCTCCTCCTGCTCGAATGCGCGGCGCAGGTCGTTGTTCAGCGTGACCTCGGCTGCGACTTCCAGGCTCTTCGGCGCCGGCATCCCGATGCTCGCCAGCAGGCGCGCCAGCCCGCCATGACTCTCGTAAATGTGCCTGTAGGCGCTCTCGGCTTCCTCCAGGCTCGCCGCCAGGATTTGCCGCAGGATCTTCCGCTGCTCGTCTCGAAACAGCAGCTTGAGCGAGTACGTGCCGGGACCGAATTCGCGGTCCACGGCACGGATCAGCTCCGGAAAATCGCCCTGGCGGAATACTGCGGCCATCCGGTCGATCGTTTCCCGATACTGCGTCTCTCCGAGGTAGGCCCGCACTCCGCCCGCCACCGTATGATCGCCGAGGTGCGCCACCCCGTAGGTCACCAGCGCCGATTCCCGCGTCACCTCGGACGTTATCTTCAGCTTGCCGATCGAAAACTGCGCCCTGCCGGCCTTCAGCAGCCGCGAGTCCTTGCACTCCACCGAGTACGAGTAGATGCGGTCCTGTTGCGGCCTGTTCTTGAAAATGGAGGCAATGGCGTAGTGCGCGCCCACCTTCTGCAAATCCACCATCGCCGGCCGGACAAACTTCTCAAAGATCACGCGCCCGTTCTGGTGCTCGGGGATGTTGCTGCGCGCGCGCTCGAGCCGCTCGAGAAACGGGGCTTCGAGGTCGGGGCCGCCGAGTTCCTTCGCCAGTTGCAGCACTCTTCCCGCATACTGAATCACCTGAACCGTTTCTATGCCCGAGAGCTCGTCGAAGAACCACCCGCAGCTCGTGTACATCAACATCGCGTGCCGCTGCAATTCCAGCAGCTTCAGCGCGGCAATCTCGCCGGCGCCGGAGAGCGGGCGCAACGCATGCTTCGCGAAGAAGCGCTCGCGGCTTTCAGGGCTGCGGTCGAGGATCACGTCGATGTAGTCGTCGCGCGCCGCCCAGGGGTCCTTCAGATACTCGCTTCCCTTAGTTTCGAAATACGGCGCGACGCAGTCCCGCAGCCAGTCGAACGCTTCCCTCAGAGGCGCCCGCCATTCCTGTGTCCAGCCCGGACGGCCCCCGGTGTTGCAGCCGCAATTGCTGCGCCAGCGCTCGACACCGTGCGCGCAGCTCCAGGAGGAGTTCTCGTAAATCTGAACTTCGTGCGCCGGCGGGTGCCGCTCGAGATATTCCCCGTAATTGGTCAGCGCGGCGAGCCCGTTCTCCTCGATGTACTTCAGCGCGTACGAGAGCGCCATTTCGCCGCGCTGGTGGTGATGACCGTAAGTTTCGCCGTCCGTGGCGATATGGGCCAATTGCCCCCAGGGCCGCTCATCAGAAAATATGCCGGCCAGCTTATCTGCTAGTTGCTCGCCGCTGTTCAGCAGTCCCTCAAACGCCACCGCCCGCGAGGTGGGCCCGTCATAGAAGAATAGGGAGATCTTTCCCCGGGAAGGCAGGCGCACCCAGTAGGCCATAGTCGGATCGATCCGCCCACCCGAGACGTCGTGCCAGGACCGCCGCTTCTGCCGCACGCGGCGCGCCTGATAGGGCGAGAGCACCGTGAACTTGATGCCGCTGTCGGCCAGGACTTGGAGCGTTTCCAAGTCCACCGCCGTTTCCGGCAGCCACATCCCCTCCGGATACCGGCCGAACCGGCGCTCGAAATCGCGTATGCCCCAGCGCACCTGCGTTCGCTTGTCCCGGTGGTTCGCCAGCGGCATGATCATGTGGTTATAGGGCTGCGCCAGTGCGGAACCATGCCCGGAAAAGCGCTCCGCGCTCAGCCGGTCGGCATCGATCACCAACTGGTAAGTTTCCGGCGCCTGGTCCTGCAGCCACGCCAGCAGCGTCGGCCCGAAGTTGTAGCTGATCCGCGCATAGTTGTTGACGATGTTTGCTATGCGCCCGTTTTCATCGAGAATTCGCGAGGCCGAGTTCGGAGCGTAGCATTCGGCATCGATCCGCTCGTTCCAGTCGTGGTAGGGATACGCCGAATCCTGAAGCTCGATGGCTTCCAGCCAGGGATTTTCGCGCGGCGGCTGGTAAAAGTGCCCGTGAATGCAGATGTATCGCCCCAATCCCAAGCCCCTTCCACTCATTATTGAACGATTTCCGCACTGCCGCGCGGGAAACTCCGCCCCGATCCGGTTAGTTTCTGAACGGAACTGGAAAGCTGTGGCAGCCGTGCTTCAGGCTGCGGTCGCGCGCTGCCGGAGCTGGGCGGCGTACTCCTCCAGGTCTTCCGCCCCGACCGTGACAAGGCTTTTCTCCATGTCCTCGCCCGCTTCCATGATCCGGGCAAGGTGGAGCGCGGCCAGCCGCGCACACCAGGGATCCGTAATCGGGCGCCCCGCCTTCCGGCTGATCTCAAGCAAATCCGGATGGCGCAGCGCGATGACCTTTTCCAGGCGCTCAGCGCCGCAGCGAAGCGCGAATTTCACGTCCACCGTGTCGCTGTGCCGGATGGAGATGGCGTTTTGCTGCCAGAGGAACTCCACTTCCCAGGTCCGGCCAAACGGATCGGTCACTTCAAACCGGCGGAAATCCTTGATCATCTTATGCAAATGCTACCACGCGGCGCGCGCGTTTCAGACCGAAATGGAATTCTGTTTCACCAGCGCCAGGAATTCGTCGCGCGTCTTCTTGCGCGTGCGGAACGCCCCGAGCATGGCGCTGGTCACCGTTCCCGAGTGCTGCTTTTCCACGCCCCGCATCATCATGCAGAAATGCCGCGCCTCGCACACCACTCCCACGCCGAGCGGGTCGAGCACATCCTGGAGCGATTGCGCGATCTCCTGCGTCAACCTCTCCTGAAGTTGCAGCCGCCGCGCGAACATATCGACGATGCGCGGGATCTTGCTTAGCCCCACCACTTTGTCTTTGGGCAGGTAGGCGACGTGAATCTTTCCAAAGAACGGCAAAAGGTGGTGCTCGCAGAGGCTGAAGAACTCGATGTCCTTAACGATGACCATCTCATCGTACTTCACCGAGAACAACGCGCCGTTGATGATCTGTTTCAGATCCTTCTTATAGCCGCTGGTGAGGTAGCGCAGCGCCTTCTCCACGCGGTCGGGCGTTTTCAACAGGCCCTCGCGCTCCGGGTTCTCTCCGAGCTCGCGCAGCAGGTCCCGCACGCGCGACGCGATCAGCCCCTCCTCCTTCGGTGTGATCACCTTCACAATCGTCTCGGTTTTTAGTATCGAGTTCTTCTGGTCAGCCGCACTCATAGTCTTGCCTCAATCGTGTTCCGCCTCGTCTCCTGGACTCTGATTCTGTCCAACTCCGGCCACTCTCCGGGGAACACCGTACTCCATACCCGCCGCAACCGCCGTTCGATCGCCGCCACCAAATTCTCCGTAGTCGGGACGGCGTCCGCGAAGTCGGGAACGTCGGCGTTCAAATTGCGGTGATCGAAAGCGCTGATGATCTCCCGGTGCACCAGCGAATCGAGAGCCGCGATGTCAGCCGCCCGCCCGGTCTCCGGCTCCACGGGGCCGCGCACGCTGACTTCGAGCACGTAGTTGTGCCCGTGCCCGTGCTGGTTGTTGCACTTTCCGTAGATCGCACGGTTTTCTTCGTCGGAGAGCCGGGGGGAATGCAGCCGGTGCGACGCGGAAAAACGGTAGCGGCGGGTCAGCCTGATCAACTGGATTCTCCCTGAAACTCGGCGCAGAAGTCCTCGGACTCCCACACGCGCACCGAGTGAAGCCGCGCTCCGGCCTCCTCCAATCGCGGCTGCACGCGCCGCCAGATCTCGATGGCGAGGTTCTCGCTCGTGGGCACCACGCGGTCGAAGGGCGGAACTTCTTCATTCAGAAACCTGTGGTCCATCGGTTCGACGATTTCCCGGTTAAGCACCTCTTTCAGCTTTTTCAGGTCGAACACGATGCCGGTCACCGGGTCAGGCGTCCCGTCCAGCGTCACCTCGACCACGTAGTTGTGGCCGTGCCCGTGAGGATTGGCGGCTTCCCCGTAAAGCGCGCGGTTTTCCTCATCCGACAGTCCGGGAAGGCGGCACACGTGAGATGCGGAGAACTCAACCCTTCGTGTTATCAACATGGACCCAGTACCCCCGCGCGTCCGGAGGGACGGCCTAAATAATTATGATGACAGCAGATCCGAAAGGGGTGCAAGAATCGCGCCGCGCAAGAGCAGCCGGGCCGCTAACGAGTTCACCTTGGGCCGGATACACTAAGATCATAGGATCTTCCGATGGCTTCAGTCAAAACGGAAAACGTACTCCGGGGCTTAATCGTGATTTGCCTCGCGGTTCTCGTCTGGGTTGTGGCCGGCACGTTCCGCGAGAGAGTCGTGGTTGCCGGCGACAAAGCGCCCGACTTTTCCATCGTCACCGACTCCGGGCACACCATCACGCGCTCCAACTTCGGCGGCAAGCTGCTCGTCCTGAATTTCTGGGCCACATGGTGCCCGCCCTGCATCGAGGAAATCCCATCGCTGAACGAGTTCCAGAAGCGGTTCGCCGCGGATGGCGTTGTCGTGCTCGGCGTCAGCGTGGACCAAAACCCGCGCGCCTACCAGAACTTTCTTTCGAGAGTGAACGTGGCCTTCCTGACCGCACGCGATCCCGAAGCCAAAATCAGCACCGAGTACGGCACCTTCAAGTACCCGGAAACCTACATCATCAACCGCGACGGGCGCGTGGTGGAAAAGATCATCGGGGCCACCAACTGGACTGATGAAGCCATGATGACCCGCGTGAAAGCGCTGCTTGCCTCATGATCCCGGAACCTGCCAGACAGGAACTCATCGCCGCGGCCGGCCCGCACAATTACCTGGACCAACCGGAAGACCTCATGCTTTACGAGTATGACGGCAGCGTCGATCGCGGCCGCCCCGACCTCGTGGTCTTTCCGCGCAGCACCACCGACGTCGTCAATTTTGTCCGGATCGCGAACCGCTACGGCATTCCCGTGATCGGCCGCGGCGCCGGAACCGGCCTCAGCGGCGGCGCCATCCCCGTCGAAGGCGGCCTGATGCTGGCCTTCGCGCGCATGAACCGCATCCTGGCCATAGATCTGGAGAATGAGCGCGCCGTGGTGGAACCGGGCGTGGTCAACCTGGACGTCACCCTGGCGGTCCAGGACCGCAACTACTTCTTCGCGCCCGACCCCTCCAGCCAGAAGGCCTGCACCATCGGCGGCAACGTGGCGGAAAACGCCGGCGGGCCCCACACGCTGGCCTACGGCGTAACCACAAATCACGTGCTCGGCCTCGAAGCCGTTCTTCCCGACGGGACCGTGTTCACCGCCGGCGGCATGGAACCTGACCTTCCGGGCTACGACCTGACCGGCTTCTTCACCGGCTCGGAAGGCACTCTCGCGCTGGTAACCAAGATCGTGCTGCGCCTCATGCGCAAATCGGAGCACGTCAAGACACTGCTGGCCATCTACAACTCGGCTGAGGACGCCGGCGAAACCGTCGCCGAAATTACTGCGCGCGCCATAACGCCCGTCGCGGTGGAAATGCTGGACGGCGTGATGCTGCGGATGGTCGAGGAAGCCACCCATGCCGGCTACCCGCTTGATGCGGCCGCCGTGCTGCTCATTGAACTGGAGGGGTTGCACGAGGCCGTCGAGGAGCAGGTGGAGCAGGTGCGCGAAGCTTGCCTGGCCTGCCGCGCCCGCGAAGTCCGCGTCGCGCAAACGGCCGAAGAGCGCGAGCTCCTTTGGAAAGGGCGCAAGAACGCCTTTGGCGCCGTCGGGCGCGTGAGTCCCACCTACTATGTTCAGGACGGCGTGGTGCCCCGCACCGAGATCGCGCCCACGCTGCGCTACATCCGTGAGGTTTCGGAAAAGTACGGCCTCACGATCAGCAACATCTTCCATGCGGGCGACGGCAACATGCACCCCATCATCCTGTTCGATCCGCGCCGCCCGGGCGATCTGGAAAAAGCGCGCGCGGCCGGCGCGGACATCCTGCGCCGCTGCATTGCCGCGGGCGGCACCATTACGGGCGAGCATGGCGTCGGCCTGGAAAAGAAGGACCTCACGCCCGAGCTGTTCAGTGCCGAAACGATCGACCTGCTCCGCGCGCTCAAGCTGCTGTTCGATCCCGCCTGCCGCTTCAATCCCGGCAAGCTGCTGCCGACCGGCCGCGGCTGCGTTGAGATTCCCCGCTCCGCTCCCGCCCCCGCCTAGCGCTGTCCGGCGGCGCGTAGCGTAACATTATTAGAAATGCCTGCTACACTCACGAGCAAAGAACGCATCGACCGTGCCCTCCGCGGCGAGGACGTCGACCGCCCGCCTTTCACGCTCTGGAATCATTTCGGACTGGAGAAATTTCCCGGCGAGCGCCACGCGCAAGCCACGCTCGACTTCCATCGCCGTTACCGCACCGACCTCGTCAAGGTGATGAGCGATTTCCCGTACCCGAAGCCGGATGGCTGGGGCTCGTTGAAAGTCGAGGCAAACCCGTTTCCGGAGCAGATACGGGCGCTCGAAATCATCCGCGACGGGCTGGCCGGTTCGATGTACTTCATCGAAACCATCTTTAACCCCTACAACCAGGCGCAAAAGGTTTTTTCAAAAGACGAAGTGGCGCGGATGCGGCGCGAGAACCCGCAGACTCTGCTCGACGCGCTTGAGGTCATCGCAAAATCCGAGGCCAACCACGCCCGCCGCGCCCTCGAGGCCGGCGCTTCCGGCATCTTCCTGGCCATTGATAACGCGATCGAGGGAGTGCTCACGCGCGAGGAGTACGCGAAGTTCAGTGAACCGTTCGACCGCATGGTGCTCGAAGCGGCGGCCGGCGCGCCGCTCAACGTGCTCCACCTGCACGGCGATAAGGTTTACCTCGACCTCTTCTACCAGGGCTGGCCCGCCGCCGGAATCAGCTATTCAACGCACGCAACCGGCGTGAGCATCGCCGAAGTGCGCAGCCGCTACTCCGGGCTGATCATGGGCGGCATCAACGAGCTCAACTATCGCAGCCTGACGGAAGAGGAAATCCGCCGGCAATGGCGCGAAGCGCAGGAGGCCGCCGGCAAGCGGTTCTTGCTCGCGCCCGGATGCTCCGTTCCCGACGAGAGCACCGATGAGGAGCTTTCCCGGCTGGCGCGCGCCATCGGAGCCTGAGTGAAGGATTTCTACCGCATTGCCGCTCCTTTCTATGACGCGGATTATGCCTCGCTCCGCGGAGACGCAGACGTTTCGTTCTACGTGAACCTAGCCAAAGAATCGGGCGGCCCGGTTCTGGAAATGGGCTGCGGCACCGGACGCATTCTGCTGCCCACCGCGCGTGAGGGGATCCGCATCCACGGCATCGATTTCTCGCCGGACATGCTCGCCCAGCTTGCGTCGAAGCTGGCCGACGAACCCGCCGAAGTCCGGGAACGCGTCACTTATTCGGTGGGCGATATCCGCACCGCTGACGCGGGCAGCAAATTCGCCCTCGTTACCGCGCCGTTCCGAGTGGCGCAGTTGCTGCTGACGCGCGACGACCAGCGCGCCTGGCTCCGCAACGTCCGCCGGCACCTGACCGCCGGAGGAGCGCTCTGCTTCGATGTCTTCCAGCCGAATTTCTCTTACCTCGCGGCGCCGCGCGGGCCTGAGGTGGAAGCCGATCGCGTCGACCCCGGCTCCGGACGCCGCACGCGCCGCATCGCCCGCATCACGCCGCGCAACGAGTTGCAGGTGATCGATATCGAGTTTCGCTGGATCGTGGAAGAGGAGAGCGGCACAACCGAAACCGGCGGCAATCTCCGGCTGCGCTGGTTCACGCGCGGCGAACTGGAAAATCTCCTCGAACTGGAGGGCTTCGAGATTACCGGTTACTGGGGCTCTTTCGCTCGCGATCCGTTCGGCGAAGGGTCCACCGAGCAGATCGTTCTGGCTGTCGCAAAACCCTGAACGGCATCACCGGCTTCGTTCTCGCGGCAGATGCCTTGGGGGTGCGGTCATCACCTCGCCGCAAAAAGCCTGAATTACCGCATCACCGGCTTCACGCGCTCGCCTCTGCTGAGCGGCTGATCCGTTGTCAGGGCCACCAAGTCGCCTTCGGAAAGGCCCTGGGTCACCACCGCGCGGGTAACGCTGGAGGCGCCAAGCTCCACGTCCTGCCATTCCACATGGTCGCCGCGCAGCACGTAAACCCCCATCTTGTCGTTCTCCCTCCGGATAGCCTCCTTCGGGATGGTGAGCCCGTTGTCCACCACCTGGGAAATGATCTCGGCGTTGATGTTGGTGCCTGGGAGAAGGCTCTGATCGGCATTCTCGATGGTGACAATCACCTCGCCCACCTGGCGTGTGCCGAGCGCCACAATCTGGGTCGGCATCTTCTCCACCGTCCCTTTCCATTGCCGCTCCGGCATGGCGTCCCAGGTAATCACCGCCGGCATCCCCTCGGCCACGCGGCCCAGCTCCGGTTCATCGACGTAGACCCGCACGCGCAGTGTGCCGAGTTCGCCGATTTCCGCCACCGTGTCTCCTGTGTTCACGTAGCTGCCCCTGCGTGCGGAGAGCTCGTAAACGGTGCCGGAAATCGGCGCCACAATCCGGCTCCGCGCCAGGCGGGTGCGGGCCTGCTCGAGCGCCGCTTCCGCTTCGCGCAGCTTGGCTTCAGCCGAAGCCCGGTCGGCCGATTCCACCAGCGCCGCCCGCTTCCGCTCCAGGGCCTCTATGTCGGCCTGAAGCTGCTGCACTTTCTGCAGCGCTTCCGCCACCTCCATCTTCGTGGCTGCATGCTTTTCCAAAAGGCGCTTCAGCGACTCGTAATCTCTCTCAGCGATCCGCAGTTCTCGGCGGTTGCGCTCAAGCGCATTTTCAATCTCCACCTTCTCCGCCGAGCGGCCGCCCTCCATCATCACCTGGAGCTGTGCGCGCGCGCCGGCGACCGCGGCTTCAGCCGAGGCGACTTCCGCGCGGGCGTCGCGGGGATCCAGCTCCACCAGCAGCGCGCCCTTTTCAACCCGCTGCCCTTTCTCCACCAGCACGCGCAAGACTACGCCGGGGCGCTCCGCTTTCACAAACACCCACTCCGCCGGCTCCACCTTCCCATTCGTCGACAGCATGCTGACCAGCGACTCCCTTTTGACCTTCGTAAACGGGACCTCCCTCGGGCTGGTATTCCGGCGGTGAATCCACCACGCGAGGGCGACGATGGGAACCGCTATCACGATCAGCGCAACTCTTGCACGCGACATGGGACTGAATTTTCATTTTCCCAGATGGGATACTGAAAAAGATATTTCAGCTCAAGGCAAAACCGCTCTTGTGCTCTCGGCGGGAGGCATGTTCGCCGCTTACCAGGCCGGAGCGTGGAAAGCGCTGGCCTCGCGCCTCCGCGCGGACATCGTCGTCGGGGCGTCCGCGGGGGCGATCAACGCCTGGGTGATTGCCGCCGGCGTTTCTCCCGACGAACTCATCTCCCTCTGGCTCGATCCCACCTGCCGCAGCCTGGTGGCTTACCGTCCCTTTCAGCCTCCCTGGCGAGGCATTGTGGATTGCCGCCCTATCGATGCTTTCCTCCGGGAACTGTGCGAGAGATACCGCCCGCGGATCGAGATCGGGATCGTTGCGACTCAAATCCCCCGGCTGCGGATGCGCCTGTTCCAAAACGATGAGATCGACTGGCGCAGCATGGCCGCCTCGGCCGCCATCCCGTTTGTCTTCCGGCCTGTGCGGATCGGCGGAAAACTGTATGCCGATGGCGGGCTGCTGGAGGCTCTGCCGATTTGGGCCGCGGCGCGCATGGGCGCTACGCGGATCGTCGCGATCAACGTGCTGGCTTACCCGCCCTCCCGCCTGGCCGGGTGGGCGGTCCGCGCCTTCCGCGCCCTCGCTCCACGCCCGCCGGCGAGCCCTTCCGGCCTGCAGCTCAGCGTGATCCAACCCGGTGGTCCTCTGGGCCGTATGCGCGATGCACTCTTCTGGCGGCGCGATGCCGTCGAACGCTGGATTTTGCTGGGAGAGCGGCAAGCAGCGCAACACTTTTATCTTTCACCGCGGGATGGCGGAGTTTACGCCTCGCCGCCCAACGATGGCATACAATAATCACTATGCCGGTGTTCAAGATTCACCGCATAAAAGAATCCCACTACCAGCAGTTCCGGTGGGCGCCCCATACAGCAGGTGCGGCCCAAGTCAAACCAAAGGACTACCAACCCGCGGGAGAGATCGAGGCCCCGAGCGTCTACGCCGCTTGGTCCGAGCTGAGAAACAGAGGGGAGGCCCTCCGCGTCGGGGATTTGCTAGAATTTGAGGACGGCAGTCTACGCATCTGCAAGTACGTGGGCTTTGAGGAAGCTCAGTGGCTAGTTCCGGAGGTTAAGCCAGCCCAGCAGGAGGCGGTGACCCCCGGCGCTGTGCCGGGCAATCCGCCTGCCGGTGACAGTGCTCCGGCAGCGTAGAACTGAAGCACATTATGGGCAACTCGCTTGTTCCGGGACGGAATGCTCTTGACCAGTGCGGCGAAGGGGCCGAACCCATCAACAGTTTCGCCCTGGTCACCTATATTCCCAACCAACTCGGTGAGTTTTTAGACCGGTTGCGGCTTGACTTGGTGCCGGCTTGTGTGCCGCGCGCCCATGTGACCATTCTCCCGCCCCGCCCTCTCTCGGTGGATCCCCAGGAGGCCTGGGACTTCATGTACCCCATTCTCAAGGATCTCCCCGCCTTCGAAATCCATGCCACTGACGTTCAGATTTTCGATTCCACGTCGGTGATCTTCGTTGGCGTGGGCGAGGGCCGGAACGAACTCACTCGGATGCACGATTTGCTGAACCGCGGCCCCGCCGCTTTCGCGGAACCGTATCCGTACCACCCCCACATCACACTTGCTCAGGAACTTCAGCCGGAACAGGTTCCAGAGATTTACGAGATCGCCAAGCGACGGTGGGCCGAATACCGGGGAGAGCGCCTGTTCTCGGCAGATACGGTCACTTTCGTCCAGAACACTACCCACAATAGGTGGCTGGATCTGGTTCACTGCCACCTGGGCGTCCCCTCGATCCGGTAACGCTATTCGAAGAGTTCGATCTGCTCCTTGGGTTTGGGCTTCGGCTTGCGTAGCGGACTTCCCACCACGCCAAGCACTCGAGCCTCGGTGATAGCCGCCCGCGGGATGAACATCTTCTGATTGTTCGAGGAGGGGTTGGGAGGCACCAGGGTAAAGCCGAACGGCTCTAAGCTCATCAAATCGTTAGGCAGGATGCCATCCATCACGTCGCCGTCCCTCAGGCGCATCCGCACCCAGATGCCGTTCATCTTCGGGCGCGTGTTGAACAGCCGTTGCTCCGGCTCCGACAGCCCGAAATCCCTAACAAAAAAAGCAACTTTTACCTCTGTGTAGGGGACGAACAGGATGGTGCCCGTCTGGCTCAGCAACTCGATCCCGCCGGGGCACAGGTAAGTCTGCGGATTCACGTATCCCTGTAGCGGTTCGCGCTCGAAGCGCCGGATGACGACCTTCTTGTTTGTAGAACCCGCCAAGGCCCTCGTTCCCGGGTGGCTCGCCGGGTGGAAATCCTTTCCGTCCGGCAACTTCCCCCAAACAAATTCGGGTTTATTGTATCATTGGCACAATGTTACATGCGGCAACATACGAAGGCCGGATCCGGGCATTCCTGGATTACTGCCGCGTGGAAAAAGGGCTCTCGGCGAATACGCTGGACGCCTACAGGCGCGACCTGGAGCGCTTCGCCGCGTCCGTTCCGCCCGAGCCGCCCGATAACTTCCCCGGACCGGACGCCCTGCGCCGCTACCTGGATTCACTCTTCGAGGCCGGACTGGGAAGCCGGTCGGTGGCCCGGCATCTGACCACCCTCCGGAACTTCACGGCCTTCTTGCTCCGCGAAGGACAGCTCCAAAAGGACCCAGCCGCTTGCCTTTCTCTTCCCAAACAATGGCATAATCTTCCCAAATACTTAAGTGTTAAAGAGATCAGTGACTTGCTGGAGGCGCCCGATCCCGCCAGCCGCATCGGCTTGCGCGATCGCGCCATGCTGCAGCTCCTCTATGCGAGCGGCCTTCGCGTGTCCGAGCTATGTAAACTGCAATTATCTGATTTTATGGAGGATCTTGGGGTTGTCCGGGTAATGGGCAAGGGCGGCAGGCAACGGTTCGTGCCAGTCGGCAAGGAGGCTCTCGCGGCCGTTCGCGCGTATCTCGACGGCTCGCGGGCGGCCCTGCTGAAAGGCCGGAGCAGCCGGTATCTGTTCGTAACTGCCCGCGGCACCTGCATGACGCGCCAGATGTTCTGGAAGCTGATCGTCGGGTACGGCAAGAAGGTGGGCATATTCCGCCGCCTGACTCCCCACGTCGTACGCCACAGTTTCGCCACTCACCTGCTCGAAGGCGGGGCGGACCTGCGCAGCGTACAGACTATGCTGGGTCATGCCGATATCTCGACTACACAGATCTACACCCACGTGATGCGGTCGCACCTCCGGAAGACCCTCGATGAACACCACCCGCGCGCATAGGGTGCTCCCAGACAGCGGGCGGCAGGCAAAGAGCTAGCTATGAGCGATTACATGTTCATGTTGGAAAACCACCTTAGCCCGGACCAGAACCGCGTGGTCGCGGAGGTCCAAGCCGCGGCGGTGGAAACCAACGTGAGTATTTTCTTGACCGGCGGAGCCATGCGGGACATGCTCGGCGGGTTCCCCATCCGGGATCTCGATTTTACCGTCGAGGGCAACGGCCTGAAGCTGGCCCGTGCGGTCGCCGCCAGGACGGGCGCCAAGATCGTTCGCTCTGACGAAACGCGCAAGTGCGCCGAACTCGTTTTCCCGAGCGAGGTTACGGCGGAAATCGCCATGGCCCGCAGCGAACGGTACGCCCGGCCCGGCGCCAGGCCCCAGATCGCTCCGGCCAGTATCCATGAAGACCTGATGCGCCGCGACTTCACCGTGGACGCCATCGCGCTGTCGCTCAACCCCGCTTCGCGGGGCCTGTTGATCGACCCCACCAACGGCCTCGGCGATCTGGAACGCAAGGAACTCCGCACGACTTACAACTACGCGCTTTATGACGACCCGGGCCGCATCCTGCGCCTGGTCCGCCTCCGCGTCCGCCTCGGCTTCACCATCGAAGACAAGACGCGGATGCAGTATGAGAACGTCCGGGCCGAAGGTCTGGAAAAAAAGATATCCGCCAGCCGTCTGTTCGAGGAGCTGCGGCATATCGCGAACGATTCCGCGGCGGCGGACATCCTGCGCGCGCTGGAAGAGGAAGGACTCCTCCAACTGTTCTGCCCGGCGCTGGCAGGCGCCAAGCTGAATCTCGCTGGACTGGCAAAGCTACAGAAAGCCAAGCAGTTGATCCCCTTCGGCGTCCGGTTCCCCTTTGAAAACCTCGGAATCTTTCTGTCGATCCTGACCGAAAAGCTCACCCCGCGGGAGAAAACCGCGCTGATTCAGAATACGGCGATGCCGAAGGCCGACGTGGATCTCTGGCAGAAATTGCCGGTGCGCGCGCGCAAGCTGGAGAAGGAAGTCAAGGCCCCCATGCTCAGCCGGCCTTCGGAGGTGTACCAGGTGCTCTCCAAGGCGCCCGGCGACCAGGTGCTGTTCCTGCTGATCCGCTCGCCGCTCCGTCTCGTGCAGGACCGGATTCGCAACTACCTCCAAAAATACCTGCCGCTGGCTCAGGAGGTTACCGACGAAGAGGTTGTCCAGGCAACCGGCGTCGAACCGCGCAGCCCCAAGTTTCAAAAGCTCAAGGATGAGATCATTGCCCAGAAGCTGAACGCACGGTCGAAGAGAACCGTCCACGCGCCGGCTGCGGAGCCGCGCCCGAAAGCGGATTCCATCCAAACAGGTGGACGAAAAGCGTTGCGGCAGCCAATCGTGAGGAGATGAACCGATACAATAGGCATTTGTCGGGAGCTGACTATGAATAGGAGGACATTTCTGTTGGGCGCTGGCGGCGGACTGGTCGCTGCGGGCGCGAATGACCGAGTGAACGTTGGCGTGATCGGCGCGCGCGGCCGCGGACGCGACCTCATCTCGATCTACGGCGCACTCCCAGGATCGCGGGTCGCCGCCGTTTGCGACATCGACCAGGCCCAGCGGGAGCGAGCCGTTGCCCTCACGGAAAAGGTGCAAGGCTCAAAACCTAAGACGTACTCCGATCTTCGCCGTCTCTTCGAGGACAAGGATATCGACGCCGTCGCGATAGCCACGGCGAATCACTGGCACGCTCTGGCCACAATCTGGGCCGTGCAGGCCGGCAAGGACGTTTATTGCGAAAAGCCCGCCAGCCACAACGTCTGGGAAGGCCGCAAGATGGTTGAGGCCGCGCGGAAGTACAACCGTATTGTCCAGGTCGGTTTGCAGAGCCGCAGCCAGGGACACAAGCGGCTCGCGATCGAACTCCTGCAGCAGGGCGTGATCGGGAAGGTTTACATGGCCCGCGGGCTATGCTTCAAGCGGCGCCCCTCCATAGGCAAGCAGCCGGACGGGCCCGTGCCGCCCGGCGTCGATTACGACCTCTGGCTCGGCCCGGCGCCCATGCGCCCCTTCAACCCCAACCGCTTTCACTACAACTGGCACTGGTTCTGGGATACCGGGAACGGCGATATCGGCAACCAGGGCGCGCACGAAATCGACATCTGCCGCTGGGGCCTCAACAAAAATACCCTGCCCCGCACCGTCTTCTCGGCCGGCGCGAAGTATATTTACGACGACGACCAGGAGACCCCCAACACGCAGATCGCCATCTTCCAATATGACGACTGCCAGATTGTGTTCGAGGTCCGCGGCCTTCTGACTGGCACCGAGGAAGGCATTACGGAAACACCGAATCACATCGGGAATATCTTCTACGGCAGCGACGGCTATCTCTCCATCGACGTCAACGGATTTGAGATTCGCCGCGGCGAAAAGAAGGAACTGGTTCGGAAGGAAAAATTTATGGAGCCGACCCGCTGGGACACGCGGCCCCACGTGGAGAATTTCCTGCAAGCCGTTCGCAGCCGGAAGCAGTCCGATCTCCACGCCGACATCGAGGAGGGCCACCTGTCGGCGGCGCTGTGCCATCTGGCCAACATCAGCTACCGGACCGGCCGGAAACTGACGTTTGACCCGGCAACCGAGCGCTTTGTCGGCGACAACGAAGCAAACCGCCTGCTGACGCGCAATTATCGCAAACCGTACGTTGTACCCGACAAAGTGTGATCAGCGCGCCTTCGCGCGCCGGAAGCGGGCGCGGGCGGCGGGGGTCATCTTTTCGGTGGCGTACTGGAAGATGAGCCGCGGGGCGGAGTCCCGGTATTCCAGCAGAAATGCCTCGACGGGCTCGGGATCTTTCTTCCAGGCCTCGCGGAGGAACCAGCCCAGCCCCTGTTGGACCACGCGCTCCCGGTCCGCCATCAGGGGATGGAGGAAGTCGAGCAGCAGCTTCACGTCTTCGTCCCTTTTGAGCAAGCCGAGCATCGCCACCGGCACGGCGCGGCGCTGATATTTCCAACTCGAGCCACGCCACGGGGCGAGCTCGGCCAGAGAGAGCCGCCCGCTTTGCAGAAGCGGCGCGATCACTTCGCCGCACAGGGTATCCGTATGGGCCCAGTTGCCGATCCCGGCCTCAAACCACTTCGACAGACCGGCGAACACCCGGCGGTCGATCTCGTCCCGGTGCTTTGAAATGAAGCGGATAGCGAGGGCGCCTTCTTCATACTTCCCGCTCGCAAACAGGAGTTCACCTGCCTTGAGCAGACCTTGCAAACCGATGTCCCGGTATTTTTCCAGCCATTCGGCCTGCTTGCCGTGCCACAGCGGGTTTTTCGCATCCAGGAGGCCCCAGCCGTCGTAGCCCTCCCTGAAGTAGCGGGACCATTTTTGGGCCTGTACGGGGTCGGCGTGCGCCGAACAGTAGTCCCGGATTTCGTTGACGAGCATCTGCGGGGTGTTGGCGGCGGGCATGAATTGGGACCTGAAGGTTAAAAAAGCATTATAACGTTTTCGTTTTATTCGCTTTCAATTCTTGTAGAGAACGCCTACGGATTACGGGATAGGGTTGCCGGCCAGGTAAGATGTGCTACACTTTCAGTAAGTAAGTTGTCGGTTGCGGATTTCAGAAATCTGCAACGGCGGTCTGAATGAGGCCGTCTACTTGGGGAGAGAGCCCATTGGCGCTTGATACCGTGAGGTGAAGCGCCCGGATACAACGATGGAAGGCCAGGAACCGTTAGCCTCACAACCGCCCAATCCTCAACGCGTCCCGGATGTCCCTGTGGTCACCGCGGACGATCATCTCAACCGTTTGCTGCTCGCGGAAACGTCCGAGCCTTGGTACCGCTCCCTCATACAGAACATCAAGGACTTCATCAATCCGCCGAAGTTGCCCCCGCTTGAAGTGACCTCGAAGCCGGTGGCAGTGAAGAGCATCTGGGGAGACTACCGGTATGGGAAGCAGGCCGGGCTGACTTCGGCGATTGTCCACGTTGCAGCGCTGGCGCTCCTGCTTACGGTGTTCAGCAGCAAGACGGTTCAGCAAGCGGTAAAAAACACAGTACAACTGGTAACGCCGCCCGATCTGACGGCGTACATACCGGAAGTCAAGCCCAGGCAAGACAGGATGCAGGGCGGTGGCGGCGGTGGCGACCGGTCGCCGTTGCCGGCAAGCAAGGGCCAGGCGCCAAGACCTGCGCCACGGCAGTTCACGCCTCCCATGGCGGTGATTCCCAATCCGCAACCCAAGCTCATGATGGAGCCCACTCTCATCATGCAGGCGGACGCGAAACTGCCGAACGTAAACATGCCGATCTGGGGGGATCCGCTCGCGAAAATCGGCCCGCCGTCGAACGGCCCGGGCTCGGGTGGCGGCATCGGTTCGGGCACGGGCACCGGCATTGGTCCGGGCGATGGTCCGGGATATGGCCCCGGCAGGGGCGGCAATATCGGCGGAGGCGTGTACAGGGTCGGCGGAGGCGTTTCCGCGCCCATCGCCATCTACAAGATCGAACCTGAGTACTCCGAAGAAGCCCGCAAGGCGAAATTCCAGGGCACCGTGATCCTCTCGATCGTGGTGGATGAGTCCGGTATGCCGCGGAACCTCAAGATCGTGAGGCCGCTAGGCCTGGGGCTCGATGAAAAGGCGATCGAGGCGGTTTCGAAATGGCGCTTTAAGCCCGCCATGAAGGACGGACGCCCCGTTGCCGTGCTCGCCACGGTGGAAGTGAACTTCCGGCTGCTCTAAACGATTTCCTGCATCGGGAGAGCCCGCGGTGTTTCGCGTCGCGGGCTTTTCTGTTTTCGGCCGCCGCTATGTGCCGGCGAGCTTCCGGCACTCCTCGCACGGACAGATGAGGCGCAAATGCTCGTAGGAGTAGATCCCGGTCGAGTGGCCGTCGTTCCAGACGATGCGGACGGCGTAGTTGCCCACGGGCTCGACCGAAACGATCTTCGGCGCGGGCTTGTATAGCGGGAACGGCCCCTCCTCCTTTTCCTTCAGCGAGGGCGTGCCGTGTGCTCCCGAGCACGATGCGCACGGGCAGTTTTCGCGCAAATACTTCAAGTCGTATTCGCTGTGGTGGCCGTCCCTCCAATCGATCTTCACGCCCTTGGACTTGGCGATTGCGATGTGCTCTGGATCGAGCGCTTGAGGATTCAAACGGAATTCAAACATGATCAGTGACGCTCGATGTCGCGGATTCCGGGAATCCGCCGCATCGCGGAGACGATGCGCTCGAGCTGCTTCTTGTCGCGCACCTCGACAGTCATTTCGATCACGGCGCCCTCACGCTCCGTGCTCTTTGCCTCGAGGCTTCGGATGTTGCTGTTCTCGTGAAATAACACTGCGGTGAGCTCGCTCAGCATCCCGGGCCGGTCGTTGGTGCGGATGACGTACTTCACCGGGAACGGCTCGTTGGAGCTTCGCGCCCACTCGACGTCGATCTTGCGCTCGACCTCATACATCAGGTTCTGGACGTTGGGGCAGGTGGTCGAGTGCACGGCGACGCCCTTCCCGCGCGTCACGTAGCCGACGATGGCCTCTCCGCGGATCGGGTTGCAGCACTTGGCGCGGTATACCAGCAGGTCGTCCATGCCCGTGACGCGGATCACCAGATCGCCCGGCACGGCCGCAGGAGGCGTGGCGGTGGTGGTGGCCGGCGCCTGCGGTTTCGGTGAAGGCTCCGGTTCCGCCGCGGCCGCGTCGGGCGAAAGCTTGTGCAGAATCTTGCGCGGCGAAAACTTGCCGTAGCCGAGCGCGGCGTGCAAGTCCTCGATCTTCGCGAAGCCATACTCGGCGGCCACCCGCTCGATGTCCGCCCTGTTGACTCTGGCAAGCGACACGCCGAGGCGGCGCGCCTCCTTCTCCAGGTACTTCTGCCCGATCTCGATCGCCTTGGCGCGCTCGGAGGCGTTGATGACGGCCTTGATCTTGTTTCGCGCCCGCGACGTTTTCACCAGCGCGAGCCAGTCCTTCGAGGGCATGTGCCCCGGCTGGGTCAGGATTTCGACCACGTCGCCGTTGCGCAGCGTGTACTTGAGCGGTACGATGCGGCCGTTCACCTTAGCGCCGACGCAACTGTGCCCGACCGCCGTGTGGATGGCGTAGGCGAAATCGATGGGCGTTGCGTCGCGCGGCAGCACGATCACCTTGCCGCGGGGCGTGAACGTGTAGACCTCCTCGCGGTACAGGTCCACTTTGAGCGTGGACATGAACTCGCCGGGGTCGCGCGTTTCCTGAATCCACTCGAGCAGTTGCCGCAGCCAGGCCACGCGCTGGTCCTCGTGCCCGTCGTCTTTGCGGCCCTCCTTATACTTCCAGTGCGCGGCGATGCCCTGTTCGGCGATCCGGTGCATCTCCTCGGTCCGGATCTGAACCTCAAACGGCTGGCCGCCCGGCCCCATTACGGAGGTGTGCAGGGACTGATAGAGATTCGGCCGCGGGATGGCGATGAAGTCCTTGATGCGTCCGGGAATCGGCCGCCACTCGTTGTGAATCACGCCGAGCGCGGCATAGCAGTTGCGAATGCTGTCGGTGATGATGCGGACGGCGAGCACATCGTAGACCTGGTCGATGCCGATCTTCTGCCGCTTCATCTTTTGGTGGATCGAGTAGGCGCGCTTGACCCGGCCTTCGATGGTGGCGGGAATGCCTTCCCGCCGGAGCACGACTTCCACCTTGTCCCGGATCTGCTTGAGGAAATCCGCCGTGGCGCGGCGCTTCGATTCGAGGGCGGCCGTGATCTCGGCGTAGGCTTCAGGCTCCAGGTAGCTGAAGGCGAGGTCCTCGAGTTCGCCGCGGATCTTTCCCATCCCGAGCCGGTGGGCGATGGGGGCGTAGATGTCGAGCGTCTCCTGGGAGACGCGCATCTGCCGTTCCCGGGAAAGGACGCCGAGGGTGCGCATGTTGTGCAGGCGGTCGGCCAGCTTGACGATGACCACGCGCACGTCGTCCACCATGGCCAGCAGCATCTTGCGGACGCTTTCGGCCTGCCGTTCCTCCCGGTCGTAAAACTTGAGCTTGCTCAGCTTGGTGACGCCGTCAACGGTCCGGGCCACGTCGTCGCCGAAGTTCTGGCGGAGGTCGTCGTAGGTCGCGCCGGTGTCCTCGAGCACGTCGTGAAGGATACCGGTCTGGATGCAGACCAGGTCCATGTTCATTTCGGCGAGGATGATGGCGACGTTGAGGGGATGGCAGACATACGGTTCGCCGGACTCGCGGAACTGGTTGGCGTGGTGCTCTGCGGCGTAGTGGTAGGCCTTCTCGATCGCCTTCAGATCTTCGTTCGGCCGGACCTCGAGCACTTTGGCCACAAGGCGACGGTATACTTCCTCCGCCGGACCAGGCGGGGCCAGCTCTGTCGCCGGCGTGTCCGGGACCGCTGTGGGTTCGGATGACATCAAAAAAAGGCGGCCTCTGAGCGCCGCCTGATTTCCATTATACTCCGCACCGGAAGGTGCGGCCGGGGTGAGAGAAGCCTTTCTGTCCGCAATCTGTTGAGGATACAGCGGTGGCGGGTGTCTGTGCGGGTACGGAGACCGGAGCGGAATCTCCGGTCTCCGATAGCATCACTGCGCAGGCTCGGCTGATTCCGCCGAAGCCACCCCCGCTTTCATCTTGCGGGTATTGAGAGCTTTCTCCAGCCACTTGTCGGCCTCGGCGATGTCGGCCTGGTAGTCTTTCTGGTTCTCGGCAAGGTCGGCCCGCTGGCGGTACAGCAGGTTGATGTAGGCCATTGCCTCGTCGTAGTTGCTGTCGATTTCGAGGGCCTTATTCAGGTTCTGCAGCCCCTCTTCAATCATGGTCCAGTACTTCTCCCGGAGTTCCTCGCGCGCCTTCTTGTCCTTAAGGGGGCCGGGATCCTCCGGCTTCATGCCGGCCTTAGACCTGGCGGCGGCGAAGGCTGGATACCACTTGGCCCACGCAATCACGCCGAGGCTGTAGTAAGCCTCCTTGTTCGAAGGGCTGACATCGACCAGTTTGAGGTACCATTCCCTGGCCTCATCGAGCTTGGCCATTTTCGCGTCCAGATCCTGAATGCCGCCGGCCTCCTGATAGTGGAGCGAGGCCATGGAAGCCAGCGCGACTTCATTCCGCGGATCCTGCTCGAGAACCTTGAGGAAGTTCTCCTTCGCGGCGGCGGCCATCTTCAGGTTGTCCGGAGATTCCGCCCCAGGGATGTACTGGCTCATGTAAGCAGTGGCCAGATAAAGCCTGGCGACCGGAAAGGTGGGGTCCAGTTGCACGGCCGTCTTGAAGCGCTCTACGGCCTCGGCATACTTCGCGTTCCGGAAAGCCTGCACGCCTTTATTAAGCTGGTCGCGCGCCTTCAGTTTCTCGCAGCCGGCACCCGCGACCGCGAGGCTGAGAGCAAGCGCAGCCAGGGAATATGTCCATTTGCGATTCATGCTAGCTCCTGTCCACAATCTGAGCCGGAACGGGACTACTGTCCGGACTCTATTCTCTCCGTCATCAAGCCGACCTTGTCGATGCCGACGCCGTGGGCGATGTCGATCACGTCGGCCACAACCTGATACTCAAGGTCTGGATCGCCCTTGACGAAGACGACCCGCTCGGCACGGCTCTTAAAAATGTCCTCCAGCCGGGGGCCCAGCATCGACTTGTCGATCGGCTCCTGGTTGATCATGTAGGTGCGGTTTCTATCCACCTGGATGACCACTGATCGCGCGTCCGCCGCTTGCGCCTGCGCGCCCGGCGGCGCCGGCTGCGGAATCAGCGCTTCCAGACCTTTTGGCGTGATCGGCGCAATGACCATGAAGATGATCAGCAGCACCAGCAGAACGTCGATGAGGGGAGTGACGTTGATTTCGGCCTTGGCCTGGTTGGGATCGCCTCCCACTGACATGCCCATAGGACTCTCTCCTTCAAAAAATCTGTTCTATTGGGATACCCCAAACACACCCACCGCGAGGGGGCGCGCTCACATTTGTTGCATTTGCTTGTGCGGGTCGTAGAGCTCCGTCATCAGGCCTAACTGGTCCACCCCGGCGGAACGAAGGTTGTCCACGACTTCGACCACCCTTCGGTAAGTTGACCGCCGGTCGGCCTTAACGTACGTCATCTTGTCAATCCGGTTCGCCAGCATGTCCTTGACCCTGGGGGCCAACTGGTCGACCGGAATGGGCGTTGTGCCGAGGAATATTTTCCCGTCCCGTGTGACGGCCACAACAATCGCGTCATCCTTTTCGGCGTTGGCCATGTTGATCGGATTGCGCGTCGGCACCAGGTCCACGCTCACGCCATGCGACAACATCGGCGTGATGACCATGAAGATGATGAGCATGACGAGCATCACGTCCACCATGGGTGTCACGTTGATGTCTGCGACCGGTGGCGGGGCTTTCATTTTTAGCATTGCTTTATCCTCGTTGTCCGGCGAACCGCAAACTCCGCGGGACCGGTACGCCCGGCCCCGCGGCTTTCGATTCAACTCGCCGGGTCAAACCTCCAGTTCAATACACGCCGATTACTTCGCCACGCGCTGGGAGCGCTTGATGAAGTAGTCGATCAACTCCGAGCTCGAGTTGCCCATCTCGACGCTGAACGCTTCCACCCTGGAGGTGAAGTAGTTGAACATCCAGATGGCCGGGACGGCAACGAACAGACCGATAGCAGTCGCGACGAGCGCTTCGGAAATGCCGCCCGCGACCGCGCCGATACCGGTCGACTTCTCGGTCGCCATGCCCGCGAACGCGTTGATGATGCCGACCACGGTGCCGAACAGCCCGACGAACGGGGCGGTGGAGCCGATGGTCGCCAGGCTCGGCACGCCGCGCTTCAATTCGGCGTGCACGATGGCTTCGGCGCGCTCGAGGGCCCGCTGGGAAGCCTCAATCGCTTCGCCTGGTATTTCGGAACTAAGCTGATGCGCTCGGAACTCCTGCAAGCCGGCCACTACGACCTTCGCCAGATGGCTCTTCTTGTACCGGTCGGCAATCTTGATCGCCTCATCGAGCTTGCCTTCGCGCAGTGCGCCAGCAACCGCCGGCGCGAACGCACGGGACTGCTTTCTGGCCGCGGAGTAAGCGATGAACCGATCGATCATCACGCCGATGGATAGAGCCGACATCAGGAACATGATGATCACAGTGGCCCTGGCCGCCCATCCCATCTGATTCCAGAGCGAGCGGGGATCCCATCCAATGGTGCTGCCCTCTTGCATCAACCAAATTGCCCAAACCTGCAATTGTAGAAGCATTGTTTGTCTTTCTCCTGCGAGTTGAATTTTCACCCATGGGGACGGTTTCCAGACCGCCCCCGCCTATCAAAAACCTCTTACTGGCTCAACGTGAAGTTCACGTCGATTTGAGTAACCACCTCGACCGGCTCTCCATTGAGGAGGGTCGGACGGTAGACCCACTGCTTAACCGCCTCCTGCGCCGCGGGCACCAACAGTGGATGTCCGCTGATCAGCTGCAAGTTCTGGATTGTGCCGTCCTTGGAGATGATCGCCGTGAAGCGAACGACCCCTTGAATACGCGCCTGCTTCGCCAGCGGCGGGTATTGGGGCGTAACTCTCCGGATGAGGTTGGCCTGCTGCACGTTGCCGCCCACGCGGATACGCTGCGGCGGCTTAGGCGCTTCGACCTGCTTCACCGGAGGAGGAGGGGGAGGAGGAGGCGCTGCGGTCGCCACCGCTCCGATGATGCCGCCGATCACACCGCCGGGCGTTCCGCCGGGCACGCCGCCGGGCACGCCGCCGACTACGCCAACCGCGCCGGTTGGAGGCGGCAGTTCCTCTTCCTTAATTTCGAGAACCTTTTTCGGAATGGCCTTGGGAGCCATCAGGCGGCCAGCGTCAAACTGCCGCGGGATCACCCTCGCGACCTTCTGCACTACGGCTGCCGGAGGCGGAGGGGGAGGAGGTGGGGGGGGAGGAGCGACCAGGAAGCTGGTCAGTTGCGTTCTTGGAAGCTGATCGTAAACCAGCAGCGGGATCAGGATGGCAACGCCGATCAACAGGATCTGTAGAATAAAGGAGACCATAACGGTCCACGGCCTGTTGGTCTTTCCACCCTCGAGGAGGCTTTGTTCGAACATATCTGAGTACCCTTTCCTACATCCTTTTCAGCTTCCGGCACGCCGGTGCCGGATACCCAACCCATCCACGACACTTCATCGTCCAGTGCGGGACTTCACCGGCGTCTGCGCCGGCGAAGAGGCCGGACTTCGCCCCGGCCTTTTCCGCTTTTCCGCATAGTTCTGCCAGAACACCACGATGGGACTGGCGATGAAAACCGTCGAATACGTGCCGATGATCATCCCGACCACAAGGGCGAACGCGAAGTTGTTCAACACTTCTCCGCCAAACAGGAACAGGGCCAGGACACTGACGAACGTCAGTCCGTTGGTGAGAACCGTCCTGCTCAGCATCTGGTTCACGCTGAGGTTGACCAGTGTCTCCAGCTTCTCCTTGCGCAGGATTTTCAGGTTTTCGCGAATCCGATCGAAAATCACGATCGTATCGTTCATCGAGTAGCCAACCAAGGTCAACAAGGCGGCGATCACCGTCAGCGAAATCTCTCGATCGAAGAACGAGAAGAAGCCGATCGTGATGATAGTATCATGGAACACCGCAAGGACGGCAGCCACGCCGTAAATCCACTCGAAGCGGAAGGCGATATAGACAAGCATCCCGCCGAGGGCGTATAGCGTCGCCAGGATGGCTTGTGTACGCAACTCAGAACCCACCTTCGGACCTACGATTTCGACGCTCTTCACCTGAAACGGCGCCAGGTAGGCTTCCTCATTCAGCGTCTGGATGACGGCAGGAGTCACGCCGGGGACCGATGACAGCTCCTGGAAATCCGTTAGCAACCCCGAGCGCTGGCTGTCGCGGAAGCGCACCATGTTCTGCACGAGCGCCTGCAGGTCCGGCTCCGAAAGGCCCGCGCCCTTGCGGACGAGCGGGTCGCGGATCCTGTCCGCGATAGCCTGAGCGCCGGCGTTGTTAAATTCCAGCTTGTCGCCCGGCTGCCCGAACGCCTCCGTGAGAGTGGCAATGATCGTCTGCCGCGCCTGGGCGAGCTCTTCGCTGCTTCTCTGCTCGGTGCCAATCAGCACGCGGTCGCCCTCCGCGCCCATGCTCTGGACGGTGATCTCGCCGGGGATCCTCTCGGAGATCTCCGAACGGATCTTGTCGATCGGTGCGGTTCCCTTGAACTGCACGTCAACAACGGCCCCGCCGCGGAAATCAATCCCGTAGCGCGGCCCGCCCTTTACGATCAGGCTGATGATACTCGCCACAAAGAGCACCAGGGAGGTGATGATGAACGGCCACTTTTTGCCTAGAAAGTCGAAATTAGTATCTCTAAATATTTCCATGCAACACGCTGTCCTGGTGCCCGAAGAATTGGACACCAGACCTTGGGTTGAAGTTCCCGGCCAGAGCGGCAAATACTTTCGCAAACCGCATCAGATGCTCAGTCGCGTAACCTGCCGCTGACGGCCGAGGTGCCAGTCGAACATGGTTCTCGAAACAAACACGGCCGTGAAGAGGTTCGCGATGAGGCCGATCACCAGGGTGACGGCAAACCCCTTCACCGGGCCGGTGCCAAACATAAACAGAAACGCGCAGGAAACAACGGTGGTCACGTGAGTGTCGATGATGGTCAGAAAGGCCCTGTTGAAGCCAGTATCGACCGCGGCCAGCACGCCCTTGCCCGCGCGCAGCTCCTCGCGAATGCGTTCAAAAATCAGGATGTTGGCGTCCACCGCCATGCCGATGGTCAGGATTACGCCCGCGATTCCGGGCAGCGTCAGCACGGCGCCGAAGTAGGCCATGATGGCCAGCAGGAGGATCGCGTTCAAAATCAGGGCAACCACCGCGTTGACGCCAGCGCCTTTGTAGTACACCAGCATCACGCCGACGACCAGCGCCAGGCCGACCAGACCGGCCGTGATGCCCTGGCGGATGGAGTCCGCGCCCAGCGACGGCCCGACGGTCCGCTCTTCCTCATACTTGATGCCCGCCGGAAGCGAACCCGCCCGGAGTACGAGCGCCAGGTCCGAGGCCTCCTGCTGGGAGGCGGCGCCCGTGATCCGGCCCTGGTCCTCGATCCGGCTCTGGATCACTGGAGCGCTGCGCACCTGCCCGTCCAGGATGATGGCCAGGCGGTTACCGATGTTGGCCTCGGTGAACCGCGCGAAGCGGCGGGCGCCCTCTTTGGTCAGGGTGAAATCCGTTTCCCACTTGTTAAACTCGTCGCGCCCGGGACGCGCGTTGCGCAGGTCGCGGCCGGTAATCACCGGCGTCCGGCTCACCAGGAACCAGGTCTCGCCTTGCTCCCCGCTACGCGAGGAGGCCCGGACCAGCTTCGTGTTGAGCGGCAAAACGCCGCCGTGCGCGGCCAGCGCCGCCTCCTGACTGGGGTACGTTCCCCTGACTTCGGAGATCTCCAGCATGGCTTCCATCTGCATGATCTGCTTCACGCGGGCGGGGTCGTCCACGCCGGGCAACTGCACCAGGATCTCGCTGTCGGCCTCCGCGCGGCCCCGCTGCTGGACGATCGGCTCGGTCAGGCCGAGACCGTCGATGCGGTTCTGGATCGCCTGCTGGGTCCGCTCCACGGCGTCGCGCTTGAGGGCAATCAACTCGGTGGGCCTGAGGTTCAGGCGATAGTCGGTTGAGCTGACGGGCGTCAGAATCCAGGAGGGATGCCGGTCGGCGATCAGGCTGCGCAAAGCTCCGGTCTTATCCACCGGCACACCCCTAATATTGATATGGATCGAGTCGGCCTCCTCGATGGTGGTGGGATCGTTACGATCCATCGCGGCGTAATCGATTCCCTCTTTGCGGAGGTCTTCCTTCAGGGATTCCATGGTGCGATCGGCTTCGGCCTTCAAGGCGTCCTGCACCTGGACCTGCAACACCAAGTAGGTGCCACCCTTCAGATCGAGCCCTAACTTGATGTTCTCCGCTATATTCTTGCGGAGCTCGTCCATGGACTTGGGCAGCCCGATAATTCCGTAGACTGCCAGCAGCATCACGCCAAGAATGATGATCGCTCTCGTTCTAACGCCTTTGGTCATCGATTGTTCTCTAATGCGGTGTTGCCGAAATCCTTACTGGTTCGCCTCTCCCGAAATCAAGCTCGCCACTGCATTCCGGGCCACCTGCAATTTTACGTTATCCGGCTTTACGCGGATGATCAGGGTGTCGCCCTCGATAGCGACGATGGTGCCGAGTATTCCTCCGTTCGTCAACACCACGTTGCCGTTCTGCAGTTCGCTGAGCATCTTCTGCTGACGCTTCCGCTGCCGCTGCATCGGCATGAACAGCAGAAAATAGAAGATGGCGAAGATCAGGAGAATAGGGAGGAAGCCCACGATGGGGTTGGCCGCTGGGGCATTCTGGAGGTTAAAGAGGATTAAGAGCACGTTCGGCCTCTCGTAGCCACTCGTTTCCGGCTCTCAAGCTGTAGGGCACAACACACAACTAATGCATTCCAGGAGAAACGGACTGCAGGAACTCATTTTAATCTGGAACCGGTACAGAGCGGACTGATTCCAAGTACTCGGGTAACGTTCCTAAGAGTATAGAGTGCCTGATCCGCCCCATGATGTCAAGGTATCGCTTGAGGTTGTGCAGCGTGGCCAGGGTGGCGAACAGGATCTCGCCGGACAGAAACAGGTGCCGCAGGTACGCGCGCGAAAAGTTGCGGCAGGTGTAGCAGCCGCAGGCGGGGTCGAGCGGGCGGGGGTCGTCGCGGTATCTCGCCTGCTTGATGATGACGCGCCCTTCGGAAGTGAACAGGCAGCCGTTGCGCGCGTTGCGCGAGGGCAGTACGCAATCCATCATGTCCACGCCCCTGGCGACGTATTCGGGTAGTTCTTCGGGCAGGCCCACGCCCATGACGTACCTGGGCCGGTCGTGCGGCAGCAGCGGGGCGGTAAGCTCGACCATTTCCAGGCTGAGCGCGCGGGGCTCACCCACGGACAGGCCGCCAATGGCGTATCCCGGCGCGTCCAGCGCAAGCAGCTCGTCGGCGCACTGGCGCCGGAGATCTCCGTAGGTGGCGCCCTGCACGATCGGGAACAGCGCCGACTGGACCCCGCCCTCGGCGCAGCGCCGTGCGTAGTGCGCGAAGGCCGCGCGGGCCCACCGCACGGTGCGCTCCACGGATTCGCGCGCCCGGGCGTAGCCGGCCGGATACTCCAGGCACTCGTCGAGCGTCATCATGATGTCGCTGCCCAGGGCGAGCTGCACGTCCACGGTGGACTCCGGGGTGAACAGGTGGGCGTCGCCGTTCAAGTGCGAGCGGAACAGGACTCCCTCATCGGTCACCTTTCGCAGGCTGCTCAGACTGAACACCTGAAAGCCGCCGGAATCGGTCAGGATGGCGCGCGGCCAGGACATAAAGCGGTGCAGCCCGCCGAGCGAGCGGATCAGTTCGTGCCCCGGCCGCAGAAACAGGTGATACGTGTTGGCGAGCAGGATCCGGAGATCGAGGTCGTTCAGCAGATCGCGCTGGGGCACGCCCTTGATCGTGCCCTGCGTGCCGACCGGCATGAAAACGGGGGTTTCCACGTCTCCGTGGGGCGTGTGAAGGATGCCCGCGCGGGCGCGAGTGCGGGGGCACTCGGCGACAATCTCGAAGAAACTGGACAACTTTTCATTCTAGCCGCAACCCGGTTGCGTTGCCTGGTTTGCGGCTGTTTTGTAGCGGCAGAACCGGCGCACACGGACCGGCGTCGCGCTCCAGAAATGAAGGCTGGGGAATTGCAGGTGTAAAGAGCGGATGCGAAGCAGATGTCGAGCCGCGCGGAAAGGTTCTGGGAAAACGTCCAGTCGAGTTTCTGGTTCATCCCTCTGCTCATGGTGTTGGGCGCCGCAGTGGCGTCGTTTGCGCTGGTAGCGCTCGACTGGAGAGTACAGGCCGGAGAGACAGGGCGGTTCTGGTTCCTGTATACCGGCGGTCCGGAGGGCGCCCGCGCGGTATTGCAGGTGATTGCGGGATCGATGATCACGGTCGCCAGCATCGTTTTCTCGATCACGATCGTGTCTCTGACGCTCGCGGCGCAGCAACTCGGCCCGAGGCTCTTGCGCAACTTCATGCGCGACAGATCCACACAGACCGGGCTGGGAGTCTTCATTTCCACGTTTCTCTACGCCGTCTTGGTGCTGCGGCAGGTGCGGGGCCCGGACGAGGACGCCGCGGTGCCTCATATCGCGGTGACGGTGGCGCTCGTTCTTGTGATCCTCAGCCTGGTTGTGCTGATCCATTTCGTCCACCACACCGCGTCTGTGATTCAGGCGGGCAACGTCGCCGCATCGGTGACGAAAGATCTGCTCCGCACGATCGAGCACCTGTTCCCTGAAGAAATCGGCGCGGGCGCGGAACAGCGCGAAGAAACGCGGGGCGAACCGGACGTGCCGGCGGGGCTGGACCGCGAGGCGCGAAACATCTACGCGCAGAGCGAGGGGTACGTGGTCGCCATCGACGACGAGCTGCTGCTAGCGGCCGCCAAACGGCACGACCTTGTGGTGAAGCTCGATTGCAGGCCGGGATTGTATGTGAATTACTGGATGCGCATCGCCAGGGCATGGCCGCCGCAGCACATGACTCGCGAGGCGGAAAAGCAAATCGCCCAGGCGGTCCGGACGGGCGCGCAGCCCAGCATGGAAGAGGACGCCCAGTTCGTGTTCACGCAACTGGTGGTTATCGCCGTTCGCGCGCTGTCGCCGTCGGTGAACGATCCGTTCACCGCCACGACGTGCATCGACCACCTCGGCACGGCGCTATCGAAGCTGGCGACCAGGAGCGCTCCGTCGCCGTATCGCTACGACGCCGAGGGCCGCCTGCGCGTGATTGCATCCCCCGTGACCTTCCGTGAAATTGCCGGGCCGGTTTTCGAGGACATCCGGCACTATGGCCGGTCCAGTCCCGCCGTGCTGAATACTCTGCTGGACATGATCGCGCGCGTGGCGCCGCTGGTCAGAGGCGAGGAGGATCAGGAGGCCCTGCTGTTTTTCGCGCGGCGGATCCGCGCGGAGTGCCGCAAGCACGTATCGGAGCCGCTGGAAGAGCAGAAACTCGAAGAGCGCTACCGGCGGGTGCTCGAATCGTTCGAGAGAGGTTGGCCGGAGCGCGGCGCGCAAAACTGAGCCGGCGCGGGCCATGCATCCAGACATGCGCGGCCCGCGCGGCGTTGAGAGCGGGTCGTGTTACCTTCCCGCGACTCTGGACAGAATTTGCATAAACTGGTCGGCTGCCTGCGGCGGCTGGACCCGTCCGCTCAGGACCAGCTCCGGCGAGATGCCGGCGCCGTACAAATCCCGGTTGGCGTCGTCATCCGCCCGCAGCGTCGCTCCATTCACACTAACGCCGGCAAAGGCCCCGCCGGAACGCGACCAGACGAGCGCGTCCGCTCTTGCGTTATCCGTGACCCGGCCGACCGATCCCGCCATTGCCGTGGCGTTCGTGCCGAACTTCAACCCTTCCTGCAGGAGCTGGTACTGAGCGTTCGGGTTCAGCAGCGCCATCACGACGTCGCTTTCCTCTCCACCGGCCTGCAGGCCGATGCTGCCGCCCGACAACTTAACCGCAGCCGGCGCCGACCAGCCGGCCGTGGTGCGGCACGAAGCGAATCCCGCGCCATGCTGGGCACCGACGATGAAGGCGCCCCGCTTCAGGCCCGGAATCACGGCGATGCAACGCGCCTTGGCGAGGTCGCCTTCGGGTATGCCGTCGCTGGGCCCGGCCGCCATCTCCAGCAGCACGTTGGCGGACTCGTTGAGCCGCTCGGAAATCTCCCGCGGAACAGTCTGCTGCGCCTGTTGCGCTCTT
Source organism: Acidobacteriota bacterium (assembly GCA_029776225.1). Lineage (GTDB taxonomy): Bacteria > Acidobacteriota > Terriglobia > Bryobacterales > Bryobacteraceae > Fen-330. The sequence continues at coordinate 105,370 of JAKOTR010000011.1, read as the reverse complement.
AGCGCGGACGCACCGCAACCGGCTGGCAGAGCGCATGCAACCAGCAACGCAAATGTTGCCTTCATGGACTTCACCTCCGTTGAAAGTAAACTGCGCCGGACCGGAAAACCGTGGGGCCGGTGAAAGCAACTGGAGCGGCGGCACAAGCGTGGTTCTACAGGCACGGGTGATGGAATCGGCTTGAAGGTTCGGCAGCCGGCGCCCCTCCGCCGGCAAATCTACCTCCATTGTAGCAAGCGGCCCTGGCGCTCTCGCCGGAGACTCGGGAGCAGAGTTTCTCAATCCAGTTTCAGTGTGTTAGGCTCATACGCGGCGACAAAATGGGCGTGAACACGAGCGAGCTGTTGGGAAAAATGGCGGGGGTGTTCGTTCCGATTTCCACCCCCTTTCAAGACGACGAAGAGGTGGATTACAGCGCGCTGCGCTTCAACCTGGAGCGGTACGCGGAAAGCGGAGTTCTCGGCTACCTGGCGCTCGGCTCGAATGGTGAAAACCGGAGCCTCACCGAGGAGGAGAAGCTCAAGGTGCTGGAGACGATCGTGCGGCATAAAGGCCCCGGCCAGGTCGTGATGGCCGGCGCCACCTACGACGCCCAGCGCGACACGGAGCGCTTCCTGAAGCAGGCTGCCGATATCGGCGCCGACTTCGGGCTGGTACTCTCGCCCGGCTACTTCCGCAAGCAGATGACCGAGGAGGTGCTTTTCCGCTACTTCTCGATCCTGGCGGACACTTCGCCGCTCCCGATCCTCATATATAACGCGCCGGGGTTTTGCGGCGTCACCGTATCGTCCTCGCTGGCCTGCCGCCTGGCCGCGCATCCGAACATCGTGGGCATGAAGGACAGCGCTTCGAGCGGCATCGAGGAGTTTCTCAAATTCGAAAGCGACAAATTTCACGTGCTGGCGGGCTCGGCGAATTTCCTCTTCCGGGCGATGATGGCCGGCTCGGTGGGCGGCACGGTATCGCTGGCCAACTCCTTCCCCGCGGTGGCGGTCGAACTGTTCCGCTGCGGGCAGGCGCGGGATGAGGCGCGCGGCGTCCCGCTCCAGGAGCGCGTGAAGCGCATCAACAGCGCGATTTCGGGGGCGTACGGTGTCTCGGGCGTGAAAGCGGCGATGAATCTTGCCGGATTCCGCGGCGGCATACCGCGCCGCCCGCTGCTGCCGCTCACCCCCGAGCAAGTGGAGGAAATGAAGCGGGTGCTCCGGGAGGAGGGCTTGATCGAATGAACCGCGACATTCTCGCCATGGACGTGGGGACGACGGCGTTCAAGCTGGCTGTCTTTTCCCCCGGCCTGGAAAAGAAGTGCGAAGCCTCGCGCCCCTACGACGTCAACGTCTACGACGGCGGCAAGGCGGATATCGAACCGGAAAAGTGGTGGCAGGCGCTTCGGGAGTGCTGCGCGGAACTCAGAAGCGAACTGGGAGGCGTGGGCGTCCTGGCGCCTTCGGTGACCACGCCCGGACTGACGCCTATGGCCGCGGACGGAACCGCCCTCGGACCGGCCATCCTGTTCTTCGACGGGCGCTCCCACGCGCAGGCCCGCGCCATCCGGGAAGCGGTGGGCGAGGAGAAATTCCTGCGGGAGACCTGCAATCTGCCAGTCTCCGGCGGCTCATCGCTGTGCTCGATACTCTGGATCCGCGACAACCAGCCGGAGGTGTGGTCCGCCGCGGCCAAATTCGGGCACTGCAACACCTACATGGTCAAGCGGCTCACGGGCGCGTGGGCGATCGACCCCTCGACGGTTTCCATCACCGGGCTCTACAACACCGCGGCGAACGATCTCACCTGGAATCAGGACGTGCTGTGCGCAGCTTGCATCCCGGCCGATAAACTGCCGCCGCTCATGCCTTCGCACGCGCCCGCCGGCCGGATTCTTCCGGAGGTTGCAGATGAACTCGGCCTGCCGCCGGACTGCGCGGTGTTGTGCGGCGGCAACGACGCGGTGCTCGCAGCGTATTCCGGCGGGCTCACCGATCCCGGGAGCATCAGCAACATCTGCGGAACCTGTGAGATCACCAGCGTCTGCGTAGACGCGCCCGTGTGCTCGCCGCACTTCAACGTGCGGTGCCACGTGGCGCCCGGCCGCTGGGTTACGTTCTTCGTGCTGAACACGGGTGGCAAGGCGCTGGAGTGGTTCCAGTCGGTGTTCTGCAAGGAGATGACAGACGCCGAGTTCTACGAGCAGTACATCCCTTTGGTGCTGGCGGCGTTTTTCAACTCGCCGGACATCGACCGGCGCGAAGCCGAACTGCCGGAGTACGTTCCCTACCTCGGCGGATCGCGCTACACCCTGGAGCGCGTGAAGGCGAGCTTTTCCGGCGTGACGCTCGAGACCACGCGCGACGATATGCTGCTCAGCCTGATTCGTGGGAACGCCCTCTATCACGGCCGCCATCTCGAAGAAGTGGGCAAGATGGTCAGACTCGGCCGCAAGGTGATGACCACCGGCGGCGGCGCGCGCATCCCTGGCATTCTGGCGGCAAAGAAGCGCTGGACAGGGGATTTCGAATACGAATTTCAGGACCAGTCGTCGCTGCTGGGAGCGGCCATGCTGGCCCGCGATTATCAGGCGCAGCGCGCCGCGATGGACTAATTCCGCAAATTACGATACTTTTACGCTGAGGAATGGATTATGCCCGTAGTCCCGATGCAGCAAATTCTCAAGCACGCCTTCGAGAACCGCTACGGCGTCGGCGCGTTCAACATCGTAAACGACCTCACGATGGATGCCGTGCTCACCGCCGCCGCGGAGACGAAGTCGCCCGTAATCGTCCAGGTTTCGGTGAAGACGGTGAAGGTGATGGGCGCGAAGCTGATCCGGCTGATGTTCGAAGAGATGGCCAGCCGCGTGCCCATTCCCGCGACGCTTCACCTGGACCATTGTCCCGACCGCAAGGTGATCGAGGAGTGCATCGCGGCCGGGTGGAATTCGGTGCTGTTTGACGCCTCGAAGCTCAGCTACGAGGAGAACATGGCGCAGACCAAGGAGGTCGTGGAACTGGCGCACAAGCACGGCGTGGCCGTGGAGGGCGAGCTGGAGGCGGTGAAAGGCGTGGAGGACGGCGTCGGCGACGAGTACGGCGGGCCAGTGGTCGCGCTTGACAAAGCCGTGGCCTTCATCCGCGAGACGAAGATCGACAGCTTCGCCCCGGCCATCGGCACCGCGCACGGACTTTACAAGGGGAAACCGAAAATCAATTTCGATCGCGTGTCGGAGATCGTCGCCGCGGAACCGATTCCGCTGGTGGTGCACGGAGGCACGGGACTTTCCGACGAGACCTTCCAGGAGCTGATCCGGCGCGGCGCGCCGAAGATCAACATCTCGACGCAACTGAAGATCACGTTCGCCGACGCCTTCCGCAATTACTTGAACGAGAAGCCGACCGAATACGACCCGCTGAAGCTGCTCGGCGCGGTGAAGCGGAAATGCGTGGAGCAGATTGCGTGCTTCATGCGTATTTTCGGCAGCGAGGGGAAAGCGGCATGAGCAAAGCGTTAATTTTCGATTGCGACGGCGTACTCGGCGATACCGAGCAGTTCGGCCACCTGCCGGCCTTCAACCAGATGTGGAGGGAGATGGGAGTGCCGTGGCAGTGGTCGGTTGAGGAGTACGGGCGGAAGCTGAAAATCGGCGGCGGCAAGGAGAGGATGCTGAGCCTCTTCAAGGAGGAGGCATATCTCGCGGCGTGGCCGGAAGCCCCCAGGGACGAGGCGGCGCAGAAGGAGTTGGTGGCGGCGTGGCACAAGCGGAAGTCCGCCATCTACAAGGAGATCATTGCCTCCGGCCGCATCCCTCCGCGATCGGGCGTCAAACGGATTGCCGAGGAAGCGCTGGAGAACGGCTGGACGCTTGCGGTGGCTTCGACGTCCGCCGAAGAATCGGTGCGCGCCGTGTTGCGCCACGCGATGGGCGAGGCAACCGCGAACCGGTTCGCGCTCGTGTTGGCCGGCGACTGCGTGAAGGCAAAAAAACCCGCGCCCGATATCTACCTGCTGGCGGCCGAGAAGCTGGGCATCAGCCCGTCCCGTTGCGTGGTGATCGAAGACTCCAATAACGGAGTCGTAGCCGCCACGGCGGCCGGAATGCAATGCGTGGTGACGGTGAGCAGCTACACCCGCGATGAAGATTTTTCGCAGGCAGCGCTCGTGCTGACTTGCCTGGGCGATCCCGGCGGCGAGACATGCGAGGTGCTCGAGAACCGCTCCGCTGCGCGGCCGGAGTGCTGGCTGAAGATTTCTGACCTGGAGCTGCTGTTGCCGCCCGCTTAGGCTAATACGCGCACAGCCAGCGCGCTTTCTCCAGCACCTTGTCCGCGTTCGGGAAAAACGCCTGTTCAAGCGGCGTGCTGAAGGGTATCGGCGTGTCGGGCGCAGCCACCCGAGCTATCGGCGCATCGAGGTATTCAAACGCCTTTTCGGCAATCCGGGCCGCGATCTCCGCGCCGAAGCCTCCGGTCAAAGTCGCCTCGTGCAGCAGTATCGCGCGCGACGTCTTCTTGACGCTCGCCAGCACGGTTTCCTCATCGATCGGCAGCAGGGTCCGCATATCGATGATCTCTGTCGAAACGCCCTCCTTCTCCAGCGTTTCGGCCGCTTCCTGCGCCACGTAGAGCATCGCGCCGTAAGTAATGATGGAAAGGTCTTTTCCCTCGCGGAACACCCGCGCCTTGCCGATCGGCACGGTGTAATCGCCTTCGGGGATCTCCTCCTTGAGGCGGCGGTAAAGCGCTTTGTGCTCGAAGAAGATGACCGGGTCGTTGTCGCGGATGGCCGCCTTGATCAGCCCCTTGGCGTCGCGTGCCGTTCCGGGCATCACCACTTTCAAGCCGGGCGTATGCACGAACCAGGCTTCGGGACTCTGCGAGTGGAACGGGCCGCCGTGCGTGCCTCCACCCGAAGGTGCCCGCACGACGATCGGCACCGGCGCGTTCCAGCGGTAGCGGCACTTCGCGGCGAAGTTCACCACCTGGTCGAACGCGCACGAAATGAAATCGGCGTACTGCATTTCGGCGATGGGCCGGAGTCCCATCAGGCTGGCGCCGATCGCCGCACCTACGATGGCCGATTCGGAAATTGGCGTATCCACGACGCGCTTCTCGCCGAACGCTTCCAACATGCCCGCCGTCACCTTGAACGCCCCGCCGTACACCCCGATGTCCTCGCCGATACAGAAGACGTTCGGGTCGCGCTCCATTTCTTCCCAGATGCCCTGGCGGATCGCTTCCAGATATGTCGTGGGCATGGCTTACTTCTCCTCGTAGACGTTGGTGAGCAGTTCGGACGGGTCCGGAAACGGACTCTGCTCGGCCCACGCCTGCGCCTCATCCACTTCGGCCCGGATGCGCGCGTACATGGCGTCGATTTCCTCGCGCGTGGCGATCCCGTTCTCGATCATGTGCCGCTCAAGCCGCAAGATGGGGTCTTTGGCCGCCCACTCCTCAAAGAGGTGCTTCGGCACGTAAAAGGCGGAGTCGTGCGCCGCGTGCCCGGTCATGCGGAAGGTTTTGCACTCGATGAGGTAGGGACCGAGTCCTTCGCGCGCGTGCGCGATGGCGCGTGCCGTGGCGCGGTGCACCGCGAAGAAGTCGTTGCCATCAACGATTTCGGCGGGCACGCCGTAACCCGGGCCTTTGTCGGCCACGTTCGCGCAGGCCATCTGCTTGTGCACCGGCGTCGAGTAAGCGTAGGCGTTATTATTGCAGATCAACACGAGGGGCGCCTTCATCACGGCGGCCATATTGATGCCCTCGTGGAAGTCCCCGCGGCTGGTTGCGCCGTCGCCGAAGAAGACGAGGACGCAATTGCGGCTGCCCTGATACTTCAGCGCCATCGCCGCTCCGGCAGACACCGGCACGGACGCCGCCATCGCGCTGATAATCGCCACAATGCGGCGGTTCAGGTCGCCCATGTGCATGTTGCCGTCTTTGCCGCGCGTTGGGCCGCCCACACGCCCCATGTATTGGGCCAGCACCTCCCTTGGCTGGATCCCGCGGATGAAATACAACGCCATATCCCTGTGGCAAGGGAACAGAACATCCTGCGGATCGGCGGCCAGCCCCGCCCCTACACAGATCGCCTCCTGCCCGCGGCCGACGTAAACGCCGCCCACAATTTTGCCCTGCCGGTAGAGCCTTTTCTCGATGCGTTCTTCCACTTCGCGCATCAGGAACATGTAATACAAAGCTTTTCGGGCCAGCTCGGCGTCGGGGTCCGGCGCCTCCTCCGACTTCCGGCTGACCCTGGATAGATTGAGAGAGTCCACGGCTGCCATCGTCAACTCCGAAGTGGATTCGTCCTACAAAGCCGTAGTATACGCCACTGGCCCCCGCGCGTTTCCAACAACGGGTTTAACGCGGAAAAACAAGGGTTCAGCAGACCGCTCCGGGGTGCCTACGCGAAAAGCTCCTGGGCGCGGATCAGCCGCCTGGTGACCTGCACGCCGTTCGGGCAGCGGATCGGGCACGAAGCGCATTCGCCGCAGCGCACGCTCCTCAGCCGCTCGGGCAATTGCAGGAAGTGCTCGCGGCCAAGCGCAAACTGACCGTAGCCTTCGGCGTAAGTGAGATAGCGCAGCACGTCGGAAACGGGCAGGCCCTGGGGGCATTTGCCGTCGCACCGGCCGCACATGCGGCAGTATTCCGTCCGGATCTCCTCGAGCCGCGCCGTGAGGATCTTCTGGTCGGCGTCGGAGAATTTCTGCGACATCGTCTTGAAGTTCTCTTCAAGCTGCTCGATGTCCGTCATGCTGGGGACGGAGGTCGCAACCCCCTGGTTTTTCAACACCCACCGCAGCGCCGCCGCCATGGCGCCGGGACGGCTCAATTCCGGCCTCGGTTGCCGCCCACGCCGGCCTCCCGCCATCACCTTCATCGCCACCACGCCGATACCTGCCTTGTGCAGCTTGTTGATCGCATCTTCGGCGTCGGCGCCCATGGTGAAGTTGTAGGAGGCCAGCACCACCTGCAATTTGCCCGTCTTGATCACGGCATCGGCGATGGCGGCAACACGGTGCGTGCTCACTCCGGCAAAGCGTATTTTGCCGTCCTTGCGGGCGGTTTCCTGCGCCTCGAGCAGTTCGTCCGTCAGCGCTTCGGGGCTGTCTTTGCCGTGCAGATACCAGATATCGACATAGTCGGTCCCGAGCTCCTTCAGGCTCGTTTCGAGATCCCTGAGGGCTCCCGCCTTGTCTTTGGCGCCCACCTTGGTCGAGAGAACGACGTTCTTGCGCCTGGAGCCCAGCGCGGCGCCGACCATGCGCTCGTTGTTGCCGTTTTGATACACGCGGGCAGTGTCAAAGTAATTGATGCCCATGTCCGCCGCCCGGGTGATCACCGTGGGATCGGAGGTGATCATGCAGCCGAAACCGACGGTGGTGACCTTCAGGCCGGTGTTGCCGAGGACGCGGTAGGCAAGGCCCTGTCCCGCCGGCGGCTCCGGCGCGGAGAAAAGCGAGTTTGCGGGAACAGCATTCGCCGCGGGCAGCGCCAGCCCCGCAGCCAGGAAGTTGCGTCGTGAGAAATCGGAGTTCATGCCACGCTCCAGCTATTCAGATTCGCCGATGCCATTATCTCAATTTCAAAGGCAGCACGCGCGGCGAACCGTCGACCGCTAGGCCAGCTTCGCCGGTTCTTCGATTTCGTAGACGCGATAGACGTCCCTGAGCGTCAGTACGCCCAGAAGCCGGTAGGGGCGCATGCGGCTGGACACCGGCAGCACCGGATGCGAGCCGAGCAGGCGCAGCGCCGTTTCCAAGGGAAGATCCGGGAAGAGGCGCGGCAGGGGCGTGAGGGGGAACTCGTCCCTGAGCTTGCGTTCGCCGCCGCCTCTCAGGAGTGCGGCTTCAAGATCCTGAGAGCTGACGTGGCACCATGCGCCCTGATCCAGCGACACGAGCACGGCCTCGTCGAGCTGGATGGCCTCGAGGGCGGCGGCGACGGTCGTGTCCGGGTCCAGGACGCCCGCCGCAGGCGACATGGCATCCTCCACGCGCGCAGGCTGCGCTTCCCGCTCCTCTTCGAGCGAAGGCAGATCCAGCCCCTCGTGACGGGCCACCATGCTGAAAAACGGCTTGGGCTGCAGGCGCCGCGATACCAGGAACGCCACCGTGTTGGCGATCATGACCGGCAGGATGATCACGTACGTTGCGCTGACCTCGAAGACCATGAAGATCGAGGTCATCGGCGCGCGAAACACGCCCGCGAAAAAGGTTCCCATGCCGACCAGCACGTAGGCGCTCGCGCCGCTGCTCGGAAACGGCCAGTAGAGCGAGGCCAGGCCGCCGATGCCGCCGCCGATCATGCCCCCGATAAACAGCGTCGGGGCGAACATCCCTCCCGGCGTGCCGGCGCCGAAGCACAGCAACGTCACCCCCATCTTGGCCAGAGCGAGGATCACCAGCATGTCCCAGGCGAAACGGTTGTGCATGGCGCCCTCGATGGCGTCGTAGCCCGCTCCCATCACTTCCGGGAGCCAGATTCCGGTGATGCCGACGGCGAGCCCGGCGGCGGCAGACCGCAGATAGGCCGTGTTGGGCGGGAAGCGCTCCAGCCACGTCCTGAGCTTCTCAATCGTTCTGACGAAGACCACGGAGAGCAGGCCGCCGATGAGACCCACCAGCGCGTATAGCAGCAGCTCCGTGGCGCTGGTAAGCTCGAACTGCGGAACGAGAAACAGCGGCTGATCGCCCAAGAACCACCGGACGACCACCGCCGCGGAGACCGCGGAAAGCACGATGGAACCGAGCACCGCCGCGCTCCAGCCCGCCACCACTTCTTCGATCACGAACAGGACCGCGGCGATCGGCGTGTTGAACGCTGCGGCCAGCCCGGCTGCCGCGCCGACCGGCGCGATGAGCCGCATCCTCTCGCGCGTGAGCCGGAACGCGCGGCCGAGCGCGGACGCCACGCCCGCACCCATGTGCAGCGACGGGTCCTCCGGGCCGAGCGAGTTTCCAGTGCCGATCGACACCGAGCACGCCAGGAATTTCCCGATCACCGCGCCGAACGGCACTCGCCCGTTTGAGATATACACCGCCGCCTTGGTGTTACTCACGCCGCTGCCCCGGGCGGCCCTGAAAACCCTATATGTCAGCAGCACCGCGATGAGCGCGCCGATGGCCGGCGAAAGCACCTTCCGCAAGGCGCTTGCGCCCGGAGCGGGATCGATCGAAATCCACCGGATGAATTGGATGGTTAGATGGAAACACACCACCAGCAGGCCGGCGAACACTCCGATCAGGATCGAGAGCATCAGGAACCGCTGCGTCTCGTTCAGCCCCGGCAACCGGAGGCTGCGGGCGGAGTTTCGGAATACGGAGGCGAAGGGGATCGGCATCACTCTGACAACCGGGTGAGCACCCGCGCAAGGGCCTCGTATCTGGAATCCGGGGAAGCGCAAAGAGAAGTCCGCAATTGCCAAAGCCGCTCGGCCAGCGAGATGTTATCGTCGATGGCCGTGGTGTAAGCGGACCGGCGGGGATGGGCGGCGGCCGCCTTCCGCGCGGTCTCGACGAGTTTCCGCTCCGGCTCGGGCACAGAGGCGCCCTCCTCCACGCACTCATCCAGCGCGGAGATCGCCAGCCGCAAGAGCTTCTGGCTGCGCGCGAAGCGCTGGTCCTGGCCGAGCCCACGAATCGTAGGGTCGAGACCGATCACGGCTTCCGTCAATTCCAGCTTCTGCCGGATCGAGCGGTCGTCCGGGCTCCACCGCGCGGCGCGGCGGAAGGCCGTTCGAGCCTCAAGGTACAGGCCCTGCATCAGGTTGGCTTCGCCAAGCCCTGCCCACGCCTGAGCGTCCCGGCTGTCCAGGCTCAGGAGATCCCGGAAAATATCCGCGGCCTGGCCGGGCGCTCCGTACTCTACCAGCAGGCCGGCCACGCGCTTCCTCTCATCCACATCGATCGGCATCTGATCCAGTTGCAGCAGCTCGGCCAGCACCTGCTTGCGGGTGCCGTTCTTTTGCAGGAAGTCCACGAGTTCCCACTGCGCCTCGGTCCGCTTCTGCTCGGAGCCCGGCGGCCAGTAGCCGAAGACAGCGCGATGGTAGAACTTCATCGCGCCATCGATATCTCCGTCCGACGCGGCGATGCGCGCCAGCATGAGGTTGGGAATCGCGCTGGCCGGGTCGGCCCGAAGCAATTCATGGAAATAGATTGCCGCCTCTCTGGGCCGGCCAAGATTCATTAATTCCAGGGCGACGGCAAGACGGTAGCGGGTGTTATTGCGTTCGATGGCGAGGGCGTTTTGATAGGCTTGGAGGGCCTCGCGGCCCTTATTCTGAGCGGCGAGGCGCCCGCCCCGCGCGAAAAATTCCTCCGCCCTGGCGGCCTGCGCGCGGTGGTACCGGCCGGCGGCGATGCTGGTCACCGCAAACAGCGCGGCGGCGGCGAGAAACACGAATACCAGCGTCCTCCGGCTGATCCCGAGCGCGGGGGAAAGTTCTTCACTTGCAAGGGGATCCCGGCCAGTCGGAAAGTCGGGTCCGTCAGGCATCTATCTTTCAGAATACACAGGCAAAACCAGAGGAAGCGGCGCCGGGCAGCGTTGCTGGAAGAGACCACTTGCGGGTCCTGCTCTCCCCGAAGCCCGCATCCGGCGCGCTACCATTGCGGGATGGTGCTTTACGCGTGCGCCGTGTTCCTGGCGGCGTTTCTGTTGTTTCAGATCCAGCCGCTGATCGCGAAGATCATTCTGCCGTGGTTCGGCGGCGCATCGTCGGTGTGGAACACGTGCATGGTGTTCTTCCAGGCGGCGCTGCTGCTGGGATACGTGTACGCGCACTGGCTCAACGAGCGGCTGAGCGCGCGCAAACAGGCCGCGGTCCACTCGGCGGCGCTGCTGGCGAGCCTGGCGGTGCTGCCGGTAATGCCCGGGGAGTCCTGGAAGTCCGCGCCGGCCACTTACCCTGAGGGGCACATTCTGCTGCTGCTGGCGGCAACCGTGGGGTTGCCGTTCTTCCTGCTTTCGACCACCAGCCCGCTGCTTCAGGCGTGGTACGCGCGAACACACGCCGGCAAGACTCCCTACAGGCTGTATGCGCTTTCGAATCTTGCCTCGTTGGCGGCGCTGCTGAGCTACCCGGTGCTGGTGGAGCCGAACCTCAGCGTGCGGGCGCAGGCCTGGATTTGGTCGGGCGCCTACGCCTGTTTCGTGCTGCTGGCGGCTGCCGTCGCCTGGCGAAGCCGGGGCGGCCACGCGATGAAGAGCGCCGCTCCGATGCCGCCTGCCGCCCCACCCGGCCGGCACGAGCGCGCGCTCTGGGTGACGCTGCCGGCAACCGCCTCCATCCTGCTGCTGTCAATCACCACGTATCTTACGCAGGACGTGGCCGCCATCCCGTTCCTCTGGGTTTTGCCGCTGAGTGCTTACCTTTTGAGCTTCATCATCTGCTTCGAAGCGCCGCGGCTGTACCACCGCGGGATCTTCATGCCGCTGCTAGCGGTGGCGCTTGGCGTGGTGGCGTACATGCTGTGGCCCGGGCAGGCCACGATCGGAGTTCTCAAGACCGTGGGCCTTGCCACGGGGGCGCTGTTTGTCTTTTGCATGATGTGCCACGGCGAACTGGTGCGGCTCAAACCCCACCCGCGCTACCTGACGGCGTTCTATCTGATGCTCGCTTTTGGCGGCGCGCTCGGCGGCGTATTCGTAGGGCTCGTGGCGCCGGTACTGTTCAACGGTTACTTTGAACTCCCGCTTGGGCTGGCGCTCTGCGCGGCGCTCACGGCAATTGTGCTGATTCGCGAAATGCGGTTGGTGGCAAAGCGGGTTGAGGACCTGGCCTGGATACTCGCCGCCGTTGTCATAGCGTATACGATCGTGATGGGCGTCACCGCGGGCGAGAAGCTGCAAGGCTGCCGCATCGCCGCGCGGAATTTTTACGGACAGCTTCGGGTGCGAGACTTCGACCCCGGCGACGGTCTCGGACCACGCCGGGAGCTGCTGCATGGCGCGATTATCCACGGAGTGCAGTTCCTCGACGAAGGCTACCGCCACAAACCGACCAGCTATTATTGCGAGGAAAGCGGCGTCGGGAAGGTGCTGCTGGAAGGCGCCGGCGCGCCGCGCCGAATCGGCGTGGTCGGTCTGGGAACCGGCACTCTTGCGCTATACGGCCGTCCGGGCGACACCATCCGCATCTACGAAATCAATCCCCTCGTCGTCGAGCTTGCGCGTTCCGAGTTCACCTTCCTGCGCGACAGCAAGGCGAAGGTCGAAATCGTGTTGGGCGACGCCCGCCTGTCGCTCGAGCGCGAACCGGACCAACGCTTCGACGTGCTCGTGATGGACGCCTTTTCCGGGGACTCGGTTCCCGTCCACCTTCTGACCGAGGAGGCTTTCCGCACCTATCTGCGGCATCTCGCTCCCGGCGGTGTGCTCGCGATGAACATCTCAAACAAGTACCTGGAGCTGGAACCGGTAATCGCGAGCGCGGCCAAGCGGTTCAACAGGTCGGCCCTCTATACCTCGTTAGATGAGCCCGGGAACCACCGCCTCTGCTATTCCTCTTCGTGGGTGCTGGTGGTAGACGAAGAAGCACACGACAAGCTGCACGAGCCGCTCCAAGCAGAAATACTCCAGCCCGTGCCGGGATTCCGCCTCTGGACGGACGATTATTCCAGTCTCCTCAGCGTTGTGAAGTAGGGGATCAAGAGCACTTCCGCGCCTTTTGGCCCGGCGCCAGCACCCAGCAACCGGCGGAATCCGCTGTCCCGAGCTGGTTCCCGTTCCAGTTGATGCCGGCGGGCGCCCAGTATTCGGGCAGCATGAGGCGCAGCTCTCCGACTCCGCGGCTGATCACCAGCACTTCTTTCGAGTCCGGGAAATACCGCGCCTGCACGCGCGCGGTGAACGTCTCGCTGCGTTGCGGCAGAACGATCCGGGTCTCGATGCGGATGCGCTCCTTACCGCGCTGGAGAATCACCCCGACACGCTTTTCCGCCTGGATGTCATCCATCATGTTGACGTAGGCGTAGCCGTCGGTGATTTCCTTTCCGGCCACCGCAACAATGCGGTCGCCCAGCTTGAGGGGACCTTTGTAGTTGTCCGGGAGCCATTCCACCAGGACGCCCGGTCCCGGCGCGCCGGGGTTGAAGCCAAAGCCGCCGACCGCCAGGCCGGCGCCGGAACCCGGGACGACGCGCGTCGTGGGCAGAACGTCATTGCGCTGCCCGGGATCGAATTTGGTGATCTCAACCCAGTAACAGCGGCCGAAGGCCAGGCTGCCCGTCTCGCAATCCACTTCGGAAGGCGTTGCGTAACGCGAGTGACCGGCGAGCTGCGCCAGAGCTTCCTGCAGGGTCGTATTTTGAGGCAGCAACTTCAGGTTGAATCCCGCCGCGGCCAGTTTCTCTTTGGATCTCCGCAGCAAGGGGCTTTCGTTCCCGGCAACCAGCCAAAGGACCGGCACGAGCGCCGTGTTGCCGCCGAACAGGCGGCCCGTGTCGATCGCAGCCTTGGGATTGCCCCCGAGCGCAAGAGCCGCGGCCCAGAGATCCGGCCTTCTCGACGCGGCGTAGAACACAGCCGCGGCGCCTTCGCCGTCGCCCGCAATGTAGGTGCGCACCGGGTCGATTTCACGCCGCTTCCGCGCGGTCTCGATGGCGCTTTCAATAGCCGCGATTCCGCTGTCGTCCGGAACCGCCCGGACCGGCACGACCTCCCAGCCCTGAAGCTGAGGAACCTGGCCCGAAGAGCCGGGGATATACACCAGCAACGGCGCCGGCTCGGCGCATAACAGGGCGCTGGCGCCCACAGCGGCCAACCACAGCGCGAAAAACTTCCTACTCACCGCTTCAACCGCTTCCGTATTCGTTTGGCGAGCTTCTCGATCTCTTCGGCCTTTTTCAGCGACGAAACCGAGAGGACGATGTAGTCGTTCTTTTCCATTTCCGCCTGGAGCTCACCGGCCAGCTCGATAAGCTTCTCGAGATCGGAAAGCGATTTCTTATGGTCGGCCTTGAGGATTTCGTCTTTCTGGGACTTGCCGCTGGGCAGCTTGACGTCCTCCTGCCCGCCGGAGACCGTGGACCTCAACTGGCAAAACGCCGGAGGGGCCGCCAGCACCGCCGTGGCCAAACAGATCAAGACAACTCGTAAGGTGCCCACGCTTCTATGTTAGGCACTCCTGGACGGCGGTGCCCGGCGCTATTCGGCCTGGAGTCCGGACGCGGCGGTTGAGGCCGCCGGCGCTTGCAGCGGGTTGGGCAGACCTTGCTCGGCAAAGTAGCCTGGACGCACCCGCTCCACGATCTGCGCCGCAGGCCGCTCGAGCACCTGGAAGAACGGCTTGGGATACAGGCCAATCCAGAACACGCACACGAGCAGCGGGGCAAACACCGCGATCTCGCGGGGCGAAAGATCAGGCAGTTTGGCGTTTTTCTCCGAGATGTCGCCAAGCGCCGTCCGCTGGAACAGCCAGATCAGGTACGCCGCTCCGAGCGCGATGCCGACCACGCACCAGAACGCCCAGTTGAAGGACATCTGATAGGCGCCCTTCAGAATCGTGATTTCGCCGATAAAGCCGTTCAGCCCGGGCATGCCCATCGAGCTGAGCGCGGTGACGAAGAAGACGATGGTGAACACCGGCATGGCGCGCAGCAGGCCGCCGTATTCGGCGATCTCGCGCGTGTGCCGCCGTTCATAGACCACTCCCACAAGCAGGAACAGCATGCCGGTCGAGATGCCGTGATTGATCTGCTGGAGAATCGACCCGGTGATTCCCGCCGGATTCAGCGTGAAGATGCCCAGCGTGCAGAAGCCGAGGTGGCTAACCGACGAATAGGCGATCAGCTTCTTCCAGTCCTTCTGCATCAGGCAGACCAGCGCGCCGTAGACGATGGCGACAATCGACAGCAGCGCCACCACGTTGACCACCGACGGGTCTCTGGCCGCATCGGGAAGCATCGGCAGCGAGAAGCGCAGAAAGCCGTAGGTGCCCATCTTCAGCAGCACGCTGGCCAGGATGACCGAACCGGCCGTCGGCGCTTCGGTGTGGGCGTCCGGAAGCCAGGTGTGCAGCGGCCACATCGGCACCTTCACCGCGAAGCCGGCGAACAGCGCCCAGAAGACCCACCACTGCATGGCGCCGGAAAGGCTGGTTCGCATCAGGTCGTCGATGGCGAAGCTGTAAACGTGGAACTGGTTGTAGTGGGCGAAGTAGAGCGCCAGGATGCCCAGGAACATCACCACCGACCCGATGAACGTGTACACGAGGAACTTGAAGGACGAGTACACGCGGCGCGGGCCTCCCCAGATCGCGATGATCAGGTACATCGGCACCAGCCCGACTTCCCAGAAGATGAAGAACAGCAGGAAGTCGCGGGCCATGAACACGCCCAGCATCGCCGTTTGCAGCGCGAGGAAGTTCGCGTAGTATTCCTTGATCCGCGTGTCGATGGCGTTCCAGCTCGACAGGATGGCGATGAACCCCAGCAGCGCCGTGAGCACTACCAGCAGCAGCGCATAGCCATCGATGCCGAGATAATACGAGGCGCCGATGGCTGGAATCCAGTCCGCGCGCTCGACGAACTGGAAATCCTGGCTGGTGTCGAACCGGAAAATCAGCGGCAGGCAGACCAGGAAGCCGGCAAGCGACGCGATATTCGCCCAGAGCTTGATCGCGTTCGGCTTCGAGGAGGGGATCAGCAGGAGAACTAGCAGCCCCGCCAGCGGCGTGAATAAAACTATAGACAGAATATGGTCCATACAGGCGGCAAGTCCTCCATCTTACCAGATCGCCGGGATTTGGCCGCTCCTTACCGGCCGGCCGGGCCACAGGGCCCCGCGCCCGCGGGGATCAGGTAAGAATCACCCGCCGCCCCTCGATGCGGAACTTACCCGAGAGGACGATGTTGATGGCCTCGGTGTAAATGCGGTGCTCTTCCTTCAGGATCCGCGCGGAAAGCGTCTCCACCGTATCGTCGTTGAGCACCGGAACCGCAGCCTGAAGAATGATCGGACCGGAGTCCAGGCAGGCGTCCACAAAGTGAACCGTGCAGCCGCTGACCTTCACGCCGTGTTCGAGGGCCTGGTGCTGCGCGTCGAGTCCGGGGAAGGACGGCAGCAGCGACGGATGGATGTTCAGAATCTTCAGCGGGTACTGCTCGACGAACCACGCGCTCAGCAGCCGCATGAAACCCGCCAGACAAACCAGATCCACCTGGTTTTTCCGCAGTTCCTCGACGACCATGCGGTCGTACGTCTCGCGGTCGAGTCCTTTCGAGGGGATCACCACGGTGTTCAGACCGCGCCGGCGCGCCGTTTCCACACCGCGCGCTTCGGGGCGGTTGGAGATCACCACGGCGATTTCCGCATTGGGGATGCGGCCTGCATCGATGCTGTCGGCGATAGCCTCGAAGTTCGAGCCGCGACCCGAAATGAGAATTCCCAAACGTTTCATAGATAAATCACGCGCGGCTGCCCGCGTTTCGCCTCCACGACCCGGCCGATTTCGTAATAGGTTTCCTTCAGTCCGTCGAGGACGCGGCGGGCGTGCGCCAGATTGCGCCGTCCCACCACCAGCGCCATCCCAATTCCGAGGTTGAAGGTGCGCCGGTAGTCGTCTTCCGGAATGTTCCCGAGCTTTCCGAGCACTTCGAAAACCGGCAGCACGGGCCAGGTCCCGTTCGCGATCTCCACGGCCAGCCCGGCAGGCAGAATCCGCGGGATGTTGTCGGACATGCCGCCGCCGGTGATGTGCGCCGCGCCCTTCAGCACGCCCTCGGACAGCAGCGTCTGGATGGGCGTGAGATAGCTGCGGTGCACCTTGAGCAGCTCCTCTCCCACGGTGCAGTTGAGTTCCGGAAGAAACGTTTTCACGCCGTAGCCGGCGACTTCGAAGAACAGCTTGCGAGCCAGCGAATAGCCGTTCGTGTGCAGTCCGGTGGATGGCAACCCGAGAACGATGTCGCCCGCGCGGATGCTCGCCCCCGTGAGCAGCCGGTTGCGTTCGACGGCTCCGACGATGAATCCGGCCAGATCGTATTCACCCTCGGCGTACAGCCCCGGCATCTCCGCCGTCTCGCCGCCGATCAGCGCGCAGCCGTTCTCCCGGCAGGCTTTCGCCAGTCCGCTGACCACGTCCCGCATCACCTCGGCGTCGAGCTTGCCGGTGGCGAAATAGTCGAGGAAGAACAGCGGGCGCGCGCCCTGAACGGCTATGTCGTTCACGCAGTGGTTGACCAGGTCGCAACCCACCGTATCGTGGCGTCCCATGGCGAAGGCCACTTTGAGCTTGGTGCCCACGCCGTCGGCCGAGCTGATAAGCACCGGTTTCTTCCAGCCGGTGAGCTGGAAGCCGGCGCCGAATGCGCCAATGCCTGTCAGAACGCCGCGCGTGAAGGTTTTTTTTGCGAGCCGCGAGATGTGGGATACAGCGCGGTCAGCCTCGTCTATGTCCACACCGGCATCCTTGTACCGGATTTTCTTTCGGATTACCATCTAAGTCTCACAGTATACCGATATCGGGATCTGAACTTTGTTCCCGCCGGTACGGCTGAAGCAGGCAGGTAATCATGAAGAGTACGATCCTGCTCTTACTGCTCTCTTTAGGGGCGGCCGGCGTTCACGCGAAACCGCCCTCAACATACGCCATACGCGGCGCCCGGATAGTCACGGTGAGCGGGGCGACGCTGGAAAAAGGCACGGTGCTGATCCGCGGCGGGCTGATCCAGGATGTCGGCGCCAACGTGGATATCCCCGCCGACGCGTGGGTGATCGATGGCCATGGCCTGATCGTCTATCCAGGCCTGATTGACTCCCTGAGTACGCTCGGGCTCGCCGAGGCAGAGCCCGCGGATGCGCCCGCAGGACAGAGGCGGTCGCCGCCTGCCGCCCAACAAACGCCGGCGCGCGGGCCGGAAGATCGTCCCGCGACCACAAGCTGGCTTCGCGCGGCTGACATGATCAACCCGGCGGACCGCCGCATCGAGAGCGCGCGCAACGCCGGGTTCACCAACGCAGTCACCTTCCCGCAGCGGGGCATGTTCGCCGGGCAAGGAGCCGTGATCGCTCTGGCGGGCGAAAGGCCGGGGGACATGGTGGTGGCGACGCCGGCCGGGATGTACCTCACGCTGAGCACCGCAGGCTCTGGCGGCTTCCCCAGTTCGCTGATGGGCGTGATGGCTTACATCCGGCAGGTCTACCTCGATGCCGAACACTACAAGCTGGCCAGGCAGCAGTACGCAAGCCGCGCCAACGGCGCGCAGAGGCTTCCGTATGACCGCGCGCTTGAGGGGGTGCTGGAAGCCCCGCGTATTCTGCTGCCGGCCTCGCGCGCCGTCGAGATCGAGCGCATGCTGAAGTTCGCCGCGGAGCTCAAAACACCCGCCGTGCTCTATGGCGGCCACGAGGCCTACCGCGCAGCGGATGTGCTGCGCAAGACGGGCACGCCGCTGCTGATCAATTTGAGGTGGCCGGAGCGCGGGCGCGAGGAAGATCCCGAGCGCATGGACAGCCTCCGCATCCTCCGGTTGCGGGAACTGGCGCCATCCTCGCCAGCGGAACTCGCCAAGGCCGGATGCCGCTTCGCCTTCTACACAGGCGGCATTCCCATGCGCGACCTCCGGAAGGCCGTCAAACGCGCGCTGGACGCGGGGCTCTCGCACGCCGACGCGGTGCGGGCGTTCACGCTCAGTCCGGCGGAAATTTACGGCGTAGCCGACCGCCTCGGCAGCATCGACCGGGGCAAGATCGCCAACCTCGTAATCACGGACGGCGAGTTGTTCGCTGAGAGAACGCAAATCAAATACATCTTCGTAGACGGCGTGAAATACGAGCCGTTGCCGGAGCCGGCTGAAGAAAGGGAGGCAAACCGATGAGGCGGGCTGGCGTTCTTCTCATGGCGGCGCTTCTCCCGGCGCTTGCTGCGCCGCCGGTGGTGATCCGCAACGCGAACGTAATCACGATCACCAAGGGCAACTTCAAAGGTTCCGTTCTTCTGCGCGACGGCAAGATCGAGGCCTTTGGCGAAAAGATCGTGATCCCCAGCGGCGCGGAAATCATCGATGCCGCCGGCCAGTACGTCATGCCCGGCATCATCGACCCGCACTCGCACATCGCCTCGGAGAGCGTGAACGAAGGCAGTATCTCGGTCTCCTCAATGGTCACGATTGAGGACGTGCTCAATCCGGAAGATATCGCCATTTACCGGGCGCTCGCGGGCGGCGTGACTACCGCGGCCATAATGCACGGCAGCGCCAACGCCGTCGGAGGGCAGAGCGCGGTAATCAAGATGCGCTGGGGAAAGAACGCCGCCGGCATCCTGTTTGGGAACGCCAAGCCGATTCTGAAACTGGCGCTAGGAGAAAACCCCAAGCGCCGCGGCAATCCCACGGGACAAACGCCGCCGCGCTACCCGGCTTCCCGCATGGGCGTCGAGGATGTGATTCGCCAGGCGTTCACGGAAGCGCGCAATTACCGCGACGCCTGGCGCGAGTACGAAGCGAAGGTAAAACGCGGCGAGCGCGCGCTGCCTCCGCGCAAGGACCTCAAGCTCGAACCGCTCGTGGAAGTGCTCGAAGGCAAGCGCCTGGTTCACGCGCACTGCTATCGCGCCGACGAGATCCTCATGATTCTGCGGCTTGCCGATGAGTTCGGCTTCCGCATCCACGCGCTCGTTCACGCGCTCGAAGGCTATAAAGTGGCCAAGGAAATCGCAGCGCACAATGCCGGCGCGACTACGTTCAGCGATTGGTGGGCTTACAAGATGGAGGTCGCCGACGCGATCCCTTACAACGCCGCGCTCATGTTTAAGAAGGGCGTGCAGGTCTCGCTCAACTCCGACGACGCCGAGCTGATGCGCCGTCTCAACCTGGAAGCCGCCAAAGTGGTGAAGTACGGCGGCGTGAGCGAAAACGACGCGCTGGCGATGATTACCATCATGCCCGCCAGGCAGCTCGGCATAGAGGACCGCGTGGGCTCCATCGAGATCGGCAAGGACGCCGACCTGGTCATCTTCGACCGGCATCCGCTCTCCAGTTACGCCAAGGTGCAGAAAGTCATCATCGACGGCGAAGTGTACTTCGACCGCGACCGCGACGCCACCGAGCGCACCGCCCGGGAGAGGGAAAAGAAAGCACTGATCGAAAAAGCTCGCGAGCGCCAGAAACAATCCGCGGCGCCCGCCAGGAGGCCGTCATGACAAGAACGCTGCTGCTCATCGTGCTGTGCTCTTTTTCGCTGAGGGCCGCAAACAGCGACAGCTTTCTGCTGCGCGGCGGGACGGTGCACCCGGTGTCTGGGCCCGATATTCCGAATGGCGCCGTGCTGGTGCGCGACGGCAGAATCGTCGAAGTTGGCGCCAAGATCGCCGCTCCCAAAGGAGTCCGGATAATCGACGTGAAGGGCCTGCACGTCTATCCCGGCCTGATCGATTCGGCGAGCCAGATCGGTCTGTCGGAGATCGGCTCGGTTCGCGAAACCAATGACGCGGCCGAGATCGGCGACTTCAACCCGCAGGTCAGGGCAATCATTGCGATTAACCCGGCCAGCGAGCATATCCCGGTGACGCGCGCCAATGGAATCACGAGCGCAATTGCCGCGCCCACCGGCACGCTCGTTGCCGGCCAGGCCGCGCTCATTCACCTGGACGGCTGGACCTGGCAAGAGATGGCCATCGCTCCGTCGGCTGCAATGGTGCTTCAGTTCCCGGTCATCCAGGCGCGCTCCGGCTCCAGAGCCAGAACCGGCGCGGTGCCGTTCGCCGAGCAGAAACGCAACTACGAGCGCCGCATCCAGGAGCTGCGCCGGTTTTTCGAGGATGCGCGGCGCTACCAGAAGGCCAAGGCCGCCGCGCCGGCCGGGTTTGAAACCGACCTGAAGTACGAGGCAATGTTGCCCGTGCTCGAAGGGAAACTCCCGCTGGTTGTGCAGGCGGCGCGCGAGCGCGCCATCAAGGATGCCATCGCCTTCGCCGAAAGGGAGAAACTCAGGATCATCATCTCCGGCGCGACCGACGCCTGGAGAGTCGCGGCCGACCTCAAGGCCAGAAACATTCCCCTGATTCTCGGACCGACGCTCGCGCTACCCGCCGAAGAAGACGATCCCTATGACAAGCCGTTCACAGCTCCCGGGGAACTCTACAGAGCGGGCGTCAAGTTCGCCTTCGGCAGCTTCAGCACTCAATTCGCTCGAAACCTGCCCTACCAGGCCGCCGCAGCGGTGGCCTTTGGGTTGCCGTACGAAGAGGGACTCAAGGCTTTGACTCTGAATGCCGCGGAAATTTGGGGCGTGGCCGATCAAATCGGCTCCATCGACATGGGCAAATGGGCGGACCTCATCGTGACCGACGGCGATCCGCTGGAGGTCCGTACCCAGGTCAAAATGGCGTTTATCAAAGGCAGAGCGGTGGACCTGAGCAACAAGCACCTCCGGCTCTACCAAAAGTATCTGGAACGGCCGTAAGCGCCGGCTTCTTTTTTTACCGTTTGGGCGGGGGGACCACTATCGGACGGATCACCGCCACCCCGAGCGGCCGCATTGCTTCCACCAGGGCGTCGTACATCGCGTCGTCCTTGTACGTTCCCACGATGGCTCCGCCCGAGCCCGCAAAGTTTGAGGTCGCGCCAACCGACCGCGCCGTGCGGATCATTTGAAGATTGCCCTCGCCAACGTTATAAATCTTTGCCCTCAGGTCGAAGTTGGCGTTGACGAGGCGGTCCAGCGTCGCGTAATCGCGGGCAAGCAGCGCCGCCCGCCCTTGTTCGGCGTAACTCGCCCATGTCTGCATGGCCTGGACAACGTCGGGATCGCCGCGGCGCCACCGTTCGCGAACGTTATTGTGGAAGACCTCGGTCCCTTCGCTAAGCGCGGTTCGGTAGGCGACGTAAACGTTGGGAAGCAGTGCGGGATCGAGCGGCTCGTAGTTGCCGTACCCCCGCTGCTCCATCAGTTCTTTGCAGAAGTCCATGTAGACCAGGCCCTCGTAGGTCTGGATCACGCGGTCCTGCAAGCCGGCGGGCACGCCGAGCTCCTTCGTCTCCGTCTCAAGGACGAGGTTCGGCATGATCGGCTTGGGAATCTCCACCTGGTAATAGGCGCAGAGCGCGCGCAGCGCGGCGGTGATGATCGCGCTGGAGCCTCCCAGTCCGAGACGCATCGGAATCGTGCTCTCGTATTCGATAGTGAAGTTGCGGTCCGGCAGTTCGATGCCCTGCTCGCGGCAGTAATCCATGAATCTCACGATGCAGGCCTGGATAATGCGTATGCCGCCGTAGTAGCCGCGCCAGCGGGTGGTCTTGTACAAGTCTTCCAGGTTCTCGAATACTGGCGTATCCGCCTTGGAAAGCTTGATCTCCAGCCGCGCGCTCGGATACAGCAGCACTCGAGCACGGAAATTCCGCACGAGAAACGAAATCGTCTTCCCGAAATAGCCGTCGCTGGGATTGCCGAGGAATCCCGCGCGGGCGTATGCATAAGTTTCGATCACCGATGCGCCTCTCTCGTTTCGCCTACACTTATACCATATGCGAGCTGTTCTCCAGCGGGTTAGCGAGGCCTCTGTCCAGGTGGATGGACAGGTGGTTGGCTCCATCGGGAAAGGTTTGGTGGTATTACTGGCCGTTGCCAAAACGGACACCCCCGCCGAGGCCCATTACCTTGCCGAGAAAATCACCGGATTGCGTATCTTCCCGGATGACGCAGGTAAAATGAACCGCGACGTAATGGAAGCCGGGGGAGCCTTGCTTGTCGTATCGCAGTTTACGCTCTATGGCGACACCCGCAAAGGACGCCGGCCCAGTTTCGACGCCGCCGCCGGCCCCGAGCAGGCCCGCGCTCTGTATGAATGCTTCGTGGAAGCCTGCCGCGCCCGCGGCGTGACGGTCGAGACCGGGGTATTTCAGGCCCACATGGCGGTCCACCTCGTCAACGACGGGCCGGTTACTGTGATCTGCGAGCGTAATTCACAGCTACTCTGAAAGCCGGCGCGGCGAATCGGCCGTATGCCTGAGCTAACTTGGGCAGCGCCGGAAAGGCTTCGGCGCGCCGCAACGGCGGGAAGCTAGACAGGCTTCCGAGTAGCTCAAACACGGTAAGCCAGCAGCTTTTTGTAATTCACTTAGCCCTTTGTGCGGCAAATCAGCGTACTAGTAAGTACTTCTTATGGTATGGTGTTATCAGGTGCAAAATGCCTAGAGGCGCAAAAAACGTAGATACCAATTTGTTGGCGGCCGCATTGGAAGGCCTGGAAGCTCAGAAGCGGAGAATCGAAGAACAGATCGATGAGGTGCAGGCTCTGCTGGGCCGTCGTCGCGGACGCACTCAGACCACCACCACAACGACAGCACGAGAGACTGGTGGCAAGCGTCAACTCAGCCCGGCGGCGAGGAGGAGAATTGCCGCCGCGCAGAAGCGCCGTTGGGCGGAATATCGCAAGCGAACGGCCGCGCAGAAGCAAAAGTAAGCCGCTCTCATTCCGCCTGGTGCGTGGTGAACTCGCGTTCCCGAAGTGTGCGCGGGATCCACTGGAACCGCTCTACAATTTCCTCGACAGAACCTTCGGCGACGATCTTTCCCTTCTCGAAGAACACCGCGCGCGTGGCTAACGCGAGTGCGAAATTCGCATCGTGAGTCACGATGAGCTTGGCTTGCGGAAGAGAGCGGAGCAGGCTCGCCAACTGGCTTTGGGAAGGCGGGTCCAAAAAGGTCGTGGGTTCGTCAAGGACAAGTATTTCCGGCTGCATCGCCAGAATCCCTGCCAGCGCGACTCGTTTTTTCTCTCCTGCGCTGAGATGATAGGGTGCTTTGTTGGCCAGCGATTCCAGCCCGACTTCCCGCAGCGCGGCGCGCGCCACCTCGATCGCCTCGGCTGCGCCGAAGCCCAGGTTCAGCGGGCCGAATGCCACATCCTCCAAAACCGTAGGCATGAATAGCTGCTCGTCGGAGTCCTGAAACACCAGCCCGATCTTGCGGCGCACCGTGGGCAAGTTTTCTTTCTTGACCGGCAAGCCGCAAACCGTGACCTCTCCCTCCCCGCGCAGCAACCCGTTCAGATGATGCACAAAGGTGGTCTTGCCCGACCCGTTGCGGCCGAACAGCGCCACTGTTTCGCCCGCGTACAGGCGGAAATCGACGCCGTCGAGCGCCATCGTGCCGTCTGCGTAGCGAAAGCGCAGCCCGCGAACCTCGATTACCGGCTTCCGCTCGCTCATAATGGGATCACCCGGAGGGCAAGGGCCGCAGCGAGCCCCACGATCAGAAACAAAACATCCACGGCATCGATGACCATCGGGAGCGCCGGCGTCTCGCCGCTGAAGCCCCGCGCCAGCATCGCCCGGTGGATTCCTTCGGCGCGCCCGAACGACCGCGCGAACAGCACCGCCACCGCGCCGGCCGCCGCGCGAAACCGCAGGCGCGCGCCGCCCGAGCCGCGGCATAGCGCCGCCAGCCTCATGTGCTGCGCATGCTCGGAAATCACAAACAGATACCGGAACAGGAACTGAACCACCAGCGTGAGCATCCGCGGCGCGCCCAGCAATTCCATCCCGCGCAGCAGTTTGGGCAGCGGAGTCGTGCCCACCAGCACCAGCACCGCCGCCGCCGAAAGATAGCTTTTTACCACCAACGACACGGCGCGTGCAGTGTCACCCGCTATGACGCTGAAGAGGGCGAAGGTGGCCGAGAACGGAAGCACGACAGCCGCTCTTGCCAGCAGCGCGCCCGCGGGCAGGCGTCCGAGCTGAATTCCCGCGGCGATGGGAACCGCGTAGAGTGCGGCGCGGGCAAGCGTCAGCCCGGGCGTGGTCGCCAGCGCGATCAGGTAACCGAGCGTTACGAGCAGCTTGATCCGCGCATCGCGCGAATGCAGCACACTGCTGCCCCGGCTCCACCTTTCGATGACGACATGATGCACTCAGGCCCTCCTCTGCCGCCTGACGTAGCGCCCGATCATCAGGCAGACCCCGTAAATCAGCGCCAGACCCGCCAGGCCGGCGGCCGCCTTTTGCATCCACGGCGATCCGAAGAACTGCGCCTCGTAATCCATCAATGGAGTGGCGAACAGCGTCCTGGCGCGGTCCGCAATGCCGATGCTCTCGGCGAGGCTCTCCAGGCCGTCGGGATAGGCCGATGCGAACAGCACCCCCACGGCCGCCAGCAGCACCGCCGTGAGTCCCACTACGGCGAGCGCGCGCGGCCGGGTCTTCTCCGGCTTACGGATGAAACCCGGGTTGAGCTTCTCGATGCCTTCCAGCACGGCCGCCGTGATCAGGCCTTCCAGCAGCGCCGTGACGGCGAAAATCCCGGAGGAAACCAGCAGCGCGGGCCGCGGCACAGGCACCCCGGAAACCAGCAATTCCACTATGGCCAGGGCCGCGCCTGCCAGAACGGAAAGCGCGCCGCCCGCGATGAACGCCAGCCGCCGCGGTCCCCAGAAGTGATAAGGCAGATACCCGGCCAGAACGCCCGCAAACGCCATGTTGAAGACGTTAGCACCCAGCGCCAGAACGCCGCCGTCCTGAAACACGAAGGCCTGGATGCCCAGAATCGCCGTCATCACCACGGCCGCCGCCCCCGGACCCAACGTGATGGCGAGCAGAGCCGATCCCACCAAATGCCCGCTCGTCCCGGCGCCCACGGGAAAATTGATCATTTGGGCGGCAAAAACAAACGCGCCCATCACCCCGAGCAGCGGGATCCGTGTTTCTTCCAGCTCCCTGCGCGCGCGCCGCGCTACGTAGCCGACGGCCGGCAGCGAAACCACATCCAGGCCCAGCCACACGGGAGTGGAGAGGAAACCGTCCGGGATATGCATCGTCCCCCACAGTAGCACGAGTTTTGAATTCGTGTCACAGTTGGCCGGCCGCCGCCGGACGCGCCAGCGGGCCCATTTCCCCGCCCCGCTCCAGCACCCGCGCAAACAGCTCCGCCACACGCTCCCAGGAATAGTTCGCCCGAACCATCTCCCAGGCCCGCGCCGCCACCTGGCGCCTCTGCCGCTCGTCCTCCAGCAGATCCAGGCAGTGCGCGGCGAAATCCCGCGGGTCGTCCGCAATGCGGATGTCGTCCGGCGGGTGGACTTCGAGGCCCTCTGCGCCCACGGTCGTCGAAACCACCGGCGTCCCGGCCGCCATCGATTCGTAGATTTTCAGCCGTGTTCCCCCGCCGATGCGCAGCGGCACCACGGATACCGAGGCGCCCCACAAGTACGGCCGGACGTCCTTCACGGTCCCCGTGACCACTACGCCCGGAACCGTGCGGCCCAATTTCAAAATGCTCTCGGGAGGTTTCCGGCCCACGATGGCGAACTTGCATTCCGGCCGCCGCCGCCGGATCAGCGGCAGCACCTCCTGAACAAAATGGAGCACGCCGTCCACGTTGGGAAACCAGTCCATCGATCCGACGAACACGAGTTCGGCGCCCGGCCGGACGAAAGCGGGCCGCTCGAAGTACTCGATATCCACGCCGGTGGGCACCTCGGTCACGCGGACGTCGCCGAACATCTGGTGCATCAGCTCGGCATCCGCTTTCGAGACAACGATAATGTGGCCCGCGGCCCTGCACACCTCGCGCTCGTATTCGAACATGCGCCTGGCCTGAAGATCGAGGTACATTTTTCTCAGCGCGCCCCGCGCGTGCTCGGCGCGCCGGCGCCAGATCATCGTTTCGACGTTGTGCTGGAACAGCACGCTCCGCCCCAGGTCCGGGCAGGATGGCGCCATGGCCAGGAAATCCACGACCATCCGGTCGAACGATTCGCGGTCAAGAAGCTCTTCGACTTTCCGGCGCAGCGCGGGCGACTCGAACCGGCTGACCGCGAGCGGAAGACGGGAGAACAGCGCGCCCGCCGCCTCGAAGGCGAACCGGAGCGATCGCTTATCGGCTACCGAGTGCCGGATCGGATACGCCCGGGCGCAGTACTCGCGGGCCGCCTCCGGGGCATCCGGATGCGCGGGGTCCTCGAACGCGACGTAGTGCACTTCGTGCCGCCGCGAAAGCTGCCGCAGAATTCCCAGCGTCCGGATCTGCCCGCCTTTCGTCGTGGGGTGCAGGAAGTTCGGGCCGGCCCACAGGATCTTCATCAGATTTGCGAACCGGTCAGGTCGAGCACCGGAAGGCCGCTTTGCGCGATCTGCGCGGCATAAGCGGGCGAGGGTTTCTGCGCAACCACCAAATGCTGCGCCCAGGCGAGCGTGTCTTCGAACCGGTTGTCCAGCAGCCGCCCGATGTGCGGAATTGCGTTCAGAATGAACTGCCGGTTGCTGCCGTAGATCCGGTCCATACGGATCTGCGGATCGAAGACGCGCAGGTTGCGTCCCTTGCCGATCATGGTTTCGAGCAGCGCCACCACGGGGCTTTCGCGCAAATCGTCGGTGTTCTCCTTGAAAGCAAGGCCGAAGACGCCGATGCGCTCGGCGGGGAGGTCGAGCGCCGCGCGGATGGCGCGCGCCAGGTGCTCATCGTTCGACGGCAGAATCGATTCGATCAGCGGCAGCTTCAGATCGAGCCGCGTGGCACGGTAGGTCAATGCGCGGAGGTCCTTCGGCAAGCACGACCCGCCAAAGGCGAACCCGGGTTTCAGATACGCGGGCGAGATGTTCAGCCGCACGTCGCGGCACAGCGTCGCCATGACCTCGGCGGCGTCGATGCCCAGTTCCGCGCCGAGCGCGCCAATCTCGTTGGCGAAAGCGATTTTCAACGCGTGAAACGCATTGCAGGCGTACTTGATCAGCTCGGCGGTGCGGAGCGAAACCAGCGAAGGCTCCACGCCCAGCGGCGCGTAAAGCGCAGCCACGCGGCGCACCGCTTCGGGCTCCGATCCGCCCACCACCACCAGCGACGGCTCCATGAAGTCGCGAACCGCGCCGCCCTCGCGCAAAAATTCCGGGTTGCAAACCACCGTGGCGCGCTCACCCACGAGCGGCGCCACAACTTCCTCGCACGTGCCCGGAAACACGGTGCTGCGCACGGCGACAATCAGCCTCCGCTCGCGGCGCGCAAGCGCTTCTCCGATCTCGCCGGCAACCCGGCGCAACTGCTCGAGGCCAAGATTTCCGTTGCGCTCCGAGGGCGTGCCCACGCAGATCAAGGCGATCTCGGCGTCCTGGATCCCATCCGGCAGGCAAGTGGTTGCGCACAGCCGGCCCGCGCTCAGGTTCTTGCTGACGAGTTCGTCAAGTCCGGGCTCGTA
The DNA here is from genome assembly GCA_029776225.1 of Acidobacteriota bacterium. Classification (GTDB taxonomy): domain Bacteria; phylum Acidobacteriota; class Terriglobia; order Bryobacterales; family Bryobacteraceae; genus Fen-330. Next base: position 77,242 of record JAKOTR010000011.1, on the reverse strand, counting down.
GAAAGGCGACCGCCCGGCCAGCACAGCGTCCACCTTGAGCTGGTCCCGGTCAACCCCGATGACCCGGTGCCCCAACTCGGCAAGGCAAGCCGCGCTGACACACCCCACGTATCCGAGCCCTACAACGACAACAGTGCCAGAGGATTCCATTTTGGGTCCGATTCGCCACTTTAACACGCCGTACTCGCGCGTGCTCGGGAGTAAACTTCTTCGGGGAGGAAGGTGACTGCGATCCTACAGCGCGCGGACCGCGCGCTCCACCAGGCCGGCGAGGTCCTGCGGATCGCCTTCGCGCAGGTATAGCGGACGCCCGAACGTCACGCGCGTCCGGCCGGGGTGCGGAAGCATCCCGCCTCGCGGCAGGACACGGTCCACGCCCTCCAGCCGGATCGGAACTACGGGCGCCTGGAGCCTGGATGCCAGCAGCCCCACCCCCGGCCGGAACTCGGCCATCTGCCCGCCTTGGCGCCGCTCGCCCTCGGGGTAGATGAGAAGCGACCAGCCATCGCTCAGCAGGTCCGCCGCATAGCGCAGCGACTCGCGCGCGCCGGCCTCCTGCTGCGGTATGGGGAAGGCGTTGAACATCAGGGTTACGAGGTAGTATTCGAGCGAACTCAGCAGACGCCGCCCGAGCGGGTACCCCTCCGGCGAAAAGTGCGGATTGAAGTACTCCTTGAACATTGCAGGCGCCACGCTGTAGCGCCACCGCTCCGGCAGGGCCAGCAGGATCAGGGGCGTGTCGAGGTGGCTTTGGTGGTTCGAGGCGAAAATCACCGGTGGTTCAAGCGGCTCCAGGTTCTCCAGGCCGCTGATCTCCGGCCTCGCTAGAAGGCGCGCCGCCGGCAGGATCCACAGCGCCAGATTGGCGCGCCGCACCGCCCGCGCTACCCGTGTGCGGTTCCATACCGGGAAGCGGATCAACCGCTCGCCGTCCTCCTGTTCGCCCGCCACCATCCGCTCGACCACCGAGGTCAGCTCGGCGACGGTTTGGGCGGCGGCGAATTCCCGTTCGTCGCCGCTGCGTTCCGTCCGGCTCTCAAATTCCAGCAGCAGCTCCACCAGGCCGATCGACCCCAGGCCCAGCTCGTCCAGCCGCATGTCGCCGGTGACTTTCCGCCCGGTGCGGCGCTCCAGCTCGAGGCTGACGAGTTCGGCGATGCTCTGCGGCTCACCCCTGGGAGCCGCTTCGCGCCGTCCCGAACGGCTTTCCAGGATGCGCTGCCTGATCTCGTGGCGCTTCAGTTTGCCCGTACCTTCGGTGCGCGGCAGCGCGTCTCCGCTCCACTCCGAGAAATCGCGGATCCGCTGGAAGCCCTCGAGCTGCCGGTTGGCGGCGCGCACCGCCGCCTCGGCGTCCGCGCCTGGTTCCATCACCAGCACCGCGTAGACCTGCTCGTGCGCTCCATCCGTCGCGGGCGGCACTCCGATCACGGCGGATTCCCGAACGCCCGGTTGCGCGTCTATTACGCGCTCGACGTCCTCAGGAAACACGTTCAACCCCTCCGGCGTCATGATCGCGTCTTTCTTCCGCCCGCGGATGTACAGCCGCCCTTTCTCGTCCATCTCGCCGAGATCGCCGGTATGGAGCCAGCCGTCCTCCAGCGCTTCCGCCGTCTTGGCGGGGTCCTGGTAGTAGCCCGGGGTGACGTTCGGGCCGCGCACCAGGATTTCCTTGTCTTCGGCGATGCGCACCTCCACGCCCGGGAACGGCCTGCCCGCGGACCCGATCCGCGGCCGAAACGGATGATTTAGTGTGATCACGGGCGATGTTTCGGTGGTCCCGTATCCCTGCACGATGAGGAAGCCTAGCCGCGTCCAGAACCGCTCCACCTCCGGGTCGAGAAAAGCGCCGCCCACCACAAAGCCAAGAAGTCTCCAGCCGAATGCGCGATGGATCCGGCGGTATCTCCAGAGCCGCGCCGGAAGCGGGCCCGTATCCGCAGCCGCGCCCGCCGCTTCCGGCGCCAGTTGCAAAACGCGGGTCCGCAGCAGATCAAGAACCCGGGGCACCACCACCGCGGCCGCAACCTTCGATTCCCGGATTTGCTGGGGCAGCGTTCCCGGGCTCTGCCGCCGCAGCATCACCACCGAAGCGGGAATCAGCGGCGCCAGCAGCAGCGTGGTGGCCTGCCCGAACATGTGGCTGAGCGGGAGCATTTGAAGCATCCGCAGAGGCGCGAACGGGCGCGCAAACTTCCGGTACCGCGCCGCGACCGGTTCCGCGCCTTCACCCTGCGAAAGGAAGTTGCCGTGCGTGATCTGGACTCCCTTGGGATCGCTTGTCGAGCCCGAGGTGAAGACGATTTCGGCAAGATCGCCCCGGTCAATCTCGGGAGAAACGAAGCGATCGTCCCCGCGCCAGTCTTCCACAGCCAGTTCACATATGGGAAGATCGCCAAACAGCTCCGCGTCCCTTTCGATTTCCGCGCCGATCGCAAACACCTTTCCACGGGCTGCCGCCTGCACCCGGCGGACGAATTGGGGTGAAGCTTCCGCGCCGAGGGGCACGGTCACGGCGCCGGCCAGCAGCGTTCCCCAGAACGCAAACAGCCACTCCGGGCGGTTTTCGCTCCACAGGATCACCCGGTCGCCCTTGCCGACCCCGGCATGCTTCAGCCGGTTTGCAAACACCCGGGCGGCGCGCGCCGTCTCCGCGTAGCTGTATTTCCAGCGGCGGAAGCCGTCGTCGTAGACCAGGAATTCGGCCGGCGATTCGTAATAGTCCTGAAAGAACTCAACCAGGTTTCTCCGGCCCATGGCAGCCCCTCGCACTTATCCGAGCTTACCTAAAGCACGTTTGCTTCCAGGGACAACCGAGAGCCGCATTCTGGCGGTCTTAGCAAACGCGATCACCGCCGCCTTGGTTTGTCTGGCACGTCTGGTTAGCCGTCGCAAAAGGCCTCCGCTACGATCGCGGCGGGCGGAGCAGCCTCAGCGGGAGGCGTGAAAAGTAGGCCAGGCGCTCGACTACCGGCAGCGCGCGGCGCACGGTGCGCCCGTGGAAAACCAGGCTGCCCGCCACCAGCAGCGGATGTGGAATCGTCGTACAGCAGCGCGCGCAGACGTCGATCTCGCCCGCCCGCTTTTCCGCGTGCAAACGCCTCATTCGGCACATCTCCGGCGAGTTCCAGATCTCCTCGATCGATTGCGAGGCGAGGTTTCCCACCGGCTTGCCGCCCAGCATGTAGCTCTGGCAGCAGGGATAGACGTCGCCGTTGTGTTTCACGTACATGGGGCCGCGCCAGAGGTAGTGGCACGGATGCTTCCAGTCGCCGGCGTCGTGGCCCGCACCGGGACGCATCAGGTTGGTTTCGTCCTCCTTGATCCGGACCTGGTCCACTCCCGGCACGGATCGCCAGAAACGTATGAATTCATCAACCTCTCCGGCGTTGCGCTCCATGCGCACCATCTGCACGACAATGTGAACCCGCGCGCCGGAGGCCTTTTTCATCTGGCAGAAGCGCACAAAATTGTCGCGCACTTTTTCAAACCGGGCGCCTTTCCGGTAGAACTCGAAGCTCTCCTTTGTCGCGCCGTCGAAGCTGAGCGTGATGTGTTCGAGCGGGCTGCACAGCAGCCGTCCGGCGTTGACTTCATCAAGCAGCGTGCCGTTGGTGGAAAGCAGGGTGGAGATGCCGTGCCGGGCGCAGTACTCGATGCGGTCAAAGATTTTGGGATCAAGCAGCGGCTCTCCCAGCCCGATCAGCATCATGTGTTCGGCGGTGCCGCTGCTTTCTTTCACCAGCCGGTCGAAGATTTCCGAGGCCATGTCCTCCTTGGGCTGCTTGTGCGTCTCGCGCGGGCACATCGGACAGTAGAGATTGCACTTCGCCGTTGTCTCGACGATATACTCCACCGGCAGCGCGTCCACTTTGGAGCGGCGGCGCAAGTAAGCCCAAAGAAGCCCGGCCCGGTTCCTGGCGCCCATGTTTCATCCATTGTAGCCGCCCATGTTCGTGTAGCATCAAATCAGCGCCATCATGCGGATAGCCGTAACGGGAGCGAGCGGGTTCATCGGGCGCGCGCTAACGGCGAGGCTGGCCGCCGCGGGTCACACCATCGAACCGCTGAAAACGCGCGAGTCATTCGTGATGCCGCCATGTGATGCGGTGGTAAACCTGGCCGGCGAGCCCATCGCCCAGCGCTGGACCCCGGAGGCGAAGCAGCGGATCCGCTACAGCCGGGTCGAAGGAACGCGGCGGCTGGTCGAATCTATGGGCCGGCTTACGCCCCCGCCGGCCGTGCTGGTCTGCGCATCTGCCGTGGGATTCTACGGCTCGCGCGGGGACGAAATCCTGAGGGAAACCTCGCCCCCGGGCGAGGATTTCCTTGCCGGAGTGTGCGTTGCGTGGGAACGGGCGGCGGCCCAGGCCGAGACGTTCGGCATCCGGGTTGTCTGCCTGCGCACCGGAGTGGTGCTCGGGCGGGACGGCGGCGCGCTCCAGCGCATGCTCCCGGTCTTCCGGTTCGGCGCCGGCGGCCCTCTGGGTTCAGGCCGGCAATGGATGTCCTGGATTCATCTGGACGACCTGACCGCGCTTTACGAATTCGCTCTTAACGAACCGCGCCTCCGCGGCGCGGTAAACGCCGTTGCACCCCACCCGGTAACCAACGCTGAGTTCGCCCGCGCCCTTGGCGACGCCCTGCACCGGCCTGCGTGGATTCCCGTTCCGGCCTTCGCGCTCAAGCTGATGTTCGGCGAAATGGCCGGCGTCCTGCTCGACAGCCAGCGCGTTGTTCCGGAGGCCGCGCAAGCCGCCGGCTTCGATTTCCGTTATCCGGAGCTTGGCCCGGCGCTCTCCGCCATCCTGGGATAAAGCCCTGGGCCACAAATTACTTACCTCTCAAGAAGATACGCGCAATCTTCCAAGCGGCTCTCGCCGCCGTCGTTCACGGCGAACCGGCTGCGGGCGAGTTGGCCCTGCCGGATGCGCCCGTTCCACAGCGATGCGCCCGCGTAGTCCCCGTCCTTGCGGAGCGCGTAGAAGTTCAGGTCGAAGCGGGCCAGCTTGCTGCGGTCGTTTCCGAAATTTCGCGCCACCCGCTTGAGCGCGTCCAGGCAGGCTTCCCTGGCGGACATGCCGTGCCGCATGTTCTCGACCACGGTGTGGGCGCCCGCCACCCGGATATTCTCCTCGCCGCGCCCGGTGGAACCGGCGGCGCCCACGTCCTGATCCACCCAGAGTCCCGCGCCCAGGATGGGCGAGTCGCCCACGCGCCCCGGGATCTTCCAGGCCAGCCCGCTCGTCGTGGTGACGCCCGACATCTCGCCCTTCCCGTTCAGGGCCAGGCAGTTGATCGTGCCCGCGGGCGGGTGCACGGCCACGTCCCAGGCCCAGGCAAGTATTTCCGGGTCCACGCCCGGGAAATCGCGGCGCAGGGACGCTGGCGGTTTTTCCGGGGCGTCAAGGCCCGGCCCCCAGTTGTTGTGGCCGCCCGCATCCCGCAGGGATTTCTTCCAGACGAGCCAGGCCAGCCGCGACTTCTCGGTCAGCAGATTCTCCTCCTGGAAGCCGAACGTCTTGGCGAACCGGAGCGCGCCCTCGCCCACCAGCATGATATGGTCGCTCTGCTCCATGACGAGCCGGGCCACTATTGACGGCGTTTTGATGTTCCGCAGCGCGGCCACCGCCCCGCAGCGGCGGGTAGGCCCGTGCATCACCGACGCGTCCAGCTCGACCACGCCCTCCTCGTTCGGTAAACCGCCGTAACCAACCGAGTTATCCTCGGGATCCTCTTCGTTGATATTGACTCCCGCGATTACGGCGTCCAGCGTGTCGCTGCCCGCCTTCATCAACTCCATGGCGCGGGCGCAGGCTTTCAGCCCGTTGGCGCTCGCGATGACGATGGGCCGGGGCGCGGCGGAAATCGCGCTCCTTGCGGCGGGCAAAAGCGCGGAATTCATTAGCCATTGCCGTCGGTTGATCATGTCCGTAGTATTATCTGTATCGTTTTATCTGTTCGATGGTACACTGCATCCAATCCGGTGGTTAGTATGCGATGTGTTCTTGCGTTCGCGCTGGCCGCGCTGGCAGTTATGGCCGCCGGCCAACAAGGTAAGCCCGGCAGGCAGCCCCAACTCGAAGTGATCGCTTTCACCGCGTACCGCACACCCAACCGGACTGTGGAATTTGAAGGCCGGGTTCGCAACTGCGGGGACAAGCCGCTGCGGAAAGTCACCATGCGGTTGCGCGTCTTGGGACCGGATAACGTCATCGTGACCACGCAACGCGGCGTCCTGGAGCCCGAAGTTCTGGAGCCGGACGACGAGACCGAATTTCACTGGCAAATGAGAGAGCCCGCCCGCGCCATCGCGGTAATGGTTGAGGCGGTGGACACGCGGGACGTCGAACTCGTGGTCGCCAAAGCCGGTCCCTACGCCATCGAATGACCGCCCACCTCCCCGACTGAATCCGTTCCTTGCTTCCCTGCCTCCCCTCTAAGGCCCCTCCTTGTTTAACCATTAAAAAAATTTTATTATTTTTTTACACCTAAAACCCGCTTTCGGCTATCTACGACTCTAAAGGGAACTGGGAAACACTCATGGCGCACTTGGAGATGAACAACGCGATTATGCAGGAGAGCTACCGGGACGCGCACCTGGAGCTGGATTACCGCAGGCCGTCGCTGACGGTCGACGCGCGCCCGGTAAAACTCACGCGGAAAGAGTATGAACTGATGACCCTCTTGACGCGGAACGCGGGGGAAATCGTCCCGCGCGACGTGCTGCTGATGAGGGTCTGGGGCTACAGCCGGGAAATCCGCACCCGCACGCTCGACGTCCACATCCGGCGGCTGCGGAAGAAGCTGGGCGTCTACGGCGAGCAATACATCGAGACGATCTTCGGGGTCGGATACCGGTTCCAGCCCTTTCGGGAGTCGCGCCCCTTTCACCTTTACGGCGGGGCGATGAGCGTAGTCGCGTAAGGGCGGTCCGGGCATACGCGCGCTAGAATGGGGATTTCCCCATGACGGCGCGAATTACACCCGCCGCTCGTCTCAGCGGCGTAGTACGACTTCCGGGCGATAAATCCATCTCTCACCGGTACGCCATGCTGGCGGCCGTCGCCGACGGCGCCAGCCAGATCCGCAACTACTCGACGGGTGCGGATTGCGCCTATACGCTGGGTGCGCTGCGCGCGCTCGGAGTTGAGATTTCCCAGGAGGGGAACGACGTAACCGTCCGGGGCCGGGGGCTGGACGGGCTGCAGGAGCCCGCCTCGACGCTGGATGCGGGCAACTCCGGCTCGACCATCCGCATGCTCTCGGGAATTCTGGCCGCGCAGCCGTTTCCCAGCCGCATCACGGGGGACGATTCGCTCTCGCGCCGCCCGATGGACCGCATCATGCGGCCGCTGGAGGCCATGGGCGCCTGTATCGCGGCGCGGGAGGGGCGCTACCCTCCGCTTGAGATCCGCCCGGCCCGCCTGAAGCCGATCGATTACACCCTGCCGGTTGCCAGCGCGCAGGTGAAGACCTGCGTGCTGTTTGCCGGTTTGTATGCGGACGGCATCACCGTCGTGCGCGAACCGGTGCGCACGCGCGACCACACCGAGGTTGCCCTGCGGGAGTTCGGCGCGGAAATCGAAGTGCGCGGGCAAGAAATCCGGTTGCGGGGCCGGCCGCGCCTCGAAGGACGTCAACTGGAAGTCCCCGGCGATTTGTCCTCAGCCGCCTTCTTTCTGGTTGCCGCGCTGCTGGTTCCCGGCTCCGCGCTGCGGATTGAGAACGTCGGGTTGAACCCCACCCGTTCGGCGCTGCTGGATTTCCTGGTTTCGATGGGCGCCGACATTAAGATCGGCGGCCTGAGGCTGGCGGCGGGCGAACCGGTCGGCGACCTCGAGGTGCGTCATTCGAAAACGCGCGGCGGCGTGATCGAGAAGGGCATGACGGCCGCGCTGATCGACGAGATCCCGGTGCTGGCCGTTCTCGGGGCGGTGAGCGAGAACGGGCTGACGGTGCGCGACGCCGCCGAACTCCGGGTGAAGGAATCCGACCGCATCGCGACCGTCGCGGAAAACCTCGCGCGCATGGGAATCCAGATCGAGACGCTGCCCGACGGCTTCCACGTGCCCGGAAACCAGCGCTTCCGGCCCGCCGAACTTGATTCCTTCGGCGATCACCGCATCGCGATGGCGTTCGCCGTCGCCGCGCTCGCAGCGCCCGGAGAATCGCTGATCGCGGGAGCGGAGGCGGCGGGCGTGTCTTTTCCCGAGTTTTTCCGTATACTCTCTGACATCACCCAATGAAGGCGCAAGCGGACCTCGCTTTCCACGGTCTGGTACACGATCTCAATAACGTCTTCAACACGATTCTCGACGCGGCCGAGCTTCTGGAATCCGACCCGCGATGGGCCTCGCTGGCCGAGCTGTTGCAGCGGAATGCCCGGCTTGGCCAGCGCATTCTGGGCGGTTTCGCTGAATCCCGCGGGGCGGCGGTGAGCGTAAACGAGATGCTGGAAAGCGCGGTGAAGGTCGCGACGGACGCGCTGCGGGCGCAGGACTGCGACCTGGAGGTGCACTGCAAGTGCGAACCCGGCCTGCACATCCGCGGCTCCTCGACCGCCTGGGAGCGCGCGATCGTGAACCTGCTGATCAACGCCGGCCAGGCGATGCCCAAAGGCGGCGCCGTGACGATCCAGGCTTGCCGGGCGGGCCCTCACGTCGAGATCACGATCTTGGATTGCGGTCCGGGAATCCCCTGCGAAGACCTGGAGCGGATTTTTGAGCCCGGCTTCTCGACAAAGCCGGAATGCTCCGGCCTCGGGCTGCATATCGCCGAATCCATCGTGAAGCAAAACGGCGGATCGATTTCGGCCGCCAACCGCGAGGACGCTAGCGGCGCGGTGTTTCGGATCGAAGCGCCCTGTGCGCTGGCTGCTAATAGCTGAAGGCCGCGGTCACCCAGGCATGTCCCCTTTGCGTTTACGCTTCCGGCGGACAACCCAGCGCGATCACCGGACCCGGGGAATGCTGCGCACCGCCGCGGCGATCGCCGCGATGTGATCCGGCGTGGTGCCGCAGCAGCCGCCGACCAGGTTGGCCCCCGCCTCAATCAGTTCGGCCACGCGCGACGCCATATACTCGGGAGTTTCCTTGAAAACCGTCTTGCCTCCCTCAATCACGGGCGCGCCGGCATTGGGCTGAGCCAGGATCGGCGTTTCCGGCGCCGCCGCGCGCATCTGCCGCACGATCTCGATCATGTTCGCGATGCCGTTGCCGCAGTTCGTACCGACGATATCGGCGCCCGCCGCTGCGGCCTCTCGGGCGGCGCGGTCCGGCTTCAAACCCATCATCGTGCGGAAGCCTGTCTTCCCCGCTTCGAACGTGAATGTGCAGATCACCGGGAGCGAGGTGGCTTCTTTGGCGGCCCTGATGGCCTCGAGCGCTTCGGCGAGCGAGGACATCGTCTCCACACAGATGGCGTCCGCCCCGCCCTCGGCGAGCGCCACGGCCTGCTCCCGATAGGCCTCGTAAAGCTGCTCCGGCGTGACGTCGCCGCCTTCGTCCACGACGATCTGTCCGGTCGGCCCGATTGAGCCGGCCACAAAGCCGCCGTTGCCCACGGCCTCTTTCGCCAGCGACGCCGCCGCGCGGTTGAACTCCCGGACCTTGCCGGCGAGCCCGTACGAGGCCAGCTTGAAGGAATTGCTTCCGAACGAGTTGGTGGTGACGACGTCGGACCCGGAGGCGATGTAGGCTTCTGCGATCGATTTGACCACGTCCGGATGCGAAACGCACCAGGATTCGGGACATTCGCCCGCCTGCAACCCCCTGGAATGCAGAAGGGTGCCCATCGCCCCGTCGAAGACAAGAACATCACCTTGCGCAACCCGCTTAAGAAAAGCGCTCATATTCACACTCCCGGGCTAGAGTTCCAGCCCCAGATACCGTTTCGCGTTTCCGTAACAGATGTCTTCAATCATCGGCCCGACCAGCTCGTCGGAATCGGGAATCTCGCCGTTTTCGATGTCGCGTCCGATCAGGTTGCACAGCACGCGGCGGAAATATTCGTGCCGGGGATAGGACATGAACGACCGCGAATCCGTCAGCATGCCAATGAAGCGGGAAAGCAGCCCGCAATTGGAGAGCGCGTTGATCTGCCACTCCATTCCTTCCTTCTGATCGAGGAACCACCAGCCGCTTCCGTACTGGATCTTTCCTGCGGTCCGGCCATCCTGGAAGTTTCCGATCATGGTGGCCATCGCGTAGTTGTCCGCCGGGTTCAGGTTGTAGATGATGACTTTCGGAAGGGCGTTCTCCTGCTCCAGGCGGTCCAGGTACGCCGCCAGCGCGTCAACCTGCGGCCAGTCGCCGATGGAATCGAAGCCCTTGTCCGGTCCGAGCTGGCGGAAGGCGCGTGTGTTGTTGTTGCGGCGGGCGCCGAGGTGCAACTGCTTGGTCCAGCCCTTTTCCGCATCCAGCGCGCCGAAGAAAAGCATGAGGAAGCTGGCGAATTTGCGCTGCTCCTCGGCTGAAGCGGCTTTGCCGCTCCGCGCGCAGTCGAAGATCCGGGCGGCCTCGTCCTGCGAACAGAAGTCCGCATAGCATTGGTTGAGACCGTGGTCGGAGAGCCGCCCGCCCATCTCGTGGAAGTAATCGTGCCGGAGCTTCAAGGCGTCCAGCAGCTGCTGGAAATTCGAAATGTCGACATCCGCGGCAGCGGCCAGCCGGTCCACCCACGGATTGAACACCTCGGGCTGGTCCACGGAAAACGCCTTGTCCGGGCGGAAGGTGGGATAAACGCGCGTCCCCAGGCCGGAATCGCGGATCTTCGCGTGCCAGGTGAGGTCGTCGGCCGGGTCGTCGGTGGTGCAGAGTGCCTTTACGCGGAACTTCCGGAGGATGGCCTGCGCCCGCAGTTCTTCTCCGGCCAGCAGGTCGTTAGCCGTGTTCCAGATGCGCCTCGCGGTCGTTTCGTCCAAAAGCTCGTCGATGCCGAAGTAGCGCTTGAGCTCCAGGTGGGTCCAGTGGTACAGCGGATTCCGCAGGGTCTTGGGCACCGTGGCGGCCCAAGCGAGGAATTTTTCGTAGGGCGTCGCATCGCCCGTGCAGAGCCGCTCCTCGCACCCGTTCGCGCGCATGGCGCGCCACTTATAGTGGTCGCCCTCCAGCCAGATCTCGAACAGGTTGGCGAAACAGCGGTTCTCCGCCACGTCCTTCGGCGGGAGGTGGCAATGGTAGTCGAGAATCGGTTGAGGCTCGGCGTACTTGTGATACAGCCGCCGCGCCGTCGCGTTCGTCAGCAAGAAATCGTCGTGAATGAAAGCCATGGCTGTTAATGCAAAGTCCTGGGAAACAGCGGCCGGATGTGGCGCTGGTACAGGTTGTAGGTCACGTTGCGCGAAACCGGCTCCTCGGCGGCGCGCAGCATTTCCAAATAGCGGCTGCCCATTTCAGCCGCGATCTTGTATCCCACGTGCAGCAACTGCCGGAAGTGCGGGTTGAAATCCGGGCACGCCGGATCGTGCCGCAGCGCAGCGGCAAACTGTTCGGAAGACCATCCCGCTACGGCTCCGGGCGAAGGCAGGCGCGCGGCGTCGATATCGATGACCGCCGCGTACGGCCCGCAGAGCTCGGAACGGCGCTCATACGCGCCGCGATAGACTTCCTTGGCGAGGTCCAGCGCTTCTCCTCCCGCCTCCGCCAGTCCGATCAGCTCTTCGAGCCAGGTGGTTCCGGCGGTCTTCAGGTGCACGCCCGCGCCGGATTCTTCGAGCACGCGCCGGATCGCCGGATAGATCGAAAACTTGTCGCTGCCGGTGTGCACGCTGAGCTTCAGGTTATCCGGCAACCCGAAACGCGCCACGGCGTGCGCGATCACCGCGACATCGGCGCGGAACTCCCGCTCGAACTGCTCCGGCGCGCCCACGTAATCGACGCCCTTGTTGAACCGGCCGGAGAATTTCGGCGCGATTGTCTGCGCCGGAATGCCCTCATCGGAGATCGCGGCCAGAATCACCAGCAGCTCCGGCGGCGTCTGAGGGGCGTCCGATTCGTCCATCGAAACCTCGGTGATGAACGTGCCCGTCCCTTTGCGCTCAGCGATGTGACGGTAGATGCGGCCGGCCTCTCGCACCGCGCCCAAATACTTCTCCGCCGCGCACATAGCGTCTTCGCGGGTAAGGGTGAGCGGCTCCGCAATGCCCTCCAGCTCGATCGTGCCGCACAGTTCCGGATGCCGGGCGGCGAACGCCTCCACCTCGGCCGGTTCGGCTGCGCGCCCGATGGCGTCCGCCACGTCCAGGGTGAAGAAGTCGCTCGACTCCAGAAACTGGTCCACCGTTTGCAGGCCGATGTGGTCGGCATCCACGTGAAAGGGAAACTTCCAACCCAGCTCGCGCACCGCCGCCTCAGCGGCTTCGCGAACGCCGGCCGGCTCGGAGCCGACGATGTTGTGCTCGCGGTTGGACTTGTTCCAGACGGGGATGATTTCTATGCCGGCGGCCGCCGCCTCGATGCAGGCCCGCAACTGCGCCCGGGCCTGCTGGGCAAAGCGGTCGCCCACGCCCAGCGAGTACTTTCCCAGCCGCAAACCGGAAGCATCAGTGCGAACCGCCATATTCGGCCCCGCGGCTTCGCCGCGCGTGCTCGCCCATCCGCGATTCGGCGTGGACCGCGCGCACGGCCTTTTCCAGCCCGTCTCTGCGCACCACCACCGCGATGGTGAGCTCGCTGGAGCCCTGCGCGATGGCGATGATGTTGACCTGCTCCCGCGAAATCGCCGTAAAGATGCGCCCCGCCAGCCCCGGCGTGCCTCGCATGCCTTCGCCGACCACCGCCAGCAGCCCTACGTTATCGTCCACATCGAGCGGCTTCAGATAGCCGTGAGCCAGTTCCAGCGCCAGGGTCGTCTCAAGGCTTTCGATCGCGGCCGGCAGCTCGCGGTCGCGCACCAGGAAACAGAAGCTCTGGCGGTAGGAGGAGCTGGAAACCGCCAGAACTTCGATGTTTGCCCGGCCCAACCCTTCAAGGGCGCGCCCCATCACTTCCGTGCCGTTGATCACGCTGTTGGCCGGCTCGATGGAGATCAGCGCGACGTTCGATAGCGAGGTGACCGCGCGCGCGCCGCAGGACGCCTCGATACGCGGCACGATCTTCGTCCCGGGCTTCTCAGGAGCGAAGCTGTTCTTGCTCCAGACGGGAATCTGCTTTTCCATGAGGGGCGCCAGCGTCCGCGGGTGAAGCACCTTCGCGCCGTTGTAGGCCAGCTCCGCCGCCTCGCGATAGGTGACCTCTTCCAGCACCGCGCAGTCCGGCACCAGCCGGGGGTCGGCCGTCATGATGCCGTCGACGTCGGTCCAGATCCAAAGCTCGGTGGCGTCGAGCACGGAAGCCAGAATTGCTGCCGAAAAGTCCGAGCCGCCGCGGCCCAATGTAGTGGGTCTGCCGTCGGCGGTTGCGCCGTTAAACCCGGTCACCACCGGAAGCACGCCCTCTTCCAGCAACGGCAGCAGCTTCGCGCGCGCCTTTTCGCGCGTCGGCTCCATTAATGGCGTCGCGTTGCCGAACACCGCATCAGTCACAATGATCGAGGCTGCGTTCACGGCAACGGCCCGTGTTCCCGTGTGCTGCAGATATGCTGCCAGCAACAGCACCGACAGCCGCTCCCCAATCGCCACCGCTTCGTCCGTGGAACGCGGGGGCGCCTCGCCCAGCATGTAAATGCCGTTTGCGATGCGCTCGAACTCGCCGATCAGCTTGTGCACTTCGGCCAGCACGGGCTCCCGGACGCCGGCCGGCAGCAGTTCGTGGCAGGTCTCGACGTGCCGCGCCCGCAGCTTCTCGATATCGGATTCGAGTCCGGGCTTGTCGCCCGCCTCGGCGCGCCGCAGCGCCTCCAGCAGCAGGTCGGTCACCTTCGACATGGCCGAAACAACGATCGCCGTCGGGCGCTTCTGCCGCTGCTCGGCCGAAATCGCCGCGGCCGCACGAATCCGCTCCGCCGAGCCTACGCTCGTGCCGCCGAATTTCATGATCAGCAAGTCTTTCACGGGATAATGCGCTCCTGTATGACATTCAGAATAGCTTGCTCGACCTGCTCGATGCTCATGGGTGTTGTATCGATCACCACCGCTCCGGGCGCGCGCACCAGGGGGGAATCCGCACGGGTGCTATCCCGCAGGTCGCGCTCTCGGATCTCGCGCTCCACTTCCGCGGGATCGAGCTTCTGGCCTTTCTCCTCCAGCTCGCGGATACGCCGCGCCGCCCGGACGGCGGGGTCCGCATCCAAAAAGATCTTCACCTCCGCGTCCGGAAAGACCACCGAGCCGATGTCGCGCCCCTCCATCACAACGCTTTCGGATGCGCCCATTTGCCGCTGCAACTCGACCATAGCGCGCCGCACTCCGGGAAACACCGATACGCGCGAGGCCGCCGGCGATATCTCGGGCGCGCGGATCGCCTGCGTCACGTCCTCGCCGTCCAGCAACACGCGCGAGCTTCCCGGCTCAAAAGCGATGCGTGCTCCCCGCGCGATTTGTTCGAGCCGCTCCGCGTCGCCGAGATCCACTCCGCTGCGCAGCGCCTTGAGCGCCACCGCGCGGTACATCGCGCCTGTATCGATGTAGACGAACCCGAGTCTCTCGGCCACGCGGCGCGCAATGGTGCTCTTCCCCGCGCCCGCCGGCCCATCAATCGCCACTACTATACGCTTCTTCATTGAGATACCAGTGCCCTATTGTAAGATGTTTGGGAGATCACGAAGCCCGCTCGACTGGAGCTGGCGCGGATGCCGCAAAACGCCCATTGTTAGGATTTTTAGGAGATCATGAAGCCCGCTGTACTGGTTACCAAACGTGTTTTTCCCGAAGCGATCGAGCTGTTGCGCCGCCACGCGGAAGTCGAATACATCGATTCCGACGACGGGCTCCCGCCGGAGGAGCTTCTGCGGCGGAGCTGCGGCAAGCAGGGCATCGTCAGCCAGCTCACCGATAAGTTGACCGCGGAGCGGCTGGCGCAGTTCCAGGGCGTCCGTTTTATCGCGCACGTCGGCGTCGGTTACGACAACATCGATGTCGCCGCCGCCACCCGCTGCGGGATCATGGTGACGAACACGCCGGACGTCCTGACGGACACGACCGCCGACCTCGCCTTCGCGCTGCTGCTGGCCGCCGCGCGCCGCATCGTCGAGGCAGATCACTTCCTGCGCTCCGGTCAATGGCGCCGCTGGAGCATCGATCTGCTTGCCGGCCACGACGTGCATCACAAGACGCTCGGCATCTTCGGCATGGGCCGCATCGGGCAGGCTGTCGCGCGCCGCGCCCGGGGCTTTTCCATGCGCGTGCTTTACAACGACACGCGCCGCGCGCCGGAAGCGATTGAGCGGGAACTGGAGCTTGAATTCGTTGAAAAGGACCGGCTGCTGGCCGAGTCGGACTTCGTCAGCCTGCACGTGCCGCTCACGGAATCCACGCGCCACCTGATCGGAGCGGCGGAATTGGCCAAGATGAAGCCCTCGGCAATCATCGTTAACACGTCGCGGGGTCCCGTCATCGATGAGCCCGCACTGGCCGAAGCGCTATCGAAAGGCGTGATCGCTGGAGCCGGGCTGGACGTCTTCGAAGAGGAGCCTAAGGTGCACCCGGTCCTGCTCGAGCTGAAAAACGTCGCGCTGGCGCCGCACATCGGAAGCGCCTCGATCGACACGCGGCGGAAAATGTGCATGCTGGCGGCGGAAAACGCCGTTGCGGCCTTGGAAGGCCGGCGCCCGCCCAACCTGGTGAATCCCGAGGTACTTTCGTAGACAGTTCCCAGCTTCGCCGATCTGCGTTAGAAAAACCTCATCAGGGGTAGACTCAAGGTGGAGGCCATTATGCCCCACCATTCCAAGGAGGGCAAAGATGCCCATCCGCTTCATCCCCCCACCGAGGTTCTGACCCGAGGCTTCGATCCCAGGCTTTCGGTGGGCTCGGCCCGCCCTGCGGTCTTTCGCAGTTCGACTTACGTCTTCTCCAGCCCGGAAGCGGCCGAGCGCGCCTTCGATATCGCATCCGGACGGGCGCGAAGAGAAGAGGGAGAAAGCGTCGAGCTGATCTACTCACGGTTCAACCATCCCAACGCGGAGATTCTGGAGGAACAAGTGGTTCCGCTGGAGCCCGGCGCCGCCTCGGCGGCCGTGTTCAACTCCGGGATGGCCGCCATCATGACCGCTTTCCTGACCTTTCTCCGGCCCGGAAACACGATCGTCTACACGCTCCCTCTTTATGGCGGCACGGTACATTTGATCCACGACCTTCTGCAACCGTGGGGCATTCAGGCGATTGGCGTTCCGGCCGGCGACGGGCCGGCGCTCGACGGCGCGATTCGGGCCGCGTCAAACCTCGGCATCGTTTTCATAGAGACGCCGGCGAATCCCACGATGGTGATGACGGACATCCGGCGTGCGGCGGAAACCGCGGCGCGGCGCCCCGACCACCCTCTCGTGATGGTGGACAACACTTTTCTCGGACCAACCTTCCAGCATCCCCTCGAGCTCGGCGCGGACATGGTGCTCTACTCGGCCACCAAGTTCCTCTCCGGTTTCAGCGACATGCTGGGCGGTCTGGCGCTGGCCCGCAACCCGGACCTGATCGCGCAGATGCGCGGGCGGAGCACGATGTTCGGCAACATCCTGCAGCCCGATGAGTGCTGGCTGCTGGACGGCAGGCTGCCCACCGTTTCCCTGCGCATGAACAGGCAGAGCAAGAACGCCCAGCGTATCGCCGAGCGCCTGGCGCGCCATCCGCGGGTGCGGCGGATACACTATCCCTCGCTGTTCGACGATGCGGAACAGATCCGCATCCGGGATGCGCAGTGCGATTTCCCGGGCGCCGTTTTCTCCATGGAACTCGGCAGCCGCGAGGCCGCCTTCGCTTTTCTGCGCGCGGTCAGGCTGGCCCGCAACGCCGTTTCCCTGGGCGGGGTCGAAACGCTGATCTGCCACCCGAAAACCACGACCCATTCGGGACTTTCCGCCGAAGAGTCCGAGGCCGCGGGAATCACCGAGGGACTGGTTCGCGTCTCGGTCGGGATCGAGGACTGGCGCGACTTGCTGGCAGACTTCGAGCAGGCGCTCAACGCGATACCGGCCAGCAGCGGAGCGCCCGAACCGGCGGCCGCGCAGCCACGTTAGCGCCGGACGCCGAAGACGCCTTGGATGGTACCCTGATCACGTGAGAATCGGCATCACTTGCTATCCCACTTACGGCGGCAGCGGCATCGTTGCGACAGAACTTGGACTGGAACTGGCCAACCGCGGCCACGAGGTCCACTTCATTTCCTACGCCAATCCCATCCGGCTTGACCCTGGCATCCCGCGCATCCATTACCACGAGGTGGAGGTCACCACGTACCCGCTGTTTCAGTACCCGCCCTATGCGCTGGCGCTCGCCTCGCGGATGGCCGAGGTAGCGCTGCGGCATTCGCTCGACCTGCTGCACGTCCATTACGCCATTCCGCACTCGATTTCCGCGATGCTTGCGCGCCAGATGCTGGCCCGGCAGGGCCGCCGGCTGCCGTTCATCACTACCCTGCACGGCACCGACATCACGCTCGTGGGCGCCGACCGGTCCCTCTTTCCCATCACCAAGTTCTCCATTGAGGAGTCAAACGGCGTAACCGCCATCAGCGACCACCTGCGCGTCACTACCGTGGATTTCTTCGGCGTGGAGAACGAAATCCGCGTGATCAAGAACTTTGTGAACTGCGAGATCTACAGGCCGGATCCCGAGCGGCGGGGCAGTTCCGCCCTTGCGCCCAAAGGCGAAAAAGTGCTGATCCACATCTCGAATTTCCGCCCGGTGAAGCGCGTGCTCGATTGTATCCGCATTTTGCGCGAAGTGCGGCGGCACGTCCCCGCGCACCTGGTGATGGTAGGCGACGGCCCCGACCGCGGCCCCGCGGAACGCCTGGCCAGGGAACTCGGCGTCGAAGAGAACGTGACCTTTATGGGCAAGCGGAGCCACGTCGAGCGGCTGCTTCCGCTGGCGCACGTCCTGCTGCTCCCCAGCGAGATGGAATCGTTCGGGTTGGCCGCCCTGGAAGGGATGGCTTGCGGCGTCCCGCCCGTGGCGACTCATGTGGGAGGGCTTCCCGAAGTCGTCAGCAACGGCGAGGACGGGTTTCTGGAAAACGTGGGCGATATCACCGCCCAGGCGGCTCGCGTAGTCGAGTTGCTGACGGATTCCACCCTGTACGAGCGGATGTCGCGCGCCGCGCGGCGGAAGGCCGAGACCCAATACTGCGCCTCACTGATCATTCCGCAGTACGAGCGCTACTACGAAGAGGTGTGCAGCCGGCCGGCGGGCGCACTTGCGTCCGTGTGAGTGCCCCTCAGCGCTGTCCGGAGCCATCGAGCCGCTTATATGCACTGTGTGGCCGAGGCTCGCCGGGGCCCATATACTGGAAGGGATGGGGTTTAAACTGGCCGTGGACTATCGCCCGCGGGGCGACCAGCAGACGGCTATCGAGCAGTTGGTCAGGGGGGTGAACGAGGGCGACCAGCACCAGGTGCTGCTCGGCGTGACCGGTTCGGGAAAGACATTCACCATCGCCAAAGTGATCGAGCAGGTGGAGCGCCCGACGCTCGTGCTGGCGCACAACAAGACCCTGGCCGCGCAGTTGTACCAGGAATTTAAAACGTTTTTCCCCAATAACGCCGTCGAGTATTTCGTCAGTTACTACGATTACTACCAGCCGGAAGCCTACATTCCCTCCGGCGATATTTATATCGAAAAGGAAGCCACCATCAACGACGAACTCGACAAGCTGCGGCTCTCGGCCACCCGCTCCCTGTTCGAGCGCCGCGACTGCATCATCGTCGCGAGCGTGAGTTGCATCTACGGTCTCGGCTCTCCCGAGGCGTACTACGGCATGCTGCTGATGCTCGAAAAGGGGCAGAAGATCTCGCGGCAGCAGATCCTTCAGCGGCTGGTCGAAATCCTCTACGAGCGCAACGACCAGGATTTCCGGCGCGGCACCTTCCGCGTGCGTGGAGACGTAATCGAGGTATTTCCCACTTACGACGATTACGCCTACCGCATCGAGCTCTGGGGCGATGAGATTGAAAGCCTGTCGCAAATCGACCCGCTGCTCGGGCAGGTGCGGCAGACCTACGTGCGGCTTCCCATCTACCCCAAGACGCACTACGTGATGAGCGAGGAGACGCGCGAGAACGCGCTGCGCTCCATCGAGAACGAACTCCATTGGTGGCGCGCGGAACTGGAAAAGCAGGGCAAGCTGGTGGAGGCGCAGCGGCTGTACCAGCGCACGATGTTCGACCTGGAGATGATCCGGCAGATCGGCTACTGCCACGGGATCGAAAACTACTCGCGCCACTTTTCCGGCCGGCTGCCCGGCGAAGCGCCGCCGACGCTGCTCGATTACCTGCCGCACGACGCGCTGATTGTGATCGACGAGAGCCACCAGACCATCCCGCAGTTACACGGGATGTATCACGGAGACCGCTCGCGCAAGGAGACGCTTGTTGAGTACGGCTTCCGCCTGCCGAGCGCGCTCGACAACCGGCCGCTGACGTTCGAGGAGTTCGAGAACCGCGTGAACCAGGTGATCTACGTGTCGGCCACGCCGGGGCCGTACGAGTTGACGAAATCCGCCGGGGTGGTCGTCGAGCAGGTGATCCGCCCGACGGGACTCGTGGACCCGGAAGTCGAGGTACGGCCGATCAAGGGGCAGGTGGACGATCTGTTGAACGAAATCCGCAAGCGCGTGGAAGCCGGCGAGCGGGTGCTGGTGACAACGCTCACCAAGCGCATGGCCGAAGACCTGGCCGAATACTACACGGAGGTCGGCGTGAAGTGCCAGTACCTGCACTCGGAGGTCTCAACACTCGACCGCGTGAAGATCCTGCGCAACCTCCGGCGCGGCGACATCGACGTGCTGATCGGCGTGAACCTGCTGCGCGAAGGCCTTGATCTTCCCGAAGTTTCACTGGTGGCGATTCTCGACGCCGATAAAGAAGGCTTTCTGAGGTCCGAGGGTTCGCTGATCCAGACCATCGGACGCGCCGCACGCAACGTGCACGGCAAGGCCATACTCTACGCCGACGTGATCACCGAGAGCATGCGGGCCGCGATCAACGAAACCAACCGCCGCCGCCGGATCCAGACCGCGTATAACGAGGCCAACAACATCACGCCGCAATCGATCGTCAAGCCCATCGATATGAGTTTGGTGGCGATCGCGGAGGCCGATTACGTCACGGTTCCCATCGAGGAGGAAGAGACCGAGGAGATCCCGCCCGAGCAGATGAGCCGCTATATAACCGAACTTGAGGAGAAAATGCGGGAGGCGGCGCGGAAATTTGAATTCGAGAAAGCCGCCCAGTTGCGCGACCGTATTAAAGCCTTGAAGGCGAAATCCGTGGCGGTGGCGTGAAATGGCGGCCTGCACACCTCGCATCGTCGTACTGGTGGGACTGCCGGGCTCGGGCAAGTCCACCTGGCTGGAGAAGATCGGCGCTACAGCGCTTTCCTCGGATGCCGTGCGCGGGCTGCTAGCCGACGACCCCACGAATCAAACCATCCACTTCCGCGTGTTCCGGGTGCTGCGGCGGCTGATCAAAGAGCGGATCGAGATCGGCCGTCCGGTCACATACGTGGACGCGACCCATCTCACTCCCCGCGAACGGCGGCCCTACATCCGGATGGGAGAACTCTACGGCTGCGAGGTCGAGGCCGTTTACTTCGACGTGCCGCTCGAGGTATGCAAGGAGCGCAACCGCCGGCGCAGCCGCGTCGTTCCCGAAGAGGCGCTCGAGCGGATGGCGCTCAAACTCGTGCCGCCACGGATTGACGAAGGCTTTTCGCGGATCACCGTTCTGTCCGCCTAGCCGCGCTCTGCCGCTAGGATTGCGAAGCCTAAGGGAAGGGACAATACCGGGCCCGTAACCAGCCGTTACTCTTCCTTCTTCTCTTCCTTTGGCAACCCCAGCAACTCCCTCTGTTCCTCTTCCGGCAGCCTCTCCACCGGGGTCAAGTGAATCCCCTTGATCGTGGGGTGAGTGAACCGGGGATCCTTCGGATTGGCGCGCAGCAGGTCACGCCAGTTGGCGTTGACCTCATCCGTCAAGTCAATCATGGTCAGATCATCGTCGTCTTCGTCTTCCTGCCACGTGCCGTCCGCCCTCTTCTCTACTTCATCGTCTGGCATGTTATTACCCCTTCGCTACTTATATCCCTCTATACGCTTTCACGCCAGACACCTCGGATTTTTTCCAGGCACGCGGAACGGCTGCCATGCACTCATGCTCGTGCAGCTACCGGGCTTCGCAGTTAGTCTTGTAGCTCGTCATGAGTCCGCATCTTTCCAGATGCGCATGCCGAACATCCATACAACGGCCGGGACGAGGGAAAAGACGCCGGTTGCCGCCGCAATGAGCCGCGCGGGAACACCCCAGTCCGTGGCCAGGCCGGTGCTGTAGTTGGCGATTGACATGGCAACCACCAGCAGGGCGAAATCCGCCGAAAACACGCGGCCGCGGTAGCTGTCCTGGGTCTGGAGCTGCAAGAGCGTGGTGGAGAAAACCCACACGATCGAAATGCCGCCGTGCGCGAACATAACGGCCAGCGCTGCAAACGCGAGCGTAGGCGCCGCAGCCAGCGCCGCGTAGCCCGCGCCGCAGACTAAATATCCGATCAGAATGCCCAGCCGCATCAGCTTGTGGCGCTGCCCGGCCCAGTAGTTCCCAATGATGGGTCCGAGCAGCGCACCGACGCCCCGGGAACTCATGAGCGCGCTCATGCCCAGCATGGCGCCGCGCCGCATGTCCTCCATCTGGACAGGGAAGATGCGCTCGCCGAAAACCGGCAGCAGAACGAGGTGAGTGCCGAGAAGACCGAGTCCTGTTTTCACTAGCAGCAGCGCCAGCACCGGCTTGTTGCGCCGCACGTAACGGATGCCCTCGATCATGGGCGAGAAATCCACGAGGTCGCGGGCGCGGAGAGGAGCCGCTCCGGCCAGGTGCGGCTCGTGATATCGCATCTGGGCCACCAGCAAAGCCGAAAGGAGGAAGGAACAGCAGTTCAGGATGAACACCGCGTCCCGGCCGAACAGGGCCGCCACCGCGCCGCCCAGCCCGGAGCCAATCGCCAGGTTCAGCGACCAGGTCATCGAAGAGAGGCCGTTGGCCACCACCAGGTTTTCGCGTCCCACGATGTTCGGAATCGACGCGCTGCGCCCCGGCTCGAAGAACGCCCACATCATGGTCTCCAACAGCAGCAGCACGTAAATCAGCCAGATGATCTGGGCGCGGCTGACGAAAAGCATTCCGAGCACGATGACAGCGCGGGCCAGGTCGGCCGCGATCATCACGGTCCGGCGGCTGAGGCGGTCATTCACCACGCCGGCGATGGGGGCGGCGAAACACTGAGGGAGCACCTGAAGCACGACCGCAAGCGCCACCGCCCGCGCGCTGTTCGTGACCTCGAACAGCAGCGAGTAGATGGCGATGGTGTAGATCCAGTCGCCCATCTCGCTGACGATCTGGGCGAGCCAGAGGTAACGGAAGTTGCGGTTCGATTTGACCAGCCGCCAGTAGGCGGGCAGCGAAACACCGGAATGGGTCATGCCTTAGCAGGGCGTATACAGGCCCATGCGCCGTTTGACCAGCTCGACCGTGGCGTTCGCGATCGGGGTGACACGCTCGGCGCCCTCGCGGAGCACGGCGTCCACGTAGCCCTTCTCCGAGACGATCTCGTTGTAGCGCTTTTGCAGCGGCTCAAGGTTCGCGATCACCATATCGGCCACCTGCTTTTTCAGCTCGCCGTAGCGCATGCCGGAAAAGTGGGCGCGCATTTGGGCGTCGTCCCATCCGCTGAAGGCCTGGAAGATGCCGAGCAGGTTGGCCACCCCGGGGCTCAGCACGTCGAAATCGACGCCCGGGGCGGAGTCCGTCGTAGCGCGCATGATTTTTTTCCGGATCGTTGCGGGCGGATCGAGCAATGCGACGGCGTGGCCGCTGCCCGGAGCGGACTTGCTCATCTTCTTCGTGGGATCGTCGAGCCCCATGATTCGTGCGCCCACGCTCGGCAGGCTGGTTTCCGGCATCACGAACGTTTCGCCGTAAAGCGAGTTGAAGCGCTGGGCGATGTCGCGTGTCAGTTCGAGATGCTGGGTCTGGTCCTCTCCCACCGGCACGATGGCCGCCTGGTACAGAAGAATGTCGGCGGCCATCAACACGGGGTATTGCAGCAGCCCGTCGCCGACCGTTTCCTGTTCGGCAGCCTTAGCCTTGAACTGCGTCATCCGCTGGAGCCAGCCGACCGGCGTGACGCACGTCAGCATCCAGCACAGCTCGGCATGGGCCGGAACGGCGGACTGCACCATGATGGTGCTCTGCTTGGGGTCGATCCCGGCGGCCAGATAGAGCGCGGCCAGCTCGCGGATCTTCGCGCGCAGTTCGTCCGGATTCTGGTACACGGTGACCGCGTGCATGTCCACAATGCAGAAGATCGCTTCGTAATCCGACTGAATCCGGACCCAGTTCTTCAACGCCCCCAGGTAGTTTCCGATGTGGAGATTACCGGAGGGCTGCATTCCGGAAAATACTCGTGGTTTCATGGATGAAGGCAAATTCCTATCGTACCGTGACGAACGAACCCGAAACCATAACAATCGAGAAACTGGTCTATGGCGGAAAAGGCCTCGGAAGACAGAACGGCCGCGTCGTGCTGGCGCCGTTTGTTCTGCCGGGGGAGACGGCGCGCGTCCGCGTGGAAGCGCGCAAGGCCGGGTTCGTCGAGGCGGAGCTGGAGGAAGTGGTGACGCCGGCGCCGGGCCGCGTCGAACCGCCCTGCCCCTTTTTCTACCGCTGCGGCGGTTGCCACTACCAGCACGCCTCCTACGAGCTGCAACTCGAGCAGAAACGCGAGATTGTGCGGGAGGCGCTGGCGCGGTTAGGGAAGCTGGAAGCGCCGCCCGATACCGGCATCGTCAGCGGCCCGCCGTGGAATTACCGCAACCGGGCGCAACTGCACATCTCGGGCGGTGAGATCGGCTACTACGCCCACGGCTCCCGCCGGCTGGTTCCGGTGGACCACTGCCCGATCTCGTCGCCGAAGATCAACGAAGCACTGGCGGCGCTGGCCGGAATGCTGCGCGATGCCCGGTTTCCGGCGTTCGTACGCTCCATCGAGCTGTTCACCAACGAATCCGAGGTGCAGCTCAACGTTCTCGAAACCAGCCGGCCCGTGGCGCGGCGGTTTTTCGACTGGTGCGCCGAGCGCATTCCGGGGTTCACTCACGATGCTATCGAGTACGCGGCGGGCGGCTGCCTGTTTCGCGTGCGGCGCCGGTCGTTCTTTCAGGTGAACCGGTTTCTAATCGAGCCGCTGGTGGAGACTGCGGTGGCTGGCGCGGAGGGGCAGACGGCGTTCGATCTGTACGCCGGGGTGGGGTTGTTCACGCTGCCGCTGGCCCGGCGCTTCCAGACGGTGACCGCGGTCGAGTCTTCGTCCAGCGCCGCCGGGGATCTGGAGTTCAACGCCGCGCGCGCGGCAGTTGCAGTGGAAGTACGGCGGCAACCGGTGGAGACCTTCCTGGAACAGACGACCCAGACGCCGGACTTCGTGCTCGCCGACCCGCCCCGGACCGGTCTCGGCAAGCCGGTGGTAAGCCAACTGCTGCGGCTGCGGCCGCCCCGGCTGGCGGTCGTATCCTGCGACCCTGCGACCCTGGCGCGCGACCTTGGCGCGCTGGTGGGCGGGGGCTACCGGATCGACCAGCTCACGGTGCTCGATCTGTTCCCGCAAACGTTCCACATCGAGACCGTGACGCAGCTTAGCCTGGGCGAACTGGGCTGACCCGCGCTCACTTGGCGATTCGCTGGGCGATGCGGGCAGCCTGGGCGTTGAGGTTGGCGAGCTGGCGCATATCCTCCTCGGCCATGGCGATGCTTTCCTGGATGCGGGCGATGCCGGGGGGAGGATTGTCGAGGTGGCCCGAGAGGGCGTGGTACTGCTCGGTAATGTCTTTGTACCGCCGGAGCATGGCGGTCAGATAGCTCTCGCGCCGGCGGTTGATCTCCTCGAGCTCGCGCACCAGGGTAGAAATCTGGTTGAGCCGGGCAGCGTTCGCGCGGTTCTCCTCGCGGATGGTCTTGTTGGCGGCCTCAAGTTGTGCGAGCCGCTGCTCCTTTCCCTGAAGCTCGTCTTTGATGGCGCTCAACACACGGTTTGAACTGGCGATTCGCTGTTTAAGATCCGCCTCCGAGGCGGCAAGGCGCTGATTCTCCTCCGCGGCGCGCTGCATGGCGGTTTCGAGTTCGTGGATGCGGTCCTGGAGGCCGGCGATGGCGGCATTCGCGCTGGCGAGCTTATCGCGGAATTGGAATAGCAGCTCGGCTTGTTCGACTGCCAGGCTGGAAAGTGCTGCGGGTTCGCTGGGAGTTTCGGCGCGGGCGGAGCCGGCTTCGAGGGCGGCAAGGTCGCGGCGCAGGGCCTCGGCCTCTTGTGCGAGCTGCTCGGAATTTGAGCGCAGTTGGCGGTTCTCGCGTTCCAGCTCTTCGAGGCGTGCAATCTGCGCGGAAGTTTCACTGACATACCGCGCCGCGATGAACGCCGCGACACCGGAAACGGCCAAAACGGCCAGGAGCACCGGCCAAAGCGGGACACGGGGGGACTTAGACATGGCGAATCCTATCACTTTTCGATTACGAAGCGGTTTCTGTAAGTCAAGCGGCGGTCCTGGTTGGCCAGCTCGACCTGCAAGATTTTCGATTGCCGCTCGGGCACGCGCAGGACCACGCTGTAATGGGAAGCGATCGAGCGGAATGCTCCGGCTATCGCATTGGGTATTTCAGCACGGGAGCGGCAGAAGGCGCCCGTGCCGCCGCTCAGCTCCGCGAGCTGCTTGATGCCGCCCTGGTACGCTTCGTTCAGGCGGTCGTTGCGATAGGCCAGGTGAACGATAAACAGCGGCGTTTCAAAGGCCGCCAGCTTGTCCTGCAGCTTGGTGATCTTTTCGCGGACCAAACCTTCGGGAAAGCGGCGGCTCATATCGCCGGGATCGCTCGAGTTGATGACGGGGTTAGCGAAGTCCTCGCGGTAGTTGTAAATGTTGCTGTCGGTAACGTAAATGAGGCCGACCCGGACTGCGGCTTTGGCAAGAATGGAATCGGCCACGCGGGCGGCTACCTCGACGGTGTCGAGAAAGCCGGCCTTTCCGCTGACGGGGACTGCTCGAATGGCTTCGGCGAGCGCGGCGCGGTCGCCGGTAGGGTCCAACAGGACCTGGAGGCCGTCCTGCGAACGCAGCAGCGCGACGCGGGCATTGTCAGGCAGCTTTCCGATCTCAGCGATGAGCGCTTCGCGGGCGCTATCGGCGAGGGCGAAGTCGTCGGTCCAGTCTAAGACGAGAAGGATGACGAGCCCGTCGTCAGGCCCGCGGGCGGCGAGCACGGGGGCGGCGGCGCCATCCACCTTGGCGCTGAAGTCCTTGGCCGTCGCGGCCGCGGCATCCGCGTCCCCCGGATCGATCCACACAGGCACACGGAGAACATGCTGGCGCTGCTGCGGCGGCGAAGCCCCCAGAGGAATAGAGAGCAGCAACAGGAGCACGAGCGCCGTCAAAACGTGTACCTCAATCCTAATTGAATGATACGCCCGCCATAAGAGCCGATGATCTTCCCGGCGTTCACATTGGGAGCGGAGGCGGGGCCGATGACGGGGTCGGGATTGCTCCAGTTGGCATGATTGATGAAGTTGAGGCCGACGGCGCTGAACTCGACGGCGCGGTCGGCGGCGAGCGCAAACCGCTTGACCAGCGAGAGGTCGTGGTTCTGGCTGCTCGGATTGGTGAGCGAGGGATGGGTGCGGGAGACCGTCCCCATGGTGAAGTCGGGCGGCTGATCGAAAGCTGCGGGATTGAACCAGAGTTCCGGCGATGGCTTCGCGACGTGGGGATCGACGCCCGGAACCGCGTTGACCCGCAAACTGGAGATCACTCCGCCGGTGTTATTGAACATCGGACGAAGGGCCAGCGGATCGCCGCTGTAGAAAGTAGTGAGGCCGCTGATGGACCAGCCGTTCACGAGGTGGCGTCGCCAGTCGTTAAACGCGAGCAAGGGCTTGCCCGAGCCGAAGGGCAGCTCGTACATGTAGCTGAGCGAAAACCGGTGGGGTCTGTGGCCGGCGGTCAGCGACCACTCGTTCTTGCTGTTGAAGTAGTCCTGGGTTCCGGGTCCCGAGTAATCGTCCATCTGCTTGGCGAACTCGTAATACATGCTGAGGCTGAGGCCGGCGGAGGCGCGCTTCTCAATCCGAAGGAACCCGGCATCGCGTTTGTAGCGGCCGCGCGGCCAGGAACTGAAGAGATCGAAACCCTTGTATTGGGGAAAGGGACGCAGGGAGCGGTTGAACTGTTCGTCGTTGAGCAGGTCGCGGTACTGAAGGGCTTCGAGCGGCAAGGCGTTCGGGTTGGCCGCGCCGTTACTGACGTAAAGGTTGCGCCCGCCAGCGTATGAGGCGCCGATGGTGACCACGACGTTGCCGGGCGCCTCGCGCTCGAGCGAAAGCGAGGCGCTCTGGTAAACGGGCACGAGATCGCTTCTATCAGCGAGGTCGGCGATGGTGTCATTGGCCGCGTCAGGGCTGAGGTTGGGGCCTGCCTGCGATACGGGCGGCAGCCCGTCGGAGAGGACGATGGCAGGCTCCAACTGCACGTTAGGAGAAATGAAGGTCGGCGTTCCGTTGAAACCCTGTGTGCCCCACTGCCCGAAATAAACGGGGATGCCGGAGTAGCTGCGGCTAAAAGAGCCGCGGAGAACGGTCTTGGTGTCGCCGCGCGGATTCCAGGAGAAGCTGGCGCTCGGGGCGAAATTCGTGATTGCAGGCTTGAAAGCGTCGCCGACGCCGTCCCTGCCGGCAACGATCAGCGCGCCGGGGCGGTCATTCGCCGGGTTGATCACGCTGAGATCGACCGTGGATTGCCGGTTCCACTTCTCAGTCCGCGGGCGGCTGTTCTGGATGTTCAGCCCCACCGAGAAGTTCAGTCCCTTGGAGGCTTCGTAGGAATGGCGGAGCGACAGAAGAGCGGAACCGGTTCTGAAGTAAGAAGGCGAACGCACGACGCTGAGGTCGGCAAAATGGGAAAGGCCAAGCAGGAAGGAAGCAAAGGCGTGGCCGGTGTTTACGATACCCGGCAGGCTGGTGAGACCGGCAGCGAAAGAAAAGCTGCCGGAGGGACTGCCGGGCCAGTAGGTATGCACCTGTCCGGCGGTGTATTGCGCAACGGCGCGAAAACCGTGCTTTCCACGGCGGGTGGAAAAAGCATTGGTCCACACGAAGGAGTTGCGGACGTCCTTCGAAGTGGGGTTGTAGCGCCCCATGGACAGATAAGGCCCCAGACTCAGGATAGGAAATTCCTTGCCGGGCGAGCCGGTTAACCCGAGGAGCGTTGGATAGTCCGTGTCGTCCTCGGAGCTGTTCCGCGTGCCGCTGGTGGAGGCTTCGAAGGTGAAGGTATTCACAGTGCGGGCGGAAGCGGTGAAGACGTATTCCAGCGAGCCGCGGCGGCTATGGAAGTTGCGGTCGGACGATCCGGGGTTGGCGGCATTCGGGAAAAATTTGGCCGCTCCGAGGAAGCCGTTGGAGAACGAGAGGCCGAGGCTGAGCCGGTGCCGCTCCCGGAGCGTGTGGTCCACGTTGGCGATCATCCCGTTGGCGATGTTGGTTTCCGGCGAGTGGATGAAATAGTTATTGCGGAAAAACGGCCCGACATTCGTGTTGGGCGCGGGATAGAACTCCAGCGCTTCTTGGGCAACCGGGTCTATGCGGGCGGAGGGAATGCGATTCTCCGGAAAAGGGTCGCGGAGATATTCCAGATTTTCGGTGGAGACGGGCTGCGCGGGGTCGAAGTCCGGGTTCGGGCGCGTGGTGAGCGGATCGTAGATCGGAAGCGGGTTGCCGGCGGCATCGACGGTAGCGGACCAATCGCCAATGCGCTCGGGCAGCGTCGGGATGGTCCTGAGATAGGAGCGGGAGATCTTTTCGCGCACCCCTTCGTACGACAGGGAAAAATAGGTGCTCCGCGTGCCGTTGTAAATGCGCGGGATGAGGACGGGACCCGCGATGTTGAGGCCGAACTGGTTGCGCCTGAGGGTTGATTTCTCAGCGCCGCGCTGGCGGGCTTCGTGGGGAAGGGCGTCGAGAAAATCGTTGCGGAAATTCTCAAAAATGCGCCCGTGCCAGACCGGCCGCCGTCCGCCGTTGCGGCCCTTTCGCCTTGGGCTGTCGGGGCGCAGGCCAAGCTCGCGGGTGACCTGTTTAAACTCCTCGACGGCCTTGTCCAGCTCCGACATGGAAGGCGGCGAAACGCCGCGGCGGGCGGGTGTCTGCGTGGCTTTGGGCTCGTTCTGCGCCGCCAGTACCAGGCATTCCGTGCATACGAGCACAACCATGGCCACCGTCGTGGCGCGGACCATAATCCAAGTGTACCCTGGAAGGTGCCGGGCTTAAATTTCCGGCGGGAGGACAACGTGAAAGTGCGCGAAATCGCGGCTGCATTGGGCTGCGAAGTGGTAGGAAACGGGGAGCTGGAGATCACCGGTCTGGCGCCGATGGAGCAGGCCGGGCCTTCGGAGTTAACATTCCTGGCAAACCCGAAGTACGCGCACAAGGTGAAGCATACGAAAGCGGGCGCGATTCTGGCCGCCGAGCCGGTGAAGGACCTGCCGATCACGAGCCTCGTGTCGAAAAATCCTTACCTGGATTTCGCGCGGGCGCTCGAGATGTTCTACCAGCCTCCGAGACCGTGCCCGGGGATTCACCCGCTGGCGTCGGTAGCGCCGACGGCGGAAATCGGGGAGAACGCTTCCATCGGCCCCTTCGCGGTGGTGGGCGAAAGGGTGAAGATCGGGCGCAACGCGGTGCTCCATCCGCACGTTGTCATCTATGAGGGCGTGGAGATCGGCGACGATTTCTACGCGCACTCCCACGCGACGGTGCGGGAGTTCTGCCGCATCGGCAACCGCGTAACACTTGGAAACGGTGTGGTCATTGGTGGCGACGGATTCGGCTTTGCGCACAAGCCGGACGGGTCGCACTACAAGATCGTGCAATCGGGCATTACGGTGATCGAGGACGACGTGGAGATTCAGTCGCTCTCCGCGGTCGATCGCGCGACGATTGGGGAAACCAGAGTGAAGCGCGGCGCCAAAATCGACAACCTCGTCCAGATTGGCCACGCCTGCGTCGTGGGGGAGGACAATATTATTTGCGCCCAGGTGGGGCTGGCGGGCAGCTCGGTGCTGGGCCGCAACGTGGTGCTGACGGGACAGGTGGGGGTGTCGGGGCACCTTACCATCCACGACAACGTCGTCGTCTATGCGCAGAGCGGCATCGGCGGCGACGTGAAAGCGGGAAGCACCGTAGCGGGATCGCCGGCGTTTGATGCACGGGAGTGGCTCCGCGCAGTAACGGCTTTCCCCAAGCTGGCGGACCTCATGAAAACCGTCAGGGAACTCAGAAGGAGAGTGGAGGAGCTTGAAAAAACGAAAGGGGATGGCGCCGGAAAAAATGCCTAATCATCGTCAGTGGGGCACTTGCACAGTTGCGTATAAGAACGAGGAGTTCCTGGACAGCGCGGATGCGCGTCCGCTGCGAATCCTCTCGGAATACCTGGAGCCGCTGTCGCATTTCCGGCGTGAAAAGATTCGCGACACGGTAGTGTTTTTCGGTTCGGCGCGGATCGAGCCCGGCAAGGGCCCGCTGGCGCGCTATTACGACGAGGCGCGCACGCTGGCGCGGATGCTGACCGAGTGGAGCGAATCCCTGAAAAACTCGAGCCGGCGGTTCGTCGTGTGCAGCGGCGGAGGTCCGGGCATTATGGAAGCGGCCAACCGCGGCGCCCGAGACGCGGGCGGCAAGACCGTGGGGCTGAACATCGGGTTGCCGTTCGAGCAGTTTCCCAACCCGTACATCTCGCCCGAGCTCTGCTTTGAATTCCACTACTTCTTCATGCGGAAGTTCTGGTTCGCGTACCTGGCGAAAGCCCTGGTGGTCTTTCCCGGCGGGTTCGGAACCCTGGACGAGCTGATGGAGATACTGACGCTCGCGCAAACACGGAAGCTGGCGAAGAAAATCGTAATCGTCCTCTATGGGAGCGAGTACTGGAAGCAGGTAATCAACTTTGAAGCGCTGGCGCGGTTCGGGACGATCTCGCCCGAGGATCTCCAGCTCTTCCAGTTCGCGGACGATCCCGAGACCGCCATGGAGATCCTTAAGGAAGGCCTCACGAAATACTACCTGACGCCGGCAGAGCCGCTGCCGGAGCAGGAGGAGGAAACCCCGGCGATCGCGAAGTCGGTGGTGCCTCCGAAGAGCCTCGTGGAACGGTAGCGGGCGATCGAGCGGCGGCGATTAATCCGCCGCCAGAGGAAGGCTCACGCGGCCGGTCCGTTCCAGCCAACTGCGGAACATGCGCACAAAATCACGCACGGCGGGGTTCGTGCCCAGTTCCTCAAGCGTGTAGATCATCTTGCGGCGCCAGTTGGGATACTCCGAAACGGTGGCCGGCAGGTTCTGCTGTTCGGTCTCTTTGGTCAGGTCTTCCTGGTTGAGAGTCATGAACGCGGAGGGCGCCAGCGCCAGCCAGCCGACCAGCGCATTGTGAAGTTCGCCCGTCAGTTCGGGCACGTGAGCCGCGTCGCGAGGGAAAGAATCCGGGAGCAGCCCCGCCGCGAATAAAGCATCCAAGAGCTTCTGCTTTTCAGACGCCCGTTCCGCGAGCTGATGGTGATAGTTGGCTTCATCGAGCAGCAGACCGGCGTTGTGGCGCGCCTCGATGTCGCGCGCCTTCCAGAATCCGGCGAGCGTGGGCAGATCGTGAGTTGCTGAGGTCACCATCGCCTGCGCGGGGTAGTCCCAGGGGAGCTTGAACCGGCCGTGCCCATCCTTTTCGAAGTAGGGAACCTTGTAGCCGTATACCCCGAATCGCTCTAGCGCGCGGCGAATGTCCGGCGTCACCGTGCCCAGATCCTCGCCGACGATGGCCACGCGCTGCCGCACGCTTTCCAGCGCGACGATGTGCAGCAGCTCCTCGAAGCGGTCGCGGACGTAAGCGCCGCCGGCCGGGTCCATGCCTTCCGGAATCCAGTAAAGCCGGAAAAACCGCATCGCGTGGTCGATTCGCAGCGCTCCGCCGTGGCGGCAGTTTCGCCGGATAGATTCGGCGAAGAGGCGATAGCCGGTCTCGCGATGGTGCTCGCTGTTGGGCGGGGGAAACGACCAGTCCTGCCCCTTTGGCGAAAAGTTGTCCGGGGGAGCGCCGACGCGGCAGCCGGAAACGTAAAACGGCCGGTAGGCCCAGAAGTCGGCGCCGCAGCGATCCGTGGCGAGGGCGAGGTCGTGATAGAGGCCAATGGAAAGTCCCTTGTTGCGCGCATGTGCCTGTGCCGATTCCAGTTGCAGGTCGATCTGCCACTGCACGTACTTGTGATAGAGGACGGAACGCCAGTAGCGGCCGCGAAACCGGCGGGTGGCGGTGGAATCCGGATTGCGGAACTCCTCGGGCCAGTCCGGCCACACCCAGACATTCGGGTTCCGCCGGTGGATCCATTCATCCAGCGCGCACCAGGTAGCGAAGCGGTCAAGCATCTCGCCTTCGCGTTCTATGAAGTCCCGGAACTCGGCTGCGCGGGGGGAGTTCCGCCTGTACTCCGGCAGGAAATGCAGGAACGCGAGCTTGAGCCCGCGCGTTTTCAATGCCCAAACGCGCTCATACTCGACAAATTCGGCCGACCGCAGGGCCTCGATCTCCGCCTGCACCTCGGGCCTGGAAAAGAACGCCCGCGCGCGGGGGGAATTCCGGAAATCCTCCACGCGCTCCACGTCCAGGTAAATCGGATTCTTGAAAAAGCTGGAGCTCGGCAGATAAGGGCTGATGTTGAACGGCTGCCGGTTGGCAATTGCGTGCAGCGGATTCAAACCGATATATGCCGCGCCCACCTCGCCGGCCAGCCAGTCGATGATGTTTTCCAGATCGGTAAAATCGCCGCACCCCCAGTTCCTCTTCGACCGCAGCCCGTAAAGCGCGATAGCCAACCCCGCCGTGCGGGCGCCGTCGCGGACCGCCGGCGGCACGTAAGCGCGGTCGGGGCACAGGATCAGCCGCATGACGGCCGAGCGCGGTTCGGCATCCGGCGGGCGTATGGTCACCTCCACCTCGTGGTAGCCGAGCGGCGCATTCGGCTGAAGTGGCGCTTCCTTGCGGACGAAGCGCACGCCGCGAAGCTCGCTCCGGCCGATGGTGTTCAGATCGGCCAGGGAAATGGTGCTCCGTTCGGCCTGGCCCCCCTCCCAGCGGATCTCAAGCTGCGCGGTCAGCCCTTCCAGCTCCTCCGGGATGTTGATCCACAGCGATCTGTCGGTTTCACCCCGCACGAGCACCGGCGGAAGCAGGCGGCTCCATTCCTTCCACAGCCGGTTCTCGATGGCCCGATCCAGCTCTTCGCGGCTGTCTACGGGCACTCCCAACGCCTTGAGAATACCTTTCTTGGTTTCCGGCGTGGTCGTGTGGAGGTGGCCCCAGGTGTCGCCGTACTCCGGTTCGATCCCCCACATTTGGGCAGCGCGGTCCAGCGCCTGTTCATAGCTCTCAGAGGGTGCAAAAGTGATATTCATCAGGCCGGCGTCTCTTTCGATTCTAGCAACCGCATCCCGCAACACCGCCTTTCCATGGGAGAATGCTTCGTATGGAGCAGGACAACCCGGCCCGGACGCCGGCGGCTGAGGCCGGCCTTTTCGCCCGTATCGACGAGGACGACTACAGCCATCTCGGCGACGCCGTCATCACCACCAAACTGGATCGAGCCGTCAACTGGGCGCGCAAGAATTCCATCTGGCCGATGACGTTCGGACTGGCCTGCTGCGCCATCGAAATGATGTCGATGAGCGCCTCCCGGTTCGACGTCGCGCGGTTTGGCGCCGAGGTGTTCCGCGGGTCGCCGCGGCAGTCGGACCTGATGATCATCGCCGGCCGCGTCTCGAACAAGATGGCGCCGGTCATCCGCCACCTCTACCAGCAGATGCCCGAGCCCAAGTGGGTGATCTCGATGGGCGCCTGCGCGACCTCTACCGGCGTGTTCAACAACTACGCCCTCATCCCTGTGAATCAGGTGATTCCCGTCGACGTGTACGTGCCGGGTTGCCCGCCGCGTCCCGAGCAGCTCATATACGCCTTGATGCTGTTGCAGGAAAAGATTGCAAAACGCCCGGGCACGGCGCGGGAAATCCTCAATCTCGGCTGAAGCCGGTCAGAAATTATTCCGGTCAAAAAAAATAATTCGGGTCAAGAACTATTAGAGTTCGGACCGATATGGGAGTTGATAGGGCGAATAGCATTCGCCCTCGGGAGGTCCTATGAGCACAGTCGATCCAGTGCACAGCGCAGGGCAGACGTTGGCTGCCGCAGCTTCAGCCCCGTTGCCACCGGATATCGCCGCAGAGCATAGGGAGCTGATCCGGGCGGTCAAAGCAATCAACCCGACGGAGCTTTTCGGCCAGAAATGCGAACTCACGTTCGTGGTGGATCGCGAGACGCGCCGGCTGGTGGTGCGTATCATCGATCGCGAAACCAACGAACTGATCCAGCAAATTCCGCCGGAGTACCTGCTGCGCCTGGCGGCAGACCTGAAAAAAATGTCGCGCAGCGAAGAATAAAGCCGTGAAAACGGTTCGCCGTCCGATATGTTTTTCGGGTAGACATTATGGCCAGCAGCGCTCAGGATATTTACCTGGAGAGCAGAATACTTTCAGCGGACGGAGTGGAACTGGTGCGGATTTTATATCAGGCAGCATTGGAGTCGGTAGAGAAAGCCCGCCGGCATCTCAGGGAGGGCGACATCGCCGCGCGCTCCCGCGAAATCAACCGGGCGACCGCGGTGCTCACCGAACTCACGCTCTCGCTCGATCTCGACGCGGGCGGAGCGCTCAGCCGCAATCTGCTGGAGCTGTATGACTACATGCAGCGCCGCCTGCTGGAAGCGAACTTCTTGCAGAGCGAGCCGATTCTGGCGGAAGTATCGCGGCTGCTTGCGACCCTGCTGGAAGGCTGGATGAACTGCCATCCGGAGACCGAGCAGAAGAACGAAGTTCCCGTCGTGGAGCTGGCTCCGGACTATGGCGGAATGATCGCGGTGAGCTACTGAGTCAGTACAGGTCCCGGACAGGCACAATGTCCATGTCCTCGTACTCGCGGTTCTCGCCGGCCATGCCCCAGATAACGCGGTAGGGCTCCGTGCCGACGCAGGAATTAATGGACCAGCCCGGCACCAGAACGGCTTCGCGGTCGCGCACGATGAGGTGCCGGGTGCGGTTGGGCTGGCCGAGCAGGTGCACTACCACCTGGTCCCCCAGATCGAAATAGAAATCGATTTCCGAATGGCCGCGGTGTGTGTGCGGCGGCATGCTCGCCCAGACGTTGCCGCCGCAAAGTTCCGTGTACCCCATCAGGAGCTGGCAGCTCTCGATTCCTTCAGGGTGTATGTAGCGCACCACGCGCCTCCGTGAGGCTCGCGCCGCGCTGCCGATCTCATCGGCCCGGGCGGTTTCGGCCGACGCCTGGACGGTCGGGTATTTCGTATGGGCCGGGCAGCTCAGGAAGTAAAACTCGGCCTGCCCGTTGCCAAGATTCTCAAACAGAATCTGTTCCTCGCCCATGCCAATGTAGAGGCAATCCAGCCGCGCGAGTTCGTACGCTGTGCCGTTCACGCTCACAATGCCGGGGTCGCCGATGTTGATGATGCCGATTTCGCGGCGCTCGGTGAAGTACCGTGTTCCGAACTGGGGAACGGGCGGCAGCCGCACGGGCTTCGGTCCCGGCACGCAGCCGCCGGCCGCCAGGCGGTCAAGCCCGGTCAGCGCCAGCTTCAGCCGGCCGCTTTCCATCAGCCCGGAGAGCAGAAAGGCGTCCCTCAACTCCTCGGTTCCCAGCGCCTCCAATTCCTCGGGGCGGGGCGCCTCAACAGTGCGGATGCCATCGATCGGAAAGCTCACGGTATCTCCTCAACGTTAGTTATAAAGGGGCGACCTCCAATTCCACCGCGCTGACGGAACCCGCGGGAAATTGCCAGGCCGCCGCCTGCGGATTTGATATGGCGCGCTCCCGGGGCGCGAACACGTCAGGCTCATCCTGCGAAACGGCCGTCCTCAGATCCTCCGGGGCGATTTCGAACACGCGGCCCGAGACGATCCGCATCCCCGCGACCGAAAAGGCGGCCTGGACGGAACCGCGATACCGCAGGTTGGCGACGTGCAGGAAAATCTTATCTCCCGTGCGGCTCGCGGCGATATCGAGGTCCGGAGGCGCCTGAACGGCAATGCCCTGCTTGCCGTTGTGCCGCTTGAACAATCGCATGATCGAACCCACGGGCAGCAGATAGCTGACCCCGCGCGGCGTTTGCATCATGACGGCGTTCACGGTCCACCGCGTTCCGGCGAAATCCGCCGCTGTCGCGATTTTGACCTTCGCGCCGTGCCGCTGATAGATGTTCAACGAGCGCGCGTGGTAGGCGGCCGACAGCCACTCGCACAGGATCGGGTTGGCATTGTGCGGCTGCAGGCTGAGGTGGCCCTCCGTGATGGCGATCCCCTGGCTGAACCGCCCGGCCGTGAGAACCTGTTCGAGTTCCACAACGCGCTTCTCCACGACCGTTGTCAGCTCGAGCAGCTCCTCCCAGGCCGCCTGGGGGTCCTTCTGGTATCGGATACCGCGCAGAACAGTATCGCGGCGCCGGGGCGACATGCCCATCATGTGGATGGCAACATAATCGAGGTGCTCGCCGGCGCGCTTCAGCAGTTCACCGGCCCACAGCTCGCCGCGGCCTTCGCGGTCGCCCCAGCCGATGAGCTGGATGGAGGGGTCGCGCGCCCGCATCGCCTTGGCGAAGCTGATGGTATGGGTGATGGTCTCCTCGAGCGTGAAGTGCTGGCGGCCATAGGAGGTTTCGTTGCCAAGCTGCCAGAGCTTGATGCCGTAGGGCCGGCTTACTCCGTGCCGTTTGCGTTCGGGGTTGTCGGGATCGTTCGCGTAGGAGACCCAGCCGGCCGCTTCTTCCGCATCGCCGGTGCGGCCCTCACCGTAATGAACGCCGTCGCCCAGAAAATTGACGCAGTAAAGCGGTTCGGCGCCGGTGCGGCGGCAGAAATCGACAAACTCGTGAGTGCCGACGCGGTTAGTTTCCAGGCCGCCCCAGACGTAATTGCGCATCGGGCGGCGTGAAGCGACCGGCCCGACGCCCTCCCGCCACTTGTAATACCGGCTGAACAGCCCGCCCCAGCGAATGACATCCGGAGCGAGATCCTTCACCGTTTCGATCAGGTCCTTGCGCCAGTCGTCCGTGTCGTAGTCCCAGGCAGCTTCGACAGAACCATCGGTTATCCCTAGCGGCTCCATGAACTGCATGTACAGGTAGGGCGAGATATCGAAGAGCGGCTTGGGATCGATCGTGATGGCAGCAGGCTGCGCGGCGGCGACGGCAGCGGCCGGAGTCGCGGCGAGAAACTCTCTCCGGTTCATATAGATCCCGATGTCTCATTCTCCTACACACGGCAGCCATATGAGGAGGTGTACTCTGAATCCATGAGCATGTATTTCGCCGCAGGGTCGCCAACCACCGATCTCTCGCCAGAGGATCTCAGGCAGGCTATCAGAAAGACGCTCGACGCTCTGGGCGAGCGCAAGAAGGTGCTCTGCCTGCCGCCCGACATCACCCGCTATCACTCGCGGGCAGGCGAGCTGACCCGCTACGTGTGGGAATACTATGGCAGCCGCCTGACGGACGTGCTGCCCGCCATCGGCACCCACTTTCCCATGACCGACCGCGAGATCGAGACCATGTTCGGCGACATGCCGCGCGACCTGTTCCGCGTACACGACTGGCGCTGCGGCGTGGTGACGTTGGGCGAAGTGCCCGCCGAGTTCGTCAGGGAGCAGTCGGAGGGCAAGCTCGATTATTCGTGGCCCGCGCAGGTGGACAAACTGCTGGTCGAAGGCGGCTTCGACCTGATTCTGTCCATCGGCCAGGTGGTGCCGCACGAAGTGATCGGCATGGCCAATTACAACAAGAACATCTTCGTGGGTACGGGAGGCGCCGAGGGGATCAATAAGAGCCATTTCATCGGGGCCGTCTACGGGATGGAGCGGATCATGGGGCGGGCCGACACCCCGGTGCGGCGCGTTCTGAATTACGCCTCGGAGCGGTTCGCGCGCCACCTGCCGATCGTGTACGTGCAGACGGTGGTCGCCAAGGACGAATCCGGCCGCCTGGCAGTCCGCGGGCTTTTCATCGGCGACGACATCGAGTGCTTCGAGCGCGCCGCCGAGCTCAGCCTCAAGGTCAACTTCGTCATGATGGAGCGCGAGATCCGCAAGGCGGTGGTCTACCTGGATCCGTCGGAATTCCGGTCCACCTGGCTCGGGAACAAGGCCGTTTACCGCACGAGAATGGCGCTGGCCGACGGGGCCGAGCTGATCATCCTCGCGCCCGGTGTCCGCGAATTCGGCGAGGACCCGGAAATCGACAGGCTGATCCGTAAGTACGGCTACCGCGGGACGCCGGCGACTCTCCAGGCGGTTAAGGAGAATGCCGATCTGGCGGGCAACCTGAGCGCCGCCGCGCACCTGATCCACGGCTCGTCGGAAGGGCGTTTCGAGATCACCTACTGCCCCGGGCATTTGACCCGGGAGGAGGTAGAGTGCGTCAACTTCCGGTACGCTTCGCTGGAGGACATGATGAAGCGCTACGATCCGGCGAAGCTGATAGACGGCTGGAACGTGGTGGACGGCGAGGAAGTGTTTTACATTTCGAATCCGGCGCTGGGGCTGTGGGCCTATCGCGGGCGGTTCGAGCAGTAGCGGCTCTTTTGGTTGTGTAAAAACGCAACACCTCTGGTTTGCGGCTGGAGTTTTCAAGTGTAAACCGCGCTTTTGCCCGGCCCGTGTAGTGTTTGGGCTGGAATCGCGGTAAGCTATGGTGCTGGAGTTTGCAATGGAATCCTACAACAATGTTCCCGTTCCCGCTGATGGAGAACCCATTCAGGTCCAAAACGGCAAATTTATTGTTCCCGATCGCCCGATCATCCCGTTCATCGAAGGCGACGGCACCGGGCCGGATATCTGGAGGGCGGCCCGCATGGTGTTCGACGCCGCCGTAGAACAGGCGTATGGCGGCAAACGCAAAGTAGCTTGGTACGAAGTGTTCGCCGGGGAGAAGGCCTTCAACCGCTTCAACGACTGGCTCCCGGCGGGAACGCTCGAAGCCATCAAGCGCTTTCGCATTGCGATCAAAGGCCCGCTGACGACGCCGGTGGGCGGGGGCATCCGCAGCCTGAACGTGGCTCTGCGGCAGTTGCTGGACCTGTACGTCTGCTGGCGCCCGGTGAAGTACTACCCCGGCGTGCCCTCGCCGGTGAAGCGGCCGGAAGCGCTGAACGTCGTGATTTTCCGCGAGAACACCGAGGACGTCTACGCGGGGATCGAGTGGCGCGAGGGGACTCCGGAGGCGAAGAAAGTCATCGAGTTCCTCGAGGCGGAGATGGGCAAGAAGATCCGGCCGGATTCTGGAATTGGCATCAAGCCGATCAGCAGGACGGGCTCCAAGCGGCTGGTGCGGCGCGCCATCCGGTATGCGATCGAAAACGGCCATCGCAGCGTGACCCTGGTGCACAAAGGCAACATCATGAAGTTCACCGAGGGCTCGTTCCGCGACTGGGGCTACGAGGTGGCCAGAGAGGAGTTTGCGGACGTTTGCATTGCCGAGAGCGACCTCAAGGGCGAGGTGCCCGAGGGCAAGATCGTGATCAAGGACCGCATTGCCGATTCGATGTTCCAGCAAGTGCTGCTGCGGCCCGAGGAGTACGAAGTGTTGGCCACGCCGAATCTGAACGGCGACTATCTCTCGGACGCCTGCGCGGCTCAGGTGGGCGGCCTGGGAATGGCGCCGGGCGCCAACATTGGCGACGAGCACGGAGTGTTTGAAGCGACGCACGGCACCGCGCCGAAGTACGCAGGACAGGACGTGGTCAACCCCTCCAGCGTGATTCTCTCCGGCGTGATGATGTTCAGCTTCATGGGCTGGAAAGAGGCTGCGGCCCTGATCGAGCGCGGGATCACGGAGACGATCCGGCAGAAGCGGGTGACTTACGACCTGCACCGGCAGATGGAAGGCGCCGTAAAGCTGAAGACCAGTGAGTTCGCCGCCGCCATTGTGAGCAACATGGCTGCGCAGACGGTTTCCGCGTAGTTTCAGGCCCCGACGTAGCGGGCGTAGAGACTGCGGGCAAGGCCCACGTCGTCCGTGCCCTTGATGATGGCGCGGCCGTCGGGAAAGATCGTCATCTCGTAGGGCGGCAGGAAGAAGCGCAGCGCGAATTCGTTGGCCCGGACCTCGCCCAGCGGTTCCAGGGCGGCCTTGAGCTGGCCGAGATCGAGCGGCTGGGCGCGCTCGTGGATCTGCACGGCGTTACGGCCGCACAGGCTGATGGGGGCGCGGCGCTTCCCTTCCAAGTGGACGAATTCGCGCCAACCGCAAGCCTGGCAACCGGCATCGGGCGGCGGCAGGGCGACCTGCCGCACTTCCCCGCTCCACACATCCACCGTTGTGATTCTGGGACGCAGCGAATCCGCGTGGCCGGCCAGAATTTTGAGCGCATCGCCCGTCTGAAGCGAAGCGATGGCCGAGGTGATCGCGTTGAGCACGCCCGCGGTTTCGCAGGTGGGCTGGGCGCCGGAGGGCGGTTCCGGGTAAACGCATTTCAGGCATGCCGTTTTGCCGGGCAGCACGGGCATGGTCAGTCCGTAGCTGCCCACCGCGGCGCCGTAAATCCAGGGCACCCCGTGACTCACGGCGTAATCGTTGAGCAGGTAGCGGGTTTCGAAGTTGTCGGTGCCGTCCAGGATGAGGTTCACGCCTTCGAGCGCCTCTTCGATGTTGGCGGCGGTGAGGTCCGCTACCAGCGGGGAAACTTCCACTTCGGAGTTGATCGCCGCCAGGCGGCGTGCCGCGGCAATTGCCTTGGGCAGGGCGTCGCGCGCGTCTGATTCGTCATAAAGCCACTGGCGCTGGAGGTTGCTCCACTCGACGTAATCGCGGTCAATCAGCAGGATACGGCCCACTCCGGCCCGCGCCAGCGCACCGGCCTGAAAACTGCCGAGCGCCCCGCAACCAACGACAGCGACCTTGGCGGCGCGGATCCGCTGCTGGCCCGCCGCGCCAATGCCGGGGAA
Source organism: Acidobacteriota bacterium (assembly GCA_029776225.1). GTDB lineage: Bacteria > Acidobacteriota > Terriglobia > Bryobacterales > Bryobacteraceae > Fen-330. Next base: position 36,023 of record JAKOTR010000011.1, on the reverse strand, counting down.
CAACACCTGCCTGGAATACCTGTCCGGCTCCATCAAAATTCATGGTCGCACACGGCCCGCGGCGGGGTGGAGGCTCGAAGTAGGTTGTTGCGGCGGGGGCGTGGTAATCCTGAGTTATGGGGACTCGGAGGGCGCTGCGTGGGTTCGCCATCCTCCTCACAGCGGCCTGCCTTGTTGCCGCCTGCGATGACCTCACCGCCATCCGGGATTACATCCAGCGGACCTGGACCGTTCTTCTGCGCTCGAATGCCGCGCTGGTGGAATCGGCCGCCGATCTGAAGGTGTCGCAGCAGGGCCGCGTCATTCTGTACGTGCCGCAAGGCGAAGACCTCGCCGAAATCGCCCGGAGCCACCCGGACGTGGAGGTGCGGCGGCCGCCGCAGGCAGGCGAGCCCGCTGAGCCGGGCCTGCTCTATCTTCCCCATCCCTACGTCGTGCCGGGCGGCCGTTTCAACGAGATGTACGGCTGGGACAGCTATTTCATCCTGCTCGGGCTTCTGGCGGATGGCAAGGTGCAACTCGCAAAGAACATGACGGACAACCTCGTCTACGAGGTGACGCATTACGGCAAGGTGCTGAACGCCAACCGCACCTATTACCTGAACCGGTCGCAGCCGCCTTTTCTTACGCGAATGATCCTGGAGGTTTTTGTGCGGACCGGCGATAAAGCCTGGCTGGCGGGCACGCTTCCGGCCATCGACAGATACTACGCCTACTGGACGCGGGAGCCGCACCTTACGCCGTCCACCGGCCTGTCGCGCTATTACGGCGGAGCGGACACGCCGGCGCCTGAAGTGGTCCACGGTGAGCGGGACGCCTCGGGCAGAAGCCACTATGACCGCGTTAGGGAATACTACCGCACGCACTCCGTGGCTGCTTACGACGTCCGGAAATACTACGACCGCGCGAACAACCGCCTGACGAGGCTTTTCTACCTCGCGGACCGCGCGATGCGGGAATCGGGCTTCGACAGCTCGGCCCGTTTCGGGCCGTTCAGCGCCGGCATTCTCGACTACAACCCGGTTGATTTGAACTCGCTTTTGTACCGGATGGAGGCGGACGCCGCGGCGATTCACACGCTGCTTGGGCAACCCCGTAAAGCGCGAATTTGGGCGCTTCGGGCGGAAAAGCGCGCCAAAGCCATAAACCGGTGGATGTGGGACGAGAATGCGGGCCTGTATTTCGATTACAATTTCAAGCGCCGTTGCCGGTCCGGTTACCCGTTCCTGACGGCGTTTTACCCGCTGTGGGCGGGGATCGCATCTCCGGCGCAGGCGGCGGGCGTGGCCGCCAACCTGCACCTGTTCGAGCGCGCGGGCGGGTTGCAAACCAGCGCGCGGGTGACCGGCGAACAATGGGATGCTCCGTTCGGCTGGGCGCCGTTGCAGATCATCGCCACCCAGGGACTGCGCCGCTACGGTTTCACCGAGGCGGCCGACCGAATCGGAAGCCGGTTTTTATTCATGGTGCTGCGCGATTTTCGCGATCACGGAACAATTAAAGAAAAATATAATGTTGTGACCGCCAGCTCGGATGTAGCGGGAATCCGCTTCGGCTACGACTCCAACGAAACGGGCTTCGGCTGGACCAACGCCGCTTTTTTGGTCATTTACAACGATTTGTCTTTCTGCGCCAGGCGGCAATTCATCGCCGCCTGTGAGTCGGGAGCCGGAGCCTGGGCACGCGGTGGCACTCCCGTAGTGCCCGTGTGCGCCCGGCGGCACACCAGTTTTCGAGAAAGCCTGATGCTAAGATGCTGAAAGGTGGCGCGGCTTTTTTTTATTTGTATAGCAGTATTCATTTCGCCACTCGGGTTTCGTGCGGGGATTGCCATCGCCGCGCCTGAGGACTATGAAGGCCGGCCGATACGGGCGATTGAGTTTGAGCCCGCGAGGCAGCCCTATTCCCGCGACTATCTGGAAAAGCTTCTGCCTTTGAAGCTCAACGAACCGTTGAGGCTTGTGGACGTGCGCACGGCGATCGAGCGGCTGTATGCGACCGGTCGCTACGCCAATATTGCGGTGGATGCGCGTTTCGCCCAGGCCGGCGTCATTTTAAAATTCACCACCACACCGAATTATTTCATCGGCCACGTGAGCGTGCAGCGCGTCGCGGATCCTCCCAGCGAGGGCGCGCTGGTGAACGCCACGCGGCTCGAACTGGGCACCCTGTATACCGAAGAGGGGCTGAAGCAGGCGATCCAGAATCTCGAGGAGGTGCTGCGGAACAACGGCTTTTATCACAGCCGGATCGCGCCGGAATTCGAGCACGACCCCGTCACGCAGCAGGTGCGCATTCATTTTGTAATCGACAGCGGCGAGCGCGCCCGCTATACGGCGCCGGAAATCAAAGGAAATCCCGGGCGGAGCGTAGAGGAAATTCTCGACGTTACACGCTGGAAAGGCTGGCTGGGGTGGAAGAAGGTCACCGAACCGCGCACGCAGGAAGGCGTGCAGCGCGTGAGGCGCTATTACCACAAGCGGGACCGGCTGGAGGCGCGGGTATCGCTCGAATCGATGGCCTATGAGGACGGGCGGGTGCAGCCTACGCTTGCCATCGAGCCCGGCCCGAAAATCCGGATCGAGGTGAGGGGCGCGAAGCTGTCGCGCGGGAAGCTGCGCCAATTAGTGCCGGTCTACGAAGAGCAGTCGGTGGACCGCGACCTGCTCGCCGAGGGCAGACATAACCTGATCGAGTACTTCGAAAGCCGGGGATACTTCGACGCCAAAGTCGCTTTCCAGACCAAGAGCCTGAACGGCGGCGGCGAAGAGCTGATCGAGTACACGGTGGACCGCGGCCAGCGGCACACTGTAGCGGCGGTAATCATCAGCGGCAACAAGTACTTCGACGAGAACACAATTCGCGAGCGGATGTACGTGCGGCCGGCATCGCTGTTGCAGTACCGGCACGGGCGGTACAGCGAAAGGCTCATGCAGCAGGACCTGGACGCGATCACGTCACTATACCAGTCGAACGGCTTCCGCGATGTGAAGGTCACCTCCCGCGTCGAGGACGGCTATGGCGGCAAGGAAAACCACATGGCGGTCTTCGTTGAAATCGAGGAAGGCACACAGTGGCTGGTGGGCAAGCTGGAGTTGGACGGCGTGGCGGAGGAGAACCGGGAAAGCGTGGAGGGGCTGCTGCAATCGCTTCCGGGGCAGCCGTTCAGTGAATTGAACGTGGCGATCGACCGCGACAACGTGCTGGACTGGTATTACAACAGAGGCTACGCCGACGCGCAGTTCCAGTGGACGATCACGCCATCCAGCGAGCCCCATCGCATGGACATCCGTTACACCATTCGCGAGGGCGAAAGGAAATTCGTGCGCGATGTGCTGATAGGCGGGCTGGATGCAACCGACCCGAGGCTGGTGTCCGAGCGCGTGCGGCTCCGTCCCGGCGACCCGCTGTCGCGCGCCAGCGTGCTCGAAACGCAGCGGCAGCTATACGAACTGGGCATTTTCGCGCGCGTCGATATGGCGACCCAGAACCCGCAGGGAGAGGAGACGCACAAATACGTGCTGCTCGACGTCGAGGAGGCGCGCAAGTACACGGTGACGGCCGGGTTCGGCGCCGAGATCGCCAAGATCGGAGGCTGCCGGGCGTGCCTTGAGGCGCCGGCGGGGCACACCGGCTTCAGTCCCCGCGCGTATTTCGGCATAACGCGAAGAAACTTCCGGGGCACCGGGCACATCATTTCTCTTCAGAGCCGCGCGTCGACGCTGCAGCAACGGGCCGTGCTCTCGTACCAGGCGCCCCAGTTCCGCAGTAACCCGAATCTCAACCTGTTGTTCAGCGCGCTATACGAGGACTCGCGGGATGTAAACACGTTCACGGCCCGGCGCAGGGAGGGTTCGGTGCAGGTAGGGCAGAAAATCTCGAGAGCCAGCACGATGTTGTACCGGTTCTCGTACCGCCGGGTGAGCGTCTCGGATCTGAACATCAGCAGCGTGGAGCTGATTCCGTTCTACTCCCAGCCCGCACGCATCGGCATGCTGTCCACCAACTTCATCCAGGACCGGCGCGACGACCCGACCGATTCGCACCGCGGAATTTTCAACACTCTCGACATCGGCTGGGCGCCGGCCATCCTGGGCTCCGCCACAGCCTTCACACGGTTGATGGCGCACAACGCCACCTATCACCCCATCGGCCTGGGCAGCCGGTTCGTATTCGCTCGCGCAGTGACATTCGGGTGGGAGCAGCGGCTGTCTGGCGGGCAGGATATCCCGCTGCCTGAAAAATTCTTCGCCGGCGGCGCGCAGTCTCACCGCGGGTTCCCCGAAAACCAGGCCGGCCCGCGCGATCCGGAGACGGGCTTTCCGCTCGGCGGCCGGGCCCTGCTCATGAACCAAATGGAGTTCCGCTATCCGCTGCTCGGGGAAAACCTGCGCGGGGTGCTGTTCGCCGATTCGGGCAACGTGTACTCGGGGCTCAACAAGTTGTCGCTGCGGGTCCGCCAGCACGGGATCCAGGATTTCGATTACATGGTGCATGCGGTGGGCGTCGGCTTGCGCTACCGCACACCGATCGGCCCCGTCCGGCTGGACTTCGCCTACACGATCAATCCGCCGCGGTTCTTCGGGTTCAAGGGCACGCCGGAGGAGCGTCAGGCGGGCACGGGGCAGAAGACGGTCCAGCGGATCGGCAATTTTCAGTTCCACTTCTCTCTGGGGCAGGCGTTCTGATGAGAGTTCTCAGTCTGGCTGCGTGGATGCTATGGACCGCGGCGGCTCGCCCGGAAATCATCGACCGGATCGCGGTGACCGTCGACAATCAGCCCATCGCCGAGAGCAGGGTGCTCGAGGAGCTGCGGCTCACGGCATTTCTGAACGGCGCGAAGGCGGAAATCACGCCCGAGGCAAAGCGCGCAGCGGCGGACCGGCTGGTGGAGCAAACGCTGATCTACCGCGAGATGCAGTTGACGCAATACCCGCCGCCCGATCCGGCCGAGGTGGAACGCCTTCTCGAACAGGTCGCGGCGCCGTTCGGCAGCCAGGCGGCATTCGAGCAGGCGCTCAAGGATTACGGCATCGGGCGGGAAGCGCTCATGCAGGCGCTGGAGCGCCAGGCCGCTGTGCTGCGTTTTATCGACCTGCGGTTCCGCCCGGAAGTGCAGGTGATCGAGCCCGACATCAGGCTCTACTACGACACGGTGCTCGTGCCCCAATTCCAGAAGCAGAACCTGAAGCCGCCTTCCTACGACGAGGCGCACAGCCAGTGCGAGGAAGCGGTCATCAGCCAGCGTGTGGATGAACGCGTGGACTCCTGGCTCGCCGAAATGAAGAAGCGCACGCGCATCCGCTACGAGGAGGAGGCATTCCAGTGAGCCGGAGTCTGAAAATCGCTCTGTATGTTCTGGGGGGCCTCACCGGCGCCGCCCTGGCCGTTGTGCTGTGCGCGCTCATCGTTGTTCAGACAGGCTGGTTTCGCGAGAAGGTCCGCCAGCGAATCGTTGTGGAGGCCGAGAACGCAACCGGCGGACGCGTGGAAGTGGGCGCGTTCGATTTCGACTGGCGCACGCTGACGGCGGATGTACGGGACCTGGTGATCCACGGAACGGAGCCGCCCGGTGAAGCGCCGCTGTTCCGCGCCAGCCTGGTCCGCGTCGGCCTCAGAATTCTTTCGCTCTCCAAGAAGCAGGTGGATATCGCGCTGCTGGTTGTGAACCGGCCCGAGGTCAACCTGATTGTTTACGAGGACGGCCGCACGAACATGCCGCAGCCCAAAGCGGTCAGAAAGCAAGGAAACCCGGTTCAGACGGTGCTCGATCTGGCGATCAAACGTTTCGAGCTTCTGGACGGAACCGCGCGAGTGGCGGCGCATCGCATTCCGTTGCATGTGGCCGGGGAGAACGTGCGCGCCCAGGTGTTTTACGAGGCGGGGCCGCCCCGCTACCGCGGCGAAATCTCTTTGCAGCAACTGAACGTGGCGGCGCTGGGCCGGGCGGCATTGCCGCTGGACGTGAACGCAAACCTGGTGCTGGCGGAAAACCGCCTGGAGATCGGAAACGTTCATATCGGCCTGAAGGACTCCTCGCTCGACGTCAAGGGCGAACTCACCGGCTTCGCCTCTCCGCAAACGGCGCTGCAGTACACCGCGCGCATAGAGATGAGAGATATTGCGCCGGTGTTGGGCGTAGCGCAGATACCGGGACGGGGTACGTTCGAGCTGGCGGGAACCGCCGCGTCCGGAGCAGAGCCGTTCAGACTTAGCGGAAAATTGCAGGGCAGCGGGCTGGCGTTCGAAGAGCGGAATCTCCGCATCCGGGACATCGGGGTGGCCGCGAACCTCGAGTTGACGCCGGACAGGCTCGAGGTGGACGGGCTGAGGATCAGCGCCCTGGGCGGCCAGTTCTCCGGACGCGCCGAAATCGCGGGCTGGAAGCAATTCGAGGTGGACGGGCAGATTCGGGATTACTCGCTGGAAGAACTGATGCGCCTGGAGAGCGCGCGCCCTCTGGCGTGGAGCGGACTGATCTCGGGACCGTTCAGCCTGGCAGGCGAGATCGAGGGGAGAGAGGTTCGCAATACGACTGCCCGGGCCCGTTTGACGCTAGCGCCCGCGCCGGGAGCCAACCCGGCCGAAGGCATGGTCAACCTGACCTATAGCCAGGCCGAAGAAAGGCTCGATTTCGGACGGTCCTACATCGCCACACGCCATAGCCGGGCGCAGTTTGCGGGAACGCTGGGCCGGCGCCTGGAAGTTGCCGTGAACTCGACCAACCTGGAGGATTTTGAGCCGGCCATCGCGATGTTCAGCAGCGGGCCACCGCAGCGGCTTCCGGTGAAGCTGCTGGAGCGCGGCACGGCGCGCTTTCAGGGGATTGTTTCGGGCGCGCTGGACGACCCGACGATCCAGGGCCACGCCGCAGCCAGGCGATTCGAAGTCGAGGGGCAGACGATCGAGTTGGCCGAGGCCGACGTGATCCTCTCGAAGTCGGGCGTAACCCTGCAGAACGCGACAGTCACGAAGGAGGGAATACGGGCCGCGGGCACCGTGCGGGCCGGTTTCCGCAACTGGAAGCCCGATATGCAGGAGCCCGTCGCGGCGGAGATCACGCTGCGGGCGGCCAGCATCCCCGCTTTGCTGGCCGGATTCGGCCAGGAAGCCCCGGTTACGGGCGGGAGCCTCACGGCCGAGGTGAAAGTCGAGGGGACCATGGGCGCTCCGCGCGCGAGCGGCAGCGCGGAAGTCTTGAAAGTAACCGCCTGGGAGCAGCCGTTCGATTCCATTCGCGGCCAGTTCCAATACACAAAAGGCCTGCTCAAAATCTCCTCGGGGCAGGTGCAATCCGGTAAGGGGCATCTCGAATTCTCCGGCGCGTTTGAGCACCAGACAGACAACTGGCGCGAAGGGCGGCTGCGTTTCGAAGCCGCCAGCGGGGGCATCCCGCTTACGGAGATCCGGGCGGTGCGGGCGAGCGGGCAACCTGTTCAAGGGCGCATCGAGATGCATATGGCGGGCGAAGCCGCCCTGACGAATTCCGGCTTCCGCCCCGGGCCGCTCAACGGGTGGATCGCGGTGAAGGATATCGCCATGAACGGCGACCGCATGGGCTCGCTGCTGCTGACAGCCACCGGCAAGGGCGAAGCGCTGAACGCGCGGCTGGAAGGCGATTTTGCCGGTTCGAAGCTGAACGGCGAAGCAGAGTTCACGCTCAACGGCGACATCCCCATGCAGGGCCGCGCCGAGTTCAAGGACCTCGCGATAGCGCCCTTGTTGAGGTATTTCGGGAGCACCGCGGGTGAGAAACCCCCGCTGGATGGAGTGGTCGCAGGCAGGCTGACGTTTTCCGGACTGGCGGCGGACAGCCAGACCTGGAAGGGGACGCTCGAACTGCCGCTGCTGGAAGTACGTCCGGATACGGACGTCCTGAAGAACGCCGCCAAGGAACTGACCTTCCGCAATGAAGGGCCGGTGCTGGTGGATTTCACGGCGCGCGAGGGGCGCGTGAGGCAGGCGCAATTCCGCGCTCGGGATACCGAGCTGACCGTCACGGGGTCGGTGCGGTTCGGCGTGAAGAGCCCCTGGGATCTGCGTTTCCGCGGCGGCTTCGACATGCAGTTGCTCCAGTTGCTTGACCGGCGCATCACGTCCGAAGGGGAAGTGGCGCTGGACGTATTGGTGCGCGGCGCGCTGGCGCGTCCCGACGTGTACGGGCGGGTAGACCTGAAGAAAGCGTCGCTGAACTTCGAGGGCGTGCCGAACGGGATTGAGAACGCCGACGGGCTGATCTTCCTCTACCGCGATCGCGCCACGATCGACAGCCTCACCGCCGAGAGCGGCGGCGGGAAGGTGGCCATCACCGGGTTCGTCAATTTCGGCGAGCTGAAGAGTTTTCACCTGCAGGCGCAGGCGAATGAGGTGCGCGTGCGCTATCCCGAGGGAGTCAGCTCGTCGATGAACGCGAAACTGACATTCACGGGGACGGCCCAGCGCAGCCTGCTGGCGGGGGACGTAGTGGTGACGCGCATCGGTTTCAACCCGCGGTCGGACCTTGGATCGCTGCTGGTGCGGAGCGTGCAGCCGGTGCGGGCCACTACGAACGCCCGCTCCTTCGAGCAGGGGCTCCAATTCGATGTTCACATTCTGACTTCTCCGCAGGTGCGCCTGGAAACGCAACTGACGCGCGACCTTCAGGTCGACGCCGATCTGCGCCTGCGTGGCGACATGATCCGTCCCGTGCTGCTGGGCAGGGTGTCGATCAACCAGGGAGACGTGCTCTTTTTCGGCAACAAATACACCATCACCTCGGGTCAGATCCTGTTCGTGAACGCCGCTAAAATCGAGCCGATCGTGAACCTGGACCTGGAGACCAAGGCGCGCGCCGTCGAGATCACGCTGCATGTTGCCGGCCCAGTGGACAAGCTCAACGTCAGCTACCGTTCGGACCCGCCGCTTTCGTTCCCCGAGATCCTTGCTCTACTAACCACCGGCAGGGAGCCGGCAACTTCAGCGGCGGTGGCAGGTCCGCAGACGCAGCATGGGCAGACGTGGCAGCAGGCGGGCGCGAGCGCGCTGCTGAGTCAGGCCATCGCCAATCCGATCGCCGGGCGGCTGCAACGGTTTTTCGGCGTGAGCCGACTTAAGATCGATCCGCAGATCACCGGGGCCACCACCAATAACGCGGCGGCACGCCTCACGCTCGAACAGCAGGTCGCCAACAATCTGTCTTTCACCTACATCACGGACCTGTCCCGCGCGCAGGCCCAGACCGTGCGGGTGGAACTGAACGTCACCAAGGACTGGTCGGCCGTGGCGCTGCGCGAAGAAAACGGGCTGTTCGGCATCGATTTTCTGTACAGAAAGCAGTTTAAATAGAAGCTGGATGGATTGGTCAGCCAAGCGCCACGAGATGGTGGAGCGCCAGTTGCGCGCCCGGGGAATCCGCGACGAGCGGGTGCTGGCGGCCATGGCCGAGATACCTCGCGAGGAGTTTGTGCCGGAATCCCAGCGCGCGTCCTGCTATGCCGACGAGCCGGCGCCGATCGGCTACGGGCAGACGATCTCGCAGCCGTACATGACGGCGCTGATGGCGGAGGGCCTCGAACTGAAGGGGACGGAAACAGTCCTCGAAGTGGGCGCGGGCTGCGGGTACCATACCGCTGTGCTCGGAGCGCTTGCCGCGCGCGTTGTGAGCATCGAGTTGATTCCGGAACTGGCGGAAATGGCGCGATCGAACCTGGCCAGAACGGGGCGGCTGGGGAACGTGACGGTGATCGTGGGGGACGGGTCGCTCGGGTGGCCGGAAGAGGCGCCTTACGATGCGATCTCGGTTGAAGCGGCAGCCGTAGAGGCGCCGCCCGCGCTTCTGGAGCAGCTAAGAGATCCGGGCAGAATGGTGATGCCGGTAGGCCCCGACTGGGATCAGGAACTCCTGGTGCTGTGCAAGGCGGGCGGCAGGATTACCAAGCGCGTCGCCGCTTATTGCCGTTTTGTCCCGCTGCGCTGACTCAGAAAGAGGCGCCGGACCGCGGGAAAGGCCGGCCTTTTTTCGATGCCGTAGACTGGACTTATGGGCATGCGGTTGCGAACGGCTCAGGGCAAGCTGAAAATCGAGCACAGCATCATTGATGGCGTTCGCAAGCTGCTCGAGCGGCTGCTGGCGGAGAACCCCGAGATACGCTCGGTAATTCCGGGCGTCATCCGGCCGGTGCGCGACGCCCGGGGAAAAATCCGGGTAAACGTGACGGTGCCCACGGCGAACGGCTGGAAGGCGATTGCGTTCAGCGCCGGCGCGCGCCAGGAGTTGTTCATCAGCACCACACTCGACCGCGAGCAACTGGAGCAGGCCATCGAGCGCGCCATCGCGGAGAGCTGATCCCGTCAACTCGCATAGGCGATGTGCAGCGCGACAATCCCACCCGTCATCCTTTCGTATTCCACGCGCGAGAAGCCCGCGGCGCGCATCGACGCGGCCAGTTCCTCCGCGTTCGGAAACCGGCGCACCGATTCCGGCAGATACCGGTAGGCGTTGCGGTCGCCCGAGATTACACCCCCAATGAACGGCAGCACCTTCGATGAATAAAAACCGTACAGCGGCGCCACGATGGGATTTTCAGGCCGTGAAAACTCCAGGATCGCCGCGGCGCCCGAGGGTTTGAGCACGCGTCTGATCTCGGCGAGTCCCTTTTCATAGTTGGCCAGGTTGCGAAAGCCGAACGCCGCCGTGACCAGGTCGAGCGAGCCATCGGGGAACGGAAGCGCCAGCGCGTCCGCCTCCACAAGCGGCGATTGCGCACGGCGCCGCACGATCTTGCGCTGCGCGGAGACCAGCATGGGGTGGGAGAAATCGCAGCCTATCACGGCGCCGCCGAGGCGCTCGGATTCGAGGGCCAAAAGCAGGTCTCCAGTGCCGCAGCAGATATCGAGCACGCGAGAGCCGGGGCGCCGGAGAATCGGGCGAAGGCGGCGGGCGGTGCGGGCGCGCCAGTACCGGTCGATGTTGAAAGACAGGAGGTGGTTGAGGAAATCGTAGCGGCCCGCCACGCGGGAGAACATGCCGCGCACCCAGCGGGCGGCCTCCTGTTCGTCGTCCGCGCCTGGGGGTCTAGTCCCCCGCGCAGGTGGACAGCTCATTGAGGGCTTCCTGAATGGCGGAGCGGACCACCGCGTCGTCGATGCCCGGAACCACTTTGACGTCGCCGATCCTCACGGGCAACACCCAGCGCACCTGGCCCTTCAGAGTCTTCTTGTCGATCAAGGCGCGGGTGGCGAGCGCCTCGGCCGTCACGCCGGCGAGCGGCGGGACCGGCCCGTAGAGATCGAGTACGTTCAGGATTTGCGCAGCGTCTTCGTCCGAAAGGTTGCCGGTGCGTTGGGCCAGGTGGGCAGCCACCCGCATGCCGAACGCGATGGCTTCCCCGTGCAGGAAGCGCGAATAGCCCGTTTCCGCTTCGAGCGCGTGGCCGGCCGTGTGGCCGAGGTTCAGTATGACGCGGATGCCGCTCTCGCGCTCATCGGCGGAAACCACTTCCGCCTTGATCCGCACGCATTCGGCGATGAGCCGTTCCACTACGTCCGGCTTGCGGGCGAGAACATCGGCGCGGCGCTCGGCAAGCAGCGCAAAGAGCTCGGGGCTGCGGATGATGCCGCACTTGATGACTTCGAACAGTCCGGCCCGGTACTCGCGCTCGGGCAGCGTGGAGAGCACTTCGGGATCGATGAGGACGGCTATAGGCTGATGGAACGCGCCCACCAGGTTCTTGCCGCAAGCGAGATCCACGCCGGTTTTGCCTCCGATCGCGGCGTCGACCTGCGCCAGCAGAGTGGTCGGGATTTGAAGCACCGGGACGCCGCGCATGAACACGGCGGCCAGGAAGCCCGCGACGTCGTTGACCACGCCCCCGCCGAAAGCGATCACCAGGCTTGACCGGTCCCCGCCCCGCTGCACCATCTGCTCGGCGAGCGATTCGACGGTGCTGAGCCGCTTGTGCTCCTCGCCGCCCGGGAAGATCAGGATTTCGTGCGATCGCCCGGCGAGGGCGGCGGCCAAATGGTGGCAGTGGAACTGCCAGACATCCTGCGTGGTGACGATAAAGATTTTTCCGGCGGAGGCGGGGATGTGACTGCCCGTCTCCTTTAACACGCCGCGCTCCACGATCGCGCGATAGCTGCGCTGCGGCGTGACGACGTCGAACGAAGGCATATTGACATTATTATCACGAGGGGGCGGCCCAAGGCAGAACCGTCAAATATTAGATACTGAAAGGAATGGAGCCGGATTTCCTTGTTGTCGGCGCAGGCGTAGCCGGATTGCGCGCGGCGATAGAACTAGCTGAAGCGGGCACGGTACTGGTTGTGGCGAAAGACAGCCTGCACGAATCCTCGTCCGAGTACGCACAGGGGGGGATCGCAGTTGCCCTGAACGATGATGACGGAGTGGAGTTGCATGAACAGGATACGTTAGCGGCCGGCGACGGCCTGTGCGATCCCGCGGCGGTGCGCACCCTGGTAGAGGAGGGGCCAGCGGCCGTCGAACAGTTAATCGAATGGGGAGCGGAGTTCGACCGCGACGAGGGCCGGCTGGCTTTCGGACGCGAGGGAGCGCACAGCCGGCGGAGAGTCTTGCACGCCCACGGCGATTCCACGGGCCGCGAAATCTCGCGAACACTTTACCGCAAAGCATCTTCCCTGCCAAACGTAGAATTCAGGACCTTCGCCGCGATCACCGACCTGCTGGTGAGCGACAACGGAGAAGTGGCCGGCGTAGTTGCTTGCGACGCATCGGCGCGCAACTGGGTGCCCCTGCAGGCCCGTGCGGTGTTAATGGCCACGGGAGGGCTGGGCCAAGCCTATCGCGTGACGACGAATCCGGAAGTCGCGACCGGCGACGGCGTGGCCGCCGCCTTCCGCGCAGGGGCCGGAATCAGCGATCTTGAGTTTGTTCAGTTTCACCCCACGGCGCTTGACCTTCAGGGCGCCCCGCCGTTCCTGCTGACCGAAGCGCTTCGCGGGGAAGGCGGGCATCTGCGCAACGTCGAGGGCGACCGGTTCATGCCGCGCTATCACCCTATGGCTGAACTCGCGCCGCGCGACGTAGTCGCACGGGCGATTGCCATGGAGATGAAGCGCACTGGCGCGCCGCACGTCTTCCTGGACCTGAGGCATCTCGGAGCGGATTTTCTGCGGCGGCGTTTTCCCCGCATCTATGAAACCTGCGTGCGTTATGGCGTCGATCCCGGCACAGACATGGCTCCCGTGCGCCCGGCGGCGCACTACGCGATGGGCGGGATTCGCACGGACCTGGAAGGCCGGACCACCCTGCCTCGCCTGTACGCAGCGGGAGAAGTGGCCGCCACCGGTGTTCACGGGGCGAACCGGCTCGCAAGCAATTCGCTGCTGGAAGGCGTGGTCTTCGGCGCCCGCGCAGGCAGGGCGATGCGCGAGTGGGCCGGCGTGCCGCCGGCGAAGGGCTCCCGGCCTCCCGAGCCGCTATTTCCGTGTATCGATGTGGAAGAGCTGCGTACGCTGGCGTGGGAGAAATGCGGAATCATCCGCAACGGTCCGGAACTGGAGGAGGCTGCCGACCGCCTGGCGCGGGTCACGCTCAGCCCGGCTGCAAGTCCGAACCGCGCGCTATTCGAGCTGCGCAGCTTGCACCTGGTAGTCGGCCTCATCGCCCGCATGGCCGCCGCCCGCAAGGAAAGCCGGGGCGCTCACTACCGCACCGATTATCCGGAGAAACGTCCGGAATTCCAGAAACACTCGTTTGTGACCAAAGACCATGAAGTTTCCTTCCTCTGATGGGACCGGGCAGCGCGCCCGTCAGGTGACGCTCCCAGTCTGTGCACTGATTCTTGTCGCCGCGCCGCTGGAGGAGGCCAGCCCGGGGACCGCGCTCTGGGCCACTCCCGCCATTTTGATGGCCGCCATGCTGATCGCTTGGGCGGCCGAGTCGGCGCAGTTCTTTATCGCTCAAGGTTTTGCTCTCGCCATTCTGGCCTGGCTGCAAACGCTTCCCGAGTTCGCGGTGGAATTCGTGCTGGCCTGGAACCAGCGCGTGGATCTCCTGCTCGCGAACCTGACCGGCGCGCTGCGCCTGCTCACGGGGCTCGGCTGGCCGATGATCTACTTCGTCGCCGCCATCTCCCACCGGCGCAAATATGGAGGGCCGCTGCGGCGCATCCGCCTGCACGACCATCAGTGCGTCGAGGTTATAGGGCTCTTGGTGCCGCTGATCTACGCGGCGTTTATATGGCTCAAGTCTTCGTTGACCGTGGTCGACGCCGCCGTCCTGATTCTTATCTACGTCGCGTACCTGCTGTTGCTGGGACGGATGCCGCCGGAGGAAGCCGAAGCAATCGAGGAACTCGAAATAGTCCCGAGGACCATCGTGAAGTCGCGCCCCGCGACGCGGACGATTTTGATCGTCGGATTGTTCGTCGTCGGAGGAGGGCTGATCTACTACTCGGCCGAACCTTTTCTGGGCGGCCTGCTGGCGGTTTCGGCGCTGCTCGGAGTTCCGAGCTTTGTGTTCGTGCAATGGGTGGCGCCGCTGGTTTCCGAGTTTCCGGAGAAGGTTTCGGCGTTCTACTGGGCGCACAAAGTGGACCGCGCTTCGATGGCGCTGATGAACATGGTGTCCAGCAACATCAACCAGTGGACGCTGCTCACCGCGATGCTGCCGATCGTTTACTCGATTAGCATCGGGTCGCCCACGCCGATTCCGCTGGACGACAGGCAGGAGTTGGAATTGCTCATGACGATCGCGCAGTCGCTGATCGGCATGATTTTTCTGGTGAACATGGAGCTGAGCTGGTGGGAAGCGGGGGCGCTGTTTGGCCTTTGGGGCGTGCAGTTCGCTTTCTCGCCGGTGCCGCCGGGAGCGGGAATCTGGGGCTTTATTGCGGAGCACATTCACTGGTGGGTCACGCTGGCTTACCTTGGCTGGGCTTTGCTGGGCACGATCGCTCTCTTGACGGGGAGGCGGCAGCCACACGCCTTCCGCCTTTTCGCGGCGGTGTGGCGCAAGCACGTGTGGCGGACGACGTGAATGACATCGCTGCTAAAATGAGGTTGTAACTTCATGAAAAATCCAATCCGGTCGACGACCGTCCTGTGTGTTCGCAGGAATGGACGAGTCGTTATGGCCGCCGATGGCCAGGTGACGCTGGGCCAGGAAGTCCTGAAAAGTTCGGCTCGAAAAATTCGGCGGCTCTATAGCGACAGAGTTCTTGCGGGGTTCGCTGGTTCGACGGCCGACGCATTCGCACTCTTCTCGCGCTTTGAGTCCAAGCTGGAGCAGCACAACGGAAACCTGCCCCGGGCGGTGGTGGAGCTGGCGAAAGAATGGCGAACAGACAAAGTCCTTCGCCATTTGGAAGCCTTGCTACTCGTGGCCGATTGCACCAATATGTACATTGTCAGCGGCAGCGGCGATGTGATCGAGCCGGATGAGGCGGTGGCAGCCATCGGGTCGGGCGGTCCGTTTGCAAAGGCGGCGGCAACCGCGCTTCTGCGAAACACCAAGATGGAAGCCCGCAAGATTGTCGAACAAGCGATGGCGATCGCGGGCGAGATCTGCATCTATACAAACGACAAGGTCGTTTACGAAGAACTCGGGTAAGCAGTATGGTGATCTATCTTCCCGCACAATCTATCGAGGAAGAGCCGGTCCTGGACGAGTTGACGCCGCGAGAGATCGTGCGGGAGCTCGACAAGTACGTCATCGGCCAGCAGGAAGCGAAACGCGCCGTGGCGATCGCGCTGCGGAACCGGATCCGGCGGCAGAAACTCGATCCCGACATGGCCGAAGAGGTCATGCCGAAGAACATCCTCATGATCGGGCCGACCGGCGTGGGCAAAACGGAGATCGCGCGCCGGCTGGCCAAGCTGGCCAACTCCCCCTTCTTGAAGGTCGAGGCGAGCAAGTTCACGGAAGTGGGCTATGTGGGCCGCGATGTGGAGTCGATGATCCGCGATCTGGTGGAGATCGCCATCGATATGGTCCGCGAGGAGCGGCTGGACGAGGTGGCGGACCGGGCCGAGAAGAACGCCGAGGAAAGAATGCTCGACCTGCTCATGCCGCCGCAGCCCGAGAACAGCGAAAGCATGGAGCGCACGCGCGAGAAGCTGCGCGAGAAGCTCCGCGCCGGGAGACTCGACGACCGCATGGTCGATATCGACGTCAAGGAGCGCGGCGCGACGTTCGAGATTTCCACTCCCGCGGGCATCGAGGAGATGGACATCAACCTCAAGGACGTTCTGCCGGGAATCTTCGGCCCGCGCACGCGCAAGCGGAGAATGCGCGTGGCCGAGGCGATGGAGTACGTCATCCAGGAAGAGGAGCAGAAGCTGATCGACATGGACCAGGTCACGCGCGTGGCGCTGGAACGAGTCGAGCGCAGCGGCATCATTTTCCTGGACGAGATCGATAAGATCGCCGGGCGCGAGTCCGGGCACGGTCCCGACGTCAGCCGTGAAGGCGTGCAGCGGGACATTCTGCCGATCGTCGAAGGCACCACCGTCAACACGCGCCATGGCTTTGTCCGCACGGACCACATCCTGTTTATCGCGGCGGGCGCATTCCACGTCTCCAAGCCTTCGGACCTGATTCCGGAGCTGCAAGGGCGGTTCCCCATCCGCGTCGAGTTGAAGTCGCTGACGCAGGAGGATTTCATCCGGATCCTGAAAGAGCCGAAGAACGCGCTGGTCAAACAGTACTCGGCGCTGCTCGAAACGGAAGGGATCAAGCTCACCTTCACCGAAGACGCGCTCGAGGAAGTGGCGCGCCTGGCGGCCTACGTCAACGAGACCACCGAAAACATCGGCGCGCGGCGCCTGCATACCATCATGGAAAAGGTGCTCGAAGAGATCTCGTTCGAAGGTCCGGATCTGAAGAAGAAGAACATCAAAATCGATGCCGCATATGTCCGGCAGCAACTGGCCGACGTTGTCAAGGATCAGGACCTGACCCGCTACATCTTGTAGGAATGACCAAGCGCCCCTGGCTTCATCTTCCGGTCGCCGCGTGCCTGATTCTTGCGGGCTGCGGCTACGTGGGAGAACCTCTACCGCCGTCGCTGCAGATCCCCGTGGCGATTTCGGACTTGAGCGCGATCGAGCGCGGCGAAAAAATTATTGTCAGCTTCACCGTTCCGGAACAGACCACGGACGGGGCCCGGCTCGGCAGGATCAAGGAGGTCGACTTGCGGTTGGGAACCGAACCGGGCGACTGGATCGAAAACTCCCGCAAGATCGAGACTGGGGTGGAGCACCCTGGCGAGGTCCGGGTGGAAATACCCGTGAAACAATGGGTGGGGCGGGACATCGTTTTGGGCGCGCGGGTGCTCAGCCGGAAGGGGCGCTACAGCGAGTGGTCCAATCTGGTCCGGTTGCGGGTGGTGGAGCCGCTGGAGACGCCTGCGGTGAAGGCTGAGGGTTCCGCTGAAGGAGTACGAGTGAGCTGGACCGCTCCGCGCGGCCGGCCCGGCATGATGTGGCGCGTGTTTCGCCGGGGGCCCGGCCGGCAGGAGGCCGAGTTGCTGGCTTCCACGCCCGAATCGGAGTATCTGGACACCTCGGTGCAGCGCGGCGCGGCCTATGCGTACATGGCGCAGGCAATCATGAAGAGCGGCGACACGGTTGCGGAAAGCGAGATGTCCGAGCCGGCCGAGATTTCCTACATCGATACCTTTCCGCCCAAAGTGCCTACGGGACTGGCGGCGATCGCCGGTTTGAACAGCATCCAGCTTACGTGGAACCCGAACTCTGAGGCCGACCTCGGCGGCTACTATCTTTACAGGTGCGAAGAGGACGGCGAGTGCAGGCGCGCCGGCGGCTTGCTGGAGGTTCCCAGCTATACGGACCGCGCAACCGAGTCCGGCAAGCGCTACCGCTACGCCGTTTCCGCAGTCGACCAGGGGGGGAATGAGAGCGCGCGCTGCGAGGCAGTCGAGGTGGTCGCTCAATAGCGATGGGGTTATTCGTGCCGGCAGGAGTTCAAGGCGTAGGGAACCGGGTATAAGACTTTGGACCTGATCCGCTCAATCGGCTACACGCTGTTGTCCTGGGGGCCCTGGGGAATTCTTGTGCTCGCGGTGCTGGACTCGGCCGGGATACCCATACCGGAGGGCGTAGACGCCCTGCTCGTGATCATCGGAAACATGGACCCGAAGACCGGCTACTGGTCGGCGGCGCTGGCGGTGGCCGGATCGCTTGCAGGAAGCATTTTTCTCTTCGAGGTCGGCCGCAAGGGCGGAGAAGCGTTCCTTGACGAACGGACGCGGACAGGCCGGGCGAGGCGGTTCCGCGCGTGGTTTCACCACTACGGCGAGATCACGATTTTCATTCCCTCGCTGGTGCCCGCTCCGCTGCCGCTAAAGGTCTTTATCCTCTGCGCGGGCGCACTGGGCATGAAGCGAACGCATTTTGTGCTGGTGCTCCTGGCGGGCCGCATCCCGCGGTACTTCGGAATGGCCTACCTGGGCGCGCGGCTAGGCAAAGAGCCGCTGGTGTTTCTTTCGGAGCACGTTTACGAACTGCTGGGAATAGCCGTTGCCCTGTTCCTGTTCCTGCTCTTCCTGGTGAAATTCAAGGACTGGCTTCGCGCGCGGGCCGACCTTCGCGCGGTGAGGTAGGTCCTATACTGCTGCCGTCGCAGCCTTCTGAGCTACCAGAAACCCGATAATCACGAACTCGTGGGCATGGTCCTCATCGCCCGGGATCAGAACGGCAATCCCGGCGCTCCGCCGTCACACTTCGGGCAGCGGCGGAGATGAATGTCGGAGCCGTTTGCGCCGTACTTGTGGCCACACCGGGAGCGCTGAAGCACGTATATGTACTGACGATGATCGGTACCCGGCAATCCGGTGGGGCGCACCACGAAGTCGAATCCCGCGAGAACGTGACGGCCCTCGGCATACAGCCGGACGAGCTTGTTCGCGATCTCGGCGGCGGCGCAGTGCCGGGTTCGGGGGTTTTCCAGGGCCGACACTGCAAACTTATCGCCTTCCCGAAGCTGCAGGCAGTACCAGATGCTGTCTTTGTTGTCGACAGGCCTCGCGCTCGCGCTCCAGTCCACTATCAGATAAGCATCGAACTCGGCCATTCCGGTAAGCATATCGTTACGCGCCGCGATTTGCGATGTCATTAGAGCCGCCGAAGGATGATCGCCGGCCGGTGTCCAATATTTCGAGAAAATTTGGTCCTATTTTACACTTTGCATTTTGGAGGCAACTTCCGTGCAGCGCATTGCCACCTTCCTGCTTCTTTTGATGGCCGCCCTAGGCGCACAGGCTACACCAATTCACTACGTCGTCTCGGGACAGTTCTCGTCCGACGCCCCAACCACGCCTGTTTCGGCGCCCGGCGCCGTCTTCACGTTCGAATTCACACTCACCTACACAACGCCGGACTACGTGGACGAGGAGCACGGCTGGTCGGAGTACTGGTATGTCCCTGTCACATTCAGGTTAGGTTCGGAAACCGTGTCTGGCCTCACCGATTCCTGGATCACTTTCTTTGATGCCGCCCATGGGGGCATGCTCGAAGTCGACTTCTTTATCAACGAGCGCTACGGTTTCTTCTTCCTGAATGGCCCGCAGCTCTATACGGGGATGCTGGCCGATCCCACATTTCTGCTCGGCTCGTTCGATGCCCAGGACTTCGGCGGGAAGTACAGCTACGGCAGGTTTTACAGTGGGCTCGGCGTCAACGACTCAGTCGTTGGCGGCAGTGTGCTTGCCGAGAGGGGGGTTCCGGAACCTGCTACCGTTGTGCTCATGAGCGCAGCGGCGGCGGTCCTGGCTGTCCAGGGCGTGTTTCGTCGATCCCGTCGATCCAGAGCAGTCGCCACCCTCCAGCGGCCCGCTTGCTGAGGAGCGCCTGGGAAACGCTGAGGCGAACCCACCCCAACGAAGTACTCTGGTGCCCGGGGTGGGACTTGAACCCACACGGGGGTTGCCCCCCAAAGGATTTTAAGTCCTTTGCGTCTGCCGGTTTCGCCACCCGGGCGGAGTCGCGGTACGCTTCCCAATTTAACATCTTGGGAGCGCAAGCCGTAAAAACGTCTCCAGGGCGGCATACAATACCAGCCATGATCGCGAGAACCCTCTTGGCTGTCCTGTTGGCCGCCGGCGGCGCCGCCGCGGCGGACTGGGTTGATCTGTTCGACGGCAAGACGCTGAACGGATGGAGCGTTCACAGCGGCACGGCGACCTTTACCGTCGAGAACGGCGAAATCGTGGGCACCGCAGTGCTGGGCAGCCCCAACACCTTTCTGTGCACGAACAAAGAGTACGGCGACTTCATCCTCGAATTCGAGGTCAAGACCGATCCGGAGCTGAACTCCGGGGTCCAGATCCGCAGCCAGATTGCGCGGGAGCCGATCACGATCACCGTGGAGGTGGACGGGCGGCAGGTCGAGCGCAAGATCCCCGCCGGCCGCGTCTATGGCTACCAAGTCGAGATCGCCACCGCCGCCTCCGGCACCTCCGGCAACGTCTACGACGAGGCGCGCCGGGCGCGTTTCCTGGACGACTTCACCAACAGACCGGCGGCGCGCGCCGCCTTCAAGGACGGCGAGTGGAACAAGTACCGGGTGGAATGCCGGGGCGATTCGATCAAAACCTGGGTGAACGGCGTCCCGGCGGCCGATTTCCGGGACAGCATGACGCTGCGCGGAATCATCGGCCTCCAGGTGCACCAGATCCCCAAGGACCGGTTCAAGCCCTACAAAGTGCGCTGGCGCAACATCCGGATCAGGGAGTTGTGACCTCCGCGCGGCGGATGTGCAGCACCCAGTCCTTGTGCTGCGGAAAGCGGGGGTAATCCTCCGGGGTGCGGAATTCCCTGAGGCCGCCTCCCTGAACCGTACCGGAGCGCCGCTCGGAGCCGGTTGTCAGGTCGAACCAGGTGTAGCGGAACGTGTCGGTCTCGGACGAAGGCCGCAGATCCACCTTCAGCGCGCCGCCCCAGCGCGCGTAGACCACGTAATTCCGTCCGGCTTCGGCGGCGCAGAACCTGGCCGCATAGTCGGAGACCAGATCGGGCCGCGGCTCCAGCTTCCACCACTCCATGCTCCTGAAGAACCGGGCCATGAAGGCCATGGCGACCGCGCCCGGATAGTCGAGCGTGTCCCTCTCAAAGCCGGCTTCCAGCGGCCACGAGCCCTGCCGCGACGGGGATTCCGGAACGTGCGCCCACCAGACATGACCGCCGCCGTAGGTATGGCCCGCGGCGCCGGACAGCATGGCCGACCACGCGGCGAAACGCACGTCTTCGGCCGGCGGGTTGCCCTCGACGAACTCATACCACGGTTCGGTCACCACGATGGGCTTCGGCGGCGTGCGCTTGTAATCGGCCGCCACGACGACGGGGACCATCTCGTTGCGCCATTTCCCGTGGCCCGTCTGGCTCTGGTTGTAATCCAGCCAGGGCTCGTTGTGCAGCACCTCTCCAGTGGACCACTGGGGCGCCTCCGCCCCGCCCTCCCAGGCCGGAGGCGTTGGATGAGCGCCGATGATGCGCCCGTAGGGGTCTTCGCGCCGGATCATGGCGCCCAGGTCCTTCCAGAATTGAAGGCCCAGACCGCCGTAATTGTTCATGTTGTATTCCCCGGCCAGCACCCAGATCACGTTGTGCGCCATGAGGCGGTGGATCACATACCGCCACCAGCGGCGGACCTTCTCCGGACCGGCCGTCACGTTCAGTCCCTTACGGCTCCACCAGGCATGGATCCAGACCGTGATGCCCTTACTGTTCGCGTAGGAGATGAACTCCTCCACCTTGCGGATCTGCTCGAGATTGGGCATCTCCCGCTTGACGTCCAGCAGGTTGCTGTTGCCCGAAAAATAGAGTTGCCCGACAGAAAAACCCTTGGCGGCGCGGTCGTCCGCCAGCTTCTTGAAACTGGCGAACTCGATTCCCTTCTTGTGCCAGTTCCACCACGTGTCACCGATCCAGAGGAAGGGCGTGCCGTCGGCATACTCGAAGTGCCTGCCGGGACGCGGCCCGCTGCGGGCGACACGCACGAACCCGCGGCGCGCCGGGTTGACCTGCTTATCGGCGCCGGTCCAGGCCGTGCAGCGCAGAGTCCCGCGAATGCCGTTCAATCCCGGATCGCTGGAAGCGGTTAAGTAACTCCATTCTCCGGGCGCGGGCAACGCAAACCGGACCTTCCAGATCTTGCCGCCGTCCCAGAAGCCCGGGATCGCATAGCGCTGGCCACGGGCTTCCCCGCCGGTTCCGGTGAAGGTCGCGGTGACGAAGGGCGGACCGCCGTCCGGGAGGCCTTCGACGTAAGGATTCGCCGTCTCCCCGCGGGCGGTCATCGTGAACTCGAAAACTTCCCACTGTCCGACAACATGCTGCGGGAAAGCGTTGAGTGCCGCTGCTGCAAAGAGGACCAGACCTCTGATGAGGGCCTTTTTCATGCTGCTCAGTTTACCTCCGGCCCGAGCAGACTAGAACGGCTGCGCCCGCTCCGGAGCCTCTTTCGAAGCCAGTTGGACAAGCCGCCAAACGTATCCTATCTTGTACGCATGGGAGAATTGAGCCGGATTGGCGTGGCCATCGACTCGGACCTGCTCGCGAAGTTCGACGATTTGATCGCAAGGCGCGGCTACACGAACCGTTCCGAAGCGTTCCGCGACCTGATACGCGATGAGCTGGTGGAGGAGGCCTGGGAATCCCCCGACCGCAAAGTGGTGGGAACCGTGTCGATCGTCTACAACCATCACGTGCGCCAGTTGAGCGACCGGCTCACCGGCATGCAGCATGAGTTCTTTCACAACATACTCTCCACCCTCCACGTCCACCTGGATCACGACCACTGCCTGGAGGTCCTGGTTGTGAGGGGCAAGGCGGCCGAGGTCAAAAAACTGGCGGACACGCTGATAGCGACCAAGGGAGTGAAACACGGCCGGCTCACCATCACCACGACAGGGGCCGAACTGTGATCGTGGGAACCGGTGTAGACCTGGCGGAGGTGGACCGTATCCGGGCGGCGGTGGAACGGTACGGCGCACGCTTTCTTGAGCGCGTTTTCACGCCCGCAGAGATCACCTACGTCGAGCGGAAGGCCAACAAGTTCGAGCGGTATGCCGCCCGGTTCGCGGCCAAGGAAGCGGGGATGAAGGCCATCGGAACGGGCTGGCGCCGGGGCGTCCGCTGGCGCGACTTCGAAGTGGTCAATTTGCGCTCGGGCAGGCCGACGCTTCAATTGCACGGCGAAGCCGCGCGCGTGGCAGAGAGCCTTGGCGTGAAAAGGATATCGCTCTCCCTCACGCACACGGCGACCACCGGGATGGCAATGGTGATTTTGGAAGACTGAGGCCCGGCCTTGACGGCTATCCGCGGCGCTCCACCTCGCTGGTGACGGCGCGCAACTGCGCCGCTTCCAGCCGCGCCGTTTCCTGCCAGGTGTAGAGCATGCGGTGAATCACGGTGATGTTGCCCAGCACGGCGATCACCCACAGCACCGGCGCCATGCGATTGAACAGCGCCCCGATGATCAGCAGCACCATGCGCTCGGGCCGCTCCATGAACCCGACCTTGCATTTCGGGATGATGCACTCGGAACGGGCGCGCGTGTAGCTCACCATAACCGAGGCCGTCATCACCACCGCCGTCAGCACGACATAGAAGAACCGGTTGATGGACGCATAGTAGACCAGCAGCCCCATGAGCAGAACGAGGTCCGAGTAGCGGTCCACCACCGAATCGAAAAACCCGCCGAACAGGGTCACCTGCTTGGTTTCGCGGGCGACCCGCCCGTCCACCATGTCGAACAGGCCGGCGCTGATGATCACCAGCCCGGCGGTGAAAAACCGCCCCGAGGCCAGCAGCCACGCCGCGACGCCATTGATCAGCAAGCCGATAAACGTCAGAACGTTGGGATGGATCCGCGAGAGTGCGAGACCCCGCACAATCAACATGATCACCTTGTTGCAGGCAATACCGATTGCGCGCGTATATGTCATCGCACTCAGCTTTCCAGATCGTGGATGGTCGTGAGCTTGAGGATTTCCAGCTCCCGGATTCCGCCCGGGATCTGGATTTTCACGACATCCCCCACCTCTTTGCCGAGCAGGCCCCGCCCGATCGGCGAACCGGTGGAGATCTTCCCCTGGGCCACGTCGCTTTCTTCGCTGGTTACCAAGCGGTAGGTGATTTCTTCGTTCTTGGCGAGATCCAGAACCACGACCTCGGAGCCCAAGCCGACTTTGTCGCGCGGGATTTTCGAGAGGTCAATCATGGAGAGCTGGGCCAGCCTCTGTCTCAATTGGTTCAGCCGGGCATTGACGTAGCCCTGCCGCTCCTTCGCGGCGTGGTATTCCGCGTTCTCGCTCAGATCCCCGTGAGCCCGCGCCTTGCGGATTTCGGCCGGGAGTTCGTTCCGGAGTTCGTACTCGAGCGCGGCGATCTCTTCCTCGAGCTTCTTCTTAAGGTCTGCCATGCTCCCAGACCCAATTATAGAGCAGCCGGGCAAGCGGAATCTGCGCCGCAGGCGTCCCGCCGCTACGCCTGTGGAACAGCCCGGCGGAACTCGCGCGGGCGCTTCAAGCCCAGGCGCTTCATCAGACTGTGCAGGGTGGTTGGAGGTACGCCGAGCCGCTCCGCCGCGCCGCCGGGACCGGCCACCTTGCCGCCCGCCTCCCGGAGCGCGCGCAGCACTTCAGCGGCGATTGCGGTATCAAGCCGGTTCAAACCGCTCGGGATGTCGGGATCATCCGCCCGCGCGGACCCGCTCTTGCCGCGGGCGAGTCTGCCGTCCTCGCCCGGAAAATCGAAATGCTTCGGTTGAATCGTCTGGCCTTGAGCGAGAATCGCCGCGCGCTCCAGCGCATTCCGGAGTTCGCGGACGTTGCCCGGCCATTGCCGCCCCTCGAGCAGCCGGATTGCCGCCGGACTGATCGCCGGCACCGGTATCCCGAGTTCTTTGCCGATCCGCTTGAGCAGATGCGAAGCGAGCAGCGGGATGTCGCCCACCCGCTCGCGCAGCGGCGGCAAGTGCAGCGGGTAGGTGCTCAACCGGAAATACAAGTCCTCGCGGAAGCGTCCCTCGGCCACTTCCTGCCAGAGGTCCTTGTGGGTCGCCGCGATCAGCCGGACATCGGCGCGCAGGAGCGTGCCGGCGCCGCCCACACGTTCATAGACCCGCTCTTGAATCACGCGGAGAAGCTGTGCCTGCACGCCCGGCGGGAGGTCCGCCACTTCGTCGAGGAACAAGGTTCCCTTCTCCGCCAGGGCGAAGCGGCCCTCGCGGCAGCGGTCGGCCCCCGTGAAGGCGCCCCGTTCGTGGCCGAACAATTCGCTGCTGGCAAGCTCCGGCACCACCGCGGAGCAGTTGAGTGCAACGAAGGGGCCGCCGGCACGCAGGGACCACTGGTGGATTGCGCGCGCTACCTGCTCCTTGCCGGTCCCCGTTTCTCCGGTGATGAGCACCGTTGCGTTTGTCGGCGCGGCCAGCCGCGCCCTCTCGACCACACGCAGCCACGCGGGTGAACTTCCGATGAGGGATGCGCCCGTGTCGCCGTCTTCTTTCAGGCCCGCGCGCCATATGGCGAGCTGGTCCAGGTCCTTCGAGAGCGCGTCGGCGCGCTGTTCCTCATGGATCAGCCGCGCCGCGACGTCCGCCAGCGCGCCAATCGCCGCCACCTGCTGCGGTTCGAAAGCCCGGCAAACGGCCACGTCGACGGTGAGCAGTCCTTCGAGCTCATCCTCATGGCGGAGTGGGGCAACCAGGCACGAATGGTCGCCCGGCAGTGGGACCGCCCCTTCGTAGGTGTCCGGCTCGCCGATCTCCTCGCCCGGTTCGCTGCGCATGATTGTGGGTTGGCTTTTTTCGAGCGCGGCTCGGAGGGCCGGCCTCTGGTCAAGGTCGATGCTCAGCTCGCGCAGCTTCGGTGTCGCCAGGGCGCCCGCGTACGCCAGCACGCGCAGCTTGCGGTCCGGCGTCATGGCCAGGATGGCGGCCAGGTCGGCGGGGACGATCTTGGCGACCGATTCGAGGATTTTTTCAAGCGGAGACGCCGGCACGAAATACAGCCTCTCACGAAATAGCGTACCATGCTGACGATATATCGTCAGAAGGCCTAGCGTACTGAAACTGACTTATTGAAAACAAAGACGTTTGTTATTGGCATACCGGATGCTATTCAGAGAGGCAAAAGGAGATTGAGTAAATGACGAAGACTAATGAATCCCTCAAAAAGCTTCAGGCAGACGCCACGGTGTTCTATCAGAAGTTGCGTGCCTATCATTGGACCGTGACCGGAGAGCGTTTCTACGAGCTGCACGAGAAGCTCGAAGAAGCCTACAACCGGTGGGCGGATCACATCGATGCGATCGCCGAACGGATCGTGATCAACGGCGGGACGCCGCTGCTCTCGCTGGACGCGGTGAAGTCCGTTGCGACCATTCAGGAGGAATCCGGCGTGCCGCCGGCGAGGGCGATGGTGGAAAAAGTCGTGGCGGATTCGCGGTGCCTGCTGGAAGCCCTGAGCAACGCGATTCAGGTGGCCGAAAGCGAAGGACAGCGCGGCACCGTCAACCTGCTCGACGATATCCGGGACCAGGAAGAAAAGGCCCTCTGGATGCTGAGCGCCTGGCTCAAATAATCCTGATCGCAACGGCCTGCCGGCGCCCGGGGGCGGACTTGCTTCGGGCGCCGGAAGGCGCTGGATTTGGCCGCTGCGTCGTGCCTGATCGCACCCCTGATTCGCCGTGGGCGCCGCCTCGGCCTGGCGCAGCCGGCTGCTGCTTGCGAAGAGCGGCGGTGCGCCCAGGCAGCGGACCGGACAGAACGCCGCTGCGCTCTGGCCGGTGGGGTAGAGAAAACGCGCGGCTCATTTCGCCTTCGCTGCGGACCAGGCGCACACGGCGCCGCAAAGCAGCGTCGCTGCGCCTGCCGTTTCAGGCCGGCGGCCACCGGTGCTGCGCGTTAAGGAACCACCTCAAGGCGGTAAGGAGAACGGTTATCGATCCTGGCCTCGTATCCGGCCGGAAGGTCCAGCCTGTAGGCGAGTGTGCCGTCGCGTTTTGTCCATCGCAGTCCCGCATATCCCTCCGGCACGGGAACACGCCCCTCACACCAGTCGACAGGGGTGTCAGTGAACCGCACCGTGACCTGTTTGGCAACCTGGTTGACGCGGTACAACCCAAGCACGTCGCGGTAGAGCGTGTTCACGATGTGCGAGGCGAAGCCGTGATTGAGACTGGCCTGCTCGTTCTGGTGCTCCCAAAGCGTGCCGGTGCGGTCAGCCATGTAGAGCAGGTAGGCGCGCGATTCATTGATGAGCTGGCGGGTCAGGCCCTCCCGCGAGAGCAGCTCCAGGCGCAGAACGTTGCCGATAAAGGCGTTCGATTCGTGAATTTCCTTGAACTCTCCTCGTTTTACGCGTTCGGGTCCGAAGCGGTCACGCAGCGTCGCCCAGAGCTTCGGATGAGACGTGGGCGTGGCGACCCCGAAGTAGAACGCATAGTATTGGCACGTCTCTGTGCGGTTGCGCGTCGGCACAAGCTTTCCACCCTGCCGGACGGCGTTGTCGACGAAGAACTCGCCGTCAAAAGACTGGCTGCGGATGACTCGCCGGATCCTCTCCGCCTCGGCGGTAAGCTCCGGCATGCGGTAGATGCGGCCGGCCGCGTCGAGTGCCCCGGCGTAGAGCATGTTGCTGGGATAATTGACGTCCTGGACGAATTTGTTGGCCGCCGACCACTCGATGAAAACCCAACTGGGGAGCTTTTCGAGCAGCCCGTCCTCGTTGTGCAGCTTTTTGAAGAAGTCGAGCAGCTTGAACACGCGCGGCCGCACAGCCTCGGCGAACTCGGCGTCGCCGGTGCGCGCGAGGTACTCCTCAAGCTGGAGAATGAACCACAAGGACCAATTGGGGATGAACTGCCCGTTGTAGTGATCCGCCGGATAACACATCGGAAGCATCCCCTCCGGCAGGTGCTCGAAACGTTCCGGGAGCTGGAAGTTTTCCAGGAACGCCCTCTCCACAACCGAGCCCCCGCTGAGCAGCGGCTCGACGCGCGCCGTAAAGTAACTGTCGCACAGCCACCCGGCTCGTTCGCGGTGGGGGCAGTCAGTGAAGAGATCGACGGCGTTCTGGCGGTAGGTCTCCCGTCCCGCCGCGAATAGCCGGTTCAGTCCCTCGTCGCTGCATGCAAAGTGTGCGCGCCATACATCCGGGTTGACGTATTCGCGAAGATAGACGTGGTCCAGCGAGCACTCGCCCTCGACCGCAATGGCTTTCAACCAGCGCAGGGTATATGGTTCGAAAGATTCCAAGTGGTAAACGCCGGGCTCCAGCTCATAGGCAACGAGGTTCACGGTGGCGCCGCGGTGCATATCCACGTCCCCCTTTAACAGCATCTCGTCGAACGTGAAAAACAGCTTCGTCGGAGACTTCACCGTCACCTGCGCCCCGATAAAGCCGCTGAGATTGGTGCCGAAGTCCAGGAGGTAAAACCGTCCGGCGGCAAGCGGCAGCCGCTCCTGCCAGCGGTAAGGGCGCCCGGTCCGGTCGGTTTCGCCGTTCACGAGTCTGCGCGCGGCGACGGCGGGCTGGACCTCCAACTGATCTTCCGGGAAACCCAGCAACTGCGGGCCGATGCGGGTCAACGAACGGTCGCGCCAGAGCGGCGTATCCGGCTTGGAGATGACCTGGCCGCTGGCAGCAATTCCGAGCGGCTGGCGCAGAACGTAGTCCGGATACGGCACGCGCCTCGGCAGCAGCTTCTTGGGAGCGGCGACCGAAAGCCGCGCGGGTTGGAAAGGCGCGGAGGGATCCTCTCTCCAGCGAGCCGAGCCGGCATTCATTCGATACACCTCGGTGAACGCGCGCTGGAATGAGTATCGCTGCACCCTCTGTATGCGTTCACGCAGAACAGCCGCCTGGAACTGTGCGCCGGGCCCTCCCGTGGACGCCAGCACCGTATCGCCGGCGACGACTTCCGCCTGGAGGAAAGAGGGCTGGTTGAGTACCCAGTAAGTATTAATGTTGTAGCCGGCAACTTCGATGGCAACAAGGTTGTCGCCGGGGACAAGGCGCGACGTAACATCCAGTTCGTCCACACGATAGTAGCCGTGCGGGCCGCGAGCGGGCCCCCAGGCGAGAAACTTGCCGTTCACATAGGCCCGGTACAGCGTTGATGCGGCCAGCCGCAACCGGACAGTCTTGCCCTGCGGGGCTTGAAAAACCGCGCGGAATCCGACAAACAGGTTCATTTCCTTCTCGCGGCCTTCCACCCAAACGGGCCGGCCGCCCTGAAAGACGGGAGCGGCCAGCGCCGCGGCGTGGAGAGAGATGCAGAGCAGAAAAGTCGTGATGGCCGGTTTCAACCTTTTAGGCTCCTCAGGTCCTTGCGCGACAAGGCGCGACGGTAAATTGTACACCGCGCGCATGCTCCGGTGCGTTGGAACGGACCCGCGTGCCGCTTCAGGTGGGAAACCTGGCCCAGTAGGACTGTGCATCGAAGGTCCCGGCTGGCATGCGGCGCACGCATTGGAGCTGGACCGCGACATCCAAGGCTTGCAACCACGCTGCTATAAAAGCAGAGGTCCGGGTATGATACCCGTATAGCTGGCGGGCCCGGCGAAAAGACGGCCGCGCGCCTCGCAAACGGCGTACAACTCACCAGGCATTGCAGAAACTCGGAGCGGTGATGAACGACTACAGACGCGAACTTGAATACGCAGTGCAGGCAGCCCGCGACGCAGGAGCGCTGCTCCGGCGTGCATTCCACGCCGGGGAGTCCGGAGTTGACAGGCGGGCGGAAATGGAAATTCAGCGGATCCTGATGGCTTGCTGCCCGCAGTACGGCTATCACGGAGAGGAATTGGGCTTGGTCCGGCCTCCGCAGGATGCGGCAGGTCATCTCTGGCTTATAGATCCCAACGACGGAACTTCGGCATTCGAGAAAGGATTTCGAGGGGCAGCGGTTTCCATCGCGCTGCTGAGGAACGGCCGGCCCGTTCTCGGCGTTGTTTATGCATACTCCGCCCCTGACGACGAAGGGGACCTGTTCACCTGGGCGGAGGGAGCAGGGCCCATAAAGAGGAATGGACGGGAGGTTTGCGTCCCACACGGCGCGGTCCCGGAAACGGTTCTGGCCTCACACCATGCCGACCGCAACTCCCTGGCCAACGCGACTCTGGCCGCGCCTCTGCGATTCCGCGCCGTCCCCAGCATCGCCTATCGCCTTGCGCTGGTGGCCGCCGGAGAAGCGCGAGCCGCCGTTTCGCTGAATGGTCCTGTTGGATACGATTACGCGGGCGGCCACGCGATGCTCCTGGGCGCCGGCATGGATCTGTACGACGCGGCGGGCAACGCAATCCACTACAACCGCAACGGCAACAGCGATTGCGCCGGGCGGTGCTTCGGTGGACTGCACTCCGTGGTCCGAGAGCTCGTGACGCGTGAATGGCGCTCCGCGCTTCAGCGCCGGTCGCAGGCGCCGGAGCCGTCCGCCCTATGCTGGCCGCAGCGCGGCTGCACGGTGCCTGACGCCGGCCTGTTGTCGCGTGCGCAGGGCTGCCTGCTGGGCCAACTCGCCGGCGATGCGCTCGGCAGCCTCGTGGAATTTCAAACGGCAGCAACGATTCGCCGCGCGTACCCGGACGGCGTGCGCGTCCTGGAGGACGGGGGCTCTTGGAACACGCTCGCAGGACAACCCACCGACGATTCCGAGATGGCATTATCCCTGGCGCGCTCTATCATCCAGAGTGGCGTCTACGATCCGGAGGCAGCCGCCCGCTCGTACGTCCGCTGGTACGAATCTCATCCGTTCGATATTGGTAATACGACGGCTACTGCCGTATCCGCTGCGGCTGCGGCTATGGCTGCCGGCAAATCGGTGGCGCAATCTTCACGAGAAGCTGCAAGAAGGGAGAGCCAGGCCAACGGCGCGTTGATGCGGGTCAGCCCGCTCGGTATTCTCGGTGCTGGCGCCCGGGAAGGCGTGGCCGGGGACTGGGCGCAGCAGGATGCGTTACTGACCCATCCGAATATCGTGTGCCAGCACGCGAACAAAGTGTATGCTGAGACGCTTGCGTATGCGATCCGGACCGGCGCTGCGCCGGAAGCGATACACCGGTTCGCGTGCGATGTGGCTCAGCGGGCGGACTCGCCCAAGGCCGTGGTCGAGGCGATTGTCAATGCCGGCTCGAGACCGCCAGACAGCTACTCTGACCACAGGGGATGGGTGCTGATTGCGCTTCAAAACGCATTCTGGCAATTGCTGCACGCCGGGAATCTGGAAGAGGGGATCGTCCGCACCGTGATGTGCGGGGGAGACACCGATACCAACGCTGCCATCGCCGGCGCTCTTCTCGGCGCCGCCTACGGGAGGGATAGTGTCCCGCTCCAATGGCAGGATCGAATTCTAACCTGCAGGCCCATTTCGGGACTAACTGGTGTAATGCGCCCCCGCCCGGAGGCGTTTTGGCCGGTGGATGCTTTGTGGATCGCAGAGCGCTTGCTCTGGCTTGGGCAAAACCAGCATTAGGCTGGCACCGTTTCGAAAACCCCGGCGCGGCTGGGATGATCCCAAGCTTGGCTAGCCGGACGAAATGATCGAGGGATAGGCTGCGTTTTCTTCACGCCTTCACGCACCGGTTTTCACGTGCTTGTCACAACAGCGTCCCAGGATGAAGCGACGTATGCCGTCTCCGTATGCCTCCCCGAGTAAGATGAACTCACGCTCCTTTCCGCTCCGCAGCCGAATCTTCAGTTTGCCGGCGTGGGAAATTCGTCCCATGTCCCACTTCGGAGAACTATCAAACTCCACGTCTGCGATTTCGCTTTGCGGAATGAAGAAACTGGCCTGCGATTGGATCGCCGCTGGCGAGACGGTCACATCAACCGCGCACGATACGGTCTCGAGAAACGGGCCGCAGAGGCGCTGATTGAAGGCCGTTTCAGGGTTGCTTGTAGGTTGTTGATTTCATGGAGCGGGAGACGGGATTCGAACCCGCGACGTCCAGCTTGGGAATTCGTGACTCACTTGATTCTCAAGTACTTTCCGGTCTAGTCCAGTCTTGTTCGGTCCATGTAGTTTCAACCAGTTCCATCGGCAAGCCCGTCCGCATGTCGTACTGTCGTACAACCTGACCGCCTCGCAAAAGAAAAGCCCTGCTGGCCGGCAGGGCTTGATTGTGAGGTGGAAATATGTCGGTAGCGGCCGACGCCCCTACGGTACACCATGATCATCAGCGCGCGCAACGGTCTTTTCTGGAAGCCGCAGCCGAAC
Organism: Acidobacteriota bacterium; assembly: GCA_029776225.1. GTDB lineage: Bacteria > Acidobacteriota > Terriglobia > Bryobacterales > Bryobacteraceae > Fen-330. Next base: position 3,818 of record JAKOTR010000011.1, on the reverse strand, counting down.
AGGTAGTCCTGGACTACTTGCAGGCGCCTCCCCGTCGTCAGGGCGTGACGCTCAAGACGCTCTGTTTCAACGTCCTGCCTGCCAACCGCAACCTGCTCCTCAAGAGCATTGAGGCACTCGCTAAGCGTGGATTGATCCAGCTTCGACCGTCTGCGGGCGACATTCTCGTGCGCATTGCCCAGGAGGTGCGGCAATGACGACCGCATCTCCAGCGCGTGGACCTGTACCACCCAAGCCGCTGGCCGAGCGCATGGCCGAAGAGCTGCTGCGGGAGCCTCGCTGGGTCTGCTGGCGCTACGAGACCAGGAACGGCAAGCCCACAAAGGTTCCGATTCAGCCAAACGGGCAGCCTGCCAAGTCGAACGATCCATCTACATGGACCAGCTTTGAAGTCTGCCTCGCCGCCTCGAGGCGGTACGCCAGTCTCGGCATTGGATGCATGCTCGGAGACGGTATCGTAGGAGTCGATCTTGATCATGCGCGCGACCCGGAGAGCGGTGCGCTTCAGCAGTGGGCGCAGGAGATCATCGATGAGCTGAACAGCTACACAGAAGTCTCCCCCAGCGGCACGGGAGTGCACATCCTATGCCGCGGCGAACTGCCTCCGGGGCGGCGGCGCAAAGGGCATGTGGAGATGTACTCCGAAGGCCGGTTCTTCACCGTCACGGGCCAACGTTTGAACGACCGCGACGTCGAGGATCGGACCGCTGAACTGGCCGCCCTGCATGCCCGCATCTTCGGAATTTCCGTAGATGGCCGAAGGAATGGCCACAGTGCGCGCAGGAACGGCGCCAGTGCCGTTCCTGGGGCCGCGGCCGACGTTGGAGACCAGGAACTCATCCAGCGCGCGTCTGAGGCCAAGGACGGCGCAAAGTTCGCCCGTCTGTGGGCAGGCCAATGGGAAGGCGAATACTCCAGCCAGTCTGAGGCCGACCTCGCGCTGTGCAACCTGCTGGCCTTCTGGGCTGGCGGCGATGCCGGCCGTATCGACCGGCTGTTCCGCCAGTCCGGCCTGATGCGCGAGAAGTGGCTGCGCGATGATTACCGCCAGGCCACGATCGAAGCGGCCCTCTCAGGCGTTCGCGATCATTACAGCCCACAGGCGAAGGGCAACAGCGGCGGGGGCCCGCCGAAGCCCCCTGAGCGCGAAGTCGAGGGGCCGCGCACCAAACGTTCAGGCGCCAATACGGCTCCAGATTGGCGCACTGCGCTGATCCTGAACAAAGATGGGACGCTCAAGCCCCTGCTGGCGAACGCAATTACTATGTTGCGGCACTCGCCGCACTGGCAGGGAGTCATGGCCTTCAATGAATTCAGCGAGCTGGTGGAAGCCATCCAACCACCACCTTTCGCTGGCGGCCGACCCGGCGTATGGTCTGACGATTACGACCGGCGTACGGCAGACTGGCTTCAGCATCAAGGCATCTACGTCTCTCCGGATGTGGCGGGGCAGGCCGCTCAGACCGTGGCGATGGAGCGACGGTTCCATCCCGTCCGCGATTACTTGGCGCGCCTTACATGGGACGGCGTCGCTCGTATCGACGACTGGCTGACGCTGTACCTGGGCGTGGAACCGAATGAATACACACGCGCGGTGGGCGCGCGATGGCTCATCTCCGCTGTGGCGCGCATTTACAAGCCGGGGGTGAAGGCTGACCACTGCCTGATCCTGGAAGGGCAGCAAGGCGCCCTGAAATCCACTGCGCTTGCCGCACTGGCGGAGCCCTGGTTCACTGACGAAATCTCGGACCTTGGCACCAAGGACGCGTCGCTACAGACCCGAGGCGTGTGGCTGATTGAGATGGCCGAGTTGGATGCCATGCGTCGTAGCGATCTGGCCAAGGTGAAAGCCTTCATCAGCCGTTCTACCGACCGCTTCCGGCCACCCTACGGCAAGCGATTGATCGAATCTCCGCGGCAGTGCGTGTTCGCTGCCACCACCAATCAGGACGCCTACCTTCAGGATGAGACGGGTGGGCGGCGCTTCTGGCCTGTGCGCTGTGGGGCGATCCACATCGAGGAATTGAAGCGAGACCGTGACCAACTCTGGGCCGAGGCCGTGGTGCGGTTCAAGCGTGGAGACCGCTGGTGGCTGGATAGCCCCGAACTGAACGCGGCGGCGGCGGAAGAGCAGGAGGACCGATTTGAGGGCGATCCCTGGGATCCGATCATCCGCCAGTGGATCGCATCGCCGTGCGCGCGGCCTGATGGCGGGGGCGGCTTCCTACCAATGACCAGCAATCGGGAATCGGTCACGGTGGCCGACATCTTGACCCACGCGATTGGAAAGCGGCCGGAACTGTGGACGCAACACGACAAGAATCGTGTGGCACGCTGCCTCAGAGCAATGAAGTGGGAACGATATCGAGCTCGCACCGGGGAAGGCTTGGAGTGGAGGTACCGGCAGAAATGATCGCTTTGTTCCCAGTTGTTCCCAGTCTTTGTTCCCAGTATGTTCCCAGTTTAAGTCTTTTCTTTTCATGGCTGTTCCCAGTGTTCCCAGTAAAACACACACACGCGCGTGTGTGGAATGTGTATGGGGGGGAGAGGGGTATACGAATACGTATATGGCTTTAATAGGAATCGGCTGGGAACACTGGGAACAAACGTACAACTATTTGTGGAATCAATTGCTTACAAGAAAACGAGACTGGGAACAGACTGGGAACAGACTGGGAACAGACTGGGAACAGACTGGGGCCTACGGGGGCCTGGCTGTGGAGATTTCACTTCCAAAACGGAAGGAGGCATAGCCCATGGCACGAAAGAGTTGGACGCTGTACAGCATATTCGGCGGCCGTAGCACTTGGAGGCTGGCCCCGGAGGATCTTCCTATTGATGCGTCTGGATTCGTCTGGCGCGCACCGGCCGGCGAGCCGCCAGACGAGGATCAGGTAAGGGTCTGCGCCGACATACTGCGAGGCCTTCGCGTCACGAAAACTTCGGGTCTCTATTCGTACTCGGCAAAGCATCGCGTGGAAAGCGCCGTAGGACAATACGTATCCAACGGGGCGCTGATCGAAGCGGCGCGCCGAGTCGGTGTGCCCATCGCATGCTCCGATGGCAACCCCAACGGCTTCTTGTTCGTAGACAGGCGCGATTTCCGTAGGCGGCTCCAAGAAGCAATTTCTGGAAGGAACCATTCCGAATGAGACCATTTGACCCGCCTCCACCGAGCGACGTTGCCCGCGCGTGGCATCTCTGCCGCGAGCTGGCGGCGCTGCTCGATCGTATCCCGGGCGAGCGCCTCGGCCCGCTCCAGGACCTGCCGCCTCTGCTCGAGAAAGTTGTGGCCTCTGGCCGCCGGCCACGGCCAGGGCATCACCCCAATGTGGGCGGGACGACTGGCGCCACGCCGGAGGCCACGCCAGGTGGCGGCGAGGCGGTCAGGCACGGCGCGCCTGGCGCGCCCGGCGCGCCCGGGGCGAAGCAATGGGGGCGGCGATGAGCGTCGGGTCCTTCCTGGGCCTCGGCGCCGGCGGGTAGATTGATTGCACGCTGCGGCTACCGCCATGGCGAAAAATTCAGTGAAGTTGACGAGGAGGTGACGCATTGACGAAGACCGAACTGGCCCGAGACCTGAACATCAGCCAGCCGTACGTAACCAAGCTTGTGGGTCAGGGGCTGGTGGCGCTGCGTGCAGACGGACACGTTGACTCCGCGGCAACGATGGAACGGCTGTATCGGTACTGGTCGCCGTCCGAGGGCTGGTGGACAAAGCGAGTCGGCCCGCTGGGCCAGGAGCTGCGGCGGCGCTGGCGGGCGGACGAGCAACGATGGGCAATCGCATTTAATGAGGATGTCAAATGAAGCATCGA
>JAKOTR010000008.1 GCA_029776225.1 Acidobacteriota bacterium | reverse complement strand
CTCCTGAGCGAGGTCAAAAACCCTTTTTCGATCCTCGCCCGCAGCGTCTTCGTCTCGACGTGAATCACGCCGCCCTCGCCGACCGTTAACCGCGGCTCGCCCGCGGGCGACACCTGAACCGCTGCCGATGCCGGCAACATCGCCCCGGCTGCTGTTCCCGTGGTCTGCAGAAATCCCCGCCTCGACAACTTGCCGTCCATGGTTTTCCTCCTTCCGGTACAGTGTAGCTGTTACCGTTCCGCAGCGAAGGGCCGGTCCCGGCCTTCCCTACGCGCGTATGAGGAATCACTCGGGCAGGAATCTGGAGACGTCAACGTCAAGGAATTCGGCCCGGCGGAACCGTTCCTTCATGCGGTACGGCACGGTGCAATCAAAAATCGTCTTGCAGGAAACCGACTCGACCGGAATCGAGGGGCTGAAGTCGGGCGATTGCGAGGGGTCCAGGGGATGGCACCGCACGCCCGGAATGAACACCGTGCTGACGTCTCCCTGGTAGCGCGTGGTCATCGCCCAGAGGACGTCGTTGCTGTCGTAAATGTCCACGTCCTCGTCCACGAGGATGACGTGCTTGAGTTCCGGGAACGCCGCAAACGCGGTGAGCGCCGCCTGCCTTTGCCTGCCCTCGTCGCTCTCCGATGCTTTCCTGAATTGCAAGATCGCAAGATACTTGCCGCCGCCCGCCGAATGGCAATAAACGTTCCGCAGGCGGCCGGGCATGCTGCTTTCGACCAGGCGCAGAATGCTCGCTTCGGTGGGAATGCCGGTGAGATTGACGTGCTCTTCGCCGGGCCCGATGATCGTTTGCAAAATCGGGTTGCGGCGGTGCGTAATGGCTTTCACCCGGATCACGGGCAGCGACTTCTGCGCCTTGCCCAGATAGCCCGGAAACTCCGGCATGCAGTACCCGGTGTTGGTTTGCGCGTCCTCGGCGATTCGCTCCCCCGGCAGGATTTCGCCTTCCAGAACGATTTCGGCGCGCGCAATCGCCTTCGCCGCCACCGACACGCACTCCACCAGTTCGACCGGGCGCCGCCGCAGCCCGCCCGCGATCGTCAGTTCGTCGAAGCCCAGCGGTGTGGTTGGCGGCTCAAAGCACGCCGCCAGGTAGATTGCGGGATCGACTCCCATGCTCACCGAAACCGGAAGCGCCCGCCCCGCCTTCTCCGCTTTGATGCGGAACTGATCGATGTGCCGCCCGGGAACGAAATAGACGCTGAGCAGGTCCGGCCCCTGAACGCACAGCCGGTGAATCGTTACGTCCGGCTCGCCGGTTTCCGGGTCCTCCGCCCGCAGCAATCCCATGTTGAAGTACGGCCCGGCATCGAGCAGCGTGTTCGTGGGGGCGGGGATGAGGGTCCGCAGATCGAACGGCGGGCGGATGACCACTTCCTGGCAGGGCGCATCCGCGCCTTTCACCACAACCGGGGGGCAGGGATGGTTCAACGCCTCCAGCAGATCGAACGGCAGCCGGTCGATGCTGCTGTTGAGCAGAAGGGCGGTGCGCAGGCGGCTGGCGAGCACGCCGACAACAACCGGAATGCTGTAGCCCTTGACGTTTTCGAACAGCATGGCCGGGCCGATCCGCGTCGGCGGCGCGACCGGCGTGCCGGCGCCCACGCGCTTGTACACTCCCGCGAGCTCCGCGACGGGGTCCACGGGTTCACGGGTCGAAACCAGTTGGCCTGGAACAGACGCCAGGAAAGCGAGCGCGGACCGCAGGTCCGTGATCTCAGCGGCTGTCGTTATTTCTGGCATTCGGGGTTAGTCTATCGTGCCCGCCCGGTGCGGCCACGGCGCCGGCGGGCGCTTCCTGCACTTCAGTCCGCCTTCTCCTCGCCTTCAGACGAAGCCGAGCTGAACGACTGGAGCGCCAGATAGCTCAGGCCGAAGCGCTTGATGTTGTCGAGCTGCTTTTCGAACTGATCGAAGTGGCCTTCCTCCTCCCGGACGAGTTGTTCGAAAACCTGCTTGGAGGCCGCATCCGCGTTGGCGCCGCACTCGATAGCGGCCTGGTTGTAGAACCTGATCCCGTCTTCCTCCATCGCCATCGCCTTCGCCAGGATTGCCTCGGGCTCGATGATTTTCTCGACGGGGGCCGCCGACACCATTTCCACGTCCCCTTTCAGGAAAAGAACGCGCTCGGCCAGCAGTTCCACGTGCCCCATCTCACGGATAGCAATCTGTTTGAACAGCTCCGAGAGGGGCCCAAAACCCTGATCGTCCAAGTGGAAGTGGAAGTACATGTACTGGTGCACGGACTGCAGCTCGTCCGCCACGGCCTTGTTCAACAACTGGATGCTCTTCGCTCTGTCCATAAAGGTTCTCCGACCCCATTATCCCTTATAGGCCGCGCTTCCGGAGGAACAATTTTTCAAGCCCTTGCCGCATCAGGGAAGCGCGGGACATCGCGTTCTCAGTTGTAGTAGCATCGACTTAGCTCGGGTTTGGATTCTGAGCGGAGTTTCCATATGCCGAGAAAATCGATAGCGCTCTTTTTCCTTGCCATCTTGGGAGCCGCTCAACTCTATGCGGCATCCTGTTCGATCGAATACGCTGCGGCACGCGGCAAGTCCGTATGGCTGCTGTGCGAACAAAACGAATTGCGCATTTCTTCCGACGCGGGAGAAACCTGGCAGACCCGCCGCATCACAACCGATAGCAAGCTGCGCGCTCTTGCGTTGCTTGACTCGCGCCGCGCTATCGCCGCCGGCGACGATGGAGTCGTCATGACGACAAACGACGGAGGCGAGACCTGGACCCAGGTTCCGGTTCCCGTCCAGCAGAACTTCCGGTCCATTTGCTTCGTTGGGGATCTGGGCTGGATCGCAGGATGGAACGGCGTCATTCTGCACTCAAGCGACGGCGGGAAGACGTGGGTGCGGCAGGAGACCGGCGTGTTGCTGGGTCTGGAATCCATCTTTTTCACCGACGACAAGAACGGTTGGGCGGTAGGCTGGGCGGGCACCATCCTCCGCACCACCGATGGAGGAAAGACCTGGCAGAAGCCCGAGGCGCCGTCCGGGTTGTGGTCGCTCAGTTCCGTTTATTTCCGAGACCAACAGAACGGATGGATTGTCGGCTTCAACGGCCAGATCCTGCGCAGCCGCGACGGCGGCCAGACGTGGGAGCGGCAGCCCAGCTCGGTCCAGCTCTGGCTAAAGTCGATCGTGATCGATGATACGGGTGTGGGTTGGATCGCCGCCGACACGCAACTGCTGGTCAGCCGGGACGGCGGCGAGACATGGAACGTCCTGCCGGTCCGGGACGCGGTGTTCCTCCAGCAAGTGCTGCGTGTCGGCGATTCGCTCTGGGCAGTCGGCCAGTTCGGAGTGTTCCGGCAGGCGCGCGGCGAATCCGAAATCAAAGAGCTGGCCTCGCTGCGGCTCGCCGACTCCAACGACTCCAGGAGCGCGAATTAGCCTGCCGCACCGCGAGGGTAAGCCCTACCACCGCTCGACGGGGTAGAGTTTTCCGTCCAGGTGCTTCACTTGTAGCGTAACGCGCGTTCCTTTGACCGTGGCCAGGATGTGCTGATAGAACCACCCCTCTTCAAAGCCCTGGCCACGGCTCGTCCCTCGCGTGATGTCCGCGCCCGAACTCCCCACCGCGAGGTAGGTGACGCCGTCGCGCTCCAGCCGCATCAAGCGGTGGACGTGCCCGCTGAAGACATGGCTCACGCCGTATTGCTTCGCCAGCCGGTGAAGCTCGAAGTCGCCGCTCCCCAGCGCAAGGAACAGGATCCAGAACGGCCGGTGGAAGATTACGAACTTCGGCGCGCGGTTGCGGTTTGCCTTCAGGTCTTCCTCCAGGAACTCAAGTTGCGCGCGGCTCAGCATCCAGCCGCCGCTGTTGTCGAGCACCGTGAAATGCGCGTTCTGAAAATTGAAGCTGAAATGCGGCGGATGACCGGTCTCTTTTTCAAATAATTTCCGGGAATAATCGTTCCAGATGTCGTGATTTCCCGGCGCGATGTATAGCGGGTAGCGATAGCGCCGCCAGATGCGGCGGAGTTCCAGCCACTCCGCCGGCGCCCGCGCGTCCTTCATGCCCTGAATGCTGTCGCCCACCCCCACCACGAAATCGGGGCGCAGCGCGTCAATTTCAGCCCAAACCTTTTCGTACACTTCTGGCGAGCCCAAGCCGGTGCGGTCTCCGAGGATTGAGAATCTGAAATCATTGGGAGGCGCCGCGCCGCCCGCAGCCGCCAGCAGCCGGAAACCGATCGCGGCGAGCAGCGCTAGGGCACGGACTCGCATGAAAGTATCATAACAGTGCGCCGGTAAAGCCCCCGCCTGTCTACCCCCCCCCCTAAATGACGTACTCACAACCCGCATTTGAGGGGATTACATTTCGTAGTACGTACAGTACTATAGTCCCTTACTACTGTTGGGCTCCTCTGTAGTTTCCCCCAAGTGTTAAAGAAATGAAATCGATTTACCGGCTTCTGTATTTGTTTCTGTGCGCCTCATTACTATTGGCAGCGGGCGATTCCAAGAAAGCAAAAGACAGCGATGATAGCGGCGCCACGCCGAACCGGTACGTGGTGCGCCTGCATGAGGGGGTGTCTCCCACGGTCCTCGATAACGTGGCGCCGGGGTCAAAACACAAACCATTAGGCGGCCTTAATCTTCACCTGTTGGAATTGCCGGAAAAAACACCCGCTTCTGTAATTGAAAAGCTCAAGAAAAACCCGTTGGTGCAGTATGTCGAGCCCGACCGAATCCGCGGCTTGAATTTCGCCGCTCCGAACGATCCGAATTATTCGAACTATCAGTGGGCGCTGCACGCCGTACGGGCAATGGATGCCTGGCGGCTGCTGCCCAACCGGTATCTCAACCGAAACGACGCCTCCGGCAAACGCCTCACGATCGCCGTGCTCGATACCGGCGCCGACTGCACGCACCCGGACTTCGTGAATCCGGGCGGCGCCTCCACCGACTCCGCGCAGGGCGGGCAACTGTTTTTTGAAGGCAGCCGGACCTTTGTCGAGACAACCGTGCAGCCGCCTGCCTGCGCCTGGCAGGACGACTACGGTCACGGCACCCATGTCGCAGGCATCATCGGCGCCGCGGCAAACAACGGCGTCGGCATCGCCGGGTTGGGCTACCCGCTGAAGTTAATGATCTATAAGGTTCTGGACAGCAAAGGCAAGGGCGCCGACAGCTCGATCGCAGCGGGCATTATGGCCGCGGCGGACGCCGGAGCCGACGTCATCTCGCTGAGTCTTGGAGGCTTGGGATACTCGCAGACGTTTCAGGACGCCGTCACCTACGCCTGGCAGCGCAACAGCGTGGTTGTGGCGTCCTCCGGCAACACGGATACGAACAGGCTGTTTTTCCCGGGGGGAGCCAATCACGCGCTGGGCGTCGCCGCGGTGGACTCTAACGGGAACAAGGCCGCGTTTTCCAACTACGGCATGGGAGTCGACGTCGCCGCGCCGGGCGTAAGCATTCTCTCGACGGTGCCCGTCTACCAGGTCCGCCAGGGCGTGAAGAATTACGCTTACTATTCCGGCACCTCCATGGCGGCGCCCTATGTCGCGGCTCTGGCGGGGCTTGTAGCCATGATCACTCCAGGGGTCGCGGCCGACGCGATTACGATGCGCATCCAGCAATCGGCCGATTCCCCGACGAGCACCTGGGACCAGTATCTGGGGTACGGGACCATCAACGCCTGGCGGGCCGTGAGCGGGGCCTTGCGGCCGGCGTTACTGGGCGGGCTGGTGGGCCAGGTCGTGAACGAGCGGGGACTGCCGGTTGCCGGAGCGCAGATTTCCGCCGGTCCGGTCAGCTTCACCACCGATCGGACGGGCCTGTTCCGCTTCGCCAACCTCAGCGCCGGCGATTACACCGTCACGGTCGCGGCCTTCGGGTATGAGAACCAGGCCATCCGGACCGTTGTAGTGCCCGGCGCCGACACAACGCTCACCATCCGCATGGGCGTGTCGCAGGGAACGCTAACCGGAGTGGTGACCAGCGCCGGGAAGCCCGCGGGGGGCGTCGTGGTGCAGGCGATCGCCAGCGGGCTGGTTCAAAACAGCACGGTAACCGATTCCGCCGGGCGGTACTGGCTGACGGTGCCGCAAGGGACGTATGACGTGCGCGCCTCGGCGGTCTCTATTCCCGCGAACACGGTGGAAGGGCAGACGGTTGCGGAAGGGCGAGAAACGCAGGTCAACTTCAACCTCCAACCCTTGGGCTGGATTTACGGAGCCGTCAAGGACGCGGAGGGCCGGCCCGTCTCCGGCGTCGAACTGGATATCACCGGCAGCGAAGCCACCGCGGGAGCCATTACGGATTCGAACGGGAATTTCGCCACCATCGGGCTTCCGCCGGGCGAGTACACGGTATCGGTCGCAGGCGGCAAGGCCAGCACCCGTGTGACGGTGGCCGCCGGAGGCGGCGTAAGGGCCGATTTGCGAGACGATAAAACCGGATTCGCGGCCATCCGGGTGAACAGCGGCGGCGGAGCCTTCGTTGACTCGATGCAGCAGGCCTGGAGCGCCGACTACGGATACCTGGGCGGCAACTCGTACGCCGTACCGGACGCGGGCGCGGATTTATACCGGACGGAACGCTACGGGGCGTTCCGGTACCGCTTCGACGTGCCCGCCGGCAATTACCGGGTGAACCTCCATTTCGCCGAGATCTTCTTCAGCCGGCCGGGAGAGCGGGTGTTCGATGTGTTCATCAACGGCCAGAAGGCGCTCGTGAACTTCGACATCGTTGCCGCGGCCGGCGGGCCAAACCGCGCCGTGGTGAGGCAGTTCGACGTGTCCCTTCCAGCGCCCGGAATGGTTATCGAACTGGCGCCGAGGGTGGAAAACGCGAAAATCAGCGGGATCGAAATTCTGCCGGCGGGCGCCAACCGGTGAGGGGCCGGATGCACTCCTGAGTGGAGAGATACCCCCCTCCCGGTGCCTCGGCTACCCGGTACGTAACGGTACGTAACCCCCCTTTTTAATCTTGCTTCTAGCCTAATCGTATGTTTGGATTGACCTAAGGACGGACCCGCTCAGACATCGATGGGCTTTTTGAAGAAATCGGAGACTTCGTTTGACCGGTCGACTGACCCCCTCTGGTGGGCGCTCGCGGTTCTGCTGAGTCTGGTGTCGGCGTGGCTTCCCACTCTGCTTCGCGTGAAATCAGACCACACCACGCCGCTGCTGGTCACGTATCTGGCCATGTTCTTTTCCGGAAGCCTGCTCGGCGGGCTTCGTCCCGACCGGGTCTGGCGGTGGGGGGTTGCAGCCTTCTTGACTCTGTGTATTAGCGACCTGGCGAAGCACGCCAGCGACCCCAAGTTCACCTGGTTCACCAGGGACGATTTCCTGGCATACGTGACGGCCAACGCCTCCGGCTGGGCGGCGACGTCCCTCCCCATGTTTCTAGGCGCCTATCTGGGCTTCTACCTCGTGCGCAGCAACATCAAGTTTCGATGAGGTAAACCCGCCTCGCTTCAGCGCTTCTGGGAATGCCTGTCACGTGCGCCGCTATCTGACGGCACGAAGTAGAGAATGTACTGGCTGTTCCGTATGTGGTCCTTTTTGTCCGTGAGGCGGAAGCCGGCGCTCTCGATTTCGGCGATGACTTCGGGCTGGTCCGCACGGATGTGCTCCATGGTTCCGCCGCCCGGCATCGCCCCCGGACGGCGGTAGTAATCCACCACCACCAGGCGGCCATTGTGCGTCAGCGCCCTCCGGATGCTCTTCATCACCGGCAGAGGGTAGTTCAGGTGATGGTAAACGTTGAGAACAAGGGCCAGGTCTACCTGCCGCTCCGGTAATCTTACGTCGGACTCTGAGCCAAGGATCAGGGTCACATTCTTGAGACCCTCGGCCTCGGCTCTCTTGCGCGCGCGGGCGAGGAAATCCGGAAAAATATCTTCGGCCAGCACGAGGCCTTTCGGGCCAACCGCCCGGCTGAGGAACGGCAGCATGAATCCCGCGCCGGTGCCAATGTCGGCGACAACCATGCCGGGTTTGAGGGAGAGCGCTTCTATAAGTTTGTCGGGGTGCAGCTCGCGGTACCGGCCGGACCACACCTGCCGGTCGCCGATTTCCTTGCGGCCCTGTTCGGTGCGGTAGTGCTCGTTGGCCTTTTCGGCCACCTGGGCGGATGCGGCGAGCGCGCAAAACAGGAGGATAAACGCACGGATCACGGCGGCGGTTCTACTTTCCGCTTATGATAGCAACTGCGGGGCGCGGAGCGCCTTCACCCGCGCCCGGCAGTTGCACATGTAAAGCGGCCGGCACCGCAGCCTACGCTTCCCTTGGCGGATACTCCTTGGGCGGCGGAGGAGAGGAAAGCACTCTCTGGCGCACCGGATCGAACGCCACCACTTTCCCTTTCCGGTAGGATTCCACGCCCAGACCGATTCCTACCATCACCTGGTATCCGCGCAGCGCGTTATACAGCGGAGATTCCCGGGTTCGCATGCAATCGAGCCAGTTCTCGATCAACGAGGGGCCGGGCTCGGACTCGATGATGACCTCCGTCTTCCCTTCGTTCGCTTCCCGAAACTCCTTCTCGAACTGCCGCTCGGCTCGAGCGACCGCGACGGAGCGGGGGCGCCGCTGACCCTGTTGCTGCGGCACATTCCTCTGATCGCCCATCGTGGACACGGCCGCCTGGCCTTCCATGACCTGAATGGTGCCCCAGTTTCCATAGACCGTAACGGGCACGGAGGTCTGGTTGGCCATGCAGGACACCATGTTGATCGAATACTCGCCGGGATAGTCGATCATGGTCATGTAGACGTCGGGAACTTCGCGGTTCTTCTGTACGTAGATGCCGCCGGCGGCCACCGCGCGGATGGGGAATTCGAACCCAACCATGGTGCACATCTGCCCGAGGCGGTGATAGAGCAGGTCGCCTGCGTTTCCGGTTGAATAATCCCAGAATTTCCTCCAGCGGAAATAGCGCTCCTTGCTGAACGGGCGCTTGGGCGCGGGCCCGAGCCACATCTTCCAGTCTAGATTTTCGGGTGTCACCGGCGCGTCTGGCCAGGGTTCCTCGCCGATTCCGGGGATGGGATAGTCCCACATCCCCTCGCGCGTGTTCCGGTTATAGCTGATGAGGCCCCAGACCACCTTGCCGATCTTGCCGGCCTTGATGAAGTCGTTGACCTTCCAGTAGAGGCGAGTCGCAGGACCGGTGCCGCCCAACTGCATGATGCGCTTGGTGCGGTTCACCGTCTCGTACAGGTCCGCCGCGTCGGCTATGGTGATGGTCATCGGCTTTTCCAGGTAGACGTCCTTGCCCGCGAGCATGGCCTCCTTTGCCATGTCATGGTGCCAGTGATCCGGCACGGCGAGCACGACGCCGTCGATATCGGGCCGGGCGAGGACTTCGCGGTAGTCCCGGTATGCCTTGTCCGCGCCGCTGATCTTGAGGGCATTCTCCAGGCGCGGTTGCCAGACGTCGCATACGGCGGAGAAGTGGACGTCATTTTTCGTCTGCTTGCGGTTGGCGAAGCCGCGGATCAGGCTGAGAAACTGCATCCCATTGCCGATGAAGGCGATGTTGATCCGGTCGTTTGCCCCCAGCACGGAGCGCGCACTGGCCCGGGATCCGGTGAGCAGGGTTGCCGTAACGGCTGCCGCCCCGGCGTGGCGGGTCAGGAAACTGCGGCGGGTCGATTTATTGTCTTTTTCTGGCCTCATGGTGGTTTCATCGATTCAAGTAATTTTGAGTTTGGCGAATCAATACTAACTCTTTTTGGGCAGTGGCGCATGCCCGCTCAAGGCCGCGGCGTTTCCGGGCCAAGGACTGGAATGCCGGGCTGGGCGGATACGGATAGCGGGCTACTCGTAGCGCAGAGCTTCCGAGGGATCGAGGCGCGCGGCCCGCGTGGCCGGGGCGACGCCGCTGAGCACTCCCACCAGCACCAGGATTCCGGCGGCAATCGCGACTGTCGCGGGGGAAATCGCGAGATGGATATCTCCTTGTCCCGAAGTGTCCTTGAACAGGGGGCCCAGCAATGGAATCGTTCCGCTAAACGCCGTGATGGCGATCGCAAGTCCAATGCCGATGGCGCCGCCGGCCAGCGTCAGGACCAGCGCTTCAGCCAGGAATTGCAGTCGTACGTGCCGCCGCCGCGCCCCGAGCGCGCGCCGCAGCCCGATTTCGCGAACGCGCTCGTCCACCGAGACCAGCATGATGTTCATCACGCCCACGCCGCCGATGCCGAGCGTCAGCGCGCCGATGAACATCAGCAGAACCTGGATGCCGATCGTGATGCCGTCGATGATTGGGCGGAACTCCTCGCGCCCGAACATCTGGATGGCGCGCTCGTCGGTGGGTGAGAAGCGCTGGCGCTTGCCGATGATTTCACGCACCTGCCGCTTCGCATCGGCTTCGAACTTCGGCGCTACGGGTGAGAAAACGAGTACGGCGGCGTAGCGGGCATCCCACATGTCGCCCGCCGTCGTATAGGGAATCCAGCAGGAATCGTCGTCGCTGGTGAAGTAATTGCTCATCTGGATCTTACGGTCCATCGTGCCGACGACGGTGAAGCGTACCCCGCCGATCAACACCGTTTCCCCCACGGCCGGCCGGCCGCCGAAGAGTTGCTCGCGCAGGTGGCCGCCGAGGAAGGCCACGCGCCGGCGTTCGAGGAAATCCTCGGGTGATATCCAGCGGCCTTCGGAGGGGACCACGTTGCGGATCTCGCCGTAATCCGGATACACGCCGCGGATGGCCGTGTTGGCAATGCGCTCGCCGTAGGAAATGCCGAGCCAGCGCACCGTCTCCAGGCTCAGGTGCTTGATGAGCGAGCCTTCGATCCGAATCTGCTCCAGATCTTCTTTTTCGAACCTGACGCGGCGCCCGGCGCGCTCGCCGCCGGCCTGCTCGCTGGTTTGCCCCGGCCAGCACACGACGGCGCTCTTGCCGAAGGCGTCGAACGCGCGCACCAGCACACCGCGGAAACCACTGCCGTAGGCGATCAGCACGGTGACGGCCACGATGCCCCAAACGATCCCGAGCATCGTGAGGAAGCTGCGGAGCGGATTGCGTCTCAGCGAGTCCCAGGCCTGTTTCATGATTTCGCCGAACACGCGGTCAACCTCCGGCTTCGTAGCGCAGGGCCTCGATCGGGTCCACCGAAGCCGCGCGGTTAGCGGGGTAAAGCGCCGAAAGCACCGCCACCGTGCCGAGCAGCGCCAGGGCTAAGATGGCGGACTCCCAGGATGCGACCAGCCCGGCGAAAAACGGCGGCATAGGAAAGGAATTCACCAGCGCGCAGAGGCCGAAGGTGATTCCCAGGCCGATGCCCCCGCTCAGGAAAACGATAATGATCGTTTCGACAAAGAACTGCGAAAGGATTGCCCGGCCGGTTGCGCCGACCGCCTTGCGAACGCCGATCTCGCGGGTGCGTTCGCGCACGGCCACCAGCATCACGTTGGTCACCCCGATGCCGCCGAGCAGCAGACTGATCAGCCCGACCGCACCCAGGAAGATCTTCATGCCCTGCGTCATATGTTCGAAGGCCTTGGCCGTCTCCACCGTGTCCCAGATCTTGGCGGCTTCCTCGTCCCGCGGATCGAAGTTGTGCAGGCGAGCGAGCGCGCGGCGCAGTTCCCACTTGCACGTCTCGTGATCGGCTATCGACTTGGGGGTGACGATAAACCGGTCGATTGCGGTGGGCCGGCTCGGCGGCCTTCTCGGAAAATCGCGAAGCGCGGCGTTGAATGGGATGAAGACCTTGGAAATGTCCCGGCCGTCGTAGCTGGAATCCTGCTCCTTGGATTGCATCACGCCGATCACGACGTACGGGTAGTCGCCGATGTGAATCGTCTCGCCGAGAGCGGGGCGGGAGGCGAACAACTGTTTCTTGGCGTCGCTGCCGAGAAAAGCGACGCGGCGGCCGAGCGCGGCGTCTTCGTCGTTGTAGAAGCGCCCCTCCGCCACCGGTATCGTGCGGACTTCGGCGAACGGCGGCAGCGAGGCGACCACCGTCAGCGTGCCGCTGTTGTACAGACTGCGAACCGTCAGGCTATTGCCGAGTTCCGGGAGGACAACGCCGCAAGCCGGCGCCTGGCTCTGGATGAAGACGTGATCGGTGGCCTGCCACTCCGTAGCGCGGCCCGCGCGCGTGCCGCCGGCCTGCATGCTGGTGCGCCCCGGAAAGACGATCATGATGTTCTTGCCGAAATTTTCCGAGACCCTCTGCTGCCCCACGCGAAGGCCTTCCCCGGCCGCCACCATCAGGGTGATGGAAACGATCCCCCAGGCGATGCCGAACATGGTCAAAAATGTGCGCAGCTTGTGCGCCCAAAGCGTACGGAGCGTATCGAACAGCAGATCGCGAAACGACATGGCCGGTCCGCGCTATTGCAAAATGACCTGCTCGCCTTCCTGCAAACCGGAAACAAGCTCGGTTTTCACGCCGTTGGAAATGCCGAGCTTGACCGCAATCCGGCGGCGGCCCGTTTCGCTGGCCGGGTCCGGGATTTCAAGAAACGTGTTGCGCTGCCTGTCGTAAATCACTGCGGCCTCCGGCACCAGCAGCACGTTCTTTTTCTCTTCCAGAATGATCTCGGCGTTGGCGCTCATATTGGCTTTGAGTTCGCCGCTGGGGTTGTGGATGGAAACGCGCACTTCGAAAGTCGTCACGTTGTCTTTTTCGACGCCGAGCGGGGAGATTTTCGTCACCCTGCCCACGAACTTCTTGTCCTTGAAGGATTCCACGACAATGCGCGCGGGCTGGCCGAGGTAGACCTTGCCGATATCGGCTTCGTCCACCTTCCCGAGCACGTAGACGTCGCTCACGTCGCCGAGCGTCATGATCTTGGTGGCCTGCGAGCCGAGCACGAGGATGGAACTGACGGCGTCGCCCACCTCCACGTCGCGGGAAAGCACGATGCCGTCCATGGGGCTGACGATGGTGGCGTTCCGCAGATCTTCCTCGGCGCGGTCGAGCATGGCGCGCGCCTGGGCGACCTGGGCCTTCGCGCGCGCGACATCGGCGCGGCTCACCGAAATATTTCGCAGGGCGGTCATCTGCCGGTTGAGCGCAAGCTGGTAGTTTTTTTCCGCCTCCTCGAGAACCGCCTGCGCGATCAACCCCTGCGCCTTAAGCTGCTGCGCGCGCTCCATGCTGGATTTCAAAAACGGAAGGTCGGGGCCTTCGGCCTCCACTTTGTTCTTCTCGTGGGTGGCGATGGCTGCTTCCTCGGCGGCTTCGGCGGCGAGCAGCGCCGCGCGCGCCTCCCGGACGCGGGCCTGTAACTCCTCTTTATCGAGTTCCACCAGGACGTCGCCTTTCTTCACCCGGTCGCTGTAGTGGAAAAAGATCTTTTTCACGATCCCGCTGGCCTTGGACTTCACTTCGACTTTCGCCAGAGGTTCGATCTTTCCGGTGGCGACCACCGAACGCGCAATGTCCCCGCGCTCGACGGCGGCGAGCCTCGAGGGATCGATGCGGTTATCCGGCTTGAAGGCGGCTTTGAGTCCGAACCATGCGCCTCCGAGCAGAACAATGGCTGCCGCGGCCGAGATCCACCGCCTGCCGCGCTTCCCGTTTCTCTTGCCGTTGTTACCGTTGCGCATGTGAGTTCTTCTTCGTGGGTATATACGTTTGAGCGGCAGGATTGTTCCGCAAAAAAATCGCGCGCCGCCCGGCGCAGGCTCCCCCGGCCGAGTGCGGAGGTAAACGCGGCGGGTAGAACCCGCAAGCAGCTTCGGGACGATATAATGGGCCGCTTGTACGGCAAGGTTGCGCGTTTCAACGCCGCCGCGGACAAGGGCGGCTCTCGACTACCGGCAAACGGTGTTCACAACCATAGCAAGGAGATTGATTCATGAAGCTGGATCCCCGGCGCGAACAGCTACTCAAGCGGACATTTATCGATTTCCACCAGATGTCCGAATTTGTTCGCAATCCTTTGATCATAGATCGGGCTGAAGGCCTTTATTACTGGGATATTGAAGGCAAAAGGTACTTTGATGCGATCGGTGGGATTTTCGTCGCCTCGCTCGGCCACGGTCATCCGCGCGTGATGGAAGCCATGCGCAAGCAGATGGAGCGAATGACGTTCGCTCCTCCTCTCCACGGTATCTCGGACGTCACGCTCGACTTTATCGAGAAGCTCGGCTCGATCACCCCGGGCAATTTGAACTATGTGAAGCCGTTCAGCGGCGGATCGGAGTCCACCGAAGCCGCGATGAAGTTCGTGCGGCAGTATTTCAAGCAGACCGGCCACCCCCATAAGTACAAGTTCATCTCCAGGTACTACGGCTATCACGGCGGCACCGCGGGCGCGATGGCGGCCAGCGGGACCGGCTCGCGGAAGTCGAAGTTCGAGCCGCACATGGCCGGATTTCTGAAAGTCTTTCCGCCCACTTACTATCGCGACCGCTTCTCATCGTGGGAGGAGTGCAACCGCTTCACCGCCCAGTCCATTGAAGACATCATCATTCATGAAGACCCGGAAACGGTTGCCGGCGTGATGGTCGAACCTATAGGCAACACCGGCGGAATCATTACTCCCACCGATGAATACTTCCAGATCATCCGCGATATCTGCACCAAGTACAACGTCGCGCTGATTTTCGACGAAGTCATCACCGGTTTCGGCAAGACCGGCAATATGTTCGCGGCGCAAACCTTCGGGGTTACGCCCGACATCATCTGCTGCGGCAAGGGGATGTCGAGCGGCGCTATGCCCATCGGCGCGATGATCGCACGCGAGGACATGGCCGAAGCGTTCTGGGGAGAGCCCGAAAAGAACATACAGTTCGCCCATGGCCACACTTTTGCGGGCAACCCGCTCGCGGCGGCGGTCGGCATCGCCGTGATCGACGAGATCGTGGAGAACGGACTGGACAAGAAAGCCGCCGTCAACGGCGAGTACCTCGCCAACAAGCTCGAGTGCCTGAAGAAATACGGCGTGGTCCGCGAGGTTCGCGGCAAGGGCATTCTGCGCGGCGTGGAGCTGACCGACGCGGCGATCGGCACGGCGCTGAAGCGGACGTCGCTCAAGAACGGGATCATCCTGCGGGTGGACCCCACCTGGTTTGCGGTTTCCCCCGCGCTCATCGCCACACAGGCCGATCTCGACGAGATGTGCGCCCTGATCGAGAAGAGCCTCGTGGAGGCAATCGAGGAATCCAGGAAGGCATGAAGCTCAAGGATCGCGTAGCGGTAATCACCGGGGCGGGCGCGGGCATCGGCCGCGCCACCGCCCTCGCATTCGCGCAAGCAGGCGCGCGTGTCGTCGTGGCGGACATTAACCTCGAGGGCGCGCGCGAAACCGCGGCCAGCATCGAGCGGGAGGGCGGCTGCGCCCTCGCCCTCGAGACCGACGTGGCACAACCGGAGTCCGTGGAGCGCCTGGTCCGCGAGACGCTATCGGCCTTTTCCCAGGTGAACGTGCTGCTGAACAACGCGGCCATTCAGGTGAACAAAACGGTCGAGGACACCACATTCGAGGAATGGAACCGGCAGTTGGCCGTCAACCTCGGCGGCGTGTTCCTGTGCTCGAAGTACTTCATCCCGCATCTGCGGCGGACGCGCGGCGTCATCGTCAACATGTCGTCGGTGAACGGCTTTTTCGTCGAGCCGTTCTGCGCGGGATACTGCGCCACCAAGGCCGGCATCATCGGTCTCACCAAGGCGATGGCCATCGACCACGGCAAGGACGGCATCCGGGTCAACTGCATTTGCCCCGGTTACATCGACGCGGGACTCGCCGAGGGCTATTTCCAGGCGCAGCCCGACCCCGCCGCCGCCCGCGCGGCAGCCGGGAAACTCCATGCGCTCGGCCGCATCGGACGACCCGAAGAGGTAGCGCGTACGGCCGTTTTCCTGGCCAGTGACGACGCCTCCTTCATGACCGGCTCCGTGGTTGTAGTGGATGGGGGATTCGGCTCGGGTCTGCCGCCGTCATAGAGCGGCCTGGTCTGTCTTCGGGATACTGATCTGCAAAGGGGGGCATCCGGGCTCGTAAACCTCCCCTGCTCCCCCGGGTAGTACCGCGCCTCGGGATAATCGATGCCGGTTGCCAGCGCTCGCGTTCAGGCCGGGAACTCAAACGGTGAAGGCGCTGTCGCACAGAATGGAAAACATAGTCGAGATCGCTGACGAGCCCGGGAATCCTAACGGTCCTGCCGTCTCGGAATACAACCGCGACCTCGCCGCGGCGGCGTTCTACGCCACGGACATCCGCAAAAAGCGCAGAAACGGCCCGAAGCGGTGTCCTTAGGGAGAATCCGTCGTTGTCGAACCGCAGGCTCGATCGAAAAGTCGAGTAGGCACGGGCACAGGCAGGGCACAAAAGCTGCGGGCCGCCGCTCTCGGTGGACACAGAAGGAGCGGCGGATTCTTAAATGCGCACCCGATGGTCAGACCGTCTGATGCTCGTGACGGTACCGTTCCATGATTTCCTGCATCTGGTCCTTCAGACGCAGCTTCAGCTTCTTGATCCGAGTCACCTCGAGTTGTTCTTCCGGGGTCAGATAAGGACGTGAGGACAGGGCCTCGACGCGCTTCTTATACTCGCGGTGTTGCTCTGCCAGAAGCCGAAACTGTTCGTCGGTTTCCATCAGGTGCGCTTTGAGCTCTTCTGGGGTTCGCATAGGCGTAGTCCTCCTTCCATTACTCTCTTCGGGCTCTTCTGATTTATGGGGTCGTCGGCTCGGCAGGTGACGGGTCGAAAAGTCATTAACAAACGTTTAGGAGCCGGGGCCCTACTTTCCCGGCTGCACTTGTGACATTAGCATGAATGGCGGCGCATGACAACCGCGGTTTCCCCATTGTCCTGGTAGTAGTTGGGCCGGCGTGCGATCTCAACAAACCCCAGCGACTCATACAGCTTGCGCGCACCCACATTCGATTCGCGAACTTCGAGAAACCAGCTCCGGCCGCCGTCTTCGAGCAGCTCCAGCATGAGGCGCTTGCCGATCCCGCGCCGCCGCATGGCCGGGTCCACGACCAGGCTGAGCACTTCCGATTCGTCGTCGGTCACGCGGCGGCACACGGCGAACCCCACCACCCGCCCCCCTTGTTCCGCCACGCGGCAATCGTAATTCAGGTATCCGTGCGGCTCCCACAGCACCGCTTCGGGTGAGCCTTTCTGAATGCGATCCAGATCCTCGACATCCTGCTCAACAGCGGGCCGGATGTTCAGGTGGGCGCCGGTGACTTCTCTGAGGACCTCGCGCTGAAGCGCCCCGAGCCGCTCCCAGTCGTAGCGCTCCTCGGCGATGCGGCGGGCCGCTCTTGCGATGCGGCGCCGCAGCGCCGGATTCTCAATCAGCGCCTCGATGCCTTCAGCGAACTCCTTGGGCGTTTCCGCGACCCAGACGCTCTCCTTGTGCGTCAGCCCCAGGCCGGCGCAGCCGGAGGGAGTCGAAACCACCGCCCGCTCCATCGCCATCGCCTCCAATACCTTTAAATTGGTGCCGGCGGAGACCAGCGTGGGAACAATCACCAGGTTAGCCTCTGCGTACAACGGACGGACATCGCGCACGAACCCGAGCAGCCGGATGCGCTCGTCCGGGGGCGGCTCGGGTGAATCCGCCGCCGCGCGCCAGTACAGGATGGGGTCCGGGCCGGCCACAACGGTCAGGGTGAGGTCCGGGTAGCGGTCGCGCAGCAGCGGCCAGACTTCCTCGGTGAAGAAGCGGTACGCGATCACGTTGGGAAAGTGGCGGAACGAGCCGACGAACAGGAGCTTCCGGCCGGGCGGCTCGGTTACGGGCTCGAAACGGCTGAGATCCACACCGTTCGGAATCACGCGAATTTTGGACGTGCCGAGCAGTTCCGCGTCTTTGTCGGACATCACAATCACGCGCTGGAATGCCCGGAGCATGCGGGTTTCAAAGCGCCGCCACCGCCACCAGTTCCACCACGCCCCGATGGACCGCTCGCGGTCGAGCACCTGGCGGTGAAGATCGAAGGTGACGTCGTGTTCCACCAGGATCTCGCCGCCGTAGCCGGCCAGGTGCGTGTACTCGATCTGGCGCGCGGCCACTTCGTACTCACGGCAAAGGCTGCGCCAGAGCCGGCGCATGGTTTCGGACCTGTACTCGCAAACCTCCGGCGGCAGCAGCGAGGACCAGCGCGGCTCACGGTAGCGCTGCTTGGGAACGAGCACCACCTTCGAGCAGAACTCCAGCACCGGCTCCGGCTCGACGGCTTGCCCGTCCTCGGTGAAGGCGAAAAGCAAGAGGTCGAATTCGCGGGAAATCTCGCGCAAGAGGTGGAAAATGCGAACCGCGCCACCGTGCGAAAGCGGATAGGGGAAATAAGGCGAGAGCACCGCGACGCGGCGGCGCCCGCGTGTGAACGGACGGCCTTCCAGCACTTGCGCCGAGGTGCTTTCGCTGGAGCGGTCGCGCTTCCACGGGAAGAGCCACCAGGGTCGGAGGAAGATGCGGTCCAGCGGCACGCCGCGAAAGAACAGCCAGGAAGCCACCGCCGTCCGCAGCCGGAGATGGTGGCGCTCCAGCCGCGCGTTGTAGGCCAGAATTTTCGTCGGCGCCAGCAGGAACGCGGCCAGCCGGAGCGGGCGGAACCGCTTATCCGCAGTGAACAGGACCGGCGCAAGGCCGATTCGGTAGGGACGGAACTGGCGCCGCAGGCGGCGGTAGATTTGCCACGCCGACCCGGGCTCGAAAGCAACCGTGAAATGCCGCCTTTCCGGCTCCAGCCGGCGCACCTCCTCCGCCATCGCGGATGCGAGCGGTTCTTCACCCGATAAGAAGCTGACAACGACTGCTTCCGGGTCCTTGCCAAGGAGTTTGAAGATGGTGCGCTTGAGTGCTGAGGGGATTCTGCCGGCCACGGTCAGGTACCAATATAACTGCTTCCGCAGGGGGCTCTTCAATCAGGTCTTCGGCCGTACACGGTACAACAGGGCGCAGGCCATCAGCGGCAGTACCGCGACAGCGAAGCAGACCGGCTGAAAACCCAGCAGATCGATCAACAGCCCGGCCATCGGGGAGAAGACCGCCTGCATGGCGCCGTACGCTGCCGTCAGCACGGAGCTCGTGAAGGCTGCCCGCCCGGCGCCGAAAACGTCAAGCGGCAGCGAGTAGAGGTTCACACTCAGCGAGGACGACCAGAAGGCGCTCAGGCAGATCATGGCGATCGCCCACCCGGCGGTGGGCATCAGCGGCACGGCCGCCGTCGCGAAAAGCGCGACCGCGCTGAGCAGGCACGCGCGCAGCCGCGCATCGAAAGGCTGCCGGCCCGCCCGAATCCAGCGCATCGAGAGCGAGCCCCCGGCAATCCCTCCGAGATTGAAGAAAACAGGCGGCAGACAGGCGACCGCAGCCGTGCCCGCGAGCGAGAAGCCGCGCTCCTGGACCAGGTACACCGTAGTCCAGTTGGTCCAGAGGGTGTAGACCACCATGCCGAGTACCGTGGCGGCAACGAACGCCCAAAGCTGGCGGTCGCGGAAGACCTCGGCCGCGCGGAGTCCGGGCCGCGCGGAAGGGAAGATTTTATGCGGCGCGAGGCGGGCGACGCGGTTCCACAGCGGGATCCAGAGCAGACCGGCGGCGCCGGTGACCAGGAACGCGGAGCGCCAGCCGTAATGAGTGGCCAGCCAGATGGCGAGCGGGGGCGCGAGCATCGCTCCGCAGCTCAACCCGGCCTGGCTCAGCGCGTGGCCGAGCGCCCGTTCCTCGGGCGGCAGATAGGTGGCGATGGCCTTGCCCGCGGCCGGCACGCCGCCAGCCTGCGCCACGCCGAGCCACGCCCGGCAAGCGGCCAGCCCGGGCAGACCGCCGGCAAACGCAGTGGCGATCCCGGCTAGCGACCACAGCCCGACCGACAGACTGGCGCCGCGGTTCAGCCCGACGCGATCGATGAACAGCCCGGCCAGCGGCGCGGACAGCGCGTATGCGATCGAAAATGCGGCCAGAACCAAGCCGTAATCCGCGTTGGTGAGGTGGAATTCTTCGCGCAGCGCCGGGGCGAGCGCGGGCAGGATCTGGCGATCGAGGTAATTCAGCCCGGACGACAGGACAAAGACGCCGAGTACAACCCACCGCAGCCGCATATCAGGGCGTGGGCAGGTACTCGATGGTGGCGACCTCACCTACAGTGACCAGTTTCTCGTCGCTTTTGGCGAAATACTCGACCTTCACGGTGCGAACCGGGCGCTGCGCGCCGCACGCGAACGCCGCTTCGCTCGCCGGGTTCATGACGATCACCTTGGCGGGGTCGCGGATCAGCAGGCGAACGGATTTGCCTTCTCCGGATTGGATGACAAGCCGCAGGAGCTGGCCGACGCAATCGATTTGCGTGAGGCGGCCGGTGACGTGTGCGTCGGGCGCCGGGCCTTCCCACCAGGCAACTATCTGGCGATCGGGCGGCGGCGGGGGCGCGTCGCGGTTGGCCCGCTCTTCGGCAGCGCGGATGCGCGCCATGGCCTCATCCTTCACGCGCTGGATATCCCGCATCTTTTCCTCTTCGCGGCGCCTGCGCTCGGCGGCTTCGTACTCCAGCCGCTTCCGCTCGATGTCCAGGCGGGCGTCGCGCATGCGGGCGCGCTCGGTCTCGTCGACTGCTGCGGCCTGCGCGGCCGTCCAGGCTTTCGCGGCCTCCGGATAGCGGTTGTGGGCCATGTTGAACTCGGCCAGGGCGCGCCACCGTTCGGCGCTGCGGGGCGCCAGATCAGCGGCCAGTTTGAGGTGGTGGAGCTTGCGGCTGGGGTCCGTTTCAATTTCCGCGAGCAGGACGTGGGGCTCGGACCATGCGGGGTTCAGTTCCGCGGCTTTGGAGAGCGCGGGCAGTGCCTGTTCGCGGTCGAGGCGCCCCAGTTCGAGCCAGGTGCGCGCGCTCTTGCTGCCGGCGGCCGTGGCGGCGGCGAACTCCTTGCGGGCCTCTTCCGGGCGGTTCTCCTGGAGCGCCAGAAACCCAAGGCCCTCGTGGGCTTCGGCGGGCGCCTGCGCGAGCAACGCCTCGTAGGCGGCGCGGGCGGGCTTCAGGTCGGCGAGCGCGATTTGGGCCACCACGGGCTCGACCTTCTCAGGGAAGAAATCGCGGCGCGGATTGAGCGGACGGCCGCTGAGAGTGATAGTGGAGAACTTACCCGCGGCGAGGTAGGCGGCGGCTTCCTTGTCGATCGCATCGGGCGTCTTCCCAAAGGCGTTGCGGTAAGCGGGGTCGGGGTCGGCGCCTTGCTGAAGGTTGTGGAGCAGCACGCGAAGCTTGCCGTAGTACTCGGGATCGACCGTTAGCAGGTGAATTCTCGCCCACGCGGGATTCCGTTCGGCGGGCGGAAGCGGAGCGCCGAGCGTAATGACGGTGCGCTTGACTGTGGCGGTGGAGTAGAAATCGGCGAGTCCCGCTTCGATT
The DNA here is from genome assembly GCA_029776225.1 of Acidobacteriota bacterium. Lineage (GTDB taxonomy): Bacteria > Acidobacteriota > Terriglobia > Bryobacterales > Bryobacteraceae > Fen-330. The sequence continues at coordinate 123,425 of JAKOTR010000008.1, read as the reverse complement.
TCTGCCGGCATGCGCCTGGCGTTTGATTCAATCAGGATCCGGATGCACTCGCGAAGCCACTCGCGGGGAATGGGGGCTTTGGCCACGAGAGCGGAGATATAGGCATCGCGCGAGAGCGCCGGCGTGGAAGGCTGGCCCGTTTTAAGGAGAAGCACGCGGATGGGCCAGATGGTGGTCAACTCAGGCTTGCCGAGGACCGTACCGGCAGCGTGGCGGATCTGCTCGAGCTCGTTGAGCGTGTCCCGGGCGGATTCCTCGCCGGCGTTGCTGATCAGGTGGAAAGGACCGGAACGGAACTGAACCCAGCGGTCGTCGGCGGCAGCGGCCAAGGCGATCAACAGCGCTGGCAGCAGCTTCCACATTGCTCATATGATAGCAGCGGACCCTGGCCGGGGAAGCGGCGGGCCGGGTCTCGCCGGCGCTGTCCGAATTAGAGCGCAAGCTGTAAGCCTGGGGCCATGCCCGGCCGCTACATGGCAGTGTTAACAAGATGTTTCGGCGATAAACAGGCCGGAAGCTTCGCGCAATGTGTTATATAATCGGGATAGATGTTCAGTCCGCGTCTGCGTTCGCGGTATCGAGTGTCCCTCCACGGTGCAAATCCTGAAAAAGATCCCGGTTACCGAACACGCTTGACGCAAAATCCGTTTGGAGGTAAGAAGCTTCCTAAGGAATGAAAGTTTCCGTACCGATCACCCGCGGCATTGAGTCCCTGTTCGGCACGAATGACGAAAACATCCGGCTGATTGAAACAGGGCTGAATGTCAGCACTCAACTCCTCAACGACAGCCTTGAACTCGAGGGCGCCGAGGCGGATGTCGCTCGCGCCGGAACAATCCTGGAAGAATACAACGACCTGGTGAGAGAGGGCTACGTATTTGGGAACGGCGACCTCAACAGCTATCTCCGCGTGGTGATGGAGGACCGGGAAGTGAGCCTGCGCAACCTGGTTCTGAGCGGGCGGCAGCGCAACTTCGGCAAGAAGACCGTAGTGCCCAAGACGATCAACCAGCAAAGGTATCTGGAAGCGATCGAGCGCAACGACCTGGTGTTCGGCATCGGCCCGGCCGGCACAGGAAAAACCTACCTGGCTGTCGCAATGGGCGTTTCAGCGCTGCTGGGAAAGAAGGTAAGCCGCATCATTTTGACGCGCCCGGCGGTTGAGGCCGGCGAGCGCCTCGGATTTCTGCCAGGCACACTCCAGGAAAAAGTAGACCCGTACCTCCGCCCGCTGTACGACGCGCTGTACGACATGCTCGAGATCGAAAAAGTGGAAAAGTTTCTCGAGCGCAACATCATCGAGGTGGCCCCCATCGCCTTCATGCGCGGGCGCACGCTGAACGATAGCTTTATAATCGTGGACGAGGCGCAGAACAGCACGCCCGAGCAGATGAAGATGGTGCTGACGCGCCATGGCTTCAACTCGAAGATGGTTGTAAACGGCGACGTGACGCAGATCGACCTGCCGGCGGGGAAGCGCAGCGGCCTGGTTCACGCCGAGGAAGTGCTTCGCGGCGTGGCAGGCATCAGCTTCATTAACTTCGACGAGCGGGACGTCGTGCGGCACCCGCTCGTGCAGCGCATCGTGAGGGCGTACGAGAGATACCAGGAGGCGAACGGGGCCGGAAGCCAGCTTTCCCTAAAGCTCGGCGACCTGCCGGCCGAACGGTCTAGGGAGAGCGCGAACGGCGCTCCCGTTCCGCCCCAGGCCTGATTCGCTCCCATGTCGGACCCTCCGGAAAGTCTCATTTTTCGTCCCGGCGTACGCGGCCTGCGGCGCCGGGCGCTCCGAGAGTTTGTTTCATCCTTGCAGGCGAAGGTGGCTCCCGGCCGCCAATTCTGCTGCCTGATTACCGGGGACCGGGAACTGCGGCGCCTGAACCGGCAGTTCTTGGGGCGCGATTATCCCACCGATGTGTTGTCTTTCCCTTCGGGCGATCCCGACGGGTTCCTGGGAGAAATCGCCATATCCGCGGCGCGCGCGGCGGAGCAGGCGCGGGAGTATGGGCACTCGGTGGAGGAAGAGATCGGGATCCTGATGCTGCACGGGCTGCTCCACCTGCTCGGCATGGATCACGAGCGCGACCGGGGGCGCATGGCCCGCGCCGAAAAGCGGTTTCGCGAGCAGCTCAAACTGCCGGCCGGGTTGATCGAGCGCCAGCCCGTGGGAATGGAAGCGTAGCGCCATGACTGCTCTATTTATCGGCGCTGCGATTTTCATTGGGCTGTCCCTGGTGGCCGTGACCTCGCTGCAACTTCTGTATTACGAGGCGATGCGGCTGCGCCCGCGCGAAAAGCCCGCGCTCGAGCTTTTTAAAGAATCCCTCTACGGCTGGCTGCGGCTGCCTCACGATCGCGGCGTACTCACGTTTTCCGTAGTCAAGCACACGCTGCTGCTGTTATTAGGATTGGTGTTCCTGCTCTTGAATCCCGGATTCTGGAAGGGCAATGTGCTGCGCCCGGTGATCGAGGCGGCCGTATTCTCGTGGCTGACGATGCTGCTTACCACTTACGTTGCGCCGCACGTGCTTTACCGCCGGAGCAGCGGGCGGTGGCTGCTGCCGCTGATGCCGCTGTTCCGCCTCACTGCGATCGTGCTGAGCCCGCTGGTGACAATCTTCGGCTTCTTCCAGTCGCTGACGGATCTGACCGATGTCAGCGACACCGAGAAGGAAGAGCCGACGCCGGCGGACAATCTGGAAGCGCTGATCGCGGCGGGCACCGAGGAAGGGCTGATCGAGGAGCGGGACGGCGAGCTGATCCAGTCGGTGGTGGCGTTCGGAGACAAGCGGGTCCGCGAGGTGATGACCCCGCGGCCGGACATGGTGGCGATTTCGGCGGACAAGACGCTGGAAGACCTGCGCCAGCTCGTCATCGACGAACAGTATTCGCGCATTCCGGTTTACGAGGGCTCGATCGACTCCATCATCGGCTTTGTTCACGTGCGGGACATGCTCGAACTGGAGGAAAGCGACCGCAAGAAGCGGAAGGTGAGAGAGCTCGCGCGGACGATCCGTTTCGTCCCGGAGACCAAACCGGTGAGCGATTTGCTCCGCGAGATGCAGGCCGACCGCGCGCACATGGCGATCGTGGTGGACGAATACGGCAACACGGCCGGGCTGGTAACGATGGAAGATTTGGTGGAAGAGGTGTTCGGCGAGATACGCGACGAGCACGAGCCCGGGCTTGACGTCAGCCAGGACACGCAAGGCCACTACATCGTATCCGGCAATTTCGGCCTGGACCGCCTGGAGGAGCTGATGGACTTCCACCCCGCAGAACAGCCCGGCTCGACGACCATCGGCGGGCTGCTCATGGAGTGGCTGGGCAGGGTGCCGCATCCGGGAGAGTTCGTCGAGCGCGACGGAATCCGGATCGAGGTGCTGGCCGGCAACGATTTGCGCGTCGAGCAGGTACGCGTTTCCAAAGCGGAGACGGCAAGCCATGCCTGAGCGGACGGGTTTCGTTTCGGGGTTCGTCTCGATACTGGGGCGCCCCAACGTAGGGAAATCGACGCTGCTGAACGCGCTCACGGGCGCGAAAGTCGCCATCGTTTCCGACAAACCTCAGACGACGCGCACGCTGATCCAGGGCGTGACGACGACGGATACCGAGCAGATCATCTTCGTGGACACGCCGGGGATCCACAAGCCCGATTCGGTGTTTAACGCCCGCATGATGGAGACAATCCGCGCCGCGCTGGACGAACGCGACGTGCTGGTTTACGTGGTGGACGTCTCGCGGGAGCCGGGGGCCGCCGAGTGGGAGAGCATGGAGGTGATCCGAAAAACCTCCGCGCCGGTTCTGCTGGCGTTGAACAAGATTGACCGCCTCAAGTCGAAGGCGGCGCTGCTGCCGCTGATCGAGCAGTTCCGCTCACGTCACGAGTTCGCGGAGTACATCCCGATTTCGGCCCTGACCGGGGAGGGAGTCCAGGAGCTCCGCGCGGCGATCGTGAAGCGGCTGCCCGAGGGGCCGGCGTATTTCCCTGCCGATCATCTCACCGACCAGCCGGAGCGGTTCCTGGCGGCGGAACTGATCCGCGAGAAGCTGCTGGCCGAGACGCGGGAGGAAGTGCCGCACTCGATTGCGGTGCTGGTGGATGAGTGGGAAGAGAAGCCCCACGTCACGCGCATCGCGGCGACGATCTACGTGGAGCGCGAGGGGCAGAAAGCGATCGTGATCGGCGCGCGGGGATCGATGCTGAAGCGCATCGGGACGCTGGCGCGCGAGGAGATCGAACGGCTGTTAAACCGCAAAGTGTTTCTCGAGCTGTACGTCAAGGTGCGCCCGCGCTGGCGGCAAGACAAGCAGTTCCTCAACGAGTTGGACTGGCGGCTGACAATGGCCGGGAGCGAGTGAGGGGAAGAGGGTCTCTCCGCGGCTCCAAGGAAGCGTCGACGCCCAGCGCAACACACACCTGAAGAGCGCGGATTTCTTCGATGTAGATCAGTTTCCGGCCCTGAGCTTCCGCTCGACACGGGTGAAGCGCACGGGCGGCGATGAACTACCCTGACAGGCGATCTCACGATTCACGGCTTTACTCCCGAAGTTGTTTTCAAGGTGGAGGGACCGGCACCGCCGGCTCAGGATCCGTGGGACAATGGCGGCATCCGCCTCTCGGCGACAACGAAGATCAACCGCAAGGGCTGCGGGCTGACGTGGAACGCGGCGCTGGAGGCGGACGGGATCCTGGTAGGCGGCGAGGTCACGCTTACATTGGACGTGCAGTTCGTGAAGGCTGCGTAAAGAAGAAGTAGAATGTGCCTGCAGGAGGGCGCATTTTCTGTCCGGAGGGGCTATGTCGTTGCGACCGGTAAAAAACATTTTGCAGACGCGTTCGACTTTGGAGGGAGCGGGGGTTCGGCTGGAGCGGGCGTTCGGGTTCGGGAATACGAAGGAGTTCGATCCGTTTTTGCTGTTTGACGATTTCCGGAACGATAATCCGGCCGATTATCTGGCGGGGTTTCCGTGGCACCCGCACCGGGGAATCGAGACGATCACGTATGTTCTCGCTGGGACAGTAGAGCACGGCGACAGCCTGGGCAACAAGGGCAGATTGGGCGCCGGCGATGTGCAGTGGATGACCGCGGGGAGCGGGATCCTGCACCAGGAGATGCCGAAGGGCGACTCGCAGGGACGGATGCACGGGTTCCAGTTGTGGGCGAATCTGCCGGCGTCGTTGAAGATGACGAATCCCCGATACCAGGACATTCCGTCGGCGGCGATCCCTGAGGTGATTGAGGACGACGGGACGAAGGCGCGGGTGATCTGCGGCGAGTTCTGGGGGAAGAAGGGCCCGGTGGAAGGAGTCGCGGCGGATCCAAACTACATCGATATCTCGGTGCCACCCGGACGAAAGCGGCGGATCGCGGTGGAGATTACGCGGCACGCCTTCGCGTATGTGTTCGCGGGGAGCGGGACGTTCCGCGACGCGAGCGATCCGCGTCCGGTGCTGACGGAATCGGCCGTGGATCCGAACGCTCCGCTTGTATACGATGCCACGAACCATTCGCTGGTGCTGTTCGATCGCGGGGATGAGATCGTGGTGCAGGCGGGGCCCGAGGGCATTCGGTTCCTTCTTATATCCGGCAAACCGCTCCGGGAACCCGTGGCCTGGTACGGCCCGATTGTGATGAATACGCAAGATCAGTTGCGGCAGGCCTTGCGTGAACTGCACGACGGCACGTTCATAAAGCACACCTGAACTCGCGGGCCGCCAGCTTGAGGTATCGCGCTACGCGGATCTGGCAGGAGCATTCCGAGCGGATCGCCGGCTGACCGCAAGTTGGCGCCGTGTACAACAGTTCCCTCTTGTTGGTCCAGCATTAAAACAAAGCGCCTTCGCAAACGCCGGCTCTACAAGCGATCGGCACAAAAGTGCCGCGGAAATGCATGTCGAAAGTGGAACCGCCCACGTTTGCACGATGCAGGATTTTCCTGTGTAGTTCCACCTATTACTTTGAGATATCGGACAGACTGGTCTGATTTATCCGCTATCGGATAACGGGGTGCGCTCTGTTCTTCAAATCTACTTCCTTCCGGTCATAGACTAGAAAGTGACCGGTTGTCCATTTTGGGACAGTGTTCACAACTCAGAAGGGCGGCAATCATATGACGACAAGCGCAGCGAAGAGTGAAGGCGCGGGCAAAATCCTGCACGGGCCCGGCCGCTATGATTTCCTGCTCTGGCTGTTGACCCTCGGCAAGGAAACAGCCTTTCGCGAAAAGCTCCTTCGATTTGCAGCGCTGAAACCCGGCGAGTCGGTCCTTGATATTGGCTGCGGCACCGGGACGCTTGCCATTGCGGCGAAACGCCAGGTCGGGCCCGCGGGTAACGTTTTCGGCGTGGACCCGTCACCTGAGATGATCGCCAGAGCCGCGAAAAAGGCCAGGAAACAGGGCGTCGAGGTATCATTCCGTGAAGGATTTGCGCAATCTCTGCCCTTTCCCGAGGCTCAATTCGATGTCGTGCTCTCCACGCTGATGTTTCATCACTTGCCGAAGAGTTCCAGGCCGGAAATGGCGGCTGAGGTCCGGCGGGTTCTAAAACCAGGCGGCCGCGTGCTGGTAATCGACACCGGCCGGGTGGACCGAAACAAAAAGAGCATTTTCGATTACCTCCACGGAAGTCATCGTGTCGACTTAGAGGAAGTGGTCGACGTGTTCAGTTCGGCTGGTCTTGAAATCTTGGAGACCGGCGCCGTCGGAATGCTCCGCCTTCACTTTACCGTCGCCAGGGTTCCAGGCAGATAGTGCCTGGAGATCCAAAACATCATGCGGCGGCGGCCGCTTCCATGTTGGATCGAAGCAGCTATCGTCACCTCGCAGCTTCAGGAGTGTCGATCACGACGGAGAGCGCCAGAGCGGCAAACCCGATCAAATCGAGAACTGCCGAAGCGGCATGGCCGAATTCCCATTGCCTTCTCACTTCGATCCAGTTTGCCGGCAGTGGAAGGTTGTTCCAGCGAGCCATTTCCGCATTCGCCGGAGAGACGAATAGGAACCACACGGCGAGGCCGGCAGCTACGCAGATCAATGCCGTGAGGGTGAGATGGAAAGACGTCCCCCGCTTCCGGACCAACACCGTAACTACCGCGAGGGAAGCCACTGCCCCGAGCTCCGCAAAAGCACCCACCCACGCGAAGTAAAGATAAAGCGAGTGTTGGACGGCCAGGTAGAGCGCTTCGTCGTATTGCAGTTTGCGCGGCATCTCCAGGAGGTGGCAGAAGGTGAGCGAAAGTGTGAGCGCGGTCAGACAGATGGCGATGAACCGCCACAATCTCATGCGTCCGCTTCCATCGTAACGCCGTTGTGAGACCAGATCACGACATGTAGATTGAACAGCATGGGGGTCAAACGGCTGGACAACGTTGGGATCGTCGTCGAGGACCTCGGCGAAGCGATTGATTTCTTCTGCGAACTCGGTCTCGAACTCGAAGGGCAGACCACGATCGAAGGAGAATGGGCCGGACGTGTCACCGGACTGGGCGAACAGCGCGTCGAAATTGCCATGATGCGCACGCCCGACGGTCACGGCCGGCTCGAGCTCTCGCGCTTCCTCACACCGCCTGTCGTAGCGGATCACCGTAACGCTCCGGTGAACGCACTGGGCTACCTCCGCGTCATGTTCACCGTGGACGACATCGACGAGACGCTGGAAAAACTCCGCAAGCGCGGCGCGCAGCTCGTAGGCGAAGTTGTCCAGTATAAAGACGCATACCGGCTCTGCTATATCCGCGGACCCGAAGGGCTTCTTATCGGACTCGCTCAAGAACTCGACTGAGCGCTCTGTTTGACGGCCTCTGGGGCTGTCCGGGCAGGCCGGCGCGCCACAAGCGTGATGAGCAGGGCGGCGAGGATAGCGAGGGTGAGCCAGGCGAACCAATCGCCCCAGAACTGATAGAGCGTCACCGCGTGGTGGACGGGAACCGTGGCGAGCATCGATGTGAATGGCAGCTCGGGTGTGGTGCGGGTCTCGGCCAGGATGCGGCCGCGGCTGTCGCTCACAAAGAGCAGGCCGTTCTTGGCGGCGCGGGCTACGCTGAAGCCGTTCTCGACACCGCGCAGGATGGAGAGATGGCCGTGCCAGTAGCGGTCGATGTCGAAATCCCAGGCGGCGACGAGAACGAGGCCGGCCTGGGCCTGGCCGTATTGGCGCGCGGGATCGGGGTAATCCATGTCGCGACAGATTGCGAGTCCAATGATGCCTGCGGGGTGGCGGACGATCTCGAAATCGTTCTCGGGAGTAGTGCGGTCTTCGACTACCGGGACCAGGTGGCGCTTGCGGTAGACCACGGGGGGCGCGCCGGATTCGGGATAGAGACGAGCTTCGTTGAATGTGCCCCTCCTGGTTGCGTGCAGGACGCCGGCAACTATCTGTATGTTGGCTTCGCGCGCGGTTTGGCGGAAGAGGGCGTTGACGCCGGCATCGATGGAATCGCGGACGATCGCGGTCATTTCAGGCATCACCGCTATGCGAGCTCCTCGCTGAGCGAGGAGTTTCACCTGGTCCGCGTATTCACGCAGGAGGCGCATGGCGTCGGGATCTTTGTCGGGGAACGTGTTTTGGGGGAGGTCTGAGGCGACCAGTCCGATGGAGATGGTCTGGGGGGAATTAGGAGCTGTGGATAAGCGCCACACGCCGTAGCCAAGCACACAGGCATAGATTGCGACGAAGGCGATCGAGAGTTGGCGCCGGGGCCGGGCTGGACTGAGGAGGATCGCGGCGATCATGGATGGGAACAACATCACGGCGAAGCCAATGCCCCACAGTCCGGCAAGCGCGCCGAGTTGGAGCACGGGAAGGTTTTTCAACTGGGTATATGCCGTGGAGGTGAAGGTGCCGGCGCTCAGACTGATCAGGTATTCGTAGGCGATCACCAGAGAGGGGAACGCCAGCGCGGCGAGCCACGGTTGTTTGCGCCGGAAGAAGGCGCGAAAGAGAAAGACGGCGAGGCAGAAGGCGGCAGCCGGAACGATAACGGACGCTAGCAGCAGGCCTAAGGGGAGCTGCAAGCGCTGGTAGTACCCTATCATGCTTAGACGGCCGATAGCGCCTGCCGCGAGCGCAGCCACTGTAATGGCCCACCAGGGCAGCCGCGGCGCGATCCACAGGACCGGTAGGGCGGCCAGCCATGGCGCCCACCAACGCGGGTTCAGACCATAGGTGGAATAGAATGCTGCGCCCGAAAGCATTACGGCAGCGAGGGCCGAGAGCAAAGTGCGTGCGCTAAGCCGTGAGTCCATCAGATAACCTCTTTAGCGAGCGGTGGAGCGAGTTTCTTCACTTCCGTCTTCAAGCCGTCATGGCGTGGGCGAGTGATGGCGGCCACCACAGCAGGCTTGCACATAACTGGAATATACGTTTCAGGAGGTGACCAGGTTCAATCGTTGCCGCTCCCGTGTGACTGCCTGTCTCCGGAACCCCGTCGTCCACAATCCGCGTGCAGCACGAGAGGAATGCGGCACGGCACCCGCTACCCGACTCGCGAACGAACGCCGACAATTATGTTGCGAGATTTTCCTCGGCTGAAGCGAAGGGCTGGTTCGGCTCGTAAGAGCGCGGCCGCCAGCTCCTCCGACACCGCTGCCTCAGCGGCGACCGTGGCGAGACTACGCCAGGTATATCGCGGTGCGAGATGATTGGGGTTTGCTGGTGGCCGGCGGCGCGGGCGTGCGTGATCACTCAACGCAGACTTCCAGGTGCGCCGGTTGTCAGTAACATCTTCATCGCCACATACAAACGGCGCATGCCGCGCAAAAATTACCCCGCCCCGGACGGGTCCGTGCCGGGGCGGGGCGGAGCAGAGGGTCGCTTGAGGTCAGAAGATGAACTTGGCCATCAACTGGGTCCGGCGCGGGTAGTTCGCCTGATTGGAGGCGATGGCCTGGCCGAACTGCGCGGACGTGACCGTGGTGTTGGGCGCCGGGAACTGCGGGTGGTTCATGGCGTTGAGGAACTCGGCCTTGAATTGCACGTTCAACTTCTCATTGAACAGCCGTGTGTTCTTGGTGAGCGCAAGGTCGAAGTTGCTGATCCCATGCGCGCGGAGGAAGCTGAAGCGCGGCGGGAACCAGCGGACGTTGCGGTCCAGTTGAAAGGCCGAGCGCCGCTCGAAGCCGGCGTCGACGTTGAACCAGCGTTCGACGGTGCGCTGGTCGCTCGGCAGCCGGATGTCCTTCAGGTCGCCGATGAAGATGATGTTGCCGAAGTTGATCGGCGCGCCGCTCTGGAAGGTGTAGACGCCGGAGATCTGCCAGCCGCCGAGGAAGAGGTCAGCGAGGAAAGGCAGGTTGGAACCCCAGCGCCGCCCTCTGCCGAACGGCGTCTCCCAGATGGAGTTGACGACGAGGTGGTGCGGGCGGTCGAGGTCGCTGATGACTTCCACGGGGCGCGGGTCGTTGGTGTTCAGCGTCTCGGTGGCCTGCATGAACTTCGAGAAGGTGTAGCTGACGCCCAGCATGTAGCTTTGCGAGAAGCGCTTTTCGAGGCTGGCCTGGAGAGCGTGGTACCAGGAGTAGCCGTCGAAGCGGGAGGCGTTGACCGCGTCGAAGTGGGGGAAGGGCCGCAGCAGCCGTTCGCGCGCCATATTGGCGCCGGTGAAGGCCGACACCGCGCCGGGGGGCATCAGGCCGAGGAACGGGTTGGGCAGGTTCTGCGTGAGATAGTTGATGCGTTCGTTGTCCCGCAGCAGGCTGTGGCTGAGGTATTCGAGCGGCGTGGCGTTGAAGTTCTGGCTGATCTCGATGTGCGTGCCGCGGTTGCCGACGTAGTTCAGTTCAGCCACGTAGCCAGCGCCGATGGTGCGCTGGAAGCCGAGTTGCCAGCGCTGCATGTAGGGCCGCAGCGGTTTCTCGTTGAAGAACGAAACGGAGTTGCCGACGTAGGTCTGATAGCCGTCGGCGGCGCCGACCGGCATCAAAAGGCCTTCCGGGAACGGATCCGACAGCGTGCGGATGAAGGTGTAGCCGTCGAGCGTGGGAATGAACGGCGTATTGCGGCTGAAGCCGGTCTGGATGACGTCGCCGCGGCGCTGGCCGAGGAAGCCGAAGAATATGCCGTAGCCGCCGCGCATGACGGTCTTCGGATCGATCTGGTAGGCGAAGCCGAAGCGGGGCATGAAGTTGTTCCTCGGGGTTTCGTAGAGAGAGCGGGGTTCGCCGTTGACGCCGGCAAAGGTCAGGCCGCCGCGGGTGGTGAACTCGGAGACCGGAACTTCCGGCGTGGGATTGTTGGCGTAAACGGCGCGGGCAGCCTCTTCGAACGGCTGGGTGTAGCTGGCGTCGAAACGGCGGACGCTGCGGTTGAAGCGCTCAGTGAGCGGGCCGTCCCACTCCCAGCGGAGCCCGAGGTTCAGCGTGAGCCGGGAGCTGACTTTCCAGTCGTCCTGAACGAACCAGGACCAGGAGACGGACTGCTCGGCGTAGCTGTCACGCACGGCGGCGTAGCTGGAGCCCGTGGGGATGCCCAGCAGGAAGGCCGCGACGGACTGGCCGAGGGAGTTGGGCGCGACGGGCGAGTTGTCGAGGGGGCCGCGCGTGTAGGTCGCGTCGAAGATGAAGCGGCCAGTCTGTTCGTTGCCGAAGAAGACGCTGGTTTCGCGGTAGGCGCGGAACTCCATGCCGGCCTTGAGGGAATGCCGCGAGAAGATTTTGGTGAGCACGGCGGTGACGTTGTGGGTGTCGTTGGGGCGGTTTTCGCCCCCGAAGCCGGTGCCCTGGTAGCCGGTGATGTCGAAGCGCGGGAAGCGGCGGATGTCGGGCGAAATGGCGTTGTTGTACGAGGCGGGGAAGCCGATCGAGGTGAGGTCGAAGCCATTGCCCAGGGGATTGCCGTCCTGGCGGCGGATGAAGCGGTTGTAGCCGTAGCGGGCGTTGAGCACCACGGTGGGGCTTAGCGTCCAGACGTCGTCGACGACGGCCGAGCGGGCGATGAACCAGAAGGACTGGCCGGTGGCGGCGTTGTCGAAGTAGTCGTTGTACCAGCTATCGCGGTCATACCAGCTCACGCGGAAGAACATGCGGTTGTTCTCCGTGATGTTGTGGTCGACGCGGATGGTGTTGGACAGGTAATCGGCGGTCTCCATCAACTCCGGCCGGAGGTAGTTGTTCGTTCCGTCGGGGTTGCCGGCCTGCAGGGGCTTCGGGTAGTAAGTGTCGAGGACCTTCTTGGCGACGGGGTTGAACAGGGACGCCGGGATAATGTTGTCCGGGAACGGATCGGACTGGAAGCGGCCGCCGGCGGCGGGACGGCGCGTCCAGGGGTTGTAGATCTGGAAGCTGCTGGAGACGTTGAGCAGCGCGGAGAAGTCGCCGTTCTTCATGGCCTCGGTGGGCACGGTGGGAGTGCCATTGTTGCGCGGGCGGCCTTCCTTGATGCCCTCCATGCCCCACTGGAAGAACGTGCGGTTGCGGCCGCTGTAGAGTTTCGGCAGGATGATGGGGCCGCCGAGGGAGGCGCCGTAGCGGTGGTAGTAGAAGTCGGCCAGCGGGATTTTGTCGCGATTAGCGAAGAAGTCGTTGGCGAACAGCGACGGCGTCATGTTGGTGTAGTAGCCGGTGCCGTGGAACTCGTTGCTGCCGGACTTGAGGCTGATGTTGGTGACGCCGCCTTCGGTATGGCCGAACTGGGCGTCGAAGGTGGCCGTCTGGACCTTGAATTCCTGGACAATGTCGGCCGGAGGCACGTAGGAGGCGATGACCTCGCCGGGGTTGGCGGTGGCGGTGCTGACTGCGCCGTCGATGGTGACGTCGCTGCGGTTGGCGCGGGTGCCGTCAATGGCGTAGCCGACGATGTGGGTGGGTTCGAAGGGGCGGTCGAGCCGGGCGTCGCGAGTAAAGGAGACCCCGGTGGCAAGGTTGATGAGGAAGTACGGGTTGCCGTGGGGGATTGGCAGCTCGGTGACCCTGCGTGAGTCGACCACGGTTCCCGTCGAAGCGGTTTCGGTGGACAGCAGCGGAGTTTCGCCGGTGACGGTGACGGTCTGCTCGGCGACGCCGACTTCGAGCTGGACGTTGACGGCGATGCGGTCGTCGATACGCACCTCGATGTCGTCGTGGATGGCCTTCTTGAAGCCGGGGATCTCGACGACGACCTGGTAGCGGCCCGGAATCAGATACAGCGCGTTGTACACGCCGGCCTCGTTCGTCTTCAGAGTGATCCGGGTGCCCATGGCCTTGTTGATGACTTCCACGTTGGCGTTGGGCACCACCGCGCCTGACGGGTCGGTGACGGTGCCCGTGATGGAGCCACGCGGATCCTGCGCCATGCCCGCGGAAGCGAGCAGGTAGCAGAGAGCAACGATCCACACAATGCGAGACTTCATAGCTTTCCTTTCACCTGGTTGGATTGGCGCCGCCGGCGCGAGCGCGCGGCCCGCTTTGCGGCGCGGTTGAGATACTCCCACTGTTCGAGGTAATGCCGTCTGGCTGCCGCCAGACGACGAGCTTGACGGCGCCGAGCAGCCCGCTGGGAGCAGGCTGCAGGTTCCGCATATCCTGCATCTGGAACCGTTCCCCGTAGGCGGCGGCGAGGACACGGTAGTCCGGCTCGCCGAGCTTCGCCAGCAGGTTCAGGTTCGTGTTGGCGACTTCGATCCGCAGGCGGTTTTCGCCCGGCTGAAGGAAGCCGCTGAGATCGATCCGGTAGGGAGGGGTGAAGACGCTGCCGGCGCGGCGTTTGTTGACGTAAACGACGGCCGCGTCGCGCACAGGCGCGTCGACCCAGGCGCGCATGCCCGGCTGCCGCTGCGCGGCGGGCTCCAGGGGCTTGACAGGGCCGAACTCGAGCCAGGCGCGGAGCGAGGCGGGGTCTACCTGGATCGTTTTCTCATAAGCCGCGACGCCGGAATAGAAGCGCGTCTCTTCGTCCTCGGTCCAGGAGCGAAGTCTCTCGTACCGGGCCTTGCGGCCGGTTTCGAGGAAGGTGACGTCCCAGCCCGTGCTGAGATCCAGCTCGCGGACGGGCAGCTTGCGCGGGGGCGCCGGACTGGCAGGCCCGCCCGACAGCAAGACAAGCGAACCGTAAGCGGGAATCTCGATTTCTCCGCGGAATTCGTGTTTTTCGCCCGAGAGCAGGTCCCACGCCAAGGCGGGCTGGGCCGCGGCGCGGAAGCGCAGGCGGCCGCGCCAGGGCGTATTTCCGGTGTTGGCGAGGAAAAAGACTTCGCCATTTGCGAGTTTTCTGTGCGCGTAGGCGATCGCGCCGGTAGCGGGCGTCCAGCCGACAGGCGGCTCGATAACCCGGCGCAGGGCCTCGCCGAGGCGGGCAATGTCTTCGACCACATGGACGCCGGGTCCGGAGAGCAGCCGGGCGGCGGCGGCCTGCACGCGCCGGTCGTTTTCGGCGCTATGGAGATAGCCGGGCGACAGCCGCGGGCGGCGTCCGGCGACAAAGACGGCGCCGCCTTCGCGCGCAAACGCGGCCAGCCGTTCCAGCACGCCGGCCTCGATGCGTTCGGCGTTGGCCAGCACGATGCCGCGGTAGCGGCGGCCCGCGAGCGCCTCTTCGAGCAAGCCGTCATCGACGGCGTCGAAGTTGTATCCAGCATCGAGGATCTGGGGGATGACGGCGTCGCCGAGCACCTCGTGCGCGCCGCGGTCGATGGAGACCTGGCCGCTCGCTGCGGAGAAGCGCGAGCGGATGTCGGCGACCGGAAGGTAGAGCAGCAGGTCGGCAACCGGCTCGCCCTGGCGAAGGAGCCAGCTCACGCGCTGGAGGTAGAGCGCGAGGTCGGGCATGACGGGCCACCAGGGGTTGAGGTCGTTCAGGGCGGCGGCCGCATAGAAGGCCCAGCCTGGCTTGCCGGCCTGCTTGGGCGAGTAGGGCCAGCCGTGACCGATGAGCTGGTTGATGCCCTGGATGAAGTGGATGTCGGCTTCGGCCTTGATGTCCAGCGGCGTGGCCGCAAAGGAAGGCGAGTGAAGCCAGGTCCAGGTCTCGGAGGCGGTCACCGGCCGGCGGAGGATATGGTTCGCGCTGGAGGCCCAGCGGGCAGCGCTGAGCTGCCGCCATTGGGTCTGCTCGCCGTCGGCGAGGTCGACGTAGCGCTGGCTGGCAAGCGTTACCGGCGGAGTGCCGTAGGTTTGCACGCGGAGCTTCACGCCGTTGCGGCGGGCCCATTCCGCCAGCGGCTGGAGGAAGCGCTCTTCGGCCAGTTCGGAGAGAGTCAGCGCCCAGTCATGGCGCACGCGGGCCTTGTCTTCGTCCCAGTCGCCGACGAGCACGGGCAGCAGCGGCATCAGGTCGTATCCGCGGCGGCGGAGGAACTCTTCGGGCAGGTCCGGAGTCCAGTCCGAGCCGAACACTTCCAGGCTGTCGCAGAAGACGGCGTAGGGCTTGAGGGGGCCGAACGCGCGCAGCAGGGGGCCGCCGGTGGTTTCGAGATAGCGGTCCAGCGCCGCGCGGCTGTAGTGGTCGAAGACGAACCCTTCGGCGCCGACCGCCGCCCGCTTCACCATCTGGCCGGTGCGGCTTTCAATGAAGCGGAGGTTCTGCTGCGGGAATTCGCGCAGGACGCGTTCGTCCCAACGCAGTTGAGGGGGGCGGTTGGCAGGCTCGACGCGCAGCCTGGGGGCGGCCAGTTCCCTTGGAATCGTGGGGCCGCCGAAGGGCCAGCCGCTGCCGAGCGTCATGTCGACGCGAAGCCCGAGACGGCGGGCGGTTTCGGCCGTAAAGCGCAGGGCGCTGGAAAACTCCGGCGAGAGGAACCGGAGGTTGCGGATTCCCCTGGCCGGATCGTCCAGCGCGAGCGGGTAGACAGGCTGGATCTCCACGCCGCCGATTCCGGCCGCCCGCATCGCTTCGAGCTGGCGGGCCAGCTCCGGGTGCGTGACGGCGGGGCCGAACCACCACCACCGCATCATAATGCGGGCTTCCGGGGGCGGCTCCTGCAAGCCTTTCGCTACATCATCTATAGAGGCAGCGTTTGCCGCCACCAGCGGGATCAGTGCGAGGACCCAGCCTCTCCACATCGAGCGCATCCTTAGTCCGCCGCGGGGAGGTCCCTTGGACTCCCACCGCCAAATTGATCAGTGATGTATCAGTGCTCTGCAGGGAGCGTTTACAACCGCGCCCTACTGGAGCCGTCCCCTAAGATGCGCCGAAATGGCGGTTTTATGCCATGATGGGGCATTGAGAAGTTTCTGAAAAATTCCTAAAATCCGCTGGGTAACGTCTTGCAAACGCATCCGGTTTACAGTTTCGGCCCCTTCCGGCTGGACGCTGCCGCCAAAGTACTGTTCCGCGGCGGACAGCCGGTGCATCTGACCCGCAAGGCCGTAGAGACGCTGATCGTGCTGGCTTCGCGATCCCCGGAGGTCGTGACCAAGGAGGAAATGCTGGCGGCGGTCTGGCCGGACCGGGTGGTAGACGAGGCGAATCTGGCACAGAACGTGGCCGTGATCCGGAAGACGCTTGCGGCGGCGCCGGGCGAGCCAGCCTATATCGAGACGTTCCCCGGGCGAGGATACCGGCTGCTGGGGCCGGTGGCGGTGGCGCGGCCGGAACGGGCTGGCGCCCCAGGGCCGGAGGCTGCGGGAGCGGCGCCGGCGGCTGGGAGGCGGCCGTGGTGGCGGGCGGCGGCCGGAATTCTGGCGCTGGCAGGTGTCGTGATGCTTCTGCTGGCGGTGATCCGGCGGGGCGAGCCGGAACCTTCGTCGGCTGTGACGCCGGTGACGCGGCTTGCGGGAAAGGAGTACCAGCCGGCCATTTCGCCCGATGGAAGCGCGGTGGCCTTCGTGTGGCAGGAGGATGAGCGCGCGCTGCCGGGGATCTGGGTGCAGAAGCTGGGTGAGGCCACGCCGCGGCAGGTGTCCGTGTCCGGCTATTCGTGGTCGAGTCCCGCGTGGTCGCCGGACGGGCGGCGGATTGCGTGTCTGCGATTCGGCATTTCCTCGGGGGAGATCGTGATTCTGGATGCGGAGGGCGGGGAACCGCACGTGGTGGCGCCGGTGCAGCCGACGCGCTTCGGACTTGCGTACTCCCATCTGGACTGGTCGCCGGACGGGACGATGCTCGCCGTGGACGACACGCCTTCGCTGAGCGAGCCGCTCTCCATTTTCCTTGTGGATCTGAAGACGGGCGAGAAGCGGCGGCTGACGCAGCCGGCGGAGCTGATCATCGGCGACGTGGCGCCGCGGTTTTCGCCCGACGGGCAGACGATCGCCTTCATCCGCGCCTTCCACCGGAGCTACCAGGAGGTGTTCACGGTGCCGGTGACGGGCGGGACGCCGCAGCAGTGGACGGCGGATTCGCAGATGGTGACCGGCGTGGACTGGACGGAGAAGGGCTTGCTGGCCGGCTCGTCGCGAGACGGCTCGTACCGGATCTGGCGGCTGGCGCAGGGGAAGGATCCGGCGCCGACGGCGATTTACGGCGAGTTTCCAATTCAGTTTTCGCATTCGCAGCGGGCGGGGCGGCTTGTTTACTCGCTTGTACAGAACGATCCGAACATCTGGAGGTTGACGCTCGGGCCCAAGGTGGAATGGCAGCGGATCGCCGCGTCGTCGGGGCAGGACGCTTCGCCGCAGTATTCGCCGGACGGGCGGCGGGTGGCGTTCCGGTCCGACCGGACGGGTGAGGAACAGATCTGGGTGTGCCAGGCCGACGGCAGCCAGCCGGTGCAGGTGACGTCGCTCAAGGGGCGCCCGTCGGTGCCGCGGTGGTCGCCGGACGGCCGGCGGCTGGTGTTCAACGACGCGGCCACGACGGAGATGTTCCTGGCCGAGGAGGAAGCCGGGCGCTGGCGGGTACGGCCGTTCGGGGCGCGCGGCGTGCATCCGGTGTTTTCCCCTGACGGGAAGTGGATCTATGCGGCGGCGCCGGAGGGGTCGATCCTGCGCTACCCCGCGGCGGGCGGCCGCGCCCAGGTGGTGACACACGTCCGCGGGCTTTCGCTGGACGTTTCGCCCGACGGCGAGTACGTGTATTTCGTGCGCGAGCCGGCCGACACGACGCTTTCGCATGTGCGCGTGGCGACGGGTGAAGTGGAGCGGGTGCTTTCCGGGCTGGTGCCCTACTGCACGTCGTGCTGGGCTTTGTCGGAGGATGGGATTTATTATTTGGGTACGCGGCCGGAGGCGCCGGTGCAGCAATCGCTCTTCTATATGGATTGGAAGACGCGCCGCGTGCGGCTGGTGGCGGACTATCCGGAGCCGATCCTGCCGATCGGCATCGGGCCCTTCTCGCTGGCGCCGGACCGCAAGTCGATGCTGGTGGTGCGGCTGGACCCCTCCAACGCGGACATCCTGCTGGCCGAGGGGTTCCGGTGAGGGGCGTGGTCAGGGAACCAGGGAGCGGACTGAAGAGAGCTTCGGGTGGCTGAAGAGAATTGCACCGATGCGGAAGGGGCACCACTGCGGCGAGACAATCATTTCCTCAACGAGCTGGACTGGAGGCTGACGATGTCCGGGAGCGAGTGACAGGGTTCCCAGCGAACGCGGTGCGGAGAGCAGCGCTCCCGGGGAGACCGGGAGCGCCGCCATCTTGAAGCTAGAAACGGTACCGCAGGCTGAGCTGAATCTCACGAGGTGTGAGAGTGGTGCTCGTGATGCGGCCAAAGTTGCCCGAAGACCTGCTGGTGTTCGGGTTGCTGAAATGCGGGTTGTTGAAGGCGTTGAAAAACTCGCCACGGAACTCGACCCGGTGCCGTTCGGCGAATTGGAAGTCCTTCGCCAGGGACAGGTCGAAATTGACGAGGCCGGGACCCCGGACCGCGCCCTGTTTCGCGTCCCCGAAGGTGTAAGGTTCTTCTGGGTCTTTGAAGCAGCTCGTGTCGAACCACTGCTCGACCTTCTTGGGATAGCCCACTTCCTTGCAGGTCTTCACGGCGCGGTTTCCGGTGCCGGTGTTCAGAAGGTTATTCGCCACAGACACGGAGAGCGGCGCGCCGGTGCGCAGCGTCGTGATGCCGTTGAGGTTCCAGCCGCCGATGAGCAAATCGAGGGCGCGAGAGGCATCGCTCAGGAAGGCCCGGCCACGGCCAAACGGCAGCTCGTAAATCCAGCTGATCGAGGCGAGATGCCGGAAATCAATGCTCATGGGGGCCCAGTTCAGCTTGTCATCCCACACCCAAAAGACTGAGGTGTTGTCCTCGGCCTTGGCGAGCGTGTAGGAAAAGAGTGCCTGGAACCCACGTGCAAACCGGCGGTTGTACTTCAATTGGAACGAGTGATATCTGGAGTCGCCGTTGGAACCCCGCTCGATGATGCTCTGAACCTGCGGCGATACAGAATAGTACGGACGCCGCGGGTCAACAGCTCCCGGCCCAGGCGACAACGGCGTATTGATGTTGCGGTTGCGGAACAAGTGTGAGCCCTTCGTCCCCACGTACGCAGCTTCTATGGAATCGTCCAGCGTGAGTTGGCGTTGTACGCCGAAGTTGTACATGAGGATGTTGGCGGGGCGGAAGTTCTTGGGGATGTAGTAGGGCTGGATACCGGCTGGAGGATCGATTTCCGGCGCCAGCGCAGCGGGCACGAAATTCGGAAGCCCGTCGACATCCACCTTTGAAAAGGGGCGGTAGGAAACTGGCGGCGTGACCTGGAACGTTTGAAACAGCGGGTAATTGCGCTCCAGGGTGCCGCCGGTCGCCCCGTAGTTGTAACTGAAGTAGCTGTAGCCGACAGCGCCGCGAATCGCGGTACGCCCGCTGTCGGGTGAATACGCGAACCCGAAGCGCGGAGCGAAGTTACCATAGTATGTGTCGACGTTGGGACCGCGGTTGTTGTCCGATGCCGCATTGTATTTGCCCGTAACCGGGTTGTAGTTTACCTGCCGGTTATGCTTTTCGACCGGAGTGGTGAAGATATCCCAGCGGATCCCCATATTCAGCGTCAAGTTGCGAGTTACGCGGTAATCGTCCTGGAAATACACACCACCCTGCGTGGTGCGCACGGACGGCCGTGTGTTAACCAGACTGCGAATGATGGTGCTGGGATAGCCAAGCAGGAAACTGGCGAATTCGGCGCCATCCACACCGTCTTGGCTGGTCATATCGCGGCCGAAGCCGAAATACCCGCGTGCGGTATCCTGCGGGTTGGTCAGTGTCGCCTCGATTCTCCGGATGTCGGCGCCCAGCTTGAAACTGTGCGAGCCGCGAATCAAGGCTATGCTGTCTGTGATCTCGTAGGTGTTAGCCAGGCGCTGGCCATTCGTCCAGCCGGGTGCGCCGAGGCTGTACAAAGGACTAACGCCGAAGTTGGCGATTCCTTGCGATTCGGGGAAGGCGGCAAGGTTGCCGTTCTTGATACCGAGCTCGTTGTTCTTGTTGATGCCGTAGTCCTGCCCGAAGTGGAAGGTGTCGAAACGGTTGAAGCCGATCCGGAGATCATTCAGAGTGACGGGCGAGATCGGCAGCGTGTACCCGATCACCGCATTGTGGTTGCGGGAGGTTGAGTCGGGATCCGCGTTCATGAACTGGTTCGCCGGCGGCGTGACATCGAGATCGCGAGCGGCGTAAGATTCGCGCACGAACAGCCGGCCCCAGCGCTCAAACTGATAGTCGACCTTGATGTCAAACGCGTCGACTGTCTGCTTGTTGCTCACGTTCTCAAAGTAGTTCTGGAACGGTCCGGGGCGCGACGGCTCGCGGTTTGGCTGAGGCCACAAGTCCAACACCTGTGAGGTCACCCTGTCCCACCGCTCGCGTGGGATGCGGTTGTTCGGGAAAGGCTGAACGTTTGCGGATTCCGAAGCGGAGAGCGGGTCATAGATGGTCGCGAAACTCTCTTCCGGCAGCAGAATGCCTTGCCGCATGGCGGCTGTCGGGACGTTGATCAAGTAGGAATTGCCCTGGCGCAGCCGCAGGCCCTGATAATCGCCGAAGAAGAATGCCTTGTTCTTCAGAATGGGACCGCCCAGTGTGCCGCCGAACTGGTTGGTCTTCCACGGGGCCTTCGAACTCGCAAAGAAACTGCGTGCATTCAAAGCGTCATTGCGGAGGTACTCGAAAAGGGAGCCGTGAAAATCGTTTGTGCCGGAGCGCAGCGTGACGTTCACGACAGCGCCGCCAAAAGTGCCGAATTCGGCGCTCGGGTTGGAGGTTTGAATGTGGACTTCCTCGATGGCTTCGATCGGAGGGGCGATATTGATGAACGCGTTCAGGGGTTCGGCATTCGCCACGCCATCAAGAGTATAGCTGGTTCCGGAGAAGTTAACGCCATTCACGCTGGACATAATGCTCGTGCGAGCGCCCGCGCCGGAAGCCGATTCGGGGGCGTCGCCGTGGCCGGCAGGAACTGCTCCGGGCACCAGGTTAACGACCTGGGAGAAGATGCGGCCATTCAGAGGCAGCGTTTGTATCTGCTGCGTCGCAATGTTCTGAGCAATTTCGGAGGTGGTGCTTTGTACGAGCGGCGCGACCGCCTGAACCTCGACCGTTTCGGCGAGCGAGCCGACCTCAAGCTTCATGTCAACGCGGCGAGTCTGGCCGACGTTGATCTGCGTGTCAGGGGCGACAGCGGCGCGGAAGCCGGCCGCCTCGGCACGGATGGTGTAGGTTCCGGCGGGAAGGGTTGGGAAACTGTAGTTGCCGGCAGCGTCCGTAGTTGTAACTGTGCTGATGCCGGTGTTTTGATTCGTAGCGGTCACCTGGGCGCCCGGAATACCGGCGTCCGAGGCATCGAGCACGGTGCCAACCAACCGGCCCGTGATCTGTTGAGCGAAACTCGCTGTTGCAAATACTAGAAGCGATGCAAACGTGACTATACGGCTTATACGTCGATGATGACTTCTCATAAGCGAAACCCTCTGTCGACGCATTTACCATACTCATTTCAGCAAAGTCAACCCGCTTCACTGTTTGAGCTTGGAAATCAGATAGATGCGGCGTCTTTTGCCGAAGGTAGCGACTTAGTGGGGGCTCGCTTCGATGTGGCGCTCGCCGCCATGGTGCGGCGTCACCTGCCGAAAAATTCAAGGCGTGAAGTGGCAGCTGACATCCGGCGAGTCTTGAAACCAGGCGGCCGCGTGCGGGCCTCGAGCGGGTGATCGACATTGGCTGGGTGGCCACGCCAAGGAGAGCGTCTTCGATCGCATCCAAACGCATCATGGACTTGTTGACTGAGAAGAAGCGATCTGCCTGCTCAGTTCGGCTGGCTTGTCTCTTGCCGAGACCTTCAGGTCGCCGATGAAAATGATGTTGCCTGCGGGCGGAAGGGTTCAAGTGAGGGGCTTGGGGCAGGAGCAGCGCGGCGGGGGCCTTCTTTCGGCCCATTCAATCGCCCAGTCTGCATCCCTGGCATGTCAGAGAGGTGCGCAATAGTATTAGTTGAGGAGCCAAGAGCCTGCAGCATCAGCGGTAGAACCTGGACGGCTTTATCAGGAACAGGCGTCGACTCATGTCGCACCGATGCCGCAAGAGGGGTTTGCGATCAGCACACCGATCAGATCCCTAATCAGGTCCATGCGTTCGCACAGGATCGCGCGAAGTTGCGCGATGCTTCTTGACAACTCGGGGCTGGGCATTTCTCCACTGTTAGTCATCAACCAGTGATCTTATCCTTGGTTGATCTTAGAAGCCGGCCCTGACTACTCTGTCTCATACGACCCTCTGAACTCTGGTCCATTTTGGCGCCTTCTGCATTCCCATGAGGCAGATCGGACGACGGCTGGCAAGGTGTCGGGTGACCGTTGGTTCCGGTCTGGATCACGCGCAAATGAGAAGTTGGCCGTAGCGGCCAGAGCACGCTGGAAGGTAGAACTCTTATAAGCGCACAGAGGCCGCCGACTTACCGTGGGTTCCCGTCCCCTGTCCGCTCCCCGCCCCCCTCCCGCGCATACTTGGCAAGCCGGGCGACGGTTTCACGGATGTCCTCCTCAGTCGTCCTCGGGTTGATGGTGCAGAGGCGGAGGGTGGTGCGGCCGCGGAGCGTGGTTGTGGTCAGGGCCGCGAAGCCGCTGGCGGTGATGCCGGCGGCGGCGCGCTCGGTTGCGGCGTCGAGTTCTTCTTCGCTCCGGCCGGGCTCAAAATAGCGGAACGATACGATGCCCATCTGCGCCGGCGTCACGATCTCCCAGCAGCCGGCTTCGCGCAGCCTCGCCTCGGCTACTCGCGCCAGTTCGAGTCCGCGCGCCACCGCCTCGCGGAACGCCCCCAGCCCGAAAACTTTCAGCGAAAGCCACAGCTTCAGCGCCCGGAAGCCGCGCGTGAGCTGGATGCCGTAGTCACAGAAATTGACTTCCCCCGGCAAACGGTAAACGTCGCGAAGATACTCCGGCATAATACGGAACGCGTTCTTCAGCAGGCTCGCGTCGCGCAGCAGCACGCAGCCGATCTCGAACGGCTGGAACAGCCACTTGTGCGGATCGAGCGAAACCGAGTCCGCCAGCTCCAGCCCCGCCAGCGCCCGGCGTCCTTCGTCGCAGATCACCGCGGCGGCGCCGTAAGCGCCGTCCACATGCAGCCAGAGCTTCTCCCGGGCGCAGAAGCGGGCGAGTTCCTCGAGCGGATCGACCGCGGCCGTGTTTGTGGTCCCTGCATTGGCGATCACGCAGAAGGGGAGCCGGCCGAGAGCCCGGTCGGCGGCCACCTCGCGCTCGAGCGCGGCCAGCGGCAGGCGGAACCCTTCGTCGGAGGGCAGCTTTCTGAGCTGAGCCGGAGCGAAACCCAGAACGCGCAGCGCGCGCTCGATCGAGGAGTGCGTCTGGTCGGAGCAGTAAACGGCCGCGTGCGAAAAGTCGAATTTCAGACGCGCGTGCCTTGCGGCGGCCAGGGCCGTCAGGTTGGCCATCGAGCCCCCGCTCACGAACAGGCCTCCGGCGGTTTCCGGCAACCCGCAGAGCTGCCGCAGCCAGTCGATCGTCACCAGCTCGATCTGCGCCGGGCCCGAACCGCTGAACCACGAGCCGACGAACGCGTTGTACCCGCTGGCCAGCGCGTCCGCCATTACGCTGACGAAGTTGGACGGGCTGGGGACGAACGCGAAATCGCGCGGGTGATCTAAATGCATCATCGAGCGAAACACGGTTTCAGAAAGGCGCCGCACCAGCTCGCCCGGGTCCGACCCCTTCTCGGGAACCGGCTCGCGGAGCAGGGATTCGAGTTCCTGCCGGCTGCTCTTCCGGGCCGCGGGTTCCGCCCGTAAACCGGAAAAATACTCCACCAGCGTATCCACCACGAGGTAGCCGAACGCGCGCATCTCCTCGCGGCTGAGTTCCAATTTTGCGGGTTCCACGCCGCTACCTTAGCACGTAGAATAGAAGCCGGAGGCGGCCGGTGCTGTCTGCGAAGCTGTTACGTCTCGTTTCGACGCACCGCGATGAAATCACCGAGCGGGTGATCCGTCGCATTCGCCGCGATTCGCGGTTGCTGGAACTCGGCAGGCTGCCTGAGGCGGACCTCCGCGAACGCGCGCGTAATATTTTCGAAAACCTGGAAACCTGGCTCACCGCAAAGAAAAGCGACCTGGCCCAGACCTACGAAGAACTGGGACGCCTGCGATGCGAGCAGGGCGTACCGCTCCATGAGACGGTCCACGGGATGCAAATCATCAAGGAAACCATGATCCAGTTCGTGCAGGATCAGCGGTTGACGGGGGACACCCTGGAGATCTATGCCGAGGAGGAACTGGAGCACGCCACCGACCGCATCTTCGACCTGATGATTTACCATCTGGTCCGCGGTTACGAAAGCGCAATGTGGCGGCGGGTCGAACAATAAAACTGTACACTGGTCTCATGCAACGGAGGGACTTTCTTAAAGCCGCCGCCGTGATGCCGGGGATGGCTGCTGCCGCGGCGGGCCCGCTGCCGAAGCGCCCCTATCGCGACGGCGTTCAACTTTCCATCATCGGCTTCGGTGGAGTCGTCGTCATGGGCATGGACCAGAAGGACGCCAACCGCATTGTCGCCGAAGCCTTCGACCGCGGCGTGAACTACTTCGACGTGGCCCCGTCGTACGGAGACGGCGAGGCTGAAATCAAGCTGGGCGAAGCGCTGCGCCCGTTCCGCAAGCAGGTTTTCCTGGCGTGCAAAACGCAACAACGGGATGCCGAAGGCGCGCGGGCGGAGCTCGAGCGTTCGCTCAAGCGGCTGCATACGGATCATTTCGACCTTTACCAGTTCCACGCCGTCACTACTATGAAGGACGTGGAGCAGATCTTCGGTCCCGGCGGAGCCGCCGAGACGTTCTTGAAAGCCCGCGCCGAGGGCAAGGTCCGCTATCTCGGGTGCTCCGCGCATTCCGAAGAGGCCGCCCTCGCCATGCTGGACCGTTTCCAGCTCGATTCCGTGCTCTTCCCCATCAACTTCGTGTGCTTCAGCCAGTCGAACTTCGGGCCGCGGGTGATTGCGCGCGCCAAAGAAAAGGGTGCGGCCAGGCTGGCGCTGAAAGCGCTCGCCCGCACGTCGTGGGCGCCCGGCGCGGACCGCAGCAGACACCCAAAGGCCTGGTATGAGCCCATCGAGAACGCCGAACTCGCCGCCAAGGCTCTGAGGTTCACCCTTTCGGAGGATGTGACCGCCGCCATTCCTCCGGGAGACGAAGCGAACCTCAGGAGAGCCATGGACATCGCCGCGCGCTTCAAGCCGATGACCGGGCAGGAACGCGAGGAGCTGCTGGCGAGCGCGAAGGGAATCAAGCCGCTCTTTCCCGTGACGTGAGAATGCCGTTTTTTATCCTCGCGCTCCTGATTGCCCCGGCGTTTGCCGCCGAGCCGCAGCTTGTCTGGAAAGGCGAGGTCGAGGGCGTGGTCATGCTTCGCATTCAAAAGAAGCAGGTGACCGCCGCCGGCGAAGGCCGCGTAGTGGGGCGCCCCGTTTTCCGCTTTGCCCAGCCGCTGCCGGAGCGGCGCCAGGAAGTGCGGGTCGAGGCGCTCGAAGGCCGCGGAAGCGTGCGGATCCTCGACCAGCCGCGCGCGGACAACGGCTATTCGCTGGCCGTGATCATCGAGGACCGGCAGGCGGGCAGCTCCCCCTATTCGCTGGCTTTCTACTGGGATGGTGACGCTTTCGCCGACGAATTTGACATACTGAGGGCGCGCCGGCGCGAAACGCTGACCTGGAGCGGGCGCGCGGAGGACGAGGTCATCGTGAGCTGCCGGCGCAGCTTCTGCGAGGCGGCGACTACCGGGGGCACGCCGGTCCAGGGAGGCCGCGCGCGTTTCACCAAGCCCCTGCCGGACCGCCGCGTGACAGTCGCGCTGCTGGAAACAAGCGGGCGCGGAGACCTGCGCCTGCTCGAACAGCCGTCCGAGTCGAATCAGTACACGGCGCGGGTGCTGATACGCGATCCACAACCCGGCTCCGGCGACTACTCATTCAAGCTGGCTTGGCTGGCGCCGAAGCAGGAGCCGCTGGCCGTTGTGCGGCCGGGCCTGCACTGGTCCGGACGGGTGGATGGGACGGCGCGCATCACGGTCCACGGCCGCGCCGCGTCCGCCACGGGCTCGGTGACCGGCGCCAGAGCGGAATTCGAGCGCGGTTTGACGGGCGCCGCCGAGGTAACGCTCACAAAATTGCGCGGGCGGGGCGGTGTTCGGATCCTCGAGAATCCTTCGGAGGCAAATAACTGGACCCTGGTTTTCGAGATTGCCGATCCCGGCCCAGGTTCCGGCGACTATGAGGTACAGGTTCGCTGGTAAGCCTTCCTTCTGACTAGAGACCTAGTAAGTAAGTACTGTACTGGTACACTAGAACCATTAGGCCCCTGCCAAAAAACATTGACTCAAATGCATTAGAAAACCTACCATGGGCGTGAGAGGAGCACCCACACATGCGGCGCTATTAGAGCGTGTTTGGGGGGTGTGATCACGATGCAAAAGATTGTAATTGGGTTCGCTGGTGCGCTGATTTTCGGTGTGCTGCTCGGACAGGCGGCTCCTATCGTTACAATTCCCGAGATAGTCAGCAGCTGCGCGGGCCTGGCGGAAGGCGATATCGACTCCAATTTCGTTCTCATTGACGCTCCCGACGGCGTTCCGACTGGCGTCTCGCCAAGAGTCGTGAGATCGACGGTCGACGGCGTGCAACCCGCCTTCCCATTGTGGCCGGGCTCCTGGGTTCCCAATGACTCCGAGTCCCAGTGGCTGGCGCTGAACGATTCCTACTCGGATCCTGGGCCGAGCGGCTACGGCCCGTCGGATCCCGCCGGCTGGTATACGTACGTTCTGGTTTTCTATCTCCCAAGCTGGCATGCGGCGCAGACTGCCTCGATCATTGGCTCGTGGAGTGTGGACAACCGCGGCGAACTGCTCCTCAACAACACCATTCAGCACACTTGCTACGCCGAGGACAACCGGTGCTTCGATTTGATGCACCCGTTCCAGATCACCAGCGGGTTCCAGCAAGGCGTCAACTATCTCTACTTCCGGGTATGGAATGAGAACCTGGATATCGGCAACCCCGCCGGGTTCCGCTTCGCGGTGACGTCTGCTACCTATGAAGCGCCCGAACCTTCCACAGTTGCGCTCTTGATCTGCGGATTGGGGGGGCTGGTTCTGCTCCGAAGACGTAGAGCGTCTTGATCCTGCCCCGGCAGCGAATCCCGGCGGGCGATGGGGGTGGCCGGGTTATGTTTCCGCCGCTCCGGCCCGTGCTATGATGACTGATCCAGCCCTGCCAAGGCACTGTTATGAGCTCCATCCTTCCCGCGCGGGAGCCGCGTGTTGTTTGAGACGAACGACCGTCTGAAGTCGCTGGCATTCGACCTTTTCCAGCGTTACCGGCTGCTGAGCCATAGATAGCATATAATGGTGCCATGAAACTATTCGACCTTTTCCAGCGTTACCGGCTGCTGAGCAGCGCCGGCCTGTTCTTCGCCCGGCCAGGGAGCCGTCTCCGCCTGCTGGATGTGGGCGGTAAGACGCCCGTCCTCTGGGAGGGCTTCCGGTCCCTGGCGCGCGAGATGGTTCCGGACTCCTTCAGCGTGGTTGCCGACATCGCTCCCGGTGACGGCCTGACGGACTACGTCCGCGCCGACGCCCTCCGGCTTCCGTTTGCCGATGAGAGCTTCGACCTCGTCTCCGCGTTCGATCTGCTCGAACACATGCCGCACGGGGACCGGGTGCCCGCTTTGCAGGAAATGCTGCGCGTCACCCGCGACGGGCTTCTTGTCGCCTTTCCGTTCGACTCCCCAGTGAACCGCACGGCCGAGAAGATGCTGGCCGACTTCCTGGCGCTCCACTTCCACGGTTCGATCCCCATGCTGGACGAGCACCGGACTTTCGGCCTGCCGGACCGCGCGCAGATCGAGCGGTTCTTTGCCGGTACGGGCTATCCGGCGGCTTCGTTCGACTGCGGCAACACGGACGTCTGGCTGCTGCTGATGATGACCCAGCACGCGCTCCACCGCTCCGGGTGCGACGCACTTGTCGAGGGGCTCAACCAGCGTTTCAATCACGGGCCGGTTGATGAGGACTGGGCGGCCCCCTCCTATCGCGCGTATTTCCTGCTGTCGAAGCGCAACACAGCCGCCGCGCTGGATGCGTTCCGCTCGATGCCGCGCGATAGCCGCCCCTCGCTTGCGGCCGATTCCATGCTTCCGGTCTGCCGATTGCTGCTCGATATCGCCATCCGCGGCAAAGAGCTGGCCGCGGGCGGCCGGAGCGCGGCGCCAAGCACGGCTGTGGTCCCGGCCTCGGACTCCGAACTCCGGGCCGAGCTGGATGAGCTTCGCCGGTACGTTAAGACCGCTCTGATCGATTTCGAACGAAGCAGGTATTTTGCGGAGACTGTGGCGGCGCGGATCGAAAACCTTTCGAGGCGGCTGGACGAGCACGGGCGGCAGGTCGGGGAGGCCTTCCGGCAAATCACATCCATTCTTCAAAGCCGCATCTGGCGAACTCTGTGCGCGCTGGGAGGGCTCGTTCTCCGGCTCACGAACGGGCAGCCGGCGGATAGCCGTACCACGCTCGATTGTGAGGAGCCGGCGGCGGCAGGCGCCAGCCGCGATAGCGCTTCACTGGAGGCCGGGAGGGGTTTCGCATCGGATTACGAGCGCTGGATCGCGGAGTGCGAGCCCCGCCTGCCCGAGCCGGGCACGTTGGAACTGCAACCGCTCGTGAGCGTGATTCTGCCGCTTTCGGGCGCGCCCGCGGCGGCGGTAAGCCGCGCGGTCCGTTCGGTGCGCGCCCAGAGCTATGCGAACTGGGAACTCTGCATTTCCGCCGCGGATCCGCAGCCTCCCGAAATCGACCGGATTCTGAGCGAGCGCACCGGCGAGGACGCCCGCATCCGAATCGCTCGCGTGCCTCCGGGCACGGGCCCCTCCGAGACGGCGAATGCGGCGCTGGAGATGGCCGGCGGTGAGTACATCGCCCTGCTGGAAGACACGGCGGAACTGGCGCCTGGCGCTCTTCTCCGCCTCGTGGGGGCGCTCAACGCGCACCCGGGAGCGGATGTCCTCTATTCCGACGAGGACTCAATCGACGAATGGGGGCGCCGCAGCGAGCCGTACTTCAAACCGGACTGGTCTCCCGACTTGCTGCTTTCACAGAACTACATCGGCGGGCTGCTGGTGGCGCGGGCCGCGCTGGTGCGCTCGGAGGGCGGATTCCGCAAGGACTACGACGGCGCGGAGGATTACGACCTGGTGCTGCGCCTCACGCGCCGCGCCGGCAGAATCGTTCACGTGCCCGCGGTCCTTTACCACCGTTCCGCGCGGCGGGTTTCAAACGCGGCCGCGGCACGCCGCGCCATCGAAGACCATTTGCGGGCCGAAGCGGTTCGGGCGACAGTCGAGCCGGGCACGGCGCCGGGAACGTGGCGCGTCCGCTATGCGATACCGCGCGGCGCGCGGGTCAGCATTCTGATTCCCGCCGGCGGCAAGCTGGACGCGCTCCGGGCCAACCTGGAGTCGCTTTTTGGGAAAACCGACTATCCCGACTACGAGGTTGTCATCATCGACAATTCGCGGGGCAACGCCGTGCGCCGGTACGCCGAGACCTGGATCCGGAGCGGGCGCAGGCTGCGGTGGCTCGACATGCGGAGCTGGCCGTTCAACTACTCGGCGCTCAATAACGAGGCCGCGCGCCGCTGCGACGCGCCCTATCTGGTGTTCCTGAACGACGACACGGAGGTGATCGCTCCGGGCTGGCTCACCGCTCTGATGGAACTCGGGACCAGGCCCGAGGTGGGCGCGGTCGGCGCGAAGCTGCTTTATCCCAGCGGGCGCATCCAGCACGCGGGTGTGGTCGTGGGCCTCTACGAGTGTTGCGCTCACGGATTCAGGAACCTGGACGGCAGCCAGCGCCATTACTTCGACCTGCCGGACGTGATCCGCAACGTGAGCGCGGTCACCGGCGCGTGCCTGCTTGTGCCGGCCAGCGTGTTTCACGAGGTCGGCGGCTTCGACGAGGCGCTGTTTCCGGTGGCGTTCAACGACATCGATCTGTGCCTGAGGATTGGCGCGAAAGGGTACCGCGTCCTGTACACGCCGCACGCGCTGCTTTACCACCGCGAATCGTATTCGAAAACCCTGCGCGACATGGACTCGCATCCCGGCGAGCTTCTGGCAATGAGGGACAACTGGAAACACATCATCGCGGCCGATCCCTTCTACAGCCCCCACCTCACGCGCGCCGCCGAGGACTATTCGCTCCGCTTCAAGTACTGACCGCGCCTGGCTACCCGGCCGCCCGCTCGAAGAACTCCAGCGACTCTTTGGCGCAGAGATCCCAGCGGTAGCGCGCCGCTTGCTTCCTGGCTTCCGCGGCAAGTTTGCGCCCGGCTTCGGGGCATTCCAGCAGCTTGCGAAGCGCGTCCCGCAGCTCCGTGCGGCTTAATGGATCCACCAGCAGCGCGGCGCCGCAGGTGATCTCCGGAAGCGAGGAGACATTGGAGGTGATCACCGGCGTTCCGGCGGCCATCGCCTGCGCCACCGGAAAACCGAAACCCTCGTAGAGAGACGGATAGACGAAAACCGCGGCGCCGGCGGTGAGTCCGGGCAGGTCGGCTTCCGGCACGTAGCCCAGGTAGCGCACTCCGGGCGGGGCGGAGCGCAGGCGGTGGAGCGTGGCGGGATTTCCCCAGCCAGCCGGTCCCGCCACCACGAGGTCAAATTCGCGCCGCAGCGATTCATCGAGGTCCGCCCAGGCGTCCAGCAGCGTGCCGACGTTCTTTCTGGGCTCGATCGTCCCGACAAATAGCGCGTACGGCCGCGTGAAGCCGTACTTCCGCTTGGCCGCTTCGGCCTCCGCTGCGCCGGCGCTGAAAAAGCGCTCCGGCACGCCGGGGTAGATTACCGAAACCCTCTCGGGCGGCAACCGCAGAAGGCGGATGGCATCGTTCCGGGTGCTGGCCGAAATGGCGATCAGGCCGCAGGCCCGTTTCAGAACGCGCTCGGCGAACTGCTCATCCGCGGCAACGTTTGCCCGCAGGTGCATCTCCGGGTTGAGCCGGCAGGTCATATCGTAAATCGTTGCCGTCAGCCTGACGCGGCGCGGGGGATTGCGGAGCAGCAGCGAGCTGTGGTGAAAGATGTCCACCCGGCCTGCCCGCCATGGCAGCCGGGAGTAATTCAGAAACGCAAGCAGCCCGAGGCCGGCCACCGTCGCCGCGCGTCCGGCAATCGAGCGTTCATGATCGAGCTCGCCGAGACCTCCGAGCGGCGGAAAGGTAATAATGGATTCCCGCCCGGCCAGCGCAATCAAGTGCTTGACCCAGTGGTAGACGTAGTTCTTTACCCCGGCGCTGCGGAGCAGCAGGGAGGCGGCTTCAATGCAGACGCGCATCGGCGCTTATCGCCAATTCCCGGTTCGTGAACAGCGTTTTTCCCCCGCTCCTGCGGACAACGTGCAGGTTTGCCTCGCCCACCAGTTTTTCCAGCCGGGGAACGGCGGAATCCTCAGAGAGCAGATAGCAGCGCTCCGGACTAAGCCAGAGCGGCAGGAACCGCGCATCGTCGATGAACACGTCGGGGGCATCCGGCGCGTACGAGCCGTACTCCAGGTTGTTCACGCGGCCGTTGAGGATCAACGCGTCGTAATCCGTGTAGAAAAACACGGACGAAAAAGGATAGTAAGGGCCGTTCAGGATCAGGCGGCCTTTTGGGACCCTCTTGAGCGATTCGGCCAGGGGGCGCGAGGACATATACGGATCGAAAGCGACCATCGCCAGCCTCGCCGCCTGTACAAACAAGACCATCATGAGCGCGAGCGGCAAATACGCGCGCTCGCCGCGCAGCAACCATGCGCCCGCCGCTCCCACAAGGCAGGCGATCGAAGCGATCACCAGCGGCACGCGCACATAAGCCATCGAGGCGATGGTAAGGTCCGCCATGTGGCCGAGGGAAAGCGTGTAAAGCTCCGGGTTCTGGCTGAGGGCCACCGAGATATCGCCCGGCGTGGGGAGGTTCCACACGCGGATGGCCAGCACCGCGGTGATTACCGCGGCCACGGACGCCAGCGCGGCCGCGAACTTTGTCCCTGACGGCAGCCACTTGCTGCCGGTGACCATCGCGCAGCCGAGCAGCAACGCCATCGCCGGGTAGATGGGCATCGAATAGTATTCCTGCGTGGTTGAAAAGGAGAAGAACACCATCACGAAGCCGATCCAGCACAGCGCCAGCAGCCGGGTCCGTCCGGCGCGGTCCTTCGGCCGGTAGCTGAGCTTCACCGTTGCGGGGAAGTACACGCTCCAGGGGAACATCCAGACCAACTGGTAAAGCCAGAAATAGAGGACCGGCACCGTGTTGTAGTCGCGCGGGTAGCGCTTGTTCAGGAATCGCAGGACGTGCTCGTTGATGAAGTAGAACCAGAAGAAGCCGCGATACTCGCCTGGCCGGGACTCCATCGTGAAATCCAGATACGGCGGGTTGCGCAGCGTGGCCAGCACGTGCCAGGGGGCGGCGATCAGCAGGAAAATCGCGGCGCCGGAGAAGGGGCGCAGGCGCATCCAGGTTCTCCGCGCCAGCAACTGGCGGGTGAACAGCAGGTAGAGAAAACCCGCTCCCGCCGGGAAGAACACGCCGATGACGCCCTTGAGCAGCACGCCCGCCGCCAGGCTCGCGGCGCAGGTCCAGGCCCACAGGGTTGGGCGCTTCTCGTCCTCTTCCAGCGCCCGGAGAAAGGCCCACAGCGCGACGGTGATGGTGAGCGTCACCATCACGTCGGGAATCAGAACGCGTGTGAACAAAAACAGACCGACGCAGGTCGCCAGCGCCAGCCCGGCGTAAAGCCCCGCTTTCCGCGAAAAAGCCCAACAGCCGATTCGGTACGTTACCCAGCACAGTAGAATGGCGGCCAGAGCTATGGGGATTCGCGCGGCCCAGTCGTGCATCCCGAAAATCATGAAGGAGATTGCGATCAGCCAGTACTTGGCCGGCGATTTCTCCAAATACAGCACGCCGTTCAGCCGGGCGCTCACCCAGTCGCCGCTTTCCAGCATGTTCCGTGCGATCTGCGCCTGAACGGCATCGACGTCGTCCATCAACGACGGCGGGCTGATCATGCCGCTCAGAAAGACGGCGGAGGCGAACAGGATGACGATCAGATCATAGCCGTACTTAGAGTAAAATCGCTCTCTTTTTCGCTCATTGCCATTGCCGCGGTCTGGACGTGCCATCGCTTCATCCAGAGGAAGAGGATCAACAACCCCCATAGCTGATATCCGAGATTAGCACGCCGCTCCATGTGTTTGCGAATCATCTCGTGTATGCGCTTGCCCTCAAAAATGCCGGTTGCGGCGATCGCTTCCGGGGTCAGCGTGTCGAGCAGCAGCGGGCGCAACACGGTGCGCAGCCACTCATGCGCGGGTATGTCGAATCCTTCCTTTTTGCGGGCAAGCACGATCGGGGGCAGTTTCGACCGCATCAGTTCCCGCAGCAGATACTTCTGCCGCGAGCCCCGCACTTTCAACGATTCGGGAAGCGAGGCGGCGAACTCGGCGATGCGATGATCAAGAAACGGCGGCCGCACTTCCAGGCTATGAGCCATGCTCATGCGGTCGCATTTGTACAGGATATCGTCGGGTAGATAGTAAGTTTGGTCGAAGAGCAGATAGCGGTTGAGTCCGCCGGGGCTGCAGCGCGCTCCGAGCGCTTCATAGAGCGAACTGATGCCGGCCGGATCCGCCGCCGAAAAGAATTCGCGCTTCTCGGCGTAAGAGAACGTGCCGTTCCAGTAGCAGTGCGCCTCGTCGGGGTGAAGCAGCGAGCCTTCGAGAAACCGTTTCAGCTTGTACTCGAAGCTGATCTTGGCGTCGGAGACCGGCAGCAACGAGCACAGTTTCACTGCCGTCCGGCGGAACGCGGCGGGCACGCGCCTTAGCGGGCGGGCCAGCGCGTCGGCGCGATAGGTTAGATAGCCTCCGAACAGCTCGTCCGCGCCGTCGCCGCTCAGAGCGACGGTTACGTGGCGGCGGGTGAGTTCCGCCAGATACCAGACAGGCAGCGCACCGGCGTCGGCGCTCGGTTCGTCCGAGTAATAGACCAGGCGTTCGATGGCGCTGGCAAGATCCAGCCGCTCGTTCAGATCCAACTCGTGGTGATCGGCGCCATACCGGGCGGCCACCTGGCGGAAATAGCGGCTTTCGTCGCAGCCGCGCCCGGAGAACGACACCGAAAACGTTTTCAACCGCGAGGACGTCTCGGCGGCGGCATAGTGGAGGACGGTGCTCGAATCCAAACCGCCACTCACCCAGACCCCGAGGGGTACATCCGAGATCAGGTGCTCGCGGATGGAGTCGCGAAGCAACCGGTCCAGCTCCTCTTCCGCCGTCTCGAGCGTCCAGCGCGGGTCGGGTTTCATCTCGAGCCGCCAGTAGGCATGGAGGCTCACCTTGCCGTCGCGCCACTCGAGCCAGTGTCCTGGCGGAACCTTCTTGATGCTTTCGATCAGCGTATCGGGGCCGGGCACGTAATTCAGCGAGAGATAGCGGTCCAGCGCGCGGAGGTCGAGCTTCCTTTCAATCTCGGGGTGGCCCAGAATAGCTTTCAGCTCCGAGCCGAAGTAGATATCGGCCCCGCGCCGGCAGTAATAGAGCGGCTTGATCCCCAGCCGCCCCCGGACGAGAACCAGCCGCCTTGCGGACTCACTCCACAGCGCGGCGGCGAACATGCCGCGCAGCCGCGAGAAGGCTTGCGTATCCCACTCCAAGAAGGCTCGCAGTACGACCTCGGTGTCGGAATTGGTTCGAAAGCGGTGGCCGCGGGCGCGGAGCTCTTCTCGCAGGCTCAAGAAGTTGTAGATCTCGCCGTTGAAGACGATGACGGCGTCGCCGTCGTCGCTGGTGATCGGCTGTGAGCCGGTGGCAAGGTCGATGACTCTAAGCCGGACGGCGCCCAGCGACACGGACGGGGAATGGTAAACCCCCTGCTGGTCCGGGCCGCGGTGGGCAAGCGTGCGCGTCAATTCGCGAATGCGAAGCGGATCGGCAATCCTGGCCCGATGCGTAAAGCCTACAATTCCGCACACCAGTCACAACCCCATTGCTGCGTTTTTCTGGGGGGACTTCCCCCACGAGAACCTACTCGAAATTTTCGAGCATCGTACCATAAACTCTCGCGTGTTTACAATTGTTTAGCCGTGCGCGGGCGGGCGGCGCCGAGAGGCTGCGGCGCGGTGGTTCCCCACCGCCCAATTGAGTTCCCTGCCACATGATTTGGGCGGCGCCGGGGCGCCCGTGGCGCGTGGCGAAAAAACAATTCACGCCAAGGATGAAAGCGCGCCGGGCAGGTGAGGCGGCTTCCCCCAGAATGCTAACCGATGGGTACTAACCCCTTCCGGGCGCAGTAGGATCCCCGTACGCAGTGATTTCTCTTTAGGTTCAGAATAAATCTAGCAGCGGCAACGATTTAATCGCGGTAATGGGAGTACCGCCGCGTCGGCTGGTACCCTGCCTAACTTTGGTATACACAGGGTTATTGCCTATCTTCAATCTTGACAATCACTTAGAGATGATTCACGTTCATAGAGCATACAAAAGGCAGACCTATGCCCAAAAATCTGTTCCCTCTCGGTATTTTTCTGTCGCTTCTGCTGGCGGTCGGGGCCGACGCCGCAACGTTAGGCACGGTTGTGCCGATTGGAGGTCACGCTTCGGATATCGCGCTGGATGAAAGCCGCGGCGTGGTATACGTGGCCAATTTCACCGCGAACCGGATCGAGGTGGTATCGACGGCAACGCATAGGGTTGAGCGATCCATTAACGTGGCGCCGCAGCCGGCGGCGCTGGCTTTGTCGCCGGACAGCCGCTACCTGGTCGTGCTCCATCTCTCGAACTTCGAAGAGCCGGTCTACGCCATCACTGTGCTCGACTTGAGCGGGGACGGAAATCAGAAGCGGACGTTTGCCTTGGACGCCGCTCCGCTCGGCGTGGCCTTCGGCAACGACGGCATGGCGCTGGTGGCCACCACGACTGCTTTCCTGCTGTTCAATCCCGCCAGCGGCGAGACGACCGTGATCGAGACAATTTCCGACGTGGCCGCACGGGCCTTGCCGGTTGAGGCGCCAACGTTTCCGCGCTCGATCATCCGGGCGTCGCTGGCGGCTTCCGGAGACGGGGGGACGATTTTTGGGACGCTCGAAGTAGAAGAGGCCGAAGACAAGGCACTTGTGTTCGCGTATTCAACGGCGACCAAGGAAATCGACATGGCAGTCTGGAAGTCCGAGCCGCCGCTCGGACCGCGGGTGGTCAGCGCGGACGCCACCGGGTCCCGGTTCATGGCCGGCTGGGCCCTGTACCACCGTCAGGGCTTCGTCCTGGCGCAATTCCCCGATTCCTCCGGAAACTTCGATATCGGGAGCCATGCTTTCGACACGGAGCGGCAGCGCGTTTACGTCCAGGTGGCGCCGGCGAATCCGGAAAAAGAGGAGGAAGAGGAGGTCTGCAGCGAGGTCGGTGGGGTCAAGGTGTGCGTAACGCCGCAGGAGAAGACGCCAGTGCAGGACGCCGAAACCGGTCCTCCGATTCTGCACGTGATGGATTGGGACAACCTGACCGTTCGCGAAAGGTTCAGATTGCCGGAGAACCTGACGGGAAGGTCGGTGCTGTCTTCGTCCCGCGAAGTGCTGTACGGCACTTCCGACAGCGGGCTGATGATCCTGCCGGTGGGCTCGATGGCCAACTTGCACCGCGTCGCCGCGGACAAGGAAGACCTGCTGTTCACGGGGAGTTGGTGCGACCGCCGCGCGATGACCCAGGAGATCACCATCTACAATCCTAGCGGCGTGGAGACCGATTTCACCCTGACTACCACGCTTCCGGGCGTCACGTTTTCTCCCGCGTCCGGAACCACGCCGGCGATTGTGAAGGTGTCGGTGGATCCGAGCGTGTTCAGCAACTATCGCGGCACGGTGAGCGGATTCATCGAGATCCGGTCTACCGCGGCGGTCAACGTGCCACGGCCGGTGAGGATTCTGATCAACAACCGCGAACCCGACCAGCGCGGCATGCTGATCAACATCCCGGGCAAGTTGTCGGACATTCTGGCGGACCCCGTGCGGAACCGGTTCTACGTGCTGCGGGAGGACATGAACGAGGTGCTGGTCTACGATGCCGGCACCTACGAAAAGATCGCGACGCTGAAAACGGGCACCACGCCCATGTCCATGGCGATCACCAGGGACAACCGCTACCTGATCACCGGCGCAGACAACTCGCAGGTGGCCCACGTGTTTGACCTGGACACGCTGCAGTTTGAAAAGTACATCGTGTTCCCGCCGGGCCACTACCCGCGGTCAATCGCAGTCTCGAATGAGGCGGTGCTGGCGGCCTCGCGGGTGGCGGGGCCCAAGCACACGGTGGACCGCATCCTCCTGGGGGTGGGATTGGCGGTGGAACTGCCCACGCTGGGAATCTACGAGAACGACATCGATATCAATGCCGTGCTCTCTGCGACTCCATCGGGCTCGGCCATCCTGATGGCGGAGCCGACCGGCAGGGTGATGCTGTACGATGCCACCGCCGACACCTGGGTGGCCGCGCGGCAGGACGTCAAGGAGCTTTCGGGCGCTTACGCGGCCTTGAGCGACGACCTGTACGTAGTGGGCAACATTCTGATGAACAAGTCGCTGGTGGGGATCCACACGTTCGAATCCACCTCGGGAATCAGCTCGGGCTTCGCCATCGTGGACGGCAGGGGACTGCGGACGACCGCGCCGGACTCTTCCAGCCCGGGCGTGATCCAGAGAGTGGACTTGTTTGCGCCGTTCAGCCTGCAGCCGGCGCGGATGAGCGAAGCGCCGCTGCTGCCGGCGGAGGAAGTTGGCGGCTTTGTCCGGACGCTGGTGCCGCTGCCCAACCGCAACGGGATCCTGTCGCTATCGACCTCCGGACTGACCGTTCTGGCGTGGGACTACGATGCCGAAGTGGCCAACCCGCTGATTGAGAAGGTCGTGAGCAAGGCGGACGCCTCAAAGGGCGTGGCTCCGGGCGGGCTGATCTCGATTCTCGGACACAATCTGGCGCCTGTGAGCCAGGCCGCGAGCCAGATCCCGCTGCCTACCATCCTCGGCGATAGCTGCATGACCGTGAACGGAGTCTTGACGCCATTGATTCTCGTTTCGCCGACGGAAATCAGGGGGCAACTGCCGGTGGACGTGAGCGGCGAGGGGACGATGGTGCTGCGCACCCCGGCGGGAGTGAGCAACACGTTCACCTTCAACATCCAGCCGGTTGCGCCCGCGGTGTTCCACGTGCCGGTCGAGGGTTGGGACTCTTCGATGCCCGCTGTGGCGCGGGCGGCCAACAACCTGATCGTGACGCCCTCCAACCCCGTCCACCTTGACGACTGGCTGGTGATTTATGTGACCGGGCTGGGAGCAACCATCCCGCGTGTCGAATCCGGCATGCCGGGACCTGGGGAGCCCGCGCTCGCAGAAGTTGTGATAGAGCCTGAGGTCACGCTAGGCGGCGTGCGGCTGCCGGTGGCGTTTGCCGGGTTGGCGCCGGGCCAGGTCGGGGTGTACCAGATCAACGCGTACGTTCCGTTCAAGGGAGTTCCGACGGGAATGCAGATTCCGCTGACGATCTCACAAGGCGCGTACACGGCCACGGTGAATGTGCGGGTGGTGAAGTAGGCTCGGGATCCAGACAATCATGCGAAAACTGACGCTTTCTTTCATTGCGCTCTCGCTGGCAGCAACGTGCCTGGCGCAGGAGTGGGAAATCGGCGGCGCCGCCGGTTACTCGTTCTACAAGAACCTGACGGTCAAACGGGATTCGGCAGAAGCGACCGCGGGCTTCAAGGAGGGTGCTGCCTTCAGCGCATTCGGCACGCATAACCTCTACAACTGGATTGGCGGGCAGATCCGCTACACCTACCAGATGAGCGATCTCAAGGTGTCCTCGGGCGGCACGGAAGCGAAGTTCGGCGGGCGCTCCCAGGCGGTCCACTACGACCTGCTGTTCTATGCTTCCGATAAGGAATCCAGGCTCCGGCCCTTCGCCGCGGTGGGCGGCGGCGTGAAGGTGTATGAGGGCACCGGCAAGGAGACGGTGTCGCAGCCGCTGGCCCAGTTCGCCATCCTGACGAAGACATCGGAGGTCAAGGGGCTGCTCAGCGTGGGAGGCGGCCTGAAGTACAGGCTGAGCGACAGCATGTTCCTGACGATCGAGATGCGCGACTACATCACGCCGCCTCCGAAGGAAGTGATCGCGCCCTTTCCGGGATCGAAGATCAGCGGGTGGGTGCACAGCTTCATCCCCATGGCGGGGTTGAGCTTCGCTTTCTAAACGCCGCGCCTTAGGCCTGCTGGCACGGTATTATGAAACTTTTGGAGGGCGCTACCCTCCGAAGGAGTGAAGTGTCCGACTGTGGCACGAGGCTGGAGCCGCCGAAAGCGGCAGTGGGTCCGGGGAATCTGAAGTTCAGGCTGCTCGCCTTCCGCTTCCAATTCAGAGCGCGGAATACGATTTACTTCCCGCCGGGGAGATCGGGCAACATCGTCAGGGGCGCGTTCGGCACGATATTCAAGCAGCTCGTGTGCATCAACCGTTGCCACGACTCGCGCACCTGCGAAATGCGGGCCACATGCCCTTACGCGCGGATCTTCGAGCCGGTGGCGATTACCGCCGGTCCCAGCGGGCTGCGCGACTGGCCGCGCCCGTTTGTGTTCCGGGCCGCGCATCTGGACGGCTGCACAATCGAGCCGGGCGGCGCATTTCACTTCGACATTCACCTGTTCGATTTGAAAGAGCCGGCGATCGTGTACTTCGTGCTGGCTTTCGCGCAGCTATCGACCCAAGGAATCGGGCCGCGGCGCGGCCGGGCGAGCCTGGAGGGCGTCTACCAGCTCGATTCCAGCGGAAATCCGGCCGCCTGCGTGTACGACGGCGCCACATTTCTGATGACCGAACTGCCGCCTCCGGTCGAACTGAACCTCGAGCAGACCGGGGAAGCGGCCTCCAGAGTGCTGGTGGAGTTTCTGACGCCGACCGAACTGAAGCACGGGCAACTGCTGGCGACGCGGCTCGACTTCGAAGTGCTGTTCGGGCGGATACGGGACCGGCTGAGCACGCTCCGCGCGCTTTACGGAGAAGGCCCGCTGGAGATAGATTTCAAAGGGATGGGCGAGCGTGCGGCGCAGGTGCAACTCACGCGGTCGCAACTGGACTTTACCGAGGCCGAACGGCGCTCAGCGAGGACGGGCGAGCGGCATCCGCTTGGCGGGTTCGTGGGGGAAGCGGAGTACGAGGGGAACCTCGGGGAGTTTTTGCCCTACCTCCGCGCGGCAAAATGGATCGGAGTCGGCCGGCAGACGGTCTGGGGGAAGGGCGTCATTACCCACCGGGTATTGGCGTGACGGGGGGGAATCCGGTACCTGGGAGCAAATACCGACTTGAAGGAAACTTCCGTTTGCGCTAACCTTGGGAGCAAATCCGAATGTTGAGGGAAGCTACAACCATCCCGTCTGGCGCAGTGACCGCGTCATATTCCCACCCAGGGACGGACCTGTCTCCGCCGGCCATACCGGGACCTAAGTGACTTCATGTATCCAGGCAGAAATTTTCCACCTCGCAGACAAAGAATCCGGGAAAACGTTAACGAGGCGATCCGCGTGCGGGAAGTGCGGGCCGTCTTTCCCGACGGTACTGTCGAGATCATGCCCACTGCGGCCGCAATCCGGCGCGCTCAGGATATGGGCCTCGATCTGATCCTTGTCGCTCCCACCGCCGAACCTCCCGTGGCCAAGGCCATGGACTACGGCCAGTGGCAGTACGAGATCAAGAAAAAGCAGCAAGAGGCCAAGAAGAAGCAGCACGTGATTCAGGTGAAAGAGCTCAAGTTCCGTCCCAACACGGACGATCACGACTACGAGTTCAAGAAGAATCACGCCATCCGCTTCTTGCAGGAAGGCAACCGTGTCAAGGCGGTCGTGCAATTCCGCGGGCGCGAAATCGCCCACGTGGACCTTGGCCAGAAGCTGCTCATGCGCTTCGCGCAGGACCTCTCCAGTTACGGCGCCGTGGAAGGCCAACCTCGATTGGAGGGCCGGAACGCGCATGTGATCATCAGTCCGATCAAGAAGGACAAATCGGAAAAGGCCAAGGCCGAGCAGACGAAGCCTGCCGGGCAAGCGAACTAGAGCCTGGCCTGTAGAATTGGCGCGGCCTTCGCGGGGCCGGCTCTTCTGGCCCCGCTCGAGGGTCGTATCCGCGGTTCCTTGTGGTTTGTCCCGTCCGCGCTCCCTTCTAATGCCGATCTCTGCCGTCTGTCCGCGGTAGGCTGAGTTCCCTATTCCGCACGGCTGAACCCCCTTTGGAAGCTCCAAAAAAGCCTTGACGGACACGGGCGAAGCGCGTATGATTGAATCAAACGATTGTTTGAAACAAGCGTTTGGGAGGCGAGGTGGAGCAGATCAGCACCAAAGACCGCATACTCGACGCCGCGGAGCAGCTTTTTGCCGATCGCGGGTTCGCCAACACCTCGTTACGGCAGATCACTGCGGCGGCGGGCGCGAATATCGCTGCGGTCAACTACTATTTCCAGAGCAAAGAGGCCTTGATCCGCGCGGTGTTTTCCCGGCGGCTGGTTCCGATCAACAAGAGGCGGCTGGAACTGTTGGACCAGCTTGAAGCGCGCGGCAAGCCGCTCTCGGTGGAGGAAGTGCTGCGCGCGTTTATCGAGCCGGTGCTGTGTTCGCCGCAAGGTCTGCAGGGATTCATGACCTTCGGCCGCCTCGTCGGCCGGATGTACTCCGATCCCAGCGATATGCTCTCGCGGGTGTTCCTCGAAGAATTGGCGGAGGTCAGGGTGCGGTTCGTGGCGGCGATTCAGCGGGCCATGCCCGAGCTGCCGCTCGAGGAACTGTACTGGAAGCTGCATTTCGCGATTGCGGTGTTCGCGCAAACGCTCACCGGGCTGCAACGGCTCAAGGCGATATCCGGCGGCGTGTGCGACATCTCGGACAGCCGCGTGGTTCTGGAGCGTATGGTTGCGTTCGTCGCGGCGGGGTTCCGGGCGCCGTCGGCCGTCGGGAATGCGAAAGGAGAACCGCAGTGCAAAGGCAATTGATGCTCTTGCTTGTTCCGCTGGCGGTGTTCGGTCAGGAGCTCACGGAGCGGCAACCGCTTCGCCTCAGTTTGAAGCAGGCGGTGGAGATCGCGCTGGCGCCGGAGGGCAACGCGCGAATCCAACTGGCGGAAGAGGCGATGCGCCAGAGCCGGGCGCGTTCGGCGCAGGCGCGAGCGGCGCTGCTGCCGAACGTTGACGGGCAGGCGTCGTATCAGAGCCAGACGCGGAATTTGGCGGCTATGGGCATACGGTTCAATTTGCCGTTTCCCGGAGTCGCCGTGCCGACGTTCGTGGGGCCGTTCAGCACCTTCGACGCGCGGCTGAGCGCCACGCAGAGCGTATTCGATTTCAGCTCGATCCGGCGGTTCCAGGCATCGCGCGCCGGAATCGAGGGTGCGAAGGCCGAAGCTGCAAACGTGCGGGAGCAGATCGCGGCGCAGGTGGCGCGCCTCTACTATACGGCGCTTGCGGCGCAGGCGCATTGGGAAGCGGTGAAGGCGGACGTGGAGCTGTCCGAAACGATCGAGCGGCTGGCCGTGAACCGCAGGAACGCCGGCGTGGGCACGGGGATCGAGGTGACGCGGGCGCAGGTGCAGCTTGCCAACGACCGGCAGCGGCTTGTGGTGGCAGACAACCAGCGGCGCCAGGCGCGGTTGGAACTGCTGCGCGGCATGAGCATGAGCCTGGACACCGAGGTGGAGCTAACGGACTCGCTCAGCTACGTTCCGGTAGAAGAGACGGACCTCAAGGAGGCGGCTGAACGTGCGCTGGCCGAGCGCGCCGATTTGAAGGCGCAGGAAACGCGGGAGCGCGCGGCGCGGCTGAACTACTCGGCGGTGAAGTTCGAGCGGCTGCCTTCGGTGGCGGGTTTCGCCGACTACGGTTCGATCGGCACCGGGTTGGGGAGCTCGCTGCCGACGCGCACTTATGGCGTAGCCGTGCGCGTCCCCCTGTTCGACGGCGGGCGGCGCGACGCGCGGCGGCAGGAGAGCCTGTCGGAATTGCGGCAGGAGGCGATCCGGACGGCGGACCTGAAAGACCAGATTGAACTGGAGATCCGGCTGGCGCTGGACAGTCTGCGCTCGGCCGAGGAGCAGTTGAAGGTGGCGCGGGAGGGGCTGGAGCTGGCGGAAAGAGAAGCGGCGCAGGCACGGCGCAGATACGAAGCGGGCGTCGCCGGCACGCTGGAGCCGGCGGACGCGCAGGCGCGGCTGGCGCGCGCTCGGGACAACCAGATCGCGGCGCTGCTGGCCTATAACCTGGCGCGGATCAGCCTCGCGCAGG
This sequence comes from Acidobacteriota bacterium, assembly GCA_029776225.1. Classification (GTDB taxonomy): domain Bacteria; phylum Acidobacteriota; class Terriglobia; order Bryobacterales; family Bryobacteraceae; genus Fen-330. The sequence goes on along the minus strand of JAKOTR010000008.1, from coordinate 79,746 downwards.
CGATGGGGTCGGTCGACCGGGCGATTCAGTGAGGGAACTCTTATGTCCAGGAAACGAGCGGTAGCGGCAATTGTGATTGTGGCAGCGGCGGTGGCCGGCTGGTCTGCGTGGAAGCGGTTTCGCGACGGGGAAGGGAACAGCATACGGGTGTCGGGGAATATCGAGCTGACGCAGGTGGATATCGCGTTCAAGATCCCCGGCAAGCTGGTGGAACGCACGGTGGGAGAGGGCGATCTGGTGCGGAAGGGGATGGTAGTGGCGCGTCTGGACAAGGAGCAATTGCTGGCCCAGCGCGAGCGGGCGCTGGCGGCGCTGGCGGCGGCCGAATCGATGCTGGCGCAGCAGCGCACGGCGATCGAGTGGCAGAGCGAGACGCTGGAGGGGCAGATCCAGCAGCGGCAGGCCGAAGTGCGGGCGGCGGAGGCGAAACTGGCGGAACTGCTTGCCGGATCGCGCAGCCAGGAAAAGCAGCAGGCCCAGGCGGCGGTGGACCGGGCGCAATCGGAGTACGAGCGGGCGGCCAGGGACTGGAAGCGGGCGCAAATGCTGTTCGCCAACGACGACATTTCCGCGGCCGACCACGACCAGTACCGCACCCGCTATGAGGCGGCCGAAGCGCAGCTTAAGACGGCGAAGGAACAGCTCGCGCTGGTGATGGAAGGTCCGCGCCAGGAGACGATCGAGCAGGCGCGGGCGATGATGGCGCAGGCCCGGGCGGCGTTGCGGCTGGCCCAGGCGCAACGGCTGGAGTTGCAGCGCAGGCGGGAAGAGCTCAAGACCCGGGCGGCAGACGTCGCCGCGCGCAAGGCCGATTTGCAGATCATCGAAACGCAGCTCAAGGATACGGAGGCCGTGTCGCCGATAGACGGGGTGGTGCTGGTGAAGTCGGCCGAGCCCGGCGAGATTATCGCGGCGGGGACGACGGTGCTGACGGTCGGCGACATCGAGCATCCCTGGCTGCGGGCCTACATCAGCGAACTCGATTTGGGCCGGGTGAAGATCGGGGACAAGGCGAACATCACCACCGATTCCTTTCCAGGCAAGGTGTATCCGGGGAGGGTCACGTTCATCTCGTCGGAGGCTGAGTTCACTCCTAAGCAGATCCAGACAACGGAAGAGCGCGCGAAGCTCATGTACCGGATCAAGATCGAGGTGGAGAACCCGCACCACGAGCTGAAGGCGAACATGCCCGCGGACGCCGTGATTCTGGTGGACCGATGAGCACCGAAGTGATGATCCGCGCGGAGAACCTGACGCGCCGGTTTGGTGCGCTGACGGCGCTGGACCGCTTCAACGTGGAGGTGGCGCGCGGCGAAATTTTCGGGCTGGTTGGGCCGGACGGCGCGGGAAAGACGACAACGGCGCGGCTGCTCTGCGGTCTGCTCGATCCTACCGAGGGCCGGGTCGAGGTGGCCGGATACGACGTGGCCCGCGATCCGGACGCGGTGAAGGACCGCATCGGGTACATGGCGCAGCGGTTCGGGCTGTACGCGGACCTCACGGTCGAGGAAAACATGCGCTTTTACGCGGACCTGTTCGGCGTGACGGGCGAGGAGCGCGACCGCCTGATGGTCCGGCTGCTTCGAATGACGCGCATGGAGCCGTTCCGGAACCGTCAGGCGGGCAAGCTCTCCGGCGGCATGAAACAAAAGCTGGCCCTGATGTGTACGCTGCTGCACCATCCGCAGGTGTTGTTTCTGGACGAGCCGACGAGCGGGGTGGACCCGGTATCGAGGCGGGATTTCTGGGCGATTCTTTACGAACTGGTGAAGGGCGGCCTGACCGTGTTCATCACGACCGCGTACCTGGACGAAGCCGAGAGGTGCAACCGCGTGGGACTGATCGACCGGGGGCGGTTGATCCGCTGCGATTCGCCGCGGGCGCTCAAGACTTCGCTTCCGGAAAAGTGCTACGAGGTGGACGCGCCGGACCGGCGTGCGGCGCGGGAAACGCTGCGTGCGATCCCGGGCGTGCTGAGCGTGGAGCCGTCGGGAGACAAGCTTCATGTGTTTCTGGATACGTCGCGGACATCGCCGGCCCGGCTGGCCGCGGAAATCGGCGCGGAGTTTCAGGAAATCGAGCCGTCCCTGGAGGATGTCTTCATCGCCCTGATTCGCAAGGAGGGGGCGCAGTGAACGGAAACGGCGCGGCGGTGGAAGTGCGCGACCTGGTAAAGCGCTTCGGGGACTTCACGGCGGTGGACCACATTTCGCTTACCGTGAGGCGCGGGGAGATCTTTGGGTTTCTCGGGCCGAACGGGGCGGGGAAGTCCACCACCATACGCATTCTGTGCGGGCTGCTGAGGCCGACATCGGGAAGCGCCAGGGTGGGCGGCTACGACGTGGCGACGCAGGCGGAATCGATCAAGGCCAGCATCGGCTACATGTCGCAGAAATTCTCGCTCTACGACGACCTGCGCGTGGAAGAGAACATCGATTTCTTCGCAGGAATCTACGGCGTTCCGGAAGACGAGGCGGCGGCGCGGAAGGAATACATCCTGAGAATGGCGGGGCTGGAGGACCGGCGGCAATCCATGACGCGGCTGCTGTCGGGAGGATGGAAGCAGCGCCTGGCGCTGGGCTGCGCGATTCTGCACCGGCCTCCGATTCTCTTCCTGGACGAGCCGACCTCGGGAGTGGACCCGATCGCGCGCCGCGATTTCTGGGACCTGATCTACCAGCTTTCGGAAGCCGGGCACACCATCTTCGTTTCCACGCACTACATGGACGAGGCCGAGTACTGCCACCGGCTGGCGCTGATGTATCGCGGCAGGATCATCGCGCTCGGCGCGCCGGACGAGCTGAAGCGGTCGCTCACCGGGCAGCGGCTGCTGGATCTGGACTCGTCCGATCCGCTGGCGAGCATGAAAGCGCTGGAGGGGATCGAGGGCGTTCATGAGGCGGCGGTGTTCGGTGGCGGGCTGCACGTCACCGTGGGCGATCCGGCGACGGCGATTCCGCGAATCCGCGCTGTGCTGGCGGCGGCCGGAATCGAAGTGCGGAGGCTGGAGGCGATCGAGCCGTCGATGGAAGACGTGTTCGTGGCCATGATCGAGCAGGAGGAGAGGAGGGCGGCGTGAATCTGCGGCGCACGTACGCGATGACGCGGAAGGAGTTTCTGCACATCGTCCGGGACCCGCGAAGCCTGGTGATGGCCCTGGCGGTGCCGCTGGTGATGCTGCTGCTGTTCGGCTACGGCCTGACGCTCGATGTGGACCGCATCCCGACGCTGATCTACGACATGGACAGCTCGCCGGAAAGCCGGGAAGCGATCGCGCGGTTCGCGGGCTCGCGGTTCTTCGATGTCCTGGGTTCGGTGGACGGCTACCGCGCCATCGAGCGGGAAATCGACCGCGACAAGGCGCTGTTGGCGGTAGTGATCCCGCAGGATTTCTCGCGCGAGCTGCTGAGCGGCAGGCAACCCCAGGTGCAGTTGATCTTCGACGGGAGCGACTCGAACACGGCGTCGATCGCGAAGGGGTACGCCGAGGCGCTGCTGCAAAACTACGCCTACGACGTGCGCGCGCGGGCGCTCGACCAGAAGGGCGGCGGGCGAATGGAGGCTCCGGTGGACGCCCGCCTGCGCGTACTCTACAACAGCGAGCTGAAGTCGCGGAACTACCTGGTGCCCGGGCTGATCGCAACCATTCTGGCGATCATCACGGCGCTGCTGACCTCGCTGACGATCGCGCGCGAGTGGGAAACGGGAACGATGGAGCAGTTGCTCTCGACTCCCGTGCGGCCGGCCGAAGTGGTTCTGGGAAAGATGCTGGCGTTTTTCGCGCTCGGGTTTATCGACACGCTGATGGCGGTTGCTGTGGGGGTGCTGGTTTTTGGCGTGCCGCTGAGGGGCAATCCGCTGCTGCTGATCGGCGCCACTTCCATATTCCTGTTCGGTTCCCTGTGCTGGGGAATTCTGATTTCGGCGGCAGCGCGGACCCAGGTGCAAGCGTACCAGTTGGGCATGCTGAGTTCGTTCTTGCCTGCGCTGCTGCTTTCCGGGTTCGTCTACTCGATCGAAAACATGCCGGCGGTAATCCAGTTGATCTCGTACATTGTGCCGGCGCGGTACATCGTTACGGTGTTGAAGGGCGTGTTCCTCAAGGGCGTGGGGCTCGAGATTCTATGGGGCCAGGTGGCACTTCTCGTAGTCTACGGCGCCGCCGCTTTTGTGGTTGCGACGAGGAAGCTGCGGCAGAAGGTGGCCTGAGCCATGTGGAGACGGATTCGCGAAATCGTGCGCAAGGAATTCCGGCAGACGCTGAGAGAGCCCCGGATGCGCATTTTGCTGTTTCTTCCGCCGCTGGTGCAGCTCATCGTGTTCGGGTATGCGGTGAACCTGGACGTGGATAATGCGCGCATTGCATGGATGGACCAGGACCGGTCGCCGCTGAGCCGCGAGCTGCGGGCGTCTTTTGAAGGCTCCGGGCATTTCGAGATCCGCGCCAATCCGACCAGCCAGGCCGAGGCGCAATTGCTGTTGGACGAAGGCAAGGTGCAGGCGGTGGTGGCGGTGCTGCCGGGGTTCCACCGGGACATTCTGCGGGGCGAGACGAGCTCGGTGCAGGTGCTCGTGGACGGCACGAACTCGAATACGGCCGCGATTATTTCGGCGTACGCCGGGCAGGTGGTGGCCAGGTTCTCGAGCAGCATGCTTGCCCGCCAGCAGCGGGAAAAGCTCGTGGGGCGGACGACGGCAACCGGCGGACCGGTGGGGTTGGGCGTGCCTGAAGTGGATGTGCGCAGCCGCGTCTGGTTCAACCCAGACCTTCGCAGCCGCAACTACTTCGTTCCGGGCGTCGTGGTGAACATCATCACGCTGGTGACGCTGATGCTGACGGCGATGGCGATCGTGCGCGAAAAGGAGATCGGCACCATGGAGCAGTTGATGGTGACGCCGATCCGGCCGTTCGAGCTGATGCTGGGCAAGACGCTGCCGTTCGCGGCGGCGGGACTGTTCGACGTAATCCTGATCACGGTTGCCGCGCTGCTGGTGTTTGGGATTCCTTTCCGCGGCAGCGTGCTGCTGCTGTTGCTATGTGCGTGCCTGTTTCTGCTGAGCACGGTGGGGCTGGGACTGTTCGTTTCCACGATCTCGAACACGCAGCAGCAGGCGCTGATGGCGTCCTTCTTCTTCTTCATGCCGGCGTTTATGCTGAGCGGATTTGCTTTTCCGATTCGCAATATGCCGGTGGTTGTGCAATGGCTGAGCTATGTGAACCCGGTGCGGTATTTCCTCGAAATCGTACGCGGGATCTTTCTGAAGGGAACCGGCGTGGAGACGCTGTGGCCGCAGATGACGGCGCTGCTGGTTTACGGCGGCGCCATCATGAGCCTGAGCGCACTGCGGTTTCACAAGCGGCTGGATTAGCCGCGCCGCTGTGCTCGCGGCCGGCTGCGCGCCCGCTCCGCGAAAAGAAGATACCCGCGGCAATGAGCAGGGCCGTCGCCAGACTGATGCCGGCGCCCAGGGAGAAGTAAGTAGATTGAAAGCGCAGGGTGAGTTCGTGCGCGCCTGCCGGCACGGGTACGCCGATGAAGGCGTGATCGGCTCGTAAGACAGGCCGTGGTTGGTCATCGACGAATGCTTGCCAGCCGGGGTAATACGGAACGGCAATCCGCAGCAGCCCGTCGGAAGCCGTCCGGTAGCGCACCTTCAGGCTGCGCTCATCCTGGTGTGTTACTTCGGCCACTGCCGCATTGTCCGGCTCGATAGCAAGCGGCTCGCCCAGAATGACCGTGGTTTCCGCGGGATTGAGTGTAGCGAGCATCTTTCGCGATTCCTGGGCGGTTTTCGCATAGGCGACCGACTTGGCGAAGTACGCGCGCGGCAACGCGGACGGGTGTTCATCCACGCTTCCACGGTTCATATTCAGCACGCGGCTCACGTTCAGGCCGTCGATAAGTTTCGGGTTTCCCGCCGCAGCCTGCAGATACTCATCGTACGCGGTCAGTTTCAGAGGGTTATAGCCGTAAGTGGCTTCGAGTTTTACATCAAGCGGCGCGTTGAAAGGGCCGAGCGCCATAAGCTTTTCGGGCGCCATGAAACGTGTAAGCGGCGGCTGGCTGGACGCCACCTGCTGTAGCGCGCGCTGCGGCGAGCCGTATAACTGCTCGAAGCGAGCCTGCGCGAACGCCACACGGTTGCCCGCGCCGTTCCAATGCAGCAGGTCGCCAAATACGAACGCCAGCAGCAGGGGAGCAACGTAACGGGCTGGCCAGCGCCGTAGCAGCTCGGATACACCGGCTGCGGCCGCGACCGCGAGCCCGAGACCGATCACGAACCAGACGTGAACCGGGGCGCGGACACTATGAAACCCCGGCAACAGCGCGATCAGCCGGTAAAGGCCGAAGCCCGGCCCCAGCGCGTACCAGAGAGCGGGCGCCACAAGAAGGATCACGGACAACCGGATCCCGCGGTTTCCCATCCCCAGCGCCGCCAGCGGAAGAAACAGAATGCCCGCATAGAAATAGTACTGGGTGACGTCCACGGGCCCCGTGTATTCGCCGGATACCGCGCCGAGCGCGTTCGGAAATAGCAGCGTGAGCATCGCCTTGGGATGCAGGATGCCATCGGTCAACTTGCCCGCATCCAGGCTTGCCCGGATGGAGTGCGAAACCAGTTCGAGGCCCGGTAGCGTTTGCACCGCAGTCAGCAGGACCGCAACGACGGACGCCGCCGCCAGCACCGCTGCTGCCCGGCGCCACAGCCGCGGATTGCGCCAGATTTCGGCTGCGCCAAACAGCGCGAGGGCGGTGAACGCGTAAAGGGCGGTCTGGAAGTGCCCCGCCAGAGCCATCACTCCTCCGGCCGCCGCTGTAAGCATGACGTTGCGAACGGAAGGGAGTTCCACTGACCGCTTAAAGGCGAGAAGAAGCCAGGGCAGCCACGCCGCTGTTTGAAAAATGCCCAGATGCGAAGTGTGCCCGGTGAAGGATCCGGAGAGCCCGTAAAACAGGCCGGCGGCAATCGCCGGGGCCGTGCGGCCCAGTAATTTCAGCGCCAGGAAATACGCCCCGGTGCAGGCCAGCAATGCATGCAGCAGAATTTCCAGGCCGATCGAGCGCGGGGTGATTCCGAGCAGAAAGAAAGGCCAGTTCAAGGGATACCAGGCGCCGGTTTGCGGATCGGCGAGGAAGGGATAGCCGGAGAAGATGTACGGGGTCCAGAAGGGCAGGTTTCCGGACAGCAGCCTTTCGGCGAAATACTTCTGCTGCGTGTAGTGTACGTCGACAGCGTCCCATTGAATGCTGACGTGTTCCGACGTCAAGGGAACCCAGTAGAACGCAACAACCGCGGCGCAAAGCAGCACTGGAGCCCAGCGGTCCCATCGAATGTTCAGTTCTGCGCCTGCCGGGGTAACCCGCGCCTTTTCCTTCTTCTTCTTGCCCATGGAAAACCACAAGTTAGCACAGCAACAAACGAGAGCGAGAAAACGAGCAGGCTGCCGGCGGCAAATCGTCTTACCGCGCCTTGATGGCTTCCAGTTTCTTGCGGATTTCCGGGACTTCGGGGGCGTCGGGATGGCGGGCGATAAAGTCCTCCAGTTCGGCGACGGCGTTCTCAGGCTCGTTCCGCTGGAGATAGATCTGCGCCAGCAGCAGTTGCGGCTTGGAGAAGTGTGCCGGGTCCAATTCCTTGGCCAGCCTGAGATACTTCAAGGCCGAGTCGTAATCCTTGAGCCAGAAATAGGAAATGCCCAATTGGGAGTTGGCCAGCGCGTCGTCGGGGCGTTCGTGGATGGCGCGGCGATTGAATTCGAGCGCCTCCTTCGGCCTCTTGAGATTCAAAAGGACCCCGCCCAAATTCACCAGCGGCGCGTATTGCGAGGCATCGGCGTCAAGCGCCTTACGGAAGTACTTTTCGGCCTCCTCGTATTTTTGAGCGTGATAGGCGATGGTGCCCAGGTTATTCCAGGCCGCGGAGAATTTTGGATATTCCTCCACCGCGCGCTGGAGGTGCTTGATGGCCTCCTCGACATTTTGCTTCCGCAACGCCTCCTGGGCGCGGGCGTAGGCGGAGCGCGCCGAATCCGGGGTCGCGAGCTCTCCAAGGGAAATCGTCGCGCCGGAGGCCTTTGTTCCGCTAACGGGACGGAACGGGACGGTGACCTCCACGCGGCCGTTTGCGTCCGCTAGCGTCGGAGTGACCACGATCGTTTGCTGAACCTCGCCTTGCGCCGATACCGAGACCATAAGCGTATAGGTTCCAGCGGGGAGGTTCCTGAAACGGAATTTTCCGTCGGGGCCCGCGTTGGTAACAGCCGTGAAAGGCGAGTATGCTCCGTATATCGCCACAAGGGCCTTGGGGGGCGGCGGTTCAATGCGCCCGCGCAGCTCGAGGGTGGGAGGCTCGGGCGCGGCTGACGCCAGTAGAAGGGCCAACAACAAACTGCCCATAGAACATCATTATCCGCGAATGCGGCGGAGCGCCGCCTTACGCGATCTTAATGCCCCGCTGTCGCCATTCCACTCCGCAGCCATTAGCCGTAGAATGGAGCCGGGGATTGGGGGGATCAAGCCATGAATCCTGCCGCGAAAACTCAGCCCGAACTCAGCGATGCGGAGTGGGACCTGATCGCCGAGCTCTTGGAGCAGGAGCGAAGCGAGCTGGCGCCCGAAATCCGCCGCACGCGTACGCCGGCCATGCGGGATGACCTGCGAAGGCGCCTGGAGCTGGTCGAGAGCCTGTTGAAGAAGCTCCCGGCGAGATAAGACGGATGCTGCCGTCCCGGGCGCCCGCGGAGGTTATTTCCCGAACAGACCCTTGAGGCGCGAGAAGACGCTCCGAAAGGCGCGGGCGGCGCGCTGGGGGATGCTGCCCGAGTGAATCGGGCAGAGGCGGGTCGGGACGGCGTCGCCGTCTTTGAAAAATTCGGTGTAAGTCGGGCAGCCGTCAAGCGGCGCGAGGTAGGAGATTCTGCACAGCGTCTCCTGGCGGAGGGATGCAGGCGGTTCGAAGCGGCCGGGAGGGCGCAGCCGGGCAGCCTCGCGCATGAAGTCGGCCCAAATGGGCAGGGCGACGCTGGCGCCGTAGGCGTTGGGACCGATCGGGGCGGGCTGGTCAAGTCCCACCCACACGCCGGCGACAATCGATGTCGAAAAGCCCACGAACCAGGCATCTTTGAAATTGTCCGTGGTGCCGGTTTTCCCTCCGGCGTCGAAGCGCACGCCGAGCGCGCGCGCCTGCGCTCCTGTGCCGCGGTCCAGCACGTCCCGCAGCATCGAAACCATCTGAAATGCCGACTCCCGCGAGAGGACGCGCTTGCGCCGGACCTCGTTTTCCAGCACCTTGGAGCCGCCCGCGTCCAGCACCTTGACGATGGAGCGCGGCGTGACGGCCCAACCTCCGTTGGCGAATACGGCGTAGGCCATCGTGAGCTCGAAGGGCGTGACTTCGCCCGTGCCCAGCGAGAGCGACGGCACGTTGGGCAGGTTGCGCATTCCGAGGTCGTTGGCGACGCGCAGCAGCGGCGCGGTCGTGATCTGCCGTCCGAGCGCGGCGGCGGCGCGGTTGTTGGATTCAAGCAGCGCTTCTCTCAGGGTCAGTTCGTCGGGCAACTCGCCGTGGGCGTTCGCGGGGACCCACTCCTCGAAGCCGGCGTCGATCTTGTTCAGTCCTGAGAGCACCGAAACCGGGGAGTAGCCGCGCTCCAGCGCCGCCGCGAACAGGAACGGCTTGAACGCGGACCCGGGCTGCCTCCGGGCGCGTGTGGCGCGATTGAACCGGGATTCCCCAAAGCTGCGGCCTCCGATCAGGGCCAGCAGGTCCCCGGTGTTCGGATCGGCGGCTACCAGCGCGGCTTGGACGCGGCGGTTGCGTAAGCGGGCGAGGCCGCGGGCGACCGCGCGGGCGGCGATGTCCTGCAATTCGGGGACGAAGGTGGTGTGAACCTGCCAGTCGGGCGGGTGATCGTCACCGAAGCGGTCACGGAACTGCTGCCGCAAAAACTCCTGGGCCCAGGAAGCGGAGGACTCGTTGGCCACCGTCCACGGCCTGATGGCGGGCGGGGAGCCGAGGGCGGCGCGCTCGTCTTCGGGCCGAATAAAACCGAGTTCCCGCATGCGCGCCAGCACGACGCGGCTGCGCTTGAGGGCGCCCTCGGGATTCTGCCACGGCGAGAGGGCCGAAGGCGCGCGGATGAGCCCGGCGATCATGGCGGCCTCGGCCAGATTGACGGCGCTCGCGGGTTTGCCGAAGAGTTTGCGGGAGATGCTCTCGCAGCCGTAGACGCCGCCGCTGAAATAAACCCGGTTCAGATAGAGTTCTAGGATCTGGTCCTTGGTCAACTGGCGCTCGATCAGGAACGCGAGCGCGGCTTCCTTCAGCTTGCGCGTCCAGGTGCGTTCGTTGGAGAGAAACAACATGCGGGCGAGCTGCTGGGTGATCGTGCTGCCGCCCTGCACAATACCGCCCGCCCGCACGTTTTCAGACCCCGCGCGCAGAATGGCGATGGCGTCGAGGCTGCCGTGCTTGTAAAAGCGGTGGTCCTCCACGGCGATGACGGCGTTGCGCAGCACCGGCGCGATCTTCGCCAGCGGGACGTCGCGGCGCCGCTCGTCGAGCCGGAACCAGGGCCGGCCGCGCGCGTCGTGAAACACCGTGTCGCCAGCGCCCCGGGTGAGCTTGCGGACCGCGAGCGTGTAGCGTGCCGCCCAAAAAAAGACGAAAAGGTTCGCGCACACGAACCCGCCCGCGAGAGCCACCAGCAGCCGCCCCCACAGGCGCCGGGATGAAATGGTGAATTTCAACTGCTTGTGTGTGTTCGCTTACACACGCAGGCGATCCAGAAGACGCTTGGCAGCCTGTATGCCTTCGAATTCGGTCAGACGCCTGCCTTCGTATTCAATGCCGACCCAGTCGTGATAGCCGGCATCAAGCACGATTTTCATCATCTTCTGCATGTCGATGGTGGTTTCCCAGCCCTCGGCGTTGAAGTCGTAGCACTTGAAGCTGACGCCCTTGGCGTATGGCATGAGTTTGGCCACCGCCTCGTAGCGGTCAATGTTCTTGGGGAAATTCCCGAAGTCGGGGAGTGTGCCGAAGTTGGGCAGGTTGACCGCTTTCATCAGACGCACGACGACGTCCGGGTCCGAGGAGATGCCTCCGTGGTTCTCGATGATCACGTTGATGTTGTGCGTCTTGGCGAACTCGCACAGCCTGGTGAAGCTTTCCGCGCAGCGGTCGACGAAAGCGCTGATTTCGGCGGGCGTGGAAGGCTGCTTGTCCGGGTACATGTTGGTGCGGATCGAATGGCAGCCGAGTTCGGCAGCGTATTCGACCCACTTGAAATGGTTCTCCGCCGCTTTTCTGCGCTCGGCGCTGTCGCTGTGCCCCATCATGCCTTCCCCGTCGCACATGATGAGGACGCCCTTGGTGCCGGAATTCGCCATCTCCTTCTTGAGCCGGCGCAGGTAGTCCTGCGTGGGGGCTTCCCAGAGGCCATTGACGAATTCCAGGCCCTCGATGCCGAACTGTTCGCGCGCGATGCGCGGAAACTGGAGGTTCGTGATCATCCGCGACTGGATGGCGCGGTGGAGAGACCACTCGGCCAGGGAGATGCGAAACTTTCCGCCGGCGGCCTGGTTCATCGCCGCGGCATGTTTCATAGTCGAGGCGAAGGGTACGGCAAAAGCTCCTGCGCTGCGAAGGAAATTACGGCGATTCATGTGCGCAATTCTACCAGATCGGCTGCTGCAGGCGTCTCGCGAGGGTACGCGCGGGCCCCTGCAGGAGCGCGTCCCGCAGGGGCCTCACGTGGTGTGTCTTCTTACGCGGCGGTTTCTGCGTCGGCGATCTTCTGGCGGGTGCGCTTGCGGCCGTTGCGGTGGTCTTCGGAGGTGAACTGCGCCTCTTCGGTCGAGCCCTTGAGCGCGGTGAGCGAGGACTCGCCGCCGGCAATGGTCTGAGCCACTTCATCGAAGTAGCCGGTGCCCACGAAGGCCTGGTGGCGGACAGCGGCGTAGCCGTCCTGGTTGGCGAGCTCGAACTCGCGCTCCTGAAGGGTGGAGTACGCCACCATGCCGGAGCGCGCGTAATCCCGCGCCAGTTCGAACATGCTGAGGTTGAGCGCGTGGAAGCCGGCCAGGGTCACGAACTGGAACTTGTACCCCATGGCGGCCAGCTCGCGTTGGAAGCCGGCGATCGTTTTCTCGTCGAGTTTGCCTTTCCAATGGAACGACGGCGAGCAGTTATATGCCAGCAGCTTACCCGGGTACTTCTTGTGGATGGACTCGGCGAAGCGGCGCGCCTCGGCCAGGTTCGGTTCCGAAGTTTCGCACCAGAGCATGTCGGCCAGCGGAGCATAGGCCAGCCCGCGGGCGATCGCAGCGTCAAGGCCGCCGCGGAAGTAATAGAAACCTTCGCTCGTGCGCTCGCCGGTGAGAAACGGTTCGTCGCGCGGATCGACGTCGTTGAGCAGCAGTCCCGCGCTGTTGGCATCCGTCCGCGCAATCAGGATGGTGGGCACGCCGCAGATGTCGGCGGCCAGCCGCGCGGCGATGAGCTTCTGTTCGAACTCGCGGATGGGAACGACCACTTTGCCCCCCATGTGGCCGCATTTCTTGGCGGACGCAAGCTGGTCCTCGTAATGGACCGCGGCCGCCCCGGCCTCGATCATCGCTTTCATTAGCTCGAAGGCGTTCAGGTTGCCGCCGAAGCCGGCCTCGGCGTCGGCCACGATGGGGGCCAGCCAGTCGATGCCGTTCTTCCCCGACGCGTGCTGGATCTGGTCGGCGCGCAGGAAGGCGTTGTTGATGGCCCGCACTAGCGCCGGCACGGAATTCACCGGGTAGAGGCTCTGGTCGGGGTACATCTGGCCGCTCAGGTTGGCGTCGCCCGCTACCTGCCATCCGCTCACGTAGATCGCCTTGAGCCCCGCCTGCACCTGCTCGATGGCCTGGTTGCCGGTGACCGCGCCGAGCGCCGGAACCCAGGGTTCCGTGTGAAGCAGGCTCCACAGCCGCTCGGCGCCGCGGCGTGCCAGGGTGTACTCGATGGAAATGGACCCGCGCAGGCGGACAACATCCTCCGCGGAATAAGGCCGCCGGATCCCCTTCCAGCGGGGATCGTTTTCCCATGCCCAGCGGAGGCTCTCCACGGCAGACTGGTTGGATGTCATTGAGTTGCTTCTCCCTTCGGCTTTGAATTTGCGGCGCCTGCCCGAGGGGCGCCTCTAGTCGATGAGATGCGCGCGGGAAAAAAGCCGTGCGGCAGGCGGGGCGGTCCGGACGACTCGTCCGATTCGGGCCAGTGGGCGTTCCACCCGCGGCGTGCTCGGGTTTACCATGGAAGCAAACGAGGGGTGAACCATGCTCAATGTCCAAGCGGAGCCGGTCCGCATTGTGGGTCCGCTCACCGAGGCTTATAAAACCATTCTCACGCCAGATGCAGTGCGCTTTCTGGCCCGCCTTTCCAACAACTTCGAAGGTCGCCGCCAGGAGCTTCTCGCCTTCCGCCGCCGGCGGCAGGAGGCCATCGACCGCGGCGCCATGCCCAACTTCCTTCCCGAAACCGAGGGCATCCGGAAGGCAGACTGGGTGGTTGCCCCCATTCCGGCCGATCTCCAGGACCGCCGCGTCGAGATCACCGGACCGGTCGACCGGAAGATGGTTATCAACGCGCTGAACTCTGGCGCGAACGTGTTCATGGCGGATTTCGAGGATTCCAACTCGCCCACCTGGCGGAACAACATGGAGGGCCAGATCAACCTGCGCGACGCGGTGGACGGGACCATTAGTTACACCAGCCCCGAAGGAAAAGCCTACAAGTTGGCCAAGAAAACCGCGGTGCTGATGGTGCGGCCCCGCGGCTGGCACCTGGACGAAAAGCATCTCCTGGTGGACGGCAAGCCGATCGCAGGCGGCCTTTTCGACTTCGGGCTGTTCCTGTTCCATAACGCGCGGAACCTCATGCGGAAAGGGACGGGTCCGTATTTCTATCTGCCCAAGTTGGAGAGCTATCTGGAAGCCCGCCTCTGGAACGACATTTTTGTATTCGCGCAGAAGGAGCTTGGCATCCCTCGCGGCACAATCCGAGCCACGGTGCTGATCGAGACGATTCTCGCGGCGTTCGAGATGGACGAAATCCTCTACGAGCTGAGCGAGCATTCCGCCGGGCTCAACTGCGGCCGGTGGGATTACATCTTCAGTTTCATCAAGAAGTTCAGGAACCGGCCGGAGTTCGTGCTGCCGAACCGCGCCGAAATCACCATGGACCGGCACTTCCTGAACTCCTATGTCGTGCTGCTGATTGAGACCTGCCACCGCCGCAGGATTCATGCCATGGGCGGAATGGCGGCCCAGATTCCGATCAAGGACAACCCGGAAGAAAACGAGAAGGCGCTGGAGAAGGTGAGGGCGGATAAGCTGCGCGAAGTAAAGCTCGGCCACGACGGAACGTGGGTTGCGCATCCGGGGCTGGTGCCCGTCGCCAAAGAGATTTTCGACGCGCACATGAAGACGCCGAACCAGATCGACCGGCGTCCCGGCGCGCGCGTCACCGCCGAAGACCTGCTGAAAGTTCCCGAAGGCACGATCACAGAAGCCGGGCTGCGCTGGAACATCGATGTCGGCATACAGTACCTGGAAGCCTGGCTCCGCGGCAATGGCTGCGTTCCCATCTACAACCTGATGGAAGACGCCGCCACGGCCGAGATCTGCCGCGCGCAGGTTTGGCAGTGGGTCAGGCACAACGCGAAGATGAACGACGGCCGGCCGGTGACGGCAGAACTGGTGAAGCAGACGATCGCGTCGGTGGCGGACAGCCTTCAGGACAAACTCGGAGGACAGGAGCTCGCGCGCGCCGCGCGGCTTTACGAGGAGATGATGACCAGCGCCGAATTTCCCGAGTTCCTGACGCTGGTGGCGAACCAGCACATCGACTGAAGCCCCGCGCGCTCTGCCATACTGCAAGTATGGAGGGTTTAGGGGATGCGTTCCTGGCGCGGCTGCGGGATGACCTGATCCAGCGGCGCATCGCCAGCGGTCTGGAATACCTCGAACGCAACCGCAGCGCGCTCGAATCGCTCGATCCCGCCCGCAGCGGGGCAGGCGTTCTGCTGGGCCGCCTCGCGCAGTGGGTCGATATCGGCTTTGCCGGCACCGAGCTTCTCCGGTGCGTGCTGGCGCGATTCTCTCGGGAGTCGCGCGGCAGCTTGCCCCTGCTCGATTTTCTGCACGTCAAAATGGCGGAAGGCCTGCTAGCGTTCCAAGGGGAGGAACCCGACCAGGCGATCCGCAGCTTTGAGGTCGCGGCATCGCTTGCCGAAGAGGCCGGCGACGCGGAGCTGCTCACGATATCGAATTTCTGGATCGGGCGCTGCCTGCGCCAGGAGGGACGCTACGACGACGCGCTGAACTATACCGTGCGGGCCAGGGAAGCGGCCGCGGCTTCCGGATACGGCAAGATCGCCGCGGTGATTCAGGTGCTGGAGAGCTGGCTCATCTTCCAGAAGAACAAGCTCAGGGAGGCCGAGCGCATTCTCCGCGACGCGGAGGCGGTGCTGGAACAAACCGACGATTACATCAGCCGCGGCAACATCCAGTCCGCTTACGGCCGCATCGCGCGCCGGGAGGGTCGCTACGACCGCGCTCTCGAACACTTCGAGCGCGCCATCGCGCTGTATAAGGAACGCGACGCGCACCACCGCAACCTGGCCCGTTCGCTAGTGAACATGGCGTCGGTAAAGCGCCTGGTCGCCGTCCAGTTGCAGCGGAAGCTGGACCGCGACGCCGCGCGGCGAAGGGAGCGCGCGCGGTCCCACCGGACGGGGAGCGAACGCGAGCGCCTGGAGCGCCTCCGCAGGGAAGCCTTTTCGCATTTGGAGGAAGCCGCCGCCATTTACGCCGGCCATCCCACGCACCACGGAACGGGCGCCATCCACATCAACCGCGGCTTTCTCTACCTGGACAGCGGCGAACTTGACCGTGCGGGCGAGGAAGCCGGTTCCGCCTTCCGGCTGGGCGAGGAGAAGCGTGATTACATCCTCATGGCGCGTGCGCGGATACTGGCGTGCATCGTGGAGAATGCGAAGTTCGAGGAACAGATCGAGGAGCTTGCCGGGCCGTCCATGCACGCACAGCTCGCCGCAGAGTACGCGCGCGACGCTGTCGAGTTCGCGCGCCGGACGCAGAATCCCCGCCTGCTCGCCCGCGCCTACATCTGGCAGGGCCTCACCTTTTCCAACGAGTTTTTCGACGATGCTAACGCGGCCCGGGAGTGCTGCGATGCGGCCACCGCCCTGCTGAAACCCGACGTCCGCGACTACATCTGGGACGACTTGCAGGAGCTGCGCTCGCGCGTTCTGAAGAAGGGGCCCATCGACACCGTGTTGCAGGAGTGGTCGCAGGGACTGGTCGGCGGAAAGACGTTCCAGCAGATCACCGAGGAATTCGCCGGAATCATCATTCCCAAGGTCTGGGAGCGGGAAGGGCGCAAGGTGTCGCGCGTAGCCGCAAAGCTTTCCGTATCGCCGAAAAAGGTGCGCCGCGTTTTGCAGGCGGGAGGACTTCTGAAGAGGGAATGAGCGGCTCGCGTTGAGCCGAGGCGGCTTGCGTTTGACCCGGCGGGTGCGATCTTATTAAAGCCATGAGCACTCGTCGATCTTTCCTGTCAACATGGGCAGGGCTGCCGTTGGCCAAGGCCGCCCTGGCAGCGCAAAGAGCCTCATCCAAGGGCAAGTTTATTGTCTACGTCGGCACGTACACCGGCCAGCAGAGCAAGGGCATTTATGCCTACCGCTTCGACGCGGCCAGCGGCGAGACGGAAGAGCTCGGCCTTGCCGCCGAAGCGCCAAATCCGACCTTTCTTGCCATCGACCCCACGAACCGGCGCCTCTACGCCGCGCTGGAGATCAGCAATTTTCAAGGCAAGCGCGCCGGCGGGGTAGCCGGATTCGCCATCGACACCGCGACGGGAAAACTCACCCCAATCAACCAGGTTTCCTCCGGAGGGCCAGGCCCGTGCTTTGTTTCCGTTGATAAGACGGGAAAGAACGTGCTCGTGGCGAACTACGGTGGAGGCAGTGTTGCCGTGTGCCCGATAGGCCCCGACGGGACGCTTTCCGAACCTAGCGCTTTCATCCAGCACACCGGTTCGAGCGTCAACCAGCGGCGCCAGCGCCAGGCGCACGCGCATTCCATCCAGCCTTCGCCCGATAACCGCTTCGCTATCGCCGCCGACCTCGGCACGGACAAGCTGTATGTCTACCGCTTCGACGCGGAGAAGGGTACGCTCACTCCCAACGACCCTCCGTTCGCCTCGCTGAAGCCCGGCTCCGGACCGCGCCACCTTGCCTTTCATCCCAACGGCAGATTCGCGTACGTCATCAACGAGCTGCTGTCGACGGTGACGGCGTTCTCCTACGACGCCAAGAAAGGTGCGTTCACGGAATTGCAGACGGTCTCGACTTTGCCGGAAGACTTCAGCGGCAATAGCACCACCGCCGAGGTCCTGGTGGACGCGGCCGGGCGGTTCCTGTACGGCTCCAACCGGGGGCATGACAGCATTGCCGTTTTCTCTATCGCACGGAACGGAACACTGCAGCCCGTGGAGCGGGTCTCGACCGAGGGAAAAACGCCGCGCAACTTCCGCCTGGATCCCACCGGCGCCTACCTGTTCGCCGCCAACCAGGATAGCGGCAACATCGTGCTGTTCCGCGTCGACCGCAAGAGCGGGCGCCTCACGCCCACCGGCAAGCAACTGAAGGTTGACCGGCCGGTGTGCGTGAAGTTCGTCCCGGCGTAGTTGCGATTAGTCCGGGGCTCGCGGCCCCGGACTCCCTCCAGCAACGCGGCTTACTTTTGCGATGCTTCCAGGGCTTGGTCCAGGTCCCAGAGAATGTCGTCGAGATCTTCGAGGCCGATCGAAAGCCGCACCATGTCGGGCGTGACTCCGGCGGCCTCCTGTTCCTCGGGTTTCAACTGCTGGTGCGTGGTGGATGCCGGATGAATCACCAGGCTTCTCGCGTCGCCGACATTGGCGAGGTGCGAGAATAGCTTGACGTTGTCGATGAACTTCCGGCCGGCCTCGTAGCCCCCCTTGATGCCAAATGAAAACACCGCGCCGCAGCCCTTCGGCATGTACTTCTGAGCCAGCTTGTAATAAGGGCTTGAGGGCAGCGCAGGGTACTTCACCCAGGAAACCAGCTTGTGCTGTTCGAGGAACTTTGCCACTGCCAGCGCGTTTGAGACGTGCCGCTCCATGCGCAGCGAGAGCGTTTCGATCCCCTGGAGGAACAGGAACGAGTTGAACGGGCTGAGGCAGGTCCCCATATCGCGCAAACCTTCCACGCGCGCTCGGATGATAAACGCGAGATTGCCGAATGTCTCGCTGTACTTCATGCCGTGATACGCGGGTGAAGGTTCGGTGAGCTGTGGGAAATTGCCTTCCTCCCATGGGAACTTGCCGCTGTCGACGATGATGCCCCCGATGCTGGTGCCGTGCCCGCCCATGAACTTGGTAAGGGAGTGCAGCACGATGTCGGCTCCGAAATCTATCGGCCGGCAGAGGTAGGGAGTGGCAAAGGTGTTGTCAATCACCAGCGGAATCTTGTGCTCATGCGCGATGGCGGCAACGGCCTCAATATCGAGTATGTTCCCGCGCGGATTGCTGATCGTCTCGCCGTAGATGCACTTGGTTTTCGGCGTGATCGCTTTGCGGAAATTCTCCGGATCGTCCGGGTCGACAAAGTTGACGTTGATGCCCAGCTTGCGGAAGCTGACGTCGAACTGCGTGTACGTGCCGCCGTAAAGCGTGCTCGACGCCACCATTTCGTCGCCGCAGGTAAGCAGGCTGGAAATGGCGATGAACTGTGCCGCCTGCCCGCTCGACACCGCCAGCGCGGCCGCCCCGTTCTCGAGCGACGCCACACGTTCTTCGAGAACCGCGGTCGTCGGGTTCATGATCCGGGTATAAATATTCCCGAACTTCTGCAACGCGAACAACGCGGCGGCGTGATCGCTGTCCTCGAAGACGTAGGACGTGGTCTGATAAATGGGAACCGCGCGAGCGCCCGTTGTGGGTTCCGCCTGAAAATATCCGGCGTGCAATGCGCGCGTGTTAAATCCGAAAGTGCGTTCTGCCTTTTGATCTGACATCTATTGATTTGCTCCCAGTCTGGTTTGCGGTAAGGCCCCTCACCGCTTGTATCCGATTTTTCGCAGCAAGTCGTGCCGCCATGCTCTGTCCTGCTCGCCTTCGACTCCCTTTGGAGAAGAGCCGTCCACCACCCCGAGCACGCCGCGCCCCTGCTCCGTCTCCGCGACGATCACCTCGACCGGGTTCGCCGTAGCGCAGAAAATGGAGCAGACTTCCGGCACATCTTTGATGCGCCCGAGCACGTTGATGGGGTAGCCGTCGCGCAGCGCGATCACGAAGGTGTGCCCCGCCGCGATGGCGCTCGCGTTCCGGATGGCGAGCTGTTTCAGTTCCTCGTCGTTCCCTTCGGCGCGGGTGAGGCAAGCGCCCGAGGCTTCATTGAACGCGATGCCGAACTTCATCTGCGGCACCGTGTTCACGATGGCCTCGTAAAGGTCCTCGACGGTCTTGATGAAATGCGTCTGCCCGAGGATGATGTTTCCGCCCTCGGGCACTTCCAACCGAATCGCCTTGAGTTCCATGGGAATAACTAGGATACCGCGCCGGAGGCGTACCGTCCTTGCCGGGTCCCCGATCGGCAGTCGCCCGAATGGATGGCATTGAGCGAGCGGGCGGGAACGATCAATGTGCTAAGAAACGTCACACTTGACCATTGATTCCTGCGGCGCCAAAAGGCATAGTCTCGCATAGGGCAGCAGTGTGACGCTCGCCGTGCAACGTGGAGGAAACAGGCCATGCGCGGACTTCGCCTCGCGGATCGTAGGCCGTAGAGGGCGATCCGCGTTCCGCTATCTTGTCTTGCAGTATCCTGATTGCGAGGGCGATGGATTCCCGGCCGCCGGCAGCACGCGCCGTTTCCGAAAAGGAAGAAATCCTTTCCTGCCTGCGTGAAAGGATGATCGCTTTCGCGGCATCTCGTATATCGAGGGACGCCGCGGAGGATCTTGCGCAGGAGGTGCTGCTCCTCCTCCACGAGAAGTACAGCCACATCGAGCAGCTTCAGGACTTGTTGCCGCTCTGTCTCCGCATCTTGAGGTATAAGATGATGAGCCTGCACCGCAAAGCGCACCGCCGGGGAGAGTACAACCAGGTATCCAGCGATGAAATCCCGCTGGCCGCCCTCGATCCGAGCCCCGAGGCGAGCCTGGCGCGCAAGGAAATCGCCGACCGCCTGGTTGCCGGGATCGCCCGCATGGGCGAGCGCTGCAAGGAACTGTTCCGCCTCAAGCTGGAAGGGAAAAGCTTTCCCGAAATTCAGGCCCTGATGGGCGTGCATTCGATCAACACGATTTATACCTGGGATTCGCGCTGCCGCAAGCAGCTCATGGAGTGGATGGGCGGGGGGTGGGAGAAGCGGAAATGAAGCGCGAGGATCTCGAAAAGCTGCTCGGCGGATACGCCACCGGGACTCTGACGGAGGCGGAGCGCCGGGCGCTGTACGAAGCCGCGCTCACGGACCAGGCTTTATTCGACGCGCTCGTGGGCGAGGAGGCGCTCCGCGAAGTGCTCGAAGATCCGCGCTGCCGCCGGCAAATCGAGCAGGCACTGCGCGCGCCCCGGCCCGGTATTCTGGGGCGCGCCGCCGGATGGATGCGGCGTCCTCGCGGTTGGGCGCTCGCCGGAGCGCTGGCCACTGCCGCTGCGGTCGCGATTATCGCCGTTCGAACAACGCAGCCCGGCGATGAGATTCAGGTAGCGCAATATAGAAAAGCGGAAGCGCCGCCGGTAGAGCCCGAGCGCCAGGTCGTTGTACCGGGCTCGCGCGAAGCTCAAGGACCGGAAGTGAAAAGCTCCGAAGTTAAGAGTCCTGAGCTTAAGAGCGAGGCTCCGCCGGCACAGTTGCCCGCGGCGGTTCCGGACCGCCCTCCGGCGGTTGCGCGGTCCAGGAGAACGGCCGAGCCGCACCCGGCCGCTCCGCCTCCCGCAGCGCCCGCTCAACCGGCTCAGGTTGCCGAAATGACGGCAACGGACGTAGCGGAGGACGTGTCCAAAAGCGAATCGAGTGGGGCCGCCCGGGCCGGATCGAGCGGCGCCGCCGGAGCGCCTGTCCAATTGTTCAGCGCCGGCGCCCCGCCGGCCGCACAGACGGTTGCTTTTTCTCCGATCCGCTATGAGGTTTTGGTAAGAACCCCGGAAGGAAACTTTGTTCCGGCGGATCCCCGGAGACCAGTGGAGCCCGGAGTGCCTGTCCGGCTGGTGCTCACCGCGAACCGGCCGGGGAATTTAGCCGTTTTCGACGAGGAGCGCAACCTGCTGTTCAGCATGAGCGCCGCCGCCGGCGTCAGCTACACTGTGGATCCCCCGCCGGCTGTGCGCAAGTTCACCGTCATGCTCGCGCCGGGCGTTGCCTCCGCGCGGACAGCCGCCACCGCCGCCGCTCGTGAAGTTCCGCAAGCGGAAACACAGCCCGCCAGCGACGTCGTCCTGATCGATCTCACCCGCCCGCGGGATTAATTCTGAAAGGATCGCCCGCGAGACAGCATTTCCCTCATGGATTGGAGGAGTGCGATGATTTCTCTTCCGCGCCTCGCAGCATGCGCCCTGGTTGCCGGCGCAGTGGTTCTCGGGCTTCGCCCCGGGGCCGGTTCCGCCGCCTCGGGGGTGGTCACACAGGGTTCGCTGTTCAGCCTCGATTCCGAGGGCCAGATCCAGGCCGCTTGTCCGCTGAAGCACACCGATGTCAAAGCCGAGATCACCGGGTTTCTCGCTCGCGTCACCGTCACCCAGGAATTTTCGAATCCGTTTCCGGAGAAAATCGAAGCGGTTTACACCTTCCCCCTTCCGCCGAACTCGGCCGTGGACGATATGACGATGCTCGTGGGCGGCCGCACGGTCCGCGGCAAGATCAAGCGCCGCGAGGAAGCCCGCGCCATCTATGAAGCGGCCCGCGCCTCCGGCCGCCTCGCCGGATTGCTCGACCAGCAACGGCCCAACATCTTCACGCAGTCCGTCGCCAACATCATGCCCGGCGAACAGGTCCGGATCGAGATCAGCTATGTCGAGACCCTGAAGTACGAAGACGGCAGGTACGAGTTCTCCTTTCCCATGGTGGTCGGCCCGCGGTACATTCCCGGCCGGCCGGCGGGCAGACAAGGCGGGGGATGGTCGCCGGACACCGACCGCGTCCCCGACGCTTCGCGCATCACCCCGCCGGTGGCGCGGCCGGGCACGCGCGCCGGCCACGACATCTCGCTCGAAGTCGCTCTGGATGCCGGCGTGGTGATTGATGCGATCGAATCGCCTTCGCATGAAATCGACGTGGAAAGGCGCAGCCCGGAGGCGGCCGTTGTGCGCCTGAAGAACAAGGCCGTGCTGCCCAACAAGGATTTTGTGCTGAAGTACGACGTCGCCGGAAGCGCGATCCGTGACGCCGTTCTGGCGCACCGCACGGCGCGCGGCGGCTATTTCACGCTGATCCTCCAGCCACCCGAACGCATCTCCGCCGAAGACATTACCCCCAAGGAACTGGTTTTCGTCATCGACACGTCGGGTTCCATGTCGGGTTTTCCCATCGAGAAAGCGAAAGAGACCATGAAGCTCGCGCTCGACGGACTCAACCCGCGGGACACCTTCAACCTCATCACGTTTTCGGGCGATACGCGCATCCTGTTCCCTGAACCCGTCCCTGCGACGCGGGAGAACCTTGCGGCGGCACAGCGGTTCCTCGCCCGCGCTGAGGGCAGCGGCGGCACGGAGATGATGAAGGCGATCCGCGCCGCGCTCGAACCTTCGGACGCGCAGGACCACATCCGCGTCGTCTGCTTCATGACCGACGGCTACGTCGGCAACGATATGGAGATCATCGCGGAAGTGCAGAAACACCCCAACGCGCGCATCTTCGCCTTCGGCATCGGCAGCTCGGTGAACCGCTTTCTGCTGGATGAAATGGCCAAGTACGGGCGCGGGGAAGTGGAGTATGTTGGATTGAACGATGACGGCTCGGCCGCCGCACGCCGGTTCCATGAGCGGGTGCGCAATCCGCTGCTGACGGACATCGAAATCGACTGGGGCAATCTCGCCGTCAGCGATGTCTACCCGAGGCGCATCCCGGACCTGTTCAGCGCGAAGCCCCTGATCATCCACGGGCGATACAGCGCGCCGGGGAGCGGAACCGTGCGGTTGCGCGGGCGCATGGCCGGCCGGGAGTTCTCGCGCGCCGTGCGCGTCACGCTGCCGGATTCCGAACCGCGGCACGACGTCCTGGCGCCGCTCTGGGCGCGCGCCCGCATCAGTGACTTGATGGGGCAGGACTACTTCGGCCTGCAGTCCGGCACGATCAGAACCGACATCCGCGACGCCATTACACAGCTTGGCCTCGACTACCGGCTGATGACGCAATTCACTTCCTTCGTGGCCGTTGAGGAAATGACCATCACGGACGGCGGGCAGCCGCGCCGCGTCGAGGTGCCGGTCGAGATGCCCGAAGGCGTGAGCTACGAGGGCGTGTTCGGCAGGGAGCGCGATGCGGTTCCTGCAAACACATTTGGCGCGGCGAAACAGGTAGCGGCGCTCGGCGCTCCCGCGCGGCTTATGCTCGGCGGCGCGGCGGAGAGCGCCTGGGTCGGAGCCCCCGTGGTTCAATCGCCCCCGAAGGTGCATCCCGCCATCGCGGCGGTGATCCAGCGGCCGGAGGCCAACGCCCCGTTCGTTCGCAACGGCAAGGCCGAGATCCAGGTCTGGCTGACCGATACTTCACCGGCGGCGATCGCGAAGCTGAAGCAGCTCGGGTTTGAAATTCTGCTCGAGCCGAAGTCGGGCAAGATGATTGTCGGCCGCCTGCCCGTAGCGCAACTCAAGGCGCTTTCCGAACTGAGCTTTGTGCGCTACATCTCGCCGCAGGTGTAGGCAGGCATCCGCCGGAGCGCGAGAAGGCCGCACTCCCCTTTCGCTCGCGCTCCGGCCTGCTATGATGGCCAATCTGATGCGAGTACTCTGCGTTTTTCTCCTGTCCGCCGCCTGCTCATTTGCCGCGGGCCTGCCATCCTGCCGCGCGCAATTTGACGGCGCCGAACTGACCATCGCGAATTCCCACGTCGAGCGGAAATGGAGAGTCGTCAACGGCCTGCTCTATGCCGTTTCCTTCCGCGACCTCGACAACAACGTCGAGTGGCTTGCGCGCCCCTCTTCGCAGCCCGCGCCCTATCCCGCCGCGGCGCTCCCGGAGGAGAAGCGCGAAGTGACCTTCACGCAGAAAACCGGCAGGTTCAGCCCGGTCGAGGCCGAATCTCTCGTGGTTGAACTGGCCACCACGGGCTCCGTGAGGCTGACCTACCGCTTCCAGGTGTTTCCGGACGCGCGCGGCATCTCGGTGCAGTTGACCGCCGTTGGGACGGGGGCCGGTCCGGCTTCGACGAGCGCCGGGGAACAGGGCGGCACGGCGTCGGGAATCGAAGTGGACCGCGGGCAGCAAGCGCGGCAGCAGAAGATCATTGCCGACGCAATGGAGGTGCTTGACCTTGCGCCTCAGCACCTCAGGCTCACGCAGGTGCGCCTCGCGGACCAGACCGATAATCACAACGAACTCGTGTTCGAGAACGAATGGCTGCTGCACACCGCCGAGCCTCTCCGCCTTCCGGGCAACCTCTTCATCGTTGAGAACACGCTCACGGGGAACGGACTGATCTTTCTGAAGGAAGCGCCGCTGCCGCACGCGCGGCCGGTAAAGAACGAGGTTGATCTCACCTTCGAGCCGCAGAACTGGCGCATCGGCCTGTTGGGGCAGGGAACGGACGGGCCCGGCGAGGGTTACCGCCACGTCGTGCTGAGTTATTCGCGTGGCCGCGTTGGCCGGATCGAGGCGCTGCACGCCTACCAGCGGCAGTTGCGCGTCTACGATCCCAAGCGCGACGCCATGTTTCTGAGCAACACCTGGGGCGACCGCTCGCGCGACGGCCGCATCAACGAGCAGTTCCTCACCAAGGAGGTACACGCTGGCGCGAAGCTCGGGGTCGACGTCATACAGATCGACGACGGTTGGCAGAAGGGCGCCAGTTCAAACTCCGTCAGGGCCGGAGGCGTCTGGGCAGGCTATTGGGATGCGGATCCCGAATTCTGGAACGTGAATCCCGAGCGTTTCCCGAACGGGCTTGCGCCCATCATTAAGCTTGCCGCCGCCAGCAAAATGCGGTTCGGTCTGTGGTTCGCTCCCGACTCGAGCAACGATTTCGCGAACTGGGAGAAAGACGCCGCCAAGATCCTGGAACTCCACCGGACGTTCGGGGTGGATTACGTCAAGATCGACAGCGTGAGGGCGAACTCCAAGACCGCCGAACGCAACCTGCGGCGGTTCTTCGACCGCGTGCTTGAGGAATCGCGCGGGGCCGTGAGCTTCGATCTTGACGTGACGGCCCAGGTGCGTCCCGGCTATTTCGGAATGATCAACGTCGGACCGCTGTTCGTCGAAAACCGCTACACGGACTGGCACCGCTACTGGCCGCACCATACTTTGCGGAACCTGTGGAAACTGGCGCAGTACGTGGACCCGGCCCGGCTGCGGATGGAGTTTCTGAATAACTCCCGCAACACGCAGCTCTATCCCGATGATCCGCTCGGGCCGGCTCAATACTCGCCCTCTTACTTGTTCGCCACGGTCATGTTCTCAAACCCGCTCGGCTGGTTTGAGATTTCCAATCTGCCGGCGTCTTACTTCGAGGAACTGCCGCCCCTCATCGCGCGTTGGAAACAGGAGCGCGCCGGCATCTTTTCCGGTTCGATCATTCCGATTGGAGAGGCGCCGGACGGCGTGGCGTGGACCGGCTTCGTCTCGGTGGCGAAAGACGGTCAAAGCGGATACGCCCTGCTCTTCCGCGAACTGAACCCCTCGCCGGAGTGGGAATTTTCCGTACCTATGTTCGGGGCGCCGAAGTACTCAGTGACCGTATTGGGAGGAGCTGGTTCCGTTTCGATCGCATCCGGCAAGCTCCGCGCCAGGATTCCCGAAACCAAGCAGTTCGTCTGGGTAAAGATCGAGCGGCCGGGGACGGCCGCGGGGCGCTAGCCCTTCATCACCGTGCGCTCGATAACCGCCCTGGTCAGCATGACGCCCTTGACTTCGTTCTGCCAGATCTCATCCGGCGTGGCCGGGCGGCTCCGGCGGCCGAAACTCGATTCGATACCCCAGAAGCCTTTGTAACCGAACTCCTGGCAGATCTTGATCATCTTCTCGAGGTCATAGCGCGGGTGCGTACCGTCTTCGGCCCAGCTTGCCTTTACGGACACGCCCTTGGCATAGGGCATCAATTTCCGGAGCACCTCGTACGGGTCGTCGCCTGGGTTCGTGTTGCCGAAATCCGGCAGAGTACCGAAACGCGGGTTATTCACGGCCTTCATGAGGCCAACGAGAATGTCCGGATCCGAGGAAGCGCCTCCGTGGTTTTCGATCACGATGTCCAGGCTCGATCCTTTGCTGTACTCCAACAGGTCCTGGAAGCTCTCGGCGGCGCGGTTGATCAGGTCCTTGTCCTGCTTCCAGTCCGGCCGCTCGCCGCGCATATTGCAGCGGATGTCGCGGCAGCCAAGATAGTGCGCGATGTCCACCCACTTCCGGTGCGCCACGGCAGCCTGCATGCGCTCGGCCTTGTCCACGGCGGCCATGTTCCCCTCGTTGTCGACCATGATCCTGACGAACGTGATGCCGTAGTCCCGGCCGTTTTGCTTCAATTGCTGCAAATAGTTGAGCGTGGGATTTTCGAAGAACTGGTTGACGAACTCCAGTCCGGTTACCCGAAACTCGTCGCGGCACAGGCGGGGCAGGTCGAGATTCTTCCATTTCCCGGCTCGGAAGCTATTCACGATTGACCACGCGGCCAGGGAAATTTCGTCTTTGGCCGCGGCGAAAGCAAGGGAGCCGGCGGCAAGCCCTGCCGAAGCGGATAGGAAATGACGCCGTGTCTGGATCATGTTCTCTAGTTTTATCACGATCGACAACAACGGCCGTCAGCGGTTTGCTTGCGGCGCCGCTTCCGGCTGCCCAACCGTGAGGCGGGCCGCCCAAGCTCGTCAGCGGGCCGTGTGCGATACGGTTTGCATCCGTCTCTGCGCGATCGTGCGCGCGTCCTCCGCTTTCTGCACGGCCTCCCGCGCGAGCGTTGCGACGCGCTTGTCTTTGGGCTTTTCGCGATACAGCTTGTCCGCCATCCGGTAGAGTTCGTCCGCCTTCTGCAGGGTGTCCCCGGCGTAGCGGTCCGCGCCCTGCGAGCGGGCAATCTGAACGGCATTCCGCGCCTGGTAGAGCGCCAGCAGCGCTTCGTACTGGCTCAGCGGAATCCCTTTTGAAACCGGAGCGGGCTGCTGCATCTCCACGGTCTGCGCCGCGACCGCGCCTCCGCTGCGTGGAAGCAGTTCATACTTCGCCGCCACCTCTTCCACCTTGCCCACGGTGTCCCGCCGCGGAATGTTCTCCAGGACCACGATGTTGCTGGGATGGGTGACCGCGAAATAAGGTTCGGCGGTGACGATCAGCCCGAAGGTCTGCAACGAGGTCGTCGCCTTGAGCCTGCTCTTTCCCGATGCGTCTGTCAGGAGCTCGCCCAGGCTGACGGGACGGCCATCGGGCGTGATCGCCCACAGAACGTAAGTGAGATATTCCGGCCCGAACCGCGTGGGCGCATCGAGCTTTTCGAATTTGCTGTCGATCTCGACCACTCCGCCCCGGTTGACGATTCTGGCTTCGCCGTGCGCTCTGGGCAAAAGAACGGTCCCCTGAAAATCGATCTTCGTCGGCGCGCTGCGGTGGCCGTAGTTCAGCGCGCGAATGCTGCGCCGCTCCACCGTGACCTGGTAGATGGGGACGGTGTCCTGCCGCGCTGTTTCCTGCTGGCTCAGTGCCGGCTCCACGCAAACGCAGAGGGTCAACGTGACGATCGCAAGATGACGCATTACACCTCCGGCTGCCGCGGAATGCACGCAGCATTCCAATTCCAAGTAGCTGATTTCCGGAACCTGTGGGTCTTTTGACAAGGAAGAAATTACACGTTCTATGTTCCCGTTCTCCACCACCCGTTGCGGTTTGAGCGGGAGTGCGGCTTCCACCTCGCGTGTTCGCGCGCCAGCACTTCCCGTCCCCTGCTATCGCGCTCCTGGCACTGGGTCACGACTCCCGTGCCGCCACTACCCAACCCCCAACTGTGCTTAATTGGAATCATGCCTGCCGATCGTGCGGCACACTGGACCGATTCCGATCTCCTCGAACATATCGCGAAGGCGCCCCACGCGCGTGCAAGTTTCAAGCAACTCGTCCGCGAACTCGGAGCGCGCGGCGCGGCGCGGGAAGAGCTTGAATCCGCGCTCGCCCGGCTGGCCGGCCGCGGCGATTTGGTCGAGCTGCGCAGCGGGCAGTACGTCGTCACCAGCCGCAGCCGCGAATTCGCCGCGGGACGCCTGCATATGCACCGCGACGGCTACGGCTTCGTCATCACCGATCATCTCGATGAAAGCATTCGCGGCGATATCTTCATCCCGCCTGCATCCGCCGAGAAGGCCATGCACGGCGACCGCGTGCTGGTGCGCATCGGCCGCATCGGCCCGGACGGCCGCGCTGAGGGCGAAATCGTCCGCGTTCTCCAGCGCGCGCACTATACCGTCGTCGGCGAATTCCGCGTCCGCTCGCACGGCAACTTCGTCATCCCGCACGACGACCGGATCCGGCAGTGGATCGAAATTCCGCCGGGATTTGAAATGCCCGCTCGCGGCACGGCCGCGGACCGTATCGGCGCTCCTCCGCTCGAAATCTCGGACGTAGCGGAACTGGACGGCATGATCGTCAACGTGGAAATCATGCAGTTTCCCGATGCGCACCGCAACGCGACCGGCCGCGTGATCGAGCTGCTCGGCTATCCGGACGACTTTGGCGTGGACGTGGAGATCATCATCCGCAAGCTTCACCTGCCGCACCGCTTCCCGCCGGAAGTCATCGAGCAGGCCCAAAGCATCCCGAGTTCGATTCGCGCGGACGAACTCGTTGGCCGCACCGATTTTCGCGGCATGGACGTGGTGACCATCGACAGTGAAACGGCGCGCGATTTCGACGACGCCGTCTGGGTCGATAAATTACCCAACGGCAACTATCTGCTGCACGTTCACATCGCCGACGTCAGCCATTACGTGAAGCCGGGCACTCCGATTGACATCGAGGCGCGGCTTCGCGGCACCAGCGTCTACTTCCCCGACCGCGCCATTCCCATGCTGCCGCTCGAGCTCTCCACGGAGATCTGCTCGCTCAACCCGCGGCAGGACCGGCTCGTTCTCTCCGTGCTGCTCGAACTGGATCACCGCGGCGACGTCATTTCCCAGGAGTTCACCAGCGGGGTCATACGCAGCGTCGAGCGGATGACCTACACCAACGTGCATCTGGTGCTCGAAGGCGACCCCGGCCAGCGCGAGCGCTATGCGCACCTGGTCCCCCGGTTCGAACTGATGCGCGAGCTGGCGCTGATTCTCAACCGCAAGCGCATGCGGCGCGGATCCATCGACTTCGATCTTCCCGAGCCGCTCATCGAGTTCGACGAATGGGGCCAGATGGTGGGCGTGAGCCGTGCGCCGCGAAACATCGCCCACCGCATCATCGAAGAGTTCATGCTTGCGGCCAACGAGGCGGTGGCGAGCCACCTGGCACATCTCGAAGTGCCGTCCATTTTCCGCATCCACGAGCCTCCCGATCCACAGCGCGTCATGGAGTTCGAGGAACTGGCCGCCCGTTTCGGTCACTCGCTCGGGATCGGAGCGATTCCCGTCAAGAAGTATTCCGTGGTGGACCGCCGCCGCGACGGCACGAAGGTGCGCCGCGACATCGTGCTCGCGCAGCCAAGCCTTAACGTTTCTTCGCGCAACTACCAGCGGCTCGCCGCCAGGATCGAAGGCAAGCCCGAGGAGCGCATCCTGAGCTATCTGATGCTGCGGTCGCTTAAGCAGGCGCGCTACAGCGCCCAGAACACCGGGCACTTCGCGCTGGCAGCGGATACCTACACGCACTTCACCTCGCCGATCCGCCGCTATCCCGACCTCATCGTGCATCGCGTCCTTCGCTCCGTGCTCGCGAAATCGCCCCAACCCGCCCTCACGCCGCAAGCGGCGCAGACGATTGCCGCCGAGTGCTCGCAAAGCGAACGCCGAGCCGAGGAAGCAGAACGCGAACTTGTGGAGTGGAAGAAGGTGAAGTTCATGGCTGAGCGGCTGGGCGAGGAGTTCCGCGCACTCATCGTCAGCACAACCCGCTTCGGATTCTTCGTCGAGCTGGAAGATTTGTTCGTGGAAGGGCTTGTCCCGCTCGAAACGCTGCAGGGCGACCGCTACACTTACCACGAGAACACCCGCAAGATCATCGGTGAGCGAAGCCGCCGTGAGTTTTCGATCGGCGACCGGGTGGTGGTCCGCCTGGATCGCGTGGAAGCGCTCGAACGGAGGCTGCAGTTCTCATACGTCGATTCCGCATCCGGCCCCGACCGCAAGCGCCACGCCCGGTGGGGGTGATGCCGTTCGGTTGACTGCCGCTTTTCGGTCGCCTACGATTGAAACTTTACCCCTAAAGTACGTTTGAAACTCTACCCTTAAGGCTTGTGCTGAACATCGTTGAAACTCTCAACTCCCGGTTGCAGGCTGCGAGCCAGTGGTTTATGCAGTCGGGGATACAGGAATCTTCGGGCGGCGTTGCCCGTTATTATCGTTCCGATCTGGGCCGCAATGCCCTCGTTTCCACAGAAATCACCGGTTACGCCGTTAGCGCCCTTCTGCACCTCCACGGCGCGGGAGGCGATCCGGAGTGCTTCGACGCGGCGGTGCGCGCCGGCAGATTCCTCGCGCGCGCGGCATGGGACGACACGCTTCGCGCCATGCCGTTCGAGTGCGCCAACGACGGCATCGTACCGGAAGCCCTCGCCTACTTTTTCGATACCGGAATTATTGCGCGCGGCCTTCTGGCTCTATGGCGGCGCTCGCGCGACAATGAGTTCCTCCAGGCCGCTATCCGCTGTGCCGAGTTCATGGCCCGGGACTTCGGCGGCGGGCCGGAGTTTCACCCGGTTCTCGAACTGCCGTCAAAGACTCCGGCCGCCCGCGACCGCCGCTGGTCGCGGAGTCCGGGCTGCTATCAGTTGAAGGCCGCCCTCGCCTGGCGCGAACTGGCAGAAGAGACCGGGCGCGCCGATTTCGGCGGCTTGTACGAACAGGTGCTCGAGTGGGCTCTGTGCGGCCATACTGCATTCCCCACCGGGGAAGGAGTCGGGGAGCGCGTCATGGACAGGCTGCACGCCTACTGCTACTTCCTCGAAGGACTGCTGCCGTGCGCCGATCGCCCGGCGTGCGCGGAAGCGCTTTGCGAGGGCATCGCGCACACCGCTGTCCTGCTCGCCAGAACCGCGCCGCTGTTTGAGCGGTCCGACGTCTACGCGCAACTGCTGCGCGTACGGCTTTTCGCCGCTGCTCTCGGCGTTATGCCGCTCGATTGCGAGGCCGCCGCGCGGGAGGCCGCCATAATCGGCGAATTCCAGGCGTGTGATTCCGGACCGAGGATCGACGGCGGATTCTATTTCGGCCGCAAGGGAGCCCAACTACTTCCCTACGTGAATCCGGTCTCAACGGCATTCTGCGCCCAGGCGCTCGACATGTGGCGCGGCCACCGCGCCGGGACTTTCGAGCCGGACTGGCGAATGCTGATCTGACGGTCTTCTGCGCGCGCGAAAAAAACGGTTTCTAACGAGGCCCGGTCGAACGAAAAAGGCGCAAACCCAGCCACTCGCACCCACTGTGGTGGAACGGTGGTTCGGGATTTGCGCCTGGATGATACGAACCGGTCAATCGGAGCGGGGCGGCTAGATGACTTTTACGTCTTCGGCCTGAAGGCCTTTTGGCCCCTTCTTGACGGCGAATTCTACGCTGGCGCCTTCGTCCAGGGTGCGGTAACCGGGCGCCTGGATAGCGGAGAAGTGCACAAACACGTCTTCGCCGTTTTCCCTTTGAATGAAGCCATAACCCTTGGCCGCATTAAACCACTTCACAGTACCTTTTTCCTTCATTCTCGAATCCTTCTCTTGCACTACGTGCGCCTAGCCATCCGCCGCCTGTGAAAGCCGCGCGCCCCGCGCGCATGCCTTGGAAGGCCCTGCCGCGGGCGGTTCGAACAACGTCTAAACTGCACCGTCTCCCATCCGGCGCTGAAACAAAAATGACCGCGAAGTGCCTTCGCGGTCCCTCTGTTCATCCAGCGAATAGCAACAGCGCCAAATACTCCCTAAACTTATACCACAACCCGCGCAAAAGACAATGCAAAAAAAATCGTAAAATCTCCGATTAACTTTGAGCGTGGGCGCGTATAAGTTTGGGAAGGGGTTGGCCTTCCTGCTATAACGGTTTTTTTCGTGTTGCTGGCTCGCGCTAAAAGGGGGTCTGGGTCAGCAAATCTCCCCCGCGCCCGCCGAAGGTTTGCACCGATAGACGGCCGGGGTGATCCCGAAACGCTCTTTATACGCTGCGGTAATTTTCTCTGAGAATTCCTCTGCGTTTTGCGGCCGCACCAGATTTACGGTGCACCCGCCAAAGCCGCCGCCCGTCATACGGGCGCCCAAAACTCCGGGCAGGCCCAGGGCCGTATCCACAAGGAAATCCAGTTCCTCGCAGCTCACTTCGTAATCGTTTTGCAGACTCCGGTGGGAGGCCACGAAAAGCGCTCCCATGGTTTCCAGGTCGCCTCGCTTGGAAGCCGCCATGAACGCTTCCACCCGCGCGTCTTCGGTCACCACGTGGCGCGCGCGCTTGCGCGGCACGGGGGGAATCTGTTCCGCCGCAATCTCGAACGTGGCTACATCCACGTCGCGCAGGCTTTCCACTCCGGGGCGAATCCCGCGGATCACCTCGACCGCTTCGGCGCACTCGCGCACGCGGTCGCGGTATGCCGACTGCCCCAGTTCGTGCTTCACCATCGTGTTCACCGCGATGATGGCGACATCCGGCGGCAACTGAACCACCTCATGCTCGAGGCTCCGGCAGTCTATCTTCACCGCCGCGCCTTCTCTGCCGAACACGGAGATGTACTGGTCCATGATGCCGCACGGCATTCCGACGAACTCGTTTTCCGCCCGCCTGCACAGCCGCACCAGCTCGAGCGGCTCCATGCGCCGGTCGCCGAGCAGCGCCAGCGCCGTGGAAGTCTCCAGCGCCGCGGATGAACTCAGCCCCGAACCCACCGGTACGGTGCTGCGGATCAGCAGGTTCACCGGCGCCACGGGATAACCCGCGCGCACCAACTGTTGCGCCACGCCGGCGACGTAGTCGCCCCAGTCGTGCGCGGGCTCGAGCGACTCCAGGTCCTTCACGGTCCATTCGCGCGACTGCTGCATGTCCTCCGAATACACTCGCAGCTTGTCCCCGCCGTTCGGCGCCACGGCGGTGAAGCACGCCAGGTCGAGCGCCATCGGCAGCACGAACCCAAGATTGTAGTCCGTGTGCTCGCCGATCAGATTCACGCGCCCCGGACCGCGAAACACGCGCACGCCCTGGGCGCTGCCGAAAACCCGCGCGAACGCCTCTCTCACGAGGACCTCCGCCACGCCATCAGCAGCATAATCAGCCCGAACACGCCCATCGCGGCGCCGCAATACAGATTCACGTTGACGTCCGGCACCAGCGCCGCTTGCGCGGGGACCAGCAAGCCGTAGACGGTCAGTATTAGTCCCAGCCCAAGAAAAAATAAACCGGCAGGCAATCTAAGATCCCACATATGACCTTTAACGGAACCAAATATTGAGCAAAATGCAGATTACCGCCACCACGACCGCCAGCACGGCGGGCCGCTTGTACCACGGCTCGTGCCCCGTCTCCGGCATCTTGGTAGCGCCCCAAACCAAATCCTTCAGCTCGCTGACCGGCTTCGGCTCTGTGACCAGGCTCACGCCGAGAGTCACGAGGAAGCAGGTGGTCCAGGCGATGATCGCAATCCAGAAATTCTGCGCCATGCTGGAGGGGAACTCGTGCAGCACGCCAAGCCAGCCGCCCTTGTTCTCGGCCACCGTGAGCGCGAGCGTCGCCAGCGCGGAGAGCGTGCCCGTCAGCAGCCCGATGAACGCTCCGTTGCTGGTCGTTCTCTTCCAGAACATGCCGAGCAGGAACGTCGCGAACAGCGGCGCGTTGACCACGCCGAAGACGAGCTGGAGGAAATCCATGATGTTGTTGAAGTACTGCGCCAAATAGGCGGTTCCCACCGAAAGCGCCGTCCCGAACACGGTGGCCACCCGCCCCATCATCAAATAGTGCGAGTCGGGCGCGTTCTTGCGGATGTGGCTTTGATAAATGTCGTAGGTCCACACCGTGTTGAACGCGGTCACGTTGCCCGCCATGCCGGACATGAAGGACGCCATCAGCGCCGTGATGCCCACGCCGAGCATTCCAGCCGGGTAGAACTGCGCCATCAGCGTCGTCATCACGAGGTCGTAGTTCGGCCCGCCGTCCTCCTTCACCGGAATCGTGTAGCCGGTGCCCATCATCGAGAGCGCCACCGCCGCAAGGCCGGGCACGATCACGATCGCCGGCATGAGCATTTTCGGAAACGCGGCGATCAGCGGCGTATTGCGCGCGGACGACATCGAATCGGCCGCCATAGCCCGCTGTACAACCAGGAAGTTGGTACACCAGTATCCGAACGACAGCACGAAGCCCAGTCCGGCCACCATGGCGAAAATGCCGACGCCCATGGGGTTGTCCCCGCTGGTCATGGGCTGCCACGCGCGGGTCATCATGCTCGGGAGCCGCTGCTGGATGCCCTCCCAGCCGCCCGCGCGGTACACCGCCAGCGCGGCGAGCGGCGCGAAGCCCAGCACGATCAGGAAGAATTGCAGCACCTCGTTGTAGATCGCGCTGGTCAGCCCACCGAGGTAGGTGTAGACAAGAACGATAACCGCCGACAGCAGCACGGACGCGGTGAAGCTCCATCCCAGCATCAACTGGAAGAGCAGCCCCAGCGCGTACATCGAAATGCCCGATGAGAAGATGGTCATGACGGCGAACGTCACAGCGTTGAAGGTGCGCGTCTTCTCGTCGAAACGCAGCTTCAGGTACTCGGGCACGGAGCGCGCGCGGCTGCCGTAGTAGAACGGCATCATGAACACGCCCACGAACAGCATGGCGGGGATCGCGCCCACCCAGTAGAAGTGCGCCGTCATAATGCCGTACTTGGCGCCCGAGGCGCACATGCCGATCACTTCCTGCGCGCCCAGGTTGGTTGCAATGAAGGCCAGGCTGGTGATCCAGACAGGCAGGGAACGGCCCGAAGTCAAAAAATCTTCGCTGGTGGAGACCTTCTTCTTCAGCAGCCAGCCGATCCCGATGACAAAGGCGAAATACAATACAAGGACCAGGTAGTCTACCGTTGCGAGTGTCACGCAAAAAACCTCGACGTGTGAGTGTATCACACGCCCGAGGCGGGCGTTGAGCTTACCTTTGAAGGCCTGCGGCGGAGACTCAGGGGCAGACGGGCGGATAAGACCGCTTGCGGCCCGGGCCGCCATGCTCTCTGGGGGCCGGTTTGGTTTCTACCAGACATGGATTGCCAGAATCTGCGGGGGCCCTGCGTTCCCATTGAGGACTTTCGTCACGAATACCACCTGTAGGTTCTTTCTCTCCCAGCCCTTGGGCGCTTCCTGCGCCAGAATTGCAAGGTGTTTGTCAGAGGTGAGGAATTCGCCTGCCCCGATGGTGCCGTAGGATGCAATGCCGGATGCCACGACTACCCAGTGTTCGATCGTGGGATCCCAAACCCTCGAGACGATTCCGTAATCCACGTCGAAGCTGGTGTAGGGGGCGTTCACGTCTACCTTCCAATTCCTTCGGGACGGATTCTCCGCATCGCGAATCCAGCTCTCCCCTTCCTCCCTCTCGTAGGTAAACCGGTACCGGCTCGTCAGCCGCTTCAGCCATTGGTTGTTGTAGGGACCGCCAATCATTACCGCAGGGCTGGATCGGATTTCGGAGAACAGCAGGTCCCGGTCCCGGCGGACGCGAAATTGCTTTCCCTGCGCCTGGAGGAATCCGACCACAGAATACAGCACCGTCGCATCCGGCCAAGTGATTGAATTCAAACGCAGGGATTCGCTGATGCTCAGCGGTGTGCCGGGGTCCCGCTCCGGCACAGCCACGCCGGATGTCTGGGTTGGGTTCTCTGGCGTCGGAAAGTTGCCGGGAACGCAAACCACAATGCTCGAGGCGTCCCACACCGGTCCCCAAAATGCCGACACGGCGTCAGGGACGCTCCACCGTGTCATCACGAACCAGGACAGCACACCCAGAACAATGAGCAGCCCCGCAATAACAAGCCACGCCGGCTTCGTGCGCCTCTCGCCGGGAACGGGAGCTCCATCGGGTGTGGCAGTCTCTTCCTTCTGCGTCTCCCAGGCGGCGTCGGGCGGGCTTCCAAGCCGGCGGAAATGGGGCACATACGAGCCAGGCAGCAATTCAATCTGCACATCGCCTACGCAGCCGAGATTGCGATAGTATTGCGCCAACCGGTGCCGCACCTGGGCCGCCGATATCCGCACTATGGGGTCTGCGTTCGTGTCATAGGACGGGTCGCGGCCGAAAACCTCGATGCCTATTGTGCGTTCCTTCAAGTTTTCCGCCCTGCCGGCGAGGGTTTCCTCCACTATGTATTTCAGGAGGCTTGGGTAGCGCTTGCTGTTGGCGAAGAGTTCGCTTGCCAGAATCCGCTCGAGTTCCTGACGGATGGCGTCACGCTCGGCGTCTGTTTCTGGAAGCCAGGACTGGCCCCTGTGGGAAGACGTGGCCATCAAACTTCCCTTTGGCGAGCCAGTATAGCACACGGCCATCCGCGACAGCGCGCACAAGTTTTCGTTCGAAATCCCGCCTTCGATCCGGGAAGCTGTAACATGCCAGTATCACGACGATGTGCAATTGTTTCATTGCATTACGCAAGTAACATGTTACGTTCTGCAGAACGTTTCCACGGGGAATCCATACCGTAAAGGGCAGTTGTTCTATTGACAACCTTCGCTAGTGGGCGCAACAATCCGGCAGCACAGGGTCGAGCGATCGAGCCGCAACAACCCTGGAAGCAGGAGATTAAGGAGATGAAAGGAATATCCATACCGATCCTGGTGGCCGCGTTGGTATGCTTCCTGGCAATACCCCAGCTACAAGCACAAAACCCCAATGCCGGCGAGATCCGTGGCACTGTTTTTGATTCAACAGGTGCAGTCATCGCCGGCGCGACGGTGACAATAAGGAATGTTAATACTAATGTCGTTCTCACCGAGACGACAAACGAGGTCGGCATTTACCGGGTGCTGGCCGTTCAGCCCGGTGAGTATGTATTAAGTTTTGCCAAGGAAGGCTTCGAAACAGTCGTTCATCGCCCCATCACAGTTCGCTTGGAAATCGTTACGGTTGACGCTCGGCTCAACGTCGGATCGACAACGACTCAGGTGATGGTGGAAGCGCAAACGCCTCTGCTGCAAACGGAGTCCTCCGAGCACAGCGTAACCATCACCGCAACGGAAATGGCAGAGCTGCCCAGTGTTGGCCGGACCTGGTGGAGCTTTACGCAGTTGATTCCGGGAAACGTTGGATATGTCGGAGGCGGAGGAAGCGGTGACGATATTCGCGCCAACGGGCAAGGCGGCTACACAGGCAGCTTCCTCGTTGACGGCGGTAACGCGACCTTCGTGAACACCCAGAGTTCCGGCGAGATGAAGGTCCCCAACGAGGCGATCGCCGAGGTCAAGTGGGCCGTCGGCAATTTCAGCGCGGAGTACGGCAATGGCCAGGCCGTATTCAACGTCATCACCAAAGGGGGGACCAATGAACTCCACGGCTCCGTGTTTTACGACGTCCAAAATGAGGCCCTGAACTCCTCGGACTACTTCAGAAACCTTCGCGGGCAGGAAAAACCCCAAGTTCGTTGGAATCAATTCGGGGGAAGCCTCGGAGGGCCCATCGTCCGTGACAAAGCCTTCTTCTTCGTCTGCTTCCAGCGCCTCCTGAACTATTCGCATACATCGGGTTTCTACACCTTCCCCGATAGCGCAACAAGAACGGGGGATTTCAGCGCGCTGCTCCAGCAAGCTCAACCGATAGTTATCCACGACCCGTACAGCCTCCGCCAGGTAAACGGAGAGTGGGTGCGCACGCCTCTTCCGGGAAACAGGATGAGTCCCACACAGATCGATCCCGTAGCGCAGAAGATCGCCTCCTATTTCCCCGAACCCAACCTGCCCGGGTTGATCGAAAACTACTACTGGGCGGATAGAGCGAACAACAACAGGTGGTGGCTGACCGCGAGGGGTGACTACAACATCAATTCCAGTCACAGGCTCAACGCGTCCATTCTGCTGGGTCAGCAGCTCATCACCATGGCCGATCCGCGCCCGCAAAACCACAGTGAATTCCGGATGCGTGCGAATCAAATGCAGGTGTCCCACGTCTGGGTTGCGAGCTCCACAGTGGTAAACGAACTGCGACTGGCTGGATTTGTATGGCCGCACCGGGGAGAAACGCCAAGCGCCAATAAGGGGTATCCCCAGCAACTGGGTTTGATAAACACGATTTACGATATCTTCCCCAGAATTTCGATTTCCGGACAAATTGGAGGATCGGGGATCGGTGGCGGGGTGACTACCCGAAACAAGCAGGGTCGATTCAATCCGTCTAATGTTCTGAGCTGGAATAAAGGAAGACACTTCCTGAAGTTCGGCGTCGAATACGGCTACGGGTTCAGCAACACATCCGCATGGGGAGATATGAGTGCCGGCAACTTCAGCTTCAGTGGCCTGTTCTCGCGGACGCCAACCGGCGGCGCGCCTGGCACCGTCAATGGCCTTGGCTTTGCCGACTTCCTGTTTGGTCTGCCTAACTGGTGGGGAATCGGTCCTATCGCACCCTGGCGAGGCTTCCGGATTCAAAGCACACAGGGGTTCGCGCAGGACGATTTCAAGCTGCGGCACAACCTTACGCTGAATGTTGGCATCCGTTGGCTCTATCAGGGTGGATTTACAGAAGTGCACGACCGGCTCGCAAGCTTCGATCCCGATCTGATCAACCCGGCCACGAATACTCCTGGCGCCATCTGGTACGCGGGCCAGCAGGGGCGCCGTGCGCTGCAGGACAGTGCGCAATCGGTTGCCCCCAGGATTGGACTTGCCTGGTCACCCAAGCCGGGATGGGCAATCCGCGCAGCATACGGAACATATCAGATTCCGTGGAGCGGAGCTAACTACCTCGACTCGGCCGGCGGATCCTACGGCTGGTCCTTACAGGGTTCACTGAGCACCACGGACCAGTTGACTCCGGTGTTTACGTTGGGACCAACTCCAGCCGGCGCCGTCTTTGCATACCCGAATCTCGCGCAAGGTCCGCACGCTGGCGCGATCATGTTTCCAACACCGGCCGACAGGCCCGCGAGTCTCATGAACGGTCAAAGCGTGAACTACAGTCCGAGAGAGGTTCCCATTTCCTACACTCACCAGGCACAGTTCAGCATCCAGCGGCAGTTGGCTGATACCGTGCTCAAGGTTGGTTACATATATACGAGGGGTGTCAACCTGACTTTCTATCGGGACCTGAATCAAGTTCCCGCCGACAAACTCGGGCCGGGTGACGCGCAACTCAAGCGGCCGTACCCTCAATTCCAGACCATAAATGCGCTGCTCAGCGACGGCTCTTCGGTCTATCACGGCGTGCAGTTCAGTGTTCAACGCCATTTCTCGAGAGGTTTCTCTTTCCTGGCCAGCTATACCTTTTCTAAGAACCTGGATACAAACACCGGATGGGGATGGGATTCAGGCTCGGGAACCTGGCAGATTGGGAGTGACCCGATGGCGAACTACGGCATTTCGGATAACGACCGTACCCACAATGCGAGTGGAGGCTTCGTCTACCAGCTTCCATTCGGAAAGGGAAGGCGCATGCTTAACAGGGGAGGCGTGCTTGACGCGCTGGTCGGAGGGTGGCAGTTGTCTTCGATGTTCCGATTGCTGTCCGGCGCTCCTTTTACGCCAACGATGAGCGGAGCAAACCTGAGCGGAGCGCTTTCCGGCGCATGGCGCCCGAACAGAATCGGCAAGGGCACTGTGCCGAATCCAACTATCGATTTGTGGTTCGACCCGAGTGCCTTTGCTGCACCCGATCCATACACCTTCGGCAATTCCGGACGCAATATTTTGCGTGGACCCGGATTCAAAAATGTTGACCTCTCGTTGGCCAAGAGTGTTGGACTCCCGATGTTGGGGGAGGCTGGCCAACTGCAGCTTAGAGTCGATGCAACTAACGCTCTGAACATCACGAACTGGGGTATGCCTCTAAGTGGTATTGGAGGCGTTCAGGTTGGTGCGATTACATGGTGCCACGCGATGCGTGCGGTGCAAATTGGCGCAAAACTCGCCTTTTAACCGTGACGCGTGGCGATCTGGCCATGAAGCGAGGCGGGTTCTACCGCTGACTGCGGAGGACTCGCCTTGCTGGTGGCAGCGTCATAGGGAGGGAGAGGCCTTCGTTGAAGTTCGCCTCTCCCTGTTATGCGGTTGCGCTTGGGAGCGTTGACACTAGCCGAGGAGACTAACGGCGATGGCTCAAATGGACACGAATACCTGTGATGGGAGCTTGGTTGTGTCGAAGCGCGCACTCGTCTTGTTTTTTAAGTTGGTCTTATCAGTTCTTGGGATAACAGTTGCAGCGTTAGCGCAAATTCCGGTTAATCCTGCCATCCCAGACAATTTGGGAGTGAACATCCACTTCACCGACGCGCGCCCGGGGGAGATGGAAATGCTGGCCAGCACCGGTCTCCGCTGGATCCGCATGGATCTGATCTGGGGGCTGACGGAGCGCGAGCGCGGCAAGTATGACTTTTCGGCTTACGACCGGCTCATGGCCTCGCTGGACAAGCACAAGATGAGAGCCCTCATGATATTCAACGGCCGGAACTCTCTCTACGATAACGGGGAATTTCCCCACACCGACGAGGCGCGCGAGGCGTTCGCGCGGTGGGCCGTAGCAGCGGCCCGCCGGTACCGCGGCAAGGGTGTTTTGTGGGAGATGTGGAACGAACCGAATGTGAAGAGAAAGACCAGCCCGTCGGTTGAGGCCTATACAAAACTTGCCCTGGCCGTTGGGAAGGCACTTCAGGAAGCTGTTCCCAAGGAGATCTACGTCGGGCCGGCAACCTCATTGATCGACATGCCGTATTTGGAAGCATGTTTCAAGGCGGGGCTGCTGCGTTATTGGTCTGCCGTAACGGTTCATCCTTACCGGTTCCAGGACCCCGAGACTGTGATACCGGAGTACGAGGAGCTGCGCGCGTTGATTGCTAAGTATGCGCCCAAAGGCAAAGTCATCCCGATCATCCAGGGTGAGTGGGGTTGGGCTTCGATGTACAGCAAGGAAACCTTGCTCGGGTGGGCGCGGATGCGAGAAGGGATGAACGATGAGCTGCAGGGCGAGCTGCTTGCGCGGCAGTGGTTGATAAACATCGCATGCGGCATCCCGCTCTCCATTTGGTATGACTGGCACGACGATGGTCCCAATCCTCGCAACCCGGAGCACAATTGCGGCCTGGTCCGTTATCCCTATCACGAAGGTCAGAACCCCGTCTACACGCCGAAACCCGCATACTGGGCCGCGCGAACTCTTACCGAAGTGCTGAAGGGTTACCGTTTTGAAAAGACGCTTTCTGCCGGCCGGCCCGGCGACTATGTGCTCGCTTTCCGCAAGCAGCGGACGACCCGTCTCGTTGCGTGGACGGTAGCCTCACCCGGCGCGATCAGCATACCTGTTGAGAAAGGACCGTGCCTCGTTGTCGGGCACAAAGGAGAAAGCAAGGGGACGCTCCCCGTCGCGGACGGAAAAGTCTCGCTGCAGCTCACGAGCGCACCCCAATACCTTGTCTGCGGGAGCGCTCAAAATCCTGCAGTGGTGACCAATTAGCACAATTCAAACAACGCTGATGTCAGCGGCTATTAACGACTCGGAGAGTCCCGAATGTCTCGAATGCACTATCCGCTTGCACTACTTCGAATTATTATCGGGTGGCATTTCTTGTACGAGGGCTGGGCGAAGCTCACTACCCCGGGCTGGAGTTCGGCCAGCTATCTGAAATTCAGCACCGGCCCATTTGCCCCGCTGTTTCACTGGATGGGCGCTAACGAAGCTATTGTCCGGATCAGCGACCAGCTCAACATCTGGGGCCTGACGTTGATCGGCCTTGCCCTCATGCTGGGGGTTTTGATCCGGCCGGCGGCGCTGGCGGGCATCGGGTTGCTGGCGTTGTATTACCTCGCCTATCCGCCGCTGTTCGGCCCGGTGAGCGGGGTCAGCGAGGGGCAATATCTCATCGTGAACAAGAACCTGGTCGAACTGTTTGCCCTGGTGGCGATTCTCGCGTTTCCGGCGAAATCCCTTGGCATCGAAGCGCTGCTGCGCCGGAACAGGGCGGTTCGAGGCCAGACCGCGCCGGTGGCCTCCGTGCAGCGGCGCGAGTTGCTGGCGGGCCTGGTCGGCCTTCCGTTTCTCGGCGCCTTCACCCTGGCTGTGCTGAAGAAGCATGGCTGGAAGAGCTTCGAAGAAGTGAACCTTTTGAGGCACAATCCCAGGGATGTCGCCATCGCCAGCGCAACGGTGAAGAGCTTTGAGTTCAGCAGCCTCAGAGACCTGAAAGGCCAGCTGCCCACGGCAAAGATCGGCAACGTCACGCTCAGCCGGATGATTCTCGGCGGCAACCTGATCGGCGGCTGGGCGCATGCGCGCGACCTGATCTATGTTTCCAAGCTCGTGAAGGCGTACCACGACCGCAACAAGGTCTTCGAGACGTTTGATCTTGCCGAATCCTGCGGTGTGAATACGATCCTCACCAATCCGGCGCTTTGCGACGTGATCACCCAGTACTGGCGCGCCGGCGGCAAGATCCAGTTCATCTCCGACTGCGGCGGTACAAACCTTCTCGAAATGACGCAGAAATCCATCGACTGCGGGGCGTGCGCGTGCTACGTGCAGGGCGGCGTGGCCGACGAACTTGTCGCCAAGGGCCGGTTTGACCTGATCGCGAAGGCTCTGGACCTTGTCCGCAAGAACGGGCTGCCTGCCGGCATCGGCGCTCACAAGCTGGAGACAGTGAAGGGCTGCGTCGAGAATGGTCTGCGGCCGGATTTCTGGATGAAAACGCTGCACTCCGTGGACTATTGGTCCGCTCGCGTGGGCGAGAAGGAGAATGACAACATCTGGTGTACGAACCCGGAAGAGACAATCGCCTACATGCGGAACCTGCCGGAACCGTGGATCGCGTTCAAGATCCTGGCGGCGGGCGCGCTGGAGCCAAAGAAGGCATTTAAATACGCCTTCGAAAACGGCGCCGATTTCATCTGCGTGGGCATGTACGACTTTCAGATTGTGGAAGACGTGAATCTGGCCCTCGAGGTGTTGCAGAACCCGATTGTTCGCCAGCGGAGATGGTGCTCATAATTTCGGGCCCCTGAGAGGAGCCTGGGCGCGGGCGTGAGTTGGGACGATTGGCGTCTGTCGCCACGCCTGCCCTCGCCAGCCTCCCGCTCCAGGCGGATGCGTACGCTTACCGCGCCGGCTCGGCGAGTTCGTGAAGTCCCATGAGATGCGACGACTCGACTTCGAACCTGCGGTAGTCCTTGTAAGTGATTTCGTATCCGGTGTGCATGTGCTTGAGGAGAGCGACCTGGAGCGCCGCGGTGGCTTCGACCCGCGTGGGAACCCAGACGCCGCCCTGTATCCGCGCCTGTTCGAATTGCATGCGCGAGCCTTTTTGCACCCGGGCGAGAATCAATCCGTACGAAATTGTCTCCAGGACCTCGGCGCCGGCCCTCACGCAGCCGTAATCCGTCTTGGAAATCCAGAAGCGGCCCTTGATTTTCGGGAAGAACCGCGAATAGCCGGGGCCGGGCTTGTAGCCGGCGCGGGGAAGGGCTTCGATAACCCAGGTATCGATCCCGTTCACAGTCTCTTCGCCTACGATTTTCAGGTGGAACGCCTTCGGGATCTCGGCGAGGGGTTCGCGGAACTCCCGTCTTTTCTTCTCCCACTCGGCGATGCGCCTGGCGCGCTCCTCAGCCGTCTCCTTGCGGCGTTGCTCGATGCATTC
Source organism: Acidobacteriota bacterium (assembly GCA_029776225.1). GTDB lineage: Bacteria > Acidobacteriota > Terriglobia > Bryobacterales > Bryobacteraceae > Fen-330. The sequence continues at coordinate 35,558 of JAKOTR010000008.1, read as the reverse complement.
GAGTAGTTTCCGCTGTTCCTCCCTGTCTTCGTCCGGGGAGAGCGGCTTGTCGTCGCGCGCAATCAGCCGGCGATAGGGTGACCCGGCAAAGAGTCTTACCTCGTAGGTGCGCGACCTCCCGCCCTTGCCGCTTTGATCGTTCAGGTTGCGGATTTCGGTGCGCTCCACGAACGTAAAGTCGCGCGAAAGCTTCGAATTCTCGTTATGCCGGGCGAGAGACCGGACAAGAATTTCCCGGGCATCTTGCGCGCAGGAAACCGCTGAGCACAGCGTCAGCAGGCAGGCAACCCGCATATAGGTGTTACGTCGCTAAGCTGCCCGCCGTTTCGCAAGCAACTTGCGGCCCGTTCTCGCGAACCGGATGAAGCTTGAATTTACAGATCGATAGCGACTACTTCATGGATGGAAATCGACGGCACGAAGACCGTGAGGTATCCCTGAGCCTCTTGCGTTCGTGGTGTGCCGCCGTTTACGAGCAACTGGACTTTGCGCGGCCGAAGGCCGCCGGGCAGGCGCACGCGCACCCTCTGCTCTCCAACAGGATAGATTTCCCGGAATGGTCCCTTCATCATCATCGGATTCGTGAGGTTCACCAGGTGAACCGTCATCGATTCCTTCTGCCGCCACACGGTAATGTCGAGCACGCCCGGTCCCGTCACTTCCACTGGCGGGTCCTCGTTGGTTGCCCATTTCACGGCGTTGGCGAGCAGCGTGCCGTGGTCGGGCGCCATCACTTCCCAGAAAACGCGGTCGATGTCCCACGGGAAGTACACGATGCGGCTCTTTCCCATTTCGCGCAGGAACACGCCGGGAATGTCTGTCTTCGGGACCCGCGGATACACGGCTTCCATCGGCAGGTCGGGATAGGAAGGGATCAGCGTCAGCGGCGGGTTCACGATCTTGCCGCGCGGCACGGCATCCACTCGCAGCACGCCGTTGATGATGCGCCCCGCATCTTCAAGCCCCGCGAGGATAGGATGGAAGCCGCCGGTGGCCGGGTCTTTCTCGATGTTCAGATACGAGTTCCGCACCGGTCCTTCCAGCCCGCGGAAGGACGCGCCGAACAGATCCGCGAGACCGAAGTCGGAGCGGCGCTCGCCCCACTCGTCGTACAGCGATGTTTCGTAGGTGGCGAGAATGCTTCCGCCGCGGGCGACGTAACGGCGAAGCTGCTCGCACTGGGCGTCGGAGAGCGCCGCGATGTTCGGCAGGATCAGCAGCTTGAATTTGTCGACGTGCTCCGCGTCCAGAAGGCGGTCGTGTACCATCTCGAACGGCACGCGCGCTTCGATCAGCGCGTGATACATGCCGAGCGTGTGGTCTTCCACCTTCCGCTGCGCCTGCGGTCCGCCGTAAAACATCGCCGTCTGCTGCGAATACACCATGGCCACGCGCGCCAGCGGCTCTTCGTTCCGCAGGTAGCGTTCACACCGGTAATGCCAGTTGTAAATGTCTTCGACCACCTTGAGCCAGCGGCGGTCGTAGAGATAACCGGAAAACTTGGTGAACCAGGGGCGCAGGCCGTTGGCGATGCCATCGGCCACCCAGACGCGGATCTCCTCGCCGCGCTGCACCGAGTCCTTCCAGCGGTGGGGCTCCTCGACTCCCACGCTGAAGATGCCCACGATGGCTTTGCGCCCCAGCGTGGCGCGGTATTCCTTCCCGTTCTTCCCGTTCGTCCAGGGCGGCATCAACCCGCGGCGCGCCTGCCGGTCAGCAAACAGCGTCGGCGCCAGTTCGCCGATGGTCTTCATATCGAGATCGCTCATCGCGCCTCCGCCCGCGTTGGCGATGTAGCGCGCGTTGGGGTTGATCTTGCGGATCTCGGAGTCCCACAACCGCCAGAGTTCGAACAACCGCTGCTGGCGCCAGAGCAGGTAGTTGCGCCGCGCCGGATCGCGCGGGTCGTTCGTGCGCGGCAGGTCCATTCCGTACGCCGCCCGGAAGTTTTTCTGGCAGTGCTCGCAGTAGCACATGCCGCTGCCGGCCCAGCGGTTCGTGAAGATCCCGTCCACGCGATACATCGAGACGATCTCGCGCGTCACCTCGGTCATGAACTCGAAATTGTAGGGACCGAGAGCGCACGTGACCCAAAGATCGGGACTGGCCCAGTGGCGGCGCTTGCGCCCCTGAGCATCCACCGCGATCCAGTCCGGATGCGCATCGTAGACGTCCTGGTGCGCGGCGTGCGAATCGGTTCGCGCCACCACCACCATATTGAGTTTGCGGCAGCCGGCCACCAGCTCCCCGAACGGGTCCGTGTCCTTCATCCAGGGCGACTTGTAATGCAGCGGGATCTTCGTCGGATAGTACGCGACGCAGCCGCCGGCGCTCAGGCACACCGCGTCGGAATGCGTGCGGCGGAAATAGTCCAGCCAGAAACCCGGGTCGTAGCGGCCCGGATCGTTTTCCACCAGCGTCAGTTGCGCCCACCGCATCGGGCGATCGAACCACTCCGGCTGCTGCTGCGCGGCCGAGCCGCCGGCAAAAACAAACCCGGCGGTGGAGCCGATGAATACCCTGCGCGTAAGATCGGTCACGGTTGCTCCTTGGGATAGAAACTGAAACCAGACAGCCGGATCTCATCCCGGCCTACGGAGCAGGCCGCCGCCGGCCGCATTCATTATATTGAACGAGTGCGTTCCCGCGCCCGAAGGCTTGGTCTTCTTATCGTGTCGTGCCCGGCGGCGCTCCGTGGATCACCAGAGGTGCGCTTGTGGGCAAGGGGACGAGCTTGAAGACCACGCGTCTTTCCGAGCCCTTGACGACTTGCACCGTCTGTTCGGCGGTCTCCTGGAATCCCGGTTTCGCCACGCGTACGCGGTACTGCCTCGGCGTGCGTTGAATGCGCAACAGGCCTCCGGGGCCGGTCTGGCGGGGATACCTGACGCCGTCGAGATACACGTCGGCGCCTTCCTCGCCGGCCACGATCAGAAGCGTTCCGATATTCCGATCGGCTTCCAGGAACACGGTCAGCACCGGGGCCTGGCCGGTTTCGATCACCTTCCGAATGAGCGTCCCGCCGTTGCTCACGCTGAGTTCGTGGGGACCCGGAGCAAGGCCGCTCAACTCCAGTCCCTCCGCCAGGACCTCACCCGCAGGCTGGCCGTCCATTTCCGCCTTTGCGGGCGCGATGCTGCTGTAGATCCGCGCGCGGTTTCCGAAGCTGCCCACCACCAGCGCCGCTACATTCTTCACTGCCGGCGGGCTGGTGATGTGGGGCACGCCGTTCGGTACGAGTTCGAACGTAATAACCGCCTCGCTGTTCCGCGCGGCAATTCTGAGAGTGTGTGTGCCGGGAGCAACGGAGTCGAGTGACAACTGCCCGTCGAGCAGGTCGCGGGGCGGCTGATCGTCCAGCGTGACCGTGCCCTCGGCGGCATCCGTGAACAGCCGGACGGTTTGCGGCGCCGGTTCAAGCACCAACTCCACGGGGCCCGCGCTCTCAGACACCGCGATCGACTTTGAAGCAGGCAAGTATCCGTCCAGTGTAGCCTCCAACTGGTATGTGCCCGGCGAAACGGTGAGCGGGAGATTTGAAGTCCCGACAATCTTCCCGTCGACACGCACCAGCGCGCCCGGCGGCTGCGTGCGCACTTCAAACGTGATCCTGTCGTCGCCGCTCGGGTGCAGCGCCGTGAAGGTGAGAATCGTGAGCAGGACTGCGGCGAACGCCGCCGCGCCACTGACGATCGCCCACTTGGCGGACTGGTTCACCGCCACCTCGAGCTTGGGCTCGGGCAGCGGCTCCGGCGCCTCGGTGGACGATGGTGCAGCGGCGGCGGATGGAGCAGTTTCCGGCTGCTGCGATGAAGGCTCCGGCACAGGCGCTGTGGCAGACGGCAACGTCGGCTCTGAAGGCGCGCTCGCTGCTGGAGGGGCGCCGGCGGGCAGCTCGCCAGTTGGCGAAGAAGCTGGCGCGGGCGTTTCCGCAACCGGAGCGGCTGCGGGCGAAGGCTCGGGCGTTTCCGGAAGCGCAGCGGCATCGGGCGGAGGCGCGGCAGACGGTGCCGCAACTGAAGCAGCAGAGGGCGAGGCAGGCTCGGGCTGCGGCGGAACTGGTAAAGTCGCCTCTGGAGTCGCGCTCACTGCTGGAGGCGTGCCGGTGGGCAGCTCGCCAGTTGGCGAAAAAGCGGGCGCGGGCGTTTCCGCAGACGGAGCGGCTGCAGGCGAAGGCGCGGGCGTTTCTGGAACTGCAGCGGCATCGGGCGAGGGCGTGGGCGTCTCCGGAACGGCAGCGGCATCGGGCGAGGGCGCGGCAGGCGGTTCCGCAACTGAAGCGGCAGGGGACGAGGCAGGTTCGGGCTGCGGCGGAGCCGGAGTCGCCGCCTCTGGAGTCGCACTTGCTGCTGGAGCCGCGCCGGCGGGCAGTTCGCCGGTTGGCGAAGAAGCTGGCGCGGGCGTTTCCGCAACCGGAGCGGCTGCGGGTGAAGGCGCGGGCGTTTCTGGAACTGCAGCGGCATCAGGCGAGGGCGCGGGCGTTTCTGGAACTGCAGCGGCATCGGGCGAGGGCGCGGCAGGCGGTTCCGCCACTGAAGCGGCTGCGGGCGGAGGAGGCTCTGGCTGCGGCGGAGGCGGAGTCGTCACCGTTGTCTCCCCTGTCGTCGCCGTCGTCTCCACGGCTGAAGCCTCCGGCGCCGCTTCGGGCGGTCTCTCCATCTCCGCCGTGCTGCTGGGAGCCGGAGCGCTGTCCTGTTCGGGCTGTTGCGGTTCCGCAAGATCGGCGCCGCCGGTCTTCTTCACCCGGCTGCGCTCCAATTCCTTGCTCAGGATTTCCCGCAGTTGCACCAGGCGTGGGTCAAGCGGGTAAATGGCCAGGCACTGCTCGGTCTCGGCCAGCGCTTTGTCCAGTTCGCCCGCGGCGCGCAATTGCCGCGCCTGCGTGAAGCAGCGGATCACCGCCTGGTCGCGCTTGTGGTCGAGCACGCGGGTGCGCAGGCTCTTGGCGAGCGCGTGAGCCGGATCGATTTCGAGCGCCTCCTGGATCAGCGGCTCGGCCGCGGGCAGGTCCGTGTCGATGAGAATGCGCGCCCGCTCCACCAGCATGTCGAGCAAGGCGCCGCGGATTGCGGGATTCTTCGGAGCGAGTTCGCGCGCGCGGCGCACCTGCGCAACCCCTTCGTCGTATAACTGCTGCGCGCACAGGCTCTGCCCCAGGGCCAGGAGCTTCTTTGCCTCCGCCACGTTTTCCGCGGCCTGGCTGGATTTGCGCTTTACCTCCAGGATCTCCTCGTCGTTGGGGAACTCCGCCTCCGCGCTTGCAATCAGGCTGCTCGCGCGCCCGTAATCTTCGCTCTGCAGCGCGCTGCGGATCTGATCGAGCCAGCGCGCCTTAGCTTCGGAACGCGCCTGCTCGTCGCGTTGCTCCGGCGGTTGGGCGGCGTTCTCACCGGGCTCGACCGGCTCATCGCACACCATTCCGCCCTGACCCAATATCTTTTTGTTTTCGTGAAGGCCTTTTGATTGTTCAGAGAACGACATCTTGCACGCCATTCCGCGGAGGAACGGGCCGGGAAGCCGGCGTGAAGCAACACAAAACCGGCCCTTCCACCCCGGCGTGCCGCGGCGAAGAGTCTTTGCTTTTTCTTAATTAACCACCGAGAATACCACGGAAAGCGGTTTGTGCTAGCATGGGCTTTCCAATTCACCCCAGTGAGATCGGGACGAGTTCCAGAATGGGGAAAAACGCTTCGAGTTTTGCCGTGGACAACCGCCTCAATCTGCCCGCTCTTCGTGAGAAAAAAGGGATTTCACTCCGCCAGATCGCCGATAACACGAAGATAAGCATGCGCTTCCTCCAGGCCATCGAAGCCGGAGACTTCAAGCAACTGCCGGGAGGGATTTACAACACGAGTTACATACGCCAGTATGCTCGTGAGATCGGGTTCGAGGAAGCCAGGCTGCTGGATTATTACCGTTCTCGGACCTCTTCGAATTCCTGAAGCGGCGCGACGCCGCGCGGCGTTTTCCATGCGCCTTCGTGCCGCCCTTCCGCTGCTTCTGGCTTGCGTGGTCACCGGTGTGCCCGCCCGCCTTGCCGTGGGCGCCGTCCTGGAAGGCACGGTTCTGGACTACGCCGCCGCGCGCCCGCTGGCTCGCTCCCGTGTGGCCCTGACCACCGTGCGGAACGGCTACGAACTCCCGCTCAAGACCGTGCTGACCGGATCGGGCGGCAACTTCCGCTTCGAAGGACTGCCGGCGGGAACATACTTCCTCACGGCCAGCCGCGCGGGATATCAGCCGGCGCGGTACGGGCAGAAACGATGGGACGGAGCGGGCGCCCCAATCGTTCTCGGCGCGGACTCCGAATTCTCCTGCGAACTCCGCTTGAGGCGCCTGGGAGCGGTGAGCGGAACCGTGCTGGACGAAAACGGAATCGGCCTTCCAGGCAACACCGTCACCGCTTATCTGGCGGATAGCCGGCCGCTGCGCGCCGCCGGATCCGCCGTTTCGGACGACCGCGGCATCTATCGCATAGCGGGTCTTCAGCCCGGCGTCTACTACATTCGCACTGGACCTCAGAAGCTGGAGGACGAGCGCAGTCTGCTGCCCACTTTCTTTGGACAGCCCTCGCCGGCTCCCGTTTCCGTAAACCTTGACAGCGAAACCGGCCCCATCGACATACAGCCTGTGGCCGGCAGTCTCGGCTATCTGCGAGGCCGAATCACGGGAGCGCCGGTGTCTTCGGTGTGGTTGTTCTCGGATACCGGCAGCAAGCAGACCACGCCGAACGCGGCGGGAGAGTTCACGTTTGACCAGCTCGCCCCCGGCGATTACGAACTGCTGGGGCGCGCCGCGTCCGGTTCGGTGGCCGCCTATGGCAAGCTCCGCATCCGCAGCGGCGCGAACCAAGTCGTGCTGACCGCCGCCGCCATACCCCTGGTGAGGATCCGCATCGAGGAGAGCGAAGCGAAACCGGTTGACCCCAAGCGAATCACAATTTCCCTCAAGCGCCAAGGTCTCTCGGAGCAGCTCCCGATTCCTCAACCGCCCCCCATGCTGACAGGGAACGGCGTCCTTGAGGTGATGCCCGGGGAGTACGTCGCCACGGTGCAGACCTCGCCGGAGTATTACGTGCGGTCGGTCCGTGCTCAGGATGCGCCCGAACTGAACGTCGTGGAGGCTCTTCCCGGCCGGACCGTCGAGGTGGTAGTCACCGTGAGTTCCCGGCCGGCCGTGCTGTCCGGCAAAGTGACTGCGCCAGGAGGCGCCCCTGTGGCCGGGGCGCCGGTCTTCCTGGACGCGCTCGACCCGGAACTGCGCGTCCGGCTCGGCGGAATCCGCATGGCGCGTTCCGATGCCGAGGGGGTCTACCGCTTTCCTGGCCTGCCGCCCGGCGACTACCAGGTTTTCAGCTCGTTCGAATTCGACAGCCCGCGGGAGCAGGACTTCAAAAGTGTTCCCGTCAAGGTGGTGACTATTCAGGAGGGAGCTGAAGCCGCCCTGGATCTGGATCTGTACGGTTCTATGTAGTCGCGGCGAGTTTGGCGGCGGACATCCACGCAGCCGTCTCTTCGTAAGACCGCAGGCCCGCCGTGGCCCCAAGGGTCTGGATGCTCAGCGCCGCGACGGCGTTGGCGAACTGCGCCGCTTCCTGCAATGACGCGCCCCGCCCCAGCGCGGCGAGAAAGCCTCCGGCGAAGCAATCCCCCGCGCCGGTGGTGTCGAGCACGGGAACGTCGTAGGCCGACGCGGAAATCTGAATCCCTTCCCGCAGCACCAGGCAGCCCTCGCCCCCGAGTTTCACCACCACGGTCCCGGCGCCCAACTCGCACAGGCGCAGCCCCGCGGCGCGCGGGTCCTCGATCCCGGTCAGGATGCGCGCTTCTTTTTCGTTGGCGAACAGCAAGTCCGTCATCGGCAGGCAGGGGCCGAGATCCTCGAGCCAGCGGCCCTGCGAATCCCATCCCGTATCGACGGATACCGTAAGGCCTGCGGCGCGTGCGGCACGGACGGTCTCGGCGGCACGCGTTCTGAGCCTTGGCAGTGAGTAAAAATTCGCGAAGTGGAAATGGGAGAGACCCGCGGTGAGCCGCGGTGAGAACTCGATGGGCTCCGCGAAAGCGCAGACGCTCACGCCCGGCCGGTGCAGCAGCAGGCGTTCGCCGGCGGAGTTCACCACCGAAACGGTCGTCGCGGTGCGGTCGTCCAGCACGCGGACGTTGCTCACATCGCAGCCGGCGCTCCGCAGGCGGGCGAGGGCGAATTCTCCGAACGGATCGCTTCCGACCGCGCCGAGCAGGCGCACCGGCACTCCGAGCAGCGCCAGCGCGTAGGATGTGCTCGCGCCGTTGCCCCCAAGCTGCTGCTCGATGGCGTCCACCCACACCGAGCTGTTGAATACGAACCGGTCCACCGGCCGGACCACAATGTCGAGAACGATGCTGCCGCAACACAGCACGCCCGCAGGCTTCATCATCTAGCCGTTGCCTCCCGCAAGATCTATCCGCCGCCTCCCGCCAGGGTCTCGAGAAAGCTGCGCTGGATGGGCCAGCGGCCGGTGACGCGCCGGCCCTCGCTTGCGAACGTTCCGGCCGTCAGCACCCCGCTAAGGTCGTTGGGGTTGGGCTGCTGGTCTTCGCGAAGGATAAGGCTGCGAAGCTGTTGGGTGATGGCAGTCAGTTGCGTTGCGAGGTCAACCGCGGCCGCAACATCGCGGCAGGTGACATCGAGCCGCAGCCGCAGGGCTTCGCCTTCCGGCCCGAGCGAGAGTACGATTCTTTCTGCGCCTTCCAGCGCGCTGGCGAACATGCGCGTGCCCGGCGGAAGCGATTCTTTCTTCTTCAAAGCCTCGGGGCCGATGATTGACCAGACCGGGTCCTCCGGTATCGCCGTCAACTCCGGCTCAGGACGGCGCGTCTGCAACAGAAGGGCCGCCCACTCGTCGGCACTGACGGCGAGCGCCATGATGTCCCTGCGGAGAGGAAAGTAGGAGATTTTCCGCTCGGCCGTGCTGCCTTCCACGCGGCAGAAGGCGTTGGTGCAGGTGCCTCCCTGCTTGATCGTATAGTTGTTCAGGTTCTTCCAATCGAAACGCCCGCGCAGAAAGAAAAAGGTGCCCGTGCTGCCGAACGACACCAGGGCGGCATCCAGGTCGCGCGTGTAATCGAAGGCGGTTTGCTCGACGAAAGCGCGATACTCGGGTTCCTGGGCCACCGTGGATGCGGTAAGCATCTCCATGATGCCCGCCTGCCGCAGGGCGGCGAAATCGATGTAGAGCACGACGGAATTCTGCGCCGGCAGCCGCCTGAGAAGACCGGCGGTGGAAGCCGAGCGCGCGCGGTAGGCGGCCACGCCGGCGATAATGCCGCCGCAAACCCCCGCCAGCAGGAGCAGAACGAGCCACGGAGCCAGGCGATGCTTCACATTTTGAAGATACACGATCGGCGGCTTGCCTATGCCGGTGCGGCCCCGTTTAGCGGGGGTACGGGTGGCCTCGCAGCGTCGTGGCGGCGCGGTAGATCTGTTCGGCCAGCATCACGCGGGCGAATTCGTGGGGGAACGTCATCGGCGAGAGCGAGAGCAGCAGGTCCGCGCGCGGGCGCCATCCCTCCGGCAACCCGTCCGCGCCCCCGACGATGAAGACAAGATCGCGGGCTTCCAGCTCTGCCCGTGAAACCAGGGCGGTGAAGGCGGCCGAATCCAGCGCGCGGCCCCCGGCGTCGAGCAGCACCTTCATGGCGGCGGGATGTCGCGCCCAGGGATCGAAGCGCTCCGGGCGTATCTCGCGCATCTCGCAGTTCAGATAACGCGTGGTGCGCTTGATATACTCCGCCGCCATCCGGTTGGCGTTCGGATCGCGCGGCTTGCCGATGTAGTACAGATAAACGGTTATGAAAGCCATGATAGACGTTCGGCGGCCTCCGCGGGCGCCCCGCTCCAGGACCTTCGGGCCGCCCGGTTTCGACGGGCCGTGCGCCGTGATGCAGTCTGATCGCACAGGTTAGGCGCCGGTCACCGTTCCGCCGTTTCCGGGCGGGTCGTACACTATGGTCGTGTGGCGCCGAATGTTATCGCCGCTCCAAGCCATTCGCCCGCGGCGGCCGTTTCCTGTGGGCCATTGGGCCGGGCTGATCTTCGTGCCGATCGTGCTTCCTGTGGCGGTTCTGTTGGCGGGCGCCCGTAAGCTGAGCCGTTTTCGTCCCACCGATCCCCCGCCCGGTCCATTTGCAGGTGTCAGGGCTCCCAAGATCACGGGCGGGTCGAGGAGGGCGGCGGCTGCGGCCCTTGATGAACCTGATTAGAGCCCAGCCGCTTGGACACCGCCACCCGTCCGCGGGCGCCATTGGAAAACGATACGACACCCCCAGCGTCAATTTCGTGCGTAATACGGCGTACTTCGTGTTATGATCGTTTCGGAGCGTATTCGAGGCTGGCCGGTTTCGCCAATATTTGAACCTAACACTCAGATATTGGGAGTCCGACTCGGTGGTTGCGCCGGTGAGCAAGCTCTGGCTCGATAAGAGCGAAAGAGAAGCCTGATGGCGCTCGGGGGACACCCACCCTTGTACAAACGAGGGTCAATGACGGCGGCCGCCACGCGCACGGGGCGCTCCTTCTTTCCACCCAGCAGCACCCGAGATTTGAATGAACCTTCTTTTTATCGGGGATATATTCGCATCCCCTGGCCGCCGCATTGTCGCCGAATGTCTATCCGGCATCATTTCGGCGGAGAACATTGATCTGGTGGTCGCCAACGCGGAGAACGCGGCCGGCGGTTTCGGCATAACGCCGCTCGTGGCCGAAGAGCTGTTCGCCATGGGCATCGACGTCCTTACGTCGGGCAACCACATATGGGACAAGCGCGAAATCTACGACTACCTGGACCGCCAGCCGCGGCTGCTGAGACCGGCGAACTATCCGGGGCATAGTCCGGGCTGCGGGGTGCACGTGGGCCGGGCGCGCAACGGCGTGGAAGTGGCCGTGATCAACCTTCAGGGACGCACCCACATGCTGGCCATCGACGACCCCTTCCGGAAGGCCGACGAAATCCTGGCCTCGCTCGATCCCTCCGTCAAAGTGAAGCTGGTGGACTTCCACGCCGAAATTACCAGCGAAAAGGCCGCGATGGGCTGGTACCTGGACGGGCGGGTGTCCGCCGTGATCGGGACCCATACCCATGTGGCCACCGCCGACACACGCATTCTGCCGGGCGGGACCGCGTATCAGACCGACGCCGGCATGACGGGACCGTACGATTCGATCATCGGGGTCGAAAAGAGTATTGTTCTGCGCCGCTTTCTTACCGGAATTCCCGTGCGTATGGAAGCGGCGCGCGGTAAGGTAGAATTGCACTCTGTGATCGTGGAAGTAGACGAGACCACCGGGAAAGCGATCTCCGTGCGCCGTTTCACGGTAGAGCGCGATCGCTGAGCGATGTCGCCCTGGCTCCTGCCGTTCTCAGTCGAATTTCTGATCACCCTGCTGTTTTGCGGGGTGCTGTTCTACTTGCGCAGTTCGCTTTCGCGGAGCGCGGTTGTCTTCTGGGCCATGCTTTGGATTGGCCGCGGCGCGGCCTCGCTGTTGCTTGTGAGCCTGATTCCCGCGGGCCAGCAGGCGCTCCTTGCCTATGCGCCGCTTCAGGTCGCGCTCGCATTGGCCCTGGTGGTGATCGCGGTGCGGCTGGAGAGCCAAAAGAACCAGCTCCGCAGCCTGACCGACGAAATCATCCGGCTTCGCAAGGAGACCGCCGGGCAGCTCGATCGGGATCCCCTGACGGGTTTGCTGAACCGCTCCGCCCTGTCGCGCTGGATTGACGAGGAGCACGGTTTCGAGGGCATGGTGGTGGTCTGCGATATGGACGATTTCAAAACCCTCAACGACGTCTACGGCCACCTGGTGGGCGACGAGATTTTGCGCGGCGTGGGCCACCTGATCCGCAGCTCGATTCGCGACGAAGACTTGGCCTTCCGCTGGGGCGGCGACGAATTCGTCATCTTTTTCCGGACCTCGGACGCGGAACTGGTGAAGTCGCGCATGCAGGGTATCGAGGACCACCTGAAGAATTTCTACATCCGCCACCACGGCGTGACCGCGATACGGTTCAGTTGGGGAATCGCCAAGACGACCGGCCGCCCGCTGCGCGACGGTCTGGCCGACGCCGACCGCGCGATGTACGAGGCCAAGCGCGCACACCGGCTGGAGGCGTGGAAGGGAAGGGCCTCGCACGCCTGACCCGGCACGGCCTCAGTACTCCACCTCGACGAGAAACAGGCCGCGGGCGGGGGCGGTCGGGCCGGCTTTCACGCCACAGCCGGGAACCAGCAGCCTGCGGATGTCGTCCGGAGTCAGGTTCCCTTTCCCGCATTCCAGCAGCGTGCCCACCAGGTTGCGCACCATGTGTTTGAGGAAACCGTTGCCGCGGACCCGGTAGATGAGGCGGTCCTCCTCAACGCGCGCGACGGTCGAGAAAATCGTGCGCACCTTCGAGCGGCCTTCCGCGTCGCTGACGTCGGAGGCCGCGAAGGCAGTGAAATCGTGCTCGCCGGCGAACACCGCCGCGGCCTCGATGATGCGGTCCGTATCGAGCGGGTAGGGATGGTGAAGGACGTACTGCCGCTCGAACGGCGAGCAGACCTCGCCGCGAAAGATGCGGTACTCGTAGGTTTTTGAGCGGGCGTGGCGGCGCGGGTGGAAGTCCGGGGCGGCTTCCTCGGCCGAGAGCACGCGGATGGCGGGCGGCAGCAGCCGGTTGAGCGCCTTCTTCAGGTTGGGCGTTGGGATCGGGTTCGCGATCGAGAACGCGGCAACCTGCGCGAGGGCGTGCACTCCGGCGTCGGTGCGCCCGGAGCCGTCCACCTGCACCGGGCGGCCTTCGATTTCCGAAACGGCGTTCTGAAGCGCGCCCTGAATCGTGGGGAGGTCGGGTTGAATCTGCCAGCCGTGAAAGTCTGTGCCGTCGTAGGCGACTGTGATCCGGATGCGGCGCATCAAGCAACGGGAGTGGGGCGGGAGCCCGGTTTCGTCACCGGAATGCCCTCGCGGCACAGGGGGCAGTCCTCCGGCGGATGAGCGGTTACCGTGAGGGTGGCGAGTGCAACCCTCGGCACGCCGACCTCGGCGCGGCCGCCGCTGCGATCGATGATCGAGCCGGCCGCCAGCACCCGCGCGCCCGCCGCCGTCAGGCATTCCACGACCTCGCGCGTGCTGCCGCCGGTCGTGACCACGTCCTCGACAACCACCGCCGCTTCGCCGGGTTCGACCGAAAAGCCGCGGCGCAGGATCATCTTGCCCGACGCGTCGCGCTCGGTAAAGATGGCTCTGGCGCCGAGCGCGCGCGCCACCTCGTGCCCGATGATGACGCCGCCCAGCGCAGGCGAGGCCACAACCCGCGGCGCCTGGTCCGTGATCTTTTTCAGCGCGGCGGCGAGCTGCGCCCCGAGCTTTTCGGCGTGCTCGGGATATTGCAGCACGAGCGCGCACTGGAGGTACTCGGGGCTGTGCTGGCCGCTGGTCAGGCGGAAATGGCCCTTCAGATACGCCCCTGTCTGGAAGAAGAGGTCGAGAACGGGATCTTTTGGTTCGCTCATCAAGAGTCACTATAGCACCGGCGCCGCGGCGTCCCTGCGGGGAAAACACTCTCCGGCCCTGAAGTGTGCTACCATGCCTATGTCCACGTGCCGCGGAGAGGTGGCTGAGTGGTCGAAAGCAGCGGTTTGCTAAACCGTCGTAGGGGCCTAAACCTCTACCGGGGGTTCGAATCCCCCCCTCTCCGCCAGGCTCCCAAACCCTATCAATAGGCTCTACGCCGCCCCCCGTTGCTGATCAACAGACGCATCCGTTTGTGCACCGTTATTGTGTGCGCTATCCTCTGCAGAGTACAAGACAGGTGCGGCGCTGGCGGCGTTAGGCTGCCGCGTCCCGCAGCTTCAGATTCCCGCAGCCATGGAGATCATCGCCATGAGCCACTCTCGACGGACGTTTCTAAAGACCTTGGGGGCAGCCACGGCAGCACTGGCCGCCCCGGAGCAAAAGGCCCACGCCGGCGCTCCCAGGAAAACACATCTCCTCACGCTCAGCTTCGACGACGGCTTCCGGAAATCGTTTACTCGAACGGCCGAAATCTTCGAGAAGTACAAGTTGTCAGCTTGCCTGAACGTCCTGGCCGCGGGCTCTCCCGCCCCCGAGTACGTGAACGAATACACCAGGAACTCGCCGTGGGGCGATTTCAAACTCTGGAATGAATTGCAGCGCCGGGGACACGAAATCATGCCTCACGGATACCGCCACGAGAACCTGACGCAGATGCCTCTCGAACAGGCCAAGGAGCTGGTGAACAAGTGCCTCGACGTTTTTTCCAACGAGCTGGAGGGATTCGATCCGAAAAAGGCAGTTTTCAATTTCCCCTATAATGCCTCCACGCCCGAATTAGAGCGCTGGCTGCCAACGCGGGTCCGGGCGTTCAGGACGGGCCATACGGCGATCAACCCTTTGCCGCATAAGGGACAAGTCAAGCTGACCTGCACGAGTTTCGGGCCCGGCTCCGCCGAAGCCGCCCTCGATCGCGAAATCGAAAGGCTGCTGGCTCGTGAAAGCGGCTGGCTGATCTTCAACACCCACGGCCTGGATGGGGAGGGCTGGGGTCCCATTCGGTCCTCCTATCTCGAGCGTTTGCTCGAAAGGCTGCTCGCCATCGAAACCGTCGAAATTATCCCGGCGGGCCGTGCTCTGGAGACGTACACATCTTAGGGCCGGCAGGAAACGGCAGCCGCCGCCGGAGCGGTTCAGGATGCGTAAACTGTAATGATTTTGACGGGCAAAGGAGCCATCGAGCCGTGCGTGCTGCGGGTCCGCCTGCTAGTCGCGGCCGAGCTGCTGCTGAACGGCGCCGCGGCCCCAGTCCGCTCCTCGATCGCCGTGAACTGACTGGCTCGCCTTTCTCAGCACGTCCTCCACTGCTTCCGGGTGCTTGGCGATGACGGCCAGGAGTACGCGCGTGGGGGCGTCCGGGCGCGACCGGCCCTGTTCCCAGTTCCTCAGCGTGGCCGGCGGTAGGCCGAACTTAGTCGCGAATTGCGCCTGGTTCAGCCCCATCTTCCTGCGGACTTCGCGCACGTCGATTTCCGGCACTTGAACCAGCGTTACACGCGCGTTCTTGTTTTCGCCGCGGGACTACGCGATAGCTTGTTCCAGGCCTTCGATAATCTGCGCTCCTACCGTGGGCCGCTTCCTCCTAACCTTCTTCGCCGCGGCCTTCTTCAATGTCCGTTTCGTTTTCATGTCACCGTCTCGCCCGACGTCGTTGCCTGCCAGCCTCGGCCACGTCCCTCTACTGTGCGCAATTGGCGTATAACAAGCAGGTCAGCCGGTTCCCCGCTGAGCGCACGGCACGGTTGCTAAAATCGAACTAGAGCCATCGGGGGGGCACGTTGCTTCGCGCGATTCCGCTGTTCTACAAAGCCGCCTTCGCTGTCATTACCTCCGCTCTGCTGGCCGTGCCGCAAGAGAGCGGGCGGCCGCTGACGAATGCGGATGTCTCGGCGATGCTGAAGGCAAAGCTCCCGGAGAGCACGATTGCAAACGCCATCGGGCTTGCCGCGAGAGCCGGCAACACGAATTTCGATACTTCTCCCGCGGCGCTGATTGAACTCAAGAATCACGGAGCGACCGCGCCGGTGCTCAACGCGATGCTCTACGCGCAGGCATTTCCCAAGCCCGACAGACCAAGCACGGCGGTGCCAGGGCTGCCCGCTGAACGCGGCGTTTACTATTGCGAGGGCGGCACATTCCTGAAGCTGCCCTCCACCACCATCTTTCCCGAAATCAATCCGGGCTGGCGGGGCATGACGCCGACCGAGCACAGGCGCTACGTGATCGAGAGGCCCGCCGCGGAACTGACGGTGCGCGAGGCGAGCCCCTTATTCTACGTCCGAGGAATCAGCTCCCGGAGAGACTGGCAGTTGGTCAAGCTCGAAGCGAAGGGCGATTACCGGCAGTGGCACACGGTCAAGGCGGATATGTTCCGCGAAGGCCCGATGCAACTGCGGGAGGGCCCCGCACCCGCGCTTGAATATCGTGCGGTCGCGAAAGACGTCTTCGAACTGCGCCCCGCCGCGCCGCTCGAACCTGGCCAGTATGCCATTACGATGCTCGCGCCGGGGCAGCGCTGGCTGGTAGTAGCTTATCCGTTCGCGGTCCAATGACGCCGCGGCTACTGCACTTGCTCCGCCGGGACCGCGGCGGGTTCGTCGTATTGCAGAAGCCGGCGCTCGCCGCTTAGCTCGCGAATCTTGGTGATATCCTGTGTGACCTCCAGGGTCCCCAGGTATTTTCCGTTGGCGTCCCGCACTGCGAAATAGCGGATGTGGACGAAGCGGCCCTGGAAGTTGATCCAGAACTCGGCGACGTTCTGCCGCCCTTCACGGAAATCGCTCAGGATGCGGTCCACCACCTCCACGCTGCGGGGAGGATGGCAGTGCTGCACCTTGCGCCCGATGACCGCTCTGCTGCGGGCGAACACCCGGTCGGGTCCTTCCGAGAAAAACGCCACGCGGTCGTTCTCATCCACGAAGGTGAGATCGACGGGAAGCGTGGAAAAGATCCCCAGCAGTTGTTCGATGTTCAGATACCCGGTGGGAAGCTGCACGCCGCCGCGGCCTGCCTGGCCCACGGTTTCCGCTTGGGCCGACTCGCGAGGACGATATCCTTCGCGCGGCTCCACAAGGCACCAGCCGTAACGCGGGGAGGACGCCCAAATTTCCGCCCACTCATCAGCCGTGAAATTCTTGAGGCATACCGGAAAGAGGATCTGCTCCTCTTTGTAGATCATCTCCTCCACCGCAGCCACGGCCGCCTCCGTTCGCTTCGCCAGTTCGGGAAGCGGAACCCTATCACGGAACGCCCTGCCGACTTCCTTCAACAGGTCGCGGATCTCGTCGTCCTTCCCCCACATGACCTTCGATGGGCCCGTGATCCCATGGCGCTCCAGGCAGGAGAACAGCAGGTGTTCCTTGCGCTGATAGTGCTTGTCGATGTCCATCAGGTCGTTGAAGGCCTGCCGCAATTCGAGCAGTGGCTGCGCCGCCGCCGCTTCATCCGCGGCTGCCCTCGCCGCGCCCAGCGCCTGTTTGATCCGCGCCAGCACGCCGCGCAACGCCTGGTTCTCACGGCGGAACGTGTCGATGGGATGGCCGGGCTCCAGGGGCGCCGGCTCCAGTTGCACGAGCACGTCCCGCGTGACCTGGGAGTGCAGATCGCACATCGCCTGGATTTCTTTGACAGGCATTCCCTCGGCGATCAACTGCTGCTCCATGGCCATGATCTCGGCGTAGTCGGTTTTCTGCACGAGCTCCCGCAGACTGGCTCTTACCGTCTCGGGCGCTTCTCCGGCGTGCAGCCGCTTGATGATGTCCTTCAGAGTCCGTACGCGTTGGGCTTGGTTATCGATCAGTTCGCTCATCAATCCCAGGCTAGAGCACAACCGCCCGGGGCACAGTGACTTCCGTCACGGGGCGCGTTTGAAGGAGGAGGGCCGCGCGTGCGCGGCCCTCTGCGGCAAATACTCTAGCGGCTGATGACCAGCTTGCCGTGCTCGTCGAGGTGCGGATACGGCCCGCCGGTCCGGAAATGGTCGAGGATGTAGTCGTCGTACTGGGGCGTCGGCTCGAAGTAACCACCCTTGCGGATGTGCTCCTTCACCACCTCCTCGTTCAACTCGATACCGAGCCCCGGCGTGTCGGGCACGGTGATATAGCCGCGATTCACGATGGGCTTCGACGGGCCGGTAACGAGGTCGCCCCACCAGGGAATATCGACGGCGTGATTTTCCATGGCCAGCATGTTTTTCAGCGTCGCGGCCATGTGCACGCACGCCATGCAGCCCACCGGAGAGCCGGCGAAGTGGATCGCCGTTTGAATGCCGTGCAACTCTGCGTAATCGGCGATGCGCTTGGTTTCGCGGATGCCGCCGGAAGTCAACGGATCGGGATGGATGATATCGATGGCGCGATTATCTATGAAAGCTTTGAAGCCTTCTTCCAGACCGAAGAGGCTTTCGCCGGTCGCGATCGGAGCCGTGGTCGAGTCGCAAAGCTCCTTGTATGCACGCCAGTTCCTCGGCGCGTCGCCGCCCCAGCCGAGGTGTCCTACCTGGATCATGTCCTCCAGCCAGGCGAGGTCGTATTTCTCGAAAGCACGCGCGTAGCGAATGCTGTCGTTGAGCGTAAGCGGGCCGAAGTGGTCCGTTGCAAGCGGTGCGTCCCAACCAATGACGTCCCGCACGGCCTGGATGTACTCGCCCAAATATTCCAAGCCCTTTGTTGTAGCGGTCCCGTAGCTGTTGATTGCGCCTGGCTTGTCCCGCACAAGGCTGGTGCCCAGGTCCATCTTGAAGAAGGTGAAGCCCATCTCCTTCCTCTTCTTGAGGCGTTCGGCGAAAACCTTCGGGTCCCTGCTCTGATCCGTATCGCAGTAGATGCGGATCCGGTCGCGGTACTTCGAACCGATGAGGCGCCAGGCCGGAACGCCGTACACCTTGCCGGCAATGTCGTGCAGCGCCATATCCACGGCGCTGTACCCTCCGCCGACCCTCTGCTGGCCGGCAAAGACGCGGATCCTGTCCAGCAGCGGCTCGATTGCAAGCGGATTCCTGCCGATCAGATGCGGCTTGAGTACAAGCGCCGTGCCCTCTCTGCCGGCGTCGCGTACTTCACCCAATCCGTAAACGCCCTGATTGGTGTCGATGCGGATGATCGGGTAGTCGTAATTCGAAGCGATGAGCACAGCTCGCATGTCCGTGATCTTGAGCTGGCTCGGAGCGGAGTGCGTGTTGAACCCTTGCGATCTGTTTGTTTGCGCGCCGGCTTTGTTCTCGGTCATTTTGAAAATGCCGGGAAGCACCGCCGCGCCCATTAAGAGCTTCCTGCGACTCCATCTTGGTGTAGCCATAGCGATCAGAGCTTATCAGCATCGCTGCTGGAAGTAAATGGTTTGGCCGCAATATTGCTACATCCCAAAGCGGGGGAAGGGGAGAGCTATGCATCGCTATGTAGCTGAGTTCATCGGCACATTTGTGCTCGTCTTTGGAGGCTGCGGCGCCGCCGTGCTTGCCGGCGACAGAATCGGGGCGCTCGGAATCGCCCTGGCGTTCGGGCTGGCTTTGCTGGCGATGATCTATACGGTCGGTCCGGTCTCCGGCTCCCATCTCAATCCCGCGGTGACCCTGGGATTGCTCCTGAGCGGGAAGATGGACCGGAGGCACGCCGGCGGATACTGGGCAGCGCAGATTGTCGGGGGAATTGCCGCGGCTGCCGTGCTGCTGATCGTGGCCAAGGGAGTTGCCGGAGGCTATGACGCCGGTGTGCAGGGGCTCGCCGCAAACGGCTTCGGAATTCACTCGCCCGGAGGGTACGGCTGGGGCACGGCCTTTCTCGCCGAAACGGTTCTGACTTTCCTGCTCGTGTTCACGGTCCTTGGCGCCACCGACCTCAGGGCGCCGGTAGGCTTCGCGGGATTGGCGATCGGCCTGGCGCTCGCGCTGGCCAACCTCGTGGCGATCCCGGTGACGAACGCCTCGATCAACCCGGCGCGCAGCATCGGACCAGCCCTCTTTGCGGGCGGCTGGGCAGTGAAGCAGCTTTGGCTGTTCATCCTCGCGCCTCTGCTCGGCGGCGTGATCGCCTACGGCGCTTACCGCGCAGTGGGGCTGGCCGGAGTCGTAACCGCCAGAGAGGCGGAACGGGCTCTGCCGCGCGAACAGGCTGAAAGAATCGAACGGGAACGCGAGCGGGGCGATCGCGCAGCCTGACCGGCCTGAAGGCAAAATCGAATCGCAGCCGCGAGAATAGCCTCGTCCGGGAATTTCGTGTATCCTAACACCGATCCAGGGTTCACGAGTTCCTGGAAGGGAGGAAGTCTATGGACAAGCGCCCCATCTCGCGGCGCGGGTTCGCGAAGGCCGTGGGAGGCGCGGTTGCTCCCATGGTGGTCCCCAGCTCCGTTCTGGGCCGCCGCGCCGGCGCCGTCGCCCCTAGCGATCAAATCGTGATGGGCGGCATCGGCACCGGAGTTCGCGGAGAAACCGACCTGCGCGCTTTTCTCAGCTATCGCGAAGTGCGCTTCGTGGCGGTGTGCGACGTCCGCAACGAACGCCGCGAAGCCATTAAAACAATGGTCGATCAGCGCTACCAGAACCGCGACTGCGCCATGTATTCGGACCAGTTCGAGCTGCTGGCCCGCGAAGATATCGACGCCGTGCTCATCGCCACGGGCGACCGCTGGCACGCTCCCATGTCCATCCTTGCCGCGCAGCACGGCAAGGATGTTTACTGCGAAAAGCCCATCTCGATGACGATCGAGGAGACGCTGGCGATCGCGCCTGCTTTCCGCCGCTACGGCCGCATCTTTCAGGCCGGCTGCCAGCGGCGCAACGGCGGCAATTTCGAGCTCGCGGTGGAACTGGTGCACACCGGGCGGCTGGGAAAGCTGCAGGCGGTGTACGCGAATGTGGGCCCGTGGCAAAGCTGGCCGCCGCTGCCGCACCGCGGATGGCTGCCGCCCGAACCCGAGCCGCCCAAGGAGGTCTTCGATTGGGACAGATGGCTCGGTCCGGCGCCGTGGCGCCCCTATAACTCCCGCTATGCCCCGGACTGGGGTTGGGTCAACGTCTACGATTTCCATGCCGGCGGCATCCTCGAGTGGGGCTCTCACACTGTGGACCTTTGCCATTGGGCCGCGCAGAGGGAAGACACGCAGCCGGTGGAATACGTGCCGGAAGGCGACAACAACGGCCCTTACGCGGTGCACTGCCGGTTCGCGGACGGCTTAAAGCTGGAGATGGTCGATGAAGGCCGCCAGGGCCGTCTCGGCCTCGGGGCGAATACGGTGCGTTTTGTCGGCGAGGAAGGTTGGGTGGAAACCGGCGACAGCGGCAAGATCGAGGTCTCGGAAAACCTCCGTCCGCTTCTCCGGCCCACTACGGAAGCGCGCCTCGCGCTGGCGTACCACACCCAGGACTTCCTCAATTGCGTCCGCTCGCGTAAGCAACCCCGCGCGAACGCCGAGGTCGTAGCGAACTCGCACATCAGTTGCCATGCGGCGTACATTGCGTTCCAGTTGGGACGAAAGGTTGTTTGGGACCCTGTGAAGAAGGAATTTCCCGGCGACGAAGAAGCCAACCGCCTCCGCGCTCGAGCTATGCGGGAACCCTGGCGCGTATAGGGAGAAACGGTATGCAAGCCCCTGCTACTCCTCCGAAACCGGCCCCGGCGAAGAAATCCGGGCGCCTTTGGCTGGAGCCGCCGCCCGAACTCCAGCCGGAACAGTTCGACAAGCTCAGCCCCTCCGAGCTCATAGCGGTGTTGAAGGACCCCAACTCCACCGACTTCGCGAAAGCCAAGTGCTGCCAGCGCCTGGCCGTGGTGGGCACGCCCGACGCAGTGCCCGTGCTCGCCTCCATGCTGACGGACGAGCGCTTCAGCACCTATGCACGGAACGCACTCCAGCCCATCAACCATCCCTCGGTCGACGACGCCCTTCGCGACGCGTTGACAAAGGCTAAGGGCGGGCCCCTGGTGGGCGTCATCAATTCGATTCGCTACCGCAGGGACGCAAAGGCCGTTCCAGCCCTCTCGAAGCTGCTCGATCACGCCGATCCGCTCGTGGCGGAAGCGGCGGCGTGGGCGCTGGGGACGATAGGCGGGGCCGAGGCGGCAAAGGCACTTCAGCGCGCACTTACTCGCACTAAGGGACGGGTACGTGCGGCGGCCGCCGGGGCCGGGCTGGTCTGCGCCGAAGGTTTTCTGTCCCAAGGAAACCGCGCCGCGGCCCTCGACCTCTGTGGCACGCTGAGCGGCGCCGGCATTCCGAAGCCCGTTCGGCTGGCGGCCATGCACGGCGCGATCGCCGCGGAGATTTCGCTGTCCCGGCCCCGGTGAGGCTCTCCGCCGTTACGTTGTTTGCGCCGCGGCGGCCATTTTGAGCGCTTCCGCCACCTGCACAACGCGGCGGCCTTGGAAGCGCGCAACTTCGAGATCGTCGGCCGTTGGCGGCGTGGACGTCTGTCCGGAGACCGTCGATGCGCCGTAGGGCGTGCCCGCCCGAAAAACGAGAGGGTTGGCATAGCCCAGCGGAACGATAATCAACCCGAGATGGGCCATGAAGTTGTACATCGTCAGAATCGTACTCTCGTTCCCGCCGTGAGGCGTTGAGGTGGAGGTGAAAGCCGATCCGGCCTTACCCACCAGCTTTCCCTGCGCCCAAATGCCTCCCAGCGAATCGATGTACGCCTTCAACTCGGAACTCACGTTCCCGAATCGCGTCGGCGTCCCGAAGATAATCGCGTCGGCCCACTCGGCGTCGGCCGGAGTCGGCTCTTCGTATTGAGCGTTCATGCGCCGGGCGTTCTCCAGCCAGCCGTCTGCCTTGGCCATGACTTCTTCCGTTACCACCTCGCGCGCGCGCCGCAGGCGCACTTCTGCGCCTTCCGACTTTGCCCCTTCAGCAATGGCCCGCGCGAGCGCTTCCGTCGAACCGTTTCTTGAGTAAAAGGCGATCAGAACGTTCACACTCATTGTGCTCTCTCCATCTGATTAGATGCTCCCTTCACAGCGGGGGCATTGGCTCCGCAGGTTTCGCGTATACCTCGTCCTGGTAACACCAGACCCACGCCTCTCCGGGCTCGATCGACCGGATGAGCGGGTGCTGGGTGGAACGGAAGTGCTGCGTCGCATGTTTGTTTTTCGAGGAATCGCAGCACCCGACATGCCCGCAGCTCAAGCACAGGCGCAGGTGAACCCAGCTGTCGCCCGTCTTGATGCAATCCTCGCACACGTACTTGTCCGTCGTCCGGACCCGAATCTGATTCAAATGCGTGCATTCTCTGGGCATGCCCCTACTCCTAATGCCTTGTTGGCAGTACTACTTGGACATCATGATACTCCACAAGCACAGAAGAGGCCACGCACACGTCCAGCTTGCCGCCGAACTGTTGTCCAGCAAGCCGGCGATCTCACCCCAAAGGGGCCTGCAATTCCCGCCTTCACAACCAGCATCGTGCAAAGCGTGTGATGCTCCGGCCCTAAGTTGTAGTGCATGCAGAAACAGCACGACAGACCGTGCCGGCCCACAAGCCCTGCCGAGCCTGCGGCGGCCGGATTTCCGGGTTGGGATCTTCCAGTGGCTCGCCCGTCAGCTTCTCTCCCGATGGCCTAGCCCCGACGTCCGTTCATGACAAGCCCCGATCTTATGGTTCGCTTGGATGGATAATCATGCCTCAGTTATGGCCCAACGGCGGGCCGAAAGAACCTTGAACAGCTTCGGGCGTTGTTCTATACTTTAGTTGAGTTTACCCGTCAGTAGATTTCATCGCTATTGACTGAAGGGCTGCCGCAAGGCAGCCCTTCCTGTTTTGGAGGTACCCCCTTGCCACGGGTACAGGCATACGTAGATGGCTTCAATCTATACCATAGAGCCCTCAAACGACACCCAGAACTGAAATGGCTGAATGTTGCCGCCCTTGTTCAGCGCCTCATCCGGATGACGACGTGCTGCTGAGGGTGCGCTATTACACCTCGCTCGTAACGGGGAGAACTGACGACGGCCAGCCGCAGCGGCAAGACGCATACATTAGAGCGCTTGCCGGCCTTCCGTGCCTGACTATCCATATCGGCAACTTTGCCACAAGGCGAGTCTGCCGTCCGCTTGTTGAACCGATCCCGCTGGTCTATCCCAAGGCGAATGGTATGCAGTACGTGATGGTTCACAATACCGAAGAAAAGGCGTCCGACGTGAACTTGGCATCGCACCTCCTACGGGATGGCTACACAGACCAGTACGATGCCGCTGTGGTTGTTTCGTCGGACACTGATCTGGTTGAACCTCTCCGCATCGTGAAGGAGGAAAATAGAAAGCCAGTCGTGCTACTGTACCCCGATTACGAACGCAAGTCCGTGCCCAAAAAGCTGGCTCGCGTAACCTCCACTGTTCGCTTCATCAGTAAACGAGATTTGGCTTGCTGCCAGTTGCCTAATCCGGCGCCGGCGCGCAACGGGGAGCTAATCGTTCGGCCGGCTGAGTGGGCCTGACCTCAAACAGGCCACTACCCGCCCCTGTTTTCGGCAAACCTGCTCCCCCTGGCCACGCCGCAAGTTTCACAGTTGTTGAGCGGGGTGGTTCCCGATGCGCGGCGGGGCGCCGGGCGGGTGTCGATCTGGCTTAGAAAATTCTAATATACGTAGTACTATCAGTGTAGTAGTTCCAGCAATCAAATAAACCGTGCTTTTTTCCAGGGCCTAGGTTAGACTTAAATTTGAGGAAAGGATATCAGCCCCAGATGGCGAAGTCTCATCGCACGCCACGGAGTCGAAACCTGGATTTGGCCCGTGTGCTGCTTGTCGACGATGATCTGACCTCCCGCCTGACTTTGCAAACCGTTCTGGAAGCAGGCGGTTATAGTGTAGACGCGGCCGCCTCCGCAGCCGAAGCGGTGGCCAAGCTGGATAATCGTGAGTACGAACTGGTGTTGAGCGACCTCCGGATGGAGTCGCCCGAGGCCGGGCTTAAGGTGCTGGCGCACGCCCGCATGATGGACTATAAGCCGGCCACCGCGCTCATCACCACCTACCAAAATTCGAAGCCCCGTGGCGGCTCGCGGAACTCCAGGGACACCGTTCTGATCGAGCCCGAAGACCTGCCCGGATTGCTCAGCAGGGTAGCGGACCTGATCAGCGAGCGCGCGACGCGCCGTGTGGAACGCGAATTGCGTCACGCGAACGTCCCGTAGCGGGCCGGCGTTTCCCCATCAAGACCACGAATTGTCTCCTCAAGGCGGTCGAGCGCCCCGGCGAAGAAGTGGTCCTGCGCCTCTATCCAGATCAGCCGTTTCGGTTCCGGTAACTGCGCGAACAGCGCTTCCAGTTCCTCCTTGGGGCCGAACTGGTCGCGGGTGCTCTGGATGAAGACCTTGGGAACCGTGCAGCCGGGCAGACCTTCGGGCAGAGGCCAGTGGGTCGGAAGCCCGAGCGCGATCACCCGTTCCGGCCGTTCCTCCGTGCATCCCAACGCCAGCGCGATGCGGGCGCCGAAGGAAAAACCGGCCAACGTGTAGGGCAGGGAAGGGTAGCGTTCCCGCAGCCAGCCGAGCGCGGCTCGCGCGTCCTCGAGTTCACCGATTCCCTGGGCGTAACTCCCCTCGCTCCTTCCCGCGCCGCGGAAATTGAAGCGCAACACGGCGCCTCCCGCGCGTCGTAAGCCGCGGGCCGTGCGATGCACGACCTTGTTGTGCATGGTGCCGCCGTAGAGCGGGTGAGGGTGGCAGACGAGGCAAGCGCGCACCGGCTCCCCATCGGGTATCTCCAGCAGCGCTTCGAGCTTGCCCGCCGGCCCTTCCAACATCAGGGATTCGAGTCTGCTCACTTCAAAACGTCCGGTAATTCGTGAACTGCATGTCGATTCCGAAGTCGCGCTGCTTGAGCATGTGAATGACTTCCTGCAGCAGGTCACGGCTCTTGCCGCTCACCCGCACGAGGTCTCCCTGAATCGAAGCCTGCACTTTGATTTTGCTGTCTTTGATCGTTTTCACGATCTCGCGCGCCTTCTCAATCGGTATGCCCTGCTGAATGCTGATTTCCCGGCGAACGGTGGAACCGGCCGCGGGCGTGACGTCTCCATAGGAAAGACCCTTCAGCGGCACGCCGCGCTTCACCAGCTTCTGCTCCAGGATTTCGGTCACCGCCCGGAGCTTGAAATCGTCCTGGCTGGAAAGCACGATCTTCTTCTCTTTTTCGTTCAGCTCGATTTGCGATTTGGTGTTCTTCAGGTCGTATCGCGTCTGGACTTCCTTTCTGGCCTGGTGGATCGCATTGTTCACTTCGTTCAGATCGATCTTGGAAACGATATCAAAGCTGTTGTCGGGCATAAGACAAGCTAAGGATAGCATCCGGCCTATGCGCCGGCGGCGTAAACCAGGCTCGGACCGGCTACTTGTCCAGAGCGGTGAGGACGCGGGCGGTAATCTCGTCGATCATGGCGGGCATCGCCTGATCGAGCGCGATGGTGACGGCGGCGCGCACGCGTTCGCGGTCGATCCCTTCCGGCTGCCCGGCCGCGACGGACTCCTGCTTGGGCTGCCCGGCTGCGACGGGCTCCTGCTTAAGCTGGCCCGCCGGAACAGGCTCCTGTTTAGGAGGCGCGGCCGAAGCGGGCTCCTGCGCCGAAATGGCGGGAGCGGGAGGAGCGCTTGCGGCGGCATCGCGAATCGCTTCGCGCTCGGCTCTGGCGGCTTCGATCAGCGGGCGCACCGTCGCGAGGACAGCCGAAGCCTCCAGGGGCTTTTTCAGAATGGCGTCGGCCTTCACCCGTCCGGCTTCCGCTTCGTCCACGGGTTCGAGCAGGCCCGCCAGAAGAACGACGCGCGCGTGCTTGTGCTTCGGGTGATTCTTGACGTACTTGCAGACGTCGTATCCCGAGTGTTGCGGGAGGAACACATCGGCCATAATGAGGTCCGGATCGACGTCCGGCAAGCGGATGAGCGCGGTCTCGCCGTCCGTGACGGTGACCACCTCGAATCCTTCCTCCCGCAGAATCCGTTCCCCCATCCGCTGGGCATGGGGGCTGTCATCTGCCAAAAGAATTCGGCTCATTGCTGAGGAGGCTGGGCCGGCGCTGCCTGTTCCGCGGGCTTGGCCTTCGGCGGGTTCTGGCGAGCGTCGGGCTGGGTATCAAGCGCCGAGGGGCCGGTAATCGGCGACGCGGTGACGTCGGCACTGGGAGTTCCGCCCGCGGTCTCGGTGGGCACCGTGACTGGAATCGTGGGCCGCAGTGTCTCCATCGCCGGGGCGCCGGATTTGGCGGCCATGCTCACGTCGGGACTCTTCCGGAAGATGCCCCAGAAGTGGCTCATCACCCCCGGCTTGCGCCGGTTCGCTAGCTCGTACTTCATGCGGTTCAGAGCCACGGGGTCGGGTTCGGGAATGGGTTCTTCCATAGCGGTCAGCCGCTGTTTCGCCTGATCGACGAGGGGACTGAGCGGGTATTCCCTGACGATTCTCGCAAAGGCCGCGGCGGCCCGGTCGCGGAAATTCGGGCCCATCCTGGCGTAGGAATCGCCAAGCTTCCACAGTGCCTGGTCCGCCTGGCTGTAAAGCGGGTAATGATTAGTGAGCGCCTGAAGGCGATTCGCCGACGAATAGTAAACGCCCTTGGTGTAATAGAACGAGCCCACGCGGTACTCGGCTTCGGCCAGCACTTCCTGGATCTCGCGGAGTCTCTGCTCGGCCTGCGGCGCGAACTTGCTGTTGGGGAACTGTACGAGCAACTGCCGGCACTCTTCGTCGGCCCGAACGGCGTGGGTGTTGTCGCGGTCCGGCTTTTCCATCTGCCTGTAATGGATCATGCAGACTTTTTCCTGCGCCTCGGCCGCTTCTTCCATGGTCGGGTAGAAGAGGATGAAATCCTTGTACTCGGCCTCGGCCTGCGCAAGCCCGTGCGAGCCGCCCTCACGGAACCAGCTATCGGCGATGGCGAGCTTCGCTTTCGCCAGGTACTCGCTCTGGTCGTACGTGTTGATCAGGGTGTTGAGGGTCAGGCGCGCGATCTCGTAGCGCCCCCGTTCGATGTCGTTGATCGCCTTGTCGAACAGGATCTTGTCCGGCTGTTCAGTGTCCTTGGTGATCGGGTTTTCGTACTTCTTGCGCCGGAAACCGCAGGAAGCGGTCAAACCGGCAACGAGCACTGCCACGACGCCGTAGGTTAACAAGTTTCGATGAACCTTCATAGCCTCACTCACACAGGTCATCAGACCGCGGGTTGTTGGCAATAACCTGCATCTCTCCGGGCGATTCTAGCATTGTCCCACTTTCGACGTTCCCATTCCACGCCAGGGTTGCTATACCCGGATTGTCATCGCCTCCTGCGCCAGCGCGCGCATCTTCGCGACGGTGGCCGCCGGGTCGGGACTATGGAAGATGGAAGCTCCGCTTACGAGCCAGTCGCAGCCTGCCCGCACGATGTCGCCGATGTTATCCAGGTTGACGCCGCCATCGATCTCGATGGCGAACTTCAACCCCAGCTCCTTGCGGAGGCGCGCCAGTTGCCGCACCTTGTCAAGGCACCGCGGAATGAGCTTCTGCCCCCCAAAGCCCGGATTGACGCTCATGATCAGGACGTAGTCCACCAGATACAGCACGTCCTCGAGCGCCGACACCGGAGTAGCCGGATTCAGAACGACGCCCGCCGGAACGCCTTCGGCCTGGATGGCGCGTATCGTGCCGTCCAGGTGAGGGCAAGCCTCCTGGTGTACGGACACCTGGTCGGCCCCGGCTTCGATAAACACCGGCGCGTATTTGTCCGCGTCGGTGATCATCAAATGCACATCCAGGGTCATCTTCGTGATTTTGCGGATGGATTTCACCACCGGCGGCCCAATGGTCAGATTGGGCACGAAATGGCCGTCCATGACGTCCAGGTGCAACATCGTGGCGCCGCCCTGTTCGACTCGCTGGATTTCCTCTCCCAGGCGGGCGAAATCTGCTGACAGGATTGAAGGAACAATTTGAATCATTTAGCGGCTAGTCCGATGTTAACACAGCGGCGAAAAATCCATCACCGGGATCAACGCCCGGCAGACGCTGCCACAGCCGGAGCACTCGCGCAGGCACTTTCTGAATTACGTCTTCGTTCTCTTCCGGCTCCAGAGAACACGTTGAATAAACCAGACGTCCGCCGGGCGCAAGGCGTTCCAGCGCATTTCTTAACATGGCGGTTTGCCGCTCTTGCAGCGCGGGCAGGTCTTCGGGCCGCAACCGCCACTTAATCTCAGGGTTGCGGGCGAGCGTGCCGGTGCCCGAGCAGGGCGCATCGAGCAGGATCCGGTCGAAGCGGCGGCGAAAGGGCAGCGGGCGGGTGGCGTCCATCACCACCAGATCGCAGCCCAGCCCGCGCATCGGCGCGAGGCGCCGGAAATGGACGTCGCAGGCCACGGCGCGGACGCCGGATTCCATCGCCTGCGCGGTTTTGTTCCCCGGGGCGGCCGAAACGTCCAGAAACGTCTGCCCGGCTTCGAGTTCGAGCAGCGGAACGATGGCTTGCGACCCGATGTCCTGAATGCGGAGGCCGCGCGCGGAGCCGGCAACAAGCCGGTAGGCGCCGGGCACGTCCGTGGCCTCGAGTTCGGCGCCGGGAGGCGGTGATCCGGTGATCCGCACGTATGTTTCCGGAGTCGCCAGGTTCGCCCGCGCGATTTTCATGGCCGTTTCCAGCCCGTAGCGGCGCTCCCAGCGGTCGAGCATCCAGGCGGGATGGGAGAGCTCGATGGCGCGGCCGGGCCACGCGACCGGGCTGCGGTCCACTTTACGCAGCACCGCGTTGACAAACCCGGCGGCGGAGCGCTTGCGCGCGCGCTTCACCAGCTCGACGCTCTCGCTCACGGCGGCGTGCGCGGGCACTCGGGTGAGATAACGGATCTGGTAAATGCCCATGCGGAGCGCGATGCGGACCTCGGGGTCGAGGCGCCCGGCCGGGCGCTCGGAGAAGTGCTGGATCAGGAAATCCAATTGCGCCTGGACGCGGAGGGCTCCCAGCACGATCTCCTCGGCCAGACCGGCATCGCGCGAATCCAGGGCCGCGGTGCGCGAGGCGAGCAGGTCGGACGCATAGCCGCCGCCTTCCACAAGCCTGAGGATTTCAAAAGCGGTCAAACGTGCGGGGGAGATACTCACTGGATCATGATACGGTTGCCGGGGTTCGCGGGCATCAAAAACGGGCGCGACCGGGTGAAGCCACCCTGCTCCGGCGGGCTAGCGGCCTTCGAGGGCCTGGTCCAGCAGCAGCCGGAACCGCTCGCTCTTTTCCTCGACGCGCTGCCGCAGTTGCGCCAGTTCGTTTTCGATGCTGCGGAGCCGGTCGGCCAAATGGAGGCACGCCAGCACCGCAATCCGTAAGGAATCGGCGCTGGCTGATCTGGCGGCGATGGCCGACATCAGCCGGTCGACCGTGTCGGCAAGCTGCTGGACTTCTTCTTCGTCTCCGGACGTACGGAGAGTGTACGTCTGGTGAAAGATCGTGACCTGGACAGTATGTTTGTCGGCCACGGGAACCCGCTCAGCTTACACTCAGGGCATCGATCTGGCCAAGCAGCCGTTCAATCCGGCTGCGTACCTGCTTGCGCTCGTCGCGCAGCATCTGAATCTCCTGGGTGAGCCGTGAGATCTGGTCCTTCGCGGCGGCCACCTCTTGCAGGGCGGCGTCGCGCTCGGCCATTACGGCCGCTTTCTCCGATTGCGCCGTCTCCACATCGCGGCGCAATCGCGTCACCAGTTCGATCGCCTGGTGGATTCGCTCCTCGAGCGTGCTGAGCGAATCGATGTCTTCCAGCAGTTCCATTGTTGTTATCCGGCGAGCGCAGCCTTCGCTTTTTCCACCAGCAGGCGGAATGAGGTTTCGTCGTCGGCTGCCATCTGGGCCAAAACCTTCCGGTTCAGCTCGATACCGGCTTTCCGCAAACCGGCGATGAATTTACTATACGAGATGCCCGCCTGGCGGCATCCCGCCCCTATCCGCACGATCCATAGGGACCGGAAATCGCGCTTCTTCTGCCTCCGGCCAACGTAGGCATATCGGAGCGACTTCTCGACGGCTTCCTGTGCCGCCTGGTTCAGTTTACTCTTGGTGAGAAAATAACCGGACGCCGCCTTCAGCGTTTTGCGGCGCTTCGCAACCCGGTGGGTTCCGCGTTTAACTCTAGGCACGTTTTCCTCCTTCTACTGCTTCTTTATGAGGCGGTACGGGTACGTGCCCCGCACTCCGACCGCACTCGGCGCTTACTTATAGGGAATCATCCGGGCGAGCACAGGCTGATCGGCCGGACTCACGACCGCATCCTGGCTCAGCCGGCGCTTCCGTGCGCGCGTCTTCGACGTAAGGATGTGGCGCGCAAACGCATGGCGGCGAACGATTTTACCCGTCCCCGTCCGCTTGAAGCGCTTAGCCGCACCACGATGTGTTTTCAGCTTCGGCATGAAAAGAATCCTGATTCAGGGTTCAGGCAGGACTTACCTACAGTAGTTCCCGCGAACTTTCAAAGTATAGCATAGCAACTGCGCGGCTTCGCATCCGGTTCCGTTCCGGCCGAGGGCTACCGCGGGTATCCCGGGTCCACCGGGACGTCGAAGCGCACCTCTTTCATAAAGCGGTTCCGCATTTCGCCGAGCCAGGAATCGGGATACCGCCTGTTCAGATCGATAGTGGCGACCGCGGCCGAACGTCTTTGCGCGCGGGCCAGGGTCTCGCCATTCGGATCGAGAATCTCGGTCGGGTACTGATATCCGGATGAGGCCAGGAAAACGTGGTTCTCGATGGCGCGGGCCTTGCCCAGGGTCTGGCTGCCTCCCGCGATCGGCATCAAAATCAGCTCGGCGCCGGCCAGGGCGAGAGCGCGCGCGGGATCGGGGTATTGAACGTCCCAGCAGATCATCAGGCCGACGGTGCCGAAATCGGTCTGGAAGACCGGATAAGAATTACCTGGGGTCAACCCGCCTTCGATCTCCTCGCGCGGGAGGTAAACCTTGCGGTACTTGCCCGCAACACGGCCCTCGCGGTTGATCAGCACGGCGGTGTTATAGACGGTGGTGTTCTCGCGCTCGTAGATGCCGGCCACGATCCACATGCGCCGCTTCCTGGCGAGTTCGCCGAGCGCCTCGGTAGTGGGTCCCGGGATGGGTTCGGCAACCTCGACGTAGGTCTTGCCGGTGCCGGCCATCGGGACGCCCTCTCCCGCCACGACGATATCGGTGTTCGGCGGCACAGTCTGCTCGATCATTTCGATAAGCCGGCGGATAGTCTCGGCGGGACTTGGCGAGCGGCCCGGCCAGAAGTTGACCGCCGCGACGGTTACTTCGCGCGGGCCGGGGGCGGGGATCTCAGTCACCGAAATGTTGCGCCACCAGATGGTGGCATACGGCGCGTTTCCGAGATAGAGCTGGACGGTGACGGCGCGGGCTTCGGCAGGTGCGGGAGCGTCCAGGGTCACGTGGCGCCACTCTCCCTCGCGCGTGATCTGGTAAGCGTAATCCGGCTGGCCAACACGCTTGCCTTCGGCCGATTTCCAGTCCAGCCGCGCGACGACTTGCATGCGCTCGTAAGTGAGACCTTCGGCGCGATACTGCGCGGACAGGCGGAACCACTTCCCGCCCTCCACCGGTAGGGTGTATTCCCAGCCGCCATAGGCCGCCAGGTTGCTATTTCCGCAGATGGCCAGCATCTGCTGATCGACAAAAGTACGAGGGGCGATTTCGGGCCGTTGAGCCCAGGGTTTCCAACCCTCGGGGATCGGCAATTCGGTGGCGAAGGCGCAAGCCGCGCCCAGAAGAGCGATCGCAAGTTTCATCACAACGAGTATAGCCGCAGAAGTTAGGAATACGTTCGCAGCCCGGCGGTACCCCGGGGTTCAGGCTTAAGTCAACCGGATGTTAAAATCTTTTTTCCGGCGCGCGCGGTCCCTGCCGGAGGTGCGTGCCGTACCGTGCGCGTTGTCCGCACATTCCAAACACAATTCATTGCCTATGAAGAAACCAGTGCGTTACGCTCCCGCGTTTTTCGGCGCCGCTGCGGTGATCCTGAGCCTGGCCTCGTTGCCGGCTTGGGCGCCGCGCGGATGGTCCCAACAGATGCCCGCGCCTGCACCGGCGCGCAAACAGGCTTCGATCGCACAGGCCGGCGTGGACTCGTTTGCCTTCGTTCCAATCACGCCGTGCCGCCTCGTGGATACGCGGGAGGGCCAGGGCAAGAGCGGCTCGTTTGGTCCTCCGATGCTGTCGGGCAACAAGGCGCGGACGATTCCGGTTCCGGCATCCAACTGCGGCGTGCCGGCGGCGAAGGCGTATCTGGCTCACTTCGTGGTGGTGCCGCCGGAAGGCAAAGGGGTGGGGTACCTGAGCGCGTGGGAAGGTGGCCGGCCGTGGCCGGGGACGGTGGTGCTGAATGCCGACAAAGGAGGAATCATCGGGAATGCGACGGTGGTTCCTGCCGGCGCCGGCGGGGCGATACAGGTGCTGGCCACCGACGACACGCACCTGGTTGTGGATCTGTACGGATACTACGTGACGGCGCCTGCGGGGCCTCCGGGGCCAGAAGGGCCTCCGGGACCGCCAGGGCCCCGAGGACCGCAAGGACCGCAAGGGCCGCAAGGACCGCAAGGACCGCAAGGCCCGGCGGGGCCCCAGGGACCACAAGGGCTGGAAGGGCCCCAAGGGCCGGTGGGGCCTCCGGGGCCTCAAGGCGCTACGGGCCCACAAGGCCCGGCCGGGCCTCCCGGACCGAACACGAAGTCGATTGCTCTGTTGAGGTGGTACGAAATCAATGAGGCGGCCAAGCTTACGGTGGGCGACGGACCGACAGGCATGGCGTTCGACGGGACCAACATCTGGGTGACGAATACCCTCAGCGCCAGCGTGACGAAGTTGCGGGCCAGCGACGGGAGCGCGTTAGGTACGTACGCGGTGGGAACCCATCCAAGGGGCATGGCGTTCGACGGGGCCAACATTTGGGTGACGAATTGGGGCAGCAGCAACGTGACGAAGTTGCGGGCCAGCGACGGGGCGGTGTTAGGCACGTTCTGGGTGGGACTCGGTCCCGAGGGCGTGGCGTTCGACGGGGCCAACATCTGGGTGGCGAATTGGGCCAGCAACAACGTGACGAAGTTGCGGGCCAGCGACGGGGCGGTCCTCGGCACCTTCGCCGTAGGAACCAACCCAAGGGGTGTGGCGTTCGACGGGGCCAACATTTGGGTGACGAATTGCGGCAGCAACAGCGTGACGAAGTTGCGCGCCAGCGACGGGGAGGTCCTCGGCACCTTCGCTGTAGGAATCGAGCCATACGGTGTGGCATTCGACGGAACCCACATCTGGGTGGCGAATAACGGCAGCGACAGTTTGACGAAGTTGCGGGCCAGCGACGGGAGCCTGTTAGGCACGTACACGACGGGACGCTTTCCATGGGGCGTGGCGTTTGACGGGACCAACATCTGGGTAGCGAATAACGGCGAGGACACAGTCTCGAAACTGTAGTACTGCACCGCGCGCGAGGCCGGGCGCGCCGCAACAGCCCGGCCTCGCTCCAGACTTCTCGACCAGAAGCGTTAATCCGCCCTTGTTTCAACGGTGAGGCTCGTCGGCGAATCCGGTAACCGAGTGATAATATCTCTTTCTCGGCGCGCATGAGGTGCGTGCCGCACCGTGCGCGTTCTCCGCACGCAGCCTACACACAATTCATTGCTTATGAAGAAACCAGCACGTTACGTTCCCGTGTTTTTCGGCGCCGCCACGGTTCTCCTGGGCGTGGTCTCGTTGCCGGCCTGGGCGCCGCGCGGATGGTCCCAACAGATACCCGCGCCTGCACCGGCGCGCAAACAGGCTTCGATCGCACAGGCCGGCGTGGACTCGTTTGCCTTTGTTCCGATCACGCCCTGCCGCCTCGTGGATACACGGGAGGGCCAGGGCAAGAGCGGCCCGTTTGGTCCTCCGATGCTTTCGGGCAACAAGGCGCGAACGATTCCGGTGGCGAAATCCAATTGCAACGTGCCTGCGGCGAAGGCGTACCTGGCGCACTTTGTGGTGGT
Organism: Acidobacteriota bacterium; assembly: GCA_029776225.1. GTDB lineage: Bacteria > Acidobacteriota > Terriglobia > Bryobacterales > Bryobacteraceae > Fen-330. The sequence continues at coordinate 1,012 of JAKOTR010000008.1, read as the reverse complement.
TCCGCCGGAAGGCAAGGGGGTGGGATATCTGAGCGCATGGGAGGCAGGGCGGCCGTGGCCGGGGACGGTGGTGCTGAATGCCGACAAAGGCGGGATCATCGGGAATGCGACGGTGGTTCCGGCCAGCGCCGACGGGAGCATTCAGGTGCTGGCCACCGACGACACGCACCTGGTTGTGGATCTGTACGGATACTACGTGACGGCGCCTATCGGGCCGCCGGGGCCGGAAGGGCCGCCGGGACCGCCAGGGCCCCGAGGACCGCAAGGACCGCAAGGACCAGCGGGGCCGACGGGACCCCAGGGACCCGCGGGACCGGCCGGACCGCAAGGACCACCGGTGACTTTCAAAGGCGTGTGGGACAGTGGCGCCACTTACCAGAGAGGTGACGCTGTGTTCTTCAGCGGTTCGAGCTACATCAGCCTGGCCGACTCCAACATGGGCCGCCAGCCCGGTGCAAGTCCGGAGTGGGCGCTGCTGGCGCAGCAGGGCGCAACGGGGCCTGTGGGGCCCCAGGGACCGCAAGGGCTGCAAGGGCCACAGGGCCCGGCGGGACTGATGGGGCCTCAGGGACCTCAGGGCCCACAGGGCCCGGCCGGGCCTACCGGACCGAGCACGATGTCGATTGCGCTGTTGCGGTGGTACGAGAACAAACAGCCAGTGAGTTTTGAGGTGGGTGACGGTCCGTCTGCGTTGGCGTTTGACGGAGCCCACATCTGGGTGAGCGACTCCAAACTTAGAAAAGTTTTCAAGTTGCGGGCCGCCGACGGGGCCATTGTGGACGCGTACGGGCCTTTTCCCAGCGTAGGCGCTCTAGGAGCTTGTTGAAAAACCCGATCCAGCAAGAACGATTGCTTCCCGGAATCTCGAAAATCGGGCAGATTGGGCTCTTCGGATGGCGAAAGGTAACCCTTAGCGGCGGCGCGGCGTGTTGAAAAACGCCGCTGTCCCGCGTCCAGTCACACTTCGGCCTTCTGCAACTTCGGAAGCCGCCACAGATTGTAAGCCGCCGCT
>JAKOTR010000093.1 GCA_029776225.1 Acidobacteriota bacterium | reverse complement strand
CTTGACCAGTTCTTCGATCAGGTTGAAAAGCTCAGCCCGCTTGACGCCCGCACGTTCCTCATCCACCGAGCCGTCGGGCTTGCGGTAGGCGGGATCGGAGTCGGGATCGTCCACCATCTGGGCGAAGATGACCGCCCGCGCCGCCGCCAGCGGCCGCCGCGCCCACCACAGGTGGAGCGTGGAGGGATGCCCATGCCGGATGGATTTCTCCCGCGCGGCCTCCTTGTTGATGGCCTCCAGGGGCAAAGCGACTTCGATCAGTTTTCTTCGCGGCGTATTCATGAGCAGGCCTTGAGTAGGCGAGGATTCGCCGTCAGCACCTCGATGCCGCCGACAACGATCTCCTCATCGTGGGTGAGAAACTTCCAGCCCTTCTGGCGGCAGGAGTTCACGATAACCCCGTCGTTGAAATCGAATGCGCCGCTTGGAAACCGATCCAACAGGCTGACTAAATCGGGTGAGGCGATCTCAGTGTTCTGCACCTCGCAGAGTTTGAGAATCTTCTTGGCATTGCCGCTGATCGTGGCCGCGACAGCGGGGAACTCCGGCGTAGAACGGAACTTGTGAAGGTCCGAGTACTTGCCCGCCGCTCCGGCATTCATCCGCCGGAGCGCGCCCATTTCGATTCGGCAACAACGATACATGTATTCGCCGAGGATCATCATGTCTATGAGCGGCCTTGCCTTTGCGGCAAGCGCGTTCTTCAGGACTGTGCCGTAAACCACCACGTCAGCGGGTGTCGGTTGCGACGTAGGCGGCAGGAAGTAAATCCAGACGTTGGCGTCCACGAATACCGGTTCGCCCGGCTGAAACGCGTAGCACGTGGCGTCATGGACCTTATTCGTTGTCATTGCCCATCTCCTCGCGCCACGCTTCGTCGAACGCCTTGGGATTGCTGAAGTACTTTTTAGCGTTCTCAATTACGACTTTGAGGACCGCCATGTCTTCCGCGTCCATGTCCTGGACGGTGACCATCTCCCGGATGCGGTCTTCGGGGAACTCGCCGTAGAGCTGACCGATGGCGGCATTCAGGAAGGCGGAGATCAGCGTCTCGACCCGCTCGAAGGACAGGATCACGGGCTGATCATCACGGATCAGGGCCGCGATCTTGTCATGGACGCGCTGGCCGTCTTCGGCAGACACGCACAACGGGCCACCGACGATGTCGAATATCCGGACTATTACTGGCGTTTTCATGCCGTCACCTCGTTTCATTCAAAAGATGTCCTCTCGCGTTACTTCCGACGCGAGGCAGTAGGCCGACGTGTCGGCCGTGTTGACCTCAAGGGTCACCGCCGTGCCGGGGAAGTCGTTCTCCAGCTTGGCAAAAGACTCCTGACCAGCGTTGAACTCGTAGAAGCCAAACCGCGAGACGATGTGTATGCGCCCCTTGTTCAGTCGCGCGAACTCGTGCAGCAGCTTAAGGCCAAGCCCGCCGGGCTGCCCGCCGGTCTTGGTCGTGTTGCTTTCCTGAAGCGCCCAGCGAATCGCAGGGACCGAGCCGATCTTGTCGTTGCCGAAGTGCCTGCGAACCCTGTCCCGAATGCCGATCCCGGCATCCGCGATGGTCAGGTCGAGTTTCTGCTTCTGCGGGAACCATTGCCCACAGACGAAGATGCCCAACTCGGACTCGGAATGGATGACCGCGTTCTGGAACACCTCGAAGAGCTTCTGCTTGAAGACCTTGCCGAGGCCCTCCGACATGCGCGGCATGCCTTTGCCCTTGAGGTGTTGCTGGAGGTAATCCTCAAACAAGCCCTCATCGTTTCTCTGCAGCCGCCGATATGGAATGGTCGTGCGATTGTTGTCCGGGAGCGGCTCGAAGCGATACTGCGTGAGGAAGCCGTTCTTCCGCAAGATGCGTTCGACCATCTCCGGGACTTCAACAATCTCAACCGTGTTGAAGCGATCCGCCACGCCCGCAAGCACCACCCCCAGCGGCGCAGCCATGTTCGCGTCGAGGAAGCTCACACGAGATAAGCTCAACTCCAGGCGGTCGAACATCAGGTCGGACGTGGCCTTGGCCAGTTCGGCGAGACGGTCATACCCGTCCTGGTTGCTTCGAATCGTTGGGAGGTGGTGGATCATTGCGGCACCTCCGCCCGCGCCAGCAGGTCAGCAAAGGCGTAGTTCACACTGGTCACGCCGAAATCCGGCTCACGTTGGAAGGGGCGACGCACGTAGTGGACGCGGTGCGCGTCGCCGTCGAACTCGACGATGGCCAGGATGAAGTCGTCGGGCTTGTTCAGCGAGTAGAGAATCTCGTTCTTGGTCACCGTGATGGTCGCCGCGCCGGACACGCGGCCCTTGACCTCGATAAACCGAAGTCTGCCGGTGCCAGGGACGCGGCTCTCGATGTCGTAGCCGAGTTTCTCCGCTTCGCGATCCGTGGGCACGTAGCCAAGGTCTCGTTCGACCTGCATGACGATAGCCCGCGCCCTGGCGGCGGAGGCCTGCGTGTCAACGACGCTGGTAGGTGAGACCGACTCGGCGCGGCCCTTCATGACTGCCAGGAGGCCGGCGGGAACAACCAGCACACCGCCCACCACAACAGGAGGCAGCGGCGAAATCTGTTTCTCAAGCTTCAGCTCTTCCATCCGCTTGTGCAGGCGAGCTTGCAAGGCGTCCGCCCGTTTGCGGGCCTCGTCGGAGTTCAGGCGTGCGTTCGGCTTGCCCGCCTGTTCCTGAAGCTTGAGTTGCTCAGCACGGTGGTCCCAGTAGCTGATCTCCTTGGTAAGACGGTCCTGGACGGCGGCTTCCGTCTTGGTGACCAGCTCGAGTCGCCGCGACCGAACCTCGGCCAGATGCTCCGGCACCACCTGGGCCACGGCGTACCCTTGAGCCTTCTGCTCCAAGGACCGATCGATCCACGCGCACTCAGGACGCGCGAGGATGGCTTCCACGCTTGGCTCATCCTCGGCAAGCGGACGGAAATCCAGATAGGGCGCGTAGTGCATGTGCCGCGTGTTGCCGTCGGCGTCCAGCTCAACATAGAGCATGCGTTTGGAGACGATGTGTCGATCACCGGATCGCGTGACGCTGGCATCCTGGATCGCATGTTCCAAGTAAAAGAGGACTCTTGGCGAGGTTCCCAAGTCGCGTTCATCGACGAGCACCGCTCCTCGGCGCAGCAGGTCACGATGTCGCTCGAGCGTCAGGTCGATGGTGGCGTCGAGCAGTGGATGACCGGGACACAGGAACGCCGCTAACGGCTGTCCCTGAGGCGCGACAAGGTTCTTCTCAAACGCAATCCGTTCGTACCGGGGCAGCACCGGCTCACCAACACCGATCAGGCGGTCACGGTTTCGCACAGAGGCAGGGACGTGGGTAACCTCATAGCGACGCGGTTCACGCTGCTTGACTGAGCCGCCCAGCCGTTTGAATGCCTCCAGAAAGAACGACTCGATATAGTGGGGCTGTAGTCGCCGGGCTTCAGCTCGCTCCATCTCCTCCCGCACGCGGAATACGCGCGAAGCGTCCATCGTGTCATGCGCAATCGCCCGTTCTTCGATCAGATCCTGCAACTGCGTTGGGTCAAACGCATTGGACACGACCTGGGTGAGGCGCGCGCGAACATCGGGGCGTTCACCGTAGCGGATGGCCTCGATTAACAGGTCGCGTAGGGGCTTGCCTTCGAATTGGAGCTTACCCAGCACGTCGAACACCTGGCCACCGAGCGCCTGCCGGGCCTGTTCCAACTTCTCCAGCAATGTGCGATACACATCGCCTTCGCGGGTTTCCTCGGCCACGAGATTCCAGAGATGGCAGACCTCGGTTTGCCCGATGCGGTGGATGCGACCGAACCGTTGCTCGATGCGATTGGGGTTCCAGGGGAGGTCGTAGTTCACCATCAGGTGAGCACGCTGGAGGTTGATGCCTTCGCCAGCGGCATCGGTCGCCAGAAGCACCTGCACCTGGGGATCGTGCTTGAAAGCCTCTTGAGCCTTCATGCGGTCTTCTCGACCCATGCCGCCGTGAATCATCACTACGGCTTCTTTGCGGCCGAGAAGCGTCGAGATGCGATCCTCCAAGTAGTTGAGCGTGTCTCGATGCTCGGTGAACAGCACCAGCTTCTGGTGCGGCGAAGGCTTGGGCGGTGGGATCGCGCCCGAGGCCGATGCGTCGGCGAGCACGCCACTGGCGGCCCCAGTTGCGAAGACAGCGCTCAGCAGCTTGGCAAGTTCGTTCCACTTTCTGTCTTCGCCCGTGCGACGAAGGCTCAACGCCAGCCCTTCCAGACGTTTCAGGGTGTCGATCTCGGCCCTCAACTCGACAATGCTGCGGGCGGCCGTTGCCTGGTCTAGAATCTCCTCTTCGGTGCTCTCGACCTCGTTGTCGGGCGCGTCCTCCAGGTCCTCCACATCCTCCGCATCCAGTTCTGGAACGG
>JAKOTR010000075.1 GCA_029776225.1 Acidobacteriota bacterium | reverse complement strand
GCGCCCGGTATCGACAGTGATCGTCCCGCTATCGGCCCCATGCACATCGAACCGGAGTGCCTTCACGCGGACGGAGGTGATGTGATGTTCGGGCTTCGTCGGCAACTCGACATCGGCCTTCTTGAAGAGATCGAGATTGTATGGCGCCGGCTTCCACGGTTCGGACTCCCGCGCTTCGCCGAATGCGATCTCCGTGAAGATGCCCGTCAACTCGTCACGCACCACCCGGCCACCCTGGGCGTGGAGGTCGATAGTCCCCGCCGCTCCGTCATAAATGAAGACCACCTCGAAGGCTTTGCTCCAGGGACGACGGCCCAACTCCCCCGATTCGTCATAGCCGAGAACCTCGTCCTCGTAGTCAGCGGGGTAGGCGAAAAACCAGTGGTTACCGTTGTTGCGCTTCTGGTGCTCGACCTTACACGGCGCGCCGCGGCCGTCGCGGGCGCGGTAATAGTCTCCGATGCGAGGGCCAAGTTGCGCCCTTGTCGTGTCGGGCGCAGCGAGATCCTGCTTCGGGAACCCGTTGCGCTTCTCCCACGAGGTGCGCCGCAATCCTTCGATGTGATCGAGAATCCGTGCGGCGCTGAATACGCCGGGATGATCGAGATAACAGGCGAGCGCACGCTCGTGCGCGTTGCCGAGCGCGGCGAGTTCTTCCGCTAGATCGAGCCCCTGGTCCCGCCCGGCTTCGATCAGCGCCCGCGTGCCCCGCGGCGTGGCCAGGCAATGGACTTGGCGCAGGACGCGCCCAACAGCGCGAACTTCGTCTTTCTCCATCGCTTGCCAGCGATCGAAGATACGGTCGGTGCTTCCTTTGGTTCCCGCATCCCAATCAAAGTCCGCGAAGGCAGAGTAGGGAGCAAACAATCGGGCCAGTGTTTCGTTGGGGATGAGCCGGAGAACGGTCTTGGCGTTGTACTGCATGGGCACGGATACCTCGCTACCATGGGAGGCTCCGCGCTTCAGTTCGGCGGTCAGCAGCCGGGACAACGGTAAGGCGAGGCGAGGCCCCAAGATGCCGGAGCCAGGAAAACGCTCTACACAAACGCCACTGACTCCACGATTCTACCATGGCGAAGATTAAGCGAAACAAGTCACAATGTAACGGCTTGATCGGTCGGCAAATCTCAGGCTTGACAGTGTTCGGCTTGTGGATTGTTGTGGAAATCGGACGCCGGCTCCGGACAGCCCGTAAGCCGTCGGCATTCCAGGCTGTGTACGACCGTAATTGCTTATGCTGATCTTCCGAGAAACCTCCGTAGCGTGCGCCGCAAGCACTCCTGGTCCTTGATCTCACATTCCCACACCACTAGGCTCTTCCATCCCAAACGTTGCAGCTCGGACTGCGCATTCCTGTCACGCTCCACATTCCGCGCCACCTTCCGCGTCCAATAGTCGCGATTCTGCACGGGTACGCGCGCGCCCCGGGCGCAATCATGCCCGTGCCAAAAGCAGCCATGCACGAAGATCACCTTGCGCAGTCTCGGAAACGCCAGATCCGGCTTCCCTGGCAGGTCCTTCCGATGAAGCCGGAAGCGGAAACCCATGCCGTGCGCCAGGCGCCGCACCGCCAGTTCGGGCGTCGTATCGGCGCCCTTGACCGCCCGCATGATGCGACTCCGCTGCTCCGGAGTCTCCTTCATCGCCGCAATTCGATCCTCAAGCTGGGATCGGTCTCGAACTCGTCGACGATTTCGTTGTATCGCTCTACCAGGTCCGCAACGGCCGTCTTGCGTCCTTCGGCGCCGAACTTTCCCCACTCATAGAGATTAAGTGCGACGAACTGCTCGACCTCAAAGATGTCGATCCGATCTGCGAGCCCGGCATTGCCAGCAAGGCCCTCGGCAACCGTGAGGCCGCGTTGGAGCGTCACCAACATCGGCCGATAGCCGTCGTTCAGGTTCTCGCGGCACTTCTCGATTACCGCTTCGCCCGGCGATGTCGTGACGTGAATGGCCACATCCCCAATCAGGAAATCACCTGCGCGGGAGCCGGGCGCATCCGCCGTCGAAAAACTGTTGTGCTCGACGGTTCCCTTTCCTAGCGCGCAATCGAGCTTCGCGCCGACCAAGTGCTGAAGCACCGCGCCCGCATAGTACATGCCTGGGGTGGTCTTCTGACGATCTACAGCCTGGGCGATCACATCGCGAACGACCATGCGTAGGCTGCGCGCTGCGTCCAACTTGATCTTGAACGGTTTCCCCGCGAAGAATTCATGGACCCGCTCGATCCAAAACGCCTCCACAGCGTCCAGATCGACCTCGCCTACCCTGGACAGGTTGTTCAGAAAGGCGACGTACTCCCGCATGTTCTTCAGACTGCCGCGTGACGTGCGCCCCCCTTCGTCAGCCAGGACCCGCGTGACGCCATGCCGCTTCAGAACCGCCTGAACAGCCCCCTTCCCAAGGCCGAGGACTTGGCCGCCGCCTTCCGTGAGAAGTCGATCCGGGTCCAAGGGAAGTCCCATCGACTTCGCGTGTTGTGTCACCACTAAGGCGACGCAGAGCGGGCCTTTTCCCCGGAAACGTTTTTCGACCGCGAATGCGGCCAGTTCCTGCTGGTGCGCGCCTGTCATCTCAGGCCGCTTCCTTCTGGGCGCTCTCCGCTCCTCCGGCAAGCAGCGGCTCCAGCAGGTGCGCCGCAAGGAACCGGACCACCGGGACGACGACGCCGTCGCCGGCGAGGTGGTAGGCGTCATTGTAGTTCGCCGGCAACTTGTAGGTTTCGGGAAGCCCCATCAGCCGGGCGGCCTCGCGCGGCGCCAGCAGCCGGGACCGAACCTTCCTCCCTTCGACGATCATGATGATTTGCCGGCTCGACCCGCCAACTGGCGTTCGCAGGCATCCCGAGACATCGTCGAAGCGGATTTCCGCTCGTTGTACTCGGCTTCCATTCTCATCTTGGCGAGTGCGTTTGTAGATTCCGCCGACCATCCGCTTCCCGATTCTCATGGCCTGCTCAACTTTCTTGCGGTTGATCGGGCTCATCAGGCTGATGAGGCGTTCGGTCTCCGCCGCCGTGTGCCAGGACACTCCTTGCGGTTCGTCTTCGATCACATCGGCGAATCTCAACTTGCGCGCAGGAGGCGCCGGCAAGCTCCACCACACCCAAGCGTCCTTCGACCGCTCGGACAACTTCTCATAGGCGCTCACCAGATTCTCGGGATGCCAAAGAGGGCCGGCCTCGGGCAATGCGAGGTTTGCGGGGACTACTTTCTCCTTGCGCAGCGCCACGACGAACAATCGGGGCCGGGACTGCGGCACAAATCGCACCGCATCCATCACCAGCGCGCCGAAACGATAGCCGCCACCCGCAAGCGCGGCGCCAATCGCCGCGAAGTCCTTTCCTCCATGAGAGGTGAGTGCGCCGCAGACGTTTTCAAGAACGACGATCGTCGGCGCCCGGCCCTCTTCCACCAGCGCCTCCATGAGCCGCCAGAAGGGCCAGAATGTCCCCGAGCGCTCGCCTTTCAGCCCGGCGTAATCTCCTGCCAGGGACAGATCCTGGCAGGGAAACGACGCCCATGCCAGATCGGCGCGGCCCGGAAGGTCCGCCGTGGTCAGTTTGCCCACGTCCTCGATCTTGAGGCGCTCGCGCCCCCAGTTCGCCTCGTAGCTCGCGCCTTTCTTCGTGTCGATATCGTTGGCGAACAGGCACTCCCAGCCGTCGCCGAGCCCGGCTCTCGCCAGGCCGCCGCCTGCGAAGAACTCATAGAAGGTCGGCATGCGCTCTACTCCTGCCCTTTGAACAGTGGCCACTTCTGCGCGAGATACTGTTCCGCCGTCTCCCGCACAACCCACGCCAACGAGACTTTCTTTTCCTTGGCGATGCCCTCGAGCACCTTGTAGACGTCGGGCGGGAAGCTGATCGACGCACGCACGGCGGCGTTGCTCTGAACCTTCTCTCTCTGCCGCGCTCCCTCTTTGGTTTTCATGTCCGAACCTAGCGGTTATCGTTCTTCACCACATTACACCATATCGGTGAATCCGGGAAGTGGCTGTAGGCGGACGGCTCCGGACAGCCCGCAAGCCTTTGCCACTCCAGCCTTTGTTCGTCCCAACGCACGATCTTGGCGATCCTCCTCAGCGCTGCCTCGCTGAAGGGCGCGCGGCCGGAGGGCGGCAAACGCAGCACGGCCTTCTGGATGTCCGGCGCGAGCCAGACGAGCATCATGATCTGGCTGATCCGCTCGCGGCTGACACATCCCAGGCGCGCCAGATCCGCGTAGTCGCGCACCTCGCCGCTGTCGATCATCTCCTGAAACTGAAGCGCCAGCGCCAGCACCTGCGCGGCACGCGGGTAGCGCCCAGTCCGCCGCACCGCCGTCACCGTGGATTCCGTAGCCCGCTCCGCGCGTTGGATTTCCCGCACGGTTGGCCTCAGCTTGAACCTCACCTCGAACAGGCTGCTCGCCGCCATTACTTTCCTGTGACCTCCATGCAAAGCTGCTTAATCGCCGCGGTCCGGAAGCCAACCGTCACCTCGCCGCTGCGGCCGTCGTACGTCACCTGCTCGACCAGGGTCTTGACGAACTTCTCCTGCTCGCGCGGCGTCATCTCGGCCCACAATCGGTCAAACTCACGCAGGGTTCTGCGGACGTCGGCCACGTCCACCGTCTGGCCCACCCATTCGGCCAACTGGTCGCGAACCTCGCGCAGTTTTCGTTCAAGCACTGCCGCGCGCTCCTGCACCTCGGCCATGCGGTCCACCGCCAGTTTGCCGCCCGTCCGCACGAGGCCCGCGAGTTCCTGGCTCAGCCGTTCGAGTTCGCGCTCGATCAGCCGCTTCTCGCGTTCCAGGGTTTCGATGTCGCCCACGCGCTGCTCGCCCAGCGACTCAACAACCCGATCCACGACACTCGGGTTGGCGGCGATGCCGCGGATCTGCTCGATGACCGCCTGTTCGATCGCGGGCGCCGAGACCGAACGCGTGGGGCACTGGTTGTAGCCTTTCTGGTGTGCGTTCACGCAGACGTAGTAGCGGTAGAGCTTGTTCGGCGTCTTCTGCGTGTAGGTGTGGACCATGCCCGCATCGCAACTCGCGCAGCGCAGGATGCCCTTGAGCACCGCACCATACTTGTTGCGCACCTGGCGTCCGCCGGTCCTGCCGTTGTAGCGGAGGCGGTCCTGCACCCGCTGCCAGATTTCGGGATCGACAATGCCCTCGTGCTCGCCGTCGTAGATCTGGCCACCGTATTTGACCTTGCCCACGTAGACCATGTTCGTCAGCAGGTTGTAGAGCCGGTTCTTGGCAAACGGCTGGCCGCCGGCAACCGACCCTTTGCGCGTGGTCCATTCCTTCATCCGCCAGCCGCGCCGATTCAGTTCCTGCACCACTGGAATCAGCGAGCCGTGCTCGAGATAGAGATCGAAGATGGCCCGGACGCGCGCGGCTTCGTCTTCGTTCACCACCAGTGCGCCACCGCGATCGCTCAAGTCGTAGCCGAGCATCGGAATCCCGCCTACCCAGCGGCCTTTGCGCCGCGCGGCCGACATCTTGTCCCGGGTGCGTTCGGCGATCATCTCCCGCTCGAACTGGGCGAACGAGAGGAGGATGTTCAGCGTCAGGCGCCCGAGCGAGCTGGTCGTGTTGAATTGCTGGGTGACCGAAACGAAGCTGACGCCGTGCTTGTCGAGCACCTCCATGATCCGCGCGAAGTCGAGCAGGGACCGCGTCAGGCGATCTACCTTGTAGGTCATCACGCAGTCGACCAGCCCGTCGCGCACGTCCTGAAGCAGCTTCTGCAACGCGGGACGGTCCATGTTGGCGCCGGTGTAGCCGCCATCGTCGTAGTGATCGGGCAGCGCCACCCATCCTTCGCCGCGCTGGCTGCGGATGAAGGACTCGGCCGCATCTCGCTGCGCGTCGAGGGTGTTGAACTCCTGATCGAGACCTTCCTCGGTCGACTTGCGCGTGTAAATCGCGCAGCGTACTGTCGAGCGCCGGGGAGTTGCAAGCGAACCGTTACCGTCGGCCATTCTTCTTCTCCGTCAGCCCAAAGAAGAGCAGGCCATTCCACTTGGCGCCCGTGATCTCCTGGGCTATCGCGCTCAGCGACGTGTACCGCCGGTTGTCATACGCGAAGCGCCCGTCGTCGAGGACCTGCACGACGTGGGTCCTGCCCTTGTATTGCTTCACGATCACCCCGCCTGGCATGGGCAGCCGCGGATCGTGATCGGGCTGAATCGTCGCAACCGTTGTCTGCTCAGGCGGGAGGCCAGCGCGGCGCTTGCTGGCGTTGGTGGTCACGCGGTTTCGCAAGGGCGTGTCGCGCGCGATGGCGCGAGCCAGTTCACGAACCTCGTCAGGCTGCCAGCCCTCTTCTTCGGCCTGCAATCGCCAGGCGATCTTGCGGAAGAGGAACCGCCGGTGCGCGCTCACCGGCTCCTTGCCGAAGACCTTGAGATGCTCTTCGCGCAACGCCGGCACGTTCATCGCGGCGAGCGCGGCGATCCGATCCCGGAGCGTCTTCTTCATGCGTCAACCTCACTGACATGAAGGCTCTCCGGGCGCGGGTTATCAAGTTCTCCGTTGACGGTTTCGGGCGCATCTTTGGCGGCGGTTTCGATGCGCCGGGCGCGCCGGTAGCGCTGGTAAGCGGTGGCGAGGAGCTGGGCAATCTCGGCGACAGCTTCGCGCGTTCGTCGGTCTCGGAAATCCATGGGCGCCGGTCCTTCCGGCCCACAACGGCTTCCGCTTTGCGGCCACGCGCGCTGCCTGGCTCTGTCAATAAATACTCACGCGAGTTCGAAAGTGTCCAACCGGGCTACGCTCTCAACCGGCCTGTCAACAAACGCGGACCTGTCAACGGAGAAAACGGAGAGTTTGAAGGGTTCAGAGAGGCCAACGAACCGAACCATGATGGTTCAGCGCGTGGCCCGCTCGGAGGCGTTTCCAACCGGAGAACCGCGCCGAAACGCAAATACTGGCGAATGTTTGGGATAACGCGCGGCCGCAAGAGGCGCTGGCGTCAAGCAAAACGGGGCGGCGGGAAGTTACGGTTTTTGGGTGTGGCTCCCCGTCGTGGACACGTTTCGAACTCTGGTGGCTTGCCCGCCGCCGGAGATCGCGGAGGTGTTCCAACAGATGCAAATGCATATGGAGACTTGAGGTTAAGTTCAGCCTTTCTGAACAGATTAGGCGCCGGAGGAATAAGTAAGCGACGGAACGAATAGTCCAAGACCAAAATGGCAGAACTGCCCGATCGCAAAAGGTCGCGACGGACGCCGGGACGAAAATCTGATTCTAAGCATCATGCCGGGACCCTTGGCTTGATCATCTTCCGTGCGGATGCGATGGAATGCCAGAGCCGGCACGAAGCGCTGGCCATTGGAGACATACAAGCCGCGGCTCAGGCCAAGAGGGGACGCTTGGTCCGGGTCTCGCGTGCAGGCACGCGGATAACGGATGGGATCCATCCCGGTCGCTGGAACGGGGAGGGGAGCATTCAATGAGGCGATCAGGAAGCCGCCGCGCTGTACTACGGTCTCGCCCGAGGGGCCCTGGAGATCCGTTTGTACGTGTGTAAGAAACTCCTGGCGTGGGTCGGATGCCTTTACGGATCCCAGAGATGACGGGTCGTAGTCGAACACAATCTCGTCAATTTCATCGGGCGTCGGCAATCCGATTTGTGAAAGAGACTGGCGGATCTGGTCTTTGAGAGAGCGGGCTCTCCCGGACCGCCCTCTAAGATGAACGGGGCAAAAGTAAGGAGTGGCTGAGATGAACTCCGATGCTGTATCGGCCTCGGCGAGACGAGTGGGGCACTCTTCCCATTTGCCTTCGAAGGCTGGCGTAAGTAGGAGACTAGCCCGGGAGCCAGCTTGCTCAATGCGATTAAGCGTGAGCAGTGCGGTCAAGTCTCTTTCAGAGAAGCCGTCCTTACATAGCACAATGAGGTGATCGAGGAAGCCATCGCAATCTTCGTCGACTGGCCACCAAAAGGCGTGCGCCGAGTGGCTGCCGTTTTCGCTCCCGAACTTCACGACCTGTTCGCCATCTGCCTCGGAGAAAAGCTGATACCGTTGCGCATCGTCACGATATCGCTTTCCCGAGAGTTGCGGCGAACAGAAGCCACCGTTTTGTCGGGCAAAAATCGCCATCGCGGCGGCACGGCATCGCTGGGCAATTGCCAGTGTCGCTGTCACTGGCGGCAGAGTCGCACGATGTACAGTGGCGGTATTCAAAACATATCGGACCACCTGCCGCTCGCGCCTTGGACCCAATTGATTTTCCGCGTTCGCGTTTCGACCAGTAGTCGTCCGAACCGGCAAGCGAAGAACCTGCTTCGGCACCGCGTAATGCAGCCAGCGTGTCCCCCAGGGTCGATCCCCGGATTTCATAGACTGGGCGGTCGGTTGAAGCAACGCGCGTAAAAGAAGCTCAGGGGCATCAGCGGTTGGCACTTTAAACTCCTCTTTCAGAAACGCGCACTCAGCCGGATCCCACCCCAACCGCTTTTCGACGGTATAGTCGCAATGCTCGCGCCACCCGCGGTTTTCGAAATGCTCTTTGAACGCCCCATCGTCTTCCGTAGCCACACAGGGCCAATGGATTTCCGACTGGAACCCTTCGGTCGCAACATCGGCATTGCACCATGACTCCGCGCGACCGAAGTAAAGCAGCCGTGAGACCAACGAGTTCAGATTTTTCGTCTCTTGCTCGTCCAGGTCCACATTCGACCACTCGAAGACAAGGGGATGCTCGGGATCAACGGCCGCAAATGTGTCGAAAGTCTGCGTGCCGGGCCTTTCGCCAGATTTGATTGCAAAGAAATGGCGGGTATGCCCGATGCCTGTAGCCGGAAGCCACACTACAGGTGGATCGGTCAGCTTGTGCAACAACGCAGCCAATGTCGTGAGCGGAAGAGCGTCTACATGCTTTGCACAAAATTGGTAGCCCGGCTCAGGAAGGGTGGTTAACCCTCGCCCTGCAACTGCAACAAGGGCCCTCAGCAGGCGCCAAGGCGACGGCGGCCATTCGACGCGACCCTCGTTAGGAGCCGCGTGCCAAGGGTGCAGATGCGCCCTGCCCGTGAGAAATCGGATGTGGATTGAGGCTGCCATGTTCAGGCACGGTCGAGTTCGAACGGCTGAAATCCCCCGGCTCCTCCCGTCAAAGACGGGGGTAGTTTGTTCGCCTTGGGGAATACCGCTTGTCGTCGATTTTGGGTGAAGGCGGCCTTGATGGTTGTGCGCAAATCGTAGTTGATCGTGGGGACGAAATCGGGGTCCAACACGCACGCGGTGCGTAGGCGCGGAAACGACTGGATGAGCTTACGTACCTTGTAGAGCGCGAAAGATGCCAGGAAATTCCGCTCTTCGTTATCAAGACCCCACGAGTTCAATGTGTCAGTGTGGAAAGTCAACTGAAGCTTGATATCGCTCGATGCAAAATGCTGGGTGCTATATGGGATGCTGGCTTCTGAACCCGCGGCCGTGACGTAGCCGCGCATGACACCACCGGCGTTCACGGCTTGAGGCTCCTTGGCTGTAATCGTTGCCGACAGTAGCCGCGGAAACCGTATGCGCCCATCGAGTCTTTCCAGAAAGACTCCGTGCAGGAGGCAGGCAGGATCGATGTAGAAGAGCCGTTTGGCGATTCTTGGAAGGTAGACAGGCCGATCTTTGTCTACCTGCAACAGATCTTTAAAAGTTTTTCGGTCTGGGTGCTTGTCATCGCGCCCGACAATCTCATCTGATGCCAACCGATGGGGTTCCGTTAACGAGCTTGTCCAGTCCATATTCTTACCATTTACCTTTTTGCGGACGACCACGTATGGGATTCCAGCGCAGTCGTTGTTGTAGCGGCATGGATGTTGAGGATCGAGACACAAGGCCTCCATCCAGTTCGCGAGGGACTGCGCCGATTCGACGAGGAGATAATCGGTGACGCCGCCATCATTCATGGCCTTGTAGAGTGCCGGTCCGAGATTCGGAAAGCCAGTCGGCTGGAATCGCTTGTCAAAACCTTCGGCGACTTTGAGCCGCACCGGCAAGTACCAGCGGCGCGACGCGTTCAACAGGGTATCTGGAGTGATTGAACTTGTTTGTGTGTTGTTACTGGATTGCTGTGTGCTCATCATGATCATCCTCTTGAACAGGTTTAATAATGAGCCTCGCCAGGTCGGCTGGAAAAGCGATTGGCACGAGGAGAAGCCCGGCGAGGCGAAGGCAGTCCCGCGGACGAATTGCAAAACCGGCTGAGAAGCTTTGGCTCGTCGCGAACAATGGCGGGTAGCCAATCGCGTGGAGCCGGCGCGCCGCTGCAATGCAGGCATCATTGCATCGTCCGGCCAAAAGCAGATTCAGAATATGCAGATTGCCAGGCGCATGCGGCTCCTGGCCCGTACGTCGAGCACCGGGACGGGCCGGCAGTCTGCCGCCCAAGAAGCACAATTTCAGGAGAGTGTAGGCGCGTGGCAGTTGCGCTGCTACCTCGAAGCGGGAAAGCCAATCTTCTTCACCAGCTTCGAGTGTGTCAGGCTCATTTTCTTCAGCCTCGTCGGCAACATCTTCTCCTTCGATGTCGGCCATTTCACTGCTTCCGCCGGGTTCTGGTTGGACTGCCTTGACCTTGTGCCAAGAACGGATTAAGGCGAAGGCATACAGCAACTCACTCAATCGCTGGTCATTCACTTCACCGCGCCAGAGTGCAATCACATCTTGCGCGTCAGCTCCGTAGGGCGAAAAGAGCGGCAATCCTTCGCCGGAACCGGCTTGAGCATCGACTAGGCGCCGGTGCAGCACGGACGCGCAATTGCTCAACGCCTCTCGCCCCCATGTCCAGACGGCGCGGCGGCTTTCCGGTTCCCAATTCCAGAATGCTCCGCCTTCCGAGCGGACTTGACGAACCAGATTCTCCCGGATCGCGCCCACTGCAGCCGACTCAGTTCGCTTGGAAGTTTCGGGCTTCCTGCCCCATGGACAAATCGTCCCCAGCGCTCTAGCAAGTCGCCATTCCGGCGTGCCGTCGTCAAACAAATCCGCCCGCTTCGGCGGCACTGCCGGTGCGACATACTGCAACCGGAGCCAGTCATATGAAAGCGACGGCGCACAGGGGACGTTCGGACCTTCCTCTTTCTTAGGCATCTTTCCTTCGCGATCATGAATGCGGCCGTCCGTGACTCCGCATTCGCGATTGAGTGCAGCCGAGGCCACGGCTACTTCCATTAGCTTCGACCGGAAGTCTACCGCTATCTGATCACCTCGCTCGCCGTGTGATTCGAGACCGAACCTTGAAGCGTTAAAGAGCGCTTCTTCAAAACGGCAACGCGCCAGGATAATCCTGCGCGGCTGTGAATCGCTGTTCAGGATTGCACGCTGGCCGGAAGCATCGAGCACGTCCTGTTCGTAGTCGAAGAGCTCGTCAAGAAGCGCCAGAACAGAGTTGGCTGCGACGGAGTAGATTCCGATCGGTACGGCCAGCGTGGTCGTCTGATCCTGGTTGCCGAACGAACCGCTTCGCCGAAGCAGTCCGTATCGCTGGAAGGCGTCGATCCCGCGGTCACATCCAAAACGCCCGAGGGCACGGATAAACTGCGTGGCCAACCGGGCCTCACGGCCGTCTATCTGCATACGGCCTTCACTGAAAAGCGCCCGCAGGTCGCGCAGCGTCGCCGGTTGGGTCCAGATCGGGCACCAGACCTCGCCGGAGGAAATGCTTTTCTTGGATCCTTGGATTTCCGTCGGTCCTCCAGCCGGGTTGCCGCCCAGGGAGGACGAGCAATAGAAGGGGAAAGCAGGCACGCTCTTCCGCGCGTTCATCCGTCTTGCCATGCTGCCTGCAAACAGCAACACGCCTTCGAATAAGAGAATTACGTCCCACGCCGCGCCGGTGCGTTTGCTTTCGAAATCCTGACCGCTATTGGGGGTCTCCTTTCGCAAAGGGTAAAAGAGCCCGATCGCGTAATCTTCTGACAGATGCCCGCACGTCGAAGCGCCCCACAGCGACGCGCGGAGCCATGACTGGGCGCTCGCTCGCTTTCGCGAAAGGACGTCCGCAAGGGCCATCTCAAGGTGCATGATCATGCCGCCGCTGCCCTCAGCGGCCCCCTCCCCGAGCAAGGAAAACCATTCGCGCTCTTTTCCGAACCGGTTCGTAGAGACCTTCGGATGACCAACAGTGTCCAACCACGTGGTCACCCTGGGATCATTGCATGCATTCCTCGTTCGCTCTATCAAGCGCGCTTGCGCAGCGCTCTTCCTGCCCGCATTGCGTCCCTGTTCATTCTCGCTATTCAATCCGCGAAACAAATCCGGATCCTCAATCTCTTTCAATGTGTCAACCCATTGCCCCTCGGACGCATTCAGATCCAGACCAAATTCTCGTGCAAAGCTTCGAATGGCAGCGCGATATGCCTGCGAGCCGCAAGTACCCGCCCTAACTATGGTGGATAGAGCTTCCTGGCCCTTCCTGTCGCGATCAATCTTTTTCTGCTTTTTCCTGTCGTAGGGAAGGAAGGCCGTGTTCTTCTGCCACGGAGACAGCAAAGGACTGAACTCACAGGCCTCGAGCAGAAATGTTTCCAGCCACTCTCGGCGCTCAGATTCTTCGTTTGGGACGGAGCGGCTGTTTTTGCAAGCCTTGTATGAGGCTCCTTCAGGTACCCACAAGTGGAAGACGCCGTGGCGCCACCAGCAACGAGCCTGATCGGTAATCTGCTCAGCGACCATCCGGAACACGCCAAGCGCTTTCAGATAATCGCCAAGTGGCTCAACTGCGCATCCAGGGAGTTGCAGGACGGGCATGATCACATCCCTCGTGAGTCTTTCGACGCGCGCTGATCGGCGGCACGAAGCAGCGCCTCCAAATAGCCCAGATTAAACGGCCCGAATACTTCAAGCAGCTCAAACATTCGGTCCGACCACGAAGCGCCGTAGCGCGCGGAAAACAGTTCCATCGCGTCAAGAGACAAGCTGAGGGCCGGCGTCAGAACCGAGCGTTGGGGATCGCTCGGCGCTTCAGGGCATGGCAATCGACACGAAGGGATGATATCTTCATCCTGAACGCCCTGACATCGCCGAATGTGGCTGGCATCCGGAATAGGGTCCCGCTGGTCAGGATTGTAATCATCTTCCGCGGAGCGCAAGCCAAGCCGAACTTTGCCGTGATGACACGCAACCAGAAAGAGGAGCAGGTTGAAGCTCAGCCGGTCAAGTTGGGCGATTTGAGCCACCGCAGCTGCAGCCGCACCACTGTTCTCGAGCACAGCGTTCTCACCGGCAAGGCCAAGCGCCGCCTTGAGCTCCTCTGCGGCGGCCAAGGCCGGATGTTCGGGGCAACCAAGTCGCAGCAGTTCTAGCAACCCAAGAGCGCTGGCCAGTTCATGACGAAAGCCTGGACGTCTTTTGAAACAGCGATCTGTTTCCGCTGCATCTTCCTTGTCGTGGAATAAGGATTTCCACGCCGCTCTTGGAGCTTTTGCGGAGTGATCCGCACGTTCTGGAGCGCTCCACTGGCTACGACCTTCGCTCGTCAGTTTAGCGAAGAATTTTCCGTGGGCTTTCCCCAAGTCGTGCCACGGTGGCGCATGTCCGAGCGGCGGCCTCAAGCCGGCATTTTCAAGTGCGCTCGAAATCTCATCATCCTCGAGGATCGAATCGAGTTCAGTCGCCACGCGCACGCTGTGCTTGTGCACGCTCTGCCATTCGGCAACCGCGTTGTCCTCATCGTCCAGACCGCTGTCACCGAAGGCGGCAGGCTCTTCCGGTTCGCCGTCCTGCAAGACTTGCGCATTTAGTGGTGAGCAAGGCTGAGGAATCGAGTCCGGCTTTCCGGTCCATCCCACCTGTGGGTCATAGCCGCCCACATCTTTGTGTAGAAGAAACATCTGGCCGGGATAGACGCGATCAGGATCAGTTAGTTTGACCCACCCTTTGCGCCAGTCGCGGACCCATACGCGGTTACGTAGTTCGGAACTCAAGCCTTTGAAGAATTCTCGGAACTGCCATGCTGGTACGGCACAGAGCTCGTCGCGTGCCGGCAGAAGCTTCTTGAAAGGACACCCGGCTCGTGGACCGCTTTTCCATATCTCGCCTGAACCGAGCCCGGAATCGTTATCGCGCCAGAAGACCAGCACATCGAGGTCCTGGCCATCTCGGATGAAGGGGCTAATGTCGATGTCTGCGCCGGACAGATCCGGCGTTGTATCGAAAAGGTTGAACAAATCGCGCCTCTGAGGGATGAGTCGCGGATCGAATGGGAGCGCATCACGAACTTCCTGGCAGTCGGCCAGATTGTCCCGGCCAATAAGACTATTGAGCGCCCGCCCTAAAGACACATCAATGGGCGCCGCGGCGTTTATCAGGGCTCTTCGAGTCGCGGCAATTTCGCCGGGATCGTAGGGACGTGCGCATTTGATCTGCCGATCTGAAGGGTCGCTACCATCCGATTCGAACACTTCGAAATCTATCCAGAACGCCTGGCCAGTTTCGCCGGCGCGCCGGGCGCATCGGCCGAGACGTTGAATTAGCGATGCCAGGGGGCAGAGCTCTGTGTAAAGCACCGAAGCGGAGATATCCACTCCTGCCTCGATGATCTGAGTGGCCACGATGATACGTGCACCAGAATGCTGCCCTTCGCCCTTCTCAAAAGCCTCGAACTTTTGACGCCAATTGGCCCGCTCATATCCTCGAAAGCGCGAGTGAAGCAAAAGAAGATGATCCTCATCAAAGAGGCGATCCTCCGAGCCGTTCTTCTTTAGATCCTTGAGAGCTTTGTAAACCGCGGTGGCGCGCCCCACGGTATTGCAGATGATAAGAGCAAGGATGTCCTCGCTTTCTTCGGTATCTGCGGCCCTCCGCTTTCGTTTGCGGTTGATCGGCTTGGCCAGGTGCTTTGCGAGAGCACAGGCATACTTCGTTGTTCCGCTGTCATCCGGCGATTCTGGCATGATGACCGAACACCGGCTCAGCACCTTCGGGATTCGGAACAGGTCTTGGGCTTCGTTCTGCCGATCCAACGTTAAGCGGTCCCGCCATAAGGCGGCTGCTTGACTTCCCATTGCCACGGATTTCTTGAACCAGTGCTCCGCAGAAGTCGCGCTCATCCACCAACTGTGGGTGGCTAATATCGTTGGTTGACTGTTGCTTAGTTGGTTCTCAAACGGACGGCGTTGCAGGGGGAGGTTGGATCGCCACGCCTGAAGCTGGAGGCTGGTTGTGAAGCCGCTGCTCATGAGCTGCACTTCATCCAGTACCCATAGGCAGTCCGTGTTCAGCAAGCCAAAATGCATTGGCCACCGATACCGGCTCATGCCGTAGCCCCGGTTAAGCGCGCGGGAGAGCAGCATGTCCTGCGTGCCGATGACAATCGCTGGTTTCTCCGGATACAGATCCCATTGACGTCGGCACTCATCGAGTTCCTCCCCGCCCATCAGCACAATCGGTGAATATTCTGCGAGCCAGATGAAATTCGCGGTTGCTGAAGCTGGAAGGAGGTTGAACAGAAAGCCCTCGATTGGGGTTTCGTGCCCGCCGTTCCGGATCGGTGCACGGACCTCTCTTGCCACTCTGTCATTGAGCGTCCCCAACAACGCGTCAACTTTGGCCCGTTCCGGCGTATTGTCCTGCGTCGCCGCCAGATTCAAGCGCAGCATCCACGGCAGAATGTCCTTCTCGACGACCTGGTTCACCAGGGCGCGCATCGGAAGGCAGTAAACTAGGCGCCTGGGCCAACCTTCCATGTTCAAAACCACGCGGTTCCACAACCAAGCAAGGACAGTGCCGGCAGTCTTGCCGCAACCGGTTGGGATGTCGATGAGTCGTGATCTGCACTCGTCGCCGGTCTGCAAGGTTTCCGCGCGGGCCGCTATCGCATCCGTGCCGCACGCGAGGCGAGCCTGCCAGTCCATGGGTTCGAAGCCGGTTGCGACGGCAACGAACGTCCGGAAATTGATTTTATTTTGCAACATCAGAGCGCCGGAAGCCACTTGCCCGGCTTCGTCGTCCAGGTTGGCCGCACCTGGAAGGGTTTGCACAGGCATCTATGAGTCCCTTGCCAATGTTCAGGATTCAAGCGTCTGATAATATCACCAATCAAGGCGTTCGCGAGCGGGGTCCGTGGTTGGATTCCAACTGAGATATGTCGGAGAAGAGTGCGTGAATAGTCGGCTCAAGCCAATGTCGATCGGTTGCGACACCATACCCGTCCCACAGTTGGAGGGCTGCCTTGATGCGCGTGATTTCCGCGTCATTGAACTCGAATTCCTTCGCCGGAATCGAGAGCGCTGGGTTCCAGACGACACGCTCCTGGCCGGCGACGATCTCCCGCTTCAGTTCGATGGCCCTCTCCTCGTCGGCACTCAGTGCAAGCCGGTCCTGGATGGCCCAGATCGCGCGGATGGAACCCACGTCTGCCCGCTGCGCGCCCAGGAGCGCGTGCAGGTTCAGACGTTGGGTATGGTCCAGCATCAGTTTCATTTCGTCGTCCTTTACGGGTTGGAATAGAGCAGAATGTAGCCCGCCGTGACCCCGGCAGGGTTCTTGACCTTGATCACGCCAGACCATCCGGAGGGATTGCTGGCGCTCATTAATTCCGCGAAGCGGTAGCCGTTGCCGGAGCCGCCGGCGAGGATGAGTTCGCCGCCGGACGTGACTTGCAAGAGCGTGTGATCGGCGAGGTTCGATCCAGGGCCCGCAACGCGGAAAGGTGTTTCCACATTGTCCTTCGCCGCGACCAGCAGCGGGCCGCATGCAACTCCGGCCGAGACCGGCGCCGCCTGGTAGCCCCACGTGCGGGCGTATCCTTTCTTCGGGTCGTTGCCCTCCTGGAGACACGCGCCCCAGAGCAGGATGGAGCCGCTGGTCCAGTCGTCGCTATTGCCGTCGAACTGGCGCACGACGATCCACAAGCCGGTCTGGCCCGCCGCCAGGGTCCCGGTGATCTTGAAGCGCTGCCACGTGGTCGTGAGCGTGATCTGCGTCGGGCCGGCGAGGTACGCAACATAGGCATTGTCCACGATGGCGATCGAGACCTTGCGCGTTCCGGACGCCACGCGTGCCCAGATGTAGAACGTGTACTGGCCACCAGAGACGAGGCCTGCGATCTGCTGCTGGATGATGGGCGTGGCGGTGACAGCGTCGATCTGGTCGGCAGTGGCGTTGCCATCGGGCGCGGTGGCTGCGTTCGTGGTCACGGCACACGACCCGCCGTTCTTGTCCCAGGTCGCCACCGAGAAGTCCTCGGAGTACTTCGCCATGTTTTCAAAAGCGCTACCAACAGTCCCATAGGCTCCGCACTCGATGGACTGGAAATGCGAGTCGAGGTATGCCCACAGGTTGTTGGCGGCGGCATAGGCGAAGCTGGCTCCGCCCGATGCATCGCGCAGCACCACTGTGCTCGCCGTCGCGTTTGGAGTGGCGTCGCCGATTTCCGCCGACGCGTGCGTGTGCGAGGGCAGATCGCTCGCCTGGAGCGCTGCGACGGTCACGGCCGCCCCTGCGCTCGCCTGCCTCAGAAAGCCCGGGCCGCTTGCCGAAAGATCCGCTCCCGTGCCGCCGCGCGCCAGTGCCAGCGCGCCGGAAACGACGTCCGATGCGACGTGCGTATGGCTCGCGTTAGCCTTTGCTGCGGATGAGCCGTCCACGAGCACGCAATCACCGCCGTTCCCGACTGCCGCATCAATCGCTCCCGAGGAGTTGATGACGGCTGTGCGGGAAGGCGCAAAGCCAGGCCCTTTGAGCGGCCGCGCGGCCAGGTCGGTCACGAGGCCCACCACGTCGGATTCGGCGTGGCTGTGACTGCCGAGAGACAGCACGCCGGCCGCGAGCGACAGGCCGGAGCCGATACTCAACTCGGCGAGCGTGTCCTGGGAAGGCGAATAAAGTAGCTTGTTCGCCGCGATGGTCGTGAGGCCGGTGCCGCCGCGCGGCACGGCAAAGGCGCCGTTCACGATGTCGCTTGCGACGTGCGGGTGGGCGGGCAGATCCGATCCCGAAAGCGAAGTGCCGACCGTGACGCGGCCCTTGGCGTCCACGGTCACCTTCGAATAAGTTCCGGGCGTAGCGCCGGAGTTCGCCAGCGAGATTACGCCGGCGTTCACCGCGATCCCGCCGACCGGATCGACCTGGACGATGCCCTTGCTGGTGGTGGTCGCGTCCGGGTAGGAGAACGCCCCGAAGGTCTGGCCGGGGGCGAAGTCGATGATCGCATCGAAGGCGACGTGATCGTTGGCGTTGAGGGCCATGCCGAGGTCGCCCGAGCCGTCGGCCTTGCGCCACTTGATCGCGCCGGCGTTGGGCAGGCGCACCAGGCCGGTCGCGGCCTTCATGCCCGAGCCGAACTCGGCTCCATCGACGAACGTCTTTACGCCAGTGATCGTGACGGCGCCGTCGCGCCGCACGTAGTTGCGCGCGGCCACAGTCCCAAGCTCGTTTTCGATTGCGAGCACGGCAGATTGAAGCGCGGTGATGAACGCCGAGACCATGTTGGCCTTCACCGCCACGCCCTGCGCGTGTTGCGCCGCCGTGGTGCCGAAGGCCCCGCGCTGGCAGCCCGTGAACTGGGTGGCGGTTTTGGAGACGTAGACGATCAGCTCGTCGTCAATCGAAAGGATTCCATAGGAGGCCGCGAAGCCGTCCGTCGAGGCAACGCTGATCGTCGTATCGCCCGCGAGGATCTGCTGCGTGGCCGTGGTTTCGAGCGGACGCGTCGAGAAGGCGTCCACGGGCGAATACAGCGTCGCCGCGCTGTCGATCAAATTCGGATAGCTGCTACTCATTGAGCCTCCTCGTGTTCGCCCGGAAGCGGTTCAGGGTGCCGCCCGCAGCCACCGCGACGGGCCTGGCAACGACGGCCGGCAGCGCCCGCGCCGCGCGCGGCTTGTGGTAGGAGGCCGCCGTCGCAACCGCCTGGCTCGCCACCTCGAGCGGCACCGGGCGCGAGTTCAAGCAGAACTGATCGAAGGCCCAGAAGCAGAACGAGTACAGGCCCTCGCTGCGCCACATGCCGTACGCCTGCGCCATCGGCGGATCCGGCGGCCCGTAGATGCCGGCCAGATACATGCACTCCTCGGGCGGCCTGCCGAGCGTGCGCGGGAACTCCATTGTCTGCCGCATCCGGACGGCGTTCTTTTGCCATATGTCGTAATCGAAGCCCTCCGCGCGGAAGTACTTCACGCCGTACGCGGAGTTCTTCCACTGCTCCGGCAGGTTGACGTGGAAGTTGAGCGCGCGGAACTCGGGCGAAGGCGCGGGCTTGCCCTGGTTGGCGTCGAGCGGCCACAGGCACTCGAATACCGCCGCCGGATGATACTGCCGCACGTAGGCGATCACCTCCTGGCAGTACTCCCAGATGCGGTCGCGCAGGAAGTTGGCCGTCTCGATGTCGTCCTCGGGCGAGTCCGTGTTCGCCAGAAACCGGTGCATGGGCCGCCCGTACCGGGCGTCGAAAGCGGCCTCGGTCTCTTCGTCGTAGAACGGCATGCCGGAGGCGTTCGGAAAATACCACCACTGCGTTTCACCGAACTGGAGCACGATGGGCAGCCTCGCGGCCGCGATCTGGTCGGCGCATTCCTTGTACATCTGCTTGAGGTAGTTCCGCACGCGCGCGCCGAAGTGCATCTGCGTCGAGGGCACATCAAGCTCGACCGGCGCGCCGTCCCAGTAGCGCGCCGCCATCTCGGCCGGCGGCCGGTAGACCTCCATCGAGAAGGCGAACGACGCCGGAATGCCCGCCGCGGCGAACTGGCCGGCGAGATCGCGAATCCACCGCCGCGCGCCCTCGGTCATCACCGGCGATACCGCATCGATCAGTTCCCAATCGCCTTCGGTGCCAGGCACCCCCAAGTGGTCGTCCATCACCGCCGAGACCGATGCCGAGCCGCTGGCGGCATTGTCGAAGAATGTCCACGGCGGCGCCTTCGATTGCACCCGCAGCGTGGTCGAGGTTCCGAAGTTGTCATCTGCCCAGACGCCGGCGAACATGCCGTTGATGGCCGCCCGGAAGTGGCTCACGATCTGCTGAAGCGTCTCGCCGTAACCGATGGCGTGGTTGATCGTGGTGCCCGAGATCTTCAGCGAGACAACTTCACCGGGCGCGGGGTCGCCCGAGAACTGGATCGTGGCGTAGGGGTAGCTCGCGCCCACGCGCCGCCGCTTGTTGTTCCAGAAGACGCCCATGTAGACGTCGGCGTGGCCCTTGAAGCCGAGCCGCTCGAGCTGCCACAGGTGCCAGGCGGGCGGCTTGCGGTAGCCGTGGTCGGTGTCGAAGTCGATGGCGAGCGAGACGTTCGGATACTCTTGCGGCGTTTCTGGAACATCCTGCGGCACAAGCGGCCAGAGATAGTCGAAGTAAAAGTAGTAACCACCCGAGGCCGGATTGCGGTCGAATAGCGCGGTGATCTCGACAGTATGGTTTCCGGCAGGCACGCCGCTGCGCAGCTTCAGGTTCGCGGTCGTGCCGCCGTACTCGTTCAGATACAGATCGTGCGTGGTCGCCGGATCGCCGTCCACCGAAACTTCGATCTTGCCGCAGTCGGTCGAGAGGAACGTGCCGAGATAGAGATCGTGCGCCGACTGCTTGGAGTAGCGAATCGTGACCTTGCGGAGGTCGGAGGGATTGTTGGGCGCGCAGCGCCTGGCATGGCCCATCGACCACCACTGGGTCGGAAAGCCGCCGCCGTAGGTGTAGTCCTCCCAGTAGCCGGTGTACTTGCAGAGCGCGTCGGATTCCTCGATCCGCGGCGCGCCGCCGCCGACCTTGAGCGAGCGGTCTCCGGTTACCGCAAGGTTCGAGATCGTGGCTCGCCACTCGATATCCGAAGCGAAGCCGCTGATCGGCGAGACTTTCTTCATCCGCGTGCCCGCCGGCCACGAACCGGGCGCCGAACCCTCGAAGCCGCGGTCGACGGTAATCTGCGTGGACGAGTCCACGGAGAGCAGACGAACGCGCTCCTCGCTCGTGGGCGTGCCGATGAAGTACCGCCCTCCGGAGAGCGCCGAGGAATCCTCCACCTGCCAGACCGTGTCGTTTGGACCGGCATCCGCCGTGAGCGTGCAGCCGTCCTCCAGAGCGCCTTCCACATTCTCGAAGCGTGGCGCGAAGACCATGTAGATCTTGCGCACATCGTGGAGCGGCACGTCGCGGTTGAGCTTGTCCTTCAGGCCCGCGCCAAAATCGAGATCGATGTGGTACCGGCGCTCATTGTCACCCTTTTGGAACCGGACATTCCGCTTGTTCCAAGCGAAAGCCGATGCGCCGGACCCTGCATGCCCGGCAGAGGCGAATACCCGATCGAGATTGCCGAGCGCACCGTAGCAGCCGTCCGGAGGCGGCGCGTTCCGGAACGTGAGCATGATGCGCGCCTCCTGCAGGTTGCCGCTGCCGATGGCGCTGATCGTTCCGGTCTGGTCGGGGCCGTAGCGGCCGGCGACTTCCTCGCCCGGCGTGTTGATGATCTCGACCAGCTTGGCGATCATCGCGTCCGCGCCCGGAACGAGCCGCACGGTGCCGCCGGCCTCGTGCGAGAACGAGCACGAGACGATGTAGCGATCGAAGGAGGGATGGGGATCGAGCCGGACCAACTCCTCGGTTGCCGCGCCCGGATCGATAACCGCCCAGGCGCCGAACGGAAACGGTGTGCCCTCGGCCAGCCTCAGTTCTCCAGTGGCGGGGTTGTAGCCCGCGACCAGCGCCTCCACGCGTGCATCGATGTGCGTAACGGTGTAGCGTGTGTCGCGGAAGTAGAGGTGGATGTAATCGATGCCCGGCCGATTTACGTCCGCGAGGGCCGCCAGGCTGAGATCGGTCCGGAGCGTGAGTGTGGCGTAGGAGTCGTAGACCTCGCCATCGACCACGGTAGCGTAGTCGCGGAGGCGCACCTCGTAAGTGTCTTCGGGACCTCCCTTGCCGCACACGAAGGTCATCGAGTCCCAGGAGACGGACGGGTATTTGGCGGCATCGAAGCGCATTGCGCCCTCGAGCGCATGGTCGTATTCCAGATCGAACTGCAGCCGGAGGCCGCTCAGGTCGGTCCGCGGCAGCGGCTTCGTGCGCAGGTGGTTGAAGTAATCGTAGGCGTTGTAGAGGCAGAGTACGGCGAAATCCTCGGGCGCCTGGAAAATGCCGGAGATGGACAGACCGGTCTCGGTGGCGTCGTGGATGGTGGTTGTGGCGGCGCGGCCGGAGAAACCTTGAACGTGCATGGTCCGGCGAGGGTCGAAAATACGGAGGGGTTCGGAAGCCATTCAACAGATACGCTCCCTTTCGCAAGTTGATGGCAACATGGTCTTTGTGACGCATCGGTCCGCTGCCACCAGATGCAATGTGTACCATGCCCTTGGATGGCCTGCCGCGAGCCTACGGTGCTTCGGACCCGGAAGTGGATCGCCGCTGCTGGATCGGGCGGCACGCCTGAAGAGTAGCCCACCTTACCGATCCGCCACGTCCGCGGTATCGGACAGGCATTTGTCATGGTCGGCTCCGAAACCGTCGCCGGAGCCGTGTGCGCAGTCATCGGAATCCCTTATTCTTTCTCCGGCAGTCCTCGCAAACTCGTGACTCCACTGCTGGTCCGGCAAGCGCTGAAGGGTCCAGTTCGGGAACAGTGAAGGCTGTGCCTGACGACAGCCCAGCAGTAGATCGGGTATTCGCAAGCGGCGCGCGACGAGTTGATCCAGCAGAGCTTCCAGTTCTGGCCGCGAACAGTCTATCCACTCAGCCGGAAGTGCTCGATATACTTCGTCAAGGATCTTTTCGGGGAAATACCTGGCCCGGTCGAGCCAGGGCTGGAAATCATCCAGCGATTTCACCTGCTGATACACGACTGGGGCGAAGGCGTAGAGTCCAGACCGCTGGTCATCATGGAATTTCCAATCCGGGCCGCCGAATATTCCCCCTTGGTCGATCATGTAAGCCCGAAATCCGGCATTCGAGCGGCAAAACACTGCTTGGCGGTGATCGGTGTTGTCAACCCACTTGTCAAAAACCAACGCGCCACAGAAATCCCTCAGATTTACGACCTTCGGCAGCATGCGA
Source organism: Acidobacteriota bacterium (assembly GCA_029776225.1). GTDB lineage: Bacteria > Acidobacteriota > Terriglobia > Bryobacterales > Bryobacteraceae > Fen-330. Next base: position 6,174 of record JAKOTR010000075.1, on the reverse strand, counting down.
CTTGGCAGGAAATCATAGACCGCCACGCGCGCCGGATCACCCGGATATCGAGAGCCGAAGTAGACTCCCGGTTGCATGGGCTTTCGGCCTCGCGCCAGTTCGAAGTATTGGTTTGGCGTCAGGGTTTCCGGAGGAATGTTTATCAGCGCCAGCTCAGGGGCCAACACGCCCAACTGCCGCAAGACAACGGTCCCGAGCATTTCGTTCACTACCACCCGCGAGTGCTGCGGGTTGTCGAGGGCTTTGGCGACGAAGAACTCATTGCTATCAGTCCGGACGAGGCAAGATTGAGCACCGCCCCGCATCTTGCGCACGATCTCGCTCGCCTTTACCGTTCGAATAATCATACGATAGCGGATAAATCACAAGCCCTCTAATAAATGTCAGTGCGTCCCGCGAACAGGAATTCTTATAATTTTAGAGAACAGTAGCGGATATAGTCCTGGTAAGTCCTATTCGGAGCCTTTGTTCGTAAGGGGATATAATGAAGCGCAACTGCGTGCGGCTAACCCTGCAAATAGGGGCGATAATATTACCCCTTACGCCATGACTATGCTGTGATCAAGCACGAGAAATCAATTAAAATCGTTCAACATATGATGGGCGTATGCCCTTCACAAAGATTATATGGCATTGCCAATCGATTTCTGCTGAACAAGCGCAGTGCCGGTAGGCCGACAAAGTCCGGGCGCAGTACCCGATTCGATTGCAGCCACGCGGCCCCGATTCGCGAGGCGCCTTTCACCACCTGCGACGAGACCATCACGATCTTGCGATTCCAGAACGTGGCCGTCCGCTTGATCGCCAGCGACACCGGATCGCCCTCGGTGCCGACGCTGGCGGAATAGCGGTCCGCCTCATCCAGCAGCACGTAGCGGATCGGCCGGGCGGCAAGTGCCGCCGCCGAATTGGCGCCCGCGATGGTGATATGGCCGCTGGGAAACCGTTTGCGGAGCGTCGTGTTGTTAGCGTCGCGCGAGCGGACGTCCGCCACCTTGCCGCGAAGGCATGGTGCTCGGCGGACGCCTCGGACGCCAGGCGGCGGTTTTGGTCAGCCCACTCAGAGACCGTCTGGCGTGGCGGCGGCTTGTTCTCCACCCCGCCCCCTTCCGCACCTCCCATGCCGTGCATTCGGCAGCGAGATTTGTAGTGGAGAACAAGATGGGCAAACCGCGTGATTCACTCGTCCTCCTTGGCGAGGAGGCCGATGCCGATGTAATACCGGGCCGGCACGCCGCTTACGGTCCTCTGGCGGTCGTCCACAGTGGGGCGCAGCTTCTTCATCGCGCGGCCGAACGCCCTCTTGCTGATGGTGGGCGTCCGGCGTCGAAGCAGGCAAGCAGGCTCGGGGTGTACTCCTGGTAGAGCTGGTCCTGTGGAATCACCGCGTCGGGGCGCAGGACGGTCTGCCGGTCGAGCCAGACGGCCAGCGGATCCGTGGCCTTGCGGAACTCGTCCATGGCCCAGCGGGTCAAGTTGCTCTCGCTCAAACTGCGGTGCGGATCGCGGCGATGGCCTCCAGCACCTTGTTGGGCAGGCCGCTCAACTCGGCCAGGTTCGGCGAGCATCGGGTCCAGCTGATCGCGCGGGATCGTGCCGGGTGCGCCGTCCGCGAATGTGCGCTCGGACGGCACGACGAGCCACCGCCGGAAGAATGTCGGCGAGGCATCCTGGCTCTTGGGCGGATGGTTGGCCGAGAAAATCAGGCGCGCATATGGGATAAACTCGAAGGAGTCTTTGAAGTTGTACTCGGCCATCAGCGGGTCGCCGCCGGTGATCGTCTTCACGGACGTGCTGACCAGGTCGGTGGTGGGCAGATCCGGGCAGATGTTCGCCAGCTGGCCCATCAGCCGCGCCGCCGAGAAGCGGTCGCTCTCCAGCTTGTGCAGGCTGAGCACGGAGGCGTTGTGCTTGCCGATGAACGACAGAACCGCACTTCCCGTTCGCGCCGTCGCCGGTGAGCAGGATCGCCTTCTGAATCGAGGTATCTGGCGTCATCAGTCCGGCCCGGATCTCCCACGCGATGGCCTCCGTGTCTTCGGGAAAGACCTCGGTGCTGAACTTGTCCCAGGCGGGGCAGCGAGCCTCTGGGTCATACTCCGCCGGGATTTGGACGGGCGACAGGAAGCTGGGCGAGTGCGGCGCCAGCACGCGCGTCCGCACGTCCATCAGACCGTTCTGGACGTTCCACGTTCGCGTCGGGGCGGTTTCAAAGCTCGGGAGCATCCACGGCAATGTATTTGACGACCTCCTAGGCCTTACGGCTGGTCCACTGCGGCGGAACGTTCATTGCGCCGAGGGCGCTCTTCACGCGCCGCTTGACGTAGCTCTCGCCGGTGGGCTTGTAGACGCCGTTCTGGAACACATACAGCTTCCCCCCCGAGTCCACCGCAAAGTGGTGATTCCGCGGTGATCATGTCGGCCAGCCTGTTGGTGCTCAGGCGCTCATCGTCCTCGCTCGAAAAGCGCCCGGCCTACGGTTCGACCGAGCTCGGGGGCGGCGTTCATGAGTTCTCCTCGCCGGTCTTGATTGGCAGATCGGAATCCGCTGCCGCTCCGCCAAAGCGCCTGGCGCTACTGCGCTCAATTCTATACGAATACCCCAGCGTCAACGGGCACCGGCGCTTCGGTATCTCGCTATCTTGCCGCATACGAAGAGTCAGCGGAGCGTCGCAGAGTTCAGGTATTATATCATACACCCGACGGAGTGCCGCTTTCTGGTCCGGGTATTTCTTCCTGTGCGTGGTCGCTAGGAGCGCATCGCCAATGTGCAGTACGGCACCCGCATATGTTCCAATGCGGCAAACCCCGTTCGCTTCGACTGAAATAAACCTGCCGCTTTCACCGCCAAGGTAGAAGAAGTAAGTGTCGCTTCTAATATACTGGACCAGATCCTGCATCCACCGCCCTTTGACTTTCACGGGGTGGGTGTTCTCACTATATGACTCAGGGCAAGACTCTTGTAGCATCATGTGTGAAACCCTCCTAGCTACTAACAACAGCATTACACCCTTCTGCGACCACGATGAACCGCAAGTGCGGGTGACTTCTTTCACGGCTATCGTAGAACGTGCGACTCTGCTAGTCAAGATACTGATGTTTCCCCTTAGTTCTACTTACGCTCTTTTTGTCGTACCAGTACAACCAGTACACCATTAGTTAGTTAGGAATGGACCCAGTACGCAGTTGGTTTTTTGCGAACCGGTCAGCAGCGCACCTCGACTTCAATAATCATCGCGCCCGGGTGGGCTACTTCGAAACCAGCATCCAGTTGTTCGCCGATGCTTCCACGATTTGAGTCAGCCCCTCAGGGCCACCTCGGTCTCAGCCTTGACAAACCGCGCTCGAATTATTTATGGCACCGGTGGGCGCAGATGCGGGGAGCCAACTCCGCGAATAGGGGTTATAACATCCACATAGTCCCATGACCATGCTATGACTGAGTACTAAGTTCATTAACATTGTTTAACATTAACATTGTTTCAAATATGTTGACTGAATATTTTGCCATCAGCTACATCAGCTATAGTCCTCCATGAATGATTGTCGAATGAATGAATCCATCATCCTTGGTAATGTAACCGCAGATTCAGACGCTTCATTCAGCGGCGTACGCACAACTCTGAAGCGATTGGATACTGATACAGTTACGATCTGCACGATCAAGGAGATCTCGGGAGTGTGGATCACCATCGCCCCAGATGCCGAGCTTCCGCAGGGGGCGCTTGTGCAGATTGAATTCAATGGATGTATGGGACTGGGCGAGGTTCTTCAACTCACTAAGCAACACTGCCGAATCCAGCTTAAGCACATTGTCAGATCTGAGGACATAGGTAGGTTTTGGAATAATAGCGACCAAGAGGTTCCCTAGCTGCTGGGTGCCATCTGCTGAATATATGCGCATAAGATTAGCGATCATCACGGCTGCTATGGCCGCCGGAGCGTTGTTCCAGGCGCATTGCCGCGATCCGTTTTTGGGGGAGCCGAGCACGTTCCTATTGGCCGTTTCTGGCTTAGTTGTATTCGTTCTTCTCAGGGGAGGACCTGCTGTGGGCGCGGTGCCAGCGCGACAAACTGATCTCCGCCTCGAACACCAGTTCACAGACGGACTGGCCTCCGGCAAAAGAGATTACAGGTGAAAGACGTTCCGGCCTGAGTCATGCTCGACGCATTCGGCGAGTCCGGCCGCTGAGTCTTTTCTTACCCTCCGCCACTGTCGCTAGCGCTCGCGAATGGCTTCTGCATTCCCGTCTCCGATATTCGCGAGCACGATGAATATACGACTCCGGATTTGCGGCGTACCGCCGCCGGACGCAAGGCATTTTGGTGTTTGATGTCCTTTTCGGTCAGTCTCGGCCAGCCCCCCGAGGCTAGGTCTGGATCACCACAGTCAGATCCGCTCCCGGATCCGGCGATGCCACGGCGAGTATGTCGAACGCCAGGTCGTCGCCCTCATTCAGGATGGGCGTCGGCCAGACGGTCGGGCGGACCGTCGCGCCCAAGGGATGGTCCTTCGTGAAGATCGCCGTGAACGTCTGGTTGTCCGGGTTGGCCGCGAGCACCTCGACGTACTCCTCGTCGGCTTGCCCCAGGTTGATGTGCACGAACTCGCCGACATCGAAGCCAAGCCGGTTCGCGCCGTAGGAGGCGGTCGCGACCGTTTGCGGGTCTGGACCAGCGGTCACCGCCTGATAGAGAAAAATGCCGAAGTCGTTGTAGGGCAGCCGTCGCGTTTCCGGCCGCCCATACCCTCGCTCCACCTGGAAATCGTAGGTGGTCTTAAACGGTATGGGTGGAATGACCCGCTGCGCAATCCCCATGTACTCGAGCGGCTCCCAGGTCGCGCCGCCGTCCCGGCTGATCTTGACCAGATAGGCGGACTGCCCGTCCGACGTGCCCCGCTGCACGTAGGCGTAGATGCAGCGGATCGAAGCCGGGTCCTGCACTTTCATCGGAATCGCCACCGTGTCTGCGACCGCGAGCGGGCCGGGAATTTGGAACGTGTAGGCGCCGCCCGAGCACGTCCGGTCGCCCGGCATGAACGGCTCGTTGTGGTGCGAGAGCGGCCAAACGGTGAACGGCCCGAAGCCGAAATGGTTCGCCACGCCCACGAGCATCGCAACCACGCACGCCGAGGGGAGCTTCGCCTCAACGCGCGCCGGGATGCCAGGGGTCCGGAAGAAGCCTTTCTTCACCGAGTAGGTGAAGATCTTGTAGTCGAGCTTGAAGAACCGGATGCCCTTCGCGTGAGCGCAGCGGAACGTGCCGAACGTGGCGAAGCCGGGATCGACGCCGGGCCAGGCGCGCTGTATCACAAAGTTGCCCGAAGGCACCACGTCGCCCTCGTTGCCGGGGCCGACTATCTGCGCGCACTCATACGACCTCCGGCCCGGATGGTCCGGGTCCGTCGCCTCATCGTTGAAGACCACGAAGTCGCCCACGCGGAAAACGCGCGCGGTATCCGGGTTCACCCTGCAGGAGACGGTCACCGGGTCCGTGTCCTTGTCGATAGGAGCTTCGAGGCGGGCCCAAAGATCGGTCGCCAGCTCATCCACGTAGTACAGCGCCATCGCGACCTGGTGTGCGCCGGCGATGTTCATGTTGCCGGAAGCGTCCGGCTGCACCTGGATGTCGTCGAGCGCGATGGTGCCGTAATCGCCCAGCTTCGGCGTGCCCACCACGATGCCAGGAACACCGGTGTCGTGCAGGATTTCCTCCGGCACGGGCGATGGTTCGACGTCGGCGGGCTTGGGGCCGGCGACCAGGTCGTACATGCTGTCGGTGGTCGTGCGGCCCTGGATGTCGATCGAGAAGTCCTTGTTCAGCCGCCAGGATGTGACGCGGAACTCGCCGCTCGCGCCAGGCATGTCCGGATGCGTCATCGAGCAGACCATGCCCGGCTCGGTGTTGAGCGCGAGCACGGTGGTCTTGAATGAGACCTGGCGCGCCTTCTTCCATTCCGTCGCGCTCGTTCCGCCCAACTCCTCGCGGAGCCGCACGCTCACGATGCGCGCCGCCTGCGACTTGGTCGAGGCGCCGCACAGGTTCACGTTCGACTTCAGAAACAATGGCCCGGCGCCACCGCCGATCAGCGCGGCGTGGTCGATGTCGTAGACCGCCACGCTGTTGTTGACGAAGCTGAAATCCTGGTCGGCGAAGTTGGCCGTGAGGTGG
>JAKOTR010000067.1 GCA_029776225.1 Acidobacteriota bacterium | reverse complement strand
GCTATCCGTGCAAGGATCCGTGGTGCGCTGAATGTTACGAGCGAGGGTGGAGGCAGTATTGGCACGCTGTCTGGTTAGATCGTGGGGAATCTATTGTGCCGTGGGAACTCGTCAGGCAAAAGAAGAAATACCGCATCCGGAAAAAAAGGATAAAGGCGTGAGTGTGAAATCAACCAAGCAAAGCATTACGATCGATCTCCCCTGGCCGCCGACGGCCAACCGTTACTGGCGGAACGTTCAGGGACGGATGGTTTTATCCAGAGAGGGGCGGCGATATCGGGAGGCGGTGGACGGGTTGGTCTGGCGGCATCTGCAGCAGGAAGGCGAGCAGATCGGCTTTGGGGAGAGCGATCTCGAAGTCACGATCGAGGCCTACCCGCCCGATCGGCGCCGGCGCGACTTGGATAATCTGCTCAAGCCGCTCCTCGACGCCCTGCAGCATGCCGGTGTCTTTGATGACGACTCGCAGATCGTTCGGCTGGTTGTTGAGAAAGCAGACTGCGTTCCTGAGGGTGCCTTGCATGTTGAAATTATTCGGCATGAATAGGCCTAGGCGTGCCACAGTTGCACTTGCACGTGCCGCCGCATACAATGGTGGTGTAAGCAGCTGCGGCTGCGTTTCTGTGACGGCGTTCTTGATTGAGAGTCTCATCTGCACCGTGCTGAGGCGGTCCCTCTTTGGGGGGGGTAGCCGGTGAAAATTCTACCGGCGATTTCCGAAACCGCGTTGCCACCCATGCTCGCGCGAATTCTGTGTTTCGGCCAATTTCTGGCCAGTCTCCGGAGGTTCAATCATGGATCTCGTAAAGGAAGTGATCGATCTCAAGAACGCCATCAAGGACGCCGTTGAAGACGGCCGCGTTACCCCGCTCGAGATGGCGAAAATCGTTAAGGAGTTGTCCGAAGTGATCCTGGCCATCGCTCCGATCATCTTCGGCACGGCGAACCTCAAGGAAAAAGAGCACACGAATTGAGGAGCTCGGCCATGCGAAACGCGTTTTTCGCACTTGCCGCCGCGGCCGTCTTGTCTCTGAACGCCTTTGCAGGCGAGCTGGCCTACCATTTTGAAGGCGGCAGCGAACTCAAAGTCCGCGCCGTCGCCGAACAGCAGGCGTGGAAGGTCTACGACCGCGACCAGGATCAACTCATCGTGGTGGCCGCCGTGGTGAACGGCAAACTTGTCGTTGAGGAGTTCAACGCTCCGTTCACGCCGGAGCCGAATCCGCAGCCAAATCCAAAGCCTGATCCGCAGCCGAATCCGCAACCGGGGCCGAAAACCGTGCTCTGGATCGAAGAGACGAGCGACAGGACGCCGAGCCAGGCCGCCGCGGTGATCGACGCGCAGATTCGAGCGGCCTTGCAGGCGGCCAAGTGGTCGCTACGGGTTGTTGACAAAGACGTCGTTGACGAAACCGGCAAGCCTCCCGCGGATCTGGCACGGTATATCGAGTCTGCCAAGGCCGCAGGCCTGCCGCGGGTGTTCATTCTGCAAAACGGTCGCGAATTGTTTGCGGGAGCCGCACCCCCCGATCGCTCCTCTTTTGCCTCCCTTCTCTCCAAGTTCGGCCTGGTTGTCGGGGACTCCGAACGGGATGCGGAGGCCCCGCGCCCGGGTCAGCAGGAGGAGAAGAAACCCGAGAACGCCAACAGCCAGTCGGCGTGTGAGACTGGAAGCTGCCCAGTGCAGACGGTTCCAACCTATCGCTGGAGGTTCCTGAGGTGAGCCAGCTATCGATCGTTATCGACGGCCGCGAGTATTTCCTTGGGTGCCATCCGAGGCTAGCACATCCTGGCGCGATTTATCCGGTTCTGGGGGCTGATCCGGATCGGCCAGACATTCGCGTCATCCCGCGGCAAGAATGGGGAGAAGTCGACTTTTCCCACCTCGTTCCGGAAGTGCTGGATCAAGACGGCCAGGGCGCATGTAACGCCTTCGCTTCGGTGCAAACGCTACACGTTCTGCGAAACCAGGAAGGCTTGCCGTATGTGAAGCTTAGCCCAGGCAATCTGTACGGTCGCATCAACGGCGGCGTGGATGCCGGTTCCACACTTTCGGATGCGATCAAGACGCTCGAGAAGGAAGGCGTTTGCACGGCGGCCACGGTGCCAGAACTCCAGTGGCGGCCTTCCCGCTGGCCAAGCAATTGGCGAGAAGAGGCCAAGAAATTCCGGATCCTTGAGGCCTGGGACTGTCCCAGTTTCGATCACCTGGCGTCGGCGATCTTGCTTGGGTTCCCGGTTAACCTCGGGATCATGGTAGGTTTCAACTTCCGCGTGCAAGACGACGGCTGGCTGGCCGACTATCGCGGGGGAGGGGGTGGGCACGCGATGTGTGGTGTCGGCTTGCTCTATCATCGTGAACGCAAGACATGGGGGATCAAGGTCGTCAACTCCTGGGGCACTGCCTGGGGACAGGCGGGCTTCGCGGTCGTCCCAGAGAGTTATTTCCGGTCGAACCCCTTCACCGACGGTTGGGCCGTGCGCGGCGCCGTGGCGCCGAGCAACGAGTGATCGAGATGATGGCTGACATGGAGATTCAATGCAGCACGCTGAATAGTGATTGCAAGGCGATCCTGACGCGGATGGACAACCGCCTTGACGATGTGCAAAAGTCGCAGGCGGAAATGCGCATCATCTACGAATCCCACAGCAAGCGGATCGAGCGGATCGAGCACGAACTCTTCGGGAACGGGCGATCCGGGTTGGCGGTGCAGGTGCGGGCCATCCTCTGGATAAGCTCGACGGCGGTGGGGTTCCTGCTCTTCTTGGCGGCCAAGGCGCTGGCTTCGTGGTTGGGCCATGGCTGATTGGGTGTCGGTGTGGATATACTGAGCATCACAGAAATAACACAAGCCGTAGTCGAGGAGCTGAACAGCGAGAGCTGGAGCCTCCCCTTCGCTGCCCGGCGGCTCTATCGCCCCCGGTTTGAG
>JAKOTR010000064.1 GCA_029776225.1 Acidobacteriota bacterium | reverse complement strand
GTCGAAATTGACCGAGGCGGAACGTGTCGCATACTACCGCCAAGTATGTGAGTCCATCGGACTCAATCCACTCACAAAACCGTTCGATTACATCACGCTGAACGGGAAACTCACCCTGTATGCCAAACGGGACGCGGCCGACCAGTTGAGGAAAATCCACGGCGTCTCGATTGACCCCCCGCAGGTCCGCATTGAGGACGGTCTCGTGCTCGTAAACGTCACGGCCCGCGATGCCACGGGCCGGACGGACAGTGAGATCGGCGCGGTCTCGATTGATGGGCTGCGCGGCGAGGCGCGGGCCAACGCGATCATGAAGGCGATCACGAAGGCCAAACGCAGGGTCACGCTGTCGCTCTGTGGGCTGGGGTGGCTGGACGAGACCGAGGTCGAGTCCATCCCCGATGCCAGACCCGCCCGCGTGGACACCGAGACCGGCGAGATACGCAGTCAGGCCCATCAGCAATCTGAGCCTGAGCCGTCCGAGGCCGAACGGGCGGCCAGACGTGTGCTGCTGGACGACCTGCGGGCCGCGCTGGCACAGGCCGGGATCACCGGGTCTGCAGTCAGTGACTGGCTCGCCGAGCGGTTTGGCGGCCGCTCGAAGGCGGCCCTGCTCACGACAGACGAGCTGGCCGAGGCGGTCAAAATGGCCGTGGATGCAGGAAATGCACCGGCCAGCCTGGGGTCCGATGAGGAGGTGGTGGGATGATGGACCGCAGGCTCGCACGCATGTTCCATAACAGTCAGGGCAGCCTGACGCGCGCGTTTGATTTCATCTCGGAGGAGATGGGCTACCGCCATGCGTCCGCCACGGATATGGCGCGGCCGCGTGAGGCCTACGAACGCGCACGCTGGGCCATCCAAACGTTCAGGATCGTCTACCGGTTCGTGTCGAACCGGTTGGCCGAGCGGGAGGTGTCGGAATGAAACGGCTGTACCCGCCCTACGGCATCCAGACGATCCCACGCCACCAGCCTGCCCTGACGGAGATCCTGGCGGCCGTCTGGGCCTGCCCCGTGGTGCAGGTCTGGGCGTTCGTGATGGTAGGTGTGGCCTCGTTTGCGCTGGGATTCGTCACCGGCGCAAACTGCGAGGCCACCAGACAGGCGATGACGGGGGCGCTCCGATGAGCGCCCCCACCGGACTGATCCTCGCCCGGTTCCGCCCGAATCCGAACCGGGACGACTGGGAGGTTGCTATCGTGCAGCGTGGTGAACGGCTGCACTGGTTCGAGTCGAATGAGTACGGCTGGAGAGAATGGCCGCTGAAATCCAACGCCGTCTGGCTGCTGTATCGCGCGGGCCTGCTGAATCTGCGGGTCCACCAGACAGAGGTGGCTCTTGGACGTGAAAACCTGCCGCCACTGCGGCCGTGAATTCCAGCGCCCCGCGAAATGCTCAGAGTGGAAATGGGAACGGCGGACGTTCTGCGGCCTGCGATGCCTGCACGCGTTCAATGCTGCCCATCAGACCGGGCGGGCGCGTGAGGCGCAGGTGGAGGCCAACGAGCCGATAAACGAGCCGTCACCGGGCGACATCTCGCACCGCTGCCGCCGCTGTGGGCGCCGGTTCTGGGGGAAACGAGACCAGACCTACTGCGGCCCTGACTGCGAGAGCCGCGCCGCTCGCATGGTCGAGGCCATGCGCCATTTCCTGGAGTTGATGCGGCCATGAGCGGAGCACGGTCGAGAGCCAAGGGGCAGCGTGGCGAGCTGGAATGGGCATGCTGGCTGTCCGAGACGTTCGGCGTCAATGCCCATCGCGGGCGGCAGTATCGCGGCGGCCCTGATTCCCCTGACGTGGACGGCGGCATCCCGTCCACACACTGCGAGGTCAAACGTGCCGAGCGCCTGCGCCTGTGGGAGGCGCTGGAGCAGGCTACCAGAGACGCCCCGGACGGATCTGTGCCGTACGTGGCCTATCGCGCGAACAGGCGGCCGTGGCTGGTCATCCTGCGGGCGCAGGATCTGGCGGATTTCGCCCGGCTGGTCGTCGAGGCGCTGGAGGACGGCCATGAGTGAACGGCGGTTCCACATCAGCCTGTTCCGCCACATGCGTGACGTCCGCCCGCAGCGTGCGCGGTTCGGCCTGGACGGGCTGGCGAGGCTGCTGACCACCGTGCACCGCAGGACGGAGCGCGACGGCCTGCAATGGTCTCCGGCCTGTTACCGGCCCGGCGGGCGCAGGCGGAATTCCGACGTCCAGGCCATATCCTGCCTCGTGGCTGATCTGGACCACGGACGGCTGGATTTGGACGCTGTGGCGGCCGCTGTGCGCGGGTGCTCGCACATCCTGCATTCGACGTGGCGGCATACCCCACAGAGACCGCGCCTGCGGCTGATAGTCCCACTGGCTGAGGACGTCCCTGCAGCGGATTACCGCAGCACATGGAGGCGCTGGCAGTGGCATCTGTCGCTGTTCGGGATCCGTCTGGATGCCGCGTGCAGCGACATATCCAGGGCGTACTATCTGCCAGCCTGTCCGCCAAACGGCGAACCGTTCACACAGGCCGTTACGGACGCGCCACTGTTCGTCTGGCACGCGCTACCGGCTATCCCGCAGCGCCACCGCACGATAGCCGCGCCTGCGGCCGCGGCAGCCTGCGTGGCGGCTGAGGACATCCTGAGGCGCGCGATCGAACGGGCCGCCGAGGGCGAGCGAAACCGGACGGGTTTCTGGCTGGCCTGCCAGCTGCGTGACAACGGCCTGACGCAGGACGAGGCTGCGGAATACCTGTTGCGCTACCAGCAGGCTGTCGAGGAGTGCGGCCGCGAGCCGTACACCGAGCGTGAGGCCCTCTCTAGCCTCAGGCAGGCGTTCAGGACACCCGCACGCGAGCCGTGGACCGCCAGACGGCGCAGGACGGTGGAGGAGGTGGCCCATGCCTGATCTGGTCATACAGGCTGAGACCTACGTCTCGAAATGGCCTGAATACAACGTCGCGCTCACGTTCGACCGGTTCAGCGAGACCGCAAACGACATCTCGGCCAGCCTGCTCATCCACCTGCTGTCAGAGTCCCGCAGGAAACTCTGGGGCCCTGTCCGAGTCACGCTCACACGCACGAGCGAGATCAACCAGCTGGCACGGACATTGAACAGCCTCTGCCAGGTGGGGGATTCCGACTGGCAGGTGATCATCAGCCAGGCGTTCAGTGACGTTGCAGAGGCATACCGCAACCGCATTGACGTCATACGGCTCGCCGATCTGGACGTCCCGGACACACCGCCCGAGCTGATCCCCGGATTCCTGCTCGACCACCAGACCACTGTGATCGCCGCAGAGGCGTCCAGCGGGAAATCGTATCTGGCCACGGCGATCGCCGTGTCCGTCGCCACCGGCCTGCCGCTGTTCGGCGAGCACTATGCGCCGGTTGAACCACGGCCGGTCCTCTACGTGGACTGGGAGACTGACGGTGAGATCCAGGCCCATCGCCTGAAACGGATCTGCGCGGGGCTCGACATCGAGAGACCTGCACACCTCTGGTACGCACGCTGCACCAGGAACCTGCAGGCCGCCATCCGGCAGATCAAACACTGGAGCGCCGAACTAGGAGCCGGTCTGGTGATCATTGACAGTATCGGCCCGGCCGCAGGAGGCGAGTTGGAGAAATCAGAGGTGGCATTGCAGGCCATGTCCTGCCTGAACGAACTCCACCCCGCCGCCAGGCTGGTGCTGGCTCATATCTCGAAATCGAGCCGGGAGCAGCGAGCCTCAGAACGCACGCCGATCGGCTCGGTGTTTTTCTACAACATTCCCCGCAGCGTCTGGATCCTCCAGCGCGGCTCAGCGGAGGAATCCGACGCCATTGACTGCGCGCTGCTCAACGTGAAATCGAACATCGGCCGCCAGCGTGCCCCGATAGCCTATCGCATGGAGTTCGAGGAGCCTCTGGACGGCCTGATCCTGCCGTCCGTGAGGTTCGTCCCGAGCCGCATTGACGATTCCCCCGAGCTGGTCGAACACGCGAGCCTGCCGACACGGATCACGGCGCTGCTGCGAGACGAACGCAGGCCGATGAGCGCGGCGGAGATCGCAGAGGCGCTGGGGATCAAACAGAACGCCGTCCGGGCAATACTCGCACGCCTCAGAGCCAACGGAAAACTGGTCCGGTTCGGTTCAGGACGTGAGATCACCTGGGCATTAGCCGCAGACAGAGAGGAGGACGATTCGGAATGGTGCTGAGCATGCGCAATAGTTGCGCATGCCCTATTGCGCATTGTTGCGCATGTGTGAGAGAGGCCAGAGAGAGCCTCTCTCACATGCGCAACGCAATACCCTCTCTATATATTGCGTTGCGCATTGCGCATTGGTTTGGTGCGGATTTTCCGCACACTGTGGATGCGCAACACATTGCGCATGAGAAGAGGTAGACGATGGAGCTGAGCGACCTGTTGAGAGCGTTTCTGGACGGCGATCTGGTGCTGGAGGTGCGGGTCAGGCGCGCCGAACGCTGGCCGCACCAGATCGCAATAGCCAACAACGACGGGAGAACGGTCAGGCCGGGGAGTTTTACGGACCGCATCCTGGAGCTGCTCCGCGAGACGCCGGAGCCTGTGTCCGCTGGCGATCTGGCTGAGCATTTCGGCACCACGCCCTCTACGATGCGGGTCATACTCAGCCGCATGCACCGGCGCGGCTATCTCACGCGCCACGGCAATGGCCATTCCGTTCGCTGGTCCCTGCGTGAGGTGAGCCAGTGACCCCGCTCCAGGCGCTGCAGGCGAAATACGGCCTGACCGTCCTGCTGGACGGTGACCGTCTGGTGGTCCACCCGGAGCCGCAGGATAAACGCCTGCGCGAGGGCATTGATCGGAACCGCGAGCGGATCGTCTCCGAGCTGCGCAGGCGCTGGTCTGAGGCCGACCAGGAGCTGGCCAACACGGTCATGGCGCTGGAGGCTGGGTTCCTGGGCGCCGAGCGTGCGTTCCGTGAGTGCCTGCGGATCGCACGTCAGGCGGCCGCCCGGTTCGTGATCCAGGAGCCGTGCAAACGCTGCCGTGGCCGTCTCTGGTGGCGGTTGCTGGCGGACCACCCACAGGCCCCGCTGATCTGCTATAAATGCGCGCCACCACCGGACCACGTAGTGCCCCGCATGTTCGAGTCTGTCGTTGAGGAACGGATTTCGCGGCCGTCGGCCGCGAGAGGAGGCAGGTAATGACACTAGTCAGAGGAACAGTCCTGGCCGTCGCATTGGCGGCCTGTCTGTGGGTCGTTCCGGCGGCAATTGTCGCGCATGTAGCGCGGCAGGCTGGCTGGAACGCCGCCACCGAGACGTTGGAGCCAGAGATCCAGGCCGCATACGAGCGTGGATACACGGCCGGGGTGCTGGCTGGCGTGAACCAGGCGAACAATCGCGCCTATCGCGACGGGGTGATCGAGGGTGCCATCCAGATGCTCTCGATCTACGACAGTGAGGGCGGCGAGGCGATGCGCCGCCAGGTGCGGATCCTACAGGGCAAGGAGCCGCAGCCGAGGTGAGGTTCAGCATGAGCGAGATACGATCCCAGGACATTGTCAAGTTGCACCGGCCTTTCGAGGCCGGTGAGGATTGAAACGAGGTGTAGAGGCGTATTCCGGTGCCACGGATGGCGGGCGAGGACCGGGAAATGGAACAGATCGAGGCTGCGGTGCGCAGGATGGCCGCGCGCATGGCCGGCCACGACCGTGCCGCCGCTGACGATCTGGTCAGCGAGGGGATGGCGGCGGCGCTGTCGGCGTTGAGCGACGCCGACCCGGACAGGGGACCAGTGCTGGCGTATGTCCTGCGCCGTGCGCGCTGGCGCATGACCGACTGGATGCGCCGGGAGCGCCGGGAACGCTGCCTGCCGCTCGCGCCGGACACACCGGCCAGACCGCCGCTGCTGGACCGCCGGGAGGGAACACGACGGATTACGGTGCGGATCAGTGAGTATGACTGCCGCAGGCTGGAGGAGCTGGCCGCACAGATAGGCCGGGCGACGATTTCGGATGTGGCCAGAGCCGCCATCAGGCTGCTCTGCGATTATGCCACGGAGGGCTTGTGTACGTATACGGGGACACGATTATCAACGAGGGCAGCAGAACGCCAGCAGCATGCCTGCGGGACAGGCTCTCGCAGGCGTACGCTGCGCACTGCCGGGCGGAGGATTACGGGATAACGCTGGAGCCAGCGTATCTGGAGTGGCTGAACTACATCTACGCGCGGGCGAGATACGGGCTGCGCAGGCCGTGGACACTGCCACAGACTGAGGTGATCGCCTATTTGCGCTGGCTGATCTGCCCGGCGGACGCTACGTAAAGTGTCGGACGCCTGATTCGTATAAACGGATGAGCGCACGGATGCGCTGCGGATCTCCCCGTGCGGTTCGCTGCACGGGAAGGGGCCGGACGGCTGCCTGAAGACAGCCCGCTGTCCGAGCCCGGCCACCTGATGGAATTTTTTCCCAGAACTGCATCACAACCTCCTTCCGACGGGACGCCCCACCCGGATCCCACCCCGGGCGGGGCATTTTTCCGGGTGGGAATACGCCGACGGGCGGGATAAACGGACGACATCGAAATGGCCAGACGCAGCAAATACACACCTGAGCTGGTGCAGCAGATATGCGACGTCCTGGCCGAGGGAAATCCGCGCCGGACGGCCTGCGTGCTGGCGGGTGTCAGTGAGGAGACGTTCTACACGTGGCTGCGAGCCAAACCTGAGTTTTCTGAGGCCATCAAAAAGGCCGAGGAGGAGGCGATCCGGCGCAATGTCGGCATCGTCCAGAGCGCAGCCCGCGAGCACTGGCAGGCGGCTGCCTGGTGGCTGGAGCGCAAGGCGCCCGATGAGTTCGGCCAGAGATCCCGCCAGACCGTGGAGGTGACCGGCCCCGACGGCGGACCCGTGCAGCATGAGCACTCCATCCCTGAAAGCGCCATCATCGCCTTCGCGGATTACCTCCGCGATGGTCGCTCAGGAGCTGAAGCGCAGGGCGAGAAATGAGCTCATCCCGTTCACGCTCTGGACCTTTCCCGGCTACCGCTACGCCCGCCACCTGGGCCGGCTGGCGCAGGCTCTGGAGGCCGTGGAGTGCGGCATCATCCGCCGGCTCATCGTCACGATGCCGCCCCGGCACGGAAAGAGCGAGCTCGCCTCCATCCGCTTCCCGGCCTGGTATCTGGGCCGCAACCCGGACCGGCGGATCATCCTGTGCAGCTACGGCGCGGACCTTGCGACGCGGTTCTCCCGGCATGTGCGCGCCATCATCGAAAGCCCGCGCTTCCAGGCCGTCTTTCCCGGTGTGCGCCTGGCTCAGGATTCCCGGGCGGTGGACGCGTGGGATCTGGCCGGCAGGAGGGGCGGCATGAAGGCTGCCGGCGTAGGCGGGCCCCTGACCGGCCACGGCGCCAACCTGCTGCTCATAGACGACCCGGTCAAGAACCGGGAAGAGGCGGACTCCGAGACCGTCCGCCAGAGCATCTGGGACTGGTACACCTCCACGGCCTACACCCGCCTGGAGGAGGATGGCGCGGTGGTGGTTATCCAGACCCGCTGGCATCAAGACGACCTGACCGGGCGCCTGCTGGCCATGCAGGGCACGGATCCGGCCGCCGACATCTGGCACACCCTGCACCTGCCCGCTCTCACAGACGACGGGGAGCCCCTCTGGCCGGAGAAGTACAGCCGGGAAGACCTGGAGCGGATCCGGGCCACGGCCGGAGCGCGGGACTGGCAGGCGCTGTATCAGGGGCGGCCGGCCCCGCCGGAGGGGAGCATCTTCCGGCTGGCTGACATCCGCATCGAGGACCGCATCCCAGAAGGCTTACGCTGGTGCCGCGGGTGGGACCTGGCGGCATCCGCGCGCACGTCAGCGGACTACACCGTGGGCGCTCTGTGCGCCGTGGACCACGCCAACACGCTCTGGATCCGGGACATCTACCGCCGGCGCCAGACCTGGCCGGAGACTGTGCGGGACATGGTCGCCCTGGCCACCCAGGAGCCCGGCGTCATCTGGGCCATCGAGCAGGCAGGATTCCAAACCGCAGCCGTGCAGCAGCTGGTGGCCGATGCGCGCTTCAACGGGATCTGCATCCGCGGGATCGAGGCGGACCGGGACAAGGTGACGCGGGCCCTGGCCTGGAGCGGGCGTCAGGTGAGGCTGGTGCGCGCAGGCTGGAACCAGGAGCTGATCGCCGAGATGCTCGCCTTCCCGAACGCGGCACACGACGACCAGGTGGACGCCATCTCCACCGCCTGGGCGGGTCTGGCGAGGCTCGCCCCGCCCGCCTCCGCCACCATCGAGGACCGGGGCTGGTACGCTCCGGCCCCGGACGAGCACACATGGCTGTAGCAGACTTGCTGAAATGGTTCGGACTCGGCAGGGCCGTGGAGCAGGATGCCGCTCCGATGGACCGCGTGGAGCGCCTGTATGCGCGCGCCCTGGAGGGCCAGTGGGACGGCATCCAGGACCTCCTGGAGGAGGAGCGCGGCTGGAAGCGGATCTCCAGCCTGACCGGCCAGCCCACTCTGGACCCATCCGAGCACAGCCTGATGCTCCGCCTGGCCATGCACTTCATGGGCAACAGCCCGCTGGCCGTGAAGATCGTGCGCACGATGGCCGCGCATATGTGCGGATCCGTGCTGCAGCTCACCAGTGACGACGAGCGGCTGACCGCCGAGCTCTACGCCTTCTGGCAGGACCCGGTCAATGGCCTGGAGCGCGATTTCATGAAGCTGTGCCGGGAGTGGCTGGCCTACGGCGAGCTGTTCCTGCCGGCGTTCCCCGCGGAGCAGACGGGCAGGATGCGGATCGGGTATCTGCACCCGTCGCAGATCAGCGAGGTGCAGACGGACCCGGACAACGCCCGGATCTTCGTCTCCGCCACCGAGCAGCGCACCGATGGGGACCGCACCTGGCTGATCCTGAACAGTCCGGCTGTCCTGCAGTGGCTGCGCGAGGGGCGCAGCCTGGCCGACTACGCGGGGCCGGAGGCCAACTGGCTGCTGTACTTCCCGCTGCAGCAGGGGCTCCTGGGCCGCGGGCGGAGCGTCCTGGAGACGATGTTCTACTGGATCCACCGGGCCGAGCAGTTCCTGAACGACCGGATGATGCTGAACAACCTGCTGAAAGCCTTCATCTGGCAGGTGCGGGTGACGGGCGGAGAGGCGGAGGTGCAGCGCCGGGCCCTGGAGATCGGCAGCAGCCCGCCCCGGCCCGGCAGCGTCAAGGTGGTGAACGAAAGCGAGAGCTGGGAGGCCGTGGTGCCGAGCATCCACGCCAGCGACACCCAGAGCGACTACCTGGCCGTGCTGAAGTATGTGGCGCTGGGCGCCGGGTTCCCGGAGCACTGGGTGGGCGCATCCCAGGACGTCAACCGCTCCACGGCCGGCAGCGCCTCCGAGCCGACGATCAAAGACCTGGAAGTCCTGCAAACGCAGTGGTTTGACGGCGTCATCCGCCCGATGCTGCAGATCCAGGCTCTGCTGCTCATCAACGCCGGCATGCTCCGCCTGCCGGTGGAGGCCGTGGACTCCATAGACATCACCGCTCCGGACCTGACGGCATCCGATAACGCCTCTGTAGCCGAGGCGACGCTGCGGATGGTGCAGGCGGCACAGCTGGCGATGGCCTCGGAGTTGATGACACGCGAAACCGCACGCCACCTGGTGCACAACGCCGCTGGCGTGCCCGTGCCGGGGGATATCGAAGACTTGCTTGCCCAGGAGCGGCAGAGGGACGCGGCGGCCGTCTACGGGTCCGGGCGGCCGCCATCCCCGCCTGAGGAGAACACGCCATGACCGAGTTTGTTCGCGAGTCCGCTGTCATCGAGGCGGACTCGTTTTGCGAGGAGGAATGCGTCGTCCGCGACGCCATCCTGATCCGGGCCGGAATCAGCCGGAACCGGAACCGATACAGCGAGGAGGTGCTTGCGCGCGATTGCCATATCATCGAGGGGCTGCCCGCGCGAAGCGGGCACTACCGGGCCGGGGACCTGACCGGCCGCAGCGACCCCCGGAACCTGGCGGGCACCTGGCGCAACGTGCGCTACCAGGACGGGGCCATCCGGGGAGACCTGCACGTGTTCGAGCATTACCTGCCCGTGCTCCGGGCGGCCAGGGAGGCCCGAGACCTGATCGGCGTGAGCATTGACCTGGCCGCCCGCCCGAAGGTGGTGCGGGAGAACGGGCAGCTGATCCGCGAGGTGGAAGGGTTCGTGGCGGACCCTTCGAACAGCGTGGACATCGTGGTTCATCCGGCTGCAGGCGGCCGGCTGTACGAGTCCGCCACGGATGAGTGGTGGACCCGATATGAGGAGACGAAGCCGATGAAACTGACTATCGAGGAGATCAAGGCCCGGCCGGCGCTCTGGCGGCTGGTCGAGGCGGCCGTCGAGGATCCCAACGCATTGACGGAGGAGATCCTGGCGGAGAAGTATCCGAAGCTGGTGGAGGCGATCGAGGCGCTGCACGAGGAGCTTCAGGCACCTGAGCGCCGGGAGCGCGACGAGGCGCAGGAGGCCGCGCCGGAGCAGCCCCGCGCGAGCGAGGCCGACGAGATCGCCCGCCTGGTGGAGCAGGCGCGTCTGGAGCGCTGCGCCACCGTGCTGGAGGCGCGCCTGGCGGAGGCCAGGCTTCCGGGGAGGGCTGCGGAGCTGGTGCGCTCCGAGTTCGCGGGCCGCGTCTTCGAGCCCGGCGAGCTGGACCGGCGCATCCGCGCGCTCAAAGAGGCGCTGGACGAGGCTGCCGAGAGCGGCCGGGTGAAGGGCCTTGGCGTCCAGGTGACCCAGGACAGCCGGGACCGGATGATCAAGGCCCTGGACGGGATGTTCGAGGGCCGGGACATTGACGGGGTTCCGGCGTTCCGAAGCTTCCGCGAGGCGTATGTGCGCTGGACCGGCAAGGACTGGCTGACGAGCCCGCTTGAGATCCTGCGGGACACGCACGGCGGCGGCTACGACAGCGAGCGCAGCGTGGAGGCGATGCTGTCCACCACCTGGGCGACGGTGTTCGCCGACCGGATGCACAAGCGCCTGATCGCCGAGTTCAACCGGGCGGACGCGGACCAGGAGTGGCGCCAGATCGCGAGCACGATCAGCAGCGTCTCTGACTTCCGCACGCAGTATCTGGTGAAGTACGGCGGCTTCGGCGTGTTGCCGGTGGTGACTGAGAACGGCACCTACCAGCCGCTCGACAACCCGCTGGACGGCGGTGAGACCTATACGCTGGCCAAGCGGGGCGGGTTGTTCTCCATCACGATGGAGACGATCGCCAACGACGACCTGCGCACCATCCGGAACATCCCGGTGGCCATGGGCCGCGCCGCGCGCCAGACCCTGAACCGTGACGTGTTCGCCGCGCTGACCACGAACCCTACCATGGGCGACGGCGTGACGCTGTTCCACAGCACGAGCACGCTCAGGGGCGGGGACGGCAGCACGACCGGCAGCGGCAACCAGGACTCTACGGCGCTCTCCAGCGCGAGTCTGGCGGCCAGGCGGCTGAACATGCTGAAGCGGGCGACCTTCGGCAACACCATCGGCGGCAACAGGATGGACGCCGGGACGATCATCCCGAAGGTGATCATCGTGCCGCCGGACCTGGAGGAGACGGCCTGGCGGCTGGCCAACAGCCCGGTGGTGGTGCAGACCTCGAACTTCAACGCGACTGAACCCAACTTCCACCGGCTGGGCGCCTACAACGTGCTGGTTGTGCCGTTCTGGACGGATCCGAACGACTGGTATCTGTGCGCGGACCCGGCCGGGGCGCCGACGCTGGAGGTGGGCTTCTTCCAGGGGCGCCAGCAGCCGGAGCTGTTCACGAAAGACGAGTTCGAGGTGGACGCGCTGACCTACAAGATCCGGTTCATCTACGGCATTGCCGTGGAGGAGCCGCTGTGCTGGGACCGCAGCGTGGTGTGACCTGAGAACATGGAGGCAGACCGATGAGTAAAACGAATGTGGGCCATATCGGTTACGTGCCGGGCAGTCATCCGGCCACGGTGTTCGTGCCGACGCTGACGGCCACCACCAGCACGCAGAAGGCGAGCGTCTGGGTGGCTCCGGCGGATGTGGTGGTGGAGAGCGTGACGCTGATCGCCGGGGCGGCGGTCACGGGCAACAACACAAACCGCATCAACCTGAACATCCGCAACGGCGGGGCAAACGGCGCGGGCACCGCGCAGATCGGCCAGCTGCAGTTCCTCTCCGGGGTGGACGTGGCGGCCGGCGACTCCGTCACCATCCCCTGCTCCGGGGCCTCGGCAAGGCTGAACGCCGGCGACAAGCTGGTGGTGGAGGCGGAGAAGGTGGGCAGCGGCGGGACCTGGACCAACGGCAATGGGTTCGTCAAGTTCCGCTTCGTCTAACGAGGTGCGCCTGGTGCGGGCCGGTGACCCGGCCTCCCTGGAGCAGCGTCTGGCGTTTCACCGGACCGACGGCTTCGAGGTGATGGAGACCGTGCGCGACGAGGAGGGCATCTATGTGTCGAGGCTCGAGAAGATCGCGGCGCGGCCGGAAGTAAAGCCGGCCGAGGGCAAGCCGTCTGCCACAAGGCGGCGCAGGAAGGAGTAGGAGCGGGCCGGGCCAGGACCCGGCCCGCACTGTCTTATGCGCGGCAGCGTCTGGTGGGAGCGTGAGCTCGGGCGCATCGAGCGCGAGATGGAGGCGCTTTCGGCGCGCCATCTGCGCGCGGTGAAGCGCGAGCTGGAGCAGGCCCGGGCGCTGGTGCTGCGGGAGCTTCTGGCGGCCCGCGGGGAGTGGACGCGCGGGCGGCTGGAGAGCGTGCTGCGGCGCGTGGACAGCGCGATGAGCGAGGTGGAGCGCCGGCTGCAGCAGGCGCTGGCAAGCGGCATCCAGGAGGCGGGACAGACCGGCGCTGACCGTGCGGACCGCATTGCGGCGCGCTACGCCCCGAACGTCCAGGTGGCCCGCCAGCCCCTTCCCGGCGAGCTGTATCTGGACCTCTGGTCCGACTACGCCTTCGACCTGGTGCGCAAGGGCATCACGGAGCCGGTGAAGGCCGAGATCCGCAACACCATCCGCAGCGGGTTTCTGACCGGGCGCAGCCTGTTCGAGACCATGCAGGAAGTGGCCAGCGCTGACTACGAGCGCCTGACGTTCGCGAGCAAGTTCCATCGGGCCGAGGCCATCACCCGCACGGAGACCAACCGCGTGGCCAACCGCGCCGCCTACCTGCGCCTGCTGGACTACCAGAAAAACGCCCTGGAGGGCGAGGTCTGGATGAAGCGCTGGGGTACCGCTCAGGACGACCGGGTGCGCGAAACGCACGTGGAGGCCGGCCTGCAGCCGCCCATCCCGGTGGATGCGGACTTCATCGTCGGCGGGCACCCCTGCAAGCACCCGGTGGACCCCGGCCTGCCGCCGGAGGAGAGCGTGAACTGCCGCTGCAGCATCCTGGGCGTTCCGCCTGGACTGGAATGAAGCGATGGCCGATCTGCTGACGAGGACATATCAGATCCTGCACGACGAGACGGGAGACGATGCCGACCGCCTGGCGGGGGCGGCGGTATACTCGGCGAGCGTGCAGGGCGCGCTGCTGGAGTACTCGCGTCTGCGCCCGAGGCTGCTTCGCCAGCAGGTGACACTGGTGGCCGGCTACGACCAGCCCTACCCGTCCGCATGGGACGCCGGGCTCTCCACGCTGGTGAGCGTGGAGTTTCCGCCCGGCTATCGCAGGCCCCGGCTGATCACCCATTCCGGGCTGAGCGCCGGTCCCGACGGATGGCGCATGCTGGATCGCGCACACTCCCCCGGCGAGACGGCCGTCCTGACCTATACCGCACCGTGGACGCAGGACACGTTGCCGGAGTCGCTCTCCGACGGGGTGGCGCATCTGGCGGCGTCACTGGTTGCGCAGGCGGTGGCGGCCGAGTTCGGGCGAAGCGACAAGCCCGCCGTCCCTGTGGACTCCGTGAACTACCGGGACAAGGCGGACGTCTGGCGGGCGCTGGCGCGCGACCTGCGTCAGCGGGGGCTTCTGATGCTGGGCATCGGGGTGGACGCAAACGGCAACACCGTCAACAACCCGGCCTCCCGGGACGCCGTCTGGGGGTGGCCATCGTGGTGATCGCGAGCCAGCAGCTGGGCAGCCCGTTCACGCTGTCCTATGAGATCCAGCCGGACTCGCTGCAGGCCCTTAGCGTCCAGCTGGCGGCGGTGAGCCAGGCCCTGGGCCCGCAGGCGGCGCGCATCGTGGAGCAGGCCATGGCCAAGGCCACCGAGCAGCTGCGGACCGTCGCGTTCGAGGAGACTCCGGTGGGCGCGACGGGGTTTTTGCGCGGGGGCGTCGCCGCCGACGTGCAGGTGATCTCTCAGGAGCCGGTGGACGTGGCGGGTCAGGTCTGGTGGCAGGCCGGGTATGCGCCCGTGGTGGAGTATGGCAGCCGGCCGCACTGGGCGCCCATCGCTCCCCTGCAGCACTGGGTGGAGCGCAAGCTGCACGTGCCGCCGGGTGAGTCCTACGGCGTGGCCCGCAAGATCCAGTTCAAGATCGCCCGCCACGGGACGCGCGGGCAGGAGTTCGCCCGGCGGGCTGTGGAGCAGGCCGAGCCGTTCGTCGAGCGCGCATTCCGCCAGGCTGTGGACCGGATCGCCCGGCTGATCTCTGGAGGGCAAGCCTGATGCCGTTCGGTTCCAGCGCCTACAAGACGGACACCCAGGTCCGGGCGGCGATCAAGGCGATGATTTCGAGCATCTCCGGAAGCGGGGACTGGATGGATCACTGGGGGCAGACGCCATCCTGGATGACGCGGCGCGGCGGCCAGGGCAAGCCCTGGTGGAACATCCGGCGGGCATCCGTGGAGGAGCGCTGGCCGGACCGGGCCATCAACGACTTCCAGGGGCCGGAGGTCATCCAGGAGACGCGCTACCAGCTGGAGCTGAAATACCCCTGGAGCCTGAAGCCTCCGAGCGAGCCGGGCTTCGAGGCGCTGGTGGACGCCGTGCTGGCGAAGTTCCGCAGCGCCATCAACCTGAACGGTCAGGTCTGGGAGGCGAGCCTGCTGTCCTGCAGCGGCGGCGAGACGGGTTTCGTGCTGGTGCGCTGGGGTGACGACGCCCTGACGGCGCACCTGGCCAGATTCGACCTGACAGTGACGCAGATCATTCCGAGGAGTCCCTAAATGGCACAGGCAGACAGGATCGTGGGCGAGATCGCCCTGTTCACGGTGGGGACCTACCAGCTGGCGGCCATCCTTCGGGAGGGCACGCTGGAGCTGGGGATGCGCACGGTGGACAACACGGCGATCAACGACACGGCCGAGTATCCCATAGGCATCAGGAAGTACGGCACCATCACGGCGACCTGCGTGCCCGAGGTGGCGAGCGAGGCCGCCTGCCAGCTGATCTCCGAGATCGGGCAGGCGACGTTCCAGATCAAGCCGACTGCGAGAAGAGCCGGCGGCACGTTCTCTGGCAACTGCATCGTCACTCGCTTTGTTTACAACGCGTCCGATGCACCCACAATGACGCTGGAGGCGGAGCTTCAGGGGCCGTGGACGTACACGGCGGGAAGCGGCGCGGATGATGATGGCTGAGCCGCTGACCGCAGAGGTTCTGGCCGCGCTGCCGTACGGTGACGCGGAGCCGGTGGAGGCCGTCATCCGCGGCGAGGGTCGGGAGTTCACCGTGAAGATCCGGCCGGCCACGAGCTACAGCGTCCGGGCGCCGATAGCGACGCAGTCCGAGGCCCGGACGCGTCTGTTCCAGGCGCGGGCGCTGGAGCTTCCCGGCGGGCGGGAGGTGAAGCCGGACAAAACGCTGGTGTTCTGGTCCACCGTGATGGAGTACCGCGTGGTGGAGCCCAGGCTGGAGTTCCCGCAGTGGGTAGAGCTGGCGGAGAAGGACGCGAGCCTGTGGTTCAGCATCGTGGACGCCATCAACCGGGTGGACGGCGCGGACGTGGAGGATCTGGACGACCTAAAAGCAGGTGGCGGCGGCGAGCTGTCAGCCGGGACGGACGGCAGTACTGGGCCGTCCCGCTCGACCGCCGCCTGACAGAGATGGCGGGGCGCTGGCTGGGGACGCATCCGGCGTTCTGCGAGCTTCCCCGCTGGGCCATGCTGGAGCTTCTGGCCGCATACGAGCTGCATCTGGAGGAGAGCCTGAGCGATGCCCCCGCAGGGCGGCAGTAAGAGCATAGAGATCCAGCTGCGGGCGAAGATGGACGCGTCTCAGGCGCGCCGCGAGATGCAGCAGCTGGAGCAGGAGGTACAGCAGGCGGAGCGCCGTCAGCGGGCGCGCCGTGGCCGCCCGGTGGAGACCGAGGCGGAGTACCGCCGGCGGGCGGACGCATACCTGGAGGCGCTGCGGCGCAGCGTGGACCGACCGGCCAAGCGCGAGGGCATACCGATCGAGCAGGCATGGGAGATCGCGCGGGAGGAGGAGCGCAAGCGCAGGGAGCGGGACTTGCGGATGGCCCGCCAGCAGGAGCG
>JAKOTR010000063.1 GCA_029776225.1 Acidobacteriota bacterium | reverse complement strand
GGAACGTCTCAATAAAGAGATCAAGCGCCGGACCAGGGTGGCAACCCTGTTTCCGAACGAGGCCGCCCTTCTGCGGCTCGTCAGCGCCGTGCTGATGGAAATCAGCGAGGAGTGGGAAACCGAGAAGACCTACTTACGGATGGAAAACAGTAGCCCGCTCACGCGGGAAGAATGAATTTACAGAAAGAGGCTTGCTTTATCGAGCGAGCCGAACGTATATGCCGCCACGACGGCGGCCAGCAGCACGCCCGCCGCATAGTCCCAATAGTAGAGTTCGAACCGCCACTTGCCCGTAAGCTTATACGTATTCGCCCAAGATCCCCAGCAGATCATGGAGAGAATCATGAGCAGCAGCGCGGCGGTGTAAGTATCAGGCAGAATCATCGTATCACCTGGAACTGCGAGATTATCACAAACGCCCCGGTCAGTATTCCAGGGTCTGCCTGCGCTCTACGTGTTTTTCCAGTTCCTTGGGATCGAGAAAGTAGGTTGGCTTCATCAGAGAGCGGCTGAACAGCTCGCGCGCCTGGTCGTCCCAGTGCGGCGAGTCCTTGCGGTCGCTCTGGCCGAGCGGAATCACCGTGTACGACCGCGGCGGGTTCGTCAGGATAACCACCTGTACCGCCGACTGGCCCGCGACGCCGACGAACTGGTTCCCGCGCCGCACGAAGGTAATCGCCCGGGGTGTCGCCATGCCCGCCCCGCGAGGATTGCCGCCGCCGACCGGATAGGTGCGCTCGCCGCTGTCCCGCCCGACGCGAAACAGTGAGCCGTAAGTCGCGCCAGCCGGGAACTCCGAGTTCAGCCGCGCCTCGGCTTTGCGCAGTCCTTCCAGAAGCTGCGCGTCGGTGAGCGACTGCGGCGGCGCCACCTCACCGCCCGGCTGGCCGAGAGCCATCTTGAAGAGATAAAAGGCAAGCGCGGCGCGCGAATCCGCGGCGGCGCGGCCGTCCCAGCTCAGGATCAGCTCCGCGATGCCGGAGGGGGCCTTTTGCTTCAGACCGCGAATCCGCTCCTGCCAGGTGTGCGCGCCGTAGACAGCCGGTGAAAACGCGATCTCGATGGCTTTCTCATCGGTGATGTCCTTCGCCGCATCTAGAAGTTCCAGCACCATGGCCGCCCGCTGGTGCGGCAGGCCGGAGGGCGCGTTGAACAACTCGGGAGTGTCCTTGAACTTTTCCGGCGTAAACGGCGAGCCGGTCTTCCAAAGCCACTGCGGCGAGGCGTTGCAGTTCTGCATGTAACCGGAGGGCGGGTTGGTGACCTGGATGAGTTTCTCGAACGGGTGAATCCCTTGCCACTCGCAAGCGCCCGTGCCGGGCAGCGGGCGCGAGGAATCGCAGCCCTTGGGACGGACCGGCACGCGCCCGTAGCGCACGTAATAGATGTCGCCGTCCACCGTCCCCACCATGATGTTCTGCGGCATCAGTTGCAGTTGGGCGAGGGCCTTCTTCATGGCGGCCAGGTTGCGCGCGTTCATCATCGCCCAGCTCTGCTCGATGAGCTGGAACTCGTTCGCATAGGGAATGGCTGCCGTGTAGGCTTTGCCGTCCTTGCGCGCGACGATCGGGCCGTGATGCGTGGATTCGATCGTCACTTCCTTCCACTGCACCGTATCGCCCGATTTCACGCCGATGCGCTCGCGGCGGACCTCCAGCGGGCGCCACTGGTCCCGGAACCTGTACCTGCCCTCCGCCACTTCCTCTTCGAAGACGTCGGAGGTGTCCGGCCCGCCGGTGGTCATGGCTACCGACACCCAGCGCCCGTGTCCCAGTGGCGGGAAAGGCAATCCCACAAGGGCCGAGCCGGAGATGGCATGGTCGCCCGCGTAAAGCCGGATCTCGTACCACCGGAATTCGCCGTACCAGCTCAGGTGGGGGTCGATCAGAGCGATGGGAGCGCGCATTGCGGTCCGCGACGGCGCCAGCAGCCACTGGTTGGAGCCGCGATAGGCCATCGGGTCGGGCCGGATTCCCGCCCGTCGCAAATCGCTTGCGATCTCGCCTTCCGGCCAGCCCCAAATGACGTACCGCGCGAGCGAGACAATGCGCCACGGCTCGAGCGACGGCGCCCACGAGGGCACTTCCTCCGGGTGCTCCTTCATGTACTGGCGCACGCCGGCGATAAAGGCCTCGCACATAGCGCGGGTCTGGGCGCTAAGCCGCGGGTAATTTGTCTTGGAAACTTCCGCGTGCCGCCAGAGCCGCTGCCGGTAATCGTGCTGGAGCCAGGACTCGCCGAAGGCTTCGGCCATCGTGCCCTCGGCCTTGCGGTAGTTGCGCATCATTTCCTCCAGGCGGTCCTCCGCCTGGACGTAACCCGATGCGTAAGCGGCGCCTGCCGGCGTAGAGGCGAATATGTGCGGAACACCGTAGTTGTCGCGTAGGATGCGGATCGTTTCAGCCGGAAGAGCGTGGGGTGCCGCCAGCAGGCCCGCAAGAATCAGCGCGCCCCGGCGAACGCGGCCAGGGGCGGCTGTGTTCATATTTTCCTCTTAGTGCCTTTGATGACTCCGGTCTCGCCGCCACCGGACCAGGTGCCCTGGAGTTGGGAGCCGTTGACCTTGAGCTTGACTGCGTAGGGTTCCGAATTCACGTATACCTTGAACGTGAACTCTCCCCCTTCGAGCTTGGCATCCGAAATCGGCATTTCCCCTTCGTCGCTGCCGGCGATCCCCGTCAGCTTTCCGTTCTCCTCCTTTACTGTCAGCGTCCATTTCATGTCGGTGCCCATCGGCGTGGTCGTTGTGCAGTCCCAACTGCCGATAATCTGCTGCTCGGCGGCAAGCAGCCACCCGGCCGTCAACACAATAGATGCGATCGCCCAAAATATAAGTCTGCGATTCATCAGGTGATCTCCTAAGCGGGTGTTCCCTTATTGACTGAGAGTATGATAGCATCCTGTCGAGAATAGGTGAAAGTAGCTAGAATCTTAATGTTTTCAGATGATTGGAGGCGGTATGAGACCCCTGGTGGCTATCGCGTCGCTGCTGCTCGCGGTTTGGACGGCTAACGCCCAACGGCACGCAATCACCATCAACACGGAGACCCCGGAAGGCGCTTTGCTCCAGCAGATCGGTCAGGAATCCGATCAAACCAAAAAGATCGCCCTGCTCGAGCAATTCGCTTCGCAGTACCCGAAACACGAAGGAACGCCGTGGGTCTACGAAATGCTCATGGAGGCTTACACCACCGCCGGCCAGCCCGATAATGCTATCGCTGCAGGTGAGAAACTGCTCGCCCTCAAGCCCGACGACGCTCAGACCGCCCACGCCTGCCTGAAAACGGCGCTCGAAATCAAGCGCGACCCCGACCTCGTTTTGAAGTGGGCCCCCATCACCTCCGATGTGGCGCGCAAGATTGCCCAGACCCCTAAGCCCTCCGACGAGGACGAGGTTGAGGACTGGCAGCACGAAGTCGATTACGCAAAACAGCTCGACATCTACACCGAATACTCGCTTTACGCCATGGCGCTGCAAACGCCGGACCCGCAGAAGAAAATCGCCCTCGGTGACCTGCTCGAGCAGCGCAACCCCGAAAGCCAATACATCCCGATGGTGGCCGAGCATCGCTTCATGGCTTACATCCAGACAGGCGACAACGCCAAAGCCGTGGCACTGGCCGAAAAAACCCTCGAACGGGACCAGACCAATGCCGAGATGCTGCTGGCCGTGGCGAGCAGTTACATGGGCAAGCAGAACGACAAGGTTCTGGAGCTTTCCTCGAAGGCCATCGACGTGATGAACACCAAGGCCAAACCGGAGGGTGTCAGCGATGCGGACTGGGAGAACCGCAAGAAGCTGGTCATCGGCCGCGCCAACTATATACAAGGCGTTGTGCATGCTTCCAGCAACAGGTGGGCGGCCGCCGACAAAGCTTTGCGGGCCGCTCTGCCCGGCATCGCCGACAGCGCGGAAATGAGGGCCGAAGCGCTGTTCTACCTCGGGTTGGCCAATTACCGCCTGGCCGAAGCCGGCGATGTCGAGCGCGCCCGCGACGCCCTGCGTTTCAGCCAGGAATGCGCCAATATCCCGGGCCGCTTCCAGGCCCGCGCACGCCAGAACGTGAAAGCCATACAATCGCAATACCGGATCCGATGAACATACTTGTACCGAACCTCGGTTCGACCTCGTTGAAATACCAGATTTTGGAAATGCCCTCCGAGCGCGTCGCCGCACGGGGCCGCTTCGAGCGCGTCAGCGATTACCGCCAGGCCATCTCGGAAATCCAGGTGGGCGACGCGCCCGTCGATGCCGTTGCCTTCAAGGCTGTCCACGCTGGCCCGCGTTACCGCGGCACGTTTGTCATTGACGACGCGGTAAC
The DNA here is from genome assembly GCA_029776225.1 of Acidobacteriota bacterium. Taxonomy (GTDB): domain Bacteria; phylum Acidobacteriota; class Terriglobia; order Bryobacterales; family Bryobacteraceae; genus Fen-330. The sequence goes on along the minus strand of JAKOTR010000063.1, from coordinate 70,181 downwards.
GGCGGCGATGGAGGAATTCTTGCCCGCCGCGCCGGCCCACAACGCCATTTACCTCACCGCGATTCGCGCGTTCCGCGAAGCGATGCCCGGCGTGCCGCTCGTGGCAGCGTTTGAGACTGAGTTCCACGCGTCAATGCCCGAGTACGCCGCGCGCTACGGCGTCCCCGCGGAGTGGCGCGAAAAATACGGCATACGGCGCTACGGCTTCCATGGCGCATCGCACGAGTATATCGGCGGGCGCGTCTCCGAGGTGCTCGGCCGGCCCGCAGCCGACCTGCGCACCATCAGTTGCCACCTCGGCGGCAGTTCCTCGATTTGCGCCATCGCCGGCGGGCGCTCCGTCGATACGACCATGGGCTTTTCGCCCCAGTCGGGCCTGGAGAACGCCACGCGGCACGGCGATCTGGACGTCTTCGCCGTGCTCTATATGATGGACCGCTGCGGCTGGGACGCGGCTGAAGTGCGGAAGCAGTTGACCAAGACCGGCGGTCTGGCCGGGCTTTCCGGCGTAGCCGGCGGCGACGTGCGGGACATCGAGGCCGCTGCGGCGCAGGGCAACGCCGACGCCTGCATGGCGCTGGAGGTCTTCGCTTACCAGGTGCGGAAAACCATCGGCGCCTATGCGGCGGCCATGGGCGGAGTGGACGCGGTCGCCTTCACCGGCGGCATCGGCGAGAACTCTCCACGCCTCCGCGCGATGTGTTGTTCGGGATTGGAATTCCTCGGTATCCGCCTGGACCCCGCCTCCAACGAGAACGGCTCGGGCGACCGCCTTCTGTCGCCCGAGGGCGCTCCGGTGGCGGTGCTGGCGCTGGCGACCAACGAGGAACTGGTCGTGGCGCGCCGGGCCTACAGGTGCCTGAACGGCGCCTGAGGCCCGCCGGGTCTGTTACAGAATCTCCTCCGACCAGTTCTGCAGGATGCTCTTCACCTTCTGCATGAACTGGTCGGCGTAAGCGCCGTCGATCAGCCGGTGGTCGAATGTCAACCCGATCAGGCTGATTTCGCGGATCGCGATGGCGTCGTCCTCGGTCACTACCGGGGTCTTCTCCACCGCTCCCACGCCGAGAATCGCCACCTGCGGCTGGTTGATGATTGGCGTTCCGAACAGGCTGCCGAAACTGCCGAAATTCGTGATCGAGAAGGTGCCGCCCTGCACCTCATCGGGCTTGAGCTGCCGCGAGCGGGCGCGCGCCGCCAGATCGGCGATGGCCCGCTGGAGCCCCAGCACATTCTTCTCGTCGGCGTTGCGGATCACCGGGACGATCAAGCCATTTTCCAGCGCCACCGCAATCCCGATGTTGATCTCGTTGTGGTAGATGATGTTGTTCCCTTCCACCGAGGCATTGCATAGCGGGAAGGCCCGCAGCGCTTCGGCGGCCGCCCGGGTGATGAACGGCAGGTAGGTGAGCGAGTATCCGTAGCGCGCCTTCACTTCCTCCTTGTGCCGCGCGCGGATTCTCGCTACCCGGGTCATGTCGATCTTGTGCACGGTGGTGACGTGCGCCGACGTCCGCTTGGAGAGCACCATGTGCTCGGCGATCTTCGACCGCATGATGCTCATCGGCTCCACGCGCGTCTTGGCGGCCTCTACCCTTGGAGGCGGCGGCGCAATCTCGGGTGCGGCCGGCGGAGGCGCGGGCGCGGGGGTGGGAGGAGCCGCGGCCGGGGGCGGCGGCGCGGGCCGGGCTTCGCGGGCTTCCCGCTGCGCCAGGTAGTTCTCCACGTCCTGCCGGGTGATGCGGCCACCGGCGCCGGTTCCCTTGATCTGCCGCAAGTCGATGTTGTGCTCCCGGGCCATGCGCCGCACCAGAGGCGATAGAGGCCCGATGGGCTCTTCGGGCGCCGCCGCGGGTGGGGGCGCCACGGGCGCGGGCTCGGTACGCACGGGCGGCTGCTCCGGCGGCCTCTCCGCAGCGGGAGGCGCCGGGGGCGCGGGCGCGGGTGCGGCAGGCGCCTCCGCCGGAGGTGCAGCGGCCGCGCCTGTGCCATCCCCCGTCTCGTCGATGCGCGCCACTACCGTGTTGATCGCCACGGTCTTGCCTTCCTCCACCAGGGTCTCCTTGAGGATGCCGGCAGCGGGCGCGGGGATCTCGGTGTCCACTTTGTCCGTCGAGATCTCAAACAGAGGCTCGTCGCGCTCTACCCTGTCGCCGGGTTTTTTCAACCACCTTGTCAGCGTTCCTTCCACAATGCTCTCGCCCATCTGGGGCATCACGACATCGACCATACCGCCTCCTCAGTCTCAATCTCTCGTTTCACAATCTCGATTCCGAAATTCAGCGCGAAATGCCTGGTCAGGCTCTCGATCACCTCGGCCCGCGGCGCGGCAACGCCCAACTCGGCCATAGAGGTGACCGGCTTCGTCAACCCGCAAGGCACAATGTACTGAAAATAGCTCAGGTCCGTGGTCACGTTCAGCGCGAAACCGTGCGACGTCACCCACCGGCTGATGTGGACGCCGATGGCTGCAATCTTCCGGCCGTCCACCCAACACCCGGTGAAACCCTCAAGGCGGCCCGCCGCTATCCCGAAGTCCGACAGCGCGCCGATGATGACCTCCTCCAAGGTCCGTACATACGCCACTACGTCGCGCTTCCACTCCCTCAGGTCAAAAATCGGATAGCCAACGATCTGCCCGGGGCCGTGATAGGTAATGTCGCCGCCGCGCTCGATGGGGAAGAACGAGATGCCGGCGCGCCTGAGCACCTCTTCGCTCGCCAGCAGGTTCGAGGGTTTGCCGTTCCGCCCGAGCGTGATGACGTGCGGGTGCTCCACGATCAGCAACTGATCGGGTATTTCGCCCCGCTTGCGCTTTTCCACCAGCGCCCGCTGCAATTCGAGCGCCCGTCCGTACTCCACCAGTCCGAGGTCACGCAGTTCGCACCTACGCAATCTCAGCGACCTCTCTTGCCATGTGTGTGAAGCGTCCTCCCCGCCTACGCATTGATGGCCAACCCGTAGATTGAATTGAACGCCTCGCCGACCGCCTCGTGAAGCGTCGGGTGCGCGTGGATCATATTCATCATGGTGTCGACGGTCGCCTCGGACGCCATCGCCGCCACCGCTTCGGAAATGTACTCCCAGGCCAGCGGACCGATAATGTGCACGCCGAGGATCTCGCCGTACTTCTCGTCGGAAACCACCTTCACGAAGCCGTCATGCCGGCCCATGATGGTGGCCATGCTGTTCGGAATAAAGCCGAACTTGCCGACCTTCACCTTGTAGCCCTGCGCGCGCGCTTCCGCTTCCGTCAGACCGCAACTGCCGATACCCGGATCCGTGTAGGTGCAGGAGGGGATCAGCCGGCGGTTGAGCGGTTGCACCGGCTTGCCGGCGATGTGCGCCACGGCAATCAGGCCCTCCCTGGTTGCCACGTGCGCCAGTTGCGGCGACCCCGCGACCACATCGCCGATCGCATAGACGCCCGGTTCGGCCGTCCGCTGGTATTCATCCACCTTGATGAAGCCGCGGTCGGTCTCCACGCGCGTGTTTTCCAATCCGATGTTGTCCGTCACCGGGCGCCGTCCGATTCCCACCAGCACCGCGTCGGCTGAGATCTCTTCCTTCGCGCCGCTGGCCAGCGTCAGCGTGACCTTCACGCCGCCGTCGCAGCGCTGGATGTTCTCCGCCTTGGCCCCGGTCTCAACCCGTATGCCCTTCTTTTTGAAAATCCGCGCCAGTTCCCTGGAGACTTCCTCGTCCTCCAGCGGCACGATGCGGGGCAGCATTTCCACCAGCGTGATCTTTGTCCCGAACCGGTGGAACATCGAGGCGAATTCCGATCCCACTGCGCCCGAACCGATAATCACCATGGACTTGGGCGGCTTGCGGAGGTCCAGAATCTCGACGTTCGTCAGGATACGCTCGGGGTCCGGCTCCAGCCCCGGCAGCATGCGGGCTTCCGAGCCGGTGGCGATCATGATGTTCTTCGCCTCCAGCGTCTTCACACCGTCATCAGTGTGGACGTCGACCTTGCCCCCGCCTCGCAGGACACCGCGCCCGCGGAAGACATCCACCTTGTTCTTCCGCATCAGGAAGTCGATGCCTTTGGAGTGCTTGCTTACAATCTGGTTCTTGCGCTCGATTGCCTTGGCAAAGTCCAGTCTCGGGTTCTCGCAATAGATTCCGTTCTCGCCCGGATTCTGAAAGTGTTCCCAAATCTCCGCCGTGTGCAGGAGGCTTTTCGTAGGGATACAGCCCACCAGCAGACACGTGCCGCCGAGACGCGGGTTCTTCTCTACAATCGCCGTGCGCAGCCCGTATTGCCCCGCCCTTACCGCAGCGGAATAGCCCCCCGGACCACTGCCGATAATGATCAAATCGTAAGACATTGATTGCATTTTAGCAGGTAGCCTATTTTCAGGAGCTTTCGCGCCCATCTCAGACCGCCCACCGCTTCAAGCGCTGCTTGAGCGATTCGGGCACGTCGGCTTCGACTTCCGTGTACTCGCCGCCGTAGCGTGTTTCCTTCACCCGCCCGAGCTCGTGAAGCATGTTGATCTTGGCGCCCTCGCCCGGCGGGAAGCGGAACGTGGCGGCCACGATGGGGTCGAGGGGGAGCGCTTCGTCCAGCGCCGCCAGCAGCGCGTCGATTCCCTGCCCCGTCCGCGCCGACACCGCTACTGTGCGCGGCTGCGTTTCCCCGGGCGCCAAGCGGCCGGCGAAGGGGCCGATTTGCCCCTCCGGCATCAGGTCAATCTTGTTAAGCACCAGCAATTGCGGCGTCTCGTGCGCTCCGATCTCGGCAAGAACCTTGTGCACTTCCGCGATCTGGCGCTCGGCGTGAGGAGACGCAATGTCCACCACGTGCAGGATCAGCGCCGCCTCGACGACCTCTTCCAGCGTGGCGCGGAACGCCTTCACCAGCGAAACCGGAAGGTTCCGGATGAAACCCACCGTGTCGCTCAGCAGGATGCGCCTGCGCGAGGGCAGCACGATGGAGCGCACCGTCGGGTCGAGAGTGGCGAACATGCGCGCGTCGGCGAGCACTTCCGCCCCCGTGAGGCGGTTGAAGAGCGTCGACTTCCCGGCGTTCGTGTATCCGACCAGGGCGGCGGTGGCCAGCGGCACCGCCTGACGCTGCCGCCGCTGCACCCTGCGGCCGGCCCGCACGCTTTCCAACTCCCGCTGGATCTTCGCGATGCGGCGCCCGATCCGCCGCCGGTCCGTCTCGAGCTGCGTCTCACCGGGGCCGCGCGTGCCGATTCCGCCTCCCAGGCGCGACATCTCGACGCCGCGTCCGGCCAGGCGCGGCAACAGGTAGGTCAACTGCGCCAGCTCCACTTGCAACTGCCCTTCCCGCGTGCGCGCGCGCCGGGCGAAGATGTCCAGGATGAGCTGGGTCCGGTCGACCACCTTGCAGTCCAGCGCCCGCTCGATGTTGCGGAGCTGGGTAGGCGTCAGGTCGTGGTCGAAGATGACGGTGTCGGCATCCACGGCCCTGGCGCGCTGCGCCAGTTCTTCCAGTTTGCCGGGCCCGATCAGCGTCGCCGCTTCCGGACGCTCGCGGGACTGCACTACCTTGTCGAGCACCTCCGCGCCCGCGCTTTCCGCGAGCACCGCAAGCTCCTCGATGGATTCTTCCGTGGTGTAGTCCAGATGATTGGCGACAGCGGCGCGGCTTGCCCTTCCCCTGCCGCGCACCTCCAGCCCGACCAGAATTGTGCGTTCCTTCACTGTTGGAAGGGCGTCCCTCCTAGCTGTGGCCCGCTTCCTGTGCGGCCTGAGCCTGCGGCTGGGACGCCGCCGCCGAGGACGAACCCGGACTTGCCGAAGCGCTGTGCGCCGCCTTCGACAGTACAACGGTGGAGATAGCGTGCTTGAATATCAACTGTTCCTGGCTGTTGGATTCCAGGATGAGGGAGTATTTGTCGAAACTTTTTATACGGCCGGAAAGCTTCACCCCGCTCATAAGGTAGATCGTCAGAAACGTCTTTTCCTTACGCGCGTTGTTCAGAAAAGCTTCCTGTATGTTCTGCGCCGGCTTTTCCATTTATTTAATTTCCTTTTGACCCAGAGGGCGATTTAACCAAAGCGCGGCTGCGCCGATTGCGATTTTACATCGAAAACGGCTGGAAAGCCATCAGGGGAATGCTGCTTCATCGGACCCGGTCGGCTCGTCCTCCTGGCAGCCGCAGCAAAATCTCGCCCAGGGTACAGCGGTCGCCAAAACCCAGCGGCTCACCCGTCCAGATGAACGACCTCGGCAGGGTGCTTTGTGGAAAGGCTCGAAATGACTTCCAGGCACACTCAAATAGCGTCAACGATATTCGCCAAGGCTTCGTCGCGCATCTTCCCGTGTGAGGCGCGAATGGTTGTTTCCACCTTCCGCGCCGGGCGCTCCCCGGAACCGCGCGAAAATGAAAAGCATGGAGAACCGGGATATTGCCCGCCTGCTCTCGGAAACCGCCGACCTGATGGAAATCGCGGGCGAAGATCCGTTCCGCATCCGCAGCTACCGGAACGCGGCTTCCTCCATCGAGAGCTACCCCGAACGAGTGCTCGACATACTTAAGGACCCCAACCGCAAAGTCACCGATATCCCCGGCATCGGCAAAAGCATGGCCGCCAACCTCCAGGAAATCGCCGCCCGCGGATCATTCGACCGCCGCGACCAGCTCCTGGCCAAGTACCCGCCCACCGCCCTGGAGCTGCTCAAAATCCAGGGCCTCGGTCCCAAAACCATTTCCCTGCTCTGGGAGCACTATCGCGTGAGCACGATCGACGGGCTGGAGCGGCTCTGCCAGGAGCAGAAACTCCGGGTGCTCCCCCGGCTTGGGGCCAAGCTCGAGGAAAAAATCCTGCGCTCGATCTGCAATTACCGGCAGCGGGCGGGACGGTTCCTGCTCAATTTCGCGGATGAGCTCGCAGCGGACCTCTCCGGTTATCTCGCTGAGGCGCCCGGAGTCGAGAAGGTGACGCCCGCCGGAAGCCTTCGCCGCGGGCGCGAAACCGTGGGCGACCTCGACCTGCTGGTGACCGGACCTTCGGCCGCCAATGCCCTCGACCGCTTCGTCTCACACCCCAAGGTGAACGAGGTGATCGCGCGAGGTCCCAACAAGGCCAGCGCGAAGGTCGGGTTTCAGGCCTTTCAGGTCGACGTGCGGGCTCTGCCGCGGGAAAGCTACGGAGCGGCGCTCCAATACTTCACCGGAAGCAAAGAGCACAATATCGCGCTCCGGTCACGCGCCCTCAAGATGGGCTACACGCTCAGCGAGTACGGGCTCTTTCGCCGGGATGACAACATCCGGGTGGCCGGCGAGACCGAGGAAGAGGTGTACGCAAAGCTCGGCCTGGCATGGATCCCGCCGGAGTTGCGCGAAAACCAGGGCGAAATCGAAGCCGCGGCCGAAGGGCGCCTGCCGCATCTCGTCGAGCAGCGGCATATTCGCGGCGACCTCCATATGCACACCGTCGAAACCGACGGCCGCGCCACGCTGGAGGAGATGGCGGCGGCCGCATCCGCCCTCGGCTATGAGTACATCGCCATTACGGACCACTCAAAGGCGCTTGCCATGGCCAATGGGCTGGATGAGCGGCGCGCGGTGGCCTTTGCAAAACATGTAAAGCGGTTGAACGAGTCCGGTTTGGGCATCCACGTCTTTTCGGGAATCGAGTGCGACATCCGCAGGGACGGAACGATGGACCTGGCCGAAGATGCCCTCGCCGAACTCGACCTGGTGATCGGCAGCGTTCACAGCTACATGAATCTGGAGCCGGCGGAGATGACAGACCGCCTGCTCCGCGCCCTGGAATGCCCTTACCTCCGAATTCTGGGGCACCCCACCGGGCGCCTGCTGCTTGTTCGCGACGCCTATCCGTTCGACTTCGACCGCGTCGCCGCCGAGGCCGCGCGCCGCGGGGTCATTTTCGAGATCAACTCCAGCCCCGAGCGGCTCGACCTGTACGATGCGCTTCTGCGCTCCGCCCGAGCCCGCGGCGTCAGGTTCGCCATATCCACGGACGCCCACCATCCCAACCACCTGCGTAACATTCGTTACGGCGTGACCATGGCCCGGCGCGGCTGGCTGGAGCCCGCGGACGTCGTCAACACGCTTCCGTTGAACGAATTCCGGAAACTCATCGGAAAATAAGACTGGCTTCATCTTTCCCCCCGATCCGCGGGGCCAAGCGGCCCGGCCCGGGAAAGTGTACTCTCATGGGAGGGCCATATTTTATGATCCGGAAGGAAGACGCTCTGCAGTATCATTCCTCGCCTTCTCCCGGCAAGCTGGCCATCATACCGACCAAGCCCTGCCGGACGCAGCGCGACCTCAGCCTGGCCTATACCCCCGGAGTGGCGGCGCCTTGCCTGGAGATCCAGCGCGACCCCAGCCTGGCCTACAAGTACACGGCGAAGGGGAACCTCGTGGCGGTAGTATCGAACGGCACTGCCGTGCTGGGTCTCGGCAATATCGGGGCCCAGGCAAGCAAGCCGGTCATGGAGGGCAAGGCTGTCCTCTTCAAGCGGTTTGCGGATATCGACGTTTTCGACATCGAGCTGGCCACCGAAGATCCGCGCGAGATCATCCGGGTCTGCCAGCTTCTCGAACCCACTTTCGGCGGCATCAACCTGGAAGACATTAAGGCCCCGGAGTGCTTCGGAATTGAGGAAGAACTCAAGCGGACGCTGAAAATTCCGGTTCTGCACGACGATCAGCACGGCACGGCGATTATTTCGGGGGCCGCGCTGATTAACGCCCTGGAGGTGGTCGGCAAGCGGATCGAGGAGGTCCGGATTACCTTTAGCGGCGCTGGCGCCGCGGCGCTCTCCTGCGCGGCCCACTACGTGCGGCTGGGCGTCAGGCGGCAGAACATCATCATGTGCGACATTCACGGCGTGGTTTATAAGGGCCGCACCGAGGGGATGAACCCCTACATGGAGCGGTTCGCGGCCGATACCGACGCGCGCACGCTGGCCGAGGCCCTGGAAGGCGCTGACGTTTTCGTGGGCCTCTCCGCCGGCAATATCGTGACGCCGGAGATGCTCAAGCGGATGGCGCGCGACCCGATCATCTTCGCCCTGGCCAACCCCGAACCCGAAATCCCCTACGACGTGGCCCTCGCGGCCCGGCCGGACGCCGTCGTTTGCACCGGACGCTCCGATTATCCGAACCAGGTGAACAACGTCCTCGGCTTTCCGTTCATCTTTCGCGGAGCGCTCGACGTCCGGGCCACGACGATCAACGACGACATGAAGCTGGCCGCCACGCGCGCCCTCGCGGCGCTGGCCAAGGAGGACGTACCCGATTCCGTGCGCCGCGCTTACGGCGTCGAGAAGATGGAGTTCGGCCCGCTGTACCTGATTCCGAAGCCCTTCGACCCGCGCGTGCTGATCCGGGTGGCCTCCGCGGTGGCCCAGGCGGCCATGGAGAGCGGCGTCGCGCAGCAGCCCATCCCGATCGAGGAGTACAGGGAACAGCTCGAACGCCGCTTCGGCAAGGCGCACGAGGTGATGCGGGCGATGATTCAGAAGGCCCGCAAGCGGCCCCAGCGCATCGTATTTCCCGAAGGCGAAGAGCCCAAGATTCTGCGCGCCTGCCAGATTCTTGTGGACGAAGGCATCGCCGAGCCGGTCCTGCTCGGGCGGAAAGAACGGGTATGCGATCTGGCCTCCGAGCTTCACCTGAACCTGCGCGGCGTCCAGGTAATCGAACTGGAACGGTGGAGCGAGCTGCCGGTTTACGCGGAGGAGCTCTACCGCCTGCGTCGCAGGAAGGGCATCACCCGGCGCTCGGCCGAACAGGCCATTTTGAACCCGAACGTGTTCGGCGCCATGATGCTGCACATGGGCCACGCCGACGCCCTGGTCGGCGGGCTGACGCAGGACTACCCGGAGATTGTGCGGCCGGCCATCCAGGTGATCGCCACCCGCCCCGGCCTACACACCGTTTCGGGCCTCCACCTGTTGTGCGTCGGCAATGACGTGTACTTCCTGGCCGACTGCACCGTGAACATCGACCCCACTTCCGAGGACCTCGCGGAAATCGCCGTTTCCGCGGCTGATATGGCGCGCCGCTTCGACGTAGAGCCGAAGGTGGCCATGCTCTCGTTCTCCAACTTCGGCAGCTCGCGCCACCCGTTCGCCGACAAGGTACGGCGCGCGGTGGAACTGCTTCATGCGCGCGAACCGCGGCTGGCGGTGGACGGCGAGATGCAGCCCGATACGGCGATTGTGCCGGAAATCCTCGAAGAGTACCCCTTCGCCATGATCAAAGGCGGCGCCAATGTGCTGATCTTCCCCAACCTGGAGGCCGGCAGTATCGCCTACCGCCTGCTGGCCCGGCTGGGGGGCGCCGAGGTGATCGGGCCGATTCTCATGGGCCTCGCCAAACCGGTGCACGTCTTAAGGCGCGGGTCCGAGGTCAACGATATCGTCAACATGGCCGCCATCGCGGTAGTCGACGCGCAGGCGAGCGGACGCCCGTGGCGCCCGCTCGCGCACGGCAGGGAACGGCAGCCGGATCACCCCCGCCGTCTGGACCGGAACAGCCTCAGGGCCGAACTCAACAACCGCCGCCGGACCACCGAACCCGTAATCCGGTGATCCTGCGGCGTCCTTGCTTGGTCAGGCGTTGCGCTGTGTTAGCGAGCGGCGATGACGCCCCCGGAAGAACGGGGCGCCGAACCCCCAAACGAAAAGGAAAACGAAGAAGAACCCGACCACCAGATCCGGGGGCCGCCACCCCTCGGGAAAAGGCGTCAGGCCGATCACGAAAGCGATGACAATACTGAGAGCGTGCCAGTACCACCCTACGCAGTAGCGGTACAACAGAGCCAGCGCCAGCAGAAAAGCGGCGCCATAGACCACAAAAACCAAAAGCGGATTCATGGCCAACTCCTTTTCAGCCTACATATTAAACCGCGTAGCAAATCTGGCAAAGCAAAATAAGGTCCGAATCACACGCCCGGCGGGCCTGCCGGCTCCCCTAAATCCTCGCGCCGGCGCGTAACAAATCGTTTTGCCGAACCGCCAAAACTACGAGATGGAACCTACACGACGCTTTTTTATTCGCACCGCCGCGCCTGCGGCGATGTTGTTTAAGCTGGCCGGCCCGAAGCCGGAGTTGAAGGGCGCCGGCCCCAACGACCAGATCGCCCTCGGGTTCATCGGGGTGGGCATTCGCGGCTCATACCTTATGGATGTCTTCAGGAAGACCCCGGGCGTCAGGGCCGTGATGGTGGCCGATTGCTATGACGGGCACCTCGATTGGGCCAAGGAGGCCACCGGGGGCAAGATCGAGGTCACCAAGGACTACCACGACATCCTCGCCCGCCAGGATATCGACGCCGTGGTCATTGCCACGCCCGATCACTGGCACGCCCGCATGGTCCTCGACTCGCTCGCGGCCGGCAAGCATGTCTACGTCGAAAAGCCGCTGACCTACACCATCGAGGAGGGCAAGCAGATTATCGACGCGGTGAAAAAGTCGGGTAAGCTCCTGATGGTAGGCAGCCAGAACAAGACGAGCACCCTCACGGCCAAGGCCCGCGAGGTCGTGAAATCCGGCATTCTCGGCAAACTCAACCAGTGCCGGCTCTCCGACAACCGCAACAGCCCCGAGGGCGCCTGGGTGTACCCGATTCCAGAGGACGCCTCGCCAGAAACCATCGACTGGAAACGGTGGCTCGGTCCCGCGCCCAAGATTCCCTTCGACGCCAAGCGCGTGTTCCGCTGGCGGTGCTGGTGGGAGTATTCCGGCGGCGTGGCCACGGACCTCTGGGTACACAACTTCACCACCTTCCACGAGGTTATGGACGTCAAGGCGCCGTTGTCGGCAGTGGCGCAGGGCGGCATCTACCGCTTCGACGACGGCCGCACCTGCCCCGACCTGCTGACCGGGGTCTACGAGTACCCCAACTTCCTGCTCGAGATCACGGCAAACCTCGGCAGTTCGCGGCGCGCCACCGGCTTTCTCGTTTGCGGCTCCGAAGCGAGCCTCAGCTTCGGCAGGAACAGCGTCCTGGTGACGTTTGAGCCTCCGCCGTCGCCGATAGCGTGGTACGGGTTGAACGGCTGGACCGAGGCGGCCAAGGAAAAATATCTCGCCTCGATCGGATACGGCGGCGGAAAGCGGCCGGCAGCCCAGCGCACCAAGCCTCCCCAGGAATTTCCCGTCGAGCGCGGGCTTGAGCACCACGAGTACTTCCTCAAGTCCCTGCGCGAAAACTTGCCGAGCATGGAAACGGCCGAGGAAGGACACTACGCGGCCGGCGCGGCCCACTTGGGGAACCTGGCATACCGCAAGAAGCGCCGCATTCGCTGGAACATCGAGACCAATAAAGTCAGCGAAGGCTGAGTCGCGAGGGAAACGCTACCGGCTGGTCCCCAGAAAATCGCCGGTCGTCGCGTCCACGAATACCGAAAATCCGCTGGTCGAAACCGATTCGCCCCAATATACCCGCCAAGCCGGGCTGGCGAATCGGTTTGTCTTTTCGAGCACAAGTTTCACCGGCGCCTGCGGGTTCTTGCGCGCATACTCGCGGCCCTTCTTCATCGCCGTCTCGTAAGCAACGGTGGAATCCTTGCGGAACGCCTGAACGTTGAACGGTTCCGATCCTCCGCCGCCGGCCCACCTGGCCTCCACCTGGGCGGACACCCCGCGTCGCAGGTTCCTCTCCGGCTGGTGCACCACCGAGTACGTGAAGCGGCGAACGCGCCCCGTTGCCCGCGAGACAAAGTCCGCCTCCCAGGCTGCGGCCTTCCCGCCCTCCGCCTGCACTCCATCGACATCGATTTGCGCCACCCGCAGCAACTCGACGTCCGGCGCCCAGGCCCGTGCGTGGGCGTACATCCCGCTGAAGGCGGAAAGCGCCGGGACGGGCTCGGGCGGCGGCTCAACCGCAGCGGGCTTCGGGTCGCCGGAACACCCGGAAAGCAGGAAAAACAGCGGCAGCGCCGCGGGCATCAGACGGAATACGCGCATACAGAACCAAAAATCCATTCTACTTTCCGCCGCCCTCAGACAGCCTTTCCCGCCGGCGGCAGGGTGCGTTCCTGGTCCTTGTACTGTAACTGGTAGAGCTTCCAATAGATGCCGCGGGCCGCGAGCAGTTCCTGGTGGGTCCCGGATTCCCGCAGCGTGCCTTTGTGCATCACCAGGATGCGGTCCGCTTTCTGGATGGTGGACAGCCGGTGCGCGATCACGATCGCCGTGCGCCCTTTCACCATCCGCGCCAGCGCCTCGCGCACCCGGAACTCGGTTTCGGTGTCCACGCTCGATGTGGCCTCGTCCAGAACCAGAAATCTCGGGTTGTGCGCCAGCGCGCGTGCGAAGCTGATGAGCTGTTTCTGGCCGGTCGAAAGCCCGTCGCCGCGTTCGCGCACCGGCTGGGCGAAACCGTCCGGGAGCGAATCAATGAAATCGAGCAGGCTCACCTGTTCCACGGCCGACACCAGCGCCTCCTCGCTGATCCATTCCGTCCCCAGCCGGATGTTGCCCTCGATGGTGCCCGAAAACAGGTGCGGATCCTGAAGCACGACCCCGAAATGCCGCCGCAGGTCCCGCGGATCGAGTTCCCGTATATCGACGCCGCCGATCCGGATCGCCCCGCGCTGCACGTCGTAGAACCGCAGCAGCAGGCTGATCAGGGTGGTCTTGCCCGCGCCCGTGTGCCCCACGACGGCCACCGTCTCGCCGGGCTCGATCGCGAAGCTGACATCGCGCAGCACCCACTCTTCGCCGCGGTAAGCAAACCAGACTTTGTCGAACTCGATGCGCGCCGGGCCGGCGGGGAATTTTTTCGCTTCCGCCGGAGCCTGGATCTTTACCGGTGTATCCAGCAGCGCGAAAATCCGTTCGGAGGCGGCCATCGCCGATTGCAGCAGGTTGTACTTTTCGCTGAGGTCCTGGATCGGCCGGAAGAACCGCATGCCGTATTGCAGGAACGCCACCAGCACGCCCAGCGTCAGGCTGCCCTCGTTGATGCGGAACCCCGAATAGGTCAACAGCATTGCCAGCGCCAGCATCGCCAGAAACTCCACCGCCGGGTAGAACCAGGCATAGGCGACGATCGCCTCCTTGAACGCCAGCATGTGCTGCCGGTTGATTTCATCGAACTCCTGGCCGCTCTTTTTCTCCCGGTTGAACAACTGGAGCACCGCCATGCCGCTGATGTGCTCCTGAAGGTAGGAGTTGATGCGCGCGATGGCGACGCGGATGCGCCGGTAGCTCTGTGTTGCGCTGCGGCGGAAGATTACGGTCACCAGCACCACAAACGGCATAACGGCCAGCAGAAGGCCGGTCATCGGGGCGCTCAGTTTCAGCATCACGATGACCACGAAACTGAGCGTCAGTACGTCGCCGATGATCGTCACCAGCCCCGAGGCGAGCAGCTCGTTGAGAGCGTCCACGTCCGTTGTCACGCGCGTCACCATCCGTCCCACGGGCGTGCGGTCGTAATAGGACAAATCGAGCCGCTGCAAGTGCGCCATCAACTGCCGGCGCAGATCGAGCATCGCGTGCTGTCCGGTCCACTGCATCAGGTAAGCCTGGGCGAAATCGAACAGGAACGCGCCAAGCAGCGCCAGCAGAAACAGCGTGGAAATCTGGGCCAGGCCGATCCAGGGATTTGCCGACAGATACGGGTCCAGAGGCGTCGCGGCCTGGGACGGCACCGGCGCCAGGTACTTGTCCACCGCCATCTTGGTGAGCAGCGGTCCGACTACCTGGAGCACCGACGCGGCGAGCAGCAGGACAACGCATATAGCCACCACGCCGCGGTAAGGTTTCAGGTAGCCCAGCAGACGGCGCATGAGCCGGCCGTCATAGACCTTGCCCAGGATTTCCTCTTCCACTTTCATCAGGATAACAGGGACGGGATATGCGGCCTGAACACTTTGATCTTTCGCCCTTTCCGATCTATGATCGTACCTGCGCTGCTGAAGTGATATGGCAGCCAATAAACCCATTGGAGCTATCTGCTAGGAGGAACGATGTGGACACGTAGAGACTTGTTGCGGCTGGCCGCCGCGCTGCCCGCCGGGCCGTGGCTGGCGCGATACAAAGCTTTGGCCGCGCCCTTTAAGGGCCAACTGAAAATCACCGCCATCAAGGCGCTGCAACTCGATATTCAGGGAGATGGCTGCCTGGTAAAGGTGGAAACCGACGCCGGAATCACCGGATACGGCGAAACCGGCGTGAACGCGCCCATGGCGCGGGTGCAGATCGCGCTGCTGTCGCGCGGGCTGATCGGCCAGGACCCGCTGGCGATTGAGCGCCACTTCCAGAACATGGTTTCGCGGAAGCACCCGTTCCTGCCCAGCATCCCGACCATCAGCGGCATTGACATCGCCCTGTGGGACATCGCCGGAAAGGTGACCGGCTTGCCCATCTACCGGCTGATGGGCGGACCTTTCCGGGAAAGCGTTCCCATGTACTCGCACGGGGACTCGCTGAAAAACATGCTCGACCCGGCTTCATGCCGGGAGTGGGCCCAGATGGTCCTTCAGGCGCCCGAAGGTTTTAACGCTTTCAAGATCGAGCCGACGCAGGCGCTTCGCGGTGAGCGCGTCGGTCCCATCCTCAGCTCAGACCAGTTGAAGAAAATCGCGCGGGGATTCGCCAATCTGCGCGAGGCTCTGGGCGACACGATCGATATCGGGGTCCACTGCCACAACCAGTACAGCATCCCCTCCGCGATGGCCGTCGCTAAAGTGACCGAATTCATCAATCCGGTTTTCATCGAAGATCCACTGAACGAAATTCAATTTTCGGAAGGCTGGCTGGCGGTCAAGCAGTCCACCAAGACTCCCGTCATGACAGGAGAAAAACTGGAACTCGTGCGCCAGTTCAGGCCGTTTCTGGACAATCGCGCCGCCGATATCGTCCATCCCGACATCTCGTTCGCGGGCGGATTCACCGGGTGCAAAAAGATCGCCGACTACGCGGCCCTCTCCTCCACGCCAGTGGCCCTGCATAACATAGGCACTCTTGTAAGAACTTACGCGACGGCACACCTGGCGGCGTCTATCCAGAATTTTTACCGTATGGAGTCCCGGCTGGGCCGTCCCGAGCGTGTTATCGAAAAGATGGCTGCCGGCAATCCTCCAGTGGTCAAGAATTCGATGTTCCAGCTCCCGGCCGGACCGGGACTCGGACTGGAAATCGACCCGGGCTTCATCCGCGACCACATCGGGCGCGGCGAAACCGACTGGGCGTAGAGAGCTTGGGCAAGTCTGGGGCAAATATTCAGGAGAACAGGTATGAATCGCAGAGAATTTCTCACTTCCGCCACCGTGGCCGCATCTGCTGCCACCAACCTCTGGTCCCAAAACGTACCTGGGCGCCCGGTGACCACTATGGGTTTCAGCCCCGATTGTTTCACCGTCAGCAGACCGTCACGGAGACCGCTCGATTACCTGGAACTCTCTGCTCGAACCGGGGCTGGGGGCGCGCAGCTTAGCCTGCCCCCAGACTTCGAGCCCGAACTGCCGAAGCAGATCCGCAAGCGCGCCGAGGAATTGGGCGTGTACGTCGAGATCACGTGCATGATGCCCCGCACCGACGACACCAGCGCTTTCGAAAGAATCGTCAAAGGCGCGCAGGAAGCCGGCGCCGTCTGCATGCGCTCGGTCTGCCTCGCCGGACGCCGCTACGAGACCTTCGATTCCCTGGAGAAGTGGAAGGAGTTCGTCGCAGACTCCCGCGCGCGGCTGGCCCGCACCGCCAGGATCGTCGAACGGATGAAGATGCCCATGGGCATCGAAAACCACAAGGACTGGACCGCCGAGGAGATGTACGCGCTCATGAAGGAATTCGGCAGCGAATACCTGGGCGTCTGCTACGACTTCGGCAACAACATGTCGCTGCTCGACGACCCGCTAGAAATGATCCAGCTCCTGGCGCCGTTCGTCAAGAACGCCCACATCAAGGACATGGCGGTTGAGGAGTACGAGGACGGCTTCTATTTGGCCGAAGTGGTGCTCGGCGAAGGCCACCTGCCCCTCAAGCAGATCGTCGACATCATGGTGAAGGCTCGCCCGAACATCAAGTTCTCGATGGACTTCCTTACCCGCAGCCCGCTCAAAATCCCCTGCCTCACGGACAAGTACTGGGTCACCATGCCTGACCGCAACGGCATCCATTTGGCCAGGATGTTGCGCTACGTGCGGACTCACAAGCCGAAGTACCCGCTGCCGTGGCTGGAGAAGATGAGCAAGGAAGAAGCTCTGGCGCTGGAAGCCTCCAACCTGGCCAAGTCGGTCGCTTACGCGCGCGACGTTCTGGGGTTGCGCAAGTAGACTCCCGGAAGGGGGACGCTATGGAAAAGACTATTGCCAGCCGGAGGGGCTTTCTCGGCGCCCTGACCGCTGCGTCCTATGCGAGAGTGCTCGGCGCGAACGACCGCATCGGCCTCGGCTTCATCGGCTACGGGCTGATCGGCAAACAGCACATCGCCGACTTCAAGAAGATGCCCGACGTGGAGCTTGTGGCGCTCAGTGAAGTCTACAAGCCGCGCATGGAAGAGGGTATCGCCTTCATGGGGAATCCGAACGCAAAGCGGTACCCGGACTTCCGAAAAATGCTGGAAGACAAGGACGTCGACGGCGTGGTCGTGTCCACGCCGGACCACTGGCACGCCCTGATGACCATTCTGGCGTGCGCCGCCGGCAAGGACGTCTACGTCGAAAAGCCGCTCACGCTGTTCGTCCAGGAAGGCCGCTGGATGGTGAACGCCGCGCGGAAGTACAAGCGCATGGTGGCGGTCGGCACGCAGCGGCGCACGGCCAGGGGCGTGGCCATGGCGCGCGAGATCGTGGCCAGCGGAAAACTCGGCAAGGTGCACAGCGTCCGCATGGGCGCGTTCCGCAACGTGATGCCGGGCTTCGGCAAGACCCCGGTCACCGATCCCCCGCCCGACCTCGATTACGATATGTGGCTCGGCCCAGCACCGAAAAGACCCTACACCAGCCACCGCGCCCTCTACCACTTCCGCTGGTTCTGGGATTACTCGGGCGGCCAGATGACCAACCTCGCCGCGCACAGCCTGGACCAGATGCACTACATCATGAACGTAAACGCGCCCACGCTGGTTTCATCGCACGGCGGCCGCTACGCGCTCGAGGACGACGGCGAAACCCCCGATATCCAGGACGCGCTGTTCACCTATCCCGGATTTATCCTGCTCTATTCGATCCGCGAAGCTGCGGCCGGGCCGCGCGATCCGAATGCCGGCGGGTCCCAGTTCATCGGCACGCAAGGCACGCTCGTGCTGCGCGGCGACAACCTGCTCATTCCGGAAATGAAGAACAACCCGGAGAACCTGATCCCACGCTTCCTGGGCCACCCGGTGGGCGGGCCGCGCGCTACGGATCAGAAACCGGTTCCCTACTTCGAACCGCCTCCGCGCGAAGAAGCGCGCCCCGAGCGCGAGGACACCATGGCGCTCAACAAGCGCGACTGGCTGTCTTCGATGCGCACGCGCAAGCTGCCCTTCTGCGACGTCGAGGACGGACACCGCGTCGCCACCGCGACCCATCTGGCGAACATTTCGCTGCGCCTGGGCCGGAGCGTCCGCTGGGACCCGGCAAAAGAAACGATCATCGGAGACAAAGAAGCCGCGGCCATGCTCGTGAGGCCTTATCGTAAGCCCTGGGACCAGGTGCTCGCTTCGGTGTTGTAGGCGCTGCCTGCACCTGTTCGAGTTGCTACCGCGGCGGGCTGTGTAAAACGCGCAGGCGCGCCCCCGGTCTTCGGTTGTTTTTCTGTTGACATCCGGAGGTCCCTGATATAGGATCGACAAGGTAGCGTGGCTATGCCACGGTACCTATTTAAACGTCTGTGCAGCAGTAATACAAAGGGAGGGCGGGTCTTACCTCTTCCAAAGATGCCGTCAAGGTGGCGCTTTTGAAGTTACCCGTCCTGAGACTGTTTTGCTGTTATTCACGCGGTTCTGCAGTTCAAATTCAAGGTGTACACATCTACTGAGCATTGAGAGAGCCATGAAGCACTTTTGTTTGACACTGACTATCGCGGCCGTAGGGTTGACCCTTTCCTGTTCGAAACCGGCAGGCAATCCGTTCCTCGGCCGCTGGGACATGACCGTCACGACGCCGCAGGAACAGTACCCGAGCTGGATGGAGGTTACGGAGGCTGACGGGAAGCTCGAAGCGCGCGTGCAGCAGCGTACCGGAAACGTGAACCCGGCTGTTGCCGTGGAGAGAGACGGCAACAAGCTGATCGTGACCGTTTCGGCCGCCGTTCCGGCGCGTCCGGCGACGGAGGACCGCCCCGCGATGCCGGAACGGCCCGCGTTGATTTGGGAACTCACCGAAGAAGGCGGCCGCCTTAAAGGCACGCAGACCCGGGGTTCTCAGACCTTCGAGATCGTAGGGGTCCGCGCGCCGGCATTGGACCACCCGGCGCCCGTCGAATGGGGCGAGCCTGAACCGTTGTTCAACGGCAAGGATCTCACCGGCTGGGAACCGATCAACAACACGCCCCAGCCCCCCGGAGGCTTCAAGAACAACTGGACGGTCAAGAACGGGGAACTGGTTAACCTGGCCCAGGGGTCCAATCTGCGGACCACCCGCGTTTTCGACGATTTCAAACTGCACGTCGAATACAACCTGGCGCCGGGCTCCAACAGCGGCATCTATCTGCGCGGGCGGTACGAAGTTCAGGTGGCGCCGCCTCCAAGCGCGCCGGCCCGCGAATCGGCGAGACGTCCGGCCGCCGAGCGCCGCGAGAGAGAGGGAGCTCCCAGACCTCCCAGAAATCCGTATCTCGGTATTGGTTGCATCTACGGTTTCCTGGGGCCCTCGTCCCCGCCGCCGTTCACGCCCGACTGGCAGACCTACGATATTACGCTCGTCGGCCGCAGGGTCACGGTGGTGTTTAATGGCGTAACCACCATCGATAACGAAGAAATCCCCGGCATCACCGGCGGCGCCCTGGATAGCAATGAGGCTGAGCCTGGACCAATCTATCTTCAGGGCGACCACCCAGGCACACTGCGCTTCCGGAACATCACAATTTCTCTGCCGAAGCGTTAAGCCCGGGCGCCGGTGATGCAAGCTCCGCAGCGGGTGTCATCGCCCGCTGCGGAGTCCTAAACACTCGAATGACAGGCAGGCGGAGCCCTGCCGGATAGGAGGAAAATCTGTGGACACTGGACGGCGGCGATTGCTACAGGCCTCGATCGGCGTCTTGAGCGGCGCCAGTCTGCAGGCCAGTGCGGCTCAACAACAGCCGGCCGGGACAAAGCGCGTGCTTGCCATTCTGGGAGATGCGTATCACTGCGTCGCGCCCTTGGACCAGGCGCTTGTCGGCAGGCTCAGGAGGAACGGCTGGAAGGCCGTCACGATCATGGACTATGCCGTTCCATGGAACGATTTCGCGCAGTACGACCTGATCATCCTGAGCCGGGAGGGGCGTGAGTACATCAGATACTACCGGGAACGCGACGGCGACCCGCCCAACAGAGGACAAGCCCGCTGGCTGACTCCCGACCAGGAAGACAAGTTCGAAGAGTACGTGCAAAACGGCGGCCGTATTTTCCTCTACCACGACGGCTTCGGCGCATATCCGAAAGGCCAGGGGGTCTCCCGGATTGCCCGCTCTTACTTCATTCGCCACCCGGCGATCGTGAAGATCAAGGTGTCGCCTACCGACAAAATGCCGGAGCTAACTAAAGGCATCACGCCCTTTGAGTGCGCCGACGAGGAGTATGAGGTTGAGATGGATGAAAGCAAGACCAACGTTTTCCTCGAAAGCCACTCTCCCGAACACGGCCGGCATGCGCAAGGCTGGGCCCACACCTACGGCAAAGGCAAGGTGGCCGTCCTGATTCCCGGGCACAGCCCGGAAACCATCCGGCATCCGATGATTCAACGCTGTATCCAGAATTGCCTGGACTGGCTCACCGCGTAAGTGAGAAACCACGGCTCAAGGGGCTGCCGCCAGCCCTTTGAGCTGCACCGGGCCGTTACGCTTCCGGGCATTGCTCTAATCCAAGAGCGTCGCCCAGGCGGCGGATCACATCGCAGACCCAATCCTCGAACTTCCCCGTAACCGGATCCACCATTCTTTCCGTCGAGCACACGCGCAGGAGGCGCGCACCGCCGCAAATCCGGCCGCCCGGGCGCGGGTTATGACCGTTGATCAGAATTTCATCGGGCGACGTGGTTTCCTTCAATTCCAGCGCCGGACGGATGAAGGTCAAATCCCTGGTGTAAATGCCTGGCTCAAGCCCGCGGCAAACCCGCCACCACCCTGCGCCCTTGGCCTTCAGAAAGAACTGCGCGCCTTCCACCGGCTCATACAAGGAATCCGATAGCGCCATGACCTCGGCCGCTTCCAGTACGCCCGCCATATACGCGGCCTCGATCGCGGATACCGGGGCGAGCGCCTTTCGACAAGCCGCCTGGGACTGCAGCGAGGTCGAACCCTGCCACCGGGGGTTGATATCTACGACGCAAAGCCGGCCCGACCGCTCGTCGACTACGAAATCGAGCCCGAACAGGCCGCGATACCCGCGCGCCGCCATCCACGAACCCAGCCGCGACGTTTGCAGCCGGACGCTCTCCAAAAGCTCCCCGGTCAGGGCGGCGGTTGCGGAAAAATCGTTCCCGCAATGCCCTGCCTGGCTCGATCCCAACTCCCTTTTTCCGGTGATCTGAACACTCGGGTATGCGACAGCCGTGCCGGCGGGAGTGGCGATGGCATTGACGTTGAGAGAGAGCGCGCCCGCGTAGGGCGCCACCCAAACGGCTCCTCCTGCGAATTTGCCGGCAGCGATCGCGAAAGTCTCCGCGTTGTGCACGACGGCGGTGCTGTTTCCGTCGGCGCCGTGCTCGCCCTGCATAACGAAGCGCGCGCCGAACTCACGGGCCAGCTCGCTGTAGCGGGCGCCGTTGAGCTCGACCCACCGCCCGGCGAGCCGCGGCAGATCCAGTTCCGCCACCGCCGCGTGGAGGTTGGCCTTGCTGCCGAACCAGACGTGCCGCTCCCAGGGCAGGACGCTGCACGGGATGCCTCGCTCACCGCAAAATCGCGCCAGGCATTCCCCCGGAACGGGGGATAGCGCGATCCATTCGTGCTGAGGTTCGGCTTCCAGCCACGCCAGCAGTTGCGCCCGAAAAGCGGGGGCCAGTTCGTCGAGCGCCTGGTCCGAGAACGTTTCGCGCCACCCCGACGTCCCCTCGAGCGCGCAGAAGCGAATGCCTGTGCGCTGCGCGATGGCGGCGGTGTCGAGACCCTCGTCCATGGCCAGCACGATCTCCAGCGGAACGTGCTCCGTCATCCCCAGGCAATAGCAGGAGTAGTAGGACTGCCATATGACGCGCTTTGCCCCGAACCTGGCTCGGAAAGAAGCAGGCGATTCCACCACCGCATTCTATAATGGGTGCTCCGAAGAATGGATTTTTTGGAACAAGCGGGGAAAAGCCTGGATCTCGTGGGCTGCTCCCGCTGGACCCGTGAGGACGTGGTCCGTTTCCAAAACCGCCGGCTGCGGGAACTGGTGCGCCACGCCTGTGAACGCGTTCCTTTCTACCGGAAACTGTACCGCCGGCACGGCCTCGAGCCCGGCGAGGTAAACGGCATCGAAGACCTCGGAAAACTGCCGCCCGCTCTGCGCTCCGAGATGCAGGAAGCGGCGCCCGGTGATTTGATCGCCTCGGGCTTCGACCAGAAACGGTTGGTCAAGTGGCGGACCAGCGGTTCAACCGGAGATCCTTTTACGGTCTGCCGGACCTGGTTCGAGGACCGGCTTCTGCAACTGCTCCGGATAAGGCAACTCCGGCGCTGCGGATTGCGATGGACCGACCTTCGCACGTCGTCCGCGATCGGCGAGCGGCCGGCGTCGTCGCGCTGGAATTTGTTGGATCCCCGCTTCACCATCCTGCGGCGTGCACCGGTGAACATTTTGGCGCCAGCGCGCGAAATCCTCGACCGCCTTGCCGCCCTCAAACCCGACGTGCTCGTGTTGTACTCCGGGATCCTGGCCTGGATCGCCGCTGAAGCCACCGAGGAAGATTTGCGCCGCATCCGCCCGCGGTTCATAGTAGCCGTCGCCGAAACGCTGACGCCAGCGATGCGCCAGTTGATCCGCGAGCGCTTCAACGCGCCCGTTTACGATTTCTACGGCGCCCACGAGTTCAACCTGATTGCGAGCGAGTGCGTCGAAACGGGCATCTATCACGTCGAGGATTGCGGAGTGATCGTCGAGGTCCTTCGCGATGGAAAACCCTGTGCGGAAGGAGAAGCGGGAGAGATCTACGGCACGGCCCTGCATTCCTTTGCGATGCCGATTCTGCGCTACCGCTTGGGAGACCTCGTGGTGCGCGGGCCGGCGCAATGCCCCTGCGGCGCCCCGTACTCCACCATCCTGCGCATAGAAGGCAGGGTCGTGGACCGCTTCCCGCTGCCCGCCGGCGGCAGCCTGCACCCATATCATCTCGTCGTGCCGCTCACGCGTTTAAATAACTGGGTCCGACGCTACCAGATCGTGCAGGAAACGATCGATCACATCCGCGTAAGGGTAGTGCCCATGCCTGTCGAGCCTCCCGGCGAAGCCCAAAAGGCCGAGCTGCTCAGGCTGCTAAGCGAGGCGGCGGGGCCGGGTATCCAAGTCACGCTGGAACTGGTGGAGGAGCTGCCGCCGGCGCCCAGCGGGAAGTCGCGGCTCTACTACAGCCTGGTGAACTCGACAAAGTAGGCTCACCCTTCCCCGCCCTGCTCCTTCCATTCCTCCCACCATGCCATCTGGATCGCTTCCAGCGCGCCTTCCGACGACGCCCCGGGGTCGCCGGCGAATCCCTCCAGCTCCAAGACCCACCGGCGCAAGTCGGTAAAGCGCACCTGAAGCGGATGCATGTCTGGGAATTTTTCATACAGGGCCAGCCCGATCTCTTCGGCGTCCCCCCAGTCCAGCCTGCGCATCAGATCTTCGTCCCCTTGAGCGCCGTCTTGACGGCGGCGTTCATCATCATCTCGGCCAGCCGCATGGTGGCGTCGTTCAGCTTCGCGATCTGCGAGCGGATCAGCAGATGATCCTCCGAGCAATACACCATGAGCAGCTCATTGACCGCCTGGTCGATGGCCGCCCTCTCCTCCTCGCTCAACTCGAAATACGCGTCGTTGTCGCGGGCTTTCTCGACCGCCGCCAGGATCGTATCCGCCTCCAGCCGCGCCTCGCGCACCTGCCGTTCGGCGAAATCCTCCTCGGCGCGTTCGTACGACTCGCGGATCATCGCCTCGACCTGCTCCTCCGTCAGGCCGTAGGAGGGCTTCACTTCGATGGACTGTTCCTTGCCCGTCCGCTGATCGCGTGCGGTCACGCTGAGAATGCCGTTCGCGTCGATCAAAAATCGCACTTCGATCCGCGCCATGCCCGCCGGCAACGGATCGATGTCCTTCAGGTCAAACCGCGCCAGGCTGCGGCAATCCTTCGCCAGTTCCCGCTCGCCCTGCAAGACGTGGATCAGCACGTTTCGCTGCCCGTCCACCGCGGTCGTAAAAACCTCGGTGGCGCTCGCCGGAATCGTGGAGTTGCGATGGATGAGCTTTGACACCACCCCGCCCATCGTCTCGATGCCGAGCGAGAGCGGCGTTACGTCGAGCAGCAGCTTGTCCTCCACCTGCCCCGTCAGTATTCCCGCCTGCACCGCCGCGCCCAGAGCGACCACTTCCTCCGGATTCAACTCCGTATGCGGCCGCGCGCGGAACAGGTTCTCCACCGCTTTTCGCACCAGCGGGATACGCGTCGAGCCGCCCACCAGCACGACTTCATCGATCTCATCCACCGTCACGCCCGCGTCCTTGATGCAGGCGCGGCACGGCCCGAGTGTGCGGTCCACAATATCGCGGATCAGGTTTTCGAACTGCTCCCGCGTGATCTCGCGCTGGTAGGTCTTTCCTTGCCGCTCGAATTCGATCGTGGTGCGCGGAACAGAAGACAGCCGCTCCTTGGCCGCGATCACCGCGCGCCGCAGCGTCTGCACCGCGGCCCGGTCCTGCGAGATGTCCTCGCCCCACTCCGATTGCACGTCTTCGAGCGCGATGCGCAGCAGCCGGTCGTCGATGTCGTCGCCGCCCAGGTGCGTGTCGCCGTTCGTGGCCAGCACCTCGAAGATGCCGTCGCGGATTTTCAGGATCGAGATGTCGAACGTGCCGCCGCCCAGATCGTAAACCGCGACCACGCCTTCTTTGCGCTTGTCGAGCCCGTAGGCGAGCGACGCAGCCGTCGGCTCGTTGACCAGCCGCAGCACGTCGAGACCGGCGATGCGCCCGGCGTCCTTGGTCGCCTGCCGCTGCGCGTCGTTGAAGTAGGCCGGCACCGTGATCACCGCGCGCCTCACCGGACGGCCCAGGTCCGCTTCCGCGTTCTTCTTCAACTGAAGCAGGATGAACGCGGAAATCTCCGGCGGTGTCAGCGCGCGCTCTCCCAGTTGCACCCGGATCACCGGATCGTTGCCCGCCGCGATGCGAAACGGAAACAGCGCTGCTTCGCTGGCGACGTCGGCCGGCCCGCGCCCCATCAGCCGCTTCACGGAGTAGACCGTGCGCTCCGGATCTTCCACCAGCATTTGCCGCGCGGCATTGCCCACCAGCACCGGCGTCGTGCCGCCGGCATACACCACGCTCGGAACCAGGCGCTCGCCGTCCGGACCCGGAATGATCCTCGGCCCGGTCAAATCCATCACCGCGGCCAGGCTGTTCGTAGTGCCGAGATCGATCCCGATCACCACGTCGGGCGTGCGGTCTCCAAAATCAATCTGAAATACGTCGGACATCAGCGGGAGAGTTCACTTTCCACCTGTTGAATCAGGTTGTCGATATACTTGCGGCGATCCAGCAGCGCGCGGAGGTCGGCGAAAACCGAGTCCGGTCCGGATTCATCATGCGCGCGGAAAAGGTTTTCCAACGCGGCGTCGGCTTCGCGCCGGAGCGCGAGAAAACGGTCCCGCGCGGCTTCGAGCTGCGGGCGCACGGAGTCGTCCCCGCCGCGCAACTCCTCCAACGCCATGTTCAGCTCGAAAACCTCGTCCAGCAGCTCCTGCGGCGGCGCGGCCTTCGACGGCGTTGTCCCCTGCTGCTTCAGTACGTACTCGGCCCTCGCAACCGGGTCGCGCAGGGTGCGGTAAGCGTCGTTCAGTACGGCTGAGGCTTCGAGCGCGCGCTCGCGTTCCGCCGGCGTGGCGCGCGCGTACCGGTCCGGATGCAGTTGCCGGCTGAGCTTATGAAATCTGTCTTCCAGGTCGGCCGTATCCAGGGCGAGCTTCCGCTCCAGGCCGAAAAACTGGAAGTAATCGGGCGTGTCCATCAAGCGGAAAACGACGAGCCGCAGCCGCAGCTCTTCTTGGCGTTCGGGTTCTCGAACACAAAACCGGAATGAATCAGCGATTCGCGGTAATCCAGCGTCATGCCTTTCAGGTACAGCATGCTCTTCGGGTCGACGAAAATCTTGATCCCGTCGAACTCGTAGACGTGGTCCTTCTCCCGCTGCTTTGTCTCCAGCCGGAACAGGTAAGACAACCCCGAGCAGCCGCCTCCCTGCACCCCCAGCCGCAGCCCTCCTTCGGTCACGTTGTTCTTGGCGAACGCTTCCTTGATCTTTTGAATCGCTTTGGGCGTGACGTTGATCATCTTTATCTCTATTTTCTCACCACGCTCCGCCGCCGGACGCCGCTCACCCCTTCTGCTGCTGCCGCTTCTTCTTGTAATCCTCAATGGCGGCCTTGATGGCGTCCTCGGCGAGCACCGAACAGTGGATCTTCACCGGCGGCAGGCTCAGCTCGTTCACGATGTCGATGTTGCGGATGGCCAGCGCCTCGTCGAGTGTCTTGCCCTTCACCCACTCGGTAGCAAGCGATGAGCTGGCGATGGCGCTGCCGCACCCGAACGTCTTGAACCGCGCGTCTTCAATGATCCCCGTCTCTTCGTTCACCTTGATCTGGAGCCTCATGACATCGCCGCATTCCGGCGCGCCCACCATGCCCGTGCCCACGCGCGGGTCCGTGCGGTCGAGCGTTCCCACGTTCCGGGGATTCGAATAGTGATCCAAGACTTTGTCAGAGTAAGCCATCGCTAATCCTTCACCCACTGCACCGACTTCAGATCCACGCCCTCTTTGACCATCTCATAGAGCGGCGAGAGTTCGCGCAGCTTTTTCACTACCTCAATCACCCGCGCGGCCACGTAATCCACTTCTTCCTCGGTGTTGAACCGCCCGAGACCGAAACGGATCGAGGTGTGCGCCAGATCGTCGCCGACCCCCAATGCACGCAAGACGTAGCTCGGCTCCAGCGTCGCGGACGTGCAGGCCGATCCGCTGGAAACCGCCACATCCTTCATCCCCATCATCAGCGATTCGCCCTCCACGTAAGCGAAGCTGATATTCAGGTTGTTCGGCAGCCTGTGCTCCATCGAGCCGTTGATGTAGATCTCGTCGAGTTCGCTCTGGAGCTTGTCCTTCAGCCGGTCGCGCAGCGCCGCGATCCGGACGGATTCCTCGGCCATCTCGCGCTGGCAGATCGCGCAGGCCTCGCCCAGCCCGACGATCCCGGGCACGTTCAGTGTTCCCGAGCGCATGCCGCGCTCGTGGCCGCCGCCGTCCATCTCCGCCGCAAGCTGCACCCGGGGATTCTTCCGCCGCACGTACAGCGCGCCTATTCCCTTCGGCCCATACATCTTGTGCCCGCTCAATGACATAAGGTCGATATTGTCATCATTTACATTAACGGGCACTTTGCCGACCGATTGGGTCGCATCGGTGTGGAAGAGCACGCCGCGCTCGCGCGCGATGCGCCCGATCTCGCGGATCGGTTGCAGCACGCCGATTTCGTTATTCGCGTGCATGACGCTGATGAGTATGGTCTTGTCGGTGATGGCGTTTTTCAGTTGGTCCAGGTCGATCAGGCCGTCGCGTTGCACCGGCAGATACGTCACCTCGTAGCCGCTCTTGGCCAGCCGCTTGCACGTATCCAGAACCGCCTTATGCTCGGTGGCAACCGTGATGATGTGGTTGCCGCGCTCGGCGTACATCCTCGCGACGCCCTTAATCGCCAGGTTGTCCGATTCCGTCGCCCCGCTCGTGAAGATAATCTCCTGCGGGCTGGCGCCGATCAAATCGGCGATCTGCTTGCGCGCCTTCTCCACCGCCTGCTCCGCCTCCCAGCCGAAAGCGTGATTCCGGCTGGCGGCGTTCCCGAACTTCTCCCGGAAGTAGGGCAGCATCGCGTCCAGCACGCGCGGATCGACCGGCGTGGTTGCGTGGTAATCCATGTAGATCGGCGTTTTCATACTTTTTCCGCTAATTGAGTCTGCTGCTCCAGTCCGCCGGATTCCTGCCCATCTCTGATATGCAGATGCGCTCCAGCAGCCGCAGGATACTTTAGGAGTGCGCCGGCTCCACCAACGTGAGGCGCCGGAGTGCGATCAGCCCGTAATCCGCTCTCTTGGTC
This sequence comes from Acidobacteriota bacterium, assembly GCA_029776225.1. Classification (GTDB taxonomy): domain Bacteria; phylum Acidobacteriota; class Terriglobia; order Bryobacterales; family Bryobacteraceae; genus Fen-330. Next base: position 41,770 of record JAKOTR010000063.1, on the reverse strand, counting down.
AGCTTGAGCATATCGGACCGGACAAGTCCAATACTCCAATCTAGCAGATGTCATACTGTAGTCAGGGTGATACGGATAGGGGCGTCGGGCTGGCACTACAATCACTGGCGCGGGCCTTTTTACCCGGAAAAGCTTCCTGCCTCCAAGTTCCTGGCGTTCTACGCGCAGCACTTCGACACCGTGGAAATCAACAATTCCTTCTACAAGTTGCCGGCCGAATCCACGCTCGAGGACTGGCGCCACACCGTGCCGCCGAATTTCCTGTTTTCGGTCAAGGCCAGCCGCTTCATCACACACATGAAGAAGCTTTTGGATCCCGAAGCAGCCTTTAAGAAGTTCTTCGACCGCGTGATTCTGCTCAGCGAGAAGCTGGGACCGGTGCTGTTCCAGTTGCCGCCGCGCTGGAACTGCGACCCGGAACGTCTGGACGCCTTCCTCTCCGGACTGCCGCGCCGCCTCCGCTACGCTTTCGAGCTGCGCAACCCGACATGGTTCAACCCGGAGGTCGAAGCCATCCTGCGCAAGCACCGCGCGGCTTTCTGCATCTACGAAATCGCCCATTTCCTCTCGCCTAAAACAATTACGGCAGATTTTGTTTACGTGCGCCTGCATGGTCCCGGCGGACCGTACCAGGGCGACTACGCCGGCTCCGTTCTCGCCGGTTGGGCGCGCGACTTCCGCGCCTGGAATAAAACGGGCAAGGACGTGTACTGCTATTTCGACAACGACCAGGAGGGCTACGCAGTCAAGAACGCCCTTCGTCTGAAAGAACTCATCTAGTATCCCCGGCCGGCAACCAGACCTATAATGATGAATTGCTTATGCTTCAGGCGAGCCGCGTGTGCGCATTGACGGCCATGATTCCCCTCCTGACGCTTGCGGCGCCCGGCGGCGGCTTCATTTTCGACAGCGCGCCGTTTCCTTCCTGTCACGCTTCCACGCTGGTTGAGACCGCTCCCGGGGAACTGCTTGCCGCCTGGTTCGGCGGTTCGGCCGAAGGCCGGCCAGACGTCGCCATCTGGGGCGCGCGGCGGTCGAAGGGCGTCTGGTCGGAACCCTTCGAGCTCGCCCGCGAACCCAACATCGCCGCGTACAACCCGGTGTTGTTTTTCGCGCCCAACGGCACGCTCTGGCTCTACTACAAATTCGGCCCCAGCCCCCGGGAATGGACCGCCGCCCGCCGCTTCAGCCGCGACCGCGGCAAGACCTGGTCCCCCATCGAGCACCTGCCCGCCGGGCTTTACGGCCCCATCAAGAACAAGCCACTGGTGCTCCCCTCGGGCGCCATCGTCAGCGGAACGTCGGTGGAAAGCTACCGCGCGTGGTCCTGCTGGGTGGAACGCAGCACGGATAACGGCGTCACCTGGACCCGCCACGGCCCGATCGTCGCGCCGGACGAGCCTTACGGAATCATTCAGCCCGCCATCGTGCCGCTTCCCGGCGGCAAGCTGCGCATGTTCGTGCGCGCCACGCAGCGTATCGGCCGCATCTGCTACGCCGATTCATCCGACGGCGGTCTCACCTGGACCCCGGCGCGCCCGACAACCCTTCCCAACCCGAACAGCGGCATCGACGCCGTCGCCCTCGCCGACGGCCGCATCGTGCTCATCTACAACCACACGGAAAAAGGACGCAGCCCGCTGAACGCCGCCGTTTCGCGCGACGGCGAAAATTGGAACACTTTTCTCACGCTCGAAAGCGAGCCGGGCGAGTTTTCTTACCCGGCCGTCATCCAGGCTGCCGATGGCACTGTCCACATAACCTACACCTGGAACCGGAAAAAGATAAAACATTTGGAGATACCGTTGAGGAATATTCCGTAACGGAGGAGGCAAAATGCAACTATCGCGGAGAACCCTTCTTGCTTCTGCACCGGCGCTATTGTTCGCGGCCCGGGAAAGACTGGCCGGCGTTACTGTAGGAGTCACGGATTGGGATCTGAGGCAGACCGGCCGGCTGGAGGCCGTCGCCCTCGCCAGCAGCCTGGGTTTTGACGCCGTCGAAGTGAGCCTGGGACGCAAGCCTGTCGACGGAAAGCTCCCGATGGACAATGCGGAGCTTCAGGCGCAGTACATCGCCGAAGCCAAGAAACACAACATCGCACTGGCAGGCACTTGTCTCGATATTCTGCACGTAAATTATTTGAAAAACGACAAACTCGGCCAGAAATGGGTCGCCGACGGCATTCAGGTCACCAAGGCGCTCAGGACCCGCGTCATGCTTGTGCCTTTCTTTGGCAAGGGCGCCATCACTGCCCGGGAAGAACAGGATTACGTGGCCGGCGTGCTGAAAGAGCTGGCGCCGGAGGCCGAGAAGGCCGGCGTCATCCTCGGCCTTGAAAACACGATTTCGGCGGAGGATAACGCCCGTATTCTCGATCGCGTGAATTCCAAAGCCGTCCGCGTTTACTACGACGTCGGCAACTCCACCAATAACGGCTTCGACCCCGTCAAGGAGATTCGCTGGCTCGGCAAAGCCCGCATCTGCCAGATCCACTTGAAAGATCGCGGTTATCTGGGCGAAGGCAAGATCGATTTTCCGGCGGTCATGAAGGCCATCGACGAAATCGGCTACTCGGGTCACCTCGTCCTGGAGACCTCATCACCGTCGGGGTCCGTCGAGAACGACATGAAGAGGAACCTTGCCTACGTCCGTACACTGATCGCAAATATCCGCAAAAGCTGAAAGCAACAGGACGAAAAGACTCAAAAGGACGCCGCCCGCGCGGGCGGCTACTGCTGGCCACCGGGAAGTGGTGGAAACGGCGTGATATTTCCCCTTCCCGGAGGCCTTTCGCGACACCTGCGCCTTCGGATTCATTTGTATTGAACCCTCTCCGAACCCGCGTATTCAGGGCTTAATCTTACACTTTTTTGTTGACTTCCAAACCGTTAGAGCTTAAGATCACTCTTCTCAGTTCGCACGTATGAACGAGTAACTACTGACTGGTGTACAAGGGGTCCACGGAATGACCTTCCAGATCGGTGAAAAGGTAGTTTATCCGAACCAAGGGATCGGAACTATCGAGAATATCAGCAGCCGCACGTTTGGAAACCAAACCGAAAAGTTTTACCTCCTCCGCCTTATGTGCAGCAGCATGACCGTTATGGTTCCTTTCTCCCACGTCCGGGACGTCGGCTTGCGCAAGATCACCCGAAACGGCGAGCTTTCGCGAGTCCTGTCGTTCTTGGCCGAAGGAGACTGCCGCTGCTGCCACGATTGGAAAAACCGCTTCAAGGAGAACTCCGAGAAGATGCGCGTGGGAGGGCTGCTTCAGATCGCAGAAGTGCTGAAAAGCCTCCTGCTGCTGCAACGGGAAAAGCCGCTATCCTTCCGCGAGAAAAAGATGCTGGACCGGGCGCGGCACATGCTGGTTTCCGAACTCTCGATCTCGCGCGGGCTGAGCGAAACCGAGGCGACGGAACTGCTGCAGAAGGCTTTGGCGAAGGCGTCGCTGAGTCTGCCTCCGGCGCTGTAGCGTGCCGGGCGCACCGGGCTAACCCAGAAGGCCAAACAGCAACTGGGCGCCGCTCCAGCTCCACCGGGACAGCCAGAGCCCGAGGTCCCACGCGCTAATGGCCACGATGAGCAGAACAAAGCCGAATCTCGCCAGTTCCTGGTAGACGACGACCGGAACGCGCGCCGCCAGCAGAAGCTTCGATCCGTCGAGCGGCGGCACCGGCAGCAAGTTGAAGAGCGCGAGGTACAGGCTGAGATAGACGCCGCGGGCCGCGTACTCCGCCACGCCGGGCATGGGTGCCGCCGTAAGCCGCGCCACCACGGCCAGCACGATCGCGAACACCACATTGCTGGCAGGTCCGGCGAGCGCCACTGCCGCCAGGCCGTTCAACCCTCCGCGCAGCTTGCCCGGGTTCGTCCCCACAGGCTTTCCCCACCCGAGAAAACCTGCCCCGAAAAGCGACGTCAGCGCCGGAAGTATTACCGTTCCCAGCCAGTCTACGTGAGCCAGAGGATTCAGCGTAAGCCGGCCTTCCCGTTGCGGCGTGTCGTCGCCGAGCCGCGTCGCCGCCCAGGCGTGCGCGAATTCGTGCGGCGTCGTCAGAAGCCAGAAAAGGCTCACGTTTATGAGTGCGAATTCCAGGTTCACGCCGCCCGCCGTAAGGTCAGTGCCCACACGACCAGGAGTCCCAGGACCAGCAGAACGGCCCAATGCGCCATGACGCCATTGTACAGCGGGAGCGTTCGAGCCTTCCGCGGGGTCTCACAAGCTGCCAGGAACACCGAACCGGCAGCCCCGGAATAGGAGTACTAAAACTGTTTTTCGGGTGCTTTGATGACGGCGCGGATCGAAGGCTCGCGACAAGTAGCCGCAAGCGCGAAAGTCTACTCCGTACTAACTACCGCCAGTCAAGAGTACTAGGAAATTAGTTTTCCACTCCACGGCTTCCGGCGGCCATAGCACGGCAAAAAATTCAGGACAAAACCGCATCCGCTCCCGTAAAATAACTCATTATTCTGGAAAAATTCCCCCCGACCTCAATATAATTGAGCGGAAGGCAATCGCCGCATGCCCTGTTTCTACTGCGGGAAACGCGTCTCCATCGTGCGGCAGCTCACCGATGCGGATTTCTGCTCAGACGAGCATCGGGAAAAGTACCATGAGCTGACACGAATGGCTTTGAACCGGCTCGTCGAATCGAGCGAGCAGGATGCCGCTCCCACGCGGCGCCAAAGCAAGGGATATGCCGCCGCTGCGGTAGAGGAACCCCCTCCGGCACGCGTCGAAAGTCCGGAACCGGAGCCGCCCATTCAGCGCGAACCGGAAGTGCGTCCGTTCCGTTCCCGGCGCCCGAGCCCGGTCGTAATAGTTACTCCTCCCCCGCCCCCTCCGGACCCGGCGATTGCGGGATTCGCCCCGCTTCCCATCGCCGAATTTGCCCCCGAAAGCTGGCCCCGGCTCGCGGATGGCGAGGAAATTCCGCGGTTCGAAATCGAGATCGGCCGCCTCAATCTGAAGACTCCGGATGCGGCGCTTCAGCCGGCGGACGCGATCCCAATCATGCCCGCTGCGCTGCGCGTTCCGGGAACGGTCTGGCCGGCCCGGCCTGTCGCGTTTCAGCCCGTCCCGGTTCTGCCCGCCAGAAGCCGCTTAATCGGACCACAGCCCAGAGCCTTCCGGCAGTCTCTTCGTGAAGCCCGCGCCGCTTCCGAGGCCGACATTCCCGAGAGCGGCTTCCTCCATCGCCCGCCGGCGTCGCCCGCCGCCCGCCCCCGCCAGGTTGCCTGGAGTTCCTTGGATCGCTCCGCTACGCCTGCGATGGCGATGCCAAGACTCGGCACGTCCCCGCGTGTGGCGGGGCTGGCAGCTTCCGAGCGAGCAGCAGGCTTGAAACCGGCATCTCCGCAGACCGTCCGCTCCGCGGCAATCCCAGTGCGGGTCCCGTCCGGCGCTGTAGGCGTTCCGGTTCTGCCGCAGCCGGGAACGGTGGCCCCGGCCGCACGGCGCCTCCCGATGGCGGGTTCCGCGGCCCTGGGCACGAGGACAGCGGCCCGGAAGTCTGAGCCCGAGGTTGCCGGATGGTCGGCGTTCGCCATCGAACCCGCGCGCCCCCTGAGTGCGTTGAATCCGGCAGGCGCTTCCCGCAGACTGGCCGGAGGTTCCGCGCGCGTCCCGAGAATGCCGGCGCCGGCGGCGCCTGCCCACAACCTTGCGCGGCCGGAGGAGGCGGCCTTCGCGATTCCGGAACCCTGCCGCCCGCAAACCCCTGTGCAATTCCACAGGCGGCTCCCGGACACGCAACAGCCGGCCGCCTTACCGCCATCGCCGTTTGAAGCAACCGCACCCGCGCCGGTTGCTGGGGCTGCTCCGCTGCCCGAACAGAGGGCGGTGATCCCGTCGCTTGCATTGCGGATCTCAACCGCGCCCTCCTTGCAACCGCGGGAACGCGGAGCGCCCGAAATCGCGGGTCCGCCTGTTCCGGCCGTCGCGCCCCGGACTGAGGCTGCGCCGTTTCCGATACACACCGCTCAGCCGCGCCCGCCTGCAATGGCTCGCAGCCTTGCGATCGCCGAAGGCGGGATTTTGCCGGGGCCGGATCGCGCGTCGCCGCGCAACGTTCCGCCGAAGCCGGGAGCGGTGTCCTACATGCAGTTCGCCGGGCAAAAGCCTTCGCTTCCGGCAGAGACGCAAGCGCGGGCGTTTTCCGGGAAACTCGCCGGCGCCGGCGCCCTACCGCTGGCCGGACGTGCCCGGCCCACAGCGGCGCGCCCGTCTCCGCCGGAAACCGTCGTCCCCGCCCCGCGGGCTGCGAGGCTGCCCGAGCCACCGCCAGTGGCCGTGTCGCGTTCCCTGCCCGGAGCGGGCCGGCAGAAGCTCACCGTGCGGCCACTCGCCGGCGCGGCGTCCCGGCAGTCCGCCGGCTGGCAAGCCATACCGCGGGAGCGCGCGACGCCCGGTTTCGATTTGCTGGTTTCGCGGTTCGCCGCGGCAGCCGGGGCGGTCATTGCGGGCGGCGGGTTGCAGCCGCAGCAGGCGCCGCGGGTGTCTGCCGGCACCGCACGGCAGGCTGCGGCGGCCGACACCCCGGTATCGATCCGCGCTTTGGCCATGCACCCGATGGAGGACAGCCGGACAACGGTCAAAGCCGTCCGGCTGGCGCCGCTGTTCCGCAGCGTTCGTCCGGCGCGCTTGCCGGTGTTTGGCCGCGCGGGTCTTGGGAAAGCCGGGATGCCCGCCGCGGCGTTTGTGCCGCTTGAGAACTTGGAAGATCTGGACGACTACAGCACGATGCGGGTGGCTCCCGGTGCGGGGGCGCCTCCGTTGCGGATATTCATACCGGAATCGAAGCGGCCGGCCGGTTGCGCAGGCAAGCTGGCGTCCGCAGACCTGATCGTGCGCAAGCCCGCGCCAGCCGCGGGCGTGGCCCGGGCCTCGTCGTTCGGGTACAGGATTCCACTGGTGAGGCCGCACCTGCCCGACGGCCAGGTCGGCATCGTCCCGGTGGACTTCGACCGCATCGCAGCCGCCGGCCAGAATCGCGATTCTGTGGTAGGCGCTTTGAAGAGCGCATCACGTTTTTTCAGGTTTATGTGAAGCCTTTAGGAAACGAGGTTGGGAATGGTCAATCAACGAAAAGGAGTGGCCGTGGGAACTGAGACCCTTCGGCCTGTGGAATTCAGCCCGCGGACGGACGGCCCGAAGCCTTCCCGGTACATGGCCCGCGCCGTCTCGCTGCACCTGGATGGCAAGCCTGAGGAAGCGCTTCGCGAGTTGCAGCGCGGCATCGCCAAGGGCGAAAAATCGGCCGAAATCTATTCGGCGATGGGGCACATTCAATTCGAGCTTGGACAGTTCGAAGGCGCCGCCAACAGCTACCGCGAACTGCTGCAATTGGAGCCCGACCACCATACCGGCTGGTTCAACCTGGCGGTTTGCCTGGAGCGGACCGGCCGCTGGCAGGACGCGGCCGACAAATTCCAGAAAGCCTATCAGATCGATCCCACCCGCACCGAGGCGCACCTGGGGCTCGGCATCTGCCTGCTCCACCTCAGCCAGGCGCAGCCTGCGCTGGCCGCCTTCGAGCGCTGCCTTGCTCAGGATCCCGATAACGAGACGGCGCTGTTCGGCAAGGCGGTGGCCTTGCAGCTCGACTCGCGTCTCGACGAGGCGGCCGAGCTCTACCGCCGCATCCTGAAGAGCAACCCGCAGTCGAAGGAATGCCTCACCAACCTGATCGCGGTCGGGATGGCGAAAAAGGATTACGACATGGTGCGCCAGTGCGCGGAGCAGTTGCTCGAGCTCCAGCCGCAAGCGACGGCGGCGCTCGAGGGCATGGCTGCCTGCGCCGCTGAGACCGGCGACCATGAGATGGCCGCGAAGTTCTGCACGCTGCTGGTGGACGCCGTTCCCAACCACTTCGAGGGGTGGTTCAACCTGGGCCTGGCCCACCAGAAAGCCGGCCGCTACCAGCAGGCTTCCGAAGCGTATCAGCAGGCCATCAAGATCCGGCCGCAGTCCGCTCAGGCGCACACGAATCTGGGAATCGTCCGCCAGGAACTGGGCGCGCTCAAGGATGCCATGGAAGCCTATCAGCAGGCGCTGCGCCTGGATCCGAACGCGACCGCGGCGCAATGGAACCTCGCGCTTGTCCATGAGCAGTCGGGCGAGCTAGAGGAGGCGGAGAAGGCTTACCAGAAGGTGCTCGAGAAGGACCCCGAGAACCAGGAAGCGCGCTTCCGCCTCGGCTACGTTCGCTTGCAGCGCGGGGACTACCGCGGCAGCGCCGAGGCCTTCGAATCCTGCCTGAAGAACAAAAAAGACTGGCTGGAAGCGCAGATCAACCTGGCGCTCTCCTACTGGAAGATGGGCGATCGCGACTTGGCGCAACTGGTCTACGAGCAGGCGCTCAACACCGACCCGAAGTCGCTGGACGCACTCCGCGGACTTGCCGCGCTAACGCTGGAGCGCGACGACGCCGAGCAGGCGCTCGAGTATCACGGGCGGCTGGTGGACCTCGGCGAACGCGCCCCGGAGGTACTCTACAACACCGGGCTGCTGCTCCAGAAGGCCGGCCAGTTGGAAGAGGCGGCGCGCTACTACCGCGACGCGCTGGCGGAGAATCCCGACTTCGCCGAAGCGCTGCTCAACCTCGGCCACGTCATGAAGGCGCTCGGCAACGAGGAAGAGGCGCGCGCCTGCTGGAGCAAGGCGCTGGAAGCCAAGCCCGAACTGGCGCAGGGATACTTCGAGCCGGCGAAAGCCTAGCGGGTTGCGGGGACGCCCGCTGCGTGGCTTTTCATCGGAAGCGCTTTCGATAGAAGCAGCCACGCCACGAACCCCAGAACCGGGCAGAGCGCCGCCAGCACAAACGCCGCGTCGAACCGGTGCAAGTCGAACAGGCGCCCGAACACCGGCATCACGAGTCCCACGGCGGCGCTCCAGGCGCCTGCTCCCAGTCCTGCAATGAGCCCGGAGTGCGCTTTCGAGAAGGTGTGCGTGGCGTAGGCCATCGACAGAATGATGAACCCGCCCGCCACGAACATGGCAAGGAAGAGTTCGCAGAGCACCAGCCGGAACGAGGGCAGCCACGGCGTCAGAGCCAGCGGCAGGCTCAACAGCATCGCAGCCAGCATGAGCCGGCGCAGCGCCGCCAGCGGCTTGCCCGATGCCCGGCACATGCGGTCCGCAAGCCAGCCCCAGAAGAAATAGCCGATCTCCCAACCCACCGGAGGGACCCACAACACGGCGCCGATTTCCGCCTGCGTCTTGCCCCAGACCTGGCTGAGATAGATCGCCGTCCCGTAGATGACGAACCCGATCGGCAGGGCGCAGAGGGCATAGGCCAGCATGAACCCCCAAACGCGCGGATCGTTGAAACGCGGTGCATCCCCCGCCTGCGTCTCGGCGTGGCGGGTCTGCGGCGCGCTCCGCACGTCCGGGCGGCGGCTTACCACGAGCCAGAGCGCCAGCCAGCTCACACCGACGAATCCGGTGAACCAGAAACCGGCGCGCCAGCCCCACCAGACGGCGATCGGAGTAAGGATCAACGGCGTCACAACCGCGCCGAGAGAGCCGCCGCTGTAAGCGACCGCGATGCCCCTCGCATACAGGTGAGGCTCCAGGGTTTGGGTGACCGTTCGCAGGCCGCCCGGAAACGTGGCGCCCTCGCCGAAACCCAGCAGCGCGCGTGCCACCGCGAAGCTGAGAAAACCCGCCGCGAACGCGTGCGATACCGAAGCCGCCGTCCAGAGTGAGACCGCGGCGATCATTCCGAACCGCAGCCCCATGCGGTCGAGCGCGCGTCCCCAGACCGGGTTACCGATCATATAGGCGATGGAGAACGCCGAGATCACCCAACCGTACTGCTCCGCCGACAGATGCGTTTCCTTGAGAATCGTCGGCGCGAGCAGTGCCAGGGCGTTGCGGTCGATATAGCTGATCAAAGAAACCAGCAACATCGACACAGTGGGAATCCAGCGGGAGGCGCGCATCGGCTAGCAGCCCTTGGGATAGCAGCCGAGCACGCGCATGAAATCCGCAAGCTCCCGTAAGTGCCCCAGCGCGTTGCGGACCCGCTCCTCGTCAACCCGCCCCATGAAGTCCACGTAGAACAGGTACTCCCAGGGGCGGCCGCGCAGCGGGCGGGATTCAATCTTGGTGAGGTTCACGTCGCGGAGAGCGAACGCGCTCAACGCGCGGAACAGCGAGCCGGGCGTGTTCCGGGTGGAGAACACCAGCGTGGTCTTCCACTCGACGTTGCGCGCCGAGGCGCAGCGTTCGCGTTTGGGATAGTCGGGGCGGCGCAACAGGAAGAACCGGGTGAAATTGCGGCGGTCGTCTTCCAGGGAGCGGCGCACGATGTGGGCGCCGTAGATCTCCGCGGCCACGGCGGAACCGATTGCGGCGGCGTCCTTTCGCTTCTCGGTCATCACCATCCTGACGCTGCCGGCGGTGTCGTAGAACGGCACTCTTTCGATCTGCGGGTTCTCGTTAAAGAACCGCAGACACTGGTTGAGCGCCACCGGGTGAGAGTAGACCTGGCGTATGTCGCGGAACCGCACTCCCGGCGGCGCGATCAGGTGGTGGTTGATGCGGACGTTCGTCTCGGCGCGGATCTCGAAATCGTAGGCGAGCAGGTGGTCGTAGTTCTCGTGCACGGATCCCGCGAGCGTGTTTTCGATCGGGACGACGGCAGCGGTAGCCTCCTTCTCCTTGAGCCTCAGAAAGACGTCCTCGAAGCGCTGGCAGGGGATGACCTCGGCCCGCTCGCCCAGCAGTTTTCTCACCGCCTCCTGACTGAAGGCGCCTTTTTCGCCCTGAAACGCGACTCGCTCGGTGGCTTTCTTCAAATTACTCTCCTTGAGGGTGATGCGGCTCCCACCTGCGGGCATCCGGATCAGGTACTCCTAACAGGTCCAGTACCCTATCTACGGAATGATCGACCAGGTCTAGCACGGTCTGAGGCTTGTGATAGAAGCCCGGGATCGGCGGCGCAATGATGGCGCCCATTTCCGTAAGCGCGGTCATGGAACGCAGATGGCCGAGGTGAAAGGGGGATTCCCGCACCATCAGAACCAGTTTGCGGCGCTCCTTTAAAGCGACGTCGGCGGCGCGGAGCAGCAGGTTGGAGCTGATGCCGGCGGCGATCGCGGACATGGTCCGGATCGAGCACGGCGCCACGACCATTCCATGGGTGGGGAAGGAGCCGCTTGCCAGCCGCGCCCCGACATCGTCGATCGAGTAGCAGTGGCGCGCCAGGGCCTTCAGATCGGCCCTTTTCTTCCCTGTTTCCAGGTAGAGGGTGCGCTCGCCGGACCTGGTGATGAGCAGGTGGACCTCCACCTGGGAGTTCCGGTGCAGCTTTTCCAGGATCCGCAGGCCGTAGATGGACCCGCTGGCGCCCGTTATGCCAACGACAATGTGCAAAATCACCTTCCCCGAAAATATTTTGTTCCGAATTCAGAACAGAATCGCTGCGGCGCGCTTGCTCCGCTTCTCCCACACCGATATAATTCTTGCGGAGCTGGTACTTTGCTTTCAAGTGTCCAACTTGGTGGAACGCTCTCCCGCCGCTCGAGCCAGCCGAGAGAGGATCATAGCATGGAGGAAGCCGGACAGAAACTAAAAAGAGCCCGGGAACGGCTCAACCTCCGCTACCGGGACGTAGAAGAAGCGAGCTTGCGCATTGCCGAACGCCATAAAAACGATGAGTTCATAATCGCGCTGAGCAGGCTAGCGGACATCGAGAACAAAGGGACTGTCCCCACGATATACCGGCTCTATTCTTTGTGTGCGATTTACAGGCTCGACATCACGGAGGTGCTGGAATGGTACGGTGTGGACCTGACCGCCCTCCCGGCCGATTCGATGAACGTGGTCGAAATCGAGCGGACGCACACGGTCAACTTTGTGCCGAATCCGCACTCATCGGTTCAGCTCCCGCTCTCGCTCGACCCCGGCATCGACCTGCGCCGCACCACCTATCTGAGCCGGATGATCCAGCGCTGGGGCAAGCTGCCGCTGGTGCTGCTGAACGGGCTCGATCTGAAGAACCATCGTTACGGATTCGTTGGGACCGAGGATTGGACCATGTACCCGTTGCTGCAACCCGGCTCGCTCGTGGTGATCGACGAGAGCCGAAGGAAAGTGACGGAAAACACCTGGGCCAGCGAATTCGACCGGCCCATCTATTTCTTTGAACACCGCAACGGATACGCCTGTTGCTGGTGCAATGTTACGGGCAACCACATTCTGCTTCAGCCGCACCCCGCCTCGCAGTGCAGCCCGGAAATCTATGCCTATCCCGACGAGATCGACATACTCGGGCAGGTGTGCGCGGTAGCTATGCGTCTTGACCAGGGGAAGCGACGCCGTACTCGCTCCTGAGCAACTCGAGTATCGTCTCCAGGTCCGCCAGATAGAGCTGCCTTTCGACTTCCCGTGCGATGGCAGGCACGAGGTTTCTGTACGGCGCCAGGCGGATCCACGTGTTGATGATCGTGCGGCGGTTTCCGTTCAGGCCGGCGAGATAGAGGTCCAGGTCCGCCTTCTGCTGCTCGAGCGTGAAACAGAGCCACTCGGCGAAGGCCTGTTCGTGGCTCTGGCGCAACACCGAGTCGGCCTCGTCCTCGCCGAAAGCCTGGCTTAGCCCGTAGTGTTCATAGCGTCCGGTGTTCTGGTCGCGAAGTGAAGTGAGATACACGAGACGCCCAAAAACACTGGGAATCTGCGAGAGTGTGTGCCGCCAGAGGTCCGCCATGGCGGTTCTTTCCAGGTTTCCCTTGGGCTCGTGGCGTTTCATCGCCCACACTTTCTAATCCTGCCCCATTTTACACGAAAACGCCGATCTTTCCAGGGCGTTCCATTTTGGAAACCGCGGGAAGCCGTTGTTCTGAATTCAGAAAATCTTATCGGCTTTTGTTGCGTTCGCGCAGGTTCCATGTAACCTGTTCATTGCACGTAAAAAACCTGATTTCTGGAGGAGATTCTTCTAATGTTGCTGAGAGTTTTCTTCGCATTGATGTTGGCTTTGGGAGTGACCGGCGTTGCGACCGCCGACTGGCACGACCCGATCCCCCATTGCTTCCCCTGCCCCTATTCCAAGTGAGAACTGAAGGAGGTTATCTGCGATGTTGCTGAGAGTTTTCTTCGCGTTGATGCTGGCCCTGGGTGTGACGGGTGTTGCGACCGCCGACTGGCACGACCCGATCCCCCACTGCTTCCCCTGCCCCTATTCCAAGTGATCATCGGGGACTAGTACTGTTGGGTGAGTGGGGATAGGGGCCCCGAGGTTGGCAACAGGAGGGTGTTTTTTTGTTTATGCCGTGAACGCGGGGTGATAGAATTGATTAGGCCGTCGGGCCGGTACTATGACGTTGTCGCCTCAGGCGCTGGAGACATATCTCTGGTGGCTGACAATCTTGGGCCACCTGGTCCTATATTTCCGGCTGCGGCAGGGTGCTCTGCACCGGATTTACCGGTTTTTTGCGGCCTATCTTCTGTTCCGCGTATTCCGGGCGGTGCTTCTGGCGGCGGTCCCGCCTGTAGCTCGTCTGTTGGATAGCCGTCCGGACCTTCCTTTCGCCACGAACGCCTATGCCTGGGTGTGGGTCGTCACGCAGGTCATCCTGTGGTTCTTCTACATCCTGGTGGTCCTTGAGCTGTACTCTCTGGTTTTGCAAAACTACAAGGGAATCGCGACACTTGGCCGCTGGGCGTTGCTGGGAGGCTTGGTAGTATCCCTGATCTTTTCCTCAGTCACTTTGTGGACGGATCTGAGCAACCCGGGTGAACAGTTCCCCACCCTCTTATATCTGCTGGCCATCGACCGCGGGATTTTGTCGAGCCTGGTGGTTTTCCTGCTGCTGATCACCGGTTTTCTGGTCTGGTGCCCGGTGCCCTTGAGCCGGAATGTGGTGGTTCATTGCATCGCGTATGCCGCTTATTTCCTGCCGCTGGCCGTGGCCGTCCTCTTGCGTAACGTGATGGGGAGCCAGGTAACGCAGGTTGTCAATATCGCCCTCTCCTGCATCACGACCGTATGCCTGGCGGTCTGGATTGTCTTTCTGAACCGCGAGGGCGAGACCCGGCTTTTCCGGATCCTCCGCCGGCCGGCACCTCAGGATGAGGAGATGTTGGTCGAGCATCTTGCGGCTATCAACTCCACCCTTTTGCGGGCAGCCCGTAAGTAATAGGCCGTACATTACCGTCTATATTACGTGTAATTCTCCGAAAATCGATTGCATTCCTGTGAAGCCTTGGATTATTCTGGACGGGGTGTTTTACAGGGAGGAGCTGTTTATGAATGTCGCACTTGCAAGCGCTGTAGTGCTTGCCCTCTTGGTCGGCCTGGCGTTCCTGCTTCTGTTTCGCCGTCTCACTGCGCGGGACGGCGATGAGCAGGTGGACCTGGAATGGTGCCGCGAGTTTTCCATCGCCCGGTACCGGCCGATGGAGAGGCTATTTGTCGAGGAAGACTACGATTTTCTGGCGGCGCAGCCGGGATTTCATCCGAAAATCTCCAAAAAGCTTCAGGCTGAACGCCGGCGTGTTTTCCGGCACTATCTCCGCTGCCTCCGCCGCGATTTTGACCGGCTGTCCACGGCAGCCAAGATGGTCATGTTGAGCGCTTCCCAGGACCGGCCCGACCTGGCCGGGTTGCTGCTGAAGCAGCGGCTGATTTTCAACTACGCAATGCTGATGGTGGAGTTGCGCCTGGCGCTCCAGACGATCGGCATCGGACGGGTGGATGTCCGCCGGCTGGTCTCCTCGCTCGAGACGATGCGGGAGCAACTGCGGCAGTTGACGCAGGCCGCGCAGCCGGTCAGGGCCTGATCCCGCCTGTGCCGGACAAACGCGCCCGGGACACGAGGACTGCCCGGGTGTGCTTTTTCGTGTTTTTCCGTCCGCAAATCCCCCAGGGATTGTAAGCCGCAGGGAAACAGCCAGTTACCAACAGGCTCCTCCCCTCCCTGCGGCTCTGTCTCACCGCCGCGTGATCGCCACCGATCTCCACGCCATGTTTCCGGCCGAATCGTAAGCCCGGATCGTGATGACGTTTGAGCCCACGCGCAAGGGTATGGGGCCGGTGTTCCACGACGTCGTGCCTGAGGCGTCGCCGGTTTTGCCGGTGGAATCGGTCCACGTGACGCGGGCGATGCCTGAGCTGTCCGCGGCCCTCCCACTGATAACCACCGTTGCGGCGCTGGTTGCGAAGCTGGTGCTTGCCGGCGAGAGGATAACGAGCGAGGGCGCGGTTGTATCGTTCGCCCCGGCATAGGTCACCGTAATCGTCCGGGAAGCCGAGGTTCCGCTGGCGGCAACAGCGGTCACGGTGATGAGGTTAGACCCGGCGCGCAGCGGCACTTCGGGCACCACCCAGGCGCGCGTGCCAACAGCCTTGCCTCCCTCGCCAGCGGCATTCCGCCAGGTGACCTCGAGGATTCCGTCGGGGTGATCCGCCGAGCCCGCCAGTTTTACCACAGGCGCTTGGGAGACGTAAGTGGGCGCGGTGGTTGGGACCGTAATGGAAAGCGTCGGAGCGACCGGCGGCGCCGGCGGGTCAGGGTCGACGGGCGGCTCGGGTTTGGGATTGACGGGGGGCTCCGGGGCAGGATCGACGGGCGGTTCCGGGCCGGGCTCAACAGGCGGTTCCGGCTCCGCCGGGGTTTCCGGGATGCCCGCTGGGGCGTAAAGCTCGCGAATGGCCGCTATGTCTTCCTCGGTAAGCGCGGTGACGCGCCGGTAGTACGGGTACATCACCGAGTAAGGATTATCGGAATGCCCCAGTCCAAGCGCGTGCCCGGCTTCGTGCAGCGCCACGGTGAACACATCCAAGTCCTCGCCAATACGCCAGTTCTCCTCGTCGTCGAAGTGCATATCGCCGGCGATGGGCTCGGGGTTGGGCGGCGAAGGGTAGAAGGTGTGAGCCAAGACCCCTCCCGGGCCGTCGAAGGCATATCCGTCCCCGTGTGCCCGCCTTGCGAACAGGATCGAGATAGACCGGGAGGCGTTGGGGCTGCTGGCGGGCATGAACTGGACAGAGGCGTACCTGCTCCACTCGGTCAGCCCGCGAAGGACCTCTGCCGCCACCTGAGCGCGGGGCAGCGCGCTTGCCAGCGGCCCAAGGTAATAGCCGATTTCGGCCGCGCCCTTGCCTGGCCCATCCCAACCGTCGCCGATTCGCGCCGTGTACTGACCCACCCGCCCATAGAGGGTGGAAGCTCCCGGGCAGGCATACACGCGTTCCCCCGCCGTCAGTTCCCGCGAAGCCGGGAACACATACGCGACTTCGTCCCACTCGCTCAGCCGGACGACATCCTCGTACGTGCTTTGAACAAGAAGCTGGTTCGGCAACAGGTCGGGGTGCTCGCGGACGGCCAGGCCGTGGGCTCGCACCAGCTCGCGCGCTTCGGCCGTGAGGACGTCGCGGTGGAACTCAACCACGAACGTTTCCGGCATGACCATGCGCCGGATGCCCAAGCGCGGTACCCGCTGCAACAGCGGGCTCACCTTATCGGCCGGGCGCAGAGGCTCGGCCAGGGCCAGGTCCATTCCCTCCAGGTTGGCGCCCTCGGCGACCGAAACAAGAAAGCCGTGGTCCGGAACGTAGTCGAGCACGGTAGCGCCGCGCTGTTGGAGCTCCCGCACCCACTCGGCGCGGGGCGCGTCGCGAAATTGAACCAGCAGATGCCTGCGCGCCGCAGACAGCCGGCGGGGGGCGGCGGTGTGGCTTTCGGCGGTGCGGCTCTCCTCGGCCCGGCGCGCCGCGGTGATCGTCCGCGTCTTCAGATACAGCGGTCTCTCGGCTCCACTCAGCGCGGCGGCGAGCAGGCCGGCGGCAATCAGTCGAACAAGCACGTAGACCTTATCGATCCGGAAAAGGCCGCTTAGAGAGAATTTGGCGGATAGCGCCGCACCAACTTAATGGAACCCGTGCGTATAAGTACTGTCTTGCTCGCGATTGCCGCATCCGCCGCTGTTGCGGCCGCCCAGACCGGCTACAGAATCACGACCATCGCGGGTTTCGGCGACTGCGGCGACGGCGGCCCGGCTGCGATGGCGCGACTCGGCGCTCCGGAGGGGCTTGCGGTCGACGCGGCGGGCAACCTCTACATCGCCGACGCGCTCGATCACCGCGTAAGGAAGATATCTCCGGACGGCGTCGTAACGACCGTGGCGGGCACCGGGCGTGCGGGATTTCGCGGCGATGGCGGCCCCGCAACTGCCGCGCGGCTCAACGCGCCTTACGGGCTCGCGGTGGACTCCGGCGGCAATCTCTACATCGCGGATCTCGGCAACGCCCGCATCCGAAAAGTCTCAACCGAGGGCATCATCAGCACGGTGGCCGGAGGCGACGGCGAATTCGTCCAGCCACGGGACCTGGCCATCGATGTGGCGGGCAACCTTTATATCTCCGATTTCGGCGGCCATAGCGTGTACCGGCTCACGCCGGGCGGCGTCCTTTCGCGAATCGCGGGGACCGGCAGCGCCGGATCGGTGGAAGACGACATGGCGGTGAATGCCGCTTTCGCTCCGCTCAACTCCCCGGCGGGCCTTGCCGTGGACCGCTTCGGCGCACTCTACATTGCGGACAGCGGCAATCACCGGGTCCGCAAAGTGGTGAACGGCATTCTGACCACCGTGCCGTATCCCGAGGGTGTGCTCAACACCCCAACGGGCATCGCGTTTGACGCTGCGGGCTCGCTCCACGTGGCCGACAAGGGGACCAGCGCGGTCTGGAAATTTGCCCCGGTTCCGGTGCGGGTAGCGGGAACCGGCTTCCCGGGATACAGCGGAGACGGCGGACCGGCCACCGAGGCGCGCTTCAACCAGCCGCGCGCCATCGTCTTCGACCCCACCGGGCATCTCTACATCGCGGACACGAACTCCGGGGTTGGCCTTGTGCGGCGCGTTTCGCCGTCCGGGGTGGTTGAGGCTTTCGCCGGAGGCAGAGAGTTCCGCCCGGCCGGAGATAACGGTCCGGCGCTCGCGGCACACCTGGAGGCGCCTACCGGCCTGGCGCTGGACGGCGCCGGGAACCTTTACGTTGCGGACCGCGCCGGTCACCGGGTGCGGAAAATCTCCTCCGGCATCATCACAACGGCGGCCGGCATAGGGTATGCCGGATCAACGGGCGACACCGGTTTCGCGATCCGCGCCCAAGTGGACGGACCCGAAGGCGTCGCAGTCGATGCCGAAGGAGGCCTGTGGATTACGGAAGCGGCGGGGGGCCGCATACGGAGGGTGGATTCCGGCGGCTACATCTCCACGATGGAGACGAGCGCGTTGCAACTCCCCTCGGGCATCGCGGTGGATTCGGAAAGAAACATCTACGTTGCGGACACGGCCGCCCACACAGTCCGCCGGATCGCACCGGACGGCAGCGAGCAAATTGTTGCCGGAACCGGCGCGCCGGGATACGCGGGCGACGGCGGGCCCGCAGCGTCCGCTCTTCTCAAGAACCCGGCAGGGCTTTGCCTGGACGCCCAGGGGAACCTCTACATAGCCGACAGTGGGAACCACGCTGTCAGAAGAGTCACGAAAGAGGGAACGATCACGACGGTGGCGGGCCGGGGCGAGCCGTCGTCCGACGGCGATGGCGGCCCCGCGGCTGCAGCCGGGTTGAACGCGCCGGCAGCGGTGGCGGTGGACTCGGAAGGCAGCCTGTACATCGCGGACACGGGGAACAACCGGATACGCAGAGTGGACGCACGCAGCGTGATCGAGACCATTGCCGGGACCGGCGCGAGCGGCTATGCCGGGGAGGACGCTCCCGCGCTCGAAGCCGAGTTCGACGGGCCCGCGGGAATCGCGGTGGACGCCGCAGGGGTGGTGTACGTCGCCGACCGCGGCAACGGCCTGATCCGGATGCTTACGCCGGTGGCGATGCCGCCGCCTGAAATTGAGGATCCGCCCGCTCTGTCGGTTGCCGCCGTGGTCAATTCCGCGAGCATGCTGCCGGGGGCGGTGGCGCCCGGGCAGATCGCGACGCTTTTCGGCACGGCCCTGGATTCCGCCGAGGTGCTGTTCGAAGGGGAACCGGCGGCCCTGCTGTACTCCGGCTCCACTCAGATCAACCTGGTGGTTCCGCAAGCGGTTGCCGGGCGCGAGATGGCGAATGTCGAGGTGCGCACGCCCGCCGGCTCTCTGCGCATGATCGTTCCGGTTGCCCCGTCCAACCCCGGAATCTTTACGCTGGCATGGGGCACGGGACCTGCCGCCGCGGAAAACGAGGACGGCACGTTGAACTCGGCGGACAATCCGGCGGCGCGCGGAAGCGCGCTCACGATCTATGCCACGGGCGAGGGGAGTGCATCGCCGCTGGCGGTCGAGATCGGGGGACGGCCGGCCGCGATCCTCTCAGCCGGGCACACGGCCGGGTTGCTGCGCGTGACGGTGCGGGTTCCGGACGAGTGCTCTCCCGGCGAGCAACCCGTCGTGCTCAGGGCGGGCGGCGTGCCGAGCCAGGCCGGGGTCACTGTTGCGATTCGCTAAATAATTCGACACCGTCCCTTATTCCCTTGCGTCCAGATAATGAGACGGCCAGATCCCGTTCCGGGGGGTTGATTGAGCGCTGCCACCGTGTTTATACTCTAGTTTCTTAGTATTCTCCACCGGGCCGGGGCCGTTCCCGGGTGGTGGTTTTTTTTGGGTAGGTGAAAGCATGCCGGCCAGGGATGAGTTTGATCCAGCGGCTCCGCGAAAGGAGGCAGCCATGTTTTACGGGCTGTTTCTGCGCGGCCACTCGCCGGAGTTGCTGCGAAAAGACATCGATATTCCCAAGCCACTGCTTCAGAAGTGGATGAACTCAGGCCGGTTCGAACCCTCTTTCCGCGAAAGGCTTCAGCGGGTCTATCGCTATAGAAAACAAGTACTTGCCATTTTCGAGGAACTCATCTCCAGCGAGAGAAACCGGGCCCGCCTGCAGTGAAGTGATTCCTCGTGAATAAGATCAGTCCGGTTCTGAAGTTGCGGTTTGCAGCACTGACGTGATGAAGCCGGACGGAACGCAACCCGAATTGACGGTAAAAGCCGTCGGGCTGGGCCTGTTTCTTGCCTTCGTTTTCGGCTCCGCCAACGCCTATTTGGGAATGAAAGCCGGCCAAACCGTGGCCGCCACCATCCCCGCAGCCGTCATCGCTCTGGCCCTGTTCCGGATTCCCCGGGTGAAAGGGGGCGTGCTCGAGCAGAACATCGCGCGCACGGCCGCGTCCGTAGGGGAGGCCCTGGTTGCCGGCGCGATCTTCACCATTCCGGCGTTCATGCTGGTGGAAATGGACGGAGTGCGCCTATGGTCCGATCTGCGGGAGCACTATTGGGAGGCGGCATTTATCCTGCTGGCCGGGGGGCTGATCGGGGTCTTCTTTATAATCCTGCTCCGCCGGCCGCTGTGCGTCGATGCGGGGCTGCCCTGGCCGGAAAGCGTCGCCAGCGCCGAAATCGTCAAAGCTAGCGACCGCTCGGGCGACGCGCCGCGGTTCCTATTCGGCGCAATGGGTTTCGGCGCGGTCCTTCAGGTTCTGAAATCCGAGCGCGGGCTTCAGATTTTCCGGGAGTTTTCCAGCGGATTTCTGGAATTTCCACGCGCCGTTGTTCGCCATTTCGATTTCGACCGCCGGCCGTTAACGGAAGTCGCGCACACGGGCGGGATTCCGTGGACAACGCCCGCGCTCTCGCCCGCGCTGGCCGGCATCGGCTACATCATCGGGCCGAAGCTCGCGTCGATCACTTTCGCGGGCGGCGTAATCGCGTGGTGGGTCCTGATCCCGCTGCTGCTGTTCTTCGACCCCGATCTTCCGCGCCGCCTGGGGGCGGCGGCCAATGCGCCCTGGGACGTTGTCACCTACAGCGTGTGGTACAACGTCGTGCGCCCGATCGCGGTGGGAATGATGCTGGTGAGCGCCTGCTACACGCTGTTTTCGATGCGCAACACGATCCTCGCATCGCTTCGAGGCGCGTTCGCCGCGGCGGGAGGCGCGCACGGCAAGCCGGTCGAGCGGACCGAGCGCGACATTCCCGCCCGCTGGATCGCGATCGGCATCATTGCGTTGCTGGGGCCGATCACGGGGATTTATTACTACTTCACCAATGGCTGGGCGGCGGCGATCTCGGCGGCGCTCGTGATGACGGTGACGGGGTTTCTGCTCTCGGCCGTCGGCGGATACCTGGTGGGGCTGGTGGGCAGCTCCAACCAGCCCGTATCGGGGCTCACTCTGGTGGCGCTGGTTGTGGCCGCGCTCGTCATGCTCGCCATAGGGGTCAAAGGGCCCGCGGGAGTGGCGGCGGTGCTGGGAGTGGCGGCGGTGGTCTGCTGCGCGTGCTGCCTGTCGGGGTCGCTGGTTCAGGACCTCAAGGCTGGCCACCTGCTTGGCGGGACTCCGTGGAAGATGCAGGTAGTCGAGATCGTTGCTGTCGTGCTGCTTTCGTTCTTCCTCCTGGGCCCGATCATCGTTTTGCACGAGGACAACCTGGCAACGGGTGGAATCGGGGGGCGCGCGCTGCCAGCGCCGCAGGCCGGGTTGATGGCGGAGCTGGCAAAGGGAATTGTGGGCGGGCAGATGGCCTGGGGGTTGATTGCGATCGGCGCCGCCTTCGCCATCGCGCTGATCCTGTGCGGCGCGCGTGCGCCCATGCTGATCGCCGTGGGGCTGTACCTGCCGTTTGAAACCGACTCGGCGATTTTCACTGGCGGCGTCATGCGGTGGGTCGCGGACCGGATTGCCGCTCCCCGCCCCGCGGAGGACCGCGCCCGGATCGAGGAAAAAGGCACGCTGATCGCATCCGGCCTGATCGCCGGCGAAGCGATCATGGGGATTCTGCTGGCCGTGGCCGGCGTGAGTGCGTGGCCGTCGCTCACGCGGCTGCTCACCGGCCACGAGCAGTTCGGATTCTATCCCGCCTGGGGCGGATGGCTGTCGCTCGCCGGATTCGCGGCGCTGGCGTGGGTGCTGATCCGCATTCCTCTGCAGTCGACGCGGCGCTGACCCACAGCCCGCCGGATTCTATTCCGTGACGCGGAACTCGCCGCGCAGACCGCGCGTGGAGTCGGGTCCGATCCAGACGTGGAACACGCCGGGCTCGGTCACCAGCTTGTTTTCCGCGTTGTGGAAGGCGAGGTCCGCGGTTGTCAGCTCAAACTCGACGGTTCGTTTCTCGCCGGGTTTCAGCCTCACGCGCCGGAATCCTTTCAACTCCCGGACCGGGCGCGTCACGCTGCCCACCAGGTCGCGCACGTAAAGCTGCACGATTTCGTCCGCTTCCACCGTTCCGGTGTTGGCGACATCGGCCGACACCGTCAGCTTGCCGCCCATCGGCATCGAAGGGGACGACACCCGCAGGTTCGTGTACTCGAAGGTCGTGTAGGAAAGCCCATAGCCGAACGGGTAAGCGGGGGTAAAGTCCACGTCAAGATACTTAGAGTCGAACCCTTGCGGATCGACCGGCGTGCCCGTGGGAATGCCGAGCGCCTTCTCCGAGGGCGGGCGTCCGGTGTTCATGTGGTTGTAATAGATCGGAATCTGCCCGACGGTGCGGGGGAACGTCACCGGCAGCTTGCCCGAAGGCGATTCGACGCCGAGCACGAGGTCGGCGATGGCGGGCCCGCCCATGGTTCCCGGGTGCCAGGCGTACAACACCGCATCCGCCCGTGCCGCCACCTTCTCGAAGGTCAGCGGACGCCCGGCCATGATCACCACAATCAGCGGTTTCCCTGCCTTAGCCACCTCCTCAACCAGCGCTTCCTGCGCTCCGGGCAAATCCAGGAACGCGCGCGAGTGCGCTTCGCCGGAAAGTATCTGCTCCTCGCCGAGGAAGAGCAAGACAGCGTCCGCGCGGCGCGCCGCTTCCAATGCGGCGGGGAAGCCGGCGCGGCTCGTGTCGCGGCTGGTCTTTAAGCCGGGCGCGTACGCCACCCGCGCGGCGCCGAGCACGTCCCGGAACGCCGCGAGCGGAGTGCGGACGTCGGAGGCTTTCCCGTCCATGACCCAGCAGCCCATCTGGTCCACGGGGCTATCGGCAAGCGGCCCGATTACCGCCACCCTGCCGATTGTCTTCGAGAGCGGAAGGGTGCGGTTCGCGTTCTTGAGCAGCACCACGCTTTCCGCGGCGAGTTTTTTCGCGACGGCGAGCGCTTCCGCATCCGGCGGGGCCTCTTCGGCGGCCACCTTCTCCGGGATGGGCTTATCGAACAACCCGAGGCGGAATTTCACGCGCAGGATGTTCCGCACGGCATCGTCAATGAGCTTTTGGTCCACCTCGCCCGATTCCACAGCCTGCTTGAGGTGCTCGTAGTAGCTGCGGCTGACCATCTCCATATCCACGCCGGCGCGCAGCGCAATAAGGGCCGCTTCGCGGGGGCCGGCCGCGACGCCGTGCGGGACCATTTCGATGACGGAATTCCAGTCGCTCACCACGAAGCCGTCGAATTTCCACTCATTGCGGAGCACCTGGCGCAGGGTGAAGGGGTTGCCGCTGGCGGGCACGCCATTGAGGTCGTTGAAGGCGCTCATCACGGTGGCCGCCCCGGCCCGAATGGCCGCATGGAACGGCTGCAGGTAAACGTCGCGCAGCAAGCGCTCGGGGATCCAGGTGGTGTTGTAATCCCTCCCGCCCTCGGCCGCGCCGTAGCCAACGTAGTGCTTCACGCAGGCCGCAATCGATCCCGGCGCATCGAGCGAGTCGCCCTGGAATCCGCGCACCATCGCCGCTCCGAGCGCGCTGGCAAGGTAGGGATCCTCGCCGAGAGTCTCCGCGATACGGCCCCAGCGGGGATCGCGGGTGATGTCGAGCATTGGGGCGAACGTCCAATGAATTCCGGCTGCGGAGGCCTCGCGAGCGGCCACCCGCGCTGCCTGCCGGATGAGCTCCGGATCCCAGCTCGCCGCCTGCCCCAGGGGGATGGGGAAGATCGTGCGGTAGCCGTGAATCACGTCGCGGCCGAATATCAGCGGGATGCCAAGGCGGCTTTCCTTGAGGGCGATGCGCTGGGCCTCGACGCGGTCGGCGGGACTGCCAGCGTTGAGGAACGATCCCCACCGCCCCTTGCGGATCTCGTCCTTGAGCTGCGCCGAGATGGGTCCGCCGACGGAGTGCTGCGACATCTGCCCCAGTTTCTCCTCCAGGGTCATTCGCGACAGCAGATCATTAATTCGCTGTTCGATGTTCGCGGGATATGCCATCATGGCAAACAAAAGGCCTGTAAGTCCGAATCGAGAATAGGCGCTCATCTTGTTTCCGATTATGGAGGAGAGCCACTTCGAAGGCAATGGTGGCGTACTCTCTTTTTTGACCGGCGGGTCGGCACGAAAACCCCGGGAGGCTGCCATGCGTGTAAATCAATGCGTGGGATGCACGGCATTCCGCTGTAAGGACGACAGGCACGATTGCTACGCCGTGCCCGCAGTCAGTTTGAACCCCGAAACAATCTCCATCGTGATAGTGCCGGAAGCGGCTCCGCAGAATCCGGACGATCACTTCTATGCCAAAGGCGATCCGCTATTCCAGCAGACCACTGTCATGGCGTTCAACGACGCTGGAGTAAACGTATCGTCCGTGAAGGACATTCTGAAGCGGGGCGTGTACCTCACCACGGCCGTAAAATGCGCCAAGACGGGCTACGGAATCGAGACGGACACCATCCGCGAATGCTCCTTCCTGCTGGAGAAGGAGTTGAGCCTGTTCCCCAAGACAAAGGCGCTGATGCTGATGGGGGATGTTGCGATCAAAGCCGTGAATATGATCGCAAAGCGCGCCGGCGAGAAGCGTGTAATTCCCGACGGCTCGACTTATAAGCTGCGCAACGCCGAATACTTTTTCCGCAGCATGAGGGTATTTCCCTCTTACTTACAGGCGGGGCCGAGCTTCTTCATCGAAAAGGGCAAGAGAAGAATGATCGCGGAAGACATCGCCGCGGCGAGTGCGCGTAGTTACCGCGTAAGCTCCGCCCTGACCAGGCCGGACCGCGCTAGGCGAGAATTTCGGCCACTTCCTTGGCCGGAATCGCGCCCTCGCGGATGATCTGCCAGCACGGCTCGGTGATATCGACGGTCGTGCTGCCCGGTCCGGTGCAGAGCCCGCCGTCCAGCACGAGGTCCACGCGGCTATCCATCATCCCGAAGACCTCGATCCCGCTCCGGCAGGTGGGCTGGCCGGAAAGGTTGGCGCTGGTAGCGATCAGCGGCTGGCCGAGCCGCTCCAGCAGCGCGTTGGCGACCGCCGAGCGTGCCTGCCGCAACGCAAGCCGCCCCGTATTGCCCGTCACCTTCAACGGCACCTTGGCCGAAGCCGGAACGATGATGGTCAGCGGTCCGGGCCAGAAGCGCCGCGCCAGGACGTAGAAGCGGGGCGGGATTTCCTTCGCGAGATCTTCCGCCGCCAGCAGGTCCGGGATGAGCAGCGGAAGAGAGCGGTGGAACTCGCGGCCCTTAGCGAGGAACACGCGCCCGACCGCGTGGAGGTTGAAAGGGTCCGCGACGAGGCTATACAAGGCGTCCGTGGGGATCGCAACAACCGCGCCGCGCCTTATGGCGGCGGCGGCCTTGTCTATCGCCTCGGGACTGGGGCGGTCGGGATCGATTTCGATCAGATCAGTTGCCATTAGAGGGTAAGAAGCCTATTATGCAACTAGTTGACGGCTTGCGGCATCCTGAGAGCGCCGGGCGCGGCGCATTCCGCTCAAGCCTTGACCGCCTGGGCGACCTCGATGGCCATCTGGTAGCGGCCGAACGGAGCGCTTAGCTGCACTCCGTCCACCATCGGCCTGACCCGCTCGACCATCTGACGGGCGATGGCGATGCCTTCCTGCCGCGCTTTCTCGGCGCTATCGGCCGCGCGCATGCGCTTCATGTACTCCTCGGGGACCGGCACGCGCAGCTCGTTCACCATGAACTCCGCGTTGCGGTAGCTGGTGAGCGGCCATATGCCGGCGATCAACGGGATCTTCAAATGTTCGATCCTGCGGAGAAACCGCTCGAGCAGGTTGAGGTCGAAGACGGGCTGCGTGACCACGTACTCAGCGCCGGCCTCCACCTTCCATTCGAAGCGCCGCAGCTCCTCATCCAGGTTGAGCGCGCCTGGGTTCGCGCCCACGCCGATCACCAGCGAGGTTTGCGAGCCCATCGGGTTGCCGCCGATATCCAACCCGCGGTTGAGGTTGCTGACGATGTTGACCAGCCCGATCGAATCGACGTCGAAGACAGCCGTCGCGTTCGGGTAAGCGCCCATGCGCGGCGGGTCTCCCGTAATGCAAATCAAATTGCGCACGCCGACAGCATGCGCCCCCAACAATTCCGACTGTATGCCCAGGATGTTGCGGTCGCGGCAGCAGAAATGCAGCACGGCCTCGATTCCAGCGTGCTGCTGGATGAGCTGGCAGGTCACCTGGGCGCTCATCCGGGCGCTTGCCCGCGGGCCGTCCGGGACGTTGATGCAATCGATGCCTTCGGCCGCGCACAGTTTCGCGCCCTCGATTTCCTTCGTCGCATCGACTCCGCGCGGCGGCAGGATTTCCACGAAGGACACGAAGCGGCGCTCGGCCAGCTTCGCTCCGAGCCGCGATTTCTGAGCGAGTGGTACGGCGGGCAGGGCCTGTGCTTTCGCCGCGGGCTCTTCCACCGTCACGACAGCCTTGCGGTGAGCGGGCTGGAACGAACGCACCTCCGCGCGGATCGCCCGGATGTGCTCGGGCGTGGTCCCGCAGCATCCGCCGAGAATTTTGACCCCGCATTGAATGAAGCGGCGGGCATACTGCGCCATGTACTCCGGCGAGCACAGATAAATTTGGCGGCCCTCCACCGTCGCGGGGTGGCCTGCGTTCGGCATGGCGCTCATCGGCTTGTCCGAATGCCGGAGCATCTTCTCAATGGTCTCGAGCATGACCTTCGGACCTGCCGAGCAGTTGAGACCGATGACGTCCGCGGGCCACTCGTCGAGCTGGCGGGTGAACGCCTCGGTCGCGGTGCCGTCGGGCATGTTGCCGAAATCGTCGATCGTGACCTGGGCGATGATGGCCAGGTCGGGTCCGGCGGCTTCCCGGGCGGCGAAAACCGCCTCGCGCAATTCGCGGATATCGGAAAACGTTTCGAGAATCAGGAGGTCGATGCCAGCCTCAATCAGCGCTTCGGCCTGCTCGCGGAACGCCGCGCGCGCCTCGGCAAAGGAGGTCGGACCGAGCGGCTCGATCCGCACGCCCAGAGGGCCGATCGCGCCGGCCACAAAAGCGCGGTCGCGCGCCGCCTCCCGCGCCAGGCGCACCCCCGCCGCGTTGATGGCGCGCAGATTGTCGGCGTACCCGAAGGGGGCCAGGCGGATGCGGCTGGCGCCGAACGTGTTGGTTTCGAGGATTTCGGCGCCCGCCCTGACGTACTCCTCGTGAAGCTCGCGGACAAGCGCGGGCGCGGAGAGGTTCAGCTCGTCGTAGCAGCGGTTAATGAAAATTCCCTTGGCGTAGAGCATGGTGCCCATGGCGCCATCGGCCACGAGCACACGGCGGGAAAGCTGATCGCGGAATTCGGCAGCGCGGGACGTGACACTCGATGTTTTCGTGCTCATCAATTCATCTCTGACATTTCGGGCAGTAATACGTCGATCGGCCGGCTTGCACGATCCGGCGTATTGCGCGGCAGGGCTCCCCTCCCCGGCCATAAACCGCCGGGGCAAACTCCTCCGTTTCCAGGGACTTTCCCGGATATTTGTATGCAATCTTAGCACTTTTGACCGCTTCCCGGAGAACGGAGAGGATGGCGCCGTGCAAAGTTGCGAGCCTCGCCGGACTCAGGGAATTGACGGGCCTGGCGGGATGGATGCGCGCGCGGAAGAGCGCCTCGGCCGCATAGATGTTGCCGAGTCCGGCGACGTGCTTCTGGTCCGTGAGGAACAGCTTGGCGGCCTGGCGTGAGCGGCGGGCCTCCTCGATGAGCCATTGCGGCGTGAATTCGGGCGAAAAAGGCTCGGGGCCGAGCTCAGCCAGCAGGCGCTGGATTTCGGCCTCCGTATGGACGGCCAGGCGGCCCAGCGCGCGCGGATCGTCAAACAACAGAGCGCGGCCGCGCCCGAGTTCGAACCACACCCGGGTGGAGGCGGACGGCTTTCCGTCCACGTGCAGATGGCCGGTCATACGCAGGTGGATGCGGATGGCGAGACCGCCCGAAAGGCCGATCACGATGTTCTTTCCCCGGCGGTGCACCGCCCGGATCTTGCGCCCGGTGGCGAGCCTGGCCACGGCGGCGGGCGCCTGCGGGCGCGTCGCCAGAGCGCGCACCACATGGACCGCTTTGATGGTGCGGCCCGTGATCGCGGGAGAGATCATTCCGCAGATGGCCTCTACTTCGGGCAGTTCCGGCATGAAAAATTCCGCTGCGGGAATGAGAAAGAAAGCCCGCAGAAACAACTAGTTTAATGTCAATCCCCTTAGGAGGCGTATCACGCCGGGGCCCGGAACGAGGCCCCAGGCAACAGCCATGCATCGCGCCAATTTACTGATTGCGCTGCTCGCGATTTCGCGCGTGCTCTTTGCCCAAGCGCCGGTATACAGCGCCGAGGGAGTAGTGAACTCCGCCAGTTGGGAGCCTGGCAACCTGGCCCCGTACACGTTCGCCACGATTTTCGGAGAGCACCTGGCCGACGAGACCCGATCCCGCACGGAGGCGGATCCAGACACTCCGGGGCTCGGCGCCGTGAGCGTGCGGCTGAACGGCATCGAAGCCATGGTTTTTTACATCTCCCCCGAACAGGTGAACTTTCTTGTCCCGATAGGGTGGGCAGCACAGACCGTGAAGATGCGGCTGAGCAACCGGGGGATTTCCGGTCCGGAAGTGGTTCTTCAGTTGGGGGAGTATGCGCCGGCGTTGTTTCAGCTCGATGCCGGCCACGTAGTGGCGCAGCGGTGGCCTTGGTATTCCGTGGCCACTCCGGAGTCGCCCGCGCGGCCGGGAGACATCGTGATCCTCTACGCCACCGGGCTGGGGAACTTCAAGGATTTCGTCGACGATAAGGCCCCTCCCCGGGCTCCGCTGGAGATCGCAGCGCGCCGGCAGCTTCGCGTGCTGCTCGATTCCATTCCGGTAGAGGACAGCAGCATCCTGTACGCCGGCGCGGTCGATCAACATTGGGGGCTGTATCAGATCAATCTCCTCGTGCCCGAGGACGTCCCCGACAACCCCACGATTCAGCTCGCAATCGGAGATTACATCAGCACGCCGGGCGTACGGCTGCCGTTGCGCAGAGAGTGAGGGCCGGCGAGCCGGCCCCGTATTGTCTTACAGCGTGGTCGTGCTTTCGCCCAGAGTCACCTGAACCTTCATCGTGCGGCCGTTGCGGTAGATGGTGAGCTCCATCTTGTCGCCGGGGCGCTTGCGGTTCATGACCGCGGTCAGGTCGGTGCGGCGCTGAACCGGCTTGCCGTCTATAGCGATGATGAAATCGCCGCCCACCGGGATTTCGTAATTCCCGATGATCACCAGGCGGCGCGCGCCGCGCAGTCCAGCCATGTCCGCAGCGGATCCCCTCTCGACTTCCGTGATGAGCAGGCCGCCCTCGCGCGGCAGGTCGAGCGCTTCGGCGAGGTCGCCCGCCACGTACATCACGGCGACGCCAAGGCGCGGCGGGGCGAAGCGGCCTTTGACCGCGTACTCATCCAGCATCCGCTTGGCGCGGTTGATGGGAAGCGCGAACCCGATGCCGATGTTGGAGCCCGGACCGTAAATGGCGGTATTAATGCCGATCACATTGCCCCGAGAATCGAGCAGCGGACCGCCGCTGTTACCGGGATTGATGGCGGCGTCGGTCTGGATCATCTCCTCCAGCGTGCGGCCGCTCTCGTCCCGCAGGCTGCGGCCGAGCGAACTGATGATGCCTGTGGTTAGCGTGCCTTCCAGACCGAACGGGTTGCCGATGGCGAGCACCTTCTGGCCGACCTGGAGCGAATCGGAATCGCCGAGCCGCAGGAAAGGCAGCTTGTTCCGCGGCTCGATCTTCAGCAAGGCAAGGTCGTTCCCGGGGTCGCGGACGAGCAGGCGCGCGCGGTACTTGGTCTGATCGGGAAGGGTCACCTCCAGGTCGTGAGAGCCCGAGATCACGTGGTTGTTGGTGAGAATGCGCCCGCTGTCGTCAATCAAAAAACCCGAGCCGCTGCCCCTTTGCGGGACCAATTCCAGAAACCAGTTGCGGCTGTAGACGATGCTGGTGATGTGAACCACCGCCCTGTGCGCGTTGCGGTAAATCTCGATGTTGTCCCTTTCGTCGGCTCCCAGGCCCGCAGACGCGGCGGAATCCGGGCCGGACCATAGCGGTTCGGCTGAAGTGCGCATCGGGTTGAGCAACCGCCCGGCGCTCCATGGCGTATCGGAAGTGATGTATACGAACGCGGCCACGAGCAGGGTTGCGAGAATCAGAATCCGCAGTCTCATGGGGCAATGCTCCGTATCACTTTAAAAGTTTCCCACACCAGCTTGAGGGTTTCCTCTTTGGTGCCGGAGGTATCGATGATGAAATCCGCATACTTGCGCTTTTCTTCCAGCGGCATCTGCCGGGCGAGGCGCGCCATGGCCTCCTCCCGCGTGAGTCCGCCGCGGGCCACGGCACGCTCTATCTGCTGTTCCGGGGTGCAGACGGCCAGAATCAGCTTGTCGAACCGCCGGTAGCTGCCTGTTTCGATCAGAATCGCCGCCTCCACAACAACGATGGCGCGCGGGTCCTCCTCCGCGAAACGCGCGATCAACTCCTCTTCCCGCCGCACGACGTGCGGGTGGACGAGGCGGTTCAGCGCCGCGAGCCGCTCGGGCTTGTCGAAGACCTCGGCGGCGAGTTTCCGCCGGTCGATGGTCCCGCCGGAATCCAGGATGCCCGGGCCGAACTCACGCACGACCTCGCCGTACGCCTCGCCTCCGGGCAGCAGCACCTGGTGTCCCAGTTCGTCCGCCTTGATGAGGCGGCAGCCGAAGCTCTCGAGCGCTTCTCCGACAAAGCTCTTGCCGCTGGCGAGCCCGCCGGTCAGTCCTACGCGGAGCATACGTCGAGTCTCCGTTCGGCGGCCTCGACGGTGTTTGCCATCAGCATCGCAACGGTCAGCGGTCCCACGCCTCCGGGCACGGGCGTATACGCCCCGGCGCGCTCGGCCACATCGATGGGGTTCACGTCGCCGACCAGCACGCTGCCCCGTTTTTCGAAAGTAGCCAGTTTATCCGGCGCGTTCCGGAATATCGACGCCACCTGTTCCCGCGAAGTCAGGCGGTTGATTCCCACGTCGATGACGGTGGCGCCGGGCTTGATGAACTCGGCCGTGATGAAAGCGGGTTGTCCGATAGCGGCCACCAAAATGTCCGCCTCACGGCAGACCGCCGCGAGATTGGACGTTCGCGAGTGGCAAATGGTGACGGTGGCGTGCTGGTGCAGCAGCATTAACGCCATCGGTTTGCCTACGATGTCGCTGCGGCCCACCACGACCGCGTGCTTGCCGGCAATCGGAATGTTGTACCGCTTCAGCAACTCCATGATCCCGGACGGAGTGCAGGCGCGCGGGCCGGGCGTGTTGGTGACCAGCCTGCCGAGGTTGAGCGGATGAAATCCGTCCACGTCCTTATCCGGGTTGATCGCCAGCAGCACACGCTTCGCATCGACCTGCTTCGGCAGCGGCATCTGCACGAGGATGCCGTCGATCTCAGGGCGCGCGTTCAGGCTTTCCACCATCTCGATGAGCTGAGCGGTGGTGACGGTCTCGGGCGGCGTGAGCTTTTCGCTGTAAATGCCGAGCTCCTGGCACGCCTTCACCTTGTTGCGCACATAGATTTCGGAGGCAGGGTTGTCGCCCGCCAGGATCACCGCCAGACCCGGCAGGCAGCGCGCAGCTTCGAGCGCCGCAACGCGCGGCTGGCATTCCTTCAGAATCTGATCTCGAATTTTAAGTCCATCAAGAATTAGAGCCATTCATTAACGAAGATAACACTCGGACGTCCCCCTATTCGGAGGCAAAATAGCGGGCTTCGGCGGCGCGCAACGCGGGCAGTCCCACCAGCTCGTTGAACTCGTCGAACTGCATCATGCAGTCCTCCAGGCCCGCGGTGCTGCCGGCGGCGTGGAGATGCCGGAGCAGAGTGTCCGCCGTCCTTGCCATCGCACAGGTGAGCGCGGTCGGATAGGCGACGCAGGCGAAACCGATCCGCTCGAGTTCCTTCGCGGGCAGGATGGGCGACTTGCCGCCGGGCACCATGTTGGCCATGCTCGGGACGCTGACCTCCGAAACGGCGCGGCGCATCTCATCGACGGACCGCGGCGCTTCAATAAACGACATATCGGCGCCGGCTTCGATATACCGGTGCATGCGCGCGAGCGCTTCATCGAGGCCGGAGACGGCGAGAGCGTCCGTGCGCGCCATGATCATCAGGTCAGGATCGCTGCGGGCATCGACAGCGGCCTTGATCTTCGCCACCATCTCCTCCGGGGGCACAACCTGTTTTCCTTCCATGTGGCCGCAGCGCTTAGGTGACACCTGGTCCTCGAAGAAAATGGCGGCCACGCCCGCCTTCTCGAACTGCTTGACCGTGCGCGCCACGTTGATGACATTGCCGTGGCCGGTGTCGCCGTCGGCGAACACGGGCAGATCGGTGGCGTCGGCGATACGCCACGCGCAGTCCACCATCTCGCTGAGGGTGAGCAGACCTACGTCCGGAGCGCCGAGCATCGCCGCACTGCATGCGTATCCGCTGAGGAAAACGGCTTTGAATCCCACGCGTGCGGCAATTTTGGCGCACAGCGGATCGGGCACGCCCGGAATCACCAGGATCTCGGGGTCGTGCACATATTTTTTCAGCAATGTTGTTCTTCTCATCTATCGCCAGTTTAAGCCCCGATTGGGATTGCCCGGCGGCGCCGGTACAGCGGTGACCGGGTACACTGGATTCTATGCTCTTACGATCCCTGCGGGAAGAAGTGCTGGAGGCGAACCTCGAACTGGTGCGGCGCGGGCTGGCGATTTTCACCTGGGGGAACGCCAGCGGGATTTCGCGAACGGACGGCCTGGTGGCGATCAAGCCGAGCGGGGTGCCTTACGAGACGATGAAGCCGGAGGACCTGGTCATCACGGACCTCGACGGGCGCGTGGTTGAGGGCTCGCTGCGGCCGTCGTCGGATCTGCCGACGCACCTGGTGCTGTACCGCTGCTTCCCTTCCATTGGCGGCGTCGTGCACACCCACTCCAACTACGCCACCTCCTGGGCGCAGGCAGGCCGCGACATCCCGTGCCTCGGCACGACGCATGCCGATCACTTCTACGGCCCCGTGCCGGTGACGCGGCCCCTCGATCCGCACGACATCGAGGGCGCTTACGAGGAGAACACGGGCAAGGTGATCGTCGAGCGTTTCCGCGGCATCGATCCGGCACACGTTCCGGCCGTGCTGGTGGCCGGACACGGGCCGTTCTGCTGGGGCGAATCGGCTATGGCTGCCGCGCGCAACGCGGTGATTCTCGAGGAAGTGGCGCGCATGGCCTACCAGACCATCCTGTTGAATCAGTCCGCCGGGCCGATCTCAAGCGCGCTGCTCGATAAACACTTCCTGCGAAAGCACGGCCCCGGCGCCACTTACGGCCAGAAATAGAGGACCGGCGCACTCACGCCGCTACTCTTCTGTTGGAGCGTCGAGCACCTCGCGGATTTTCCTGACGAGGGTTTCGCGGCTGAACGGTTTCCCAAGGAACTGGAACCCGGGCTCGAGGACTCCGTGGTGAACCATCGAGTACTCTGTGTAGCCGGAAAGGTAGAGCACCTTGATGTCCGGCCGCAGAGACACCAGCGTGTCGGCCAACTGCTTGCCGCTCATCTGCGGCATGACAACGTCGGTGACGAGCAGGTGAATCGGACCCGTATGTTCCGCGCTGACCCGGAGGGCCTCGACTCCATTTTCCGCCGTGAGCACGGTGTATCCCCGTTGGCGGAGCATCTCGGCGATCAGTTCGCGGACGCCCTCCTCGTCCTCGACGACGAGGACGGTTTCGGTGCCCCGTCTTTCATCCACCGTCGTAAAAGCCTCGGGCGGTGATACCGCCTCATCGACCCTGGGGAAATAGACCTTGAACGTCGTTCCCTGGCCCGGTTCGCTGTACACCCAGATTTCGCCGCCGCTCTGCTTGACGATGCCGTAAACGGTTGCAAGTCCCAGGCCGGTTCCCTTCCCCGGCTCCTTGGTGGTGAAGAATGGCTCGAAAATGTGGCGTTTCGTCTCGGCGTCCATGCCGTGTCCCGTGTCGCTGACGGCGATCAAAACGTACTCGCCGGGCCGCACGCCGAGGTGTGTCCTGGAGTAGCCTGTGTCGAGATGCGCGGGAGCGGTCTCGATGCTGATCCGACCGCCCGCCTGAATCGCGTCGCGGGAGTTGACCACCAGGTTGAAGATGACCTGCTCGATCTGTCCCGGGTCGGCGCGCACGTTTCCGGCTTTCGGATCGAGCCGGAACACGAGATCGATATCCTCTCCGATCAGGCGGCGCAGCATCTTCTCCGTTCCGGACAGCAGGGCGTTTACGTTCAACACGCGCGGCTGCAATACCTGGCGGCGGCTGAACGCCAGCAACTGGTTGGTGAGAGCCACGGCGCGGTTGGCCGCGGTGAGCACCTCTTCGATGTACCCGCGCAGGGGGTCCGCAGGGGGCAACTGATCCAGCACCATCTGGTTGTAGCCGGTGATGATGGTCAGCATGTTGTTGAAGTCGTGCGCCACACCGCCGGCGAGCCTGCCTAATGCCTCCATCTTTTGCGAGTGAAGGAGCTGCTCTTCCATCTGCTTGCGCGTGGTGATGTCGGTTACGAAGGCGATGGCGAACAACTCGCCTTCGATCTGGAGGTAGCTGAGGCTCACTTCGACAGGGAACTCGGAGCCGTCCTTCCGGCGCCCGGCAAGGTCCAGCCCTATGCCCATCGGCCGGTTGCGAGGCTCCGCGAAGTATTCCTGCCTTCTCTGGGCATGCACATCGCGGCTGCCCTGAGGCAGGAGAGACTCGATTCCGGAGCCTAAGAGTTCTTCCTGCGTGTAACCGAACATGCGCTCGGCACTGGCGTTGGCGAGCACGATGCGGCCCCGCCGGTCAACCGTGAAAATGGCCTCCGAAACCGATTCCAGGATTGCGGAAAGCATCTTCTCGCTTTTTGGAAGCATGCTTTCGTGCAGCTTGCGCGAGGCGGCGCCGGCACTAACGGGGTGATTTTCCAGCAATTCTGCCCCCTCCGAGATCTTTTTTATTGTCTGCGTGAAGGGAACCGGAATGCAAGTACGCGTTTACAGCGGGCATTTGCACGCCTCCTCAAAAGGTCCATCGCTGCCCGTTTTCGGACAACAAACGGGTTTGCGGGCGGCGCGCCACCGCCGGTTTCAGGGCTGGAATGTCCTGAATCGCCCTTGCGGACCACTGCGCCGCAAGGGCCGGCCGCAGATTTCACATTTGCGACTCTCTGGCACGGGTTGTGCAAGCAGCTTTATTGGGGGAGCCATGCTTGCGAAGAACTCCGAGTTTACGCGGGGAACGGACGCAGCAGCCGGCGTGGGGCATGCGGGCGGCGCAAATGGCAAGCGCAGCCTCAATCAAATTCTACTGCCCGTCGATTTTACAGAACGGTCCCTTACGGCGGCGCGGCGTGCAGCCGATCTTGCGCGGCGGTTTGAGGCGGAAGTGCTGCTGGTTCACGTCGGCGCGCCGGCGCGGCCGGGCAGCGATAGCCCGCTGACCCCGGAAGAAGGCAAGATAGAGCGGGCCGTGTCCGAAGTGCTGGAGACCGTTCCCTTCCGGCGTTACTCCCTGAGGGGCGATCCGGCGCAGCGAATTCTCGACCATGCCCGGCGGGAGAACATCCGGCTCATCGTGATGCCCACGCGCGGCAGAAAGCGCTTTCTCGGATTGCTCCACGACTCTCTCACGGCGCGGATCATTCAAGACGCCCCCTGCCCTGTATGGACGTGGGTCGGAGACGCCGCTGGACCGCTCGACATCCAACGGGTGCTCTGCGCTCTGGCGCTCGGGCCGAGCAGCGGCAGGGTTCTGCGGTGGGCGGCGCGGCTGGCGGAACGCTTCGAGGCCAGCCTGTCGATTGTGCACTGCGACTCCGGCTTCGGGGCCGCCCCGGGCATCTGGCATTACGAAGAGCTGCACGCGGCCAGACGAACCTGGGCCCGGCAGGACATCGCCAGCCTGCAGAGCGCCGTGGGAACTCGAGCCGATGTCTGGCTGGAAGCGGGCCCGCCCGAGCAGGCGATCGCGGCGGTGGCCCGCGGCCTCGGGGCGGACCTGGTGGTGATCGGAAAGGGCCACGCGCGCTGGCGCCCCGCCAAGCTGTGCTTCCGGGCGTACGACATCGTGTGCGAGGCGCCCTGTCCGGTCGCGGTTTGCTGAGCGGCGGCTTTTTTATTCGGCGCCGGGCGAATCGTAGAGGCGTTCCCGAATGGCTGCCCGCTGTCTGGCCGCTTCACGCACGTCCATCCCGTCGCCGGCGGTCACCGCCTCGGCCAAAGCTACGCCGACCTCTGCTTCGCCAGCCGCCACGATCGAGGCGCCCGCTTGCCGCAGCGCACGGGCGTCGCGGAGGTGGGCGCAGCGCACGAGAACACGCAGTTCGGGATTCAGAAGCCGCGCTTGCCTGATGATTTCGACGGCGTCCTCAACGTCGGCGCTCAGGATGAGGCTGCCGGCGCTCGCAATTCCCGCCTCCTCCAGGATCCCCGGGCGGCGGACGTCGCCGTAGACGGCCTGAAGCCCTTGCGCGCGGATGCGCCGCACCGTGTTCAGGTTCAGGTCGACCACCGTGATTTTGGCGCCGCGCTGCTCGAGCAAGCGATGAACAATCCTGCCGACCGGACCGTAGCCGACCAGAATGCAGTGCTTGGGGTCGATTGCCGGACGCCGGGCCGGGTCAACCGGCGCGAGGCGTGGAGTTGGGGACGTCAATCCCCGGGCCCAGTTATAAATAAACGGATTCACCACGATCGAGATGACGGAGGTGGCTACGAGGGCATTCCAGCCGGTGTCCGTGATCAGGCCGAGATCGCGGGCGACGCCGCCGAGAATGAAGCTGAATTCGCCGACCTGGGAGAATGCCGCTCCGACAGGGACAGCCGCGGAAAAAGGCACGCCGAGTACGCGCGACGTCAGCGCGGCGGCGAGGGGTTTGACGGCCACTACGACGAACAGCACCGCCGCGATTGGCAGCGGCGCCTCCACTAAGCTTCGGGGATCGAAAAGCATCCCAACCGATACGAAGAAGAGCACGGAAAAGGCGTCGCGCATCGGAACCGCATCGCCGGCGGCGCGGGCTGCGAACTCCGAGCGGCCTACGGCCAGCCCGGCGAGAAACGCTCCGAGTTCCATCGACACCCCGAATACTTTGGCGGAGCCCACCGCAATCCCCAAGGCGAGGACCAGCACCGCCAAAGTGAACAACTCTCCCGAGCGTGTCTTCGCGATCAGCTCCAGCGCGCCGGGAATGATCCACCGTCCGAGCACCACCACGGCGGCGATCAGGCCGGCGATCTTCAGCCCGGCTATGGCCAGTGCGGCGCCGGCGCTCTGGCTCACCCCTCCGTCCGGAACGAAGATGATCGGCAGGAGCAGCAGCATGGCGACGGTGAGGATGTCCTCAACCACCGTCCAGCCAAACGCAATGTAACCGATCTGCGCGTGCAGGTCGTGCCGCTCGGCCAGCACCTTGGCCATCACGACGGTGCTGGCCACGGAAGTCGCCATTCCCAGGATGATGCCTGCGGTCCAGGTCCAACCCAGCAGGTGCAGCAGCACGGCCAGCGCAATGGTGGACGCCGTACTCTGAATCAGCGCTCCGGGCACCACCACGCGCCACATCGCGATCATTTCGCGCAGGTGAAAACGCAGCCCAATTCCGAAAAGCAGCAGAATGACCCCAATCTCGGCCAACTGCTCGGCCATCGCCCGGTCGGCGATGAAACCGGGCGTGAACGGCCCAACAGCAATGCCCGCCAGCAGGTAGCCGACGATGGGAGACACTTTCAGCCGCTGAGCGACGTAGCCGAGGACCAGAGCCCCCGCCATGCCGCCCGTCAGGGTCATGACTACGCTGAGATCTTCCATCGGAGATTCAAAAGCTCAAAGCACAGGGGAGCCGGGGTATGTGCGCTGCCGCGTTCACCCGGTTCACAGGTGTAAGATAACACCACTTGCACGTTTTGTTCCCGCGCCTAGCGGCGTATTTTGGCCCGTGCAGGCACTCAGACCGGATTCGGATTCCGCCGCAGTGCCCCAAAACGCACACCTTGACCACTTTTTTGGGCAATCCTGCGGCCAGTCTTGTTTTTGGGCAATCCTGCGGCCAGTCTTGCGAACGGGAGTTCCACGTGCGGAAATGACCGTGCCGAGACGTAGGAAACGGAGCGTCCGGAGACATGGGTCCCGCAAAGGGGGCGAAGAAGACCATTCCATAAAAGGAGAGTTCTGTCATGGCGAGGAGAGAATGGCAGGCTTGCCCACGGTCGAGGCACGGAGGACCAACTGCGGAATTGTGTCACCTATATCTCAGGAACGAAGCGTTACCCATACCCATGTGTCCGGACCGGACATAAACGGACTGGAGCTGGCGGAGGGATTCGAACCCACGACCCTCTGATTACAAATCAGATGCTCTACCAACTGAGCTACGCCAGCGCAACCGAGGTCATGGGCAGCAGCCAGAGTGTGGAAGCGCTGGAGCGGGAGACGGGAATCGAACCCGCAACCAACAGCTTGGAAGGCTGTGACTCTACCATTGAGTTACTCCCGCTCTTTTCGAAAACTATTTTACGGAATCGGTTGCGGGGGGTCAATTGGACCCGGCGCGGGTCAGGCAAACATATGCACGTTAAAATGTTTCAATGAATTTCAATCAGACATCAACCTCGCGGTTGACAAGTGCCACCGCCTCGGATAAGATTCTTAAAGTACTGATCTATCAAGCATTTGTCGTTACCGGGTCGAGGTGGAAAGCGGAGTTGCTCACTGGGAAAGAAGCTGTTGATTCTCATGGCTCGGCGAAATCCCCCCGCCGAAGGGCCGCGCCGACCCAGTATGCGGCGAGAGCCCTGATAGAGCGGTAGCCCCGGAGATTTGGCCATGGCCAACAAGCAAGATGACCCACAAATGAGACCTCAGCCTGCCCCACCTGAGGAGGACTACGAGCATCTGCTCGAGGACTACAGTCATTTTGCTCCGCCATCCGAGGGGGAGGTCTTCGAAGGCCGGGTCCTGAAGGTCACCGAAAAGGAGGTGATCGTCGATTTCGGCTACAAGTCCGAAGGCCTGGTGCCAATCGAGCAGCTTCTGACGCCGGAAGGGCATGTCACAGTGCAGCCGGGCGACGTGATCGACGTGATGATCGACCGCCACGGCCCGGAGCCCGAAGGCTACGTCCTGCTTTCCCACGAGAAGGCCAGCCGCATTCGCGCGTGGCACAACCTGGAGAAAGCCTACCGCGAGGGCTTGATGGTTTCGGGGCGCGTTCTGGGGCGCGTGAAGGGCGGTCTTTCGGTCGACGTCGGCGTGAAAGCGTTCATGCCGAGTTCCCAGGTGGACGTCCGGCCGGTGCACAACCTGGATGTGTTCATTGGCCAGGACATCCCGGTCAAGGTTGTGAAGGTGAACCGGCGGCGGGGCAACGTCGTAGTGTCGCGCAAGCTGGCCGTGGAAGAGGAAGTGGCGGCGCGCAAGGCGGCGACGCTCGCAATCCTTGAGGAAGGCGCCGTGGTCACGGGCGTGGTGAAGAACCTCACCGAGTACGGCGCGTTTGTCGACCTGGGCGGCATCGATGGCCTGCTGCACGTCAGCGATATGTCGTACGGCCGCGTGAATCACCCGTCCGAGGTGGTCAACGTAGGCGACGAGATCACGGTGAAGGTGCTGAAGTTCGATCGCGAGAAGGAGCGCGTCTCGCTGAGCCTGAAGGAACTGATGCCGGATCCGTGGGAGACCGTCGCGGAGCGCTACCAGGTGAATTCGCGCGTCGTGGGGCAGGTAGTCAGCGTCACCGATTACGGCGCTTTCGTCGAGCTGGAGCCCGGCGTGGAAGGGCTGATCCATATTTCGGAGATGACCTGGTCGCGGCGGATGAAGCACCCATCCAAGGTCGTGAAGCCGGGCGATCAGGTGGAAGCAGTGGTGCTCGACGTAAAGCCGCAGGACCGGCGGATTTCGCTCGGCATCAAGCAACTCGAGCCCGACCCGTGGACGACAGTCGAGCAGCGTTACAGCGTCGGTTCGGTGGTGGAGGGCCGGGTTCGCAAGCTGACCGATTTTGGGGCGTTTGTTGAAATCGAGGAAGGCATCGACGGCCTGGTGCACATCTCCGACATCTCGTGGACCAAGCGGATCAAGCATCCTTCGGAAGTGCTGAAAAAGGGCCAGCTCGTGCAGGCCGCGGTGCTGCACATCAACGCGGCGCAGCGGCGGCTCTCGCTCGGCATCAAGCAGCTTCAGCCGGACGCGTGGGAGGTCTTCTTCCGTACCCACCAGGTTGGAGACACGGTGCGGGGGCGCGTGTGCCGCGCGGCGAATTTCGGCGTCTTTGTGGAACTGGCCGAGGGGGTCGAGGGGCTGTGCCACAATTCGGAGATACCGGGTGCGCTCGACAGGAGCAAGGACGAGCCGCCGCTGGAGATCTCCCGGGAATACGACTTTAAGATTATCAAGATGAGCGAGGCGGAAAAGAAGATCGGCCTCAGCATACGGGCCTTGGGAGAAGACGAAGAGAGGACCCGTCTGGAAGAGTACCAGCGCCGCGCCGCCGCCGCTACGATGACGATCGAAGAGGTCATGAACCTGAAAGGGCAGGGGGAGGCCCGATCGCAGTCCTGACCGCAACGCTCTCCGTTTTCAGGGACATGCTGTTGCGTGTCCGCCCGCTTGAGCGGTTGACAGCCGCTTCCCATACTAGGAGAATGACAACGTATGACTAAAGCGGAACTAATCGAAGAAGTTTCCCGCGTGGTTGAGATGAGTCGAAAAGACTCCGAGGTCATTGTCGAAACGATCTTCGACAGCATCGTGCGGGCGTTGCGCGCCAACGAGAAGATCGAGATCCGCGGTTTCGGCAGCTTCCGCACACGCCAGCGCCAGGCCCGCATCGGCCGCAACCCGAAGACCGGGGCACGGGTTGAAGTGCCGGCCAAGCGGATTCCGTTCTTCAAGCCGAGCAAGGAACTCAAGGATCTGGTGAACAGCTCATGCGCGCCGTCCGCTGGCGAAGCTGCTCCGCCCGCGGCGCCCGCGGCGCCCGTCACTGAAGTCCCTCCGGCACTGTAGGCCGAACCCGAACCGGCATGGATTACCTCTGGAGTCCGTGGCGCTATAAATACGTCAGCCAGGCAGCACCAACGGATGCCTGCATCTTCTGCGCCGCGGCCGCGGGGAACGACCAGGAAACGCTCGTCGTACACCGGGCGGAGCACAATTTCGTTATCCTGAACCGGTTCCCTTACACCACCGGACACCTGATGATCGCTCCTTACCGCCACGTGGCGATGCTCTGCGAAGCCGACCAGGAAACTGCCGCGGAGATGATGCTGCTGGCGCGTGAAGCGGAGAAACACCTGCGCGCCATATACCGCCCCGAGGGGCTGAACGTGGGGATGAACCTCGGAGAATGCGCGGGCGCGGGCGTTGCCGGGCATATCCACATGCACGTCCTTCCACGCTGGTGCGGCGATACGAATTTCATGACGGTGATCGGCGAGACGCGCGTGCTGCCGGAAGAACTCGCGACCACCTGGACCAGGCTGCGCGAGGCCTGGTCGAAAGGCGCGGCGTGAAACACAAGCTGCGGGCGGAACTCTCGGCCG
>JAKOTR010000015.1 GCA_029776225.1 Acidobacteriota bacterium | reverse complement strand
GGTCCGCGAGCGCGCGCTCCATGCCGCGCATGCGGCTGTACAGATAAAAGGGCTCGTACGAGCCGCACAGGATGGGATAATCCTTCCATTCGAGCGCCTGTTGCCTGAGCCCCGTCAGGTCCCACTCTTCGGCCTCCGGCCACCTGAAGCGCTCGATATCGGTG
The DNA here is from genome assembly GCA_029776225.1 of Acidobacteriota bacterium. GTDB lineage: Bacteria > Acidobacteriota > Terriglobia > Bryobacterales > Bryobacteraceae > Fen-330. Next base: position 6,801 of record JAKOTR010000015.1, on the reverse strand, counting down.
GGGGATTCGGCGGACTCAAGCGGACCGCGGACCGCTTCCTGGTACGTGCCGCAACCGTAGTCAATCTCGCGGGTTTCCACGCCCCAGATGCTGAACAGCGACTGGAGGTGCCAGTCGCTTTCGGCCGCGCGCGGATGCCGGGGGGCAAGGTGGATGCACTTGTCTATGCCCAGGCACTCCCACAGGGCGCGGTCGTCCGGGCACCCCAGGTCCCGTTTAAGCCGGGCGGTGACCTCGACCGTTCCCCAGTAATCGCACGGCGGCCGGTCAGGGGTGCGGCCATCCAGTGTTGCACGCCATCGTTCGCGAGGTGTCATGGAACTAGTCACGTATGATACAGCGGGTGCGGCCTTCCGTCAGCAACACCTATTGGATACTCTCCGAAGCGGGCTATATTCTCGCGAATTCGGACTAGTCGTTCGGCTCAGTACAGTACACGGGAAGGTGGTGCGGATGAAGGGACTTGAACCCCTACTCCCTTGCGGGAACATGGACCTGAACCATGCGCGTCTGCCAATTCCGCCACATCCGCACGCAATGGTCGACTAAGAAATATTTTCCAAGAGCGCGTGCCGCCTGTCAAATGCCTCCGGAGGCTTTGTTGCCGCCCTGAGCGGGGTTCCGATATCATCGAGGTACAGGGGTCCAATCACACTCACGGGGAGCGGAGGGGTTCTGCGTGAGACAAGTCCTGCGCAAGGGGCTCAGGGACATCATTGTTGAAGAAGTGCCCGATCCCGTAATCCGGCCGCAGCACGTCCTGATCCGGCCGGCGTTTTCGCTGATCAGCAGCGGAACCGAAATGGCTAGCATCCACCGCGACGGCGTGCTGAGGGAAGTCGCCGGAAATCCATCCCATCTCGAAAAGATCTGGCGTGCGGTGAAAACCGCGGGGCCGGCGCGCACGTTCTCGGAGGTCAGGGCGAAGTTCAGCGAGTTCGCCGAGTTGGGATACTCGGGCGCCGGCGTGCTCGTGGCGAAGGACCCCATGATCACCGAACTCGACACCGGCGACCTGGTCGCCTACGGAGGCGAATTCACCGGGCACTCGGAAACCGTCTGCGCGGGGCGGAACCTGGTGGTCAAACTGCCCCCGGGGCTGAGCTGCGAGTACGGCGCCTTCACCACGCTGGGCAGCATCGCTATGAACGCCGTGCGAATCGCTTCGATCGGCCTGGGCGATGTCGTGGCGGTGATCGGGCTGGGATTGGTGGGCCAGCTCGCGGCGCAGCTTGCGCGGCTGCAAGGGGGCGCCGTAATCGCCGTGGACCTGAAGGCGGAACGCGCCATGCTGGCGCGGGAGCTCGGCGCGGATTACGCCTGCGATGCCGCCTCCGCGGTGGATGCCGTTCGCTCGATTACCGGGGGGCGCGGCGCGGATTGCGTGATCATCGCCGCCGCCGCCAAATCGGACGCCCCCGCGCAGCAGGCTCTGGAAATGTGCCGCGACCGCGGGCGCATCGTGGTGGTGGGCGCCGTGAACCTGAACTTTCCCTGGGGCGAGATGTACGCCAAGGAAATTCAGCTCTTTATGTCGCGCGCCTACGGTCCGGGCAGTTACGACCCCGAGTACGAGAAGCAGGGGAAGGACTACCCGGTTTCCTACGTCCGCTGGACCGAGCGGCGCAACATGGAGGAGTTCGCCCGGCTGGTGGCCGCCAGGCGCATCCAACTGGAACCGCTGGTGACGCACCGCTTCCCGCTCGAACAGGCGGCGCAGGCGTACGAGACGCTGTGCGACCCGGCGTCGGGGGCGCTGGCCGTTCTGCTTCGCTATCCGGCGGCGGACGCGGCCGCGCCGGAAAACTTTGAGAGCCGGCGGAAGGTTACGATTCACACCGCGCCACCCCCGGAAGACCACGTGCGGGTGGCGCTCTCCGGAGCGGGGAACCTGGCCCGCTGGGCGCATCTGCCCAATCTGAAAAAGCTGCCTTACGCCTCCCTGCACGCGGTTTATTCCTCCAGCGGCGCTCGCGGCAAGAGCTACGGCGTGCGGTTTGGCGCCTCTTACTGCACGACGGACTTTCAAACGATCCTCGACGACCCCGCGGTGCACGTGATCATCGTCGCCGGCCGCAACCAGCATCACGCCAGGGAAACCGAGGCGGCGCTGCGCGCGGGCAAGCACGTGTTCGTCGAAAAGCCGATGGCGCTTACCGAAGAGGAATGCCGCGCCGTCGCGCGCGCCGCCGGGCAAAGCGGAAAGCAGCTCACGGTGGGCTTCAACCGGCGTTTCGCGCCGTACTACCGGGAATTGAAGCGTTTTCTTTCCCGGCGTCCCGGTCCTGCGGTAATTCAGTGCCGGATGAACTCGCCGGGCATCTCGGGCTCCTACTGGATGGCCGATCCCACAATCGGCGGCGCGATCCTGGGCGAGGCCTGCCACTTCGTGGACCTGATGTACTGGCTGCTCGATTCCGAGCCGGTGGAGGTCGCGGCCTTCCACTTGCCGGGCGGGAAGCCCGAGCCGGTCGGCTCCAACAACCTGGCGGCGAGTTTCCGCTTCGCGGACGGGTCTGTGGGCAACCTGACCTACTGCACGGTGGGCAGCCGGACCTCGGGCGGTGAGCGCGTCGAGGTTTTCGCGGAGGGCCTGGGCGCGTGGACCGAGGACTTCAAAAAACTGTCCCTGCGCGGCAGGCTGGCCAGAACGCGGCGGCGATTCTGGGCGGAAAAAGGGTACGCGGCGCAACTGGAATCCTTTCTCGACGGCATACGGCGGGGGAAAGAGCCGGAGGTGACGGTGCGCGACGGCGTCCGCGCAACCATCGGATGCCTGAGGATGCTGGAGGCGGCGCGAACGGGGCGCGTCACGCCCATCGACATTGAAAGCGTGCTGGCGGTGAGCGCGGCGGCATGAGAGTTGTGCTTCTGGGGCCTTACCCGCCCCCGCACGGAGGGGTGCAGACCAACCTGACGGCGATCCGGGCCTATCTGCTCGAGCGTGGCGAGGAGTGCGCGGTGATCAACCTCCACCGTTTCCGCAGCGGGCGGGGAGAAGCGGTTTTCCACCCCGAGAGCGCGCTGGAAGCGCTGTGGCTGCTCGCCCGTCTGCGCGCGGACGTCATCCACCTGCACATCGGGGGCGACCTTACACCCCGTCTGCTGGGGCTGTGCCTGGTCTGCTGCGCCATGCCCGGACGCAAGGCGGTGCTGACGTTCCATTCGGGCGGGTATCCCTCGTCGGAGGCCGGCCGGAGAGCGGCGCCATTCTCGCTGCGCGGGTTCGTCTTCCGCCGCTTCGAAAGGATCATCGCCGTGAACCTGGAAATCGCGGAAATGTTCGCGCGCTTCGGGGTTGCGCCGGAGCGCGTGCGCACGATCGCTCCGCACGCGCTGCCGCCGGCGCAGCCGCACACGGAAATGCCCGCTCCGCTCCGCGAGTTCTTCGGAGCGCACAGCCCGGTGCTGCTGAGCGTCGGGCTGCTCGAACCCGAATACGACCTGCCGCTGCAAATCGAGGCGCTCGGCGCCATTCGCGCCCGGTTCCCGAATGCGGGCCTGGCGCTGATCGGGGCGGGAAGCCTCGAAGCGGACCTCCGGCGGCGGATCGCGGAGCAGCCGTGGGCCGAACACATCCTGCTGTGCGGCGACGTTCCGCACCCGGGCACGCTCGCCGCCATCGCCGCCGCGGACGTGCTGCTGCGCACCACGCTTTACGACGGCGATTCGGTATCGGTCCGCGAGGCGCTGCACCTGGGCACGCCGGTCGTCGCCACCGACAACGGAATGCGTCCGGCGGGCGTGCGCCTGATTTCGGCTTCAAACGCCGCCGCGCTATGCCGGGCCGTGGCCGATGCCGTTCAGGCGCCGCGGACACGGCCCGCCGCAAAGCGAGACACAGGACAGGAAAACATAGAGGCCGTCTACAAACTTTACCGGGAGCTGACCCGATGACCCTGAATACGACACGCGCACGCGTCGTTTTTGCTGTTTTGCTATTGGCCGCATACGTCAGCGTCACCGTGGGCGCTGCACGGAACCAGAGGCCGCGGACTGACGAGGGCTACTTTGCGAGTCCGGCTTTGAACCTGATCACCTCGGGTTCGATGGGCACGCCGATTCTGGAAAATGGGCCGCACATGGAAGGCATCCGCGAGCGCACTTACTGGATGCCGCCGCTGCACATGCTCGCGCAGGCTGCCTGGTACAAGGCCGTAGGCTTCAGCCTGGTTTCGATGCGGCTGCTTTCGCTGGTGTGGGGCCTGGTGCTGCTGGCGGCCGTGTACGTCCTGGTGAACACGATTTCGCGCGACGAGACCGCGGCGCTGCTCGCCGCCGGTGTGGTCGCGGTGGATTACAACTTTCTGCTGTGCGCGGCCTCGGGCCGCATGGACGTGATGAGCGCGGCGCTGGGTTTTTCCGGGCTGGCGGCGTACCTGGCGCTGCGGGAGCGGCGGTTCAAGCTGGCGCTGGTGACCGGCAACGCGCTGGTGTGCGCGGCGGGACTGACGCATCCGGTGGGGGGCTATCTCGCGTTTGCCGGGATTGCGTTTTTAGTGCTGTATTACGACTGGCGCCGGCTGCGGCCGGGCTATTTGGCGCTCGCGGCCGTTCCGTATCTGGCGGGCGGCGCCGCATGGGGGATGTACATCCTTGAGGACCCGGCGGCGTTCATGTCCCAGTTCGGCACGAACGCCAAGATGGACAACCGGCTGTCCGGCTTGACTTCGCCGCTAATGGGGATTTACCGGGAGATCACCAGCAGGTACTTCGTCGCGTTCGGTCTGGGGCCGCATTCGGAGGGCAATTACGGCCCGATCTGGGCGAAGTCGGTCGTGCTGTTGCTCTATGCTGCGGGAGTGGCGGGCGCGGTTTCGAACCGGGCGATTCGAAAGGATAAAGGTTGCCGGGCTTTGATGTGGCTGCTGGCTATCTACTTCCTGCTGCTCTCGGTGTTCGACGCGCAGAAGGCGTATTATTACCTGCCGCACGTCGTGCCGTTTTACGCCGCGCTGCTGGTGATCTGGCTGCGATGGAACGCCGAGCGGCGCAGGCTGCCCATGTGGGTAGCGGCCGGTATTGCGGTGATTCTGGTGGCGGTGGGAGTGGGCGGGACGGCCTTCCGCAACCGCATCAACTCATATCAGGCGAGCTACGTCCCGCTGATTCAGTTTCTGCAAAAGAACGCCCAGCCGGAGGGTTCGGTCATACTGGGCCCGGCCAGTCTCGGCTTCGGGCTGGGGTTTCCGCCCACTTTCGTTGACGACGTGCGGCTCGGCTATCTGAGCGGCCGGCGCCCCGACTACATTGTGGTGAGCGCGGAATATCAGTGGGTGTTCAACGATTACCGGAAGAGCCAGCCGGAATTCTACCGCTTCATCCAGCACCGCCTGACGAAGGAGTACGAAAAGCTGTACGACCGCGCGGGGTGGCAGGTCTACCGGCGCAAGGAGTATTAGCCCGGACTGTACGTTTTGGGCCAGTTTTTCGGCGCGGTGTCCGTTTTGGTGCATCAGGGGGCCTGCGCCGGGCCTGTGGGAGCGAGGTAAGTCACGCATATTACGTGGATTAGCCTCCGTGCCGCTTTGGCCGGCTTCTTGCACCTTGTTGCTGCGAGGCTACTTCCCATGGCGACAGCAACGAAACCACTGAGATCCCCGCGCATCGATTATCGCGCGATGCTTCTGGAGAAGAAGGCGGAGTTGATGTCACAGCTCCGGGCCAAAGTGGAATCGGCTGCGATCCCGGGCGGAGCTGGAGACGAAGACATCGCGCGCGAGCAGTACGACACGTTTGTTTCTTTACGGATCGGCTCGCTTGCTTACCAGCAGCTGCGGCTTGTCAACGCCGCGCTGGAGCGGCTGGAGATGGGCACTTACGGCACGTGTCTGGCCTGCGGCGAAGAGATCCCCCCGAAGCGCCTGGCCGCCGTGCCGTGGGCTAGCTGCTGCGTGGAGTGCCAGGAGCGCCTCAGCTCGATGGAGCTACGGCGGGCAGGGTGAGGCAGACCGTCTTGGGTGGCCGAGTTCTTTTCTCACTTTCAGCGGCAGCCTGTCGTTCGCTTTTGCAGGAGAACAGTGCACGGTTTTCGTCCGGCCGCCTCACGGAAAACAGGGTTCCACAACGCAACGTAATCTGCTGAGCGTAGCCTCATTTGACTCAAACAGACGTTGAGAGTCAGGTAGAAAAGTGGTAAGCCGAAAGAGGCCAAGCCACGAAGATTGCAGCGGCAGCCAAAATACTCTGTGCTGGAAACGGCCCGCTGGGTCCTGCCGTCCTCTCACCTGAGAAAAGGCGCAGGTTCAGGCGTGCTGAGTGTCATCTCGTCGGCTTACAGACGCCGCAGGGAGTGTAGCCACGTTTTTTGGCCTCTTGTAGCGTCATAGGGATCTTGCTTCTTGACAGATGTCGGCAGCTTTCTCGGTGGTATCTCTTGCCACTTCTCGTGACATAGACGATTTGTTCTTTAGTCTGCTCCTGCTTCTGCGCTGCTGGCACTTGCGCTACAACAGGACCGACACTACCGCCCAACATGAGCAGGATCACGGCCAAGGTGACTAAGCGACGCATGTCCAACGCTCCTTTCGATCAAGTACGAACCGTACTGTGAGATCTGTATAAACCTGAATTAGTGCATTTCACCGTTCAGGACTCAGCAGATAAAGCAAGCCTCTTTCTGTAAATTCATTCTTCCCGCGTGAGCGGGCTACTGTTTTCCATCCGTAAGTAGGTCTTCTCGGTTTCCCACTCCTCGCTGATTTCCATCAGCACGGCGCTGACGAGCCGCAGAAGGGCGGCCTCGTTCGGAAACAGGGTTGCCACCCTGGTCCGGCGCTTGATCTCTTTATTGAGACGTTC
>JAKOTR010000009.1 GCA_029776225.1 Acidobacteriota bacterium | reverse complement strand
AAAAACCGGAAAAAAAATTTGGCGATGGCCTCGACACGGAGGCGGTCGGCCGGTTCGGCGCGTGGTGCGACGTTCCTCACCACAAAAAGCGGGGCACAAATTCAGCGATGAAGAGGGAGCGGAGTGAAAAGCCGCGCCGGCTACGCGGGTAAACCGGCGCGGCGAACGGGAGGAATCTGCTATTGCGTGCGGCCGGGTCTCCGCCGCCTCTCCCGGTCCGCGCCTTACGGGGCGCGGTGAGGGAGGGGCGGATTAGGACTCAGCAGCCTTCGCTCTCCAACTTGCCGAATGTCTGGTAGCGGAACCATGTGCCGTCAGGATTGGCGTCAAAAATCACCACAGGCTCCCCGGCCAAAGCCGTTACACGGATATTCCGAACTGGCGTACCGGCGTCCAGGTAGTGCTCGCAGACAGGCTGATTATTTTGCGGCATGATCTGGGTGACATAGGTTTTGTTCTTTAGCCTCTGGTAGCTCATCTTATTCTCCCTTTTCTCCCGCCTGCTGCCCGGCGGGCCGGCGTACACTCGGTTTAGGTATCGCGCTTACTCCAGCCAGCTCGGCTCAAAGTCCGGGTGCTCACGCAGCACCCGCTCGTACACGCGCTGGCAGTCGTCCGCATCCGGCCGGTCGGCTTGCTCAAGCCACGCGAGGTACAGCTCCTCCGCCTTAAACGGGGTGCCCTCGGCGTAGATTGCCGCTTCGCTCCTCGCATCGCTTTTCTCGTTTTTGCTCAGCATTTCATTCTCCTTTTTCTCCCGCCTCTCGCCCGGCGGGTAGGCCTCATTGCTTACACAATAATGTATCACATATCTTGGAGAGAGTCAAGAGAAAATCCGGTTGAAAAAGCAAAAATTTGTGATACAATCCTAACATGAGCAGGCAAAAGAAGATACAGAACCTCGGAAGACCGCCAATCGAGTCGGAAAGCCGGACAAAGTGGATTCACCTGCGGGTTACGCCTTCGCTGCACAAGGAAATCACCAAGGCGGCTGGCGGGGCTCGCCGCATTTCCGATTGGATCCGCTCCGCCGCCCGCCGGGCACTGGCGGACGACAACAAGTACCTGGGCAAGACGGTCGCCGCCGCCGGCGACGCAGACGCGACGGCCCGTGTGCGGCTGGAGCAGTGATCGCGGCCGACCTGCTTCGCCAAGACTCCCAGTGGCTGGAGCAGATGCGCACGGCGCACTGCTCCGGCCTGGTCGAGTATCGCAGACCGCTAGAAGCATGGACGGTCCAGGCGACCTTCGGGAAGACCGGCTTTGAGGGCACCGCTCAGGTGTGGGACTTCCTGATCCTTTCCGAATTCACACCGAGGAAATCGGAGCGGACACGTGAGCGACTCGACGCTGTTTACGGCCTTCGACAACCGGGCGAGGCCTGCGATGGCTGAGCCACTTTGGCTTACCGCTTTCAGGGGCATTACCAATGCGACGAACGAGCGAACCATGGTTAGCTCGGCATTGGGCAACTCCGGCGTCGGCAACAGTGCGCCGTTGTACGATGTTTCCCCGAAAGTAGCCGCTGCGGCTGCAATGCTGCTTGCCAATCTCGATAGCATTGTATTGGACTGGGCCGCGCGATTTTCCGTAGGCGGGATGAACTTCAATTTCTTCATCGTCAAGCAGCTTCCCGTGCTCGGGCCGGAAACGTTCCTTGAAGAGGTGCAGCCCCGTCAGACCTACGCGGAGTTGATCGCTCCCAGAGTCCTGGAATTAACATACACAGCCTGGGACCTGGAACCGTTCGCTCGCGATCTGGGGTACAACGGTCCGCCCTTCAGATGGGACGAGCAGCGTCGTTTCCTCATACGC
>JAKOTR010000080.1 GCA_029776225.1 Acidobacteriota bacterium | reverse complement strand
AGTCCTTCGCCATCGCCCGCAGGATCTCGTCGACCGTCTTGCGGATGGCCCGCAGAGGATGATCCGCCGGCACCCGGTCCTCCAGGCATACATAGCTGAACATTCCCGTTTGCTGCTGATCGTCGCCGCGCATGAAACAATTGTCCCAGCCCTTGTTTGATCAGCCAAGCGCTCAGTTTGGGTTTTTCAACAAGCTCCTAGATCTCCAGGAACTCGCAAGAGTAATTCACATGTTTACGGGCATGCCGCACGTATCCACAGATGCCGGCCAGAAGACCTTGACAGTGCGGGGAACGGCCGGCCAGATTGCTATGGCAGCGTGGCTGGTGGGCGAATTGGACGTGGCCGCAGGCTCTGCGCAACAGAGTAAGGATCCATCTCGCCTCGAGTACCGGGTACAGAATGGCGGCGATGATCTGGTACGTGTGTTCAACCTGAAGCATATAAAGGATTCCAAAGACCTTCAGAAAACGCGGATGCTGCTCAAAGTAACGACGGGGATCCCAAAGTTATTCAACTATGGACGCCGGCCAACACTGGTGGCGGGTGGAACATCTGAACAGATTCGGGCTGCCGAGTGGTTGCTTGCCGAACTGGACCAGCCTGCCGGCCGGCAGCGAGACAACTTACAAGCGCGATTCTCCGCAAGTTATCCGGCGCCGGGCGCCCCTCAAGAGTTGGTGCGGGTATTCTGCGCCGCGGATAACACAACGGTGCGCGAACTTGACGAAATCTCGATCACGTTTCGCGCAAATAGTGGGTATTATTCGAATGTTTGCGCTATACAACCACGAGGCCTTGGCGCTGCGCGGGACTCCCGGCCAGCTTGCTCTCGCCGAATGGCTGTTCACCGAACTGGCGTCGGGCGCCAGGGCGCCGGGCCCTGCTCAAGAGAGCGGATTGCCTGCTTCAAAGGAGTATTGGGATCCGGAACCTGTCGGCAAGCTCGGGGAATTGGTGCGCGTCTTCCATTTCGCGCCCAGCGCCACGGACCGCAACATTCAGGAGGCCGCCCACTCTGTCCGAACTGTTGGACGTATATTCACCGTTTTCCCTTGTACCGCCCTGCGTGCGGTGGTCGTGCGCGGAAACGCCCAAGAGGTTGCGCTAGCGGAAGCGCTCATCAGGGAGCGGAGCTTCGTGCCGGCAAACGCCGTGCGGTGATCCCGTTCCGCGCCGGCTCTGTCGGGGTGAACCTGAAGGCGTTCAGGACCTCCGCGGAATCGCCGCCGGACTTAGAATAAAGGCACGGAGGGGCTATGCGAGTGTTCTTGAAGGCTTCATTCCCGGTGGCGACAGGCAACCGGGCAATCTCAGACGGCAGCATCATCCAGACAATTCAGTCGATTCTGGATGAAGTGAAACCCGAGGCGGCGTATTTCCTCGACGACGGCGGCGAGCGGACTGCGTACCTGTTCTGCGACCTGAAAGATGCATCTCAAATCCCGGCGCTGAGCGAGCCGTGGTTCCTGGCTTTGGATGCCAAGGTGGAGATCCGTCCGGCGATGAACGCCGCCGACCTGGCCGCAGCCGCCCCGGCTATTGATCGGGCCGTAAAGAAATACGGCGCGCGCACAATGACAGCGCGCTGAACATGCAGCGGTGGTCCGCCAGGGGTTGGGAGTCCGCGTGGGGATGCGGCCTGCCTGATTCATTGCAGTGGCCCGGCGCGGCGCTGCTGGGGCCCGCCACCGAACCCATCCCAGCGGCGCATGCCCCGCTCTCTGCGTTAGACTGGGAGCGATACACCACCAGATGCGGATGTGGCGGAACTGGCAGACGCACCGGATTTAGGTTCCGGCGCCCGCAAGGGCTTGGGAGTTCGACCCTCCCCATCCGCACTTCCCTGCCTCGCCGTACGCTCCCCGGTTGTGCATGGCTGAAGTTTTGAGTATAAAGGCGTCATGAGCTTTCATGTAAAGATTGCCGCATTGGGTCTCTTCGCGGCCTTGCTGGCGGCGCAGACGCCGCCTGCGGACCCAGCCGCACAAGCGCCGGAGCGCGAACCCGGGCTTTATGCCACCATGACCACAACCATGGGCGTAATCCAGCTCCGGCTGTTCGAAAAGGAAGCGCCGATCACGGTCAAGAATTTCATCGATCTACAACGAGGCCGCAAGGCCTGGAGGGACCAGAAGACAGGCGCCATGGTGCGCCGCCCGTTCTACACCGGGTTGATCTTTCACCGCGTGATCGCGGGGTTCATGATTCAAAGCGGCGATCCCGCGGGAACGGGCATGGGCAATCCGGGCTTCACCATCAAAGACGAAATCGTCCCAACGTTGAAATTCTCCAAACCGGGCATCCTGGCGATGGCGAATATCGGCGAGCCGAACACCGGCGCCACCCAGTTCTTCATCACCGTCGCGCCCACGCCGCATTTGAACGGCCAGCACACGATTTTCGGCGAAGTGGTCGGCGGCATGGATGTCGTGAACAAGATCGCGAATGTGAAGACGAACGCGGACGACAGGCCGTTGACGCCGGTGCGCATCACAGGGTTGACGTTTGAGCGCGTCGGGCCGGCCCCGGCAAACGATCCACTCGGACCGCCCCGCCCGGCGAAGAAAGCGGCTCCCGCGAAGAAGTAAAGACCCGCGCTCCGCGGCCGGGGCGGACGCTCTCCGCGGCGCCGCCGGTGTGACAAACTGGTTTGCGCTATGGGAACTGTTTCGCTTGCCGGCCGCGCGCTGCTGCTCGGCCTGATTTCCACCGCGGTGGCATTCGGCCAGCCCGCGGCCCTCAAGTGGTACAAAGGCAACCTGCACACGCACACGCTCAACAGCGACGGAGACTCCTCCCCGCTCGAGGTGGCGACTTGGTACCGGGAGAACGGCTACCACTTTCTCGTTCTTTCGGACCACAACTATCTAACCGAGGTGGCGGACCTCAACCGGGTGCTCGGCGCCAGGGAGAAGTTTCTGCTCATACCCGGAGAAGAGATCTCCGATTCGTTCGACCGCAAGCCGATTCACGTAAACGCCACCGACCTGCGCGAGGAGCTCCGGCCTGCCGGCGGCCGCTCCCTGGTGGAGACAATCAGCCGGAACGTGGAAGCCATCAAGGCGAAGGGCGCGCTGCCGGCGGTCAATCACCCGAATTTCAACTGGGCGATGACGTCCAAAGACCTGCTCGAAGTGCCCGGGATGACGCACTTTGAGATCTACAACGGTCATCCGGACGTTCACAATCACGGGGGCGGGGGCGCGGAATCGCTCGAAGAGATGTGGGACGTTCTGCTCACGGCCGGCCGGCGGATCTACGGCTTCGCAGTGGACGACGCCCACCATTTCAAACGCTTCGGGCGCAACCTCGCCAACCCGGGCCGCGGCTGGGTGATGGTGCGGGCGGCGTCGCTGGATACCGCCAGCATCGTGAAGGCCCTGCGCGAGGGCAACTTCTATGCGTCCACCGGCGTGGAATTGAACGATATCCAGGTCACGGAGAGCGAACTGCGGATCGAGATCAAGCCGGTAAGGAATTTCAAATTCACCACGTACTTCATCGGGGCGGGGGGCACGGTGCTCGAGCGCAGCTTCGATCTGAAGCCGGTGTACCGGTTCAAGGGGAACGAGCGGTACGTGCGGGCGCGCGTGGAGTCGTCCGGCGGAGACACCGCCTGGGTGCAGCCGGTATTCCTTCCCGTGCGGCCCTGAGCGCCGCCGGCAGCCCGCCGTTACTTCCTGTGGAACGTGCGCGGGGTGGGATCGTAGCTTATCGGGAAGGTCTCAGAAATGTGATCCTGCCAGGTGAGCTTCTCTTCGTCGACCAGGGCCCATATCAGGCCGATCCCCGCGGCGACGATGCTCAGGCAGACCGCCCCGAGCCGCAGCACGCGCAGGCGCCAGCCCGGCCTCGAGCCGTCGAACGTCACCAGCCGCAACCGGAACAGTTGCATACCCGGGGTTTCGCGTCCGAGCACGGACCAGAAGAGATGATAGAAAAGCGCCATCGCGGCGACAGCTATGCCGTAATACAACGCCGCGCCGCGCGCCAGTTCAAAGGTCCCGCCCATCAGGTGGAAGGGGAGGGCGGCGAGGGCCACCCCGATGGCCACCAGCCCGGCGTCGGCGCAGGCCGCTTTCAGCCGGACTTGCGGAGAGGCGGCGGGCACTTCGATGCATGCGGTCTGCGGCCGCTGCGCGGTGGGGCGGAAATCCAGTTTCTGTTGCTGCCTGACGCGCGGGGCAGCCGCATCGAGCGGCCGCGATTGCCGGCGGGGAGCGCCCAACCGCGTGCGCGCCAGGCTGCGCGCTGCCACGGCTTCAAACGGGATTACTTTGGGCCTCTCGGAGGCGAAGAGCGAGGGCTGCCGCGGTCGCCGTGCCGGCCGCGCCGGTTGCTCGGGTTCCTCAGCGGCCAACGGAGGCTCAAGGGCAGGCGCGGGAACGGCCGCGGAGTTCGCGACGGGGAAAACGGGTTGCGGCCCTTTGAGCCAGCGGCCGCAATGGTGGCACCGGTGCTCGTGCTCCGAGGTTGAAGATCCGCAATATCTGCAGCGCAAGGCTTTAGTCTCGTTGCGCAGGCCCGTCACTGCCCCGCCAACCGGTCCGTGTTAGGATGTTCGATTGAGTTTTTGGGGCCATACGCAACACAACTCCTATCAAGCTCTTAGTAACATAATCGGCGGAGTTTGTCACGGACATTCGGGGCCTGCCAGAAAAAAAGCTTTGATTTTGGCGTTCCTGGCTTCGCTTGCGTTCGCTCAGGCGCCCCCGCAGCCCTCCACCGCGCCGGTTCAGACCGTCCTCGGACCGGAGGGCGAAGCATCCGGGAGCGGCGGGCAAGTCACCTCGAACCAGGTTCCGGAGGGCTATGCGCTGATCGGCGCGATTTCGCAGATGCAGGAAGGCCCGTGGTACAGGCTGCGCGGCGCGGCGCAGATCGAGACGGCCACGGTGCTGCTGAAGGCCGACGAGATCGACTACAACCGCGAGACGGGCGACGCCGAGGCGCGCGGCAACGTCTATCTCCGCCACTACAAAGGCGGGGAAGAGCTTTGGGCCGACCGTGTCGAATACAACATCGAGGACGAGACCGGCAGGTTCTTTAATGTCAAAGGCACCTCGCCGGTCGACATGGAGCCCCGGCCCGGCATCCTGACCACCACGAATCCGTTTCATTTCGGCGGCAAGTGGGCCGAGCGCCGCAAGGAGAAATACATTCTCTACGACGGCTACATCACGAACTGCAGGATGCCCAACCCCTGGTGGGTGCTGCGCGGCCCGGTTTTCGACATCATCCCGAACAACCGCGCCATCGCCTACCGCAGCGTCTTCTGGATGCGGTGGGCGCCGATTTTTTACATGCCTTTCTTTTACAAGTCGCTCGAACGCCTGCCGCGGCGCAGCGGCTTTTTGACGCCCAATATCGGGAACAGCTCGCGGCGCGGCAAGATGATCGGCGCCGGATACTACTGGGCCATCAACCGCAGCTACGATGCCACCTACCGCGCCCAGTATTTCACCCAGCGCGGCTTCGCCCACCACGTTGACCTCCGCGGCAAGCCCAACGCCGGAACCGACTTCAACGCCGTTATGTACGGCGTAAACGACCGCCTGGGGGAGGGCGGCTTTCTCGCCTCCGTACAGGCGCGTTCCGATCTCGGCCGCGGCTTCTATGCCCGGGTGGAAGCCAATTATCTCAGCTCCCTGGTTTTCCGCCGGGCGTTCACGGAGTCCTTTGCCGAGGCGATTCAGGGCGAAGTTCACTCGGTGGGCTACGTGGCGAAGGATTGGTCCACCTACGGCCTGAGGTTTGCCATGCAGCGGAACGAGAACACGCAGAGCACGCTTCCGGGGGATACGATCGTCATCCGCAAGCTGCCCGAAGTGAGCTTTTCCAGCCGCGACCGCCAACTCTGGCGCAATCTCCCGTTCTGGATTTCCTGGGATTCGAGCGCTGGCCTGCTGCGCCGCACGCAGTTGCTCTTCCAGACGCGCCAGTTCCTCCAGCGGATGGACTTTTACCCCCGGGTGACTACCGCGCTGCGTTGGAAGGATTTCAGCCTGATACCGAGCGTCGCTTTCCGCGGCACGCATTACGGGGAAAGCGTGCGCGACACCCGCATCGTGGGGCAGGACGTGAACCGCAGCGCCCGGGAATTCGACGTTACGCTGGCGCCGCCCTCGCTCGCCCGCATTTTCGACGGCAGGCTCAAGCACGTCATCGAGCCGCGGGTGTCCTACCGCTACGTCACGGGCATCACGGACTTCCACCGCTATATCCGTTTCGACGAGACGGAGCTGTACTCAAATACAAATGAAGCCGAGCTGTCGATCACGAACCGCATTTTTGCGAAACGCAACGGGAACGTGGAAGAGATCCTGAGTTGGCAGCTCTGGCAGAAGCGCTACTTCGACCCGACCTTCGGCGGGGCGGTGGTTGAGGGGAGACGCAACACGCTCCTCAGCGCGCTGGCCTTGACGCCGTACGCGTTTCTGGACGGTCCCCGGAACTACTCGCCGGTGGTTTCCATTCTGCGGATGAGTCCGAGATCGAATTTCGGGCTGGAGTGGCGCGCCGATTACGATCCGCTGCGCAAGATGGTGGTGAACAGCGGATTCACGGCGGATCTGCGCGTTGGCGAATACTGGTTCTCGCTGATGCACAACACGGTGCGCGGGGTGCCGCTGCTCTCGCCTAGTTCGAACCAGTTCACCGGGCAGGTCAGAATCGGCAATGAAAACCGGCGCGGCTGGAATGCCGGGTTCCTCGCCAACTACGACTTCAAATTCGGGATCATGCGCTTTGCGACCACCCAGGTCACCTACAACACCGACTGCTGCGGTTTCAGCATCCAGTACCGCCGTATCGGACTGGAAGGGCGCAACGAGAACCAGTACGTGTTTGCGTTCTCCGTGGCGAACCTGGGCTCCTTCGGCACGCTGAAGCGCCAGGACCGGATGTTCTGAAGCCGCCCTCCTCCGGCCCCGCACTACAATAAATTGTGGACCTGGAGAAAACCCTTCTTCGCAAAACCGGCGAGGCCATCGGCCGCTTCAAGATGATCCGCGACGGCGACCGCGTGGCGGTGGCGCTCTCCGGGGGAAAAGACTCCCTGACGATGCTCGAAGCGCTTCTGCTGCTTCAGAAACGGGCGCCGGTGGAGTTTACGGTTTCGGCGTTTACCATCGAGCAGGGCAAGTTCTTGCGGCCGATCGAACCGCTGGCCGAGTATCTGAAAAAAAAGGGGATAGCCTGGACCTACTTCCGGGACACCCCGTCGCTGCGGCTCATCGAAGAGAAACCGGAACACGGCTGCGACCTGTGCAGCCGGTACCGCCGGCGCGCGGTGTACGAAGTGGTGCGCGGGCTGGGCGCCAACGTGATCGCCTTCGGCCACACGGCAGACGACTTCTGCGAGGCGCTGCTGCGTAACACTCTTTTCACCGGAAAACTGAGCGCGCTGCCGCCGGTGACGCACTCCCGCGACAAGGAATTCCGGCTCATCCGGCCGATGCTGTTCGTCACCGAGGACCTCACGCGGCGGTACGTCGAAATGCTGGGCGCGCCGGTGGTGCCGTGCGGCTGCTCGCAGCGCACGGGCACGGTCCGGCGGGCGATCCGCGACATGTTCGCCCGCCTGGAGCAGGATTTCCCGCACCTCAAGCAGAATATCCTGTCGGCCATGGGCAACGTGGATTTGAACCGGCTGCTCGACACGCGCTTTCTCAATCCCGACGGCGCACCCGCGGAAGGCGGCGACCTGCTGCCCGTCCTGGAAGATTGACCCTGTTCGCCTTCCGATGCGAACATGATTCTTTCTCAAGCTGGAGGACAGGATGGCGGACGAGTTCAACGGCAAGACGGCGCTGGTAACGGGCGCCTCACGCGGCATCGGGGCGGCGACGGCAATCGCGCTGGCACGCCGCGGCTGCAAGCGGGTGGTGGTGCATTACAACAGTTACAAGGAAGGCGCGGAGCGTACGGCGCAGGCGGTGTGCGCGGCGGGAGCAGCGTGCGATCTGATTGGAGCGAACCTCGGCACGATGGCGGGCATCGAGTCGTTCATCAGCCAGATGCCTGAAACCGACATCCTGATCAACAACGCCGGTTCGCTGGTGAAACGCGCCAAGCTTCTCGAGTTCACCAACGAGCTTTACGACGAGGTGATGAACCTCAACGTGAAGAGCGCGTGGATGATCACGCAGGCAGCCGTTCCGGCGATGATCCGCCGGGGCGGTGGCTGCATCGTAAACCTCAGCTCGATCGCCGCCCGCAACGGGGGAGGGCCGGGAGCGACCGTGTACGCTGCCGCGAAAGCCGCCGTGATGACGATGACGAAGGGTTTGGCCAAGGAGCTCGCGCCGCAGGGGATCCGGGTGAACGCCGTCAGCCCGGGCACGGTGGATAACTACTTCCACGAGCAGTTTTCAACCCGGCAGATGCTCGAGAATGTAGTGGCGGCGACTCCGGCGGGGAGGCTGGCCACCAACGAGGATATCGCCGACGTGATCGTGTTTCTGTGCTCCGATGCGGCACGGTACGTTCACGGGCAGACAATCGAGGTCAACGGGGGGATTCTGGCTCCGTAGCCGTCTTACCAACGGCATTCTTCCTCAGCTTCACCCAGGCGGGAAAAATGCCCGGGTTTTCGAGCCAGGTGAGCATCCAGAGGATCATTTCCTCCTTCTCGGTGCGGCCGCGGCGCAGCGCCCACCGGGCGTGGTCCTTGGCTTCGATCACCAGGCGCCGGCAGAGGCGCTCCCGGGCCTTGTCGCCGGCCTCGCGGGCGCGGGCGTACTCTTCCCCGAGCTCCAGCAGGCTGCGCTCCAGCTCGGCGAGCGAGCCCTGGCGGACACCCGCCACCACGGGCACGAGAGGCACGCCGCTTTCGCGGAGCAGCCGCCGTAAATAGCTTTCGGAGACCGGCGCCAAACGGGTGAGCAGCTCGGCCCACTCCGCCTCAGTGATTTTTTCGGGGCGTTTTTCTTCCAGGTACGCGTTCAGTTCGGTCCGCTTGCTTCGCCTGGCGGAGGCCACGTCTATATTGTTGGACGGCGCGGGCATGCTCCGCCAGTTCTTTCGAGAACCGGTGCGCGCCGGAGTTGTCGGGCAGGGCGACGAAGTAAAGGAAGTCGGTTTGGGCCGGGTTCAGCGCGGCGCGGAGTGATTCCGCACCGGGGTTCGCAATCGGCCCGGGCGGCAAGCCGGCGTGCTGGTAGGTGTTGAAGCGCTGCTTGCTGTCCAGATCCGAGCGGTAGATCGTGCCCCGGTAACGGTCTTCGAGCAAAGCCGCGTAGATCGCCGTGGGGTCGCACTGGAGCGGGATTCTCAGACGGAGCCGGTTAAGGAAGACGGACGCGATCAGGGGGCGCTCCTGAGGCAGGCGGGCTTCCTTCTCGACGAGGGAGGCCAGCGTAACGGTGTCGTGAACCGGGGCGTCCGGCGGCGCAAGCTCGCTCCACACCTTGCGGAAGCGATCGGTCATCATCTTGCAGAGCTGCGCGGGGGTGGTGTGCCGCGTGAGGTGATACGTATCAGGGAAAAGATACCCTTCGAGCGAGGGCGCCTGGGGGGCCAGGTCGCGGATGAGGGATGGGTCCTGAGCGGCGGCCAGAAAACTCTTGCCGTCCATGATGCCCTGGCGCGTGAGAGTGGCCGCGATATCGAAAATGTTGTTGCCCTCCGGCACGGCCAGGACGTAGTAGAAGATGTCGCCGCGGGCGATGCGCTCGAACACCTGCCGCGCGCTCGCGGGCTCCGCGAAGCGGTATTCTCCTGCGTGGAGGCGCACGTCCGGGCGGACCGCGCGCAGGATCAGGAACTGAACCGGATGCTGGATGACGCCGGCGCTCGCGAGCATCCGGGCAATCTTGGGCGTGCCCGTGCCCTTGGGAATGTCCACAAACACCGCGCCGGAAAAGCCGCGGTAGGGCGCGTGCACCCACCAGGCAGCGGCCACAACGCCGGCGGCCAGAGCCGCCAATAGCAGCAGGAGGAGACGAAACTTCACGGGGCGCACCCCGGTTGCAGGCCCATTCCGGCCGCATCGAGATAGCTTTGCAGGAGGATCACGGCCGCGAGCCGGTCCGCGGCGCGGGCGCGCTTCTGGATGCTGATCCCGCTCTGGCGGAGAACGCGCTGGGCCTGAACCGTGGTCAGCCGCTCGTCCCACAGCTTCACGGGCACGCCGGTCCGCTCAGAGAGCGCCTCGGCGAAGCGCCGAATGGCGGCCGCCTGAGGCCCCTCTTCGCCGCTCATAGAAATGGGGTGGCCCACGAGAAACAGGGAAACGTTATGTTCGGAAGCAAGGCGAGCCAAGGCGGCAAAATCCTCGCGATTGTTCTTTCGTTCGATGGTCGGCAACCCCTGGGCGGTCAGCCCGAGCTCGTCGCTGACGGCTACCCCGATGCGGCGCTTGCCAACGTCGAGAGCCATGATTCTCCGCGCGGCTTCAGACACTTTCCTCGTCTCTGGTGCGGGCTGGCCGCTCATTCCGCGCGGCGGGCGCGCACATTACATTATAGGGTGCTCCGTGATAGAGTAGCGGATAGCGATTTCCGACGCTGATTGCGGCTTTTTCAGGGACGTCGTGGCGGTATTATCACGGAGAATCAGCACTATCAGGCCCCGAGGCGTGAGCGCATCCGTAATTGGATTGGCCTGCACGATCGCTCTGCTGTATTACGGCCGGATGTTCCTGATCACCCTGACCACGGCTGTAATCCTGGCCTTCATCCTCGAACCCTCGGTGGTTCTGCTCATGAGGTTTCGCGTCCCCCGCGCACTGGCCAGTTTTGTAGTGTGCGCGATGGCGATCTGCCTGCTATATCTGGTGGGACTTGCGGCGTACACGCAGGTTGCGCTGGTGGTGGAAGACTTTCCGAAATACAGCCAGCGGATCGACCAGCTCGCCGAGCAGGTAGTCACGAGGATGGAAAGAATCGAGCGCTGGGTAGGGGAAGTGATCGTGCCGAGGCGGTTCCGCGGGCAACAGGTGCAGGCGCCGGCGCCCGAGCCCCCCAAGCCGGTTGCGCCCGCCAAGCGCCGCCGGGCCGCCGAGCCGGTCCTGCCTCCCGCTCCCCCGCCGGTTGCGCCGGGGACAGTGCAGGAAGTGCGCATCCGGCCGTCGCGGTCGCCGCTGCTCGATTTTGTCTACGACCATGCCGCCTCGGTTTACAAGATTCTGCTGATGGCGTCGTTCGTTCCCTTTCTGGTCTACTTCATGCTGAGCTGGCGCGACCACATCCACCACACTTTCTTACTGCTGTTCGAGGACCAGGGGCGTATCATGGCCGGCAAGAGCCTGGAAGGCATCGCGAGCATGGTTCGTGCCTTCGTGGTGGGCAATTCGCTTCTCGGGCTTTTGCTGGCGGCCATTACGACGCTCGTGTTCTGGCTCTTTCAACTGCCGTATCCCTTCCTGCTCGGCCCGCTGAGTGGAATTCTCTCCCTGGTTCCCTACATCGGCCTGCCTCTGGCGCTGGTGCCCGCGCTGCTGGGAGCGCTGATCCGCTACGACACGATGCCGCCGTACCTGATCATCCTGTCGATCGTGTCGCTGCTGCACCTGATTGGAACGAACCTGCTGTATCCAAAGATCGTGGGGCCGCGGGTGCATTTAAACCCGCTGGTGGTCACGGTCGCACTGATGTTCTGGAGCGTGCTGTGGGGCGCAGCCGGTTTGATCCTCGCGATTCCACTCACGGCGGGACTGAAAGCGGTGTGCGATAACGTAAAGCCGCTCGAGGCATACGGGCGGCTGCTGGGGGATTGACCGCCCTGGCCGGGCATGGCGGGCCGCGCATGTGCACGGCCCGCGGTTGGGCATGACCCGGCGCTCATCAGAAGTGATACTTCAAGCCGAACTGGATGTTGCGGGGCGCCTGCACCTGGCCGGTGATCTGGCCGAAGGAGCTGGGCGTGGAAATGTCGCGTCCCGGAGGCCCGAAACTCACGTGGTTCAGCGCGTTGAAGAACTCGGCGCGGAAATCGAAGTACTGGCGCTCGGTGACGCTGAACCTCTTGCCAATGGACATATCGAGGTTGAAAAAGCTCGGAGCGCGTTCGGTGCCTATTCCGGCGGTTCCGAACATGCCGGGGGCGGGCACTCCGTAGGCGCACTGGCCGTCGTCGATCCCCGGACCGCAGAAGTTCGCGGCCGTAACGGGGCCAAAGAACGCGTCCACGGTCTGGGACGTGATCTCCATTTTCCGGTAGCGGTTGGCGCGGACGCCGCCCCGGACGGCCTGTCCCGTATTGGCCGCGCTTGCCTCGATGGTGACTGGGAAGCCCGAGTGCGTGGTGACGAAGTAGTTGATACTCCAGCCGCCGAGCACGAGGTCTGCCGCGCGGTTAAAGTTCGAGCCGAACCTCTTGCCGCGGCCGACAGGCAGCTCATAGAGACCGCCGAGACTGAAGTTGTGCCGGGCGTCGAAGCAGGCCGGGCCGCGATTCGCGCGGCGGTCGTAGGCGTTCTGCCAGTAGGCGCGATCGGAATTGACGGAACCGCAGCCGTAATAGCCCAGGTTTTCCATCATCGTCTTGCTGAGCGTGTAGGAGCTGACGAAATCGAGCCCGCTGGAGAGCCGCCTCCGTCCGGTCACCTGGAGTGAGTTGTAACTCATCCGCGCGCTGCTCTCGGTAAGGGCGATATTGCCTACGTTCGGCAGAACGGCGGCGAGCGGGCGGCGGTCATTTATCGGAGCCCAGGTTGCAAACGGGCCCTCGCCGGGCAGCGGCTGGTTGGCCTCGTGCGGCACAACCAGGTGGGTGCCCAATTGGCCGACATATGCCATGTTCAGCGACGTGTTGTTGCTGAACTGGTATTCGATGGCGGCGTTGTATTGCTGGGTGAACTGGGGACGCAGCTTGGGGTCCCATGCGCGGGCCTGGAAGAACGGATTGGGGCCGGTGCGCGGGCCGGTCATATCGCCCTGGGGAATCACGTCCGAGAAGCCGGTGCGGATATCGCCCGGAGTGCGCTGATCGTAGGTGATATTGGATTCGACGAAGAACGGCGGGTTCATGGTAAGGCGCAGGTTGGCGCCCGTGCCCTCCATGAAACTGGACATCGCGTAGCCCATGCGGAATACGAGCCTCTTCCCGAACACACCGGGCGTCCAGGCGAAGCCCACGCGCGGCTCGAACTGCTTGTAATAGGGGTCATACAGGGCGCGGCTGTTGCCATCCTTGCCCGCATAGAGCAGTTCGCCGGTGACAACGTTGATATTCACCTGGCGGTCCGCCACCTCGTAGATGGGTTGCGCGTACTCCCAGCGGAGACCGAGGTTGAGCGTCAGGTTCGAGGTGACCTTCCAGTCGTCCTGGAAGAAAACGCCGTCGCGCCACTGCCTGTGGCCCCACATTCCGGAGACCCCTCCGCGGCCCTTGCTGGCCAGCGCGTTCAAGAGGAAGTCGCCGTAGGCGATGCCGGAGTAGCTGCCGTCGAACGTAAAGCTCCCGAGCGCTCCGTTGTTGCCCGCATAGTAGCGGTTCTGGCGGTAGCGAATGAACTGCACTCCCATTTTGAGCAGGTGCGCTCCGTACTGGATCGTCAGGTTGTTGCCGTACTGGAATTTGTTGTCCATCGTGTTGCTGATGGTGGCTGCGGTTCCCAGTCCGGTCAGGCCGCTGCCGAGGCTGACGGCGCTCAAGCCTGGTATAAACTGCCCGCCGGGGATTCCGAACTTCTGGTTGCCGTCGGGGCCGAGCTTGCCCGACCAGTCAACCACGACGTCGTTGATGCCGATGCGGGAGAAGCCGAAGCGGGCTTCATTGACTACGCGCGGCGAGAAGGTGCGCGTCCAGGTAAGCACGACGCTTTGGGTCGGGCCCGTCGTTCCGCTGGTCATCTGAGTGGGGAGCGGCTGCTCGCTGCCGACGGATTCGTAGCGCCCGATCGACCAACGGCCCGTCAGACTGTCGGCGTCGCTGGGGCGGTAATCCAGGCGCACATCGGCCTGGTGGTTCGACAGAGTGGTGGCCGATGTCCCGCGGTAGTTGCTCGAAATGCCGAGAGTGCCCGTGCCGGGATTGTTCGGCAGCGGATACAGATCGGGCTGTGAGAATAGATACTGCGCCACCGGGTTTGTAATTCGCGACTGAGGGATGATGTTGCCGGGGAACGGCTGCCGCGAACCGACGTCTGACCCGGTGAGCGGATCGCGCACGATCTGCTGCTGCTTGATCAGAAAGTCCGAGAGGTCGCCCGTGCGCCAGGCTTCCGGAGCGACACTGGCGGTCGCCGGGCCGGAGCTGTTCTGCTTGGTCCCCTCGTAGTCCATGAAGAAAAACGCCTTGTTGCGCACGATCGGCCCGCCCAGAGTGCCCCCGAAAATATGCCGGCTGAAATCGCGTCTTTGGGTCTGGGAGCGGTTGGCGAAAAAGCCGTTGGCGTCGAGGCTTTCATCTCGCAGGAACTCAAATACGTTGCCGTGGACCTCGTTCGTTCCGCCCTTGATGGACATCGCCACGATCGCGCCGCCCACGTTGCCGAACTCTGAGGAGCCGTTGCCGGTGATGACCTTCACTTCCTCAAGCGCGTCGACGTTGGGAGAGTAGCCGATGCGGTTATCGATCGAGTCGTTCACGTCGACGCCGTCCAGAAGAAAGTTATTCGTCTGTTCCCGGTTGCCGTTCACCTGCGGGCGGCTGCCGGAACCCTGAAACCGGCCCGAGGTGTTCATGGCATTCGGGTTAGTGGAAATGGCGCCGGGTATCAGCAGCGTCAGGCTGGCGAAATTACGCCCGTTCAAAGGGACTGTAGTCAGCTTCGTTGAGGACAGCGCGTCGCCGGTCTGGGTGGATTCCGTTTGCAGGGTAGGCGCGATGTCCCGGATCTCGATTGACTGGGTGGCATCGCCGACTTCCAGTTGAATATCGACCCGCGCCGTCTGGTTGATTTCGAGCTGGAATGGCCCCAGAGTAGTCCTCTTGAATCCCTGAATCTCCGCCGTTACATTATAGCTGCCTATGGGAAGAAACAGGAGATTGTACACCCCGGCTTCATTGGAAACCGTTGTGTAAGTCAGGTTAGTTGTAATATTTGTTGCGACGACCCGTACTTTCGGGATCACCGCTCCAGTTTGATCCTTTACGGTGCCTGTAACTGCGCCGGTCATAGTTTGACCAATCGCCAGCCCGGCTGTGTACAGAAGTAACACAGCCGTTACAAATATTTCCCTTTTCATGTTTTGAGACTCCTTCCGCAGTTGGCTCAATTGTGTTGTGAACTTAGTCTGCAAGTCAAGGACTTTCACGATTTCTCCGCAGAAAGAGCTGTGGAGACCGGCTGGACGCCCACACTGCACAGGAAACGGCTATGATTGAAGTCTATGACCCGGAGAGAGTTGCGACGGGAATGTGGGATGTTTTGCCGTTCAGCGCGAGCTGTGTACGTCCGTAATGTGCATACGGCCGTGTCCGAAGCAGCGCCCTCGGCCTCATTCTTCACGCAAGCGCCGGGTAGGAGCCTCCCACGAGGAGAAAAGGAACGTTTTGGATTTTTGCAATGAGGAAAGCGCTTGAACCCTACATGAAACTCGCGCCGTTCGCCGGCATAGGTATAGCGCTGGTGGCGATTGCGATTGCGGCGGTCTTATATGTCCAGCGCGGAGCGCACGTAGTACTGAAAGGTTCCGTGCAGAAGGTGAGGACGCTCGCGCTGGACGAAAACAGTTCTGCTGCAGTGATCGACTTTCGCGCAACCAACCCCTCGGATTACCCCTTTATAGTCCGCGAGGTTTCGGTGGTGCTGGTTGAGCCGGACGGAACTACTCACGAAGGCTTGGTCGTCTCGGAGGTCGATGCGATGCGGTTGTTTGAGTACTATCCCGTGCTGGGCCAGAAGTTCAACGACAGCCTGATTGCCCGCACGAAGATTAATCCCCGCGAGACGATCGACCGGATGCTGGCAGTGCGGTTTGAAGTTCCGGAACAACGGCTTCAGGGGCGGCAGAACCTCCGCATCCGCATCAGTGAACTTGACGCTCCCCCTTCAGAGATCGAGGAAGTTCAGCGGTAGTTAGACCACCCTTGCAGAATTAAGTCGCCTTTCCGACGCTCTCGTAAAGCGCTCTGAGGCGCTGGCTGTACTCTGCTTCCGCGTACTCCAATATGTCATTGTGATCCGCGCCGGGTATGGTCCAAAACGTCTTGGGTTCCGGGGCGGCGTCGAAAAGAGCGCGGCCGAACTCGATGGGGACGATGGTGTCGCGATCGCCGTGCATGACCAGCAGCGGAACACGGATACGTTTGATTTTCGGCACCGAGTCGTAGCTGAAGATTAGCAGCGGCCCGAGCACGGGCAAGACACGCCCGGCCATGGCGCGGGCCGACGTGAACGGCGCTTCGAGCACCAGGGCGGCGCAGGGACGCCGCGCGGCAAGATCGACCGCCACAGCGCAGCCCAGCGATTCACCGTGGAGAACGATGGGCCGCCCGAGGGTCTTGAGGTAGTCGTAGGCGGCATCGGCGTCGGCGTAAAGCCCGGACTCCGTGGGGCGCCCCTGGCTCTTGCCGTACCCGCGATAGTCCAGCGTGAGCACGGCGGATCCCGCCGCGGCGATCTCGCGCATGTGCGGCACGCGATGCGTCACGTTGCCCGCGTTGCCGTGGAGGAACAGGGTCACAACCCGCGCTCCCGGGGGATCGACCAGCCAGCCGTGCAGCCGCACTCCGTCGGCCGCGCGGAGCCAGACGTCCTGGGCATTCACTTCGGCCTGCGCTTCCCAGAATCCGTGCGGATACCGCATGGGATGGTAAACCGCGCGCCCCGCGGCGTAGTAGAGCACCGCGTAGCCGCAGGCGCCGGCCAGCGGATACGCGATCATTCTTCTGAAGCGCGACATTTCTCGAACACGATAACACGAAGAGCGCGGAAGTACCGTTCTGACTCAGCGCACCCAATAACCGCTGAGGCTGAGCGCCAGAATCGCCAAGACGGCCAGCGACACCACGACGTACGTCCGGTCTCCCTGCAGGTAGAATCCAAGAGCAGCGGCGGCGACGCGAGCCACCGGTGTGGCCATCAGCAATAGAATTCCAAACTGAATGGAAGCCCGGCAGTCGAGTGTGCGGAGCGAAGCCAAGATACCGGAAACGCTGTTCAGGGGGGACGGTTCGCCGTGAAAGAAATGGTATTCCGCCGCGCCGGTCCCGGCATGCCAGAGATAGCAGATTCCCGAGACGAGCACGACCGCGGCCGAGATCAGCACGCCCGCCCGAAGCAGGTTGCCGACGAGTTTCTCAATCCGCTCGTCCGTCCAGCGGCGCGCGCCGCCGTCGCGGCTCACAGCGCCCCCTTAAGGCCGCTGTATATCATCTGAATCGCGATGAAGACGAGGACCAATCCGAACAGCGCCCTTAGGACCTTTGTTCTCGCCGCAGCCAGCAGTCGCGCGCCCAGGCTTGAACCGGCCAGCACGCCGAGCATTACGGGCATCGCCAGTCCCGGATCGATGTATCCGCGGTTCAGATACACTCCAGCGCTCGCGGCGGCCGTCACGCCAATCATGAAGTTGCTGGTGGTCGTGGAGACCTTGAACGGCAGCTTCATCGCCCGGTCCATGGCGAGCACTTTGAATGCTCCCGAACCGATGCCCAGGAGACCTGAAATCGCGCCCGCGCCGGCCATGAGGCCGAAGCCGTATCCCACCCCCTGCACCTGGTAGGCGCGGGGACCTTCCGGTGTGGGATAAGTCGAGTTCATCCGGAGACGAGCTGCGAGCGGGTCCGGAGCGGCGGCGGCAGCAGATACTGGGCCGGGCCTGGCGGTCTGCCAGGCTGAATAGAGCAGCACGGTTCCGAAGATCACGGCCAGCGCCGAAGTCGGAACGGCAGTCGCAAGAATCGCCCCTTCGATGGCGCCCAGGGTGGTTGCGATCTCCAGGAAGAGTCCGATCCGTATGTTCGTGTAGCCTTCCCTGACGTATGCGGCGGCGGCGCCCGAAGATGTCGCGATCACGCCAACCAAGGTGGCGCCGATGGCGTAGCGGATGTCAACTCCAAACAGGAGGGTAAGAGCAGGGGTGATAATAATACCGCCGCCCAAGCCGGTCAGTGCGCCCACAAAACCGGCGAGGGCGGCGATTGCCAATACTACAAGAGTAAGTTCAAGGACGTTCAACCAACATCATCGCACTGCGGGTTAGAAACGTCCAGTTTACGCGTGCTTACCGGCCAGGTTCGCCTGCGCACGCTCCCAGTTCGCGCCCACGGCGTCCCAGTTCACGTTCTTGAAGAACGCGTCAATGTAGCTGGCGCGCGCCGTGCCGTAATCCAGGTAGTAGGCGTGCTCGTATACATCGAGGGCCAGAATGGGAACGGCGTTCCAGACGGGGAAGGTGTTTTGCGCATCGCCGGCGTAGTTGAAGAGGTAGTTCCAGTCGCGGTCCCAGGCTAGCCATGCCCAGCCGCGCGAAGCCATTCCGGTGGCCTTGAGGTCGTTGCGCCAGGCTTCCACGGAACCGAAGTCCTTCTCCAGTTGGCGCTTGATCTCCGCCGGCGGGTCGCCGCCCTTGCCGCCCAGGTGCCCGAAATACAACTCGTGATTCTTGACGCCGCCGATGGCGAATGTCAGGTCCACCTTCAGGGACCGGATGTCGCTGAACGTCTGGTTCGCGGAACCGCGGTCGGCGGACGCGATCTTTTCCATGATCTCGTTGTATTTATTTACGTAGCCTTGGTACAGCTTGTAGTGCTCGGTCATGGTACGGGCGGAAATCCCGTCCAGGTCGCGCATGATGGAGTCGAATTTTTTGGCTTCGAGTTTGTGAGTCATCATCTTATATGATGCGAAAAGCGAGAGAAGGATTCGCAAACGCAGCGGTTTACGGCCGGCCCGCCGGCTGGGACTGAGCTTGCCCGCGCCTTCCGGACCGGCCCGGGAGGGCTCCAGCCCATTAAAGCCATCATTAAGAGGGGTGGGAACCAGTTTCCCCGGTCGTATAATCAACGACAGTTCGCGGGCGCCCTCGGCGGCGTTCCGCAGAGTCCAGAGCCGGGGGAGGCAAGGGATGTCGGAATCCAACAAGGCTTTGTGTTGGCGGTTCATAGAGGAAGTGTGGAACCGCCGGCAACTGTCGGTAGTCGATGAGCTGTTTGCGCCGAATTACACGGAGGATAATCCGAACGGGCCGGACTTCGGCAGGGGTCCGGATGGCGTCAGGAAGATGCTGGGCTATTACCTGACGGCGTTCCCCGACGCGCAATTCACCATCGAAGACCTGATCACCGAGGGGGACTTCTGCGCCATCAGGTGGACGGCCCGCGGCACGCATCGCGGTGAACTGCGCGGAGTCCCGCCGACAGGCAAGCGAGTGACGGTGACGGGAACCACGGTGACCCGGATTGCCAACGGCAAGTTCGTGGAGTCCCACGTAACCTGGGATGCGCTGGGATTGATGCAGCAACTGGGGGTGGCGCCGAAGGAGAGCGCCCGGAGCGCATCCGCACAGTGAGTTTCGGGCCTGGCCAGGCGCCGGGCCTTATGTGACAGCGGCCTCCTCGATCACCAACTCACCCCGGTCGGCATCGAGCGTCGCCGGTACGCCGAGCGGCAGGGTGAGCTGGTCTCCCGTGTGGCCGATAGTCAGACCCGAGAGCACCGGGATGTCGAACTTTCCGAGGATTTCATCAATTACTTCTCCTACGGAAAGCGTCGATTCGAAGGAAGGCCGGTAGTCACGCGGGCGGCAGCTGCGGCACTCGCCGAAGATGATCCCGGCTGCCGCCTGCAACTTCCCCGCGAGCCGCAGTTGGGTGAGCATGCGGTCGACGGAGTAGGGCTGCTCGTCCACATCCTCGATGAACAGAATGCGGCCGCGGGTGTCGATCTCAAAGGGCGTTCCCAGAGTGGAGCAAATGAGGCTGAGATTGCCGCCGATCAAACGGCCCGAGGCGCGTCCGGGCCGCACGGTGCGCAGCGGATGCTCAGGTCTCAGTGGATTCTTCTCAGGCGGATTGGTGAGCCGTCCGAGCGGCTTGGCCTCAAACAGCGCGCGCCGGAACCAGGTTTGCGTGTACTCGGTGAATTCCGAAAGCACGATCGGGCCATGGAAGGTGACCAGCCCCGCATGTTTGTGAATGGCTAAGTGCAGCGCGGTGATGTCGCTATAGCCGAGAAAGATTTTGGGGTTGCTGCGGATCAGACCGTAATCGATGCGGTCCAGCAGCCGCGCGGAACCGTAGCCGCCGCGGATGGCGAAAACGGCCTTGATCTCGGGATCGCGGAACATGCCGTGAAGATCCTCGAGGCGCTCCTCGTCGGTGCCAGCCAGATAACCGTGCCGCCTTCCCACGTACCGGCCGAGTTTCATCTTCAACCCGAAGTACTTTATGGTGCGCTCGACGAGCGCCAGCAGGTCCGGGTCGGACACATACGTCGCCGGCGTGATCAGCCCGACCGTGTCTCCCGGGCGCAGCGCGGGAGGGCGTACGAGTGAGGTCGCGGCACCGCGGGCGGAAGCTGCCAGAGCGCCGAATCCAGCCAGCAGATCTCTTCTTCGAACCATTACCTGAAGTGTACAGCCTGTACCAACCCTGGATACTGGGCATCCAATTGCACCCCTTGTTACCGGGGGACAGGAACAGGCGGTTAAGCCAGGGGCGCCTCGGGAAAAATTCTCTCGCCCGGGGAAATTTTCACTTCGGGTGGCCGCCTGTTTTCTCTTGTTGGAGGAAATTATGAGACTGAATACTCTGGAAGATCTCTTCCTCAGGGAACTACAAGGCTTGTATGACGTGGAAAACCAGCTCGTGAAGGCGCTGCCGCAGATGGCCGACAAATCATCCAGCACCGAACTTCAAAACGCAATCCGCGAGCATTACGAGCAGACCAAGAACCAGGTCCGGCGACTCGAGCAGGTTTTTGAGAACCTCGGCTACAAAGCCAAGGCGGAGAAGTCGGAGGGAATTCGCGGAATCATCTCAGAAGGCGAAGACATGTCGGACATGGAAGGCGAACCCGCCGCGATCGACGCCGGCATCATAGCCGCCGCCCAAAAGGTGGAGCACTTCGAAATTGCCGGATACGGCACGGTGTGCTCTTACGCAAAGACTCTCGGCCACGAGCAGGCCCTGCACTTACTGAAGCAGAGCCTGGAAGAAGAAAAGACAGCCGACAGAAAGCTGACGGAACTTGCAGAGCGCCTCGTCAACATAGACGCCGTGCGCTCCGCGGGCGGGCAGGCGAGAACTGAATTCTAAGAGCGCGGGCGGGTTCCTCCCGCCCTGCTCAGGAGGGTGTTTGTATGCCGAAGGGACAAGCAAAGAAAACCTCGGAGCGGGCGCAATCGTATACATCGAAGTACACCAGCGATCACGAGGTCATCCGCAAGTGGGCCGAAGAGCGGGGCGCTAAGCCAGCGGTTGTAAAGGGGACTGGAGGCAAGGGCGACATCGGCATGCTGCGGTTGGATTTCCCGGGCTACAGCGGCAAAGAATCGCTGGAACACATAAGTTGGGACGACTGGTTCGACAAGTTCGAGGAGCGCAATCTGGCCCTGGTCTATCAGGACGAGACCGGAACAGGCGAGAAAAGCAACTTCAACAAGATCATCAGCCGCGAAACGGCCGATGAAGCCGTCCGCAAGCGGCATGCCTGAGCGGCAGTCAGCAGCTTAGGCGTTTACCGACGGCGTTTACCAACGCGGTTCGCGGCGCTGGCGCGGGCCGCCGCCACGGGAGAAACCGCCTCCCGCGTGCCCGCGATCGGCTTTCGGTCTGGCTTCGTTCACGTTCAGCGTACGGCCGTTGAAAACCTGTCCGTTCAGGGCGGCGATGGCGCGGTCGGCCGCCTCAGTATCCGCCATCTCTACAAAGGCGAACCCCCGTGAGCGTCCAGTATCGCGGTCGGTGATGACGTCTACTTTGTCCACCGTTCCATATGCTTCGAAAAGCGAACGAATCGAATCTTCGGTCGCGTTGAAATCCAGATTGCCCACAAATATATTCTTCACTTGGTTCTTCTCCTTACGCTTTCATACGCGAGCTTTACGAGGCAGAACGGATTTCTCGGCCAGGTTTTTCGCGACTCAAACGTACTTGAATTGTAGCAGCTTTGCGAAAAATGAAAAGCCCTTCTTTTTTGGTTGAGAAAAAATTTTGCACTCCCGATGGAGCACGTGCGCCGGCCCGCGCGAGAAGCTCATCTTTGCTGCTAGCATAGCTGGTTGTGCGAATCGATCTGGCTTTTGGGAAAACAGGGTTGACGGTAGATCTTCCGTCAGGTTACGAGTACCGCGTGCTGGAGGCCCGCTCGGCCCAACCGCTGGCGGACGCGGAGAAGGCGATCGAGTGCGGGCTCGATGCCCCCATCGAGTCGCCGCCGTTGCTGGAGCTGGCGCGCGGCAAGCGCACGGCCGCCATTTCGGTCTGCGACATCACCCGCCCGGCGCCGAACCGCCTCGTTTTGCCGCCGTTGCTGCGCCGCCTGGAGCAGGCCGGCATCCCGCGCGAAGGCATCACGATTCTGATCGCCACCGGGCTGCATCGCCCGGCGACCGATGCGGAGATCCGGGAGATCGTGGGAGACGAAACGGCGCGGGCGTATCGCGTGGTAAACCACCGCGCGCGCGAAATCTCCGAACACCGTTACCTTGGCTCGACAGCCGCCGGTACGCCCGTCTACATCGACGAGAGGTTCGTATCGGCGGACCTGCATATCACTCTGGGCTTTATCGAGCCGCACTTGATGCTCGGCTTTTCCGGAGGGCGCAAGCTCATCGTACCGGGGCTGGCGGGCCAGGACACCATCAAGGCGATCCACAGCCCGCGTTTCATGCGCGAGGAGCGCGCGTGCGAAGGTTCCATCGAGGACAATCCGCTGCACCACGAACTGCTGGAAATCGCCGCCATGGCGCGGCACGATTTCATGCTGGATGTGGCGCTGGCGCGCGACCGCTCTATCGCAGGCGTGTTCGGCGGCTCGCCTATAGCGGCGCACCGCAAGGGAGTGGAGTTCGTATCCCGCGTGATGCTCGAAACCCTGCCCGAGCCGGTGGATGCCGTGATTACAACAGCGGCGGGCTACCCGCTCGATTTGACCTTCTACCAGTCGATCAAGGGAATCACGGCGGCGTCCCACATCGTGAAACCCGGCGGGAAAATTCTGCTGATGGCCGCTTGCGATGAGGGCTGCGGCGCGCCGGAGTTTTCCCGGATGGTGAAGGAGTTTCCCTCTGACACCGAGTTCATGAAGCGCATCGAGTGCGCCCCGGTGATTGTCGATCAGTGGCAGCTCGAAAAGCTGGCTCTGGTGACGGCGAAAGCCGAAGTGAGCTTCTACGTGCCGGGACTGCCGCGCGAGTATCACGCTTCGCTCTGGGGCAAGAGCTATGCATCCCCGTCCGAGGCTATTGCCGGGCTGTTCGCGTCGCTTCCCGCGGGGGCGGTGATCGCGGTGATTCCCGACGGTCCGTATGTGCTTGCCAAGACGGCGCGGGCGTAGGCGCCTTTACTGGGCGCCGCGCAGCCGGAGCATCGTTTTCAGCGTGTGGAAAATGATGTAGAGGTCGAGCGCCACCGATAGGTGCTTGATGTAATAGAGGTCGTATTCCAGCTTGACGACCGTGTCCTCGATCGTGTCCCCGTACTTGTGGTTGATCTGAGCCCAGCCGGTGATCCCCGGCTTCAGGCAGTGGCGCTGGCGGTAGTAGGGGATTTTCTCTGCCAGGATCTTGACGAACTCGGGCCGCTCCGGGCGCGGGCCGACGATCGCCATCTCCCCGCGCAGCACGTTCCAGAGCTGCGGCAATTCATCGATCCGCAGTCTGCGCAGCCAGCGCCCGACCTTCGTCACGCGCGGATCGTCCTTCGAGGCCCAGACCGCGCCGGTGCGCGCCTCCGCGTCGACGTACATGGAACGGAACTTGTACAGCGTGAACAGCTTTCCGTTCAGCCCGACGCGCGTTTGCTTGAACAGCACCGGGCCCTTGCTGGTCAGCTTGATGGCAATCGCGGCCACCAGCATTATTGGCAGCGCCAGAATCGTGCCGATGAGCGCCAGCGCCGGCGAGTAGATGGATTGCAGGATCACGCTGCTGCGCCTCGGCCCCATTTCACCGGAGAAAATCAACTGGGCGGGCCGCAGCTCCTTGGTGCAAATGCGCCCGCAGGCGGTCTCATAGGCGGTGCCGGCGTCCTCGATGACGGTTCCCGAGAACCGAAAATCGAGAAGGTCCTGCACCGGCATTCGCCCGCGGCGTTCGGTCATGCCGACCACGATGCGGTCGGGCCTGGTTTCCATCGCGATTTTGCGGAACTCCGAAAGCGGGCCGAGCACCTTGGCGCCGTTCAGGACCTCGCCGGGTTTGCTGAAATCGTCCACATACCCGAGATTCGTGTATCCAAGCTCCGGCCGTTTGGCCATCTGTTCGGCGATTTCGCACACCACCGGATTGGTTCCCACGAACAGCACCCGCTCGCCGCTGAAGGCGCGCAGAAACACCATCCCATAAAGGATGCGCCAGGCCGAGAGCGACACCACCCCGCCGAAACTGCCCCACATCATCATGCGGCGCGGCAGGATCAGATCGCGGTCGACGTATGCCAGAAGCGCTTCCACCAGGAAGGCGAAGCCGATCGCCTGGCCGATCTCAAGCACCAACGCGATATTGGAAACCGTACGAATCTCGGAATACAGATCCAGGAAATGAAGGCCGAACAACACGGCTGCCACGACGGTCAGAATGCGGAGCAGGCCGCCGTCGTAGAGGAGAAAAACCGAGGGGTCAGCCTCGAGCACCAAATAGGCAGACAAGACATAACAGGACGTAAGAAGTATGGCTTCCGAAAGCAGCAATACGACGACGCTGGTGGGAACCGAGACGCGGAACAGTCGAATCATTGGCGATCAAATCCACTACTCATGAACACAGGAAGTCTAGCACGGGCGCGGGAGTGATGCTTTGCGCCTGCCGGTTGAGCCCCTTTGCTTATACGATACCGCTTCCTGTGAGACTCTGCTACCAGCCGGAAGATCGAGATCCGCAATGCGATACGCGCGGCTTGACAAGATGGGGACACGCCCCGATACTGAAGGCAATCAAAGGGGGCTTCATGACACTGGCGGACGCTCGTCGCGTGATCGCCGCCGCGGAGAAGAAAGCGACCGAAATCGGCCAGCCGATGAACATCGCGGTAGTCGATGAGGGCGGCAACCTCGTGTCCCACGTGCGCATGGACGGGGCGTGGATCGGCAGCATCAATATCGCCATTAATAAGGCCTTTACGGCGCGGGCTTTCGATATTTCAACGAAAGACCTGGCTAAACTCAGCCAGCCCGGCGGGGAATTTTTCGGGATTCACGAGTCGAACCACGGGCGGATCATGGTCTTCGCCGGCGGCATTCCGCTGCGGCGCAATGGCAAGGTGGTGGGTGCAATCGGCGTGAGCGGCGGCATGGGGGCCCAGGACCAGGCGGTCGCCGAAGCAGGCGCCGCCGCCTTCTAAGGCTGAGCGGGCGCTGCCGTAGGCTGAGCAGGTCCTGCCGCAGGCTGAGCAGGTGCTGCCGCGGCGGGGGCGGTTGCGCGCGCAGGAAT
Source organism: Acidobacteriota bacterium (assembly GCA_029776225.1). Lineage (GTDB taxonomy): Bacteria > Acidobacteriota > Terriglobia > Bryobacterales > Bryobacteraceae > Fen-330. The sequence goes on along the minus strand of JAKOTR010000080.1, from coordinate 62,430 downwards.
CGACGGACGGATGGGCTCGCGCGCCACCACCACATCGAGCATGGTCAGGGCGAGAAACACGCCAAGAAAAATCAATCCGCTTACGAAAATGATCGCGTTGATCGCCTTTTCGTGAAGCAGATGCATGAAGAAGAGCGCCACCAGGCTGGCCTTCAACGTGGCGATGGCCAGCGCGATCACCACGTTTGCCGCGCCGAAATCGACTCCGGCCGCCAGCACCGTTATGATGGTCAGCGCGATCAAGGCGCCCAGCACCTTCCCGTAGGTCTTCGCCGCACTTGCGTGTGCTTCCGTACTCATGCTTTCCTCACTGGATCAGATACAGCAGCGGGAACAGGTAAATCCAGATGATGTCCACCAGGTGCCAGTAGAGTCCCACCATATCCACCGGCGTATAGTAGGCGGGCGAGAAGTCGCCGCGCCGCGCCCTGAAGCAAAGCCAGGTGATCGCGGCCATGCCCAGCACGATGTGAATGCCGTGCAGCCCCGTCATCATGAAGTAGAAACTGAAAAACATGAACTGCCCGGGCACCGTGTCTCCCGCGTGGCTGTAATACTTGCCGGGCAGCAGCCCTTCGTGGAACTTGTGCGAGTACTCGATGTACTTGATTCCGAGGAAGACGGCGGCAAACATCAGCGTCAGCAGGAGGTAGATCATCAACGCCCGCTGCTTGCCCCTGCGCGCGCTGTCGACCGCCATCACCATGGTGTAACTGCTCACCAGCAGCACCAGCGTGTTGATCAGGCCGAGAGTGCGGTCGAGGTGATGATGGGCCGCAAAGAACGCCTCCGGATGCATCGACTGCATCACGGCGAAGCCGACGAAAAGCCCGCCGAAGAGCAGCACTTCCGTCACCAGGAACAGCCACATGCCGATCTTGCTGGCGTCGGCCTGCTGCTCCGCCGTGTGGAAATGGTGTTGCAGGAAGGGCGCGTGCCCGTGCTGTTCGATTACGACCGGTGTCTCGCTCATCGTGCCCCCACCGTGGTTTCTTCCGTCTCCGTGGCGTAGGCGTACGCCTCGGTGGTAACCACCGGAACGTGGTCAAAGTTGTGGACCGACGGCGGCGAGGACGTCTGCCATTCCAGCCCCGTTGCGCCCCACGGGTTTGCCGGCGCGTCGATCGGCTTGCGCAGCGACGCGTACAGGTACCCCGCCATCAGGAAGAAGCCGGCCGCCAGCACCCACGAGCCGACCGTGGAAACGATGTGAAGCGGCTGGAACTCCTCGAGGTAGTTGTAATACCGGCGCGGCATGCCGCGGCTCCCCACCAGGAACTGCGCAAAAAACGTGAGGTTAAAGCCGACGAACACCAGCGCCGCCGAGATCCGCGCCCATTTCTCCGAGTACATGCGCCCGAACATCTTGGGCCACCAGTAGTGCAGTCCCGCCAGGAACGCGATCACCGTACCGCCCATCATCACGTAATGGAAGTGCGCGACGACGAAGTACGTATCGTGAAGGTGCACGTCGACCGAGAGCGTGCCCAGCACAATGCCGGTGAGACCGCCGATGGCGAACAGCAGCAGAAACGCAATCGCATAGAGCATGGGCGCCTGGAACGAAATCGACCCGCGATACATCGTCGCCAGCCAGTTGAAGACTTTCACCGCCGAGGGGATGGCTACGAGGAACGTCAGGAACGAAAAGATTGCGGACGCCACCGGCGTCTGCCCGCTCACGTACATATGGTGGCCCCATACCAGGAAGCTCACCAGCGCGATGGCGACGCTCGAGTAGGCCACAGCCTTGTATCCGAAGATCGGCTTCTTCGAGAAGCAGGGGATCACTTCGCTGATCACCGCCATGCCGGGAAGGATCATGATGTAGACCGCCGGATGGGAGTAGAACCAGAAGAAGTGCTGGAACAGCACCGGGTCGCCGCCCAGCTTCGGATCGAAAATGCCGACGTTGAACACGCGCTCCATCACCAGCAGCAGGAGCGTGATGCCGATTACCGGAGTGGCGAGGATCTGGATGATCGCGGTCGCGTACATGCTCCAGGCAAACAGCGGCATGCGGAACCAGGTCATCCCCGGCGCGCGCAGTTTGTGAATCGTGGCGATGAAGTTGATGCCGGTGAAGATCGACGAGAACCCGAGCACGAACGCGGCCAGCGTCATCAAGCTCACCGCGCCGCCCGTGCTGCTGCTGTAGGGCGTGTAGAACGTCCAGCCCGTGTCGATGCCGCCGCTTACCATCGCCACCACTCCCATCAACGCCCCGGCAAGGTAGAGCCAGTAGCTCGCCAGGTTCAGCCGCGGGAAGGCGACATCCTTTGCGCCCAGCATCAGCGGCAGCGCGAAATTCCCGAGCGCCGCCGGAATCGACGGGATGATGAATAGAAAGATCATCACGACGCCGTGCAGCGTGAAAGCCTTGTTGTAGGCCTCCGCGCTCATCAGGGTGGGACCCGGCGTCAGAAGTTCCATCCGGATGAGCATCGCGAACACGCCGCCGATCAGAAACGCCGCCAGTACCGAAGCCAGGTACATCACCCCGATGCGTTTGTGATCCAGGGTGAACAGCCACGACTTCAGACCGCGGCTCGCGGTCAGATAGTTCGGAGCGGCTTGCCCCCCGACTCCCGGCTTGAGCGCCATTACGTCTGCCATATGCGTTTACCTCTGCGCCTTGATGAACTCCACCAGCGCGTTGATCTCGCGCTCGCGAAGCATTCCCTCGAAGGTCGGCATGATCGGCTGGTAACCGGCCACGATCTTGGCTTGCGGCCGCAGGATCGACTCGCGAATGTAGTTCTCGTCGGCGAGGACCGTGCTCCCGTCCTGAAGCTTCACCTGGCTGCCGAACACGCCGCGGAAGCTCGGACCTTCGCCGCGCGTGCCGTCGATCGTGTGGCAGGTATTGCAGCCGCGGCTCTTGAACAGCATCGCGCCGAACTCCGCCAGGGGCATATCCTTGCCCTCATCGCCACCCGTCTCCAGCCATTCGTTGTAAGTCTTTTCGTCGTCGACGAAAATTCTGCCCAGCATGTCCGAATGGCTCGTCCCGCAGTACTCGGCGCAAAACAGGCGGTGCATTCCGGGTTCCTTGGCCGTAAACCAAAGCTGCGTGTAGGTGTTCGGGAGCACGTCCTGCTTGATCCGGAAAGTGGGCACGTAGAAGCTGTGGATCACGTCCTCGGACGTCATCAGGAGCTTGACCGGCTTGTTGAGCGGCACGTGCAGTTCGTTCAGCGAGCGGATCCCGTTCGGGTATTCAAACTCCCACACCCACTTTCTCGCCGTGACCCGTATCTCCATCGCGTCGCCCGGACTCACGGCTGCGTCCATGTAGGTGTGGAAACCCCAGAAGAAGATGAAGATGACGAGCGAGAGCGGAATCAGGGTCCAGACGACTTCCAGCTTGTGGTTCTTCACGATGTACGGCGTTCTGTCGTCCGGTCCCCGCCGCCGGTAACGGATGAGAAAGTAAGTCAGCAGGCCGGCGATGAGCAGGAAGAAAAACACGCCCATGTAGAACAGGAAGAAGAACAGACTATCTACACTGCCCGCATAGCTCGTCCCTTCCGCCGGCAGTAATATGGAGCGCAGCCAATCTCTCATCGAACCACCGCCATCTTCTTTTCCCGCCGCCTCAGCAGGAGCACCATCGTCACGATCCCAAGCACCGTCACCGCTCCGCCCGCTTTCATGAGATTTCTGGCAAACAGGACGTATCCCTGGGCGTCCGGGTCATACTGAAAGCAGTAGAGCAGCACACGGTCCACGCTGAGCGAAAACTTGGATTGCGCCGCCTCGGCGAGCGCCAGTCTCACGTCTCTCGGATTGAACTTGATCCCGTACAGATAGCGCGACACTTTGCCTTCCGGCGTCAGCAACATGATGGCGGCGGCATGCGCGTACTGCTGCCGCTGCTCGTCGTAGCGGTACCGGAAGCCCACCTGATCGGCAAGCTTCTTCACGTTGCCGTCGCGATCCACCAGGAAGTGCCAGCCGGTGGAAGCGCGCCTGTACTGCGCGAGGTACGCCTCGCGTTTCTGCCGCGCGAGTTCGAACGTCTCGGTGGGATCGATGCTGATCGTAACCACATCGAAATCTTTCCCAACGGTAGCGGGAATATTTTCAAGCGCCGTTGTCTGGCCGTTCAGCACCAGAGTGCACAGCATGGGGCAGGAATAATAGACAAGGTCGAGAATCACCGGCTTGCCCTTGTTGAAGAACTCCCCCAACGCCACCGGCTGACCGTTTTCGGCGGTGAACGTCAGGCTGAGATCGATCTGCTGCCCCAGCTTTTCATCGATGCCCACACCCTGAAGTTGCGGCGGCACGACCTGCTCCGCGTACAATCCTGTTGCCGCGGCGATCGCCAGAAATGCGGCGAGCAGTCTCATTGTGCGGCCCCCTGCGCGTGTTCCTGTGAGAGCAGCTCCATGGCTCGCGTAATCGGCAGCCGTACCGTGCCCTTCTCGCGGTCAATATAGCTGTAGGTGTTCAGCTTTTCGTCCTCGCGGGCACGAAGCGCGCGCAGGTCCTCGGACACCGGCTCAAGCACCCGCTTGAAAACCTGCTGCTCCGTGACGTGATTTACGTAGGCTTGCAGGCCCAAAACAATCGCCACCACCACGATCAGCGCGACCAGCCCGAACGCCGCGATGAAACGCGTGCGCGGCTCGGTGAGATCGAACCCGGCTCCTGTTGGCGGCGCTGCGTGATCAGACATTCGTAAACTCCAAAGCCTTTGTGAACCTCAGGTCGCCCACCGGCGCCAGCGCGTGCCGCCGCAGCAGCCACCAGAACGCCAGCGCGAATGTCGCCCCGACGGCGGCTACCGCCGCCACATCAATCCACATCAGGCCGGCTTCCGTGCGGAACACCGGCATGATCACCCAGAACAGCTCGACGTACTGCATCAGCAGAATCCAGGCGGCCGCACCGGCCAGCACGGCTAAGTTGCGCTTGGCCGCCCGCGGCATCAGCACGGCGAACGGGACGAAGAAACGCCCAAAAACGAGCAGGGCTGCCACCGAGCGCCACGTCCCCGCCGTGCGCTCGTGATACCACGCCGTTTCCTCGGGTATGTTTCCGTACCAGATCAGCATGTACTGGCTAAACGCGATGTAAGCCCAGAACACCGTGAGCGCGAACAGCCATTTCCCGAGGTCGTGATAGTGCTCGTGGTTGACCGAGGCGCGCAGCATCCCCATCCGCCGGAACGCCAGCAGCACCAGCGTGATGGCCGCGAAGCCTGCCAGTCCCGAACCCGACCAGATGTAGATTCCGAACACCGTCGAGAACCAGTGGGGATCGAGCGACATCAACCAGTCGAACGAGGCCAGCGAGACGGTGAGCGCCAGCAGGATCATCCCCGGCGCGCTCCACTTCGCTGCCGCGCGGGTCAACTCCAGCGTCCCGCCGTCATCCTGCTTCACCGAATTGCGGTACAGAATCACGGCCCACAGCCCCCAGATGAGAAAACACGCGGCCGCGCGGAGGGTGAAACCCCGCGGGTTCAGATAGCTCTGCTTGGCTTGCAACACGGGGTCGGCGGCCACGACTTCCGGGCGCGCCCACTCGTAAAGCTGCGGCAGGCCGAACACGATGGGCAGGAACAGCACCGCGCTTAACGGAATCACCAGCGCGATGGTCTCGGCCACACGGCGGCTCGTAACGCTCCAGGCCGCGCCGCTCAAATGTTGCAGCATGACGAAGAACAACGCGCCGAGCGCGATGGTCAACCAGTACACGAAAGCAAGCAGGTAAGCGGGGTAGAACGCCGCGCTGCCGGACGAATAGCCGGCGGCCAGCACCGCCCAGCCGCCCAGCGCCAACAGCGCCAGCGCGTTGCGGCCGCGTCTCCACAGCCGCGCATCCATTTCGTAGTTATCGAGGACCTGAACCGTCCGCTCCGCGCTTGACATGCTCACCTCAATGCGCTCCTAAGTTCCGGCGGAACATCCTGGATCGTGCCCCTCGTCGCGCGATGCAGCGCGCGCACGTAGGCGACGATCGCCCAGCGGTCGTGTTCCGTGATCTGGAATCGGTAGCCCGGCATGGTGCGCTGTCCGTACGTGATGGTTTCGAATAGCTGCCCATCGGGCATTTGGCGAATCCGGTCATCGTTCAAGTTCACCGGAAGCCAGTTCGAGCGCAGCGCCACAATTCCCCTGCCCTCGCCGGTGCGGTCGTGGCACGGCGCGCAGTAGATATCGAACCGTTCCCGCCCCCGCTGGAGAACCTCCATGGTGAGCGGCAGCGGATTGGCCGCATACTCGCCGCCGCTCTTGCCGGTGTAGAAAACCGTATCCTCCCGGAGCTCCCCTCGCGCCACCGTTCCTTCCGGCGCCGGCCGGCTCGCGCTCCCGTCGGCGAACAGCGGGCTGGCCTCCAGCGGCAAGTACTTCGGCTGATGCTTCATGTCGTTGAACACCTCAAGCGGCGGAGTGTTCGGGCCGCAGCCCAAGCCAATCAGCGCCAAAAGAATTGGAGCCGCCCGCATCATTCCGTCACCACCTCAACGTGCCTGCCCCCGGCGGATTTGAGAATTTCGGCCGCCTGCTCGGCATCAAACCCCGCGCCATTCGCCTCCAGCGCCAGCAGGAATCTGTCGTCCGCCGCGCGGTCGAACCGCGAATACTTGAACACCGGGTGATAGAAACGGGGCAGGCCGTTCAACGCAAGCATGCCCAGGACGGCCGCGAAAGCCGCCAGCAAGACCGCCAGCTCGAAGATGATTGGCAGGCCGAATTCGAACGCGAACAGAGGCTTGCCCCCCACCACCAGCGGCGACGCAACCGCGCCCGTCCACCACTGCAACAGAACCGCGGCAACCGCGCCGATGATACCGCCGCCGAGCACGATCCAGCCGAGCCGCGACCGCCGGATGCCCATCGCCTCGTCAATCCCGTGGACCGGAAACGGCGTGTACGCGTCCATCTTGTCGTACCCGAGAGCGCGCGCCGCCCGAACCCCTTCGAGGAGCGCTTCCGGGCTCTCGAACTCCGCCACCACGCCGTATATCGAGACCTTTTCCGCCGTCTGCGGCGCCGCCGCCGTCCCGGTTCTTACCATTGGCTCCTTCATCGCTCACCTCCCCGCGCCGCCGCCGGTCTCGGCAGAGTGCTTTTTACTTCCGACATCGAAATCATGGGAAGGAACCGGACAAAGAGCAGGAACAGCGTCAGAAAGAGCCCGAAACTTCCAGTAAGTGTGAGTATGTCAACATACGTCGGCCTGAAGTGACCCCAACTCGAAGGCAGAAAGTCCCGGCTGAGCGACACTACGATAATTACGAATCGCTCGAACCACATCCCGACATTCACCAGAATGGAGATGACGAACATCGCTGGGATGCTGGTGCGGATGCGCTTAAACCAGAACAACTGCGGCACGAGCACGTTGCAGGAAACCATGATCCAGAACGCCCACCAGTACGGTCCCAGCGCCCGGTTGATGAAGGTGAACCGCTCGTACGGGTTGCCGCTGTACCAGGCAATGAAGAATTCGGTCAGGTAAGCGAATCCGACGATCAGCCCCGTGCCCAGCATCACCTTGTTCATGTTTTCCAGGTGCTTCATCGTCACCAGGTGCTCGAGGTGGAACACCTGCCGCGCGATCACCATCAGCGTCACCACCATCGCAAAGCCGGAAAAGATCGCACCGGCGACGAAGTACGGTGGAAAGATCGTGCTGTGCCAGCCCGGAATGAGCGACACCGCGAAGTCGAAGCTGACGATGGTGTGCACGGAAAGCACCAGCGGCGTCGAAAGACCGGCCAGCAGCAGGTACGCCATTTCGTAATGGCGCCAGTGCCGCGCCGAACCGCGCCAGCCGAGGCTCAGGATTCCGAAAATGATCCGGCGGGCTTTCGTTTTCGCGCGATTCCGCAGCGTAGCGAGATCGGGAATCAGTCCGGTGTACCAGAACAGCGCCGACACCGTCGCGTACGTGCTGACGGCGAACACGTCCCACATCAGCGGGCTGCGGAAGTTTTGCCAGATGCCCAGGTACTCATTGGGGACCGGGAACAGCCAGTACGCCCTCCACGGGCGCCCCACGTGGACGGCCGGGAAGATGGCCGCGCAAGCCACCGCGAACAGCGTCATCGCCTCGGCAAAACGGTTGATCGACGTGCGCCACCGCTGCCGCAGCAGCAGGAGAATGGCCGAGATCAGCGTTCCCGCGTGCCCGATTCCGATCCAGAACACGAAATCGGTGATCTCAAACGCCCATCCCACCGGCTGGTTGTTTCCCCACACGCCGATGCCCGTCGTTACCAGGTAGGCGAGCATCGCGAGCAGCACTCCGGTGAGGGTCGCCGTGACGCCGAAGGCGATGTACCAGGCCCGCGGCATCTTGTTTTCGACGATGCGCGAGACGCTCTCCGTAACATCGGAGTAACTTGGCTCGCCCACAACCAGCGGGGCATCCAGCTCGCGTGTGATCGCCAGGTCCGCCATGTTATGCCAGCTCCGGATTGGGATTACGCAGCTTCGCCAGATACGAAGTGCGCGGCTTCAAATTCAGCTCATCGAGAAGCGTGTAATTGCGGTTCAGTTTTTTCAGCTTCGCCACCCGGCTGTTCGGATCGTTGATGTTCCCGAACACGATCGCTTCGGCGGGGCAGGTCTGCGCGCACGCCGGCGTGATCTCGCCGTCGCGGATCGGGCGGCGCCCCTCGAGTTTTGCCTGAATCCTCTTCTCTTCGATGCGCTGCACGCAGTAGGTGCACTTTTCCATCACCCCGCGCATGCGAACGGTTACGTCGGGGTTGAAGGCCATCTTTTCCGTCTCGGTCAGGCCCTTGTGGTAGTTGAGGAAGTTGAACCGGCGCACCTTGAACGGGCAGTTGTTGGCGCAATACCGCGTGCCGACGCAGCGGTTGTACGCCATATCGTTCAGGCCTTCGGGGCTGTGGCTTGTAGCGCCCACCGGGCAGACCGATTCACACGGCGCCCGCTCGCACTGCTGGCAGTTCATCGGCTGCGTCACCGCCTGCGGGTCGTCTTCCGGACCCGTGTAGTAGCGGTCCAGGCGGATCCAGTGCATCTCGCGCCCGCGCGCCACCTGGTCCTTGCCCACGATGGGAATGTTGTTTTCGGCCTGGCACGCCACCGTACAGGCGTTGCATCCGATGCAGGCGTTCAGGTCGATGACCATGCCCCACTGGTAGCCCTTTGAGTAATCGAAGTCGCCGAAGATCGAGAACGCCTCGCCTTTGTGCTCCGCGGCGAAGTGCGGCTCCTTGCGGTATTCCTCCAGCGTGGCTTCCCGCACCGGCGCGCGGCCTTCCATCGCAAAGTGTTCCTGCGCGCTTGCCAGCCGGTACTTCCGTCCCGTTTTCTGGATCGAAGCGCTGCCGAAATGGAAGTTCGCGGTGGTCCTTATCCTGTACGCGTTATGCCCGACGTTATCCCCGACCCGGCCGCAGCGTGTACGCCCGTATCCGAGAGCCACGGAGATCGCGCCGTCGGCGTGCCCGGGCTGAATCCAAACGGGCATCGGAACCTGCCGTCCCTGAACCTCGATGTTGATGAGGTCGCCCGTCGCCAGCCCGAATTCCCTGGCGGTAGCCGGGCTAACCAGCGCGGCGTTATCCCAGGTGAGCTTCGTCATCGGCTCGGGAGTTTCCTGGAGCCAGCCGTTATTGGCGAAGCGGCCGTCCCACACACTCGCGCTCGGGTAAAACGCGAGTTCAAGGCCGGCAGGCGCCTCGCTTGGGCGCAGCTCCGGCGCTTTGCCGGGCTTCGGCTCGACCAGCGGGTACTGCGTGCCCGGAATTACGCCGTCATGCAGGCAGCGCCGCCACATCGATTCCGCGTCGCGCGCAGGCCACTTCGCCATCCAGTAATTCCGGACGATGTCATACGCGCGCTGGTCTTTGTATCCCGTGAGCGCGGCCAGCACCTCCGCCGCCGTCTTGCCCCCGTAAAGCGGACGAATCATCGGCTGCTGAATCGAGGCCGTGCCGTCCAGCGCGCGCGCGTCGCCCCACGCTTCCAGGTAGTGCGCCTCCGGCAGATGCCATTTCGCGAGCGCTGACGTTTCGTTTTGCGAAACACTGAGATGGATCGTGACGGCGACCTTCTTCATCGCGGCCCCGAATTCGAGGTCCGCGGGCGCGTCGTAAACGGGGTTGCCGCCCAGGATCACCAGCGTACTGATCTTGCCGGCGGCCATTTCTTCCGCCAGTTCCTTCAGCGCGGTCAACTGGGGGACGAACGGCGACTCGGTGTACACTACCGTCCGCCCCACGTTCCCCAGCGCGTAATTCATCAGGTGCGCCAACGCGTGTACCTCGGCGGGTTGCCGAGGACCGGCGATCACGATCGACCGCTCCCGGCTGCGCTTCAAATCCCGAGCCACTGCCGCCGCGCGTTTGCCGCGCGAGTTCGCATTCAGCACGGTCAAAGCCGGAGGCAAAACGCCCAGTTCCCGCGCCAGGTCCGCCGCAAAATCGGGCACTTCCGCGGCCCGCATGCGGAAACGGTGATCGGCCATCGCGCCCGTGACTGAGTACTGGCTCTCGGCGATGTACAGCCGGTTCATCGAATCCTTTTCCGAGGCCACCCGGCGGCGCCGCGAGAAGTCACGGCTATAACGAACCTCAGGGCTGTCGAGCCCGAGGAAGTCCGCATCGAGCGACACCACGACGTCCGCTCGATCAAACCGGTAATGCGCCTGAAGGCGCCGTCCGAACGCCAGCTCCGAACCGGCCAGTTCTTCGTCGCGCGAGACCGGTTCGTACTCCACCCACCGCGCCTTCGGGTAGCGGCGAAGCACGTGTTCCCGCACGGCATCCAGCGATGGCGAATTCACCGTCTGGCTCAGGAAACGCAGACCCTCGCCCGCGCCCATCTGCGTGGGGTCGAAGTGCGGCTTCGCAAAGGCAAAGAATTCGTCCCAGCTTGATTGCCGCGTTTCATGGGTTACGAAGCGCGCGCGGTCCGGATCGTACAGATCGAGAATGGAAGCCTGCGCGAACGCAGAGCAGGCCCCGCCGCTAGAGGAGTGCTCCGGATTGCCCTCGATCTTCGTCGGCCGGCCCTCGTGCGTCTCGACGATCAGCCCCGTCGCCGCCCCGTTCAGAGGCATCACCGTGCTGTAGAAAACCGGCTTGCCGGGAGTGTACTCCTCGGAGCCCTTAGCCGCGGGCAGAATCTTTTCCACCGGACGGCTGCAAGCGGTCAGCCCCGCCAGGCCGAAAGAAGCGGCCATCAGCTTCAACATGGTCCGGCGGGAAGAGGAATCGAGCACGGCTGCCGACTCGGGAAACTCGCGATGCAGCCACTCGGAAAACTGAGGGGTATTTGAGAGTTGTTCGAGACTTCGCCAGTATTGTTTTCCGGTCTGGTTCATCGATGGCACCCCGAGCAATTCTCCGGTGGGTGGATGTTGTTCTCCGCCATGAGTCGACGGCCGATTTCAGCCGGGTCCCCGTCCGGCTGCCAGTCAAGTTTCGTAACCAGTTCGCGTGGGCGAATGTGGGGCGCCGGATCGCGGTGGCAATCCACGCACCACTTCATGGTCAACGGCTCAACCTGGCGCACCTGGACCATCTGGTCCACGCGCCCATGGCAGGTGACACAGCTCACCCCGGCGTTTACGTGAGCGGCGTGATTGAAATAGACGTAATCCGGCAGACTATGGACGCGCACCCAGGGGATCGGGCGGCCGCTTGCGTAGCTCTCCCGAACCGGCTGCAACAGCGGGCTGTCCGGCTTCACCATCTTGTGGCAGTTCATGCAGGTTTCGGTGGTGGGTGGAGCAGCAAACCCCGAATGCTCTACCGTCGAATGGCAGTAGCGGCAATCCATCCCGAGATTACCGGCGTGCAGCTTATGACTGTATTCAACGGGTTGAACGGGAGAGTACCCGGTTTCGGCGCGGTTCGGGCTGAACATATAAGCGGAGATACTAACTCCACTTAATATTGCCAGCACAAATAGAGATAAGCCGATCCTAAAATACTTATCCGCCTGCTTAGGAAAGATAGGGGTCATTCCCAGTTCGACTTACCTTTTTCCTTTCTAGCAGAACAGTAGAGGTTCCGCAAACGGCGCAACTTTTCCTGCCCCGGAATAATCACATCCATTGGATGCACAGCCGGCCGGATCGGTCGCAAGACGAAATTGAGGGGCGCTGGGAGCCGCAAACGTGAACGGGGGCGGCGGCGGGACAGGAACGGCGCGAGGCGCGGGCCGGAGGAGGCTTCCGGGCGGCCTGGGAAGGCTTTTCGCTGACCTCAAGGTTCGCCCGAAGTTGATGGTTCTACACAACATCTTCTTCGTGGTGCTGGCTTCGGCGGTGTATCTGGCGCTGATTCCTCCCTTCGCCCGGCAGGCGGAACTTGCCCAGGCCCGCGAGACCGCCCTGGTCACTGAGCTATTCCAGAGGAGCAGCTCTGCCCTGCGCTCACCAGCTCTGGAAATTTACAAATTTCGCGAAGGCACGGCGGACGCCCTGGGTATCCCGCAAGCCGTCCGTGAGTGGCTCGATGCGCGCCCCGGGGTTGTCTGGCGGGACGCGGCCAGCTCAGAGGACATGTACCGGCGCGATCCGGGCTCCGGGCTCTACCAGAGCATCAAAGGGCCAGCGGCCTTTTACGCCCAGTCCGTCGAGCGCGCGCGCTGGGCCCTCATCATCGTGCTTGGCCTGATTTACCTGGCGGCCGTGCTGCTGCTGGAAGCGCTCATCATGCCCCAGTACGTTTACCGGCCGCTGCGTTTGCTGCTGGATGCCGACAGGGCCACCCGCCGGGGCGATACGGCCAACGAGCTGATCGACCCCAGCCTCATTCCGGGCGACGAGTTGGGCCAGATCATGCGGTCGCGCAACGAGACCGTCTCCGATCTGCGCCGCCGGGAAGCGGACCTGGCCGCCGCGCTCGCCAGCCTCGAACGCGCCGCCGACGATCTGAAGCGCAAGAATAGGCTCCTGGAAACCGCCAAGCGCAACCTGGCCGAGCAGGACCGCCTGGCGAGCCTCGGCCTGCTCAGCGCCGGCGTCGCCCACGAGCTGAACACCCCGCTCGCGGTCCTTCACGGCTCCATCGAAAAGCTGATCGAAACCGTGAGCGATCAACCGGCTCAGGAACGCCTCGGGCGCATGCTGCGGGTGACACAGCGCCTCCGCCGCATCAGCGAAAGCCTGCTCGACTTCGCCCGCCCGCGCTCCCAGGAGATGACGCCCGTCGCCGTCGGCCCCGTGATTGACGAAGCCTGGTCCCTGGTCGAGATCGACGAAAAAGCGTCCTCTGTGCATTTTGTAAACAATGTTTCACGGGACCATATAGTAATTGGCGATGCGGACCGGTTAGTACAGGTATTTGTTAACTTACTGCGAAACTCACTAAGTGCAGTCAAACCCGGCGGCCATATTTGGGTATCTTCCAGCCGCTACCTGGTGGAAAATGCGCCCTGGATTTCGATCAGTGTGGAGGACGACGGGCCGGGCATTCCGCCCGACGTGCTCCCCCAGATCTTCGAGGCCTTTGTCACCACGCGCCTCGACGCCCGCGGGACCGGGCTCGGCCTCGCGGTCGCAGAGGGAATCATCCACCAGCACGGCGGCCGTATAGAGGCTGCCAACCGCCCGCAGGGGGGCGCGCGTCTGGAGGTGCAACTACCGGCGTCTGCTCCCGCGCGGCGTTCCGGAGGTGAACACTCATGAAAAACGATGCCGCGGCCGACTCGACCGCTTCCTCTCTCATTGACGTCGCGGTTCTGGACGACGATCTGGACTTTCTACATTACATCGAGGATTTTCTTAAGGACGAGGGCTGCTACTCCGTCCGCGTGTTTCACCATCCAGGCGACCTGCTGGAGTCCTTCGCGCGGCGCCCGCCGGACATCGTTTTGCTCGACATGAAAATGGGCGAGTTCAAGGGAGAGGAGGTGCTCGAACAGTTGCAGGCGCGCCACCCCGATATCTGCGTCATAGTTGTCACCGGGTATCCTTCGCTCGAAGACATGCGCGCCACCTTCAAGCGGAAGGCGTTCGATTACCTCGCGAAACCCTTCTCGCTCTCCCAGCTCAGGCAAACGCTCGAGCATGCCGTCAATGCGTTCAATCTGGGCCGCGCTCCGCAGGACCTCATCCGCGAGCGCCTCGGCCACCGCATCAAAATGCTTCGAGTCGAGCGCAAGTGGTCGCTGAAAGACCTGGCCGCCTCCGCCCGGCTGAGCGTGTCCCAGATCAGCTCGATCGAGCGCGGAGCGCACCTTCCCAGCATCGAGAGCTTTCTTGCCATCTGCCAGGCGTTTGACAAGCGGCCTTCGGAGGTGTTGGCCTCGATAGGTTTTTGATCGGCGCCCTCACGCACGAGCCGCCGCCCCGAACGGGCAAAGTTGCCTGCCCGATCCGCGCGAGCGCTTCGGGGGGCGCGCCGGATCCGACCGGCGCCGATTTTCGCCGTGACCTGAACGGTTTTTGGCCCTGAGCCCCCGGCCCGGTGAGCACCTAAGACTTTCGTAATGAATCACATTCGCGTTATCGTGGAAAGAACAGGTGCATAACGTTGAACTAATCCTTACCCTCGGCGCCGGTTTCGCAGTTGCGCTGATTTCCGGATTCGTCGCGCTTCGTCTGAAGCTGCCGGCGATTGTCGGCTACCTGGTGGCCGGGCTGATCCTTGGCCCGCACACGCCCGGGTTTGTCGCCAATCGGGGTATCGCCGAACAGCTTGCCGAAGTGGGCGTAATCCTTCTCATGTTCGGCGTCGGGATGCACTTTCACCTGAAGGATCTGCTGGCCGTGCGCCGCATCGCGGTGGTGGGGGCCCTGGTCCAGAGCTCGATGGCGACTCTGCTGGGGCTGCTTGTCGGACACGCGTGTGGCTGGTCGTGGTCGGCGGGGCTCGTATTCGGCCTTTCGCTCTCGGTAGCCAGCACCGTCGTGCTCACCCGCGTGCTCTCCGACCATGGGGATCTGCACACCCGGTCGGGACGCATCGCGATCGGCTGGCTCGTTTTCGAAGACATTTTCACCGTGTTCGTGCTGGTGGTCTTGCCGGCCATCTTCGCGGGGGCCAAGGCGGATTCGAGCAATCTTCCCGCCGCGCTTGGCATCACGACAGTGAAGTTGATCGCTCTCACCGCGCTCACGCTGGGGCCCGGCGGGAAACTGCTTCCACGGCTACTAACGGCCGCTGCGCGCACAGGCTCGCGTGAACTTTTCACGCTGACCGTGCTGACCATCGCGATCGGGATCTCGGTCGGCTCAGCGGCGATTTTCGGTGTCTCCATGGCGCTCGGCGCGTTCCTGGCCGGTATGGTGGTCGGGCAATCGGAGTTCAGCTACCGGGCCGCCTCGGAAGCCCTGCCCATGCGGGATGCCTTCGCCGTGCTGTTCTTCGTCTCCGTGGGCATGCTGTTCGATCCGCAGCATCTGCTCCGCCAGCCAGTGCTCACGGCCGCAGCGATCGGAATCGTGATGCTGGGCAAGCCGCTGGCCGCCATCCTGATCGTTGTCCCGCTTGGCTATGGTTTGCGAATCGCGCTTCGCGTGGCGACCGCGCTTGCCCAAGTCGGCGAATTCTCGTTTATGCTCACGGTTCTGGGCGATCAACTGGGCGTGCTTCCGAGCGGCGCCACTGACTCGGTCGTCGCCGCCGCCATCGTTTCCATCACGCTCAACCCCGTGCTGTATCGGGCGCTGCCCGCACTCGAGCGGCGGCTCGCCAAGTCCGGCGTCCGAAAGCTGCTCGAGCCGCGAGCCGGAAAAGCCATTATGGCCGCACACGGGGATCACCATCACCAGCCGGATGAGGGCCAGCCGCGGGCGATCATCATCGGCTACGGCCCCGTGGGGGAGACGGTGGTGCGGCTCCTTTCCGAGCACGACTTTATCCCCACCGTCATTGAGCTCAATATCGACACGATCCGCCGGTTGCAGCGGCGCGGCATCCGCGCGGTTTACGGGAATGCGGCACAGCCCGACGTCCTCAGACAAGCCGGCGTTGCAGCGGCCGACACGCTCATCCTCTCGGCGCCGGGCGCGAGCGAATCCTATGAGATCATCAGGGTCGCGCGCGAGATCAACCCGCGCATTCAGGTTCTGGCAAGGTCGCAGTTCCTGTCCCAGACGAGCGCGCTGCGCGAGGCGGGGGCGGACCTGGCCTTCTCCGGTGAAGCCGAAGTCGCGATCGCCATGGTGGACGCCATTCTCCAGCGCGTCGGAGCAACGCCGGAGCAAATGGATAAGGAACGCGAGCGGACCCGGACGGAGCTCTACAAGCTGGCCAACCGGAGTTACCAGCAACGGGCAAGCTAGAAGCTCATGTTCATCCTGCACCTGGAAACAAACGCCGCGGAGAAAGATCTGCTCATTGCCGAACTTTGGGAGCGCGGCACGGCGGGCGTCACCGAACAAAACGTCCCGGGCGGTGGTTGCACGCTTGCCGCATACTTCGAGCACCGGTTCGACGCCTCGGAGTTCGCCGCTTATAACCCGCGGTGGGAGGCCGCCGAGAATCGCGACTGGATCGCCGTCGCGCAATCTCTGTGGACTCCCGTGCTGGTCGGGAGCCGTTTTTATCTCGCGCCCGCGTGGAGCGATGAACCGGCGCCGCCCGGCCGCTTTCGCATCGACATGGATCCCGGCCAGGCCTTCGGCACGGGATGGCACACGTCCACCCAGCTTTGCCTGGAAGCAATGGAGCGCTGCGTCCGCCCCGGCGACTCGGTGCTCGACGTCGGAACAGGCACGGGCATTCTCTGCCTGGCCGCATCCCTGCTCGGCGCGTCGCCCATCTACGCCTGCGACATCGATCCCGCCGCCGTCGCCTCGGCGAGCGCGCGCTTCCGCTCCGGCGGCGTGCCCGTCGGGCTTTTCACCGGTTCGGTGCGGTCGGTGCGCGATGCCGCGGCGGATGTGATCGTCGCCAACATCAATGCCGAAACCCTAATGGCGCTCGCGCCGGAGATCTGCCGCATCCGCAAGCCGCAGGGCCGGGCGATCCTCTCCGGCTTTTCCGTGCGGGATGCCGAACGCGTTCGCAGAGCTTTCGGCGGCTGCTCCGAGACTCTCGAAAAGGAAGACTGGGCGGCGCTGGTCTGCCTGAGCCCCGCTTAAGCCGGACGCTCCCAGTGGTTTTCGATGGGGCAACCCGGACAGCTCACGTGCTCGAACTGCACGGTCGTGTGGTGAATCTGGAACCGCTCGGCGAGCACGTGGTTGATTCGCCGCAGAATCGATTCGCTCTCCGACGGCGGAACGTCTTCGATCAGCACGTGGCAGCTCAGCGCGTGCGTGCTCGATCCCAGGCTCCAGATGTGCAGATCGTGGACTTCGAGCACTCCCTTGATCGCCAGCATCGCGCCGGTCACCTCGTTGAGATCCAGCCCGCGCGGCAGTCCCTCCAGGAGTATGTTCAGGGACTCCTTGATGATGTCCCACGCCGTCCAGACGATCAGCAGCCCGATCAGAGCGGAGAGCAGCGGGTCCGTGCGGTTCCATCCCGTGTAGCGGATCACCACCGCCCCGATAATGATGCCGATGGATCCCAGTGCATCGCCCAGCATGTGCGCCCAGGCGCTGCGCACGTTGAGATCGCGGCGGCGCTCCTTGCGCAGACCCAGCATGATCCACGCATTCACCGCCAACCCGAGCGCCGCGACCACGAGCATCGTAAACTCGTGAACTTCCTCGGGCTGCCGCCAGCGGTGGTAGCTTTCGTAAAGAATGTAGCCGGCGAGGATTAGCAGCGACAGCGCGTTCACGAAGGCGGCCAGCACGCCCGCGCGGTGATATCCGTAGGTCTTCCTTTCGTCGGGGGGGCGGCGCGCGACGTAGACGCCGAGCCACGCCAGCCCGAGCGCAAGCGCGTCCGTGAGGTTGTGACCGGCGTCGGAAAGCAGCGCCAGGCTTCGCGCCTGCAAACCCGCTAGCCCTTCCACGATCACGAACACCAGGGTCAGGCCCAGCGACCAGGCCAGTACCTTCCCCATGTCCGTGCCGTGATTGTGAGGATGCAAATTCAACGGGCCTTTCAAGTCCAGTTTAACCCTAGCCTTCCCAAGCGGCTACGGCGCCAGTGTCACATAGAACGCGCCGCCGCCCGTGCGCAGGTCCTTGCCGTATGAGAACACAACCGCGAATCCTCCCGCCACCCGCACCTTTGCCTGCGTCCCGGCGTCCCATAACCACTTACCCGAACCCAGAGGCGCCGCGGCGTAAGCACGCCCGCTATCCACGAAAGGCCCCACGCTGATGCTCACCATCCCCACGGAACAGACAAGCTTGTCCAATTCCCAGTTAGTAAGTACAAAGCTCCGCCCCATAGGAGCGCTGCCTTTCTGCCCGTTCCTGGATCCGATGTGCGCCCGCAGCCAGAGGTCGTTGTCGCGTTCCAGCCCGAGCATGTAGAGGCTATCGAAGGGGACCTCCCCTACCGTGCCCCCTACCCGGACCCGCGCCGTGGTCGCGAAATCCTCGCCGCGCGCCTGCGGGAACCATCGCGCCTCGAGCGACGCCTGCCCTTGCGAAAACAACCCCAGCGACCGCTCGAACGTGCGCCCCACCCGCCACGACGCCCCGGATTCCACCGTGAGCCGCCGCTCGGGAACCCGGAGCAGGCCGTACCGGACCCGCGCCTCCGACCAGAGCGACGCGCCCCCCGGAAGCGTGCTGTTCCGGTACCGCCGCGTCGCGGCCCCGAAACTGATCCCCCATCCCCAGCGGCTGTTCACGATCCAGTCCAACCCGGCGCCCCCTTCCACCTTTTGCAGGTTGAAGCCGCCCAGGCCGGGTACGTTCCAGTTTTCGTTCCGCGCGTCGGCAAAGAAGGTGCGGCGCCGGCCGGGATCTTGCGCAATCGGGCTGGAAAGGGCGGCGAACACGCGGCGCTTCTGCGCGTCCCACCTGACCAGCGAAACGAAATTCGTACCCGAGCCCCGCAGGTTGTAAAACTCGGGATACACCGTCTGAAACGCCACGCCGCGCGCGAGTGAGAGCCACCAGGCCCGCCTCTCGGTGGAACGGAAAACGGCCTCGAAATCTTCGCCTTCGCCCGGCAGCAGCTCGATTTTCCAGAGCGGAAAAATTCCCAGCAGCTCGAGCCGGGCCCGCGTGAGGCGGTACTCTTCCAGCTTCAGAACCGCCGCCGGCGAGAACGCAAACGCCCGGTCGAGCAGCACCGGATCGACGGCGGGCTCCGGTTCCATCCGGATCTCCCGCACCCGCGGCCGTCCCGCGCGGTTCCAGTATTTCAGTGCCGCTTCCTGGTTCCCCTCCAGTAGAAACAGCGTTCCCAGGAACTCCGATGCGTAGGGATCTTCGGGGTCGAGCCGCAGCGCGGCGCGCAA
This sequence comes from Acidobacteriota bacterium, assembly GCA_029776225.1. Classification (GTDB taxonomy): domain Bacteria; phylum Acidobacteriota; class Terriglobia; order Bryobacterales; family Bryobacteraceae; genus Fen-330. The sequence goes on along the minus strand of JAKOTR010000080.1, from coordinate 43,165 downwards.
ATATTTCTTCGCGGCTCCGAACTGCTTCTGCCGGAACGCGAGGCCGGCCATCTCGGTGGGAAATCGTTTGTCGCCCGGCGCGGCCTTCCAACCGGCTTCGAGCGCCTCGCGGGCCTCCGCAAAGCGGCCTTCGCGCGCCAGGGCCACGCCGCGCGCGAGATTGTCCTCCACCGGCGCCACCTGGAAAAGCAGCAGCGCCGGGATCAGCAGCGCCTGCATTACTGGACCTGCCGCGGAACGGCCAGCAGCGTCCAGCGGTCTTTCCAGTCGCGCTCGAACCCTTCGCGATCCAGCTTCAGCAGCTTCCGGCGCGCGGGATCGTTCACCAGAACGAAGCCGTCATCCACCCCGGCCACAACCACGTAATGCAGCGGGCCGCCCTGACGCAAACACACGATCAGCGGGCGGCCTTTGCGGATGTGCTGCTCAAGGTCCGCCCACTCGCCGCGAAAAGCGAAAACTTCAAATCCCTTTTCGCGGAAATACCCCTCCATGTCGGATGCGTAGATTCCTTTGGCGCGCCGCGAATACAGCCGCTTGTGAATGGCTTCGGGACCGGCGTCCGCGGCGCTCACGGGAGCGCCTCTCTCCTTCCAGTACTGCATGACCATGGCGATGCTCGCCGCGCCGCAGCCGTTCTTTTCCTGCCGGATGTAAGGCACATCCAGCCAGAAGCCGCTCGTCGCAGCGGCATACAGCATCGCCACAGCCAACAGCATGCGAGAGGGCGATTAGTGCGCAACGATCGCGATCACCGCGATGATGATTGCGCCGATGATGATGTAGGTTACCTGCTGGTTGGTGAGGGTCAGGGTGCCGGCGGCGAAGTCTTCCTGCACGCGGTTGGCCTGCGCCGCCAGCCGCGCCAGTTCCTGATCGCTCAGATGGTGCAGAGCCTGCTGCACTTTGCCGGCGTCCATCTTAAAGGAAGCCAGGGCCTTCTTTCCCTCCGGAGATGCCAGCACTTTTTCCAGCGTCGCGATGTCGCGCTGCCGGGCCGCCGACGCCCGGCGCAGCTCGCTACGCAGTTCCGCGGAAGAAACGACATGATTCTGGGCCAGGAGATCAACGGGAACCAGGAGCGTGAGCGCCACGGCCGGCAACAGCACGCTTGCGATGATTCGAATGCTCATGAACAAGTCTCCAAATCAAAAGCTTTTTTCAGACCGGCACGGCAATCTGCTCGACAATCGTGATCCCGAATGCCTCCAGTCCGATGACGCGGCGCGGATGGTTTGTCAGCAGGCGGATCTTGCGCAGACCGAGGTCTGAGAGAATCTGCGCCCCGATTCCGCTCTCATACTGAAGTATACGCTTCCCGTCCGGCTCGGTGTAGTGCCGGAAATCGCGCGTATGCGGCACGATTTCGCCGATGGGTTCCTTTTGAAAAATCCGCACGCCCGGGCCGCTCATATGGAGGTACACCACCACGCCGCCTTCCTCGGCAATGCGCGCCAGCGCTTTCCGCAGCGTCTTCTGGCAGTCGCAGGTGGTGGCGCCGAACACGTCCCCGTACACGCAGCGCGCGTGCATCCTCACCAGCACGCTCTCCTTGTCTGCGACTTCACCGCGGACGAGCGCCAGGTGCAGCTCCTGGTCCGCCACGGAGGTGTATGCGATCGTGCGGAACTCTCCGAACTCGGTAGCCAGGCAGCCCTCGGCGACGCGCCGGACATGCCGCTCATGCTGCAACCTGTAGCGAATCAGCTCCGCCACCGAAATCATTTTCAGGTTGTGGCGGCGGCAGAATTCCTCAAGCTGCGGCACGCGCGCCATCGTGCCGTCCTCGTTCATGATTTCGCAGATCACGCCCGCGGGCGCCAGGCCGGCGATCCGCGCCAGGTCCACCGAAGCCTCCGTCTGCCCGGCGCGCACCAGCACGCCGCCCTCCCGCGCCCGAAGCGGGAAAACATGACCCGGACGCGCCAGATCGCTCGGCCGGCAGTCTGGAGAAATAGCCACCTGGATCGTGCGCGCGCGATCGGCCGCGGAAATTCCCGTCGTCACTCCCTCGGCCGCGTCGATGCTCTCACAGAACGCGGTTCCGAACCGCGAAGTGTTGTGCGGCGTGATCGGATGCAGATGCAACTCGTCGCAGCGCTCAGGCGTGAGCGTCAGGCAGATGAGGCCGCGCCCGTGCGTGGCCATAAAGTTCACGATTTCTGGCGTGATCTTTTCGGCCGCAACCGCCAAATCCCCTTCGTTTTCACGGTCTTCGTCGTCCACAATGACGAGCATGCGCCCGGCGCGAAACTCCTCGACCGCCTCCGGCACCGACACAAAAGGCATAAATTACAGTATCCAATACGCCGGCCCGCGGCGGGCTTTCCGGACGCCAGAGCTCACGGGGCGGCCCTTCCCTTCGCGGCCGCGCAGGCCTTTCGCGATCCGTTCTGCTGGCGCCCTCCCGGCGGCAAGGAATATACTTTTTCTACTCCGCAGAAGAGCTGCCACTGCGTGAGGCGAACCTGCTGGGAAAAGGAGAACCCAACCTATGAAGAGCACCAGACTTGGCCGCCGCGCTTTCCTGCAGATTTGGAGCACTGCCCTCGCCGGGGCTTCCGCGGCCCGCACTGCGCTCGCCGGACAGGCGGCGGGCGGCGGGACTGTCCTTTACACCGGCCGCTTCGTTCCCGAGGGATGGGAAAGCAAAATCGTCTTTGTCAGCGACCACCACTACTGGCCCGGACACCTGGAGAATTGGGGTGGCGGCGCACAGATCACGACCAGCACCGACCGCCGGATGCCCGACCTGGCCGAAGTCCTCAACGAGGAGCGGCCCGACCTGTCCGTCCATGGCGGGGATGTGATTAGCGCCGGAGGGTCGTTTTTCCCGCCGCCCGACGAGTACAACCGGCAACTGGCGTTCGCGAAGGCGTTCTACGGCCGCCTCACGCATCCGTTCATGCCGCTCCTGGGCAATCATGAAACGCTGGAAGCGAGCTACACGGACGAGGCGCAACTGGGAGCCTGGACCCGGCACTTCGGAGCGCCCTATCGCCGCCACGATCTCAAGGGCTGGCGCATCGTGGGAGTTAACTGCCTCCTGCCAAACCCCAACGGCCGCTACGGCCGCGGCAATGTTTTCGGGCTCGGTCGCGTTCAAATGGACTGGCTGCGTGCCAGCCTGAAGGAGGCGTCCTCGCGCGGCCTGAAGGTCATCATCTGCACCCATGTGCCGCCCGCGAACTGGGTCGACCGGGCGGAGTTCGAGGAAGCCATCGCGTCAGCCGGGTGCGTCAAGGCGGTGATCTGCGGACACAGGCACATCAACTCCGCGGAAACCATGGGCGGGGTTCCGGTGCTCGTCCGCACGGCGAACGTCATTGCTCCGTTCAGTTACCACGTCATGTATCTGTACCCGGACGGCCGGGTGCTAATTATTCAGAAATCCCAGCATTTTCCGTTTGAGGATTTTATTTCCGCCCGCATGCAGCAACGTTCCCCAATGGGTTCGGAGGCGGACCGGTATCTGACGCTCGGGGGGCCGTCGCAGCTCCCCTTGGAACAGCTCAAGATCATCGGAAGCGATGCCGAGGCGGCCGTACTGGACGGGCATCTCCGGCTCAGCTCGAAAAGCGGCCGGGCGCTCGCGCTGATCGACGTTTCGGCGGTGCAGAACGCGCGGCTGACCCTGACCGCGGTGAAATCCCCGGGCGAGTACATGGGAGCAGTCGCGCTCGCAGGTCCCGACGGCGCCGGAGGCATTGAAGCGACGCTGACCGCCAGGTATTCCCCGGACGGCAAGGTTTTTCTGGTCCGGAACCGTCCCGAGGCCCGCCAGGTCCTTGCGCGCTCCTGGTTCAACATCGCGGACGACGTGGCCTACCGCCTCACGCTGGAAGTACGCAACGGCCGCATCTTCGCGTCCTGGAAAAACATGCTGAACCTGGAGGCGCCACTGCAAAGCGCCCAGCCGGGACACTTCGGCTTTTTCGTGGACCGCGGAACGCTCTTTGTAACCGACGTGAAGCTGGAGCGCCTGGCGGGGTGAGGAGGGCCGGTAAGAGCCGCACCAGCTCTGCTGCGCTTTACTCGCCCTTGCCCTGAATCACCGCCTCGGCCCAGGCGACAAGGGCTGAAGCGCGGCGCTGCTCGCTCTGGACATTTGAAATCACTGAAAGAACACCGGTCGTGTCGCGCGGTGTTAGCGCAGCCACGGCAGCTCGGAGATCCGGTTTGGGCATGGCCGGGACAGTGAGCCTGAGGTTCCTCGATCCGAAACGCTGTGTGAACCCCGAACCTGTCCATCGGGCATCGCTGAACGGCCGGCGCCCGCGGTCGAATTCGTTCCGGGCCTGGACAGCCTCGAGTAAGGTGGCCATCGCGTTGTCCGGTTTGTCCGCCACGGCAGGGGTCCAAATGCAAGCCGGGGCTTTGAAGCTCGCACCTACCATCCGTTACACCCACTGGGCGCCGCAGCCTATGAGCGCACTTCGCCGTAATCAGGCGGACGTGCTCCTATCGGTGCGGTTCTGACGACCGGCGCGCCGCAACCGGATTGCAGCCGCGATACTCGGCTGTCCTCTTTCCGTCAATGGTGAAGGTTACTGATAAGATGGTGCGCAGACGGAGGAGGGGCCGTGAAGAAACCGATAGTAGTCAAACCTTCGAAGCGCGATCGGGATTACGCCAATCTACAGATTGCAAGACACGAAGCACTAAGGCTTGGTCATCTGGTTCGCGAGCCGCATGATTGGACGCGCCGCCTCGAGCTTCTGCCGGCCGATCGGCCGCTCGAGGAGATCTATCGAGAGACGGTTAAGAGATTCGGCAAAGTTAGCGATGAGTTGGAAGCGCTCGAACGGCGGCAACTCGAGTCCAAGGGTTTCAGCGAGGTCGCCCTGCAAAATCCTCAACGGAGGGCCCATTGGACTCCCGGCGCCGATTGGTTCGATAACGGTGGTCAAACACCGTACGCCTTTGGTGGAGGGCGTGTTTTCGAGCCCGTTACGGTCTCCCCTCCGACAATCGGCATCGGGCCCGCCCCGCCCCCTCCGAGCTGCTATATTCACACGACGATTTCGTCCAACAAGGCCATGTATTCCATCACGACGGAACCGGACGACGGCGATTCGACGAAATCAATCGCGATCACGCCGGATGCGTCTGGCGCCGCCGGGCCGTGGGACTCGCTGTTCCACCATGCAGAAATCAAGGACAAAACGCACTGGTATTGGTTCGATGATTCTGAATGCTACGTCTACTGGTGCGCGTTGGGCTATCAACTGCCTCCCGCGCCCTGCGAAGTTTGGCTGGGCTGGCATTGCTATTTCACCCATTCAGTTTCGCTGTGGGGAACCGCCGAAGACAGGCTCATCTTCAGTAAGATTCTGATATACCCCCGCGGTGGGCACACCCAGGAAGTCCGCCCCGGCGTATATGTAGGCGACACGCACCACGACCCAGAAACCGTGCACGATTTTGCCCATATCATCGGCTCGGAAGTAGCAGCACACAACCGCAACGGCCAATGGCTCTTGGATGGAGGCGGGTCCGCATGGTTCACGGGCACCCTCGGCGGGAGCACGCGCCTGAAGAAAAATGAAGTTTTCACCGTGTGGGTCGGGTTCTACACAATCTTGTCGTGCCTGGACGGACGGGCCGCGACCGGCCCGAACGAACTCCGAATCTGGACCATCCATCCGGTTACCCGCCAACAGGTGCGAGGGATAACATTCCAGATGTCGCCATAAGTCTGACGCACGTGCCACCTCGCGCCTCAACAGCCCTACTGACAGCTCCCGTCCGGGCGGCTCTGCACGTCGCAGACGGCGACAACACGAACATTGTCGTGCTGGAGAAGAGCCCCCATGTCGTTGAAGCTCATCGCGCCCACTCCGGTGCAGCCCAAGGCGATGCGATCGCCTGGCGGTGTTGCGCCGGCGGCGCCGATCGCAGAAGCGGGGATGATCGTCGGGAATCCGGCGGTGACCGCTGCTCCCCCAACCGTGCACCTCACAAACTCACGCCTTCTCGTATCGTGCGCCCCTCTCCGTCATCTCGGTTCTAAGAGGGCACACCATTCTCATCTCCGGCGAGTACTGTTTTTCTGTGCGCGCCGGCAGTTTGCGTGCCTCGCGTTTCGTGTGCGGACGCGAGCCTCGGCGCCGGCGTGAGTTGTAAACTCATTGAGGCGCATCGCCTTTTGGGCGTGCGGATTCTATCGCGCTTGCGGGCCAGCGGGTTATACTAAATCCCGATCGCTTTTCAGAGGGGAAGCGGATGATCCGGGAAATCGTTTCTGCAAGCGACTTCGAGAAGTGTCTCCAGGTTGTGGAAGGTGCGCTCGAAAACCGTGCGCGCGCTCTGGAAGATGGGGACACGGCCGCGGCGGCCATGGCCGAATCGCACGGTCTGGGCCCAGCAGACCTGCGCGACGCGCTGAACGCCATCCGGGACCTGCGCGCCCAGGGGACGCCGCCGGCGAGCGGCAGCGACGCAGCGTGGATTGCGCGCGACCCCATGACCGGCGTTCTCCAATCGGCCATTGAAGAGTTCTATCGGGACGCCGGCGCAGTGGATGAGACCGCAGCCCAGGGACTGGCGGGTCAGGACGTCGCCATCACTGACCGCTCTCTCAAGGCCGAGTGGCAGCCCGCCGGACCGCAGGGTTTCGCGCGGCCCTTTGAAATGACCGATCCGCGCTGGGCGGTGGCCTTCCTGGCAGCCAAGGCCCTGGCCGCCATGCGCGGGCAGCGGCCCTTCCCCACCGCGCCGCCTCCAACCGTGCGGATCGGCAACCGAGCCCGCGTGCTGCTGGTGGGGGACTGGGGCAGCGGCGTGCCGCGCGCCCAAAAAGTAGCCGCGCGCATGCGCAGGGAACTCGAAGCGGCGCCGGACCGCGAGCGGCACGTCATCCACCTGGGCGACGTCTACTACTCGGGCTTCGAAAGCGAATACCGCGACCGTTTCCTGCCCTTCTGGCCGGTGAAGGAGTCCGAAGCGGACGCCATCGGCTCTTTCTGCCTCAACGCCAACCACGACATGTTCACAGGCGGGCATGCCTATTTCGACTACCTGCTCAAGGAGCCGCGCTTTGCGCGCCAGGGCGGATGCAGCTACTTCTCGCTGGAGAACGACCACTGGCAGATCCTGGCCCTGGACACCGGCTACGATGCCCAGGATTACCGCGGCGAAAAGGGGAGCCTGTACGGCCCGCAGGCGGCGTGGGTGCGGGAGAAGCGCGCCGCCGCGCCGCAGAAAAAGGCCGTGCTCCTGAGCCATCACCAGTTGTTCAGTGCCTGGGAAGGAGGGTCTCCGGAACTGGAGCGCAAGCTGCAACCGGTGCTCTCGCAGCCGAATGGCGTTACGGCGTGGTTCTGGGCGCACGAGCATCGCTGCGCGATCTATGACCGCAACCACCCCGTGCCCTATGCGCGGCTGGTGGGCCACGGGGGCGTCCCGGTTTACGCGCCGAAAGGCCCGACGCCACCCGGGGTGGTCCACGAGTTTCGCGAGACCTTCCGCGATGGGCTCGAGCGCTTCACGCGTTTCGGTTTCGCGGTTCTGGACTTCGAAGACGGATCGATCCGCGCGCGCTACATCAGCGAGGACGGCCTGGAGCACTATTCCGAAACCATCTGCTGATCCCATGAACTCGATCACGCTGGCGGTATCGCGTCCGAGCGGCAGCGGCGACTACGTGGTGGAGCTATACCGGTGGCGCGGTGGCGTGCGCGAGGAGAAGCCTGCGGCCCGGGAGGCGCTGCCCGCGGCGCTCTTCGAGCCGGGCGGCGCACTCGACGTAGCCGCTATCCAGCGCTTCTTTCTGGAAACCGAGGATCAGGACAGCAACTTCCGCGTGATCGGCTGCCAGATGTGGTCGGCGCTGCACACCGGCTCGGTAGCGGCTGAGTGGGACCGCGCCATCCAGGAAGTGGAGGAAGCAATCGAGGAGTGGGAAGCGCAGTCGCCCGCAGCCAAGGCCACCACTCCCCGGCCCGCGGGCTTGCGCACTTATCTCCAGGTTGACGACTCGCTGGCGGCGCTGCCCTGGGAACTGATGCGGTCCACCCACGACCTGTTTCTCATCAGCGACATGCCGGTGCTGCGGGCAGAAAAGCGCAAGTTCATCCCGCGCAGCGACGCGGCTGTATGGCCCATCCGCGTGCTGGTGGTAGTTGGAGCTGGGGAAGCCGAAGCCGCCAGCTTGAAGGCCGACGAGGAACTCGAGGCCATCCGCGAGGTGCTGCGGGAATCCGAGCACCTGTTCGATTTGGCCATTCTGGAAACGCGGCGCCGCAAGAGTTTCACTCCGGCCGATTTGAAAATCGAGTTGCAGACCTTCCGGCCGCACATCTTCCATTTCATCGGGCACGGACGGACCGACGGCGGGACGCCGCGGCTGGAAATCTGCGATGCGCAGAACAAGCACGACTGGACCAGCGCCCAGATCGAACTCGACATCAGGACCATGGGAGGCGTGCTGCGCCTGGCGTTCCTCAACGCCTGCCGCACGGCACTGCCGAAACACAGCGATTTCTTTTCCATCGCGCAGGCCTTCTTCCGCGGGCGGGCGCTCTCGGTGCTGGCCATGCAGGCGGACGTCAGCGGCGAGGCGGCTCGCATCTGCACGCGGCGGTTCTACAGCGAATTGGTCAACGGCCGCCACATCGACGGGGCGCTGGCCGCGGCCCGCGACATGGTGCACGCGGCGATGGGAGCGGACACGCGGCACGCGTTCGTGCCCGTCCTCAGCGTGGCTGCCGCGCCGGAGCACATTCTGGACTGCCCGCGCCGCGCGCGGGTGAGCGCGCCTGGGCTGGATGAAGTACGCCGGTGCTTCGTGGACCGCGTCGAAGAGCGGCGGCTGGCGATCCATTCGATGGCGCAAAGCGAGATCGCCAGGCGGCACTGCTCGGCCGTGGTCCTGAAAGGCCAGGAGGAGAAGGTCGGCAAGACATGGCTGCAGATGTGGCTGCTGCACGCACTGGCGCAGAACCGCTACGGAGTGCACGCCATCGAAGCGTTCGACAAGACCGACTGGCTGCAGTTCGTGCTGGCGCTCGCGGAAGGATCGCTGGAAATGGACGATTTGGCGCAGCCGCTCGCGCCGGAGGTGCGCCAGCGCTTTTACGAAGACGTGGCGCGGCTTGCGGGAATCGCGGCGCCGCCGCCCGGAAACCGCCTCCAGATCACACTCGAGGACCTTGCTTCCCGCAACGACGCCCATGAGAAGGTGCTGGGGACCTTTCACCAGGCCCTGCGCAACCAGGCCGAGCACACCGGAAAGAACACGGTGGTTGCGGTGAGCCGCATCAGCACGCCGCTGCAGTCGCTGAGCGCCGCCCACATCCGCATTCTGAAGGAAAACCTGTGGGACCGGATTGCGGCCGAACCGGCGGGACCCGTAAAGATCATCGTTGAACTGCCGTTCGACTCGCGCGGCGATTACCAGCTCGAGTTTGCCGAGGACCTGTGGCAGGTCATCGACTTGAAAAAGTTCCCGGCCGGTGAGGTGCCTGAGCTGTTGAAGGAGTTCTTCTTCCGCCGCAATCCGGGCCGCCCGCTGCCGGCGCTGGCGGTTCATCTTCAACAGTTGCGACGCGACGTTCGGCCGGACGAACTGCCGAAGCTGGTGGCCTTGCTGGAGTTGCTGTAGTGTTTACGAAGGATCAGCTCTTTGCAATGATCGAGCGGGGCCGGACGCTCACGGACCTGTTCAACATGGTCCTGGATGCGCCGCCAGAGCCGCCTGCATCGCCGCTGCTCCGGCGTGCTGCCCTGCTGCGATGGTTCGACCGTGAGCTTTTTGAACGGGTACTGGCGGCGGACCTCCCGGACGCGCCGGACTGGGAGGCGTTCATCGCTTCTCCGGACGTGGAGCGCTTGCGCGGCGAACCCGTGCGCTACGCACTGCGCGACGACGCCGCCCGTGCGGGGCTGGAGGCCTGGAAGCAGCAACCCGAAGAGGCGCGCGCCTTCAGTGCGAAGCTGGCCGCATACTTCGAGCCGATCGATCCGTTGGAGCGCTTCACACACCTTGTGCTTGCCGATCCTGCGCGGGCGCTCGAGGAATTCCTGCGGCTCTACCGTGAGGCGGACGAGGCTTTCGACCTGGCGCAGTGCGACACGCTGATCCGCATCGTGAGGCACCGCAACGGACTCTTCCCCTCTCTCATCCCCCAGGCGCTGCGCGACGCGCTGGACGACCGCGAGCAGTACTATCGCTCCCGGACGCTCTTCGCCGACGATTACTGGCGCACCATGGCGTTCGTCGAGCGGCCCTCGCTCGTGCGGCACTTCGAGGAGTGGCAGGGCGATACCCGCCGGTGGATCCTGCACCTCTATGGCAAGGGCGGCTTCGGCAAGACCATGTTCATCCGGTGGCTGATCGCCCGGCGCTGCGTGCGGGAGATCGACGGCCGCCGGATTCCGGTCGCGCGCCTGGATTCGGACCGCCTGGACCTGCCGTCGCTGTCGCGATGGCCGTGGCTGGTTCTGCTGCCGGTTGCCCGGCAGCTCAACGTGCAGCTTCCCGGCAGTCCGTTCCTGAGCCTGATACACGGCTTTGGCGATTTCGCAGCGGTGCTGCGGCGGCCGGCCGTCCAGGGCCGCGACGATTCCCGCTCGCTCCTGCTCCAGCGGCTCCGTCCGGAAGCCGAAATGCTGGCGTCCGAGATTCCCGCTCTCTTCCAGTCAGGTCTCGGAGACAGCCATGTGGTGATCGTGCTCGACACCATCGAGGAGTTGCTGTTGCATCACCGCTCCGGGCTGCAGGCCATACTCAACCAACTGGCGCGGCTGCGCGAGAGGTGTCCGGGACTGCAACTGCTGCTGGCGGGACGCTACAACCTGGCCGATCCGGGGCGTCTTCCGCAGTTCATGAAGCAGCATTGCGCCCTCGAGGACCGGCTGCTCATCGAAGGTTTCGAGCCGGAGGAGAGCCTGCACTACCTGCGCGACCTCCGTAAAGTGCCGCCGCAGACGCCCGTGCAGGCGATTATCAAGAAGACCCAGGGCAACCCGTTCGAGCTGGCCCTGTTCGCGGACCTGGCCATCGCCAGCCCGGGGATGACCGCGCGCGATGTCGAGCGCTATCCGGGAACGCAGTACGCGCGGCTGATTGAGCGCATCATCGATCGCATCCCGCCGGAGGAGCACGGCGTTGCGTGGCTGCTGCGCTACGCGGTTGTGCCGCGGCAGTTGACTTTCGAGTTCATGCGGGACGTGTTGGGGCCGTTCCTGCTGAAGGAGATGACGCGGCGGTCGCAACTGGACCGTCCCAACGAATTCCGAGGCGAGCTGTCGCTTTACGCCGGACGGGAAGTGTGGCGCAAGCACCGGGAAGAAGACCTCCGGCGGCTGTGGAACCAGCTCAGCCGCTACGCCAGCGATCACAGTTGGGTGGAGCTGCACGGCGACGTGCTGGTACTGCAGCCGGAAGTCCGCGTCCCCATGCGGCAGTTGCTCCGCGAGCAGGAAATCCATCCGCTGTTGCAGCGGGCGGCAGTGCGGTATTTCGAGCGGCGCGCAGCCCAATCCAAGAAAAACGCCGTGAGCTGGGCGCGGCACATGGCCGAAGCGCTGTATCACCGCTTCCACCTTGAGGGAACGGCGGCCGCGGAGCATTGGCGGCGCGCCCTCGCTTCGCCGCAGGCAAGGGAGCCGGCGGCGTCCGCGCGCATCGCCGAAGTGCCGCTTTCGAGCGATTTCGCAGGCGATGACGGGCGCCCGGTGGAGTATCTCGAGGGCCCTCTGGTGGATTACGACCTGCTGGCCGAAGCGGCCGCCGTGCAGGCCTGGGGATTGCTGGTCGAGCGGCTGCGCCTGCGCAGCCTCGAGGGCGACGCCGAGCGGCTCGAGGGCGAGTTCAACGACGCCTACCGGCGTTTTCGTTCCTTCATGAAGCGCGCCGCGAAACCGCGTGTTCAGGAGTTGCGCGCGTCGATTTTGGAGGCCGCGCACCTGCTGTTCCTGGAGCGCCGCGCGGCGGCGGAAAAGCTGCTGCTGCGCGTCATAGGCCCGTCGCGAGACTCCGCCGCTCTGGTGATGGCGGAGTACCTGCTCGGCCGCTGCCATTACGAACACGATCCGGACAAGGGGGATGCCTGGTTCGCGGCGGCTGCACGGCGGGCGGCGCGCCTTGCCGCGCCACCTCTTTCGCCCGAGTGGATCGAGTTCCGGCGGGCGCGGCGGCTGGAGGATCGCGAGGAGTTAGGCCGCGCGCTGGAGTGCTACGAGCGAGCATGGAAGCGGGCGGCGGCCGGCCGTACTGCGCCCGACTATGCGCCCGAGCTCCTGGCAGGATGCTGCCGCGTGCTGTGCGAACTGGGGCGCTGGTCGGATGCCGCACGCCTGGCGGAATCGCCGCAGGCTCGCAGGTTGGCCGCCTCCAACCCGTGGATGCCGTACGAGATCGCTCGCATCCGGGTGCGTCTGGCGCTGGAGCGGCAGAATCCCGCGGCAGCGCTTAGCCTGCTCCCGTTCGGCGAGGACGGCACTACGCGGCTGCTGCGTGGCCTTGTTAATCGCGCGGCGTTCCGAGTGAACGAAGCTGAGGAGCAGTTCAACGCGGCTCGCGACGCCTTTGTGCGCGAGGGATCTTCCACCGGTCCGCTGGAGGCGCTGTTCCAGAAGGCCATGCTGTTTCTGGAGGCCGCCGGCAACGTGCACCAGGCGGAGGAGACGCTGCACTCGATCCCCCGCGCTCAGGCAAGTGTGGCCGCCGATCGCCCGCTGCTGAAGGCACGCATCCTGGCCGAATCCGGCAAACCCCAGCGCGCCGCTTATGTGCTGCGGGAGATCCTCAAGCGAACCTCTTCGCAACGGCGCCGGCTGCGGGTTCTGGCCTACCTGGGCGCGTTGGGGCTGGCCACCCGGGAAGAAATCGCCGCTTTTCTGAAAGAGGTGGAGGCCCTCGATCTGGCCGCGCGCTTTCCGTTCCTGGATGCCTACCGGCGCCAGCCCGTCGCGCAGCGTGTGCAGTATTCCGGGTTCCGGCAGCGCTTCGGCGAAGTCTATCCGCGGCCCCAGCGCGGCGACCGCGATTTCGCGCTGCGAGCGTGGCTATGGGGTCTGGCGGCGCCCCATTTTGGTTTGGCGGAACAGGCCCGCGAAGTTCTGCTGGCTGCCTACCGGGAGTGCCGCGAGCAGCCGCACTTCCAGCGGCAACTCCGCGCCGCGATGCGACGCGCCGGGCTGCTGGAGCTGCCGGATCGCGACGCCTATCTGACGGCCTACCGCGCAGCCTACAGCAAGTTCCCGGAACTGTGGGGCACGGCGCTGCTTGAAGAGGCGGAATACTCTCTGGACGACGTTCCCAGGCGGACCGCACAACTGTTCGAGCAGGCCGAGCGCCTCATCGGCGAGTACTTTCCCGACCATTCGCTTTGGGTAGCGCGGCGTCACGAGGTCCGCGCCAGGCTGGCCGTGCGTGCGGGCAAGCAACGCGAGGCGCTCACCGCGCTGCTGACCGCGCAGCGCTCCGCGGTGGAATCCGGGGCGGCGCTGAAGGCGGCTTCCCTGGCTAAGGAAATTGAGGCGTACAGGAACGTCGCGTCCCAGAGCCACCGGGATGCCGACCTGCTGCCCCCCGTGGTCACGCTGCTCCTGGAAAAAACGCCCGAAGGCGTGCGGGCGCAGTCACCCACCAAGGAGGTCCACACGATCCGGCTGGAGCCGGCCGCCTCCGGCTCCCGTGGCTTCGCGGCCGAGCTGGTGGAGCCACTTGCTTATTCGCGCGAGAGCCTTCTGGCGCATCTGCGCGATTCGCTCGCGCCGCTGGGCGCGCTGCCCGGTCCCTACCTGGAAGTTCGCACTTCGCGCGGCGCGCTGGCTTCGATTCCCTGGGAGGCCGTGCTGCCGGGCGCGGCGTACCGGACCATCTACAGGCGCCCCATTCAGCCGGTTCCCATCCGCGACACGGTCCTGATGCTGCAGGAGGCCGTTCAGCGATCCGGCCGCGACATTATTATCGATGGCATTTACGGTCCCCAGACCGACAGCCTGTTGAAGGCCTTCGGCGACGATCCGCGGGAAGCCCGCGCCAGACTGCTGGCGGAACACCCGCCGAAGGAGAAGCCGCAGGTCCTCATCATCCAAGCGAGCGTGGAGCGGCAGCAGGTCACGAAGCGGGGGCACAGCAACTTCGGGGTGGAGATGCCGGCCGAATACATCCGGTGCGGCGTGGAAGTCGTGCGGCTCAACGAACCGGAGCAACTGGCCCTGGTGGGGCTGCCCGGCTTCCGCCCCACCCTGGTGCACCTCGTGACGGCGTTCCAGGAGTCGACACGAACTGGCGAGGTGTGCCTGGATTTCGGCGGCATGGAATCAACCATCACCCCCAGCGCACTGGACGGATGGCTGCGGCGCATCTCCGGCGCCGGCTTGCATCCTTTTGTTCTCGTGGAAGCCGTCCTGCCTCCGGACCCCTACGATCAGGCCCGGCAGGCGCTGCTGCGGAATGCCTTCTGCGACGAACTGTTCCGCTTCGGCAACACGCGGGGTGTGCTGGCGGCCGGCCTTGCGGATCCCTTCGTGCTGCGCGACGCGGTGAGGCGGATGGCCGACGCCGCCGCTGAGCGGCGCTCCGCCGCCGACTTGTATCGCGGCCTCGCGGAGTTGCCGCTTCTGCTGCCGCCGGCTCTGTTCACGCTGGACCCCGAAATTCCGGTGGCGTGGTAACGGCATGGGCTACGCGGAACGCAAGCAGGCGGAAGTCGAGCGGAAGATGGAGGCCCTGGCGCTTGAGTTCGAGCGCTGGTTGAATGCCACCGCCCCCGGCGGCCCGTTCCCCAAGCACCACACCCAGGTGCGCGCCGCCATCGGCCGCCTGCAAGGCTTTCAGGACGCCGTCCGTGAAATCCTGGCCACCGACAACAGCCTTTCCACCGCGCGTGAAATGGCGCGCACTCTGCTGGCAGTACATCGCATCTGGGAGTTCTTCCGCTCCAAGCTGGCGCAGCGTTACGAGAAGGCCTTCGCGCGGTATCTCGCGATTGCCGACGAGTTCGCCTGGCTGTGTTACCACCCGATCTACGAGCAGGCGCGGCAGGCGAACCCCGGGCGCGCGATGAAGGAGCCACCGCTGGTTTACCTGAACGGCGGGATGAGCCCGTTCATCCTCACTCGCGACGCAAGTTTCCAGGCGGAGGCGGTTCCGCGAGAGCTGATCAGCGGCTCCGGCTTCAAGCAGGCCACCTCGTCGCTGCCGTTTCCAGTGATCGGGGTGCCGTGGAACCAGGTGCTGCACTTGCCGGACGCCCTCGCCATCGGGCACGAAGTGGGCCACTCGGTGGAGGCCGACTTCGACCTGGAGGCGGCGCTCGACACCATGATCGACGAAGCGCTCGAAGAATCCGGGGGCGCGGCGCGCGCTCCGCTGTGGAAGGCGTGGCGCTCGGAGGTGTTCGCGGACGTCTGTGGCTGCCTGGCGGCGGGGCCGCCGTTCGTCTGCGCGCTGGCCGATTTCCTGCTGGCGGACCCGCAGGAACTGCTGGCCCGTCAGCCGGCCGTGGAGCCGTACCCGCCGGAGAACCTGCGCGTCCGCATCAATGTTCAGGTCCTCCGGAAGATGGGCTTTGAGGAACCGGCTGATCGCATCCTGACGGCCTGGGACGCGGAGTATCCGCTGCCGGCCGGGCAGTCCTGCTTCGCCGAGGAGGATGCGCCGGCGATTGCCGAGCGTTTCCTGGACGGCCAGATCGAAGCCCTGGGCGGCTCGCTGCGTTCGGCTCTCACCTTCGACGCGACGCAGTACGAGCGCGCCCGGACGCAGGCGCAATGCGCGCTCGAAGGCAGGGTGCTCAAGGACTACCGCGACCTGCGGGTGATGCTGGCGGCAGCGCGCATCGCCTACGCGACGAAACCGGATGCGTACTACCGGCCCATCAACGGCATCTCGCCCGCCGAGCGGCTGGAGCAAAAAATGGAGAGCCTGTTGACCAGCGATCTGCGCTCCGGGGAGCGGGCGCGCACGCAGCAGCAACAGCAAAAGGCCGACGAGGAGAACCGCAAGCTGGGTAAGCAGGATTTCGCGCGGATCTTCCAGCGGCTTCAGTAAAGGAGAGGGTACTCATGGCTTATCCCATCGTTCTGGCGCATGGCATCGCGCGGTTCGACATTCTGCGAAGGGAATTGGAGGCGCGCGGCATTCTCACGGACATTACCGGCAACGACGCCCTGCACTACTTCCGCAACATCAGGCCGTTTCTCCAGCAGCACGGCTTCACCGTCTATCACACCAACGTCAGTTTCGCCGCCAGCATCGAGCAGCGCTCCAGGGAGCTGGCCGAGCAGGTGGATGCGCTGTGCGCGCGGCACGGGAAGGTTCACATCATCGGTCACAGCATGGGCGGGCTGGATGCGCGGCACATGATCGTGGACATCCCCGGGATGGATCAGAAGGTGGCAAGTCTCACGACGGTGGGAACACCGCACCTTGGCACCAGCTTCGCCGATTGGGGCCTCAGCAACGGCGGGGACGAGCTGATCCGCGCACTCGAGGATGTGGTGGATCTCCGGGGGTTCGCCTCCCTTACCACCAGCGCCTGCCAGGCATTCAACCGGCGCGCCGAAGCAGCGGAAGCCGCCAACCCGGTGGTGTACCAAACCTACGCGAGCAGCCAGGAGAAATACCGCGTGCTCGGTCCGCTCCAGGCATTCTGGCAGATCATCCAAAATTTCGAAGGAGACAACGATGGACTGGTGCCGGTGCGCTCCCAGTTGTGGTGCGCCGAACTGGTATCGGACGGCCATAGAAAACGCGTCGCACAGCACCGCTTCCCGATTCCCGCCGACCATTTCAACCAAATCGGCTGGTGGGACGTCCGCGAGTGGCTGGCGGGACAGAACCCGGTCGAGTACGAACGCGCCATTCAGGCCGTTTATTTACGAATCGCCCAGAGCGTCTCCGGCATCGCATAACCGCATAGAAGATGCCTAAGTCCACGAAACCAACCTGCCAGATCACAGTAAGCCTGTACTCGGGGCTGCGCGAGCCCCTGAGGACAGACGCCAACATCCTGATTACCCTGCTGAACGGATACCAGAAACAGGTACACCGAGAGTTTCACAAAGCGTCGAGGATTGTGTTCAAAAAACTGCCGTTTCACAATAACTTCGGTGACAGCTACACGGTGGTGGCCTGGGCGGAAGGTTTCCGGCAGGTCGGCTTCACCCCGGTCAAGGTGACTCCGGATCAACCCGGGAAGATCGATCTGATGCTCGTGCGCAACAACCCGGAATACAACTTTCACGAGGCGCGTTGGGAAACGCTGCTGCGAGACCCTGCCTACGCGCGGGTGCTGACGGCCGGCGCTGGTGATCCTCCTGATAAGGACACCGCCGCCAGGCGCTACACAGACCTGCTCGAGCAGCGCCCCGCCGCGCTCGCGTGCTTCCTGAACATTTTCACCGCGTTGCGGGAGATTCACCTACCGGAGGGCACGCCCGTAGATTACCTGCAGGAGCTCATCTGGGACCAGATGGACCAGGACCGCTTCTTTGCCTGGGCCGATACGAGGCTGTTGGACCAAGTGGAGCGCGCTGCCGCCAAGGGCGCCTTCGAGCCGCGGCCCGACGCCCTCCCGTTCCACCCTGGCGCCACCAGAAGCTACAAGCAGGCGCAGTTCGGCGAAGCCAACGTCCAGATCACCTTTCACGAGAACGACAGGCACCCTTGCCAGCCCTTCATCAAGGTGGAGCTGGATATCGACTACTACAGGGACCCGGGGGCCCACATCCTGCTCGAAGTGCTGCCCAACGCGCTGACAGGATCCAAGACCGACCCGGCGCAGGTCTACGTCCTGCGCTGGATGGCAGCACGCCATGCCGGAGTAGCCGACTTCGAGCCGCCCTACCGAGTGGTCTGAAATTCGAGGCGCCGCCGTTCGCAGCCGCTGCTCACAATCCGGCGGCGCCGGACTCCGCACGCGCGGCGCGGTTCACGAGGCAGCGCAGCACAAGCCGGCCATCTTCGCTGGAGGCGTAGTTGCGGAGCGCGGCGGCGAGCGAGACCTCCGCGGCGGCGATGACCGCTTTGCCCAGCAACGTATCGGCGTCGATGCGCCGGACCTCCAGCGTCACCTGACCATGGGGAAAAACCATCTTCGATCCACCAGCTTCGAGCGTCAGGGAGCGGTTCCCGTTGGAGTCCACCTCGATGCGCACCGGCGCGTCGGGGATCCGGCGGAGCAAGCTGGTCCCCGGATGTTCCAGCGGCACCAGGTTGCCCTCCCATGCGCTAGCCGCCTCGATTTCGACTGCCTCAACGCCCGGCATGTTGAAGATGGCTTCGTGGTCCTCGATGGACATATGCTCCAGCGGGTAGTTGTGCCGCGACATCACGAAGGCGGCGAACTCTATCCCATTGGGAAAGTCGCCCAGGTGCATTACCCCGATGGCGTTGTCTTCGTCGATGAGCTTGATGGTGTCGTAGACGATGCGGTAGGGGTCGTTGCGGTAGGTGAGCAGCAGCACGCGGTCGCCCTTCTTGAAATAGCGGCGGTTGTCGTCGGGATACTCGACCTCGCGCACCTCGGGATCGCCGGGAAGCCACTCGAGATCGTAGTTCACCACGTGTCCCGTGGCACGGCCGTTCTCGATGCGGTCAAAGCGCTTCCAGAAACTGCCGCGGGCGAAGATGGCCGCAGCGCGCTCGGCGCCGGGGACCGCTTGATTCCGGAGGCGCTCCTCCCAGCCGAGCAGGGTGTCGGCGGCGAAGGAGCCCTTCCAGAAGATGTCGCGGATCACGCGCCGGCGGGTTAGGTCGATGCGCCTGGCGCCGGTGTTGAGAAGGCGCTCGAGCGGCAGCGACTGCGTCTCCCGGAGAATGGCGTGCAACTCGCTGGTGGGGCGCGTAGTGAAGTAGTCCGGGGTGTCGGCGCCGCGCCGGACCTCCGCCTCCACGTCCACGTCGAGCCGGCCGATATCGGGCGACAGCGGGTCGTATTCGCGTTGCACGAATTGGCCTGTGAAAGCCAGGAAGCGCATGCGCGCCTGGAGCTGCAAGGCCGGATCCGCGGTCCCAGTGACGCGGAACGAAGCAAGGAATCCAGCCAGGTTGCCCACCGCGGCGAGATCCTCGAAGGTGCGGAACTTCAGGTACGCGAGCCCCAACGGCTGGCGGCTCCCGGCGGCATCCAGCCGGTAGACGCGGCAATAGAGCGTCGTGTAGTCGTAGAGCAGCTCCCGGATGGCGGCGGCGCCGCCGCGCCCGCTGCGCTCCATGTACTTGCGGCCTTCGAGCAGATAGCTCGTGCCGGCCGCGTCGTGAAAGACCAGGTGGTAGCGCATCTCGGCCTCGCCGGTAGCATGGTTCACCACGAGGTATTGGAAGGAACTCGCCTGCTCGTCTAGCGGGAAGGTGACGTTGCTGGTGCCCTGGAAACGGGCGAAGGTGATGGAGCCGCTCATCCCCGCCTCGTGCGCCAGGCCGTCGATGAACTCGTTCACGTCGCGCACCGTGATGCGCACCTGGAAGCTCGCCTCCACCCCATCCTTCGGAGCGCCGTCGCGCGGGATGCGGTCCGCGATCCGCAGGTCGCCCTCCTTGCCTGCCGCTTCCGAGGCGCCCTCGAAGAACCAGCCGGTCATGGTTTCATCGAACGTCATGCCGACGCCGTCCGGTAACCGCGCGTCGAGGAACGGCGCCAGCAGGGAGTTGGTGGGCAGCGCTTTCTTCCCGGTGCGGGAAAGCGTGTAGTAGACTCCGAAGGCATCCGAGCCGGGCACGGCGTGCAGCAGGCCAAGATCCGGCCCGTTCAGCAGGGACGGAAGATTGGCGAACCCGCCGGTGATGTAGCGTCCGACGAAGAAATCATCGGTGACCTTACGGATCTCGTCGCGGAACGGCGTGAAATCGTTGAGCTGGAAGTGATCCTGGGCGAAGCTGGGGATCACCAGCCCCTCGAACAGGCCCATCAGCCGGTAGCGGGCTTCGAGCCTGCCGTCCGGCCTAAGATCGAACGCCAGGTAGGCCGCGCGGCCCAGGCGGTTGTTGTTGGAGACGAGGTCCATTTGCCAGACGCCGTTCAGCTCTTCCTTTGTGGGCGCCGTGCCGGACTCGAAAAGGGCCTGGTGATCGGCGACCGTCATCTCGCCGAAGCCGTACTTGCGCGACATCACGAACGTGAACAGCCGCATGCCGTTGGGGTACTGCCCCAGGTAGACGCGGCCGATGACCAGATCGTCGCTGATGGGCTTCAGGATGTCGTAGAAGGCGGCCCACTGCGGGTCGAGGTACTTCAGGAGCACGTACTTGCCGGGTTCGAGCGTGCCGGTCTTGCGGGAGACCTCGATCTCTTCGAGCGTGTTGTGCGCGGTAATGCGGCCGTCAGTGTCGCTGGTGATGCCGACGTAGCGCTTGCCGCGCTTCTGGAAGGTCTTCTTGAAACCCGTGAAGATGGCCGACGACATCGCATTGAGGATGTGGCCCTTGGGGAAGAAGCCTTTCCAGTAGTCGTCATTGCGGATCGTCATCGTCGCGGTGTCGATCTGCACGCCGCCGCGGTTAACCAGAGTCTCAATGCCGGTGGAAGGACACCGGCGGAAGAGCTTTTCCAGCTCGGCCTCGGTCCGGTGAATGACGTCCAGCGGGTCGAGCGACGTTCCCGCCATCGAGACCACCGTCCTTTGGGGATACGGCCGCCCGTTCATCTCCTCGATCTTGCGCTCGGCGATGCGTTCGGCCAGGGCGCAGATAGTAAGGAAGGGGTTCACGCACACCGCCGAGGGAATGATGGCGCCGTCGGCGACGAACAGACCACCATGGATGGAGCCGTCGCTGGCGAAGACGCGCCCGAACTCATCGACGGCGCCCTGCATGTGGTCCTCACCCATGGGGCAGCCGCCGAGCGGGTGGGCGGTCACCAGGTGGCGCGTACGGAAAATGTTCCACACCGGATGCGAGATGTAGTTGGCGCCCAGCGCGCGGGCATGGCGGCGCAGCTCCTCGTCCATCCGGCGGAAGACGAGCTGCTGGCCGACCTGGTCCCATTCGATGGTCATGCGGCCGTCGGGTTCGTACCAGGGCGCGTCGAATTTCATTGTGCCGCGGGCGTCGTCGTGGCCCATCACCAGGTAGAGCATGGTGTGGTTCAGGGCGCCGTCGGGCGCGTAGATCGCGCTCGGGTTGAAGTCCCTGGCGATGCGCTGCTGCTGGGCCGCCTCGTTGCCCAGAACGGTGTCTTCGCCGCGTATCGCAGCGAAAACAGCCTTGGCGGCGGCGACGTAGGCGCTCGGGAAGGAGAAATCCTCGATGGTGATGCGCTTTTCGGGCGGCGCGCCGCCGTTGTAACGCACCACCCCTACGATCGAAGGCCCCGGGTAGCCCGCATCGCCGGGCTTGGGCACGCCACGGCCGTAGCCCAGGACGTCGGTCTGAAAGTCGCCGTTGTAGGCCAGGCCGAAGAAATCGCCGTTGCCGCCGAAACATGTGCCCAGAGCCGGGGAGACCTTGAGGCCGTGCATTTCCGAACGGAGCAGGATTTCGGTGGTGTTGATCGATCCCGCAGCGAGCACCACGTGCCGGGCCTCCAGGGTGAAGCGCTCGGACTTGCGCGTGTCTTTGTAGCGCCGCCCGTGGACCCGCCAGTGATGGTCACCCAGCTTTTCGATCCATTCCACCTTCACCTGGGTGAAGATATCGGCGCCCGCGGCTGCCGCCATGGGCAGGTAATTCATGGCCAGGGTGTTCTTAGCCCGGAAGTTACAACCCGTGATACAGTCGCCACACTTGTTACAAGGGTGCTGCTCGACGCCGTAAGGGTTCGGACCGTCGATCTCAAAGTTCACCGCGATGTTCAGCGGTTGGGCGCGTTTTCCGAGCTGCTGGGCGCGGCGGTCGAGCGCCTTGAACTTAAACAAATCGGTTACGCCGGGGGCCGGTTTGGCGCCAAGCACCTTGAGGGCACGCTCGAAGTAGGTCTTCATCTCCTCGTAGCGAACCGAGCGCGGCCATGCGGGGAGTTCGAAGATCTCGGGATCCGGCACGACGGCGACATTGGCGTTAATCAGCGAGGTGCCGCCCAGCCCGGAGCCTTTTATGACCGAGATATCGCGGTAAGTCAGGAACTCGTAGAGACCCAGCGGGTTCGCGCTGCTGCGGGTGTGCCGCAGGATGCCGGCGATATCGTCGGGGAACTCGCCCGGCTGCCATTCTTTGCCGCGTTCCAGCACGCAGACAGCGTGCGGCTGGTTGAGGGCGGCGGCCAGCCGCGCCGCCATAATCGATCCCCCGTACCCCGAACCGACAACGATGAACTCGTAGGTGGACTTACGGTTTTCCCAGGGTTTGGACAGCATCCCGAGCCTCCGATCTTCTGCATCGTACACGACCGTAGGCCGGAACGCAAGAATTCTCCGGTAACTTGTAACAAGTTACTTTCAGATTTCCGTGGGACGAGCGGTGGTTGGCAGCGGTCAGAGGTTGTGTGAGGGGGTATGAGGCCGCGTTTGCGGGGGCATCCACAACCCATCCGGAATTTCGCCCGGCGCGAGCGCGGCATCTCGCCCGGCCGGGCCTTGCCCACCGGCTGAGCCGGCTTAGGCTCTGCCAGGGAGCGCCCTTTCAGCTAGCGCAAACTGAGAAGCACGCGTTCGCAGGTGAGTAGTCTTAGCAAGTATCTTGTCACCAGCAACAAACTCAGGCAGACCACCAGACACCCCCCGCACGTCTCCCATGTAACCAACATGCTTCTTACTTTGGCGGTAGATACTCCAAAATACACCATGGCAAGAAGGAAAAATGCCGCATTGCACAAGACAGAGTTGGACGACAATAGATTAATTACTCCTAAGAGGCCGCATATTGCACAAGACAGCAGCGGCAGTAAGAGTACTAAGAAAACAACAGCTGGTGTGTTCGGGATCAGGATCTCACTCACGCCGGTCGTCACATTCAGAGTAACCACTCCCCCGATCGCAAGAACGACAGAAAACAGCAATCCGCCCATCACGCCGAAGATTGTCTTGCCGGCCCAGACCGAGACCGGGGAGATGGGCGTGGCCAGAAGGCTTTCCAGAGTCCGCGTGTGACGCTCCTTGTGGAACACCTGGTTGGCGTTCAGGAAGAAGATGATCATCGAAACAGAAAGCGCGTAGTGACTCACGACTGCATCAGCCAGAACCTTCAAGGTGTCTGCCGCCGCTCCACGCTGCTCGAGGTCTCTCGCGATAAACGCGAGATTTGTACACCAGAACGCCACCATTCCAACAATGATTGCAATTATCGATATCTTGCCTCGCAGACCGGCAAACTCTTTCCAGACGATGGTTCTACTGTCGGCTAAGTCAATCTGCATGCACCACCTCCGATGGCGGCGGCTCTGAGCCATCCTTGGAATTCATCAAGATTTCGAAGACCTCATTCAGTGTAACCTCCGGTGTTTCTACCGACACACTGACGCCCTCCCTAATCATGGCGGATTCAATTAGCGCACGCTGGCTGCGGTCCTTCATCAGTACTTCAATGCTAGTCTGCCTCACGCGCGTCCTCACCAACGGTAGATTGGTCAGCACTTCTTCCGCCGCGCCGAGTTCAACAGGATCCGAGCATGACAGGACAAGCCGGCAGCCTTGATAGTCACTCAACACTTGGGATACGGGGTAAACTCCGAGCAGCCGCCCTTTGCGCAAAAACGCAACACGCGTACAGACGTCCTGGGCCTCATGCAGGTTATGTGAGGACAGCGTATGGTCCTGCCGGAGCGGTTGAGGTCGTGGATCAAGTCGAGCATCCCACGCTGAAATATTGGGTCGAGTCCTGCAGTGGGCTCATCCAGGATCAGAAAAGAGGGTTCTGCGAGGAGCGCTCGTGCTAGTGCAAGCTTCTGCTTCATGCCCTTTGACAGGCTGCCTGCCCGGTGATGCAGCCGCTCCCCCAGGTTCGTCAGGCTCATGAGCGCAGAGAGCCGGTCATGCCAGTCTTTTACGCGGTATAGCTGGGCGTAAAGACGGAGGTTTTCATAGACCGTCAGTTCGTCATACACGCCGTGAGTGTCCACACGGCGGCGCGTTTCTGCTTCTGCTCGCGAGTCAACTGGACTGCAGGCGTTCCAAATACAGAGGCGCTCCCGCTGGTGGGCTCGAGCAGTCCCAGCACCAGCCGCAATGTTGTCGTTTTCCCGGCGCCATTTGGCCCCAAAAGGCCAAAGACCTCACCCTTTTCCACGGTGAACGACAGATCGCAGACCGCAGGGCGGCCGGAAAACGACTTCGAAAGATTGCGTACCGCCGCAACCATTGAGCGCCTCCCTCTTGACTTACGAAAAAGACTCTTACCGGCACAGAAGCAGGGCGAGCGAACGATGCGCCGCCGCCCGGTTCGGGCAGGTTTGCAGGTGCATTACACCAATGCGACAGTATAGTGCAGTCAAGGCAGCCGCTGAGGATAACCGCCGGCGTCGCGGCGCGAGAGAGAATGTAGGGCGCTATGGTAGTACCCTCGAACTCACAGCCCCGGCAAAGGGAAACTGGCTGGCGGTGGTGGTTAGGAAGTAGTCTGGAAGGCCAGCACCGGGGGGAATTTCTTTGGGCTCT
Source organism: Acidobacteriota bacterium (assembly GCA_029776225.1). GTDB lineage: Bacteria > Acidobacteriota > Terriglobia > Bryobacterales > Bryobacteraceae > Fen-330. The sequence goes on along the minus strand of JAKOTR010000080.1, from coordinate 18,682 downwards.
AAGATTGAGATAAGGTGTGGCTGAGTCAGCAGCGGGGTGCCCCCATTAATGGCGTAGAGCCTAGAGCCCTGCCCCCATTAACGCGTTGAGCTGACTTGGGTGGTGGGCCCGTGGCGACTCGAACGCCAGACCTCTACCGTGTCAAGGTTGTCAAATCAATCACTTACAGACACCTTGCTCGCCTTTTCAAAGAGTTACGAGAAGTCGATTTGGACCGCATTTGGACCTCACGGGCCCTACCTTGCGAGTCTGGACCTCGCGTGGACCTCGCTCGGAACGAGAGTTTGGACCTCACAGCCGGCATTTGGAACCACAGTTGCCTCGCGCGCACGCGCGCGGTTGCGAAAGCCTTCCGAATGTCCTCTCCTTCCTGTCCATGGAGGAGAAGGAGACAACATTTTGGTTTCTATATACGGATGGCTACCATGGCCCCCACGGATGTGATGAGCAGCCGATTCAGTCTGCCACCGCGATGCCGACCATTCTGCTCGGTTGAGGCCCTTCCTGAGCGATCCGCAGCTCTCAGGCCTGGCCTTTGCGATACTCCTCAAGGACCAGAGACTGATAAGCCTGAAGCGTTTCCTCCAACCCTTCATCGAGCGGCTTCCCCGTGGCAAACTTAACGAGCTGGTGGAGCAGGATGGCCCAGGCTGTCTCAGAGAGAGCGCTCTGCTTCCCATCGGAGGTGAATAGCGGCTGGACCCCGGCGAGCGCCACGGGCTGGATGAACTCGAACCGAAGAACACTGGGTTCTGACAAGCCGTACACTTGCGCCGGCAAGTAAAACAGGTGAGGGAATTCCATCGCCGCCACCCGATAGCGGAACTCCGCCTCGTGGCGAGGCTTGAAGCTGAAAGCGGGGGCCACCCACACGTAGGGTTCCGGATACAGCTTGTTCAGCCAGATTGAGGATACCGTCTGCACGACGACAGCGGGCCGCTTCTTGCCAAGCAAGATGTAGTAGTTCTCGTCGGCACGGAGCTCGAGCTCCTTGATGGGGAAATGCGTGCCAGGGGGTCGTTGAGGGTCGAGCTTGCGGATGACGTAGCTGGTCTTCGAGTCGTCCCTGAGATCGTACCCCTGGACGTGTACGATGTAGGGATCTTTTGGCGGATACACTTGATGCGCCCAGATCAGTTGACCCGGACGGACGATCGGACGTCCCTTCGAATCCCGCCCCAGTGGGGCCACCGGCTGGTAGAAGGGATCGCAGAGAAGAGCCGTTTGATCGAACTCGTCCGGCAACGGGCTCAAACTCCAGGAAATTCGATCGGAGCGCCGATGGGCAATTTGACAGGACGGTCTTCTTCATCCCAAACTCGTGCACCATCGTGAGCGATCAGGGGTGATTGGAGACCACCCGTGCGAAGCTTCAAGTCCCGTACTCGCTCGGCCAGTCTGGCGCGCAGGGCCTTCAGCCTCTGCTGGTCCACCCTAGGCGGCGCAGCACGCGCCGGCTGTCTTAGTTGGGAGAAATCCAGCAACTCGCCCCGCCGTGCCCGTTCCATCGGCTCGGTCTCAAAGTAGACGAAGTCCAGCAGCATGTTGAGGTCGGCGTCCCCCCAACTCTTCAACAGCCGGGCAAGCAGCCCGCAGATCTCCTCAGGCACCTGAGGATTCTCAAGCTCTTCTGGTGCGAAAACCAGCCGATGGGCAACCTTGCCCGTTTCGAACTCGGTCTTCTCCACCTCTGGGCCGCCTAGCAGATCGGCCAGCTCGCAAGCGTAAGGGCCGAAGTGCAGGAAGCGCCAAGTGAGCTGAGCCAGGGGCGCGCCGCCGTGTTGACGCCGCCATTCGAGGTCGGCCAGGTAGAGCAGCTTCACCAATCGCGTTGCGCCTGGCGGGGCCATGCCCTGCAAGCGAGCCTGGCGGTGGATCTCCTTGACCAGAAGCGGCAGCTCGACGGGCATCAGCACTTCGAGTTTATCATCGGCAGGCTGTGGCTGGCGGCCCGGCTCGCGCGGTCATGCCACCTGCTCCACACGGATTTCGGCCACCTTGTGTGGCCTGTTGGCGCGCTTGGCCGCCTTGGCCAGCTTGTCCTGAATCCGGCGGGTCAGTTCCTCCTGCCGCTTCAATTGGACGACCGTGTAGTCCTCGGTGATCTTGGTGCTGGCGTGGCCGGCGATTCTGGAGGCCTCGATCGAGGAGCCGCCGACTTCTTGCCGCCAGGTGATGTTGGCCCGGCGGAAGGAGTGCGGACCCAACCCCGGAAAATCGCAGCCCTCGGCGACCGCAGCCTTCTTGAGCGCCTGCCGGACCCCGGAGTCCCACAGCGGCTTGCGCTTGTCCTCCTCCTGCGGGAAGACCCAGGCCTCCGGGTCCCTGTGCTCCAGCCCGGCAACCCACCGCCGGTATCGATCAACCAAGTTCGCCAGCGCCAGCGTGCGCCTGCTCTTCTCCGTCTTGGGCGCATCGATATCGCCGCGCCAGTGGCGCTGCTCGATCCGGATGCAGCCTTTTTCCAGATCAAGATGCTTGATCTTCAGCCCGGTGACCTCGGAGATCCGGGTGCCGGTGGCGATGCAGGTCTCACAGATCAGCAAATGGGGATCCTCGAGCCGGGCCAGCACCCGGACGGTTTCCTCCTCCGTCAGAATCCGTTCCGGCCGCACCTTCCATTTCTTGGGAAGTTTGACACGCCGCATCGGGTTGGCGAACGTCTCGGGCAGAAGTTCCCATTCCTGCGCCTTGGTGAAGATGCCGCTCATGATGTTCCGCAGGTCGGCCATCATGTACCAGGACTCGCACGTCTCCTGAAGCCAGTCGAGAACGTCCTTGGTGCGGAATTCGGCCAGGCGCGTGTCTTTCCATCTCGGCAGGATGTGGTTCTCGAGATGGTTGACGTACTTCGCGCGCGTGGACTTCGCTACCAGCGACCTGCCACCTACCTCGCGCTCGACGAAATCCTTGCGCCACAATTGGGCGAGCCTGCCAAAAAGGATGGCGCCGGCCTCAACGGGTTGCTGCACCGCTGCCGCTTCGGCGCGCGACGGTGCGGCGTTCAGCTCGGCGAGGAACTTGTCGCGCTCCGCCTCGGCCTGCTTCTTCGTGAGCGCGTTCGGCCCTTTGCTCGGCCCGACGATGCGGCGCTTGCGCGTGGTCCTGATTGAGCCGTCGGCCAGCAACTCGTCGTGCCAGTAGCGGAAGAACCAGTACGGCTTCGCCCGATCCTTGCATTCGTTGATCTTGGGGTGCTGCACTCGCTGTCTCAAGGCGACGTCTCCTGTCAGCGCCCGCAGGATACCTTCGTTCCAACCCATAAGCAAGGCCCGTTTTTTCAATCAGATAGAGGCCGCCAAGGCCGCCGCTTGCCGGCAGATGTACAGGGTCTCCCGCGCGCGAGTGACGCCCACGTAGAACAACCGGATGACCGAGTCGCGCGCAGGTCCGAAGCGTTGGTACTGCGCGTCTCCCGCCTGGCTCAAATCCGGGAACAGGTACACCACATCCGCTTGCCCGCCCTTGACGGAGTGGATGGTGCCGACCACAACCTGCGGGGGATCCATCAGCGCGCGCGGCCCGCGTCGGCGGACTATCTCTGCGGGATACTGGATGCGCCTGGCAACGTCCGCCGTCACGCGCCCCTGCCACCAGCCGAGGAGGGCGTGATGGTCGCGTTCGTAGGCTGCCAGAAGCGACTCGATCGCGTCCGGTTCGAGCAACTCATCCAACTCTTCGAGCGTCGCCGGTCTGTCGGCGTCGTAAGTCCGGAGCTCCCTCTTCGCTCCCTCCCGCAGGATGCCCTTCGACCTCAGGCATTCGGCCCAGAGCGAGCTTTCGCCGAACGTCCACGGGCGCCGGGGTTGCTCGATACCCCCCTGCGCACCGAGTAACGCGATCAGGCGATTGGCGCTCGAGCCCCGGCTGCCCCGCCGGAGTGGGTTCCAGAAGCCGTTAGCTCTCCGGTAGGGGTTGTGAAAGGGGATGCCCTCCTTTCGAAGAACTGCGACCACGGGGTGCAGCATGTACGAGCAGGCGGCCAGGAACATCACCGTCTTGCCGCGTTCCAAATGCTCGAGCGCGCTCGGCACGATGAAGAACTCGGGGGACTTGTAGCCGTCTCGGGAGAGCCGCTCGACCTTGCCCTCCGCCGGCCGAGGCAGGTAGATCTTCTCCTGGCGCCGCGTAACCCGCCGAATCAGCGCCTCGGCCACACGGTGGACGGCGCGGGGCAAGCGGTAGCTCTGCTTGAGGATGATCTTGTGGTCCTCGGGAATGTCCGGTTCGAGCATCGCCTCCGGAGAGGCGCCGGTGAACGAGTAGATGGTCTGATCGTCGTCACCTGCCAGGATGAAGTAGTTGGCGCGCTCGCCCCACTTCCGGATCAGCGCCAACTGCATCTTGTTCAAGTCCTGCGCCTCATCCGCAAAGATCACTGCGGGGTTCTTCGGCGCCAGCGCTACGTCTCGCAGGCAGGTATCGATAAGGTCGGCAAAGTCCAAGACTCCGTGGGCGTGCTTGTGCTCTGTCCACTTCTTCTCGAAGTCGCGCAGCATCGGCGGCCACAGGGCGCGGTCAATCATGAGGCCCCTGTACCGGTTCAACTGTTCTAAGAGGCGGTCGCCCTCCTTGGTGCTGTCGCCTTCCTCTTCGATCGACTCTTCGCCGTCGAGCTTGTTCTGCTTCCGGGCCGGAGTGATCGCAAGATGCGGGTGTGCGCGGTTCCACTCATCGGCGTTCGCTTCGGCAATCTCCGGCCCGCCCAGCGCGTGCCAACAGTGGGAGTGCAAGGTTCCGATGCGGTCCGGCCTGATCGGCAAGTCGCGACCGGCCAACTCTGCAGCGGCTGCGCGCGAGAAACTGGTGACCAATACCGCATCGGGGCCGAATCTCTCGACGGCGCGACGGATCTGGCGGGTTAGATTCGTCGTCTTGCCGGCGCCCGGCGGACCGAAGATCCGATACTCGCAAGTGGCGGAGTGGTCTTGTTGACCGATCCCCTCCAACGTCCCGAGTGCTTCTTCAGTTGAGGTCATGGCTTTCATCCTTCTGCGGCACTGAATAGTCCTTTGGGTCGAACTCCTCGACTGGCAACACCCACCGGCTTTGCTCCCGAAACTTCTGTCCGCGGAGCCGAATGCTCTGGCCGCCGAGTGCTTTGAGCAGCGAAACGATGGCGCGCACGGAAAGGTTTTGAAAGGTCGTCTTGTTGACGTAGATTTGGAGGTCGCTGGCGCAGATCGCGATCCGGCCGTCCAGCACTATCGGCTTGCGAGCGTTTTGGACGGTCTGGCCCTCGATGGAATCGATGAAACCGGTCTCAGCGAGGTACTGTGCAACATACATCCTCGCGGCGCCCTCGAACTCCATCTCCTCGCTGCCTTCCTCGACCACGCAGGCGTCGAGCATCATCTGGGCGAGTTGCTCCCAGGCCTTCGGCTTCATCTTCGGAATCAGCCTGCCGACCGTTGCGGCGAAGGCCACGCGCAGCGAGTCCTGCGAGATCAGTTTGCCGACGTTGGGAAACTCAATTCTTCCCTGCTCCAACTCCATCTGGTAGATGGGTTCCTTGCCCGCGACCTTCACCAGACGGATGATTCGGACTCCCAACAATGTCGAAATGCGCTGGCACAACAGCGCCTTGGCATGCGCCGGATCGACGGGCTTCTCCGCTGTCGGGGTCTCAGTGTGCGCCTCGGCTTGCGGTTCGCTGTCTGCGGTCCCTCCAGCGGGTGTTGCAGCCGTCTGGACAGGGGCGACCGTTGCAGGCGGCAGATCCTTGGAAGCGTCGCTATCGGCGCTCCGCTTGCCTGCCTTGGCTATGGTCCGTTGATAGTAGTCAAGGCGTGTCCGATGCTTCTGCCGGTGGAGGCAGCGATGGTGGATGATCAGGTCTACGATCTGCTGCTCGGTTAGGCCCGCATCCACGCCGAAGCAAGCGAGCGCCAGGTCGTAGCCGCTCTGGCTCTGATCATTCAGATCATGCCGTTGGCGAAACCACGTGTTGCGGAAGCGCAGGTCGGCTTCCATCCAGCGCTCGAGCATCTCCTGGGGGATGCGGGCGTTCAGGTTGATGACGAGCGGCTTGTCCTTGAAGCGCTCGGCCCAGTCGCGGGCGGCCTGTTCCTCGGCGGCCGGGTCGGGGACCGCCGCTTCCTCGAGCCAGTCCTCGAAGTCGGAGGGGTTGTAGCGCCGGTCCGTGTGCGAGAAGAGGGTCACCAGCTTCGGGTTGGCCGGATCCTTGGCGTTGACCGTGCCCGGAATGCGGAGTATGCGCGCCAAGTCCGCCAGCCGGTCGAAGGCCCAGCCGCGGGCGGCGGCGTTCAGGCGCAACAGCGTTTGCCAGCGGGCGATGAGGCGTGCCGCCGCCTTGCGGTCCTCGTCGCTCGCGAACAGGTACGGTTCCTTGAACAGCCACCAGGCGTGGGCGCCGTTGCCGGTCGCCACCACCATGGTCGGTGGAAGCAGCTCGGGAATGATGGTGAGCGCGTCCTGGATGGTCGCCGGTAGCGCCTTCCTCGCGTGCGCCTCCGATCTGAGATCGAGGTCCGCCCAGAGGCCGACAATGCCGGCGATCTCCTCCGAGGGACAGCGCTGAGCCGGGCCGTAGTCCCTGGGGGAGAGACCCACGCCGACGTAGACGTCCTGGGCGGCCAGCGCTTCGACGGCGGAGGCAGCAGCATCGACGTCGCGGAACCAGCGGGAGCGCTTGTCGGCCAGGGTCCAGAGGAGCAGGTACAGCTCCTCCGGCTTGCCGGCGAACAACTCTCGGAGAAACCAGCGCGGGCTACCGGGCTCGGGCATGGTCCTCCTCCGGCGATACCCTGAACGCTTCAGCGGGTTGTGAGGCCAGCCACCTCTCCCAGCTCACAAAGGCCTGGCCGTTCCAGCAGCCCAGCACGATGCCTTCTTCGATAGGCGTGTCGGGCGGGATGTCTGCGAGCGTCAGAGGCGGAGTGGCTTTGCCTTGTTCTTTGCGCCGTCGATACTCGCGGAGAGCCGCGAGGCTGTACGGTGCACTCCTCATCGAGCCCTCCCGTCTGCCCCGACGATGTGCAGGGCATCCTCGACGCTGCGAGCCACGCCCGCCAGGGCGCCCGTGGCGGCCCACTGCTTCATCCGCGCTTCTTGAAGAGCTGTCAGTCGGTCGCCCGGCCGCTTGACCTCGATCTCGAAGTGGCGGCCTTGGATCGAGCCGTACAGGTCCGGGTCCCCGGCCACGCCCCAGGCGCTGCCGTGGCGCTTGCGAACAATCACGCCGGGCAGCGCTCGTAAGGCGCACAGGATCTCGGCGACCAAAGCGGATTCACGGCAGCGATTTTTCATATCTCCACCTCCCCGAGTCCCAGTGCGCAGGCGAGGGCCAGGGTGATGGCGCGCGGCTTTGAGTCGTCGCGCGCCTTGCCCAAACGACTCCCGATACGCACCTCGGCAAAAAAGCGCCCGCCGGCGTCGAGACCCATGCTGTAGTGCTCCGGCTCGGCCTTGTCGAGCAGGCGGAAGGCGTCCTCGAGCCGCTCCAGCGGCTGGAAGCGCCAGCGCGGAATCCAGCTCCGGTTGCCGATCAGGAACCGGTCCGGCGCCGCACCCCAGCCCATAACCTTCTGCGCCAGTTCTGCGGTCAGAGCTTCCGCGGTCATCACGTCACTCGTCCTGGACTTCGGTCGCTTCCAGGTCCACGGTCATCCTCTGGACCAGCGGCTTGAGCATCTCGTGGTACTCCCGCGCCCGCTCGACCTCCTCGGGCGCCAGCCGCCGCACGAAGCTGAGTACTGCGCGGCTGTAGGCGATGCCTTGGGCGTTCTTGGTGCGCTCGAGGCCGATGCGCGTGACCACGGCGTAGTACGGCACGCCCTGCGAGGTGAGCTTGAGCAGGTACTGCTTGGCCGCTTTCAGGCTGGTCGGCGGCAGAGTCACCACCTCGGGAAGGAGCAAGCTGCCGCGCAGAACGAAGAGCTGCTTGATCTGCTTGCAGGCTTGGCCGCGGCTGCCCGGCGCGCTGCCGTACCGCGCGAGCGGACAGGCCAGGCAGGCGCCGCCCGGTTTGCCGCTGCCGGTCGTGCCGTCGGCGGACCAGCAGTCCGGCGGCTGGCTGCCGCCGGTTTCCGAGATGGGCTGGGAATAATAGGCCCGCGTGTCACGCGCCAGCACGATGACGCCTTCGATTGCAGGCTCCATCGCTTCGCCTTCCAGCGTCGGCACGGCCCACTGGAGTCCGCCTCCGGCCGGCATCTTGATGCGCGGCAGATCGAATTCCGAGAGGCCGCCCGCGCCGATGTTGGTGCTGAGGGCGGCGTTGATCGCGTCCAGGTCCGTGTGAAACGCCAAGATCACGGCCTGAGGTTCAGGTTGCAAAAGTTGTTCAGTCATAGTTATGCCTTTCTGCTGCGAAGGGAATGTACAAACGAAATCTTCAAGGTGTTGCCCAGGGGCGCCGGCAGCGCCGCGCGCACCGCTTCCTCGGTGAACAGCCGCTCCTCTTGCTCGCAACGCAGGCGGACCTCTTCGGCCATCTCGCGCACGAAGGCCTTGAGCGACTGCGTGTTGTAGTTTTCCGAGACGTACTGGCCGAGCTCGCTGGCCTTGAGGGCAGCGATCACCTCGCTGCGGTCATTCAGCGGGCCGGCGTAGATGTCCTGAGCCAGATAAACGGTGCGGCCATCGACCTTCATGGAGGCTACGCCGTCGTTCAAAAACTGCGGCACGAGCGCCTGCTCGAGGTCGTCGAGCCGGGCGGCGATGGCTTTGAGTTCCGAATCCAGATCGCGCTTGCGTTTTTCGAGCGCGACGAATTCCTTGAGTTGTTCTATGTTCATGGTGGTTACCCCTTGATCTCGGCGAGGATCGCCTGGATGACTTCGGCGCGCTTTTCCAACGCGCGCATGATCTTCTCGTCGACAGTGCCCTTGGCGACGAGGTGGATGTGCTCGACCGGGCGCGTCTGTCCGGGCCGATGGACGCGGCTTAGCGCCTGGTCATACTCGCCCAGCGAGAAGCTGAGCGAATAGTAGATGGCGTAGCGGGCGCGGCTCAGATCCACGCCGACACCGCCGCTTGAAATCTGCACGGCCAGGACCTGTGCCTCGCCGGCCTGCCAGCGCGCGAGTTCCGCACGCCGGCCGGAGAGTTCCAGGCTCGTATAGCCCAGGGACCCGCAAGCCTCGTGCACCGCATCCAGGTCCGCGTGGAAACGGCAGAAGACGACGACCGGTTCCTCCGCCCCGATATCCTCGAGCGTGTCTTCCAAGAGCCGCTGCTTGGCCCAATCCACGCGCCGGTAGCGCTCGTCGTCGGTCTTCACCCAGCCGCCCGCGATCTGCTGGAGACGGAGCAAAGCGACCATGGCATTGGCCACGGTGATCGTTCCGCCTTCGACCTCGGCGATGAAGTCCTCTTCGACGGCGCGGTAGATGGCCTGGCACTCCGGCGAGAGCGTCGTGCGATAAGTGACGTGGGTCTCGGGCGGCAGCTCGAGTACGTCCTTGCTGACGCGGAAGGTCGCTCGGCGCATGAGCGTCTCCAGCTCGTCGAGGTTCTTGTACGAGGTGACCTGTTTGTTCTGAAAACCGCCCATCACGGCGTACTTCTGCTTGAAAGCGTTGAAGGAGGGGCCGAAGACGGAGGCGTCAAGGAAGCGGAACTGGGCGTAGACGTCGAGCGGCGAGTGCGGCATGGGCGTGCCGGTGAGGGCGAGGCGGTAACGCGCCCGGTTGCGCAGCCGCTTGAAGTAGAGCGACGCCTTGCCGCCGGGTCGTTTGAGCTTGTGGGATTCGTCGGCGACGACCAGGTCCCAGGCCTGTTGCTCGGCCCAGGCGCCGAACGGTTCGCGCCAGATGGAGTCGTAGTTGATCACGGCGACGAAGGGGACGCCCGTGGTCTCGGCCAGCCGCAACTTCTCCTCGGCCAGACGCCGCTTGTCGGCGACGCTGCCGGCCTCCTCATCGAGCGCTGCCACGACCATGGGCGTCGACAGGTGCCGCTCAAGCTGAGCGATCCACACCGGGACCACGCGCAGGGGCGCCACGATGAGGGTGCGCATGGCGCGCAACCCGAGGAGGATCATGCAGGCGACCAGGGTCTTCCCCGTGCCCATCCCCATGGCGAGCATCACGCCTGGTGAGCCGCCCGTGAATCGCTCCATGGCGAACTCGTAAGCCGCGATCTGGTGCCGCCAGGGGCGGGTCTTGAGCCCGACGGGCAGGCTGGCAGACGCCGGCGCCGGCTTGGCGGCCATGAGCGCGGCGAAACGATCCGATGCGCTCAGCCGGGGGATGGTGGCTCGGACCAGCGCGGCGTGCTGCGCAGTGGCAGGATAGGTCCAGGCCTTCCGCGAGGCGTCCCACCCGGCGCCGGGAATCCGCTTGCACAGCAGGAGGTTCGCAAACGGCGTCCGGAGGATGATCTTTCCGGCTTCGACATCGGCGAAGCTCGGTGTGGCTGACTGGTTCCCACTCGCTTTCATGGCTGCCGGCGGCGCTTCTCGCGCTCGCTACAGCCCAATCATGCGGGACGACCCATGTGAGTGATCAATGTGAGCGATGTGAGTGAAAATGTGAGTGCTGCTCAGAACCGGGTCTTTCGGTCGTGCTGGAGGAGCCGTTCAATGCGGTTTGCCTTGTCGCCGCCATCCGGGACTTTGGGATCGCCGCGCTGCCAGCGGTAGAAGTCCTCCCGCACCACCCCGGCCCAGGTGTAAACATCCTTGACCCGGCAGGTGTGTCGCTCCCGGAATCGCTTCACCAACGCCAGCCGCTCCTTGACCGCGGTCGGCACGATCGGCTCCTCGAGCCGTGTGGCGATCTGGCGGTACAGGTCTTCGAGCGGCTCAAGCGTGGTGACCAGGCCGGACTCTCCCAGCCGCACCAGTTCCCGCAGTGAATAGAGTGCACGGCCGTTGCCCTGCCAGACCGGGTCTTCGGGCAGCCGGCTCGGGAACAGCACCACCGGGGCCGGGGAGTTTTGAAGGCGCGGTGTGGACGAAAGGCTCTCCGTACCGTCCGGCCAGTCGGCGCCCTGGGCCAGAAAGAACTCCGCCGGCCTGCCCGCCAAACGGCGGCTTCCGAGCAGCCATACCCGGCCCGCCTTCAGCTCCTGTAGCGTGCCTGTGAGGCCGAACGCTGCCCCGAGCAGCTTTGCCACGACGCCGAAATCCACCTCCCAGCGTTGGAGCCGCTCCGGGCTGATTCGGACCAAGCCCACCGCCGGGCACGGGATCACCGGATACGAGCCTTCCTCATCCAGAAAGACCACATCCTCCGAGTGCGCCTCGGCGCAGGCGTCGCACTCGGCCCAGTCGGCGTCCTCGACCCGACGAAGCAGCGCCAGCGAGAACACCAGCTCGCGTTCCGCCTTGGGCCAGGCGAACGTCTCGTCGTAGGTGAAGACGTGGCCTTCGACGCTGCTGCGGATCCAGATCTGCTCGAGCGTTCTACGCACAGATCACCTCGGAGCGGCGCAGCACGTCCCGGATCTTTTGGTGGTCCGGCGTATCCTTCAGGTTGCAGGAGTTCCGCGCGGTCATGGTGAAGGTCACGGTCTTCGGCCGGGGATTCCCGGTCGCCAGCGTCGCCTGGATGGTGACCGAGGCGACCTTGAGCTTGTCGAGCGGCAGGTTGGCTTGGTTGAGCCCGCGCTCGATCCAGCCGTGCAGATCGCCGTCCCGGCGGCGGCCGTTGGTGGAGAACGTCACGGTCCGACCATCTCCCTCGGGCTCGCTGAAGCGCATCGAGCGCGGCCGCATCGCCGCGATGCCGTCGCCGGGCTCGATGTTGAAACGGAACGCGGGATCTTTGAGCCGCTCGAGATCAAAGACCGGCGCCGCAGTGGCATCCAAGCCGACCTTTTGCCCCAGGATGTGCTCGGCGAACATTTGAGCCAGTTCCTTGCGCTTCTCGCAGCTGCCCTCGGCGTAGAGGTCCAGTCGTCCCTCCTGCTCGTGGTAGATGAAGACCACGTCGAAGGCCTGTTGCTGGAGGCTGCGCTTGAGTTCATTCGAATCCTCGAAACAGACGACGGCCATCGGGTAATCGGCCAGGTAGACCATGAAGTAGAGCGCCTCGCCGCGGGGCTCGACCTCGACGGTGCCGAACTCCCCGCGGCCTTCGTTCTTGACATAGTAGGCCGAGATCGCCTGCCGGAGGTCGTCCAGAGCAGCGGGGCCGGCGTCCGCCGCAACCTTCGGCAGGTCGCTGCGCCGGTGCCAGTAGCGTTTGAGGCCATCCGCCCAGGCGAACTGGCCGGCGATGCGAAACAGCCGCGGCTGTTCCAGAAGCACGCGGAAGACCTTCTCGAGGTTGGTCCGCGCTTTCCCCATCACCGGTACCAGATCCATGCGGCGCGCCCGGCCGACATCGAGCAGCGTGAGGATCCCCTGGCGCGAGGCCAGCCGGTGCACGTTCTGGAAATCCACGGCGATCGCCTGCCGCTCCTCGCGCGGCAGGGCCACGAGCGCGGCGTTGATCTCGTCCACTTCGGGAGGTGCCTCCCAATCGATCTCGCGGAGAACCCCGCGGCTCGCAAAATACCTGCCGAGCAACGTGGCAGGAACGAGACGAAGAAAGTTCCTCTGATTGTACTCGAGCTTCATCATCAGACCGCCATAGAGAAACTAAATGATTGCGTGCAACAAAATGTCCATGTGCAGCCATCGCAAAACAGACGTCCGTGGCTCTTCTCCACCGGGAATGGTACCCTCGCTCGGTGAGAGGGAGGCTGTCGGATACTGGCGGAAACGGACCCTACGGCACGTGAGGAAGACGCTTGACATAACCCAAGGCCACGCCGAGATTCGGCACTCGCAATCGGCATTCGCCGACTTCGGCAGCGCCCCCCCGCCGTCCAGACGCAGACCGAATGGCAGGAGCCGGGCTGGTGCAAGGCTTGCACAGACGTGAGGATCAGAACGAAGCAAGAGGCGGACCTTCTGGCACCTGTTGGTACTGCACCGAAGTACACCGGCGATCTGATTGATGCCTGGGAGCTCCAAGGAGGAACGGAGGCAAAGTGCGAATCGAGACTTCGAAGAAGGATTTCATGAAAAACGGTGACGCTGGTGAATGTCGACATGAGCCCACGGCGAAGTCCGAATGGCATGTCTTGGAGAGTATTCTCTCCCGTCCGCCTGCCCGGAGGCTTCTGAAGTGGATGACAGCCACTGATGGAGGCGCGGAATGCTTCTTCGAACGCTTGTGCCGAAGCTACAACAATCCGGCTCTCAGCGCCAGGGAACGCTGGAAATGGCGCGCGCCGGAATTCCTGATAGACCTGGATCTGCGGAAGGCGGGGCTCGAAAAGGAGCGGATGACGGAGAAGCTGTTTCACCACCAGCCCACTGTGCGCGCGCTCGCGCTGGCAGGCCGGAGCATTGCGAAATATAGCCTCCACGCTCCCCAGTGCTTCGCGGCGCCTCTCATGGTTGTCTGGAACCCAACCAACGCAGGCCTGCAATCTCCGCTGCCAGCACTGTTATCAGTGCGCAACACCCCAGCCTGCGCCGGATGAGCTGTCCCTGGAAGAAAGACTCCAGATAGTCGACCAGATGGGAGCAATGGGTGTGCCATTCCTTGCGATTGCCGGAGGAGAACCCTTGGTTTCGAAAGATGTGTGGCCGATTCTCGAGCGTGCCCGCACGCGCGGTATTCACGTCTCATTGGCCACGAATGGAACGCTCCTGACAAAGGATACTGTCAGGCGCCTGATCGACGCTGGCGTCAAGTACGTGGAAGTAAGCGTTGACAGCCTCATACCTGAGGAGCACGACCGTTTTCGCGGCCAGCGGGGAGCCTGGCAGCGCTCGATCGAGGGGATCCGGAATTGCGTGGCGGCGGGAATGCGTACCGGGTTCGCGGCCTGTTTCACGCGCGACAGCGTCGACCGCGTGGACGAGATGGTCGAGTTTGCGATCTCTCTGGGCTGCCGTACCTTCTCGCACTTCAACTTCATTCCCGTGGGGAGAGGCAGGGAGATGCTGGAAGCAGACCTTGCCCCCGCACAACGAGAGTGGCTGATGCGCAAGCTGGTCGCCCATCTCCAGGAAGGCAAGATCAACGTGATCTCCACGGCGCCCCAGTTCGGGCGGGCCTGCGTGGCCTACGCGCCCCCGGAGGGCCTCTTCGCAACCGGGCACGCGGGAGCCGGGAAGGGTAGACAGACTATGGTTCTCGCGCGCTATGTGGGAGGATGCGGCGCGGGGCGCTGCTATTGTGCGATTCAGCCCAACGGCGATGTGACGCCGTGCGTGTACATCCCCTCGCTCAAGGTCGGAAACCTGCGGCAGCAGTCTCTCGAACAGATCTGGGAGTGCGAGCTCTTTCGCGTCCTTTCAGATCGAGAGGATCGCCGATACCACTGCCGAGTTTGCGGCGACCGCGCATACTGCGGAGGCTGCCGGGCACGGTCGTTGGCATACACGAGCGACATCCGCGCAGGCGATCCTGGGTGCGAGCGGAACAGAGTCTGTGGAGCACTATTGTATCGGCCACTCGGAACAATCAGGCTGACGTCCACCGCGAGGGCCTTGCGCCCGGACGGCATGATTAGACCGAAGTTCCACCCCGCGGCAGGCAGTCCTGCGTTGATTTGATTGGACTTGTTGACCAAGGCGCGCGTGGTTACTGACTACAGCCTGACGCCGAGGAGTTTTAGGGCATGCTGCTGGGCGGGCGTGGGGCGTGTGGTGACATCGAAAGTCGGGATGGATCGCAGGCGGGGCTGAACGCGGTTCTTCACGATCGTAGCGAGGTCCTTCAACCAGTCTTGAAAGCTCTCGACCGGCCAGTCGTCCGCCGTGCGCTTGCTCCGGGCCTTGGCCGTGGCCGTCGCCGAGCGCACTGCCGGGGCCACCGGCGAAGGCCGGGGTTCGCCCCGCTGCTGGTCATCGAACAGTACCGGCGCCAACGCTTGGCGCATGTGCCACTCCACGGAGTAGGCCAGCATGGCGATCAACACGTGGGCGCGGACCCGATCCGGCAAGCGGTGATGAATCGGCCGCACCTCCAGGTCCACGCTCTTCAGACTGCGGAACGCCCGCTCCACCGTCGCCAGCCGCTTGTAGGCCAGCACCGTCTGGTCCCGGTCGAGCCGCTCCTGGGGCACCGAAGTCCGGAGCACATAGATCCCATCCAGCGCCGCGTCGCGCTGGATCCGTTCCGCCTGGCGCTCCCAGCCCAAACCCTCCGGCGTGATCTGCCACCGGAAGTACTTCTCCACCTTGGAGGCCGCCAACGCCTTGCCCACCAGGTAGCTGATCTTCTCCGCACTCCGGACCGGCTGCCGCTTCCGTTGGGTCGCCGCCTGGATTTCTTTCAACTTCTTCTCGGCCGCCTCCAGCAATTCCCGTCGCTTGCGCGCCCGTTCCGCCGCCAGCAACGGGTTGCGGCACACGATCAACCGCTCGCCCGGATAGTCCGGGTGCGTCACCTCGGCCAGATCGCGTTCGTCGAACAATGACAACTGCACTAGGCCCTGGGCGGCTAGTTTCTGAATCTGCGGCGTGCGCAAAGCCGTGATCCACTCCAGCCCCTGGTAGGGGCGCAGATCTTCTTCGATGCGCTTTTCGGTCAGCATGCCTCGGTCCCCTACCAGCACGATGCGCTCCAGATGAAACCGCTGGCGCAGCTTCGCCACTTGCGCGGCCACGGTCTTCGGATCGCCGGTGTTGCCTTCGAATACCTCCACCGCCACCGGACATCCCTCCGCACTGGACAACACCCCGAAGACGATCTGCGGGTTGCTGTGCCGCTCGTCCCGCGAGTAGCCATACCTGGCCAGCGGGCAGTGGCGCCCCTCAAAGTAGGTCGAGCTCAGATCGTAGAGCACCAGCGTGCCGTGCTGGAGATGGCGTCGCGCCAACTGGGCTTCAATCCGCGGCTGGCGCGCGATAAGCCAGTCCATGGCCGCGTACAGATCGTCCTCGTTGACCGAGCCCGACTCCAGCGTTTCGCCCAAGCTGCTGTGGCAGGTCTCGTCGCGCAACGCCCGGCTGGTGGCGAGCTTCGAGCCGGGCTCCAGGATGCGAGAAGCGATGAGAGCCACGGCACAGTTCCGGTGTCGGCTGGGCTGCGGATCGAGAACCGTTTCCAGGCGCAGCCGCCGCAAGGTTCCCAGCACGGCGGCGACGTGACCGTGGGGACGAGAGCGCGTGATGTCGAAGGCCGAATCCAGGACCGGCCTCCCGGCGTAATCGCCCTTGAGGACGCGGCGGAGAGCCTGGACCTGCTGGGGAGGCCAATGGGAAAGGTTGGCCAGGGTGCGGTTGCGGACCTTGCCCTGTTCGCGGAAGCTTTGGCGCAGGAGGATGGCCGGAGGGGAGTTGCGGTTGGGGACGGACGCTACGTACATGCCGACATCGTAGCACAATCAGAACAGTATGTCAATATTCTGTAACTATTTACATGCCTACAACAACCACTCGAAACTGCAGCAAAACCCAACAAACAGCCACTTTCACATGCGATCAGGGGTGGAACTTCGGATTAGAAAAGAGCGATCGTGGGACTGTCCAGAGCCGAAGATTGGCATTTGCCATCGGCATCTGTCTGATTCGGCGCTGCGTGCAACTGGGCGTCACGTTCCGGCTGACCGCACCCGACCAGCCAGTACAACAAGAAAGGATCAAAAACTGAGTACCGGTCGCTTCCTAGGTAGGGCCTCCGTGGCCGGAGTCCCAAGCAGGCGAGCCAGACCTGGTGATTCAGGCGGCGAGGCCGCCATCAGGCGCACCCCTGATTCCGCCATGCGAGTCAGCAATCTAATGCCTTCCTCGTCCGCTCCGGTTAAACCGGACAGATCCACAATGACGTCCTTTGCCGTCAGTATGGACGTCGCGGTGGTCCACGCACCCTCCAGTTCGCGCACCCACGGTCCCTCGAGGGATCCTCGGAGCACGAGCCGAAACAGGCGAGGGCTGTCATGGAGATTCAGGGTCATCGTCTTCACCTTCGACAGCCGTGTCTGGCCATTAAGCTGGCCTGATTCCCGCCGGGCGTGCATGCCTCAGCCGTCGGGTTGGTCCCCACACCGAGTCAGGACTGCTCCGGACCGCGATGTGAATCGAGTCGGGGCACACCAGGGTGAGGAAACGCGGAGCGTGAGAGGCGCTGCCATGACGTAGATCTCCTTATGTCCTTCGGCCACAATCAGGATGAGGGCCTCCAATAGCCTCCTGCCGCACGCGCCGGCTCCAACCAAAAACCCGCCATGGGCCGGATTGGGCCACACCCAGTGCGGCGAGCGCTCCAGCTCCTCGAATGCTACCCATCGAGTGTGGCGGTCGAGTGCAAGGATATGCGTCACAACCCGCTCGAAGGGGTTTCTCTCATCAAGCACTGGGTGCGCTGTCGATTCTGGCTTCATCAGCGGCCTGCCAATCGTCGTCAGTGAGTTCTTGCTGTTGAATTCGCCTCCAGGTTAGCAGCGGACCTTTGTATGGCCTTCACAAGATTCGAAAGATAGAGGCCCGACGCGTGTAGCCGGACTCCGCGGCGGACGAGACGGCAGAGCAAGTCCTGACCGGCTTCGTCCACAACCGACACGTCTCGCAGAAAGACGGCCACGCGCCTGGCACTCCCCAAAGCCCGAAAACAACAGTCCTCGGCGACTCGAACATAGTGGCCAGCCAGACGGCCGTCAATGTTGATTACCGTCCCTGAGCGCCCTTTGGTTTCGGTGATCCTGAACATTGCGTTGCCATTTTCTTGTGGCTCCTTGCATTCGGAGGTTCATTAGGATCACGCACTCTCGGCGGGCTGCTGGTCTTCTGGTGTGCCCGCTGGATGGATGTCCTCGGCGGCCCTGCCACGCTGATGGAAGCCGAATTGCACTGTTTTGGGCAGGTGTCATGCGCCGAATGCCGGACGGAGATCTCAAAGCTCGCCCTGGAACCCTCTTCTGGGCGGCGCTTCTAGTAGGGCTCCTGCTCCGTGGTCAGACCGGTTCAATCCCTTCGGGTAAAGTGCAAGGCTCTGTGTTTACCACCGATGCCAGCGGTGGCCGCGTGTTCGTGCCCGGCGC
The DNA here is from genome assembly GCA_029776225.1 of Acidobacteriota bacterium. Taxonomy (GTDB): domain Bacteria; phylum Acidobacteriota; class Terriglobia; order Bryobacterales; family Bryobacteraceae; genus Fen-330. The sequence continues at coordinate 730 of JAKOTR010000080.1, read as the reverse complement.
ACGCCTCCAACTACGGCCGCTTCCAGCCCCAAGCGCAGGCTTCGAAGCTCGCGCCGATGAGGTGGGGCGTTTCGTCTTTCCAGAAGTCCCACCGGGGCAGTACCGCCTCACTGCGGATTTCAGCGGCTTGAGATCCGACGCAGTCGAGATCGCCGTGAAATCCGGGACAACGGCCGAGGTAGAAATCGAACTCAAACTCCAGGCGGTGAAAGAGTCAGTTACGGTATCGGCACAGGCCGAGGCGGTGGATGTCGCGCAGACGGCTTCGGCGGGTGTACTCCGTGAATCGGAGATCACGAACGCGCCCAACGTGAACGAGCGCTTCGAAACGCTGCTGCCTCTGCTGCCGGGCGTAGTGCGCGGCCCGGACGGGCTGATCAACCTGAAGGGTGGGCGCGCTTCGCAGGGAGGGATGCTACTCAACAGCGCAAACGTGACGGACCCGGTGACCGGGAATGCGGGAGTCAATCTACCCATCGACGTGGTCTCGACAGTGCAAGTTGTCGCCAATCCCTACGACCCGGAGTATGGCAAGCTGTCCGGCGCGGTCGCCACTGTCGATACGCGCGTCTCGGACTTCGACAAGTTCCGCTTTCGCATTCAGAACTTCATGCCTAGGTTCAGAAAGCGCGACGGGACCATCATGGGAATTGAATCGTCGACGCCCAGGCTGTTGATCACGGGGCCACTGAAGCGAGGTCGGCTCGCGCTGACGCAGTCCTTCGAGTAC
>JAKOTR010000079.1 GCA_029776225.1 Acidobacteriota bacterium | reverse complement strand
GTGGAATCCGCGCCGTCAGGACAAGACCGCCTGGGTGGACCGGGCCGAGGCCGCCGGCGTCTTCGAGGAAGTGCGCGCGGGCAAGCGGGTGGGGCTGCTGGACCTGAAGATCGACCGTGCCTGGAAGAAGGCCAAGCGCACGCTGCGTCTGGTGGTGCGGGTGACCGAGCGCACGATCGACAAGAAGGGCCAGCACCTGCTCACCCCCGAGATCGAGATCGAAGGCTGGTGGACCAGCCTCGAAGTGGCGATGGCCGACGTGATCGAGCTCTACAAGCACCACGGCACGCACGAGCAGTTCCACTCCGAGATCAAGACCGACCTGGACCTCGAGCGCCTGCCCTCGGGCAAGTTCGACACCAACGACGCGGTCATGCATCTGGCCGCGTTCGCCTACAACTGCCTGCGCCTGATCGGCCAACTCGGGCTGACCGGCGAGCTCTCGCCGATCCGTCACCCGGCCAAGCGCCGGCGCATCAAGACGGTGCTGCAGGAGGTGATGTACCGCGCGGCGAAGTTCGTCGAACACGCCCGCCGCCTGGTGCTGGACTTCGGACGCGGCGTCGCCGCGCATGTGAAGGTGTTCACCACGGTGCAGGCGCGACTGTGCGCGGTGGCTTCGCCGTGATGCAAATCCGGCGGCCGAACTCTCCGAATCGAGGCCATTTCGCTGCGGCGGAAGGGCGACGGCCGCGCGGGAGCAGGAGAATGACGTAGCGCACCCGCCGCAAGCCCGGCTCGCCGGGGCTCCGGGTCGTGAAAGGACGGCGCTCGGGGTTGCGGTGAGCTGAGATTGGGAGTCAGGCAGCAGAAAAATCATGCGCTGGGGCTCGCGGAGCAGGTATGCGCTGAAGACAACACGGATTCAGGTCTACGAGAGGACTGAATCGCCTATTATGAAGTCCTACATCGTTGTAGCAGCGACCATAAACTGGCAAATGGCTAGGCAATTATTGGCAGACGGCCAGGAAGGGCGGGCGAATCCGATGGGTTCCCCGCCCTTTTTGCATCTCACCTAAGGGCCGGAACCCGCGACACAGCCCGCAGGATCCTCGCGCCAGGAGACAACGAGGGACGCAGATCGGCCGATGGTGTCGCTCGATCCCGCTCAGCGATATGCGATAAGAATGACTGTTTGCCGAAATCCCCAACTCACCCTAACGACCCACTGCGGCCGTTTGGCTTTTTCGCCTCAATGACCGTACTAGCTGCACTTGCGGTCAGTCGCCAGCGTAGTGCGAGCTTCGGGGTTCCAGTTCAATGCTGTCATTGAGCGCGCTGCCAGACTCGTCACTCGCATCCCTCGATCTCTCGATTCCGAGCTGATACCAAGCAGAGGCAGGAACCGGCATTCGAAAGTGTCTGCATGCAACGAAGTCAAGCGCCCAGATCCCGACCTCGCGCGTTGGCGACGATTCGACCCAATCGAACTCCGGTCGCTCGAGGAACTGCTTCATTCGCAGCCTCATGTCTACGGTGGACGGAAGGAGTACGTATGGAGCCTCAGCTTCACCCTGGTCCAGCGATTGGCCTCATGCGGTTAAAACGCCTATCCGTGTCCGGTATATTGGCCCAAGGGGACCACTCGCAGGGGATACTTGATGCGACAGGACGACGACGCTGCACTCGCTTCCGGTACTACATCCGATGGCTGGTTCACCCGGCTCCGGCGTTCGCTGCTGGCGCGCCTTGGCAATACCGGGCTCGTGCTGGGGACGTTGTTCTTCGCCGCCTCGCTCACGCCCAGCCTCACGCCACGGATCACGGTCGCGCAGGCGGTGCTGTCGGGCATGTGCCTGGCCGCCGGCTACGGCCTGGGCGTGCTGCTGCGCTGGCTGTGGGGATACCTGGAGCTGCCGCTCCCCGGGCCGGCGGGACAGCCGCGTCGCCGCCGTATCGCGGTCGTCGCCTGCGCGGTCATCGCCGCGCTCGCGCTTTGGCGCAGCCAGCATTGGGAAAACATCGTCCGCGAACTGATGCACCTGGCTCCCGCCGGTCCATCGCGCATCCTGGGCGTACTCGCGGGTGCGGCGGTCGTGGCGCTGCTGCTGGTCGTGCTGGGCCGCATCGCGCTGATGATCATCAAGGCGGTGATGCGCCTGGTCACCCGCAAGGTGCCGCGACGGATCGCGCACGTGGTCGGTGCGATCGCCGGCGTGCTGCTGCTGGTGGGCCTGGTCAACGGCGTGATCCTGTCCTCGTTGCTGGACACCCTGGACGCCTCCTATCGCCAGGCCGATGCACTGATCCCGCCCGACATGCCGCCGCCGACCGAATGGGACAGCCCCGGCAGCGCGCAGTCGCTAGTGGCCTGGAACCAGCTCGGGCGCATGGGCCGGCGCTACGTCGATGCCCGCCCCACCGCCGACGAACTCGCCGCCTACGCCGGTCCCGGCGCCAAGGCGCCGCTGCGCGTGTACGCGGGCCTGCCCACCGGCGACACGCCCGAAGAGCGCGCCCAGCTGGCGCTGGAAGAACTCAAGCGCGTCGGCGGCTTCGAGCGCAAGGCGCTGATCATCATCACTCCGACCGGCACCGGTTGGGTCGACCCGTCCGGCATCGACGGCATCGAATATCTCTACCGCGGCGATGTGGCCAGCGTCGCGGTGCAGTACTCGTACCTGTCCAGTCCGCTGACGCTGTTCCTGGATCCGGACACAGGCGGGGTCACCGCGCGCGCACTGTTCCGCGAGGTCTACGGCTACTGGCGCACGCTGCCGCCCGAGCGGCGGCCGAAGCTGTACCTGCACGGCCTGAGCCTGGGCGCGCTCAATTCGGAACGCTCGTTCGAGATGTTCGAGCTGCTCGGCGAACCATTCGATGGCGCGGTCTGGAGCGGACCTCCGTTCGCCGCCAGCAAGTGGGCCGGGCTGACCCGCTCGCGCAATCCCGGTTCGCCGGTGTGGCTGCCGCAGTTCCAGGACGGCTCGTTCGTCCGCTTCATGAACCAGGACGGCAGCTCCACCCCGCCCGGCACGCCGTGGGGCCCGATGCGCGTGGTCTACCTGCAGTACGGCAGCGACGCGGTGACGTTCTTCGACCGTCACGGCTTCTTCCGCGAACCGGAACTGCTCGATGCCCCGCGCCCGCCGGACGTATCCCCGGCGATGCGCTGGTATCCGGTCGTGACGATGATGCAGATGGCAATGGATACTTCGCTGTCGATGAGCGCACCAATGGGTTTCGGCCACGTCTACGCGCCATCGCACTACATCAACGCCTGGCTGGAAGTCACCGGCATCGACGACTGGTCGCCCGAAGACGTGGCCCGCCTGCAGCGCCACCTGGATGAGCGCCGGGCCGAAGAGCTGTCCAAGGATGGCGGCGAGGAGACCGTGGACGGCTGAACGTCGACGGTCTTGCGTGGACCGGCACCCTCAGTACATCCCGACCATGTTGAGGAACCAGCCCTCGTGGTCGTAGTCGAAGTCGGTCAGGTCGTCGCTGAACTCGGTGAAGTTGTAGCCGGCGCCGATGCGGAAGTTCTTGCCGATGTCGCGGTCCAGTCCGACCAGCCAGCCCTGCCGCGTGCCGCCGGCCTGCACGTCCAGCCAGCGGTATTCGGCCAGCGCGTGCCAGGCGTAGACCACCTCGTAGCGCAGCTGTAGCGCGGCGAAGTCGGTGGCCGAGTCGAACCACGGCCCGCTGCCGCGTCCGTAGCGCACCTCGCCCTCGCGCCGGGCGAGCTTGCCGGCCACTTCCCAATGCTGGTCGTGGCGGTAGACGCCTTCCACCGACAGCACCTGGGTTTTCTGGTCGTAGTCCTGCTCGCGCTGGCCCAGGCTGGAGAGGTCGTACAGGTAGGTGTAGCGGCCGAACATTTCCCAGCGCGCGCTATCCCACGGCCGCCAGGCGAAGCCGGCGTTGCCTTCGATGAAGCGCGCGTTCGCCAGGCGGTCGCGATGGTCGTCGGTGTCGGCGTAGTTCAGCCGGCCGGCGATGCGGAAGCTTTCGTTGAACTTGTGCACGAGCCGGTTGGTGGTGACCCA
>JAKOTR010000044.1 GCA_029776225.1 Acidobacteriota bacterium | reverse complement strand
CGGCGACAAGGGCGTGCTCAAGTGCAGCACCATGAGCTATGACTTCTATCCGGCCGGCAAGAAGGAGCCCGCGATTCACAAGGACTGCGTCTACGAGAAGGAGCAGTACCCCGAGGACGTGACCGAGCCGAAGATCGAGCTTAACGCCGCGCCGGCCACCCGGCTGCACATGAAGGACTTCCTGGCCGCGATCGCTTCGCGCGGCAAGCCGGTGGCGGACATCGAGGAAGGGCACATTTCGACCGCGTCGTGCATCCTGGCGAACATTTCGGCCAAGCTGGGCCGGTCGCTGGAATGGGACCCGATCAAGGGGCAGGTGGTCGGTGATGAAGAAGCCAACCGCCTGCTCAAGCGGCCCTATCGCAAGCCCTGGGTGCATCCGGCGGATGCCGCGACCGCTTGAGACTGCAGTCCAAGCAGAGGCGTTTCTGTAATTGAGCGTGAGCTCACGATCCTTCGGACGAAAGTGTCTCCATTTCGTCCAGAAAAACATCGAAGATGATGTCAGTGTCGAGCAGGAGGTGCATTCAGCGGTATTTCTCCTCCAGATACCGGACGTAGTCCTCCTCAGAAACATCGGCCCCTTTCAAAAGACCGAGCATCCGGGGGAGCGTGGATTCTCTCTTCTCACTCTCCTCCGGATCTGCCAACTCGACGACAATGAATATGCTCCGAATGCTTTCCGCAGAGGGCAGCGGCGTCTTGGGCACGACGTTCCCCTCCGATATTCGTGCCGGAATGACCTTGACCATAGACACCTCTGCGGTTGATTAATCAGGACCGATGTATTCTGGCCATTCTTATACCCGCAGCAGCAGCACCGCACCCTGGCCGTTACGGCCGCTGGACCGGAAGCTCAACGATCACGGCGATTCCCGGCGCCTGCTCCTCGCTCCGGATGCCGATTCGGCCGCCATGCGCTTCGATGATGCCCTTGCAGACGGCCATGCCCACGCCCGTGCTTTGCGCTTGACCCTCGCCGATGCGGGCTTCACGTTCCAAAGGTGAGAAGGCCCAGGCGATGGCCTGCGCGTCCATGCTCTTGCCCGTGTCGCGCACCTCCAGGACGATGGAATCGGGCCGGGG
>JAKOTR010000047.1 GCA_029776225.1 Acidobacteriota bacterium | reverse complement strand
TGGCGTCCTCCATGGTGTGGAGGAAGGTGTTGTCGGAGATCTGAATGACCGGGCTGGGGTCACCCGGGCCCCAGACCTGATTCCCCTCCCGGTAAAGGAAGCGCCCCTGCTGGATGCCCGCGCGCACACACTCCAGCAGCGGCGTATCGTGCAGCAGGATGGAGAGCTTGGGCGCTTTGCGGTATTCGAGGCGCAACTGCTGGAGCGTCATCTCGCCGCGGCCCGCCAGACCGGTTTCCTTGGCCACGAAGGCGGGCGAGTCGGGCGCATCGCGCGCCGTAAGCAGCTTCTTCTGTTCGTAGAGCACGCGCTCGACATGCATCTGGCCGTTGCCGGGGTTGTCCGGATTGGTCAGCTCGAGAATGGTGTGGCCCAGCGGGAGCGTGGTTCCGGCCATGGGCGAGGCCGACGGATAGAAGATGTGCCGGTAGCACTGGAGGATAGCCTGGGCGATCTTCAGGTCGAGCTCGTGGTACTCGGCGTTCACCTTCTGGATCTGGTAATCGGCCAGTTCCTGCTGGTTCGAAGGTTTCCGTAGTTCGCCGAGCGCCAGCTTGCGGCGGGCGAGGGTTTGCATGTTGGCGATGCCGTTTTCGGCTGCCGCCACGAAGACCAGGTTGTTCTTGAGTTCGCGGTGGTTGCGCTCGGCGCCTTTGAACTGGAAGATGTCTTCAAGTTCGGCGGGCGGCTGGCGGAGGTCTGCGGGGATCGCTGTGGACTCGTAGTTCAGGATGGCGAGCAGCGGGCGGGGGTCGGCCAGGTCGTCAGGGACTTCCCACGGTCCGGCGGGAAACAAGACGGCGTTGAACTCGCCGCGGGGCAGGTTGAAGAGCTTGTCGATGCGGTCGCGCAGGTAGGCGCGGACTTCGCCGGCATCGACGTCGCGCATGTAACGGGCGATCACCTGATTGAGATTGGCCTCGGCCATGAAGCGCAGCGGCGCGCCGGGGCGGTCGTCGAGGAAGAGGGCCTCAGCCTGGAATGCGGTTCGCGCCTGTTCGATGAAGGCTGGCTCGAGCGCCGGCGAGCAGACGGCCAGGCGGAGCTGTTCCGGAGAGACGCCGCGTGCAGTATCGCCGTAGGCGAGCGTGTGCCAGAAGATCGTCCGGGCAACGTACGACGTGGCGGGCGGGAGTCCGGGGAGTTTCTGGGCGTCGAGGCGCTGGGCCAGGGCGGGTTCATCGCCGGGCACGGCCGCAACGTCAGCCTTGATCGCCGCGGCGTACTGGCGCATACCGATCTTTTCCTGAATTTCCGTGCGGATGGGTTCAAAGCCCGGATCCATGTGGTGCACATGGATGGAGTAGGCGTCCGCAGGCTGATTTCGCCAGAGCAGATGGACCGTTCGGGCGAGAAGGCGGAGCATGCCACGCGTCCGCTGGAAGGTGGAGAGCGATGCGGTCTTCTCCGTGAGCATTTCGAGCAGCTTGGGGTGCAGCGGATATGTGCGAGCAAACTGCTCCTTGAGTTCTGGAGATGTCGCTTCGGCGGGGAGCGTGTCCTTGTTACTGGCCCACAGGCGAGCGTAGGCCTCAATCACATCGGCGGCTTTCGACCGGTCCACGGTTTCGAACAGGCGCACCCGCAACACGTCGGCGGTTTCGTCCTCCGCAGTGGGATTCAGCGCGGTGGAGGAACGGACGGCGACGCTTTCGGCCTCGGCCAGCGCGGCGGCGGCACGTTCGTTCTCCTCTTTGTAAGCGTCCTGCGCTTTGTCATCCTTGCCGATGGCCAGCGTGTAAACGAGCGCCACCTGCGGCGTCGAGGCCACCGCCTTGAACAGGGCATGCACAAACGCTGTGAACTGCCGGCTGGCATCGGGGAAGGCGCGCTCGACTTTGCGGAGATAGACCGAGATCTCATCGAGCATGATCAGCGTGGGCTGGTTGCCGAACAGCTCACGCAAGATTTCCGCGCCAGGGGCAATGTGCTTTTCGTCGGAGGTGCGGACCCGCTCGTAGGCCGCGGCTCCGCCGAGTTGATAGGCGAGCTCGCCCCAAAGGCTGAAGGCGCGAAGGCCGGGCTCGAGTTGGCGGCCGTTGGCCGGATCGGTGTTTTCACCGTCGAGCGCTGCAATCCGCACCTCGGCGGTGGGTAACAGCGTAGCATCGATGAATTCGGCGACGTTGGCGACACCCTTCATGCCGCGCGCCGCGTGTGTGATGGCGATCAGGCCGTGCGTCTTGCCGCCGCCGTACTGCGTGCCCAGGCGGATGATGGGTGACACTTCGCCGCCTCTGCCGGAAAGCCGCAGACAAACCGCCTTCATCAGTTCGCGCAGGCCGCGGGTTGGGTACGTGTTGCGGAAGAAGAGGGCCGGATCGAGGTAGTCCGGCAGCGCCGTGCCGTTGACCACCTGCGAGAGGTCAGCCATGAACTGCTCGTCGCGGGTGGCGCCGCTGAGCACATCCGGGCGCGGTTGGCAGGTATCGAAAATGGTTGGCGTGCTCAAGTCAAGGTCCTCCGGCGAAACCTCTAGTTTATCAATTGCAGGGACTTGCGCACACAGTCGGTTCCTGCGCAGATCCTCATTGAAGGAGTGAGGTAGTCGGCTGCAGCTCGGTGAGATTGGGTGGAGCTTCGGTCGGAGGCGGCGTTTCTGCCGGTCGACCCGATCCGGCACCGCCCTCCTGCTTGCTGGCTGCCGCGAGCTTCTCCTGAATCCGCCGCGTCAACTCGTTCTGCCGCTCCGGCGCCACAAAGGTGTACTCGCCGGTCATCTCCAGGTCGGCGTGGCCGGCGATCTTGGAAGCCTCGATGGCACTGCCGCCGACCTCCTGCCGCCAGGTGATGTTCGCGCGGCGGAAGGAGTGCGGTCCCAGGCCGGGGAAGTCGCAACCCTCGTCCTGGGCGGCTTGGTGGAGTGCGTCGCGGACGCCGGAGTCCCAGAGCGGCTTGTCATGATCCCACTTCTGGTGAAACACCCAGGCGTCGGGCTTCGCTCCGTCCGCGGCGGCTTTTTCGCGGAGTCGGGCGGCAACGGCAGTGCGATTGACCGCCGCACGACGCGGCACGAAGGCTACGCGATCAGCCAGCGGAAGCGGAAGCGGATCGAAGAGTGCTTCGGGTGGCTGAAGACGATAGCGCTGGTGCGCAACGTGCGGCACCGCGGAATCGAGAAGGTGGGCTGGATCTTCACCTTCGCGGCGGCGGCGTACAATCTGGTGCGGATGCGGAATCTGCTGGCGCGTCCGGTTCATGCCGCATGAGCCAGGGGAGAAGTGTGCCCGCCCGCGGCGAAAGCGGGCAGAATGAGCCGCAGTCACAAGCACTTACCCTCTTCACGTGCGCTTCAGGGCGCCTGTCCAGCTGATTCGACATAATGCGGGTTGCAGATTTCGCCAGAAATCGGCGTTTTTCCGCGGCCTGCTAATCTAAGAAGCCGGAAGCGCCCAAAAGTTTTTTAGTACAGTATTGACGGCGCAGATTTTTCGCCCCTTTCCTCCGGTAGATCTGATTCGAAACGAAGAGTGTTGATGCCATGCCCGAGCGGGCCGCATTACCATAAAGATAGATGCACGACATCTTAAGCAGTCCAAGATGCAATTGCTTAGGGCCAGGTTTCATTTAGCAAAAACCCTCGGCCGCTTTGCCAAACTCTGCTCCCATAGTTACGGGAGCTTTGGCAGAATAGCAGCTCGAAGATCTCTATCCCTCAAATCCCGATCCGCTCGACTTCATCGATGCTGATTTCATCTGCTCGCCGGTCGCAGAGCTTCGCCGTGCGCGGTGACGAGTGGTTGGCCATCGCCTGCGCGTGTTCGAGGGTGCCGTTATTCTTGAGGTAATCGGTAATGCCCGTCGCCCGCAGGCTGTGGTTGCCGATCTTGGTTTTGATCCCAGCCGCGCGGGCCCGATGCTGGCGGACTCGGTCGCGCCGGAGCGGGTCCGGGTAAACGTGGGCGGAATCGATCACCAGCCCGTAGGCGCGGTGGAGCCGGTTGAGGGCGAGCCCGGGGGTGTACGCGATCACGATTCTGCTGGCGAAGGAAGTTGCCGGCGGCCCGCAGCCGGTGGTGGCCGTCATCGACGACCGTATATCAGCGCCGTTCGAAATCACGGTCGCGGGCAGCGTCGAGTAGCAGGCGCGTGATGAGGGCGGTCCAGCCGGTGTGATGGCTGGCCCCGAGGCCGCGGCCGGTATCGCCGTCGAAGTATTCGTGGAAGAGGGTCAGGCCCGAAACCGCAGTCCGCACAATCCAGGTCCGAGCGGCCCGCCGGGGGCCGCAGACGGAGCGATTCGGCATAATCCGGCATTCGGCATAACGCCGATAATGCCGCGTTCGGCATTATCGGCGCACGTGCGCGAAACTCTGCCGCGGCGCCGGCGGCGCGCTGGCGAGCTGGAGCAGATCCAGATGCTGCTCGGCCATGCCAGCATCCAGACGACCGAGCGCTACCTCGGCAGCCGGCAGGACCTGGCTCACGCACCCAATGATCGGATCGGGCTTAAACTCGTCGGTTGTTAGCCGTTTCTGCTCGACGGCGTACGCTCGCCGCACTCGAAACGCGCCTACGCTCTCGCCGTCGCCCTCGAGGAATTTTCGCCTAGTGGAACGGGCAGGGCCGGCCGGTGTTCTCAAAGGCGACGGTGCAGGCCTTCCGCGTCCACATCGAGGCACGCGAGGGGAGGCGCGCCAGCACTGCTCCAGATCAGCATCGTTCGCTCGTCGAAAACCCCCACAAGAACGTGCTTCACTGCCTGCACCAGGTCTTGCAAAACAGCGTTCCGTGGATCAAGATAGACCCCTGGGGTAAGATCCGCCGCGTGTGTTAAGGAGGTAAAAACGAGAGTGGTCGGATAGGGACTCGCGACCGCCACTAGCTCTTCAACCGCCTTCTCATCCGCCGCGGCACCTGTTAGAAAGGCGCAAATTCTGCGCTGCCCGGGATCATGGAAGGAATCCAGCGAGAACCACTGGAGCGAGTCCGGGCGCGCGTGCTCCAACCGGTATGCGGTATCGGCGACGAGCACCGCGCTCGGATCTGTCTTGAAATACCGCAGGAGCGCATTGGTCAGCGTAGACTCAAGATCCGTAGACGCTGGGTAAAAAATATCCTCGTTGAGCCGGCCCAGGTCGATGGGGGTGGACACCTCAGGTGCCCACACCCATAAGCTACCGCCCGCGATGTGCTGCTCCAAGTAAGGGCCTAGGCCGAGGCTACCCCGGAGCCGCTCGCGAAACAGCGGAATCGCGTTATTCTCCAACTGAATTTCTTTCATTGTTCCTACTTCTTCGGCGTCATTGTGCCGTCTTTCCAAACATCCCACCATTTTCCACCCGGATCTTTGTAGTCCCAATGCGGGGCTTTGGGAGCGGGATGATTGAGATCGGGATGCAGGCTTTCCTGGCGGCCATTCGGATTATTCTTGACCCAGTTTCCTTCAGAACTGCCGGGAGGTCCGTTTCCTTGCCACGTCCAGTCAGGTCCAGGAGCCACCGCCCCGTCATCGCCTGGCCAGCCGTACGGACAAGGGACGCGTTGCGACCAGACGTTGTATAATCCCTGGACGGCAGCTCCCGCCAACAGCGCGACCTCTGCCAACACTCGAACGCCGTTCCAGAGAGCGCAGAGCCGAGGCTCGCCGATGGTGCACGGCGGGAATGAAGTCACGGTTGCCGCTTGCAGGAAGTTGTATTCTTCGAGGATGTTGTACGCGGGAGCGCTGACGTTAACGTTGTACGTCCCGTCGCCGTTCGACGACCATTCCGCCGTAGCATTCGCCAAGCTACCGTTGCTCAGCAGCGCCGTTGGCGTATAGGCCCGCACGGCCGTCGTGCCCAAATAGCCGTATTGCACGGTTACATAGGTCGGTCCGTCGGCGGGCCCGAATGGTATTGCGTTATCCGTTGAACCTCCGCCGGTGGAGAGGAAATAGTATCCGAGTGGATTGCTGAAATAGGGGGTTCCGTAGGGATCTGTGTACGCATAGGCCGCCACCACATAGTGGTCGCTCTCGATCTGGTACACAGCTCCGCCTATGGCCGGCTTGTTCATATAGCCGTAGGCGATGTTTGAATAGCTCCCACTGCTCGCGCTTCCCCATCCATACAGCCAGCCGTTCTGAAACAGATAACCCTCAACGTAAGCGTCGTAATAGGCGTCCGCCCAATAATCAAGCTCTGTTGCCGAGTAGGTGCTGATCGTTGTGTCGGTAAGGTTGACTACGGCGCTGATTCCGTAGACCATTTGCGCCCGCGCGCTCGCAGCTGCCACAACCGCCGCCACCAACATCAACGCCGTCCGCATGATCATTCTCGCCAGCTTCATTTCAATCCTCCGCACGGTCATTTGTCTGTGAGCGCTACGCCAACCCCATCTTGAGAGCGGCGGCGCGATGGCCCACAGTTGGGATATGCAAGAGCGCAGACAGGAAGCGTGGGCGAAGTGGAGACGCTTGGTTGCGGAGCAGGGCGCGAGCGGCCAGAGCATAGCGGCGTTCTGCCGGGACCGCGGCCTGCCCGTATCGCAGTTTTTCGCCTGGAAGCGGCGGCTACGCCAGGCCGCGGCGGAATCGTTCGTCGAACTACAGGTCGTGGGGGCGCCGGCGCAGCCGGCAACAGCGCAGAGCCGCGCCATTGAAATTCGTCTGGGTTGCGGGCGCAGCGTCATGGTGGGGCCGGGCTTTGACGCGAACCACCTGCGCGCCGTGCTGGCCGTTTTGGAGGCGCGGGCTTGACCAGCCTTCCAAGTCTGCGCGCGCTGGACCGGGCGCAGGCGACAAGGATCTGGTTGGCGGCCGAAGCGACCGACATGCGCTGCGGCTTCGACCGCCTCGCCGAACGGGTGAAGACGGTCATCGGGCAGGACCCGCTGGGCGGCCACTTGTTCGTATTCCGCTCGCGCCGCGGCGACCGGCTGAAGATCCTTGTCTGGGACCGCGACGGCTTCGTGCTATGGTACAAACGCCTGGAGGCGGGCGTCTTCAAGCTGCCGGAAGTGGAGGCCGGGGCGCGCTCGGTGGAGCTGCGGGCCAGCGAATTGGCGATGGTGCTGGACGGCATCGACATGTCGCGGCTGAAGCGCGTTCCGCGCTATGAACGCGGCGAGAAAAAGTAAGTAAGTGAGTAACTCACATCCGGATAATTACGCCCTAATATCTGTGACGGTGGACGGCACAGAGTTAGTTGGGTTACCGGAGGATAGCGAATTGCTGAAGGCGATGGTGCGCTCGCTGCTTGTGGAACGCGATCGCGAGAAACACCGTGCCGAGGAACAACAGCGCCGCGCCGAACAGCACAAGCGCCGCGCCGAACAACTCCACATCGAGAAGCTGCGGCTCGAGCAGGAACTGGAACGCTACAAGAAGTGGTATTACGGCCCGCGCGCGGACCGGCTCGAATCGAGCGGCGATGTGGCCCAGATGCTGCTCGACTTCGCCTCGGAACTGGACCGCAAGCCGGTTCATCCCGATGACGTTCCCCCGGCGGCGGAACCGGCCGAGGAACTGCGGCGCGTCAAGCGGCGCAAAGGCCGGCGCAATCTGGCGAACTTCGAAAATCTCCCCATCACCACTCACGTTCACGAACTCAGCCGAGACGAGCGGGCCTGCCCGTGCTGCGGCGCGGAGCGCCGCGAGATCGGCGCCGAGGAGAGTTGGCAGATCGAGTACTTTCCCGGCCATTTCGAACGCATTCAGCACGTGCGCAAAAAGTACGCCTGTCCGGCCTGCGAGAACAGTGGCTCGAACCCGAGCATCGAGACCGCGGCCAAGCCGGAAGCGCCCATCGACAAAGGGCTGGCCGGGCCGGGACTGCTGGCCTACATCGTCACCAGTAAGTTCTCCGACTACCTGCCGCTCTACCGGCTGGAAGATATCTTCGCGCGCCAGGGATTCGAGATCTCGCGGGCCACGCAGTCGGTCTGGTGCGGCGATGTGGCGGAGCTGGCCGAACCGTTGTATGAACTGATGGGGGAGCGGGTGCGGGCCTCGCACGTCGTTGCCACCGACGACACGATCATGCCGATGCTGAGCCGGGGCAAGGCGGCGAAGGCGCGGATGTGGGTGTACGTGGGCGACCAGGAAAACCCGTACAACGTCTTCGACTTCACCCTCAACCGGGGCCGCGACGGTCCGAAGTATTTCCTCAAAGATTACCGGGAGATTCTGCTGGCCGACGCCTATGCCGGGTACAACGGCGTGGTGGCCGGCAACGAGATCACGCGCGCGGGCTGCTGGGCGCATGCGCGGAGAAAGCTGGTCGAGGCGGAAAAGGCGGCTCCTGAAATCGCGCGGGAAGCGGTGGAGTTGGTGCGCGCGCTCTACGCGGTGGAGCGGCAGGCTCAGGACCTGCCGGCGGCCGAACGGCTCCAGTTACGCCAGGGCAGTTCGGCGCCGGTGTTGGCGGGCTTCAAGGAGAAGCTTGCGGGCTGGAAGCAACAGTTGCTTCCCAAGCATCCGATGGCGGAGGCGGTGAGCTACGTTCTAAGCCAGTGGCAGGAACTGAACGTGTTCTGCTCGGATGGGGCCGTGCCAATCGACAATAACGTGAGCGAACGCGAGATGAAGCGGGTGGTTCTGAACCGCAAGAACTCGCTGTTTGTGGGCAACGCGCGCGGCGGCCGGACGGCGGCAATCTTGGCGAGCCTCACCAGCAGTTGCCGCCGGCACGATGTGGATCCGCAACTGTACCTGACGCAGTTGCTGGTAAACCTGCCGTCGCTGCGCGTTCGTGATCTGCCCGCCTGGCTGCCGGATCAATGGAAGCGGAATCAGAGCGCTCAGCCGGAGCGCCTTCCCAAATAAGCGCTCCTGGCTGCGGGGACCTGTGGTTCACGTAGCGCTCACATTTGTCTTGCCTCTCCAACGGGGGTAACGGATTTGTCCCGGGATCGTATGATCGCGGAATGGCGACTCGCTGCACGCGCGCCTTCGGCGCAAACACCTGCTCAACGAATGTGTCAAGACGCGCCGCGTCGGTTGGACCAAGCTGGGCTGCGAGCAGATCCAGGCAATTTTGAATCAATTGATCGCGCTGCCGTTGCAGATCGCCAAGCTCCGGCGGGGGAGGCGGCAACTGCCCGCCCGACGTTTGCTGGTTTGCAATCGACAGACGGAATCTCCGAATCACTTCCCTTGCCTGTTCATCTTTCGCGCGGATGGCGGCATCGAGATGCCGCGCGATGGCTCTCACCTGTGAGAACTTGGCGGCAGGCAAGCCCACCCGGCTGGGGTATAGGTCGATCGGCCTTCTCGAATCCAAAGTGCTGATTGGCTTGGTGTCAGCATCCAGAAGCGCAACATGGGCGAGAAAGTGCCGGTACAGCATTCTTTTCGATACAGCGCCGCCCTCCTGCGTTTGCCCCGGTAGCTGCACGGTCAAGAGTGCGCTGACTGTAAACACCAAGACCGCGCCTCGCGTCGCCCGTGTGAAAAGCGAACTGAGCGTCCTCATAGTCAAAGGCATATCCTCCTTAAATTCTGAGATTTGGTTGCCTACATGTCCTCACGCATCAAGTTAAATACTCTTATATCATCGGAAATATACTGTGATCTTGTAAGGATGGCAAGTCAAAAGTAGTTACAAAGTACAAAAGTTAGACATGCGCGATGGTGGACTTCGCGAACGAACGGAGGGCCCAGTCCTCGGGCGTATGATCCATTTCGACACTGAATCAAAAGCCAGTTCAGCCGCTCGCGACGTGACTCTAATCCACTTGGACCTGGCGCTGAACGTCTATGATGAGGGTGCCTCACGCGCGAGGCTTACGACTGAACTGCCGCAGCGCGTTGAGGCAAGCAGGCGGATACACCGATAAAGCAAGCCCCTTTCTGTAAATTCATTCTTCCCGCGTGAGCGGTCCACTGTTTTCCATTCGTAGGTACAGCTTCTCGGTCTCCCACTCCTCACTGATTTCCATCAGCACAGCGCTGACCAGGCGCAGAAGGGCGGCCTCGTTCGGAAAAAGGGTGGCCACCCTGGTGCGGCGCTTGATCTCTTTGTTTAGCGGCTCGAGCAGATTCGACGTTCGCAGCCGGCGCCTGTGTGCGGCCGGCAGTGCGAATACGGTCAGACCGTCGGGAACGTTGGCCGATAGCCAAGCCGCGAGCTTCGGCGCGGTTCTCTCGTACTTACGCACCGTCAGTTCCAGCCGCCGATCAGCTTCAGCGCGGTCCGGGGCGTCGAAGATGGCGCGCAGATCCGCAGCCAGCTCGCCACGCATCCCGATCCGGGGCACGTAATGGCCGGCATTCTGCTGAAGGTGAAACTGGCAGCGCTGCCAAGGAACGCCGGCAAAGCGTGCCTCTCGGGCGGCCTTCAGGCCCGCATGGTCATCACTGACGATCAGTTGGACCGCGTGTAACCCGCGATCCTGCAGGCTGCCGAGAAACTCCCGCCAATGCACTTCCGCCTCGCTCAACGAGACGCTCACGCCCAACAGCGTCCGGTGCCCGTCCGGAGTGATCCCGACCGCGATCAGAACGGCGCAGGAAATCACCGACCCGCCATGCCGAACCTTCTCGTATCGGGCGTCAAGCACCAAGTACGGCATCTCCCCGATCGGCCGCTGACGCCAGGCGCTCAACTCCTCGTCGAGCAACTGGGCGGCGCGGCTCACCTGGGTGCTGGACACCTCGAGGCCGCAGAGTTGCTGCATGACCTCAGTCACCTTGCGGGTCGACACTCCTTGCACATACATCTCCGCGACAGCCAGCTTCAGCGCACGTTCGCTGCGGACGCCTTTTTCCAGCGCTGAAGGATAGAACGCCACACCACGGGTTTGCGGCACTTGGACCGTCATCGTCCCGAGACGCGTGTCCAGCGTCTTCGGCTTGAAGCCGTTGGCGTAGCCTCTTCGGTGATCGCTCCGCTGGTACGGCTCCGCCTCGATCACCTGAGAGCGTTCGATGCGCATCGCCTCGTTGAGCATGATTCGCACGGCCTCCGCCATCTGGGAGAGGCCGGATTCACAAAGCAGTTGAACAACCGTTTCGACTACGGTAGAGTCGGGCTGGTGGGCCACGTCGGTTTCCTTTCCTGAGAATTCGTCGTTCCGAAAAGGAAAACAGATTTGGCCCGCCCGGCACAAGGCCGGCCGGATTTGTTTGGGCCCTCCGCTGCGGCTCGGTTCCCTCGCCTCCGCTCCGGCCCCAAACAAATCCGAACTCAACCACTCTGAACGGAATTTACAGAAAGGATGTTACACCAGCGATACACCTGTTCAAAGCCGCTCCTCTCCCTATGCATCTGCTTCCTGGCATCGCGTACCTTTTCTTTCGATCATGGCGTTTGTTGTACAAAGCGCTAGCAGCGTCCCGGGACATGCAATAGACGGTCACTGGACCACCTGAGTCCCTAACGCAAGGCCGTCAAGCACGGATACGCCGTCCCGTGCCGGAGAGGAGTTCGTAGGTGGAGCCTCAACTTCTCGGATAACAGATTCGATCTTCCGTGCAGGGTGCCCGGCATCAGCCAACTTCGCCTGAATCCGCCGCGTCAACTCGTTCTGCCTCTCGGGCGCCACAAACGTGTACTCGCCGGTCATCTCCAGGTCGGCGTGGCCGGCGATCTTCGACGCTTCGATGGCGCTGCCGCCCACCTCCTGCCGCCAAGTTATGTTGGCGCGGCGGAAGGAGTGCGGTCCCAGGCCGGGGAAGTCGCAACCTTCGGCGGCCGCCGCCTGATGCAGGGCGTCGCGGACGCCGGAGTCCCACAGCGGCTTGTCATGATCCCGCTTCTGGTGAAACACCCAGGCGTCGGGCTTCGCACCGTCCGCGGCGGCTTTCTCGCGGAATCGGGCGGCAAGGTCGCCGATGCCCAGGATCCGGCGGCTGTCCTCGCTCTTCGGGCGGCCGACGTCCTGGTGCCAGACGCGCTGTTCGATCTTGATCGTGGCGGCGTCCAGGTTGACGTGCCTCCACTTCAGCCCCAACACCTCCGAGATCCGCGCGCCGGTGGCGATGCAGGTTTCGATGATCAGCTTGTTGGGTTCTTCAAGCCTGGCGAGCACGCGGGCAGTCTCATCGAAGGACAGAATGCGGCGCTCGTTCTTGTACCTCTTCTTGCCGAGCTTCGCCTTGCTCGCCGGACTGCGCTTCCCTTCCTCCCACAAACCGTGGCCCTCGGCGTAGTAGAACACCCGGCTCATGATCGCGCGCACGCCGTGCATCGTCCACCAGGAGTCGAACGTGGTGTGCAGCCAGTCCTCGACCGCCTTGGGCTGGATCTGGTTCAGCCGCAGCTTGCCCCAACGCGGCACGATGTACTCGTCCAGATAGAACTTCTCCTTCACGCGGGTCGGCTTGGCGATCTGGTTCACGCGGCCGAGGTAGCCTTCCTCGTACATCCTGGCGACCTCGCCAAACAGGGCGACGCCGGTTGCCGCGACCTGCTGGACTGCCTCCTCGGCCGTCGGCGCGTTCAATTTGGCGAGGAACTTATCGCGCTCGATTTCGGCCTGCTTTTTCGAGATGGCGCCGTCGCCCTTGCTCGGGGCGATCTCGTGGTAGCGTCGCAGAACCTTCGTCGAGCCGTCCGGCTGGATCTCGTCCTCGTAGTACCGGAAGATCCACGGCCAGCCCGGGCGGTCTTTCCGCTGCGTCACTTTCGGATGTTGAACGCGCGCCTTCACTCGCAGGCCTCCAGCCAGCGCCTGAAGGTTACCTTCGAACCCCATACTCATCAAGCCCAATCAATGCAATCAGTTGCCGCTCACAGCACAGCCGCCGCGGCCGAATCCGGAGCGCACAGGTAGAGCCTCTCCCGCGCCCGCGTCATGCCGACATAGAACGTTCGGATCACTGCGTCCCTGGGCGGCCCGTGACGGCGGTAAGCAGTCAGCCCGCTGTCGCTCAGATCCGGAAAAAGGAACACGACATCGGCTTCGCCACCCTTCACGGAGTGGATGGTCCCGACGATCACCTTGGGCGGCTCCAGCAATGTTCTGGGGCCGTGCGCCAACGTGACCTCGGCCGGAAACTGAATGCGCTTGTGCACGTCGGCGATCACTCGCCGGCGCCACCAGTCGAGCAATGTCCGATAGTCGCCCTCGAAGGCCTCCAGCAGCGACTCGAGGGCGCCGTCTTCAAAAACGCCGTCCAGGGTTTCGATGGTCGCCGGCGCGGCGGCATCCGCCGCCTGAAGCCGCTTCTTGGCGCCGTGCTTCAGAATCCCCTTGGACTGGAGCCACTCCGCCCATAGCGCCAAGTCGCCCAGCGTCCAGTCGCGGCGATCGTCGCCGAAATCCGGATGCGCCGCCAGCAGCGCGAGGATGCGGTTCGCCGTCGATCCCTTCCGCCCGAGCCGGATCGGATTCCAGTAGCCGTTCGAGCGCCGATACGGGTTGTGAAACGGAATGGCGTCCTTGCGCAGAACCGCCACGAGCGGCTCCAGCATGTACGCGCAGCTCGCCAACACCATAACCGTCCGCCCTTTCGCGGCATGCTCCGCGACGGTCTTGACGACCCAGTAGTCGGGGCTCTTGTAGGACGCATTCAGCGGGCCGCGCAGGCATGCGCCGTCCTCGGGCCGCGGCAGGTAGACCTTCTCCTGGCGCCTGGTCACCTGGCGGATGAACTTGTCGGCCGCGGCGTGCACGGCACGGGGCACCCGGTAACTTTGCTTCAGGATGATCTTGTGGTCGTCCGGAATGTCGGGATCGAGCATTGCATCCGGAGAGGCGCCGCTGAACGAGTAGATGGTCTGATCCTCGTCGCCGCAAACGATGAAGTAGTTGCAGTGCCGTCCCCACTTGCGGATCAACGCCAACTGCATCCGGTTGAGGTCCTGGGCTTCATCGGCAAAGATGACTGCCGGCCGCTTCGGCGCAGCCGCGATGTCGCGGTAGCATGTCTCGATCAGGTCCGTGAAGTCCAGCAGGCCGAGGGCGTCCTTGTACTCCTTCCATCTGCCGGCGAAGTCGCGCAGATTGGCCGACCAGCCTTCAACAGGGATCATCAAACCGCGGAACCGGTTCAGTTCCTGGAGCCACAGGTCGCCCGGCCTAATCCGGCCGTCTTCCTCGCCGGCCTCTTCGCCGTCAAGCTTGTTCTGCTTCCGGACGGGCGTTATCTGCAAATGTGGGTACTGCCGGTTCCACTCGTCGACATTGGCCTCGGCGATTTGCGGCGCGCCGAGCGCGCGGTAGCAGTGGGCGTGAAGGGTGCCGATCCGCTCAGGGCTGATCGGCAGGTCGCGCCCGGCGAGTTCGGCGGCGGCCGCCCTGGAGAAGCTGGTCACCAGCACTGAGTCCGGGCCGAACCGGTCCACCGCGCGGCGGATCTGCCGGGTCAGGTTGGTCGTCTTGCCGGTCCCCGGCGGGCCCCAGATCCGGTATTCGGACGTGATGCTGTGATCCCGGCTGCCGATATCCTGCAATGTCCCTGTCGCACGTTCACTCTGCATCGCAGGCTTCCTTCCTGTACGCGGGCGTCGTGAAGTCGGCCGGATCGAATTCTTCAACCGGCAGCAGCCAGCGGCTCTGGGGTTTGAACGTCTTTCCCTTGACCTGGATGTTCCTGGCGCCGATCGCGGCCAGCATGGAAGCGATGGCTTTCACCGACAGCGCCTGCGAGAAGTTCTTGTTGACGTGCGGCTGAAGATCGCTCGAGCAGATGGCGATGCGGCCGTTGATGATCGTGGGAAAGCGGAGCGAGCTGGGCGGCTGGTTCTCTATCGTTTCGATGAAGCCCGTGTCGGTGAGGTACTGATTGACGTACATGCGGATCGAGCCCTTGAAGTCGGTCTCGTCTCCGCCCTCGGTTTCGATCAGCGCGTCCAGCATGGTCTGCGCGAGCTGCTCCCAGACCTTCGGCTTGACCTTTGGAATGAGCTTGTTCGTGGCGCTCGCGATGGCGACGCGGACGCTCGCCTGGTCGATGAATCTGCCGACATTGGGGAACTCGACCGTGGTGGTCTCCAGTTCCATCTGGTACGTCGGCTCCTTGCCGGTGACTTTGATCAGCCGGAGAATGCGGACGCCCAGGACTTGCGAGATGCGCTCGCACAGCACGGCTTTGGCCGTGGCCGGGTCCGGTACGGGCTGAACTTCCGGCGCGCTGTCTGCCTGCGGCTGCTCGGGTTGAGTGCAGGGCGCGGTCGCTGTTCCCGAGAGCACGTCGATGGGGTCGATGCCGCCCGTGCGGCGGCTCGCCGTGGCGAGCGTTCGCTGGTAGTAATCGAGCCGGGTGCGCTGCCGCTGGTTGTGCAGCGCCCGGTGGTGGATGATCAGATCGACGATCTGCTGCTCGCTCAGCCCCGCTTCCGTCCCAAAGCAGGCCAGCGCCAGGTCGTAGCCGCTCTGGCTTTGATCCTTCAGGTCGTGCCGCTGCCGTAGCCAGGTGTTGCGGAAGCGGAGATCGATATCCATCCAGCTCTTGAGCGTCTCCTCGGGGATGCGCGCGCTGAAGTTGAGAACGAGGGGCTTATCCTGGAAGCGTTCGCTCCACTCGCGGGCCGCGCGCTCCTCCGCTTCCGGATCGGGAATCGCGGCTTCGTCCAGATACTCCTCGAAGTCGGAGAGGTTGTAGCGGCGATCGGAGGCGGACAGCAGCGTGACCTTCTTTGGATTTTCCGGGTCCTTGTGGTTAACCGTGCCCGGAATCCGGAGGACGCGCGCCAGGTCGGAGAGGCGGTCGTAGGCCCATCCTTTCGCGGCCGCGCGCAGCCTCAGCAAGGTGTGCCATCGGGTCACGACGCGCGCGGCATCGCTCCGCTCCGCATCGGTGTCGAACACACACGGCTCCTTCAGTAGCCACCAGCAGTGCAAGCCGTTGCCGGTCAGAACGACGAAGCTTGGCTCCATCCCCGCAGGCAGGATTGAGAGCGCTTCCTGGACAGTCCGCGGCAGCGCCTTTTTGCCGTGGGCCTCGGAAAGCAGATCAAAATCGGACCCAATGCCGGCGATCCCGGTCACTTCGCCGGATACGCAGCGGCGCATCGGCCCGTAATCCTTTCCCGCCAGGCCGAGCCCGACATAGACGTCCTTGCTGCCGTTGACGCCGGCGACGTACTCCGCGGCGTCGGGGATGTTGATGAACCAGCGCGAGCGCTTGTCGGGCAGGGTCCAGATGAGGATGTATTGGTCCTCCGGCTTGTACTGCCAGAGCTGATTAAGGAACTCGAGCGGCGTCATGCTGCGTTCTCCACACCCCCCGATGCGATCTTGTAATCCGCTATTACCCGGCCCGCGTTCTCCGTGCCGCGCCGATGCTCCGGCACCCAGAAGACAGCCCGAAGGGACTCTTTGCCAAACAACCCCGCCCCCTTGGAGTAGTCCGCGTAGTGGCCGCGAACCCAATGGCTGCGGATCTCTGCGTGGCGCATGTGGCCCGCCCCCGTCTTTTGCGGGGCGCGCGCTGGTCCGACGACAATGGTGTGCCACTCAGTGCCGCGATTGTGACCATCCCGCGCGCAAGTACCCTTGCCCTTCTGTTTCCCGTGCGACACGGGCGCGATCCGGACGTTGGCACAGTTGAATCGCGCCAACGTGTGAACGATCCACGCGGTGTGGCACCGCGCGATCAGCTTGTTGGCGTACGCGCGCGCCTCGTCCTTATCGGGGATGCCCGCGCGGCACGAGCGGCAGAACCTTCCGTTTTCGGCCAGCCAGAGCACCTGCTCTTCGCCGAACATTGCGGAGCCCTCGTATTCCACGAACACCAGCCCGTCGAGTACCCAAGCCGGGTTATCCGGCAGGATCGTATCGAGCAACTCGGCCGACACCCGGCCGACCCACCGCGGGTCGGGAAACGCGAAGCGGCGAAGAATGCAGGCGACTCTTTGGGTCGTGAAGATAGCCTCGATCCACATCCGTTCGTAGGGTGGCGTGAGCGGCGCGGGAATGGCGGCATAATCCAACGTCTCTATCGCCCAGCCGTCGTTTTCGGGGGAACGCATGTCGTCGAACACGCTTTGAGCGTTGACTCGAATGCAGCGGTCATCGTACGCGGCATCCACGGCGCGACGCGATATCTCCTGCGACAACCGCATGCCCTCCGGCGTCAACGCGGATTCGGGCAGATAGAACCTGCCTTTGCGAACAGTCGCGAGGAGGCTACTCATGTTTGGTCAGCTCCCAGAATCGGCGCAGGAAACGATCCTCGGCCACGGCAGGCGGCCAAGGCGTGATCCAGAGACACTCGGACGGGGCAAAGCCGCACTCCGCGACTATCCAGTCGAGGTCATCGACCGTGGTCACGTCGCGGAACTCTGTGGCGAGGGCGATCCGGTCTGCCTCCGCGACGGACGCAGGCAGCGTGGGCGCCAGACCGAACTTCGCCGCCACCGCCGCCAGGAGCCGCTCCTCAGCGGCACGGTAGACGCGCATGTCCGGCGTGCGCTTGATTGGCGCGGGCAGGTCGCCCAGATACGCTTCGGCTGCATCGTGGAGCAGTCCCCAGAGGGCATCGGCCTCCGGCACGAGCTCGCTCACCAGGACCGAGTGTTGGGCCACGGAATAGAAGCCATCCGTGTGGCCCAAGAAACGGCACTGGTGCGCCAGCGAGTGGGCGATGTCGTCGATATCGATCTCATCCGGACTCGGAGCCAGAGGATGCACTCTCAGGCCGGTGAACGTCCGAAAGTACCGCGCCAGTTGCGCGACCTTCTGCTTCGTCGTTGTGTTTTCCATTTCGCCTCTTCTCCACCTGCCAGCCGGCGGCCGGCGCACCGTACCACTGCTCCGCCGTTCGGATCGCGTGCTCAAGGAACGGCGATGCGAAATCCTTCCTTCTGCTCTTCCGCGACCCGGCGAACATCAGCCAGCGATCGCCATCCCTTACGAGCCAGATCCGCGTTCCGCCGCAGTCCGCGCTGACGCACTCGGCATCGGCGGGAATGACCGGTCCGGCCGCCCGGTCCTCGATCACGACAGGCGCCGTGGCGAGCCACTTTTCCCACGCGACGAACCGCTCGCCGTTCCACACGGTCAAAACGGCGTCGTCCGCCGGAGCATCGGGCGGCACCTGTTCGAGGATCGAAAGCTCCCGCTTCGGCTTCTTCCGCTCCTCGCGAAACCGGCGCAGCGCTTCGAGGCTGTACAGGAGTGCGCTCATGCCACAAGCCCCAGAATCCGCAGCGCGTCTTCGACCGTGTGCGCAACTCCGGTGATGGCGCCCGCGTGTGCCCACTCGCGCAATCGCTGCGCCTGGAGTTCGGTCAACTGCGAACCAGGCCGCTTTACCTCGATCTCGAAATGGCGGCCGCCGATGGTCCCGTAAAGATCAGGGTCGCCGGCGACGCCCATCGCCGTGCCGTGGCGCTTCCTCACGACGACGCCGGGCTGTGCTTTGAGCGCCTTCACGATGCTGCCAACGATGCTCTTTTCCAGCACGGGCTGCCGCTTCACCGCTGTGCCTCCACCGGCACGGTCAAGCGGACGCACTTCGCGTGATGATCGTGCTCCCACATCACCTCGGTGTGGTTATCGAGCGCCGCTTCGACGTCGCCGTCGGCGATCACGATCACCTTCCCACAACGCTGTACCAGCGCGGCCAGGCAGGCCAGCAGCAGACGCGTTTTGTAGTCGCTCATTTCCGGATCTCCTGCCTATAGCGGGTCCAACCTGCCCGTGCGCCGGCCGGCGTTGTACTTCTCGATGGCCGCTTCGGCGATGCAGCGGGCAAGCGTAGCGCCGCGAAGATTCCTGAGGCCCTTCGCATCGCCGACCAGCGCGGCCGCCCCGCCGGGATACTTGGCCAGCTTCTTCACGAGCGCCGCCTGATCTACCGAGGCGCCGTAGGTTCCGTAGATCAACCCGATGCCCTCGATCACGGCGCCCTCCACCGCACCGGCAACCTTGCCCCAGGCGGCGAGCACCGTGTCCAGGGCGAGAGCGAGGGCCTTACCGCCGTCCAGCCCGTGAATCTTCTTCAGTGCCGAGACGCAGCAGATGTGCCCGTCGCCGCTGGCGCGCATAAGTTCCAGCCCGCGGGCGTGGAGCAAATCGAGGATGCCCACCGCACCCGGGAAGCCCGCCTTGACCTCGTTGACGAACTTGTCGTAAGGCGAAACGGGCGAACGATCGTTGAGCTTGAGGAACAGTTCGGAGGCCCTGGCGCTGTCGGTGACATCGCTGTGGATCTTGACTTCCACCGGCCATTCCCCGAACCCGTGCTCCATCAGCGCGCGCCAGCGGTGCTGACCGTCGATGATCCAGATCCCGTGGCCGTGGCCGGGGATTTCGTACTCGACCGCATGCAAGACGCCGATTGCATCCAGGTCCAGTTCGGCCATCAGCTTCTTGAGCTTGGCGGGCACGAGGCCGCGCTGCGCGAGAGGATGAATGCGCAGGGTTTGGGCCTCGACCCGCACCATGTGGGACTTCGGTTTCTTCGGATTCATTCCTTTTCTCCAAGGGCGGCGAGGAGCTTCGAGGCGACGGCGCGAAGTTCCCTTGCCGCATTGCGGGCGATGACCGCCCAGGTTCGTGTTTCCTCCTCGGTGCAGGCATTCAAGACCGCGGAGAGATCCAATCGCGAAAGGCCGCGGCAGGCGCCTTGAATGTGTGAAAGCCCGTCGATCATCCT
Organism: Acidobacteriota bacterium; assembly: GCA_029776225.1. Classification (GTDB taxonomy): domain Bacteria; phylum Acidobacteriota; class Terriglobia; order Bryobacterales; family Bryobacteraceae; genus Fen-330. The sequence goes on along the minus strand of JAKOTR010000047.1, from coordinate 33,601 downwards.
GCGCTTGGCGGCGTTCTCGATCATTTGCCGGCGCTTGGAAGTGTTCTCCGGAGCGGAGGCAGACGCCGGAGGCAATTCGCCCGGCGGCGCCTGCGCCAGAGAACCCGGTGTGCCTTTCACCTGGCTCGCCGCTTCGCGCAACGCGAGCTTTCCCTGGGCCACCTGCTTCAGCAGTTCGGGATCTGCTTTCTGGATAGCGAGCGCCTGCCCGACCTTCCGCTGGCTTACGCCGATCTCCTGCGCGAGCTTCTCGCGGACCCTCCCGGCGGCTTCAGGCAAAGGTTGTGACCGCCCGGTCACAACCTTTCCGCGACCCTTGTGGAACTGCTTGCCCGCGTCGATTTGCCGTTGGCGGGCTGCCTCCTGCTCCTCCCATGCCTTGATCGCCACCTGAGCCGCCGTGATCTGGTCGGTCGAGAGGTGGCGGCGTTCGCCGTTGACGCTCCAGATCCAGCGCGCGAGCGGCATCGGTCCCTGGTAGATTCGGCTCCACTCGGCGAATCGCGGCTCGATTCCGGCCTCGCGGCAGGCCAGCAGCCGGTTGCGTCCATCGACGAGCTGTCCTTCGTGAACGGCGATCGGATGCAGCAAGCCATTCGCCCGGATGTCCGCTGCGAGGCCGGCGAGCGAAGCCTTGTCCATCAATGGAAACAGGTCGCAGACCGGATGCACCGGCATGCCGTAGTCCGGCTTGTCGCCGGCGAGCTGAAGCTTTGCCGCCGCCTGCCGGGCGAACTTGCCGGCTTCGTTTGCGGCCTCTTCCTGCACCTTGCGCTGCCGGTACAGGCCGGCGTAGAAGTGCGCCTGGTCCGGGGGCTGCTTGGCGAAAGCTTCGCCAATCTTCCAGCACAAGGCCTTGAGCGCCGCGTTCCACGGGCACTTCTTGCCTTTGGCCCATACCTGGGTCGGGTCTAGGCCGGCGAAGCGCCAGATGCGCCCCACGGTAGGGCAGCGGCTGATGTCGATGTGGGCGGCTAACCCCGCGGCGATGACCGGGCCCACGATTCCCTTGGCCCACCTGGCCGCGGGCATCGTTTCCGTCCAGCTTTCGAGTGTTCTCCGGATTTGCTCTTCCTCGGCGCGGTGGCGTTCACCGAGCCAATCGGCAATCGGCGCCGTCTGGCTCGCGGCGGCTTTCCGCCGGTCCCGCGCTTCGTAATACGCGTTGACCAGGAACCGAGCTTCGCCGGTGGTGAGCGCCGCTGCGGCCGTATCGATGGTGGTGTTGGTCTCCATTGCTTCCTCCCTGCTTGGCTCGCTCGCGTTCCGTGGTGCTCTCGAACTGTTTGGCTGGTGCTCGCTAACTGGCCGCGCCGGACAGAACCGCGAGCGCAGTCTCGGCCTGGACCTTGTCGCGGATCTCCTTCAGGGCGTCGGCGATGAAGCGGTGCGGCCGCTGGATTTCGTACCAGAACACGGCCTTGCCGTCGTGCAGCCGCCAGCGCAGCCGCACCGGAATGCGGTAGGCCGGCCCGTTCTCGTGAATGGAGATGCCGAGCACGAAGCCGTCCGGGATTTCGAGCGTTCCCTTTTTGGCCGTGCCGCGGATCTCCTCGTCGTAGGTGAACTGGATCTGGCCGTTGCTGAGCCGCACGCCGGAGGAGAACGCCACTTCCTTCTTTGCCTCGAGCGTCAGTGCGACCTCGAGCAGCTCGGCGCCGGCGGGCTCGATGACGTCGGGCAGGTTCTCTTCGAGGAAGCGGGCGAAGTCCACCTGGCCAAGCTGCTGCCGGTTCTTGCCGAGCCACGTCTGGAACTCGGCCGAGCGGCGCGTGGTGTAGGTGGCCACGTGCTCGCACCAGTTCGGCGTGGCGATGCCGGTGGCTTCGTGGTAGTCGAGCACCGCCACGAACTCCTCCTTCTCGGCGTTGAAGAAGAGATGGCTCACGCCGTGCCGGCCGAACTCGTTTACATAGGCGATGAAGCTGCCGGTGTCGTGCAGCGCGACCTTCTGCCGGATGCGGAGCGGGCGCGGCAAATACTCTTCGAGCGACGCCAGCTCGTAATCCTTCGGAAGGACCGCATAGACGCCCTGGGTCCCGCCGGCGGGGACCGGGCGCGGTTCGCCGAGGGCGGCCCCGGCCGCGATCGCGGCCTGGACGTCGCCGATCCTTTCGGGTTCGTACTGCGGCATCAGATGACCTCCTTGAGTTCGCCTTTGCGGGGCGTTTCGATATCGACCACGCGGAGCGGCAGCATCTGCTGCTTCGGGTCGTTCCGGACCAGCCGGTTGTCGTCGGTGGCGTAGAACACGGTCATGCCGCGGTCGCGCTCCGGCAGCTTGGTTTTCACTTGGCTCTCGACCATCAGCACGTCGGTCGAGCCTTTCGAAGGGGGCAGCACCTTGAGCGTCAGAGTGAGCGCGCCGCTCTTGCCGGCCGCGCGCACGGCGGCGACGACCTTGGCCAGCTCCTCGGAGAGTTCCTCGAGGGTGGCGCCGTTGTTGATCTGAAGGATGGTCTCCTGGAACATTGCGGCTCCTCTACGCGGCGTCGGCATTCGCTTCTGCGGCGGACGTCGTGGTCGGGATGCGGCCGGCGAACTGCTGGCACATCTGGTGGAACTCGACGGCGCGCTGCGTCTCTTCCGGCGTCAGCCGCCGCAGGAACTTCAGCACGGCCTTGCCGTAGGTCTTGCCTTGGCCGTTCTGCGCCTTCTCCAGTTCGATGGCGACGAACGCCTGGTAATACGGGATGCCCTGGGTGGTGAGCTTGAGGAAGAACTGCCGGGCGTTGCGCACGCTGGTGGGAGGAAGCGACACCACCTCGGGGAACATCGCCTCGCCGCGCAGCATGAAAAGCTGCTTGACCTGCTTGCAGGCCTGCGCGCCGCTGCCGTCGCCGGCGCTGTCCCACCGCGCGAGCGGGCACTGGGCGCACTGGCCGCCCGGCTTGCCCACGCCGGTGACGTTGTCCGAAGAGGAGCAGTCCGGCGGCACGTTGCCCGCGTCCTTGCTCTGGTAATAGGCGCGGGTGTCGCGGGCGAACACGATCACGCCTTCGATCCGCTGCGCCGTCTCCTCGCCCTCAAGCGTGGGGATCAGCCACAGCGCCGTGCCGGGGTTGACCTTGATGCGCGGCAGGTCGAACTCCGACACGCTGCCTCCGGCGATGTTGACGGCGAACGCCTCCTGCACCGCTTGCGCCGCTTCCGGACCGAGCGTCAGGGCGCGCGGCGCGTTGATCTTCACAAGTTCCTGCATGATGGTTTTCTCCTTGGTTGAACTAAGCCTTCCTGCTGCGCAGGGTGTGGACGAACGAGATCTTCAAGGCCAGGCCGAGGGGCGCCGGCAGCGCGGCCCGCACGTCCTCCTCGGTGAAGATCCGCTCTTCCCTTTCCGCCTGGGCAGCCACATCCCGCGCCACTTCGCGCACGAACGCCGAGAGCGAGTTGGTGTTGTAGTTTTCGCTGACATACTGCGCGAGTTCGGAGGCCTTGAGCGCTTCGACCACGCGCTCGCGGCCGTCGAGCGGGCTCGCGTAGATCTCCTGAGCCAGCGACACCGTGCGGCCGTCGACGGTGGCCTTCGTCAGGCCGGCCTCGATGAACTGGGGCACCAGCGCCTCCTCCAGTTCGTCGAGCTTGGCCTTGACTCCCTTCAGCTCCGCGTCGAGATCGCGTTTCCGGTTCTCCAGGCACACGAACTCCTTCAGTTGCTCCATGTTCATTGCTGTCGTTCTCCTCTTCAGCTCTCGATTGCGGCGGCGCCGTTCCGCCGCCTCAGTGCACGCTCCCGCATGCACGTCCGGCAGTGACGGCGGCCGTTGTGCTGATATGTGTTCTGCCCGTCGTAAGGGTGCCCTCGGGGGCAATGGATCTTTCTCGATTGCGCGTTCCCACGAAGCCCGAAGCGCCGGCGATAAGACTCACGATCCCGTTGCATCTTGCATTCGCGGCGTCGACGACCGCCCTGAATGTAGATCGTGTTCTCCGGCGTGAACTCGTGCCCCGCTATGCAATGCGTGGCTCGCGCCAAGCGCGCAGGGGGCGATTCGCCACGGAGTACATTCTCCCGGTGCGTTACCAACTCCAGGTGAAATGGGTTGCAGCACGCGCGGTTGCGGCACAGATGGTCCAGTTCCAGATGGTCCGGGATGTCGCCGTGAACGCGCGTGTAGAGAACCCGGTGAACCAGCACGATCCGGCCGTTAAGATTCGCCTCCCCGTAGCCCGCTTTCGTGCGTGCCCGATCCCAGGTCCAGCACCCGTTGGGATCAAAGGTGACGTGCGCGAGGACTTCTGACACGTCGGTCATGACCGGATCTCCGCAAGGATCGCATTGATGACTTCAGCCCGCCTCTCAAGGGCGCGTTGAATTCTCTCGTCGACCGTGTGGCGCGCGATAAGGTGGATGTGGGTAACAGGCTTCGTCTGCCCCGGCCTATGCACGCGGGCGAGCGCTTGATCATACTCACCCAGTGAGAACGAGAGGGAGAAGAACAGACTGTAGCGCGCCCTGGTCAGATCGACGCCGACTCCGCCCGCGCTGATTTGTACGGCGAGGACCTGCGCCTCGCCGCTCTGCCACCGTTTCAGCTCGTCGCGGCGGCCCGAGAGCTCCAGGCTCGCGTAGCCGAGGGCCTGGCAGGCCTCGTGAACCGCATCGAGGTCCGCGTGGAACCGGCAGAACACGACGACCGGTTCGTCGCTGCCGATGTCCTCCAGCGTGTCGGCCAGCAGCTTCTGCTTCGAGGTGTCGATGCGGTGATACCGCTCGTCGTCGGTCTTCATCCAGCCGCCGGTGATCTGCTGGAGGCGCATTAGCTTCACCATGGCGTTGGCTGCGGTCACCATGCCGTCCTTCACCTCGGCAACGAATTTGTCCTCGACGCCCCGGTAAACCCGCAGCGCCTCGGAGCCCAGGTCACAGTGGTAGATCACGTGCGTCTCGGGCGGCAGGTCGAGCACGCCCTTGTCCACCCGGAACGTGATCAGGCGCATCTTCTCTTCGAGCTTGTCCAGGTTGCGCGGCGCGACCACCTGCTTCTTCTGGTAACCGCCCATCACGCAATACTCCTGGCGAAACGCGTTGAAGCTGGGGCCGAAGATGCCGATGTCGAGGAACCGGAACGGGGCGTAGATGTCGGTGTGGCTGTGCGGCATCGGCGTGCCGGTGAGCCCGGCCCGGTATCGCGCCTTCATGCGCATGCGCTTGAAGAAGAGGCTGGCCTTGCCGCCCGGGGCCTTGATCCGGTGCGCCTCGTCGGCGATGACGAGGTCCCAGTTCTGTTTCTCGGCCCAGCCGGCGAACGGCTCGCGCCAGGCCGAGTCGTAGTTGATGACCGCGATGAACGGAACCCCGCGCGCTTCGGCGAGCCGGAGCTTTTCCGCAGCGAGCTGCTGTTTCTGGGCGACGCTGCCGGCATCCTCGTCCAGCCCGGCGACGACCACAGGGGTGCCCACATGCCGTTCGAACTGGGAGATCCACACCGGCACCACGCGGAGCGGGCAGGCGATCAACACGCGCCGCGCCGCCAATCCGAGGATGAGCATGCAGGCCACCAGGCTCTTGCCGGTGCCCATCCCCATGGCGAGCAGGAAGCCGCGGAAGCCTTTCGCGATCCGGTCGAGACAGAACTTGTAGGCGGCCATCTGGTGACGCCAGGGCCGGGTGATCAGGCCTTCCGGAACGGCAACCTCGGGCTCGGCCGGCTTGGGCTGCGGCGCCGGCGCGGCGGGTTGCGGCGCATGGCCGTTGCGAAGGAGAGCAGCGAAGGCGCCGGTGGCCTCGAGGCGCGGTATGCGGTCCTTGATGAGCTTCGCGTGGCTCGTGGTCGCGGGGTAGCTCCAGGCCCGCTTGGTCCGATCCCAGTTCCCGCCGGGAATGCGGCCGCAGACCAGCAGCGCGGAGAGCGGCGCGTTGACGACGATCCGCCCGGCGACGACGTCGGCCTGGCAGGGGGCCGGCTCAGGCATGCTGGGCCTCCTTGCCGGCGCACTTGGCCTTCTGCGCGGCGGCCCACTCCTGGAGCATCAGCCGGCCTTCGGCCTCGATCGCGTCGGCCACGTGCCGCGAGGCGATGAGCCCGCGGCGCACCAGGCTGACGAGCGACTCGCTCTTGCCGAGCTTGCGGGCGACCCGGCGGTTGAGGCCGTAGAGCGGGTCGTCCTTGCGGTTCGGCTTGCGTTTCAGGATGGGGTGTTTCATAGTTGATGTGAAGTTGAAAGGATAGTATTCGCGATTTCGCGATTATTGTCAATCGCCGCATCGCATGAGTGCACCACGACCAGCGATAACTCTATGGATCAAAGCCAAATAAAGTTTGGAATCGAACTGCCCAAGGAGCTGCACCGGCAGGTCAAAATCGCCGTCGCCACGCGCGGCCTGAAGATGAAAGAGGCGTCGGAACAAGCGTTTACGGCCTGGCTCGAGTCCGTCAACCAGACCGGCGAGGCGCCCAAAACCCTGCGCGAATCCGCGCAAGTTCAAGCAGCTTCGCCGTTTGGCGCGCTTACCCACGACGAGGAGCAGTACGTCCACTGGCTGCTGGCCCTGCTGCGCCAGAAGAAGCCCACTCCCTCGGCCGAAATTGCGCTTCAGGCCGTGCGCCTGGCCGGCGCCGAAGTGCTTGGCGAGAAGGCCGTTGCGCCGAAAAGAAAACAAAAAATCGGCTGATTGTTGTGGCTGGAAGCGCAAGATGTAGTGGTCCGGCGCCTCGCCCCCTCAATGAATAGACGGTTGTTTTCGCTATTTATTCGCCATAAAATAACCTGCTATGGCGAACGAATCGAATCCGAAACTCCGGGTTATTTCAATCAAACCCCGCCAGTTGAAGCTCGACTTCGTTACCGACAAGGACCTGGAAGAAGTCGTCGCGTGGCAGGATGTCGAGTGGAAGGCCAACCTGGAGGCCGCACGGAAGATCGAGGCGATTGAAACACGCCTGAAGAACGGCGCGAGGCTGGTCGCGCGGAAGTTCTACTTCGACCACGAGCGGCGCATGGTCCGGACTCGGAAGGACTCGATGGGAGGCCGCTGAAGGAGAGGCCTTGGCCATGGGACGTCTTGCCCAATTGCAGGCACGCATTCAGAACGCGGCCACTCCCGAAGATCTGTGGCGGGTCGCAGGCGAGATCGGGCCGGGTGCGCGGCGGGCACGGCCGGTGCTTGTGCGGTATCGGCGGCACCCAGCGGGCGAACGAGCGAGCACGGTCAATCCGAAGCGGCGCCGCAAGCGGGATACCCGTGCAACGCTCGCCGAGGCGCTACATCTCGCTGCGGATACCGGAGACCCGAGAGCGGTGATGTTTGTGCTCGATGGCGAAGCGGCGGCGCTCGATGAGCTGTACTACGCGGAGTGCTGCCGCATGATTCCGAGCGCGCGTAAGCCGTCGCTCACGGAGATGGAACAGGGATAGCCGAGCCCGACTACTGCTGCGATTCGCTGGAGCAAAGCGCGGCAATTACGGTTTGCCCGGGCTCGAATTTCGGCGCAATACCTGCGGCCGAGCTTTTCAGATTACAGAATATTCAACCCTTGAATCGCGGCTGCCGACGCCCTAAAATCGTGATCAAGCCGCAGTGGGCGACCGAACTGGCGACTCGGCCATAGCGGCGCTTCGTGGGAACGCAGGGGGCAGTGATGCCGCCCTTAACGGCACATCGAAGCCGCCGGGGTATGCTGGACGCCGCCATCCGGCAACTCCCCTCGACGATGACGCGGCTCGCGTACATCGCCGGATTTCGCGATCCAAACAGCGGCGCGTATTCTCATCCTTGTGCCTCGAATGAGGCGGAAAAGGTCGAGATCGCCCGTCTCTTAGAGACAATGCATGAGGAGGCCTTCCGCGTCTGGCTCAACTATCCGCTGGAAGAGCAGAAAGCGGACCTCGACCTCTATTTCTCCGGCCTCGATTGCGGGAAAGCGACGGCGGTCAAGACCTGGCTGAACCTGGAATCCTACCGCCTACTTATTCCAGCCTCGGCGAGCACCGCAGACAGACAGTTGTTTCTTGGCGATTTGGAGATCCTCCTGCGCCTGATGGCGTTTCAGCATTTCGGTCCCGCTGCTGAGGATGAGGCCGTAGACCCAGTCGGTCGCCTTTTGACAACCATTGACGTATCGCGCTGGCTTGGTGTTTCGCCTCGCACATTGCGGCTCTGGGCCGAGAGCAGCGTGATTCCGGCCGTGAAAGTCGGTCGGCAGTGGCGGTTCCGGCGCGACGATGTTCAACAGTGGTTGCAGCGCAAGGGAAAACCTTATTAATCGTTAATGTTCAGGGCGTGCCAATTTACGGCAAGTACGGCATCTACGGCATCGAGCTGCTGCCGACCTGTGATATCGATTGGCTGGGGCGATAGCGGTGAGGCTGGATGCGGAGATCGTGAGACCGAAGCTGCGGAAAGCATTGCCCCGCCGTATTGCCTGCTTGTATCGCATGCTTCGGGCCCGGAAGTCCGGTCCACCATCAGTTCCCCTCACCGCCTCGCTTCGACTTCGCCAACAGGAGGCAGCTAAGGTGAATCGCACATTTGCAGGTTCGACCAGATCCGTGGGCGCTGACGGGCCGACAACCATCCTGAAACGAGGACCAAACGTCTTGCTCTCCGCCAGCCGAGCGCCTCTGATATCAGGTCTGGCGCTTTTGGCGGTCGCAAGCCTTTGCGTCCAGTCAGCCGCGGCTCAGACGCCAACCGTCCAACTCACTAACCTCACGCGTGGCGGAACGAATTTCATCGTCGGAGACGAGTGGCGGATCGACATCACCGGCCCGCCGCACGAAGAAGTGAAAGTATGCGCCACTCACAACGGCCAGTCGCTGGGCTGTACAGTTTATGGAGAAACGGACGCTACTGGCAGGTTCGTGCTGTCCGGCATCATGGACCCGAGCACAGTTGGATCCTGGGTGGAGACTTGGTACGTCGGAGGTGTTCAGGCAACACCGGTTCTGCACTTCGAGGTCTATCCTCCACCATGCGAGGGATTTGCCGTGCCGGTGCCCCCCGTAATGGTCAGCCAGGACTACTATTACTGGCCATATCAGTACTACCCCGATCAAATCTCGCCCGGATCTGCTGTAGTAGGGGCAGAACTCACCACTGCGCACTGCGCGTTCGTATTCACCTCCGTCGAACCACTCGGTTATCCGCCGATGATCAGCGCCGATCTCGCACTGTTCTCCCCGTTGACGGTCATCTGGCAGGCATACGACAACATGGACCTCGGCGCTTACGGCTTCGATGAGCGCTGCTACTATTGCTACTACCCGATCGTCCAAAGCGCTGGCTTTACGTTCATCGCGGTCGACCCTTACTTGAACACCTACATAGTCAATACCGGTGTGGGGCTGTATGTGGAGAAAGTGCTCCTATAAGAAGGATTGCCGGGAGATTTTTGGAGGATACCATGACACAGCGATGCTTGAAGCACATTGCCGTCGCCGGTGGCGCTATGCTAATCTCGCTTAGCGTCCGCGCGCAGTTTACGATTCCAGGCACAGTGGCAGGTGCCAACGCCAACCGTCCGGCCTTGAGCGCGGACGTCAAGACGACGGTTGTGTCAAACACGCCTCACGGCGGCTTCACCCAATCCCAAAGCGGTAAGTACTGGCGTAGCCAGGACGGCAAGACCCGACAAGATACAAGTTTTGGATCGGTCATCACCGATCCCAAGGCACGCACCATTACCCACCTAAACCACACGACGAAAGAAGCTACAATTATCCTGATGCCGTCGGTCGCCAAGCCAGAGCTGCCGCCGCCTTCCCGCAGCGTGCCCGCGACTGGCCAGCCGGTTCTGGGTCAAGCCGTGGAGGATCTAGGCGAGAAGGAAATCGCCGGATACCTTGCGCGCGGCAGAAAGACGGTAACGAAAGGCGACCAGAAGCTGCAGTTTGGCTTCGTCACAACAGAGGTGTGGACCGCGACCACGATCCAGTTGCCGCTCTACATCAAGCAGAGTTCCTCTCGCGGCGAATCTGTCCAGCAGTATGACAATATACGGATCGGTGAACCGGAAGCTTCATTGTTTGCGATCCCTCAGGACTACACGATCACAGAGAAGACCGGCACGACCGGCGGCCACTCCAGAACGGTTTCGTTGCCGTGATGCTAAGCGGGCCGTCCTGGGACTTCCCCAGCAAGCAGGCGCATGAAACAGCATGGAGCCAGGAACGCTCTTGACCAGACCACGTGATCTCAAGCTTTCGAGATTGGTTTCGAAAGCAGTATGCCTCTTGGCGGTGCCTGGGTTGTGCTGGCCAGCCCAGACACCGCGCTTTGAGGCCGAAGTCACAAACATTCACGTCCAGGTTTCCGTGACGCAGAACGGACTCGTTCTCCCCGGCCTGCAGGCGAAGGACTTCCTTGTGGAAGATGAGGGCGAGCCTCAAACGATCATCGCCTTCGGCCAGGAATCAATTCCGATCCGCCTTGTGCTTTTGCTCGACATGAGCGGCAGTGTGCGACGGGACCTTCGCGAGATAGCGTCTGTTGCAACTGCAGTGCTGAAGCAGGTTCGGCCGCACGACGAAATAGGGGTGATGTCGTTTGCTGTCGAGGCAACCATCGAGCAGCCGCTTACCTCGGACATGCAGCTAGTGGCAGGAGCCATTCAGCGAGTCGCTCGAAGAGGTGTACTACATGGCTCGGGCACTCGCCTTATCGCCCCAATTTCATCCGCGCTAAATCTTCTATTGGCCCACTCCGACGCAGGGTTGTCGCCCGTGGCGGCTTTTAAGCGCGCAATCCTGATCATTACTGACAATCTGCCGGGGCCAGGCCGGGGCGATGATCCTGATGTGCCTTTCGAGCCGGTTCCGGACGCTGGCATCATACGCGAACTGTTGGCTGCGGACACCGTACTTAACGCAATCGTTATCCATCGCCAACATCTCGGAAGAAGGCTGCCGCCCCCGCGGGACCGTCCTGAGGATCCTGGTTATAGGCAGGAAAACGTGATTCATATCGCGCATGCAACCGGAGGCGATGCGCTCATATCGGCGCGCATGAGAGACAGCTTCCCCCAAATGCTGGCGCGCATCCGCAATCGGTATAGCGTGTGGTACCGGCCACCAAAGGCGGAGACTGGCACGTTCCGGCGAATCACCGTGTCGCTGACGGAGGAGGCACGGAAACGCTATCCGAACGCGGTGGTGCGGGCACGCGAAGGCTATTACGTTCAGTAGGTTGCAATTCTAGCCTGGAGTGTAATAGCCGGCTCGCACTCTTACGATGGCATTTGGGTGTTTGCGTTCGGCAGAAGTGCTCAGTCGCACCGAGATGGCGTGGTAATCGCCTTGTTTCCTGAGCGGGCGACGGTAAGATAAGATATACCGCCCGCGCAGAAGCTCGATCATTGTGCTGAATGCATTTTGCAAGACGGCGGTGGCGAGTTGCTCTCCCCCGCTTCGCAGGACGATCCTCGTCATTGCTGGCGACGGGGGCGGAACGGGAACTTGGCCGCGAATCTCGGGTCGAGGTAAGGGCCACGGGAGCCCGACAACACCGACGCTGCCGCCGATGTTGTTGAGAATGATCTGGTAGATGCTGGCATTCGCCTTGAGAGCGTCCTCTGCCGCAGAATCTGGCTTGGCCTGCGAGCGCCTCTCTCGGTCGTTCGATAGTACGAGGATCGCCCGGACATCGGCGACAGAGCCTCGTAGTTTCTGTGCCGCCTCGGAAATCGCATCGAATATCGGTTGGTTGAGGCTCTGGATTCGTGGCCGTGTTTTGGCTCCGTTAAGGATGTCCAGAATGGGCTTGGGGCTGTTAGTGAAATCGTAAAGCCACCGGAGATCTCCATAGATGAGGCTGAGCAACGCGACGCGGTCGGCCTTGCGCCAATTCGAGAGACCTCGCTTCAGATCCTGCTGGAACGCGCGTCCTGGCACGAGCCGGAGCGATAATTCATCGGCCACAAGAATGACGTCAAGGGCGGTGATGGGCTTACACGAAATCAGTTCCGCCGCCTGACCGCCGTCATTCAGGTCAAAATCGTCGCACGACAAGCCCAGAATCGGCGTGGCTCGATTCCTGTCGTAGACGCCCACGTCCACCTGCACCACACGTTGATCGGATCGGTTCTCAGAGACTTGCCCTGGATCTTGCGCGAACGTATTGTGAGCAACTGAGAGCAGACACACGAAAAGGACGCTCACATGCCGGGAAAGGAAGCACGGAGAGCGAAACATGTCAAATTCACCAGGGGTGGAGACGCACAGGTGGTGTCGACGGTTTCAGCCATTGCGGCCGTGGGTGTCGTCTCGCTTGCCCAAGTCCACCTCCTGCAGCGGCCGTCTTTGTCGGCAGCAGGACGGGGATGGCTGCTGGGGCTCATACCTCACACGCCGACCGGTAGTCGATGTCATACCAGCCGCGAGATAGACTGTAACGGGGAGAGAGAGGCGGGCGTCCACTTCTTCGGGTACGGACGCCCGCTCACTTCCATGACACGTCGTCAGTTTATCCTCTCGACTTCCGCAGTCCGATGTTGGGCCAGCCAGGAACCCATTTTTCGCTCCGAGACCGCGCTAGTTCTGATTGATGCTCAGGTTCTGAATCGTGATACCGGCAAAGTCATCAGTTCGCTAAACCGCGAGGACTTCGAGGTCCTGGACGAAGGCGAGCCACGTGAGATCAAGGTTTTCGATTTTGGCTCCGTCGCACTCGACCTGGTGCTGTTGCTTGATGTGAGCGGCAGCATGATCGAGGCGTCTCGGGCGCTGGTCCAGACCCTTCGTTGGGCAGTTGAGGACCTCCTCCCTCGGGATCGCGTGGCCCTGATGACGTTTTCCGCCAAACCCAAGATTGTGCTTGGTTTGACCCAATCGAGGTCCGAGTTGTTGCGGGAAGCCGAGCGTTCAGTCGCCCATACTTTGAGACTGGACCAGGGTACGCGATTGTACGACGCGCTGGCGGCCGCCGCTGAGCTACTCCGCTCGGAAGGTAAGCCATCACAGGACCGCCGCCGCGCTGTTCTGGTCCTGACAGACGACAAGGAATCTCGTTCCAAAGCCAAGCTCGATGCAGTGGTGACCGAGCTGCTGGAATCCAATGCCACGGCCAATGCGGTCGTCATTCACACGCGCGAGCCCGCCGGCGGCGGGCGTATCACACGGATCGGCATACCGATCCCGGGTGTGCCCCCGATCGTCGACGACAGGAGGAAGCCAGCGGCCAACCGGGTTTACCTCTCTATCGAGCGGATCGTCAACGAGACCGGCGGCGAGATGACGAGCCGGAGGGAGAGAGAGGACTTTCTGGGCGAGATGTTTGCCCGGATCAGATCACGATACCTGCTTGGATTCTACCCACCGTCCGAGATCAACAGGCCGGCCTTTCGGCGCCTTACCGTCCGCCTTGGCCCGGCAAAGCAGAAGGAGTACCCGCGGGCATTGATTCGAGCCCGCGCTGGATACCGTCTCGAAACCACCCCGAATTAGCCGAACAATACAAACCGGTGTCATGCTTTGGTGTTTGGCGTTGCGGGCGTGTGGGCGTGTCGTGCCTGTCCAATTCCTATGAGCGTCCATCGGAAACCTCGCGGCTTTATTCCTACTCTGGCTCTCATCGCCACGAGTTTGCTGGCGCCGGGCGCATTAGCCCAGCGTGTTTCGTTCGGTGTGGTTGCGGGAGGCTATGCGAACCGGGACTTCGTCTCTCACTACATCCCGCTTTCAGATCTTCCGCCCCCATACTCTGAGTTTCCCCCCGACATCGCGGAATCGGACGCGGGCGGGTACGTTGTCGGCGTCTCACTGGGTGTCCGGTTGCTCCCGCAGCTTTCGGTCGGGGTCGATGCGCTCTACAAACCACTGCACTACCGCCAAGGAGCCACCTTTGATCGGAACAACGCGGTCATCGGTTGGGCGCCGGCAACGGTGCTGACTTGGCAATTCCCAGTCCTGGCAAAGTACAATCTCCGTGCGGGCCGGGTGATGCCGTTCGTGGAGGCTGGACCATCGTTTCGTGCAACCGGCAATCTCAATCGATCTGACCCATCCCACGTGGGCGCTACGGCGGGCGTAGGAGTGGAGACGCCGTGGTGGAGAGTCGGGATCGCGCCGAGGGTGCGCTACACGCGGTGGGCGAAGGATCCCTTCTCGGCCGACGTCCGCACGCGGGCGGACCAGGTGGAGTTCCTGATCGGTTTCACTTTCAGGCGCAGAGACAAGTGAGAACGCCGTTTGCCGGCCAGTCCCGCCTCCACGGCTACATGTGATGCGGCGATGCCCGCCAACGGTCTTCCAGTACGCTTCGCCTTCCTCCTATGGCCCCGTGCGGTCCGTCGAGAACAGCGCGTCGACGAGCGGCTGAAGCCACCGGCGATCGGCGGCGACCCCATACGAGTCCCACGTCTGGAGCGCCGCCTTGATGCGCGCGACCTCCGCATCGGAGAACTCGAATTCCTTTGTGGCAATCGAGAGCGCGGGATTCCACAAGACGCGCTCCTGGCCGGCGACAACCTCTCGCTTCAGTTGGAGGGCCTTCTCCTCGTTCGCATCAAGCGCGAGCCGGTCCTGGATGGCCCAAATTGCGCGAATCGAACCCACGTCCGCCCGCTGCGCGCCCAGAAGGGCGTGCAGGTTCAGACGCTGGGTGTGGTCCAGCATCAGTTTCATGTCGTTGTCCTTTACGGGCTTGAATAGAGCAGAATGTAGCCCGCCGTCACTCCGGCGGGATTCTTGACTTTGATCACGCCGGACCATCCCGAGGGATTGCTGGCGTTCATCAGTTCCGCGAAGCGGTAACCGTTGCCGCTGCCACCCGCGATCAGAAGTTCGCCCGCCGGCGTGACCTGCAGGAGTGTGTGGTCGGCGAGATTAGATCCAGGGCCCGCGACGCGGAACGGTGTTTCCACATTGTCCTTCGCTGCGACCAGCAGCGGGCCGCATGCAACTCCGGCCGCGACCGGCGTCGCCTGGTAGCCCCACGTGCGGGCGTATCCCTTCTTCGGGTCGTTGCCCTGCTGGAGGCACGCGCCCCAGAGCAGGATCGAGCCGCTGGTCCAGTCGTCGCCGTTGCCGTCGAACTGACGGACGACGATCCAGAGGCCGGTCTGGCCGGCCGCCAGCGTCCCGGTGATCTTGAAGCGCTGCCATGCAGTTGTGAGCGTGATTTGCGTCGGGCCGGCAAGGTACGCAGCATAGGGATTATCCACGATGGCGATCGAGACCTTGCGCGTTCCGGATTCAACGCGCGCCCAAATGTAGAACGTGTACTGGCCCCCGGGCGCCAGGCCTGCGATCTGCTGCTGGATGACCGGGGTGGCGGTGACGGCAGTGACCTGGTCGGCCGTCGTGTTGCCGTCGGGCGCCGTCGCGGCGTTCGCGGTCACCGAGCACGAGCCGCCGTTCTTGTCCCAGGTCGCCACCGAGAAGTCTTCGGAGTATTTCGCCATGTTCTCGAATGCGCCACCCACGGTTCCGTAAGGGCCGCACTCCACAGACTGGAAATGCGAGTCGAGATACGCCGAGAAATTGTTGGCGGCAGCATACGCGAAGCTGGCGCCGCCCGAGGCATCGCGCAGGACGACCGTACTCGCGATGGCGTTCGGCGTCGCATCGCTGACCTGCGCGGACGTGTGCGCGTGCGTGGGGAGATCGCTGGCTTGGAGCGCTGCAACAGTAACAGCCGCCCCTGCGCTCGTCTGCCTAAGGAAACCCGGACCGCTCGCTGAAAGGTCCGCTCCCGTGCCGCCGCGGGCCAGCGCCAGCGCGCCGGAGACGATGTCCGATGCTGAGTGCGTATGGCTTGCATCGGCTTTCGCCGCGGAGGTGCCGTCTACCAGCACGCAATCACCGCCGTTCCCAACTGCCGCATCAATTGCTCCAGAGGAGTTGATGACGGCGGCGCGGGAAGGCGCGAAGCCGGGTCCCTTGAGCGGCCGCATTGCGAGGTCGGTCACGAGCCCTGCCACGTCCGATTGGTCGTGACCATGGCTGCCAAGCGCCAGCACGCTGGCCGCGAGCGACAAGCCAGGGCCGATCGTCAACTCGGCCAGCGTGTCCTGGGCCGGTGAGTAGAGCAGCTTGTTCGCCTCGATGGTCGTCAGTCCGGTGCCACCGCGCGGCACGCCGAATGCGCCGCTCACGATGTCGCTGGCGATATGCTGGTGCGCGGGCAGGTCTGAGCCCGCGAGCGGCGCGCCGCCCGTCACGCGGCCCTTGGCATCCACGGTCACTTTGGAATACGTTCCGGGCGTAGCGCCAGAGTTCGCGAGCGAGATCACGCCACCGTTCACCGCGATCCCGCCGACCGGGTCGATCTGCACGATGCCCTTCGAGGTAGTCGTGGCATCCGGGTACGAGAACGCACCGAACGTCTGTCCTGCGGCGAAGTCGATAACCGCATCGAACGCGAGGTGGTCGTTCGCGTTCAACGCCATGCCGAGGTCGCCCGAGTTGTCGGCCTTGCGCCACTTGATTGCGCCGGCGTTGGGCAGGCGCACCAGACCTGTGGCGGCCTTCACGCCGGAACCGAACTCCGCTCCATCGATGAACGTCTTCACGCCGGTGATGGTGACCGCGCCGTCGCGCCGGACGTAGTTCCGCGCAGCCACGGTGCCCAGCTCGTTCTCAATCGCCGTGACGGCCGATTGGAGTGCGGTGATGAACGCCGAGACCATGTTGGCTTTCACCGCCACTCCCTGGGCATGTTGCGCCGCCGTTGTGCCGAAGGCCCCGCGCTGGCAGCCGGTGAACTGGGTCGCCGTTTTCGAGCCGTAGACGATCAGCTCGTCATCAATCGAAAGAATTCCGTAGGTGGGCGCAAACCCATCTGTCGAAGCTACACTGATCGTCGTGTCGCCGGCCAGGACCTGTAGCGTGGCGGTTGTTTCGAGCGGACGCGTGGAGAAAGCGTCCACCGGCGAGTAGAGCGTTGCCGGGCCGTCGATGGCGTTTGGGTAGTTACTCATTCAGCCTCTTCGTATTCGACCGGAAGCGGTTCAAGGCGCCGGCGGCGGGGACGGCCGCTGGCTTGGCGACGACCGCCGGCAGCGCCCGAGCTGCGCGCGGTTTGTGATACGAGACCGACGTAGCCACCGCCTGGCTTGCCACCTCAAGCGGGACCGGGCGCGAGTTCAAGCAGAACTGGTCGAAGGCCCAGAAGCAGAACGAATACAGGCCCTTGTTGCGCCACATGCCATAGGCCTGCGCGATCGGCGGGTCCGGCGGACCGTAGATTCCAGCCAGGTACATGCATTCCTCAGGCGGACGACCGAGCGTGAGCGGGAACTCCATCGTCTGCCGCATGCGGACGGCGTTTTTCTGCCAGACGTCGTAATCGAAGCCCTCCGCGCGGAAGTACTTCACGCCGTACGCGGAGGTTTTCCATTCGTTCGGCAAGTTGACGTGGAAGTTGAGCGCACGGAACTCGGAGGAGGGCGTGGGCTTGCCCTGGTTCGCGTCGAGCGGCCAAAGGCACTCGAACACGGCCGTCGGATGGAACTGCCGCACGTAGGCGATCACCTCCTGGCAGTACTCCCAGATGCGGTCGCGCAGGAAATCGGCGGTCTCGAGGTCCTCGTTCGGATCGTCTGTATTCGTCAGGAACCTGTGCATGGGCCGCCCGTAGCGCGCCTCGAACGCGGCCTTGGTTTCCGCATCGTAGAACGGCATGCCGGAGGCATTCGGGAAATACCACCACTGCGTCTCGCCGAATTGGAGCACGATGGGCAGCCCCGCGGCGGCGACCTGGTCGGCGCACTCCGTGTACATCTGCTTGAGGTAGTTCCGCACGCGCGCGCCGAAGTGCATCTGCGTCGAGGGCACATCGAGCTCCACCGGGGCCCCATCCCAGTAGCGCGCCGCCATCTCCTCCGGCGGCCGGTACACCTCCATCGAAAAAGCGAATGACGCCGGGATTCCCGCTGTGGCGAACTGGCTGGCGAGATCACGAATCCAGCGCCGCGCGCCCTCCGTCATCACCGGCGATACCGCATCGACCAGCTCCCAGTCGCCCTCATCGCCGGCCACGCCCAAGTGGTCATCTATCACCGCCGAGACTGATGGCGAGCCGATAGCAGCGTTGTCGAAAAATGTCCACAGCGGCGCTTTCGATTGCACCCGCAACGTGGTCGAGGTACCGAAGTTGTCGTCAGCCCAGACCCCTACAAACATGCCGTTGATCGCAGCCCGGAAGTGGCTCACGATGTGCTGCAGGGTTTCGCCGTAACCGATGGCGTGGTTGATCGTGGTGCCCGAGATCTTGACCGAAACGACCTCGCCAGGCACGGGCTCGCCCGAGAACTGGATGGTGGCGTAAGGGTAGGTCGCGCCCACGCGCCGCCGCTTGTTGTTCCAGAAGACGCCCATGTAGACATCGGCGTGCCCCTTGAAGCCGAGCCGCTCGAGCTGCCACAGGTGCCAGGCGGGTGGCTTGCGGTAGCCGTGGTCGGTGTCGAAGTCGATGGCGAGCGAGACGCTCGGGTACTCTTGCGGCGGGTCCGGAACATCCTGCGGTACGAGCGTCCAGAGATAGTCGAAGTAGAAGTAGTAGCCGCCCGAGGCCGGATTACGGTCGAACAGCGCGGTGATCTCGACCGTATGGTTCCCGGCCGGCACGCCGCTGCGCAGCCTCAGGTTTGCGGTCGTGCCGCCGTACTCGTTGAGATACAGGTCGTGCGTGGTCGCCGGATCGCTGTCCACCGAAACGCTGATCTTGCCGCAGTCGGTCGCGAGAAACGTGCCGAGGTAGAGATCGTGCGCCGACTGGTAGGAGTATCGGATCGTGACCTTCCGGATGTCGGAGGGATTGTTCGGCGCGCAACGCCTGGCGCGGCCCATCGACCACCACTGGGTCGGAAAGCCGCCGCCGTAAGAGTAGCTCTCCCAGTAGCCGGAGTACTTGCAGCGCGCGTCCGATTCTTCGATCCGCGGCGCGCCGCCGCCGACCTTGAGCGAGCGGTCCCCGGTTGCCGCAAGGTTCGAGATCGTGGCTCGCCACTCGATATCCGAAGCGAAGCCGCTGATCGGTGAGACCTTCTTCATCCGCGTGCCCGGCGGCCACGATCCGGGCGCCGAGCCCTCGAACCCGCGTTCGATTGTGATCTGCGTGGGAGAGGCCACTGAGAGCAGGCGAACGCGCTCCTCGCTCGTGGGTGTGCCGATGAAGTACCGCCCTCCGGAGAGTGCCGAGGAATCCTCCACCTGCCACACCGTGTCGTTTGGACCGACGTCCGCCGTGAGCGTGCAGCCGTCCTCCAGGGCACCTTCCACGTTCTCGAAGCGTGGCGCGAAGACCATGTAGATCTTGCGCACGTCGTCGAGCGGCACGTCGCGGTTGAGCTTGTCCTTCAGCCCCGAGCCGAAATCAAGATCGATGTGGTACCGTCGCTGATTGTCACCCTTCTGAAACCGGACGTTCTCCTTCTCCCAGGCGAAAGCCGGCGCGCCGGCCTGTGCATGCCCGGCAGAGGCGAACACCCGATCGAGATTGCCGAGGGCGCCATAGCAGCCGTCCGGAGGCGGCGCGTTCGGGAACGTGAGCATGATGCGCGCCTCCTGCAGGTTGCCGCTGCCGATGGCGCTGATCGTTCCGCTCTGGTCGGGGCCGTAGCGGCCGGCGACTTCCTCGCCCGGTGTATTGATGATTTCGACCAGTTTGGCGATCATCGCGTCCGCTCCCGGAACGAGCCGCACGGTGCAGCCGGCCTCGTGCGGGAACGAGCACGAGACGACGTAGCTGTGGAAGGAGGGATGGGGATCGAGCCGGACCAACTCCTCGGTTGCCGCGCCCGGATCGATAACCGCCCACGCGCCGAACGGAAACGGTGTTCCCTCGGCCAGCCTCAGCTCTCCGGTGGTGGGATTGTATTCTTCGATCTGCGCCTCCACGCGTGCATCCATGTGCGTGACTGTGTAGCGCGTGTCGCGGAAGTAGAGGTGGATGTAATCGATGCCCGGACGATTCACGTCCGCGAGGGCCGCCAGGCTGAGATCGGTGCGGAGCATCAGCGTCGCATACGAGTCGTAGACCTCGCCATCGAGCACGGTGGCATAGTCGCGGAGGCGCACCTCGTAAAGGTCTTCAGGGTCTCCTTTGCCGCACACGAAAGTCATCGAGTCCCAGGAGACGGACGGGTACTTGGCGGCATCGAAACGGATTGCGCCCTCGAGGGAATGGTCGTATTCCAGATCGAACTGTAGCCGGAGGCCGGCCAGGTCGGTCCGCGGCAGCGGCTTTGTGCGCAAGTGGTTGAAGTAATCATAAGCGTCGTAGAGGCAGAGGACGGCGAAATCCTCGGGCGCCTGGAAAATACCGGAGATGGACAGACCGGTCTCGGTGGCGTTGTGGATGGTGGTTGTCGCAGCGCGGCCGGAAAAGCCCTGCACGTGCATGGTCCGGCGGGGGTCGAAGATGTGGAGAGGCTGAGAGCCCATCAGTAGCGGAGAAAACGGCGCGAGAAACACAGAGCTGCCCGCAGCGCGACCGCGCAACGAAGCGACTATTCGCGCTCTGGGGTACGTGTTGGCCTAGCTAGTAAAGTGAGCCTACCGGCGTCTCACCGACAAGCCGAGAGCCGAGCAGCCGAAGCTACCCTACAGGTATGCGTCACCATGATCGAATTCACGGTAGGTTTATGACCTGCCAGCCCAAATCGCAGCGAGCACACCAAGAACCAACCCGATGCCGAGAATCAAAGCGTACTTGGCTGGACGGCTCAAAGCTTGGTTCGCGTACTTGGTGGGAACGGCCGGGTCTTTGTGCTTCCATTTCGCAGACTGGATATCACTATAGGAGACCTCGACCGTTCCCGGTGCAGCCTGAACGGTGCAGGATTCCGGGTATACGGCTCTCAGATAGCCCTTCACCTTGCGGCGATCCGTGAGGCGGAATTCCACAAAATTGTAGCCGTTAGCATCGGCTTGATGCACCGCCGCAGCCCAACCCGCCGTGTCCTTTCCATGCTGGATCATAGACGTGTTGGCGGCGCTACACCACGTCGTGACGCTTAGCATCGTGCAGAGAATGAGGGCAATTGTCTTTCGAGTCATGTTCCTGCTGTTTATCCTTCCAACGATACTACCAAAGAGGCGCAGCCAGTTTCTGGTATAGATAACTGGAACGCGAGGTGTTGTCGCGAATAAACCCACACCCGTCAATCGGAGCGTCTGGCTCGCCCACGTTGATGCGGGTCTGTGCGAAGGCACCCCCCTGACTACCGAAGCGCTCGACGACACAACCATAGAAGATGTCGTCAGCGATCGCAAGCGAGAGCAACAGTGTGTCGTAACTGATCAAGCCGGCATAGTACGAGTCATATAACCCAGCATACGTGTCCGCGATGAACCAATATGGAAACAGCGGATAGTAATCTGGATTGAAATTGTAGGTCGCATGCTTCGACTTCGAGAGCGAGACGTTAAGATGATTCCCGGCTGGCACGACAGGCCAGAAATCTGCATAGATACTGTGATCGAAGAACGTCCCTTCGTGGGCTGCCAAGTAGACGCTGTAAAGGCTGTAGGCGTTCGGGTCGGAGTTATAGCTTCCGTTCACCGCAGGTGCAGCCACCAGCATTGCCGAGCGCTCGTTGTCCAACTCGTGGTCCGTTAGAACCTGGATAAGTGAGTCCAGACCGAAATACGAGTACAAGCAAAAGGCGCCACCGCCCGCAAGTCCGCCGTCAGCGTCCCAAGAGGTCAGGTAGTCGATTCGCATCGCAAAGACGAGGGTGCCGTTGGCGTCCGTCGCGAGCCCCAGCGGTTGTACGCGGAAATGGCTCGTCGGCGGGACCGGGCCCAGTCTTTGGATCACGGTCTGGGGGACATAGTCCCCGAAACGCGCGAAGTAATTGAACTCGCCTCCCGAGACTCCGTAAATGGGCGTAAAGTTGTCCGCGAGCTGGTTCTCAAAATCCTCGGGCAGCCCATCGAAATCGAGGTCATCAGATTGTATTCCAAACACTGCGTTTGTACCGACCGACCTGGGATAGACACCGTGATATTCGCGCACTGCTGCGTTCGGTGTGGCCAGCACGCCCGAATTGTCGCGGAATTGGAACGTGAAGTGGGCCACCGACGACGCTGTGAGCTCGGGAGCGACGGATGTGCCGCGGTTCGCTATTATGTCCTGCCAGGACCGGAAGACTCCCGGGCTGAGGCCTCCCCCGGTCTTTTGCCAGCGCTGCATAAGGTACGCCTTGACCGGGGCCAACATTTTCTCCCGCTGCTCCGGTGTGTATCGCAGCAGCGCTGCACGTCGTTCCGGTGTGGAGCCGGGGACAGCATGGGGCGGAAGTCGGAGAGTGGGAGCAGCCAAAGCTGGCGCCTGTAAGGGCTGGGCGATGGCCGGGACAGCCATACCCACCGCCGATAGGATGCTGACAATTGTTGGGAATACCATTCCCTGAACGTAAGCAATGGCCATGAGGTCCCTCCTGCGAGGGAATTTGGCATATAAAGGCAAAAAGGTCTATAATTATTAATATTAATTTGATTTCATCTTGCGAGTCTGAGGTGCGAGTGCGCAGATTTGCAGTTGGTTTGTGTTTCAACAAAGATACGGTTCCTGGAGCGATTTGGATTCAGTAGCATGTGTAGCCTCTAGGTCTGAATCACCACGGTGAGATCGCTGCCCGGGTCCGGCGACGCCACCACCAGAATGTCGAACGCGAGGTCGTCGCCCTCATTCAGGATAGGCGTCGGCCAAATCGTCGGGCGGACCGTCGCGCCCACGGCGTGATCCTTGGTGAAAATCGCGGTGAACGTCTGGTTGTCCGGGTCGGCCGAGAGCACCTCGACGTACTCCTCGTCGGGCTGCCCCAGGTTGATGTGCACGAACTCGCCCACGTCGAAGCCAAGCCGGTTCGCGCCGTAGGAGGCGGTCGGGACCGTTTGCGGGTCTGGACCAGCGGTCACCGCGTAATAGAGCACGATGCCGAAGTCGTTGTAGGGCAGCCGTCGCGTTTCCGGCCGCCCATACCCTCGCCTGACGAGGAAGTCATAGGTGGTCTTAGATGGCGTGGGCAGCGACTGCGCAATCCCCATGTACTCGAGCGGCTCCCAGGTGGCGCCGCCGTCCCGGCTGATTTTGACCAGATAGGCCGATTGCCCGTCCGAAGTGCCCCGCTGCAGGTAGGCGTAAACGCAGCGGATCGAAGCCGGGTCCTGCACCTTCATCGGAATCGCCACCGTGTCCGCGACCGCGAGCGGGCCCGGAATCTGGAACGTGTAGGCGCCACCCGAGCAGGTCCGGTCGCCAGGCATGAACGGCTCGTTGTGGTGGGATAGCGGCCAGACGGTGAACGGCCCGAAGCCGAAGTGATTGGCCACGCCCACGAGCATCGCGACCACACAGGCCGAGGGAAGCTTCGCCTCAACGCGCGCCGGAATGCCGGGGGTCCGGAAGAAGCCTTTTTTCACCGAGTAGGTGAAGATCTTGTAGTCGAGCTTGAAAAACCGGATGCCCTTCGCGTGAGCGCAGCGGAACGTTCCGAACGTGGCGAAGCCAGGATCGACGCCGGGCCAGGCGCGCTGAATCACAAAGTTGCCCGAAGGCACTACATCGCCCTCGTTGCCGGGCCCGACGATCTGGGCGCATTCATAGGAGCGGCGGCCAGGATGGTCTGGATCGGCCGCCTCATCGTTGAAGACTACGAAGTCGCCGACGCGGAAACCGCGCGCGGTATCCGGGTTCACCGTGCAGGAGACGGTCACTGGGTCGGTGTACTTGTCGATGGGAGCTTCGAGGCGGGCCCAAAGGTCGGTCGCCAGTTCATCCACGTAATACAGGGCCATCGCGACCTGGTGCGCGCCGGCGATGTTCATGTTGCCGGAGGCGTCCGGCTGGACCTCGATGTCATCGAGCGCGATGGTTCCGTAATCGCCCAGCTTCGGCGTGCCCAAGACGATGCCCGGCACCCCGGTGTCGTGCAGGATCTCCTCCGGCACGGGTGACGGTTCCACGTCGGCGGGCTTGGGGCCGGCGACCAGGTCGTACATGCTGTCGGTGGTCGTGCGGCCCTGAATGTCGATCGAGAAGTCCTTGTTCAGGCGCCAGGAGGTGACGCGGAACTCGCCGCTGCCGCCGGGCATGTCGGGGTGCGTCATCGAACAGACCATGCCGGGCTCGGTGTTGAGCGCGAGCACGGTGGTGTTGAAGGAGACCTGGCGCGCCTTCTTCCATTCCGCCGCGCTCGTTCCGCCCAACTCCTCGCGCAGCCGCACACTCACGATGCGCGCCGCCTGCGACTTGGTCGAGGCCCCGCACAGGTTGACGTTGGACTTCAGGAACAGTGGCCCGGCGCCGCCGCCAATGAGCGCAGCGTGGTCGATGTCGTAAACCGCCACGCTGTTGTTGACGAAGCCGAAATCCTGGTCGGCGAAGTTGGCCGTGAGGTGGTTGAAGGAGGGTTTGAGCGGCGCCATTTCCAGGCTGCGGAACAGGATATTGCCTTCGGTGAAGGCCTCAACCACGGAGGAGTTGTTGCGGATGCCGATCTTGAGCTTGCCGAAGGCGAACGTGTAATAGCCCAGGCAGTTCATGAGCACTTCCTGGAGCCAGTCGCGCAGGGGCTTCTCCTCCTGGATCACGCCGCGGAACTTAAACTGCGCCTCGGTGCCAGCACCGACGAGCTTCGTCACCTGCTGGTCGCAGATCGCGGCGGCGTTGATCGCGGCCTCGACGTCGAAGAACGTCTCGGCAAAATCGAGCTGCTGGGTTGTAGCATCCGCGCCGAGGCGCAGCCCGCGCGCCCGGAGCAGCATGTTGACGGCGATCCAGACGGGGTTGGTCAGCGCCGGCCCGTAGACGCGCACGCCGGGGCTGGTCCACACCCAGCCGCGCAGGCCTTGCTGGACCGTCGCGATCATGGCGTGGTCGCCGGGCCTCGATAGTTGCAGGCCCTTCGCGTCCGACCTGCGGATCACGATGAACGACGTTCCGGCCGCGAAGTTGTCCTTGTAGGTCGAGTTGCCTGAGTAGACCTTGCGCCAGTCGCCACCGGTCACATCGCCGGACTGGTCGAGCGAAAAGAAATCGGTGGTGCTTGCGGGATCACTGCCCAGGCAGGTGCGCAGACCGTAGTCGTTGTTCGGAAAGCCGTGGTGGGCCTGGCCGTCGAGCGTGTGGCCGACGAAGGTTTCCGCCTTGCGGTCGCCGTCCTTGTCTTCCATGCGCGGCGTGGTGAACGCCACGAGCGGCCCTTCGCCCTCGATGCCCAGCGCCTCGTAGAAATCGCTCTCGTCGCGGCCCGCCGCAATCTTGCAGTTCACCGGCATGTCGGTGTCCGTGTAGATCTCGGGCAGCACCTGGTCGTAGATCGACTCGGCAACCAGCGACACGCTGGTGATCGTGGACCGGCCGAAGCCCCACACGCCCGTCGAGTTGTCCTTGATGCGGACGCCCTGCGGTTCGGCTACGATGCCGCCGTAGTAGCGCTTCATTCCGTGCGCGAGACACCCGTTCGGCGTCTCGTAGTTCTTGTCGCAGCGAGTGGGATCGGCTTCGGGAAAGTGGACCAGGTCAAGCGCGCCGTGGCCGGCGAACGGGCAGGCCTGCGAGTTGAATGCCTTCCAGCAGGTGCGCGAGATCTTGCGGGTCGGGTAAGGCAGGTTCAGTTCATAGAGGCCGTCCGACGCGGTGACTTTGAACTCGGGGCCGGCATCGAGCGACCAGTTGACGATGTCGCCCTTCCAGAGATCGAGCTTGATGCCGGTGCCCACGTGAAACAGCGAGAACTCGATCGAGGCGCGGTAAAGGTCGACGTCGTTGGCGAGGTCGCGCATGACGCGGTCGGCGTTGCCGAGGGTGAAGGAGGCGTCGTCGGCCTCGCTGCCCATTCCCTGCGAGATCCCATCGAAGTCGATCAGGCGCGCCTGGTAGAGTTGGCCGCCGACGGTGCAGCGGCGGTCGGAGAGATAGATTGCCGGGTAGCCGGGCTGAAGCGGCTGGATCCTGACGAGCGGGATCACCTGCTGCACCTGCGAGAGCAGCGCGTCCTTGAGCGCTTGGGAGGGGAAGCGGGTCACGGTGGAGTTCAGCGCGTATGCGGGCGTGCTCGACGGGATCTCGACCAGCGTGACGCCGACGGAGCAGGCCCAGTCGGCGACCATTTCCCAGGACAGCGGCTCGTTGGCGAAGCGGCAGATGCAGGGCGTGGTCCCGATGCCGTCGTCGTTGGGCGCGTTGTAGGTGAACGCGCCGTAGGGACCGTACTTCGACTCCCAGAAGTTGCGCAGGGCAATGCGTTCGGACTCGCGGAGCCAGGCACGCCGCACGGTAAAGCGCACAGCGCCGGTGCCAAGGAGGAACCGTTGCTCGATCTTCGCGTTGCCGGAGCCGAACTGGTGGATTACCACCTCGGGCAGCTGCGCGCGGCCGTGCGGGTAGTCGGGCAGAATGGGGAAGGTGCCGCTCGGCACGATCTCCGGGACGGCGATGTTGCCGATGTAGTCAGGCATGGGTCAACGGCTGCTTTGGCTGATACTCCAGATGGAGGTGGTCCTTTTCAAGAACCACGTCGTAGTCCGTGCCGAGGCACTGCTTGAGGCGCGCAATGGCCTTATCCGCGTCTCCCGGGCGGAAATCGCGGCTGCGGAGATCGACCGCAAGGCCGCAGTAGTGGAGAGAGCCGGCCTTGTGGACGCCGTCCACGCACGCTGTCACAACACAATCCACGCCCATCTCGGCGCAGACGCGCTCTGCGGCCACCACCGCGAGCAGGATTTCCGGCCGCAGGCCTGCAATGCGGACTCCCGGTTTGAGCAACAGCATCAGGCTACCTCCACCAGTTCGATTTCGACCACGGCTCGCCCAAGCGACACGGACTGGCTCCACTCGCAGTTGAACCGCACGGTGTGCCGGCCTTGTGTCGCCTGGCCGGTCGGGTCGTAAGAGAACTTCGGGTTCGTCTCGTAGGGGTCGTAGAAGTAGAACGGCTCGGCGGGACCGTTCCGGGCCTCATAGAAAGCACGAAGCGCCTGGAGTTGCGCCGGTGTCAGCCGCTTTGCCAGGCGCCACTTCTTGCGGCTGGTCGAGGCCTCGACCGACCGCTGCGA
Organism: Acidobacteriota bacterium; assembly: GCA_029776225.1. Classification (GTDB taxonomy): domain Bacteria; phylum Acidobacteriota; class Terriglobia; order Bryobacterales; family Bryobacteraceae; genus Fen-330. The sequence goes on along the minus strand of JAKOTR010000047.1, from coordinate 6,655 downwards.
TTCGCCATTCCGGTACTCGTTGTCGATGACCGGGTACTCGCGCGTGTGAACGAATGCGCGGCTAAGGCTTTGCGGCAGCACCGCAGCGGGTGCGGCGTTTTGAACGGCGCCAGGCATCTACCTCTTCCACCTATGAGGCGATATACTCGGTGGACGAAAGGCCGCCCATGAGACGCCGTGACATTTCGTTGATCGCAGCAGCGCTGGGAATGAGTATCGCCGCCTTCGGCGCCGACCAAATTGCCTGGGGTCCCGCCGTGAACGACGTGCGTTTGGGAATCAGCTTTGGCCGTTCTTCGCCTGAACCAGAAGTTCGAGTTTTGCTCAAAAACACAGGCTCCCGCATGCTAGAAATACTGACCGGCGCAGAGGCCGGAAAAGGGACCACCACGAACTTCAAGTTCATCGCAGTAGCTCCGGACGGAAAGGAGCGGGAGTGTTTTCACGTAGACAACCTTACGTCGATGGCAGGCCTCGTCCTCCCCGTTGCGGCGCGGCTTGAACCCGGAGCTATCCACGAACGCCGATTCCCGTTGAACAAGATCGTATGCGTCGAGAACCGCAGCGACATCACGTTCGATCGCTTGCTGAAACGGGGCTATTCGCTCCGCGTCAGTCTGGAAGGCGACGCCAAAGCCGCCCAGTCTGCACGGCTGTCGCAGGCATGGATCGGTAAGGTCGTATCGGTAGATCTTGCGCCACCGGAGTAGGACTGTCGGGTCTCACGCGGTCACCAGACCAGGGCTGACCTGAAGCGCCGTCAATTCCCGCCGCCCGGCATTCGCCTTCATCGCGTTGATCGCGCCCTGGGCAACCACGCGCCCGTTCTGGATGATCACGTTCCCGACCATCTTCGAGTCGATCTGAAGGTTGACCACCGTAGTGCCGAGTCCGGCTCCGGATGCCACACCGCCACCGATGGTATCGAGCGTGGGCAGCCCGCCCAGGCCGGGGAGCGCTGTGCCGTTCGAGTACCCCGGCGACTGGTACAATGACCCGCCCATCTGAACGATGTCGAGCGGGTGAACCGTGGCGGGCATGCCTCGAGTCGGCTGCCCCGTGCTCATTGCGTACAACTGGATCAGGTCCCGGATCTGCTGGCTGCGGATCGCCATGTCGAGGTTGCCGCCGAAGGCCTGCTTCGCGGTGTCCACGATCTGCTTGAGCAGTCCTTTGTCCGAGATGTCGACGCCGTACAGGGCCTTGATCTTCTCGCGCGCCTTCTCTTCCGCGCTCTTGACGAACAACCGTGCCAGGCCGGCGACGAACCCCACGCCGGCCCCGATGGCCGCGCCCAACGGCCCGCCGAATTTCGCGCCGATCATCGCGCCGCCCGACGTGGTCATGGCCACGCCAGACCAGCCGCCGCGTCGCAGTCCTTCGAGCGCAAGAATGCTCCCGCCGGCCAGCAACGCGCCACCCTGCCAGCCGCCGATCCCGCGCACATCGGCGATTTTGGTCAGGTTGCCCATCTCGTCCAGGCGCCAACGCTCCGGCCGGTAGCCGATGTCGCCCAGGCTGCCCAGGAGATCTTTCCATCCTTTGAAGCCGCCCCTGATGCTAACGCCTGCCTTCGAGGTGAGGCCGCCGCCACCGGCGCCGCCGCCGCTCGGGATGAACGGCGGCGTGCCCCAGCCGCCCACCGCACCGCCTGGAATCGGGCCGCCCTTACCGCCGAACACCGGCATCGCGCCGATGCCCAGCAGTCCGCCCAGTCCGCCCAGGATGCCGCCGCTTCCGCGGGAACCGGCGCCGCCGCCCGCGAACGTCACCTTCTGGCCTGTAAACAGGTACATCAGCATCGCAGCCACGCGCGAAGTAACGACTTCCCTGATCGCCGTCAGCAACGCGGTCTTGAACGAGTTCGCGATCGCCGACCACACGGACTGCGACTTCTGAAGCAGCGCATCGAAAACGCCGCCGGCCTGCTGCTTCAGCGATTCGAAGATCGTGCGGTTGTGCTCGCGCACCAGTTGAGCCGCCCGGTTGGCGGCGTTCTCGCGCGCGGCCTGGATCGCCGCGTCCGTGGCTTCCTGGTTCTGCCGCCGGATATCCTCGCGCTGCTGGCTCAGCTCGGCGATTCGCGCTTTGATCTCGTCGGCCTGGTAGCCGAGCCGCTTCAGGGTCAACTCCTCTTCGAGCAGCATCCGCGAGGTGTCCATGTCGTAGAGGCGCTGCCGCACCCCGTGGACCTTCTCCAGGTAGTCGACCTCAATCTCTGCCTTGCGCTGCTCGACGGCGATCTTCTGCTCGAGCGTTTGCGCGTCAGCGCCCTCAATCTCACGGAGGCGGGCGTCGCGCTCGAAGCCGGCCCGCTGCTCCTCGAAGGCATAAACCTGGCGTAGGTGATCGAGGTTGCGCTCGGCGATTTCCGCGTCGTTCTGGATGCGCTGCTGAAAGCGGCGCGCCTCGAATTCCATCGCGCGCTGGTGCGCATCTTCTTCGTCCTTGAGGTAATCGGCCAGCGCCTTCTTGTTTTCGATCGCGAAGTGCTGCTTGAAGGCTTCGAGCTTCTGTCGCGCCTCGTCAATGATCGCGTTCCAGGCCGCTTTGGTAAGGGCGACGTAGTGCGAGACGCCGCGCTCATCGACGAACGTGGTGCGCTTGGCGATCTCGGCGTTGATCTCGGCGATGTCCTTGGCGAAGCCGGTCTTGCCGGCGCCCGCGGCAGCGATGGCCCGTTCCCGGAAGAACTTCTCGTTTTCGGCCTGGCGTTTCCGGATCTCCTGCGCGAGCTTCAGCGCGTCCACATCCGGCTCGCCCGCGATCTTGATCTTGGGCAGACCGGCCCCGAACTCGCCCCACGGCTCCTCTTCGCCGGGCAGCAGTCTGCAGCCGGTGACGAGTTCGCGGATCTGGTCGTCCGTCATCCCGCGTTTTCGGAGGTCGGCGAGGGACGTCTTGCCGGACAGGAGTTGCTGCCGGAGCGCCGCGTTCTCCATCTCGCGGCCGCGCGCCTCCAGGCCCTCCTGCATGTCCCTATACGACTTGTAGACGACCGCGCCCGCGGTAACCACGCCCGTGATGAGCAGCGCCCAGGGATTCCGCGTGAGCGCGAGTGTGAGCGCATCGACGGCCTTGGCGATCCCCAGGATCTTGCTCGCGATGGTGTAGGTGGCGAGAATGCCCGCGAGCCAAACAGCCATCGTGCCGAACTTCTCGATCCAGGTCACGTTGTCTTTGAGCCAGCCGACCAGGTCCTTCAAGTGGCCGACGACGGCCTTCAACTCGTTCTGGAAAGCGCGGCCGACATCGTCCTTAAGGTCCTTCAGCTCGCGGGAGAGCTTCTCCATCTGGCCGTCGACGCTCTCGGCTTTGGCCGCGGCCGCACCCTGAGTCTCCGTCGCCGCGCGCATCACGGCGTTGTAGCGGACCTGCTTGGCTTCGAGGTCGGTGAGCGTTCGGCCGCGCTTCATCTCCTCAACTTGAACCGCCTTGTTCAGATCGACAAACAGGCTCATCGTCGCAGGCCGCGGCTCTGGCCGGTCTCGATCGCCAGCATGATCTTCTCGAAGGCCTCGGCGGCTCTGATGCCTTCGGTGCTGACGGCGGCGGCGTCCTTGGCGATGCGCGCGAGACCCTGCGCCTTCTCCAGGCCGATGTCGGCGATGATGAGCTTCTGGATGCTGGTGGTGGCGTCCTCCGAGGTGTAGCCGACCTGGCGAATGGCCTCGATGGCCTTCGTCGCGGCGGCCGCGCCGTCGCCGTGCACTCTGGCGAGAGTGCGGGTGATGGAGACAAGCCGATCTTCCTGGGCCGCCTGCCGCGCAGCCCCAATGGTCCACTCCTTCCCAAAGTCGATAACCTTCTTGATCGCGTCCGCGAGCAGGTTGCCGGCCGTGGCGCCCTTCACCATCGAGGCGGTCATCCCGTCGATGCCCTGCGAGGCGCCGCGCGCGGCTTTCGTGGCGGTCGCTTCGATATTCGACAGGTTGGTGTTGACGCTCTTGATGGACTGGTTCCCCTTATCGACGTCGATGGTGACGACCAGCTCGAGCTTGTTATCGGCCATGAGAGCGAAGTCGGAACGCTACAGTGCAGGAACTAAGACTAAGCGAGAGACGTTTCTAATGAACGACTGAACGACTGAGATTTTAGATCGTGGTACGGGAGCTGATCGGTCGAACGGTCGAACTGCCTTTCACAACGTTAATTAACGTTTTCATCTCTGAACTGCAGATGCTGGCATGCCAGTTCAGTTGGAGTATGGAGGATGTTAACTCCCCGGCACCTCGTAAATCAGCTCGTCCCCCCGGATGCCGCGAATCAACAATCCGATCAATGCTCCGATCGCCGCACCACCTGCGACTACCACGGCTGTTCCGGCGCCTGAGAGATCCCACCCCTGACCGATGGCAGCAAATGTACCCGCACCGGCAGCGGCACCGATGAGCGGCGCGGACTTGGCCGCGCCACGGCTGGCCGTCACCCGGCGAATCGTATCCCTGGCGATGAGGCGAGTACCTCCGCGTGCCTGAAGCACTGTAATAGTGGCGTTATCTGCAGACACGAATGCGCCCTTCACTGTAACCTTCGGCCGATCAAGCTGGACCGTGACCTTTCGTCCCGGACGCAAGCGGGATATGCTATTCCAGTCCCGCTGCGGCTGGCTTGCAAGCGCCTGAAGCGCAAGGACCTGTATGACAAGGAACCGGCACACGAACCCGCGTAGCAGCTCCTTTGCAGAAACTCGGTGTTCGGCCCGCGCTATACCTTTCGGCTCGCTCATCCCATTCACCTCTCAAGGTACGCTTACAACAATTGGTGAAGTGGGGCCCCTCTGGATTATCAGCTCAGTTTTGGTCAGCCGAGACCCGGTCCGACCCGCTATCAGAACAGCCTTTCCAGACGGCACTCCTCTGAACTCGGACGATCCATCCACACCGGTCCGGGCGCGGCGGTTCGCGGCTGCGTGCAGGCTCCTCGACTGCATAGCCTCGGCAGGATAGCCTTCGTCCTTCGCCGACGCGTGCAGGCGCACATAGGCGCCGGTCACGGGGGCTCCTGTAGCATCCACCACCTTCCCGCGGACTGTCACGCCAAGTCTGTCCAAAACGACGGTGACGCCCTGGAGCTGTTCTCCCGAGGCGAGCAGCCGGCCGGAGAACGCCGGCAGCCAGTCGTCGGCAGTTGCCTCGATGACAAAGGGCTTCCCCTGGGCGACAAACGGCAACACAAAATACCCGAACTCGTCCGAGCGAAACGGGCCCACTTCCTGCTCGAATACAAAAGTCCGCAACTCGCCAGGGTATCCTATCCGCACGGCGGCGCCAGGGACGGTGTTGCCCGCCCGATCAACCACCCGTCCCGTGACCACACTCGAACGGGGGAGCACGAACTCAAGCGTGGGTGAAGGGCTCGCGCCCGACACCATAACCGAAATCTCTTGCGACACGTATCCGTCGGCCTTGGCCACGATGGTCGCTCTGCTAGTCGGATCGATGTTTAGCAGCGCCACTCCATCGCCGCCCGTTTGGTAATTCGTCGATTTGACATGCGTCGTACCTTGTAGGACCGTCACGTCGCCCGACACCGGCTGCCTACTGGCGTCAAGAATACGGGCCACGAGACCGACAGTTCCACTCTGCGCGGAAAGGATTTGGCTCGCCGTGAGAACCAAAGCCGCCACCATAGGCAACTGTGTTCTTTTCCCCAACATTGCCATTCCTCCTTTGTTAACCCAGTCGCTTCACCACAAGCAGTTGTATCGAGGATAGGAGAACCGCAGATACTCGCAATTGGGTCCGTCTACATAGTACGCGTAGTTTACGAGCATTTGCAACTGCGCCTCAACCCGCTGTTCGTTGCTCGGGTCCTGATACCAGCTCACGCCGACCCAGGGGCTCGCCGCAGCATCACACCAACCGACTTCGCAGTTCAGATAGGCCGTGGTGTTCGGAAAATACAGAGTCTGGACCAGATCGTCCGGGTCCGGGCGGTCAAGTTCATACAGCGACATCCAGTTTGTACCGCTTGACCAGGCATACAAGTCTTTGCATCCACCGCTATCGCAGATTCCGTCGTCGTCGGTGTCCTCGGGGCAGTTGGCGTACACATCCGCTCCGATGGTTCCGTGCACGTCGATCGACATGGCGGACGATCCGTATAGATGCTGTACCTGTTCCGTGCAGTTGTTCCAGTTGTAGTAGGAGCAGTTGGGTGGTGCCCATTCGTGGAATGTGCAACTGTTCCATTGATACTTGCTGTCGGTCCAGTACCAGCCTTCGAACTGACGACCGTCTTCCTTCTGGCCGTAGTTCGATGTGACGCCCCAGTTCCCGAACGGTGCGCTGTGAAACCAGCCACACTCAGCATCGACCGGGCCCATCACTCTCCGCCAATTGTTCAGTCCCGCAACTGAAACGCGGCAAACTTGCGCTGGTGCCTCAGTCGAAGACAGAAACGATGCGAGCATTAAATTGACAACCAAGACTCCCGTTCTGTTCATCGTGAGTTGCATGCCGCGCCAGTCGATGGCCTTGGCCCCAAAGTCGAGGCGGGCCTTGATCTCAACGCCGTCCACGTCAAAGCCCTGGCGCGTTTCGATGTAGACGCCGTCCTGGCCTTCGAGATAGGCGTACTCGATCGTGTCGATCTGGTCCGGCGCTGCGAACAGGTACCAGGCCGTGGCGCTCGCGGCGTCGAGGCGCGGCTC
>JAKOTR010000010.1 GCA_029776225.1 Acidobacteriota bacterium | reverse complement strand
GGAGATATCCGTGGCCGCGACGCTGGAGTTATCTCTGGCCTCTACCCTTGAGTTATCCCTGGCCACGACGCTGGAGTTATCTCTGGCCACGACCCTTGAGTTATTCCTGGCCTCGACGCTGGAGTTATCCCAGGCAACAACGTTGGAGTTCCCCATGGCCACGATGCTGGAGTCCTCCCAGGCCTCGACACTGGAGTTCTTCCAGGCCACGACGTTGGAGTTCCCCATGGCCACGATGCTGGAGTTATCCATGGCCTTCGTGATCGAGATACGGGTTCGTTCGGGCACACGTATCTCGATCACTGTGTACTGTTCAAAGCGCTCTGGCAGCACGTCCAGATCGCTCTGTGAGCGGACAATGACTCTATCCATCTATTCCTCCCCCTCGATCAACCTCCGCAGCCTACCTACCGGGCGACATATCGATATACCAGCGACGTACTCGCACTCGAAGTCGTCGTCCCACACGTCTGGCAGAATGTGCCGGAACGCCTCGATGACGTGCCTCGCCGGCCTGATATCGTATGTCGATCCGGAGGGGGCCGCCGGGAGCATTACTGTGCAAAGCAACTCACGCGCAAGCTCGCGCCACGGCCCTCTGTTGACGCCCATTTCATAGGCCCACCCGAGGGCCCGCCGAATCTCGATCTCCAGATCATCCGGCGAATCGTACCACCCGCTGAGCGGCTCCATCGTGCCACGCACGATACGTCGTGCGCGTTCATTCATCTCCTCGTATCGAGTCATCGCGTCTCCATGAAGGCCTAAGGCCTATGGAATAGCGGTCCAGGAATTCGAAGCGTGCAGCTCGCGCGGCTGCACATGCAGCTATGATTGCCGTGTGCTCGTCGTCGCACCATTCACCGCATGATTCGCAATACATATACTTTCCTACCGGGAACTCGACCTTCATCCGTCCGCACTCGTAACATCGGCAGAAGGTCATGGGGTAATCCCATGTGGGCCATAGCTCATATCCCCAATCATCTGGCCGTTCCCCTGGAAGACCATAGAAGAGAACAACACCCTTTTGCGTAAGCTCACCTAAACTGGCGCAACGTTCCATTTCCGGTTCGGATGGTTCTATCGGTTTTATCTCGACCCAAATACCGCTGTCTTCGATCAGAGTGGAGCGAAGACCAACGTTGGAGACCCAAAAATCTGGTAAATATCGATCCCCGTTCGGGAGGACGTAACCCTCTTTTTCGTATTCCCATGCACAACCGAGATAATCAAAGAAGGTAGCCCACCTTGCCTCAAGCCGACTTCTGAACCGGTAACCGCGATACCGGGTTTCAATCGCGCCAAACATAGCAATCCCACCTCCTGTAGCGCGGTTGCCGCTTCCCGGCACTGTTCGTGGGCCCACTTACGGCGAACTGGATCTCCGAATCGCGTTCGGCGCCGCACTTTGTGCACACCTGTACATCGCGGTCTCCGCGGCGGCGCGGCCATCCCCAGGTGTGAATGTGGAAGATGGTCATCTATACCTCCCTGGATGAGTTATCGGTATCGATTTCATGAATGCCAGCAGTTTCAAGATCAAAATAGACGACGCGCATATGTTCCCCTACCGGGTTTGATTGGTGCCGAGGAACCGGACTTCGAGCCACCGGAAGATGTAATCGAGGATGGACGTGGCAAAGTGTTTCTCGCCGCCAATTGCTGCCCATCCGCTCGGCTCGAACTTCGTGTTCTTGAATTTGGCGACGATATCCGCGAGCGGTACGCCCGCCTGGAGGCACATCGAGCACAGGATACCGACCGCGTTGCACAACCCCTGCTCGATGGTCCCTGTCTTCGGAACGCGGATGAACAACTCCCCCGGACGGCCGTCCGGATACAGCCCGACCGTTACGTACCCCTTCAATCCTCCGATCTCGAAACGATGGGTTATCGATGTGCGTTCGGCTGGAAGCCGCTGCCGATCAGCCATGGTTATCGTGTCTCCGGGAATTCCAGATGCTCGCGTCCGTCCAGGAGACGGCCAGCATCACGCTTGCCAACGCGGTACACATACACCTCACCGTCATCTGCGTACCAACCTGGGCCGCGCATCCAACGCGTCGTCTGTGCTATGTACTCGCCATCCATAGTCAGTACGCCCCACCGTGCGCCGGTGTTCACGGCGGTCGGCGTATCTCCGTCAGTTCCGAACTGTCCCTGCGGTAGCCACTCGCCCCACTGCTTGAAGAAGAACGGCACGCCGGCCTCCAAGCACTGGTCACGGATCGCCCGCACCCAATCAGGGTGCATCGGTCTGGCGCCATGCCCGCTCTCGCCGCCGACGATGACCCAGTCGATACCGCGAGTCAGCGTTGGTCCATGCCATTCGCTGCTCAGCTTACGCGGCTTGATTCCAATAAACGGCCCGATGTCTACATGCCCAAGCAGAGGCTCCATGCTCAAGCCGCGCCATGAAAACGGCGTGCGCAGAAGGACATCTGCGCGCCACAGATACCGTTCGCTCTCCACCGTCGTCATGCCGACGACGTTCGGACGGGGACGGTCCAGCCACGCCGCCGGCAGGAACCTCCGGAAATTCTGGGGACGCTTCGTCAGCAGGAGCCAATCGAGGAATGGTGTCGCTTCGATCAACGGATAGAGCTTCGCTTCGCGGATCTCTTGGAGGCCCGGAGCGTCTTCCATCACGTCGCACATCGACCCACAGAAGACGCGATGGCGTTCGCCCGCTTTCGCCGCAGCACGATCCCACCGGAGTGGCTCATCCCACTTCGAGTCGTTGAAGAACCGGCGGCTGGCGTCCTTGCCCCAGACATCGAAGCCAGTACGCTTCGCCCACCGCTCCGCGTAGCAGTGATCGCAGGCCGGGCTCACCTTTGTGCATCCCCACCAGGGGTTGAATGTGCGGTGCGTCCACTCGATTCTGCTGTTCGCGCCCATCTACGCCGCCTCTATCGACCGCTCCCGCTCGAGCTTCTGCCGCAACGGGCTGTGTACCGGGAGGTATGCCAGCTTCCCGGCTTCCTCAGCCAGTTGACGCTTGCGGTATTCCCGCATATATGCCAACCGCCGCTAGCGCTTCGCCGCGCGTTTCGCCTGGCGCTCCGGTTCACCGACCTTCGCCGCGTCCAACGCCTTCCTGATCCACACTTTCATTCGTGTCCTCCTCCCGCGTAGTTCTCGAATTTCGTCAACTCCCTGAGGAACGTCAGTTTCACTGTTCCCACTGGGCCATTCCGCTGCTTCGCGACGATCAGTTCCGCCAATCCCTTCAGGTCTTCCCGATCCGGCTTGTAGACTTCCTCGCGAAAGATGAAGGCGACGACGTCGGCGTCCTGCTCGATTCCGCCCGAATCGCGCAGGTCGCTCAATTGCGGTCGGTGGTTGCCCTGCCGCGCCTCGGGCGCGCGCGAAAGCTGCGAGAGCACCAGAAACGGCACACGGAATTCGCGGGCCATCAGTTTCAACCCGCGCGACAGCGCCGCGACTTCCTGGTTCCGGTTTTCGCGCGTCTTCGAATTCATCAACTGGAGGTAGTCGATTACCACCAGGTCCAGACCCTTCCGGGCGCGAAGGTTCGTTAGTTTCGCGTGAACCGCTTTCAAACTGGCGTCGGAATTGTCGTCGATGAACAGCGGCATGTCGCATACTTCGCTTAGCGCCTGCCGGATTCTGTCGCGCTCGTCCCGATTCAGGAACCCCGCCCGGAACTTCATCTGATCGACGCGTGCGCGCGCGCAGACGACCCGCGTCAACATGGACTCACGCGACATCTCAAGGGAGAAGATAGCGACCACCTTCCCGCGGCTCGCCACGTTCGCCGCGATGTTCAGCGCCAACGCCGTTTTCCCCATCGCCGGACGCGCCGCCAGAATGATAAGCTCGCCCGGGTGCATGCCGAGGGTCATCTCATCGAACCGCCGGAACCCCGTCTCGATACCTTTCTGCCGCTTCGACGGGTTAAGGAACGCGCTTATTCCGCCGTCGCAGTATTCGATGATTTCCAGCGGGTCCAGAAGTCCGCGCTTCTCGATTTCCTCCCGATTCGCAGCCCTGCGCGCCTCGTCAACCAACTGCTCCAGGTCATACAGAGTGTTTCCAGCCTCAAAGAAGTCCGTTACATCCTTCCCCACCGGCAACTCGATCTGGATGACCTCAGCCGCTTTCCCGGTCAGTTCCTTGACGATAGTCGCCGCACGCTTTTTGCCTGGCTCGTCGTTGTCAGGGATTACGATCACGCGCCGACCCGCCAACGCCTTCGTCCACTCGGGCTGCCATTTCTGGTGCGCGCCACCGGAATTCGTCGTCGCCACCACGCCCGCAGCTTCGAGCGTGTGAACGTCCTTTTCACCTTCGACGACGTACACCGTGTCGGCTCTCAACACCTCTGGCAGCCGATAGAGGACGCGCCGGACGCCGTTCATGTCCCACGTATAGCCACCCTTCCCGTCCGGTCTTCGCTGTCTGAAAGACTTCGGCTCCAGGCGGCAGACTTCGTACAGGATTTTCCCGTTCTGGTCCGTGTACGGATACGTCGCGACGATCTTTCCGTGTGCTTGCTTCGGCTCCTCCCAGTGCGGCTTCGGCGTCGTCTTGGAACCGTCCGCCGGATCAATCCCGACCAACTCCGCGACGCGCTTCACCGCATCGCCGAAGGATGCCAACCCTTCGATCTTCCTCACGAAGTCGAAAACATCACCGTTCGCCTGACAGCCAAAACAGTAGAACAACTGCTTGTCGCGCGTGATTGTGAAAGACGGCGTGCGCTCTTTGTGGAATGGGCACAACGCGACCATCTCATTCGCATTGCCGCCGCGCTTCAGCCGTACGTACTCGCCGATTATGCGGACGATATCCGCGCATTCCTTAACCCGCTCCGCGTCCAGTTGCGCCATCACGCGACCTCCTGCCTCCAGGGCGGCACCCACTCCGCGTTCGGGTCATTGCCCTCCGACGACCGCTTCACGTTCTTCGCCGCCGCCTTCGCCTTCGCCTCAGCGCTCGGCTGCGGCCGATCCAGCCATTTCTTACCGTGCAGCCATTTTGCGAACGAGATGATGTACCGCCCGTTGTCGCGCGACCAGAGATCGGAATCGAGATACCGCGTCAGTCCTTCGTCAACTTCGTGGACGTTCTCCTCCGTGACGATCCCTGTCTCGCAGTACCCCATCCAGATCTGAAACGCGAAATCTACGTCAGTGCAGTTCGGATACCGCGCAGCCAGACCGTCGAACGCCGCTTTGAGTTTGGGCGTAACGCCGGACACAACATCTGTCTGTTGTGATGGTCTATTGTCTAAAGTCTGAGTGTTGGGCACCTGTTCAACACGTGTTGTGCATCCGTTCACATTCTGCTGTTGTCTCTTCACGGCGCTCGCTTTTCCGGCTCGCGACTTAGCTTCCCAGTACTCGCCTACAGCCTCGCGCTCCCGTTCCTGCCGGGGGTTCACGAGGATATTTGGATCTTGGGACGGAACCCAACAGGACGAGACAGACGCCCACATCTTCTCCAGTCGTTTCCTTGGGATTCCGCGCAACATGGCGTACCGCGCCATTTCGCCAAGGGAGGCTGGAATCCCGCCGTCGATCCATGCCCGCATGATGAGGTAGCAGTACAGACCGAACTCGGACAGGTTCATCCGCTCGACGTTACGATCCGCCAGGAACTCCGCCGGGTAGAGCTTAAACCACGTGGGCTTGTTCTTCATGTGTCGCCTCCCGGATCTCGATAACCACGCGCTCATTGGGATCAATCTTTGCCGGATGGACCGTCAGCGTTCCGTTAAACCGGGCGATGTTGTCCCCCGTCAGGACTTCAGCCTTCACCAGCACGTCCAGTATCGTAGTCACAATATTGTCCCGGTCTTGGCGCCGCGAGCGGGTGTAGATGTACACCTCCATTGACGGGTGGGACAAGGGGGCGCGCCTCCAAGCAGACCGCGCCTGGAGGACGAGGGAATCGATCTCCGCCTGCGAAGACCGATCGATGTAGGCTTTCTGGCCGCGCCCGCGGCGCCATAAATTCTTCTTGCTTGGGCAGTGTCCGTGCAGCGTCAACACGTATCTCGAAGACACGCCGCTTACGTTGGGGTTCCGATCTGCCATTGCAGACCCCGCTAACGTCTCGCGAACCGCGGCATCGACGCGACGAGAATCAGCCATGCGACTACTGTCACCTTCCAGTCCGCAAGGGAGATCAGCGCGGCGAACGTGACCGACAACGCGAACGCCGCGAAGCAAAGACACCGCCGGAGAATCGCGTTTCGTCGTTCCAGTACCAGAATTCGTTCTGCGTGGGACGTTTCGCTATTGTCAGCGCGTCCATCTGCTATAATTAGTTGAGTCTGCATGATATGAATTCGTGGCCGGGTCGGTTGCCGCCTCCCGGCCATCGCCCTTTCTACTTCCGCACCAACGAATACTTCCCGGTTACCAGCTCCGCACCGGGAACCGCCGTCCCGCCGTCGATAGCCGCCTTGATCGCATTCTTGTCAACGGCGACTTCGCACTTCTTCACGCTCGCGAGGAACTTCATGCGCTCGTCGATATCAAGGCTTTCGGCGACGGCTTCCCACGCAGTAGCCGGAACCGTGATCGTCAACGTCTTGAACTCCGCCGGTATCTCCGCTTCGTTGCGGACCTCCACCGATGGCGGACACGCTCGAACGCTGAACACGCACGTCCGCCCCTCCAGCTTCCGGTACCGCCCCTTCTCGTCCGGGCCAATCCCCTGGATTGTGCGGACGATGTATTCCTCCAGCCGCTCCTCCGCGCGCGCGTAGGATTTCTTCAGCGCCTGGAGGCGCTTGATTTCAGCGTTGATTGCCGCCTGTTGGCTCCTGCAGTGGACCAGGAACTGCGCGCACCTGTCGCGCTTCTCGACCGCCTGGACCAACGCCTGCTGGATCTCTTGGAAGATCGCTTCTTGCTGCTCCGGGTCCTCGACCATATCCGCAGTGTCCAGCAATGCCGCCAGATGTTGTTCGATGTTGTACAGCGTCAATGCCGTGCTCATTACGCAACCTCCTGCGCCGGCTCGTCCGCACGCTCAGCCTTCAGCTTCTCCGCCCGCGCAACCAGCGCGTTGTACGCCTTCAGCGCGTCGTCCGTTCGCTTGAACTCGTTCGCGTGTCGAACGCCGAACAGATCCAGTTCGCCGTAGTAGATCGCGTCGTTGTTGATCTCCGCCTTGATGCGAGAGAAACATTCCAGCATTCCCCTGAACGTCGTCCAGGGTTTGTCGTTCGCCGTGTCGTTTTGCGGAGGGGCGGGCGCCGTCGCCGGCTGCGCCGCCCGCTGCCGCATCTCCTCTTTCTGCTTTTCCTGAAGCTCGCTGATCTTCCGTTCCGCTACCGCTTGTTGTGCCTCCCGCGTTACGTAGCGTGGTCCTTCGGAATCCGCCTGCGCCATCTCCTCCGCCGTATACAAACCGGAGGTCTCCTGCGGGAACGCCTTGCGCAATGCCAACGCCTCAGCGCACTTCGCCAACATTAAATCCGGCATCTTCGACCACAGCCCCATAGGGGAACCGTCCTTCTTTGTCTGGCAGTAACTCGCCCAACGCGCGACCGCGTATAGCGGTGCTTTGAAGTCGCGCCGGAGTACGCCGACCTTCGCGGCTGCCGGCGGCTTGTTATGAAGCCATACGTCAGTCCACCGGCCGTCTTCTCCGCACCAGAAGGGACCCTCCTGTCCTTCGTACTTCCCCGTCCGCTCTGCGATGAGCCGCAGACCGTCGATGCTGACTTGCATCGTCATGACTTCGCGTGCTTCGCGCGC